>NZ_JBWKOR010000001.1:0-1317299 GCF_059416185.1 Pseudomonas sp. GW821-FHT09E04
CTGCTGGCCAAACTCAACATCACCGCCAACGCCGACCGCATCACCATCACCGCCAAGACCGAACTGGTGATCCAGGGCGGCGGCAGCGCCACGACCTACAACGCCGGCGGCATCACCCACGCCACCAGCGGCCCGTACACCGCCCACGCGGCGAACTTCGCCTACACCGGGGCGAAATCCCTGGCCGGCGTGTTCCCGGAACCGCCGAAACCGGGCAAGGGCAATCTCGAATTGTTCAACCAGTACGCCGGGCGCCAAGGCATCAAGGAAGGCGATTACGAAGTCATCGATGCGCTGGGTAAAAGCATCAAAGGCAAGCTCGACGGCAAGGGTTTCGCCAGCGTCGCCGGCGCGGCACCGGGGCCGGCGCGCGTGCTGTTCGGCAAGGATCCGGCGGATACCTGGAGTGAAGGCAGCTACATCGGCAAACCGGAATGGCCGTTGAATCCGCCGGGTGCCGAAGACGTGCCGAGTCAGGTGCAGGCCATGGTGGCGCAGGCGCTGCCGAGCAAGAACTGGGATCTGTTGGAGAAGGGCAAGGAATTGGCACAGACAGGGATGGGCGCGATGCAGACCGCACAAGGCGCGATACAAACAGCGCAGCAGGTGAAAGGCGCCGTGCAGGGCGGAGCGGCGGGGCTGCCGAAACTGGCGAGTGCGGCGATGCCGAGTGCTTCCGGGCTGCTCGGGGCGGCGAGCAAGGCGGGCAAGTTGCCGAGTCTGCCAGCACCCGCGCTACCGAAATCCTCGCTTAAAACCCCTGGGCTGATTGCAAGTGAGATGCTGTCATGACTACCGCAAGCGCAACACAAAGCCGAGAGTCTCAAGTTGCTGTCGTGCCACTGAATCAGATTCAAGTAGCGGATGTCGGACGCGATGCTGCCAAGTTCGATGCATGGCTGCAGGAAGTCAGTGGCGGTTACGTCACCCTCGAGCGAATCAAATATGTCGCCGGAGCCCTGCCGGTAGTTGGCAACATCATGGCGTTGGTCGATGTCTTGAATGACATTGCCGTTTTATCTCGAAGTGAAAAGCGCGATCCGCTGGATTGGGTCAGCCTGGGCATCGACCTTATCGGTGTAATACCTGTCCCTGCGAATATGGCTGCCGCACGCATGAGCCTTCGACCGACGCTTTACCTGGTTCGGCAGGAAATGAAGGTGGCTGGCAAGGCGCTTTTGGGCGACGCGTTGATCAACGTGATTGCCGGTCACTTGAACGCAACGATTGTTGGCGAGATTGATCACTTCGTTAAGACCGCCCAATCTGCCTTGCCTGATCTGCTGGATAAAGCCGGGCAAAAGGGTGAAGAGTTCCTCAAGCAGATTGCCACGGGATTGAACGCTGTTGTCGATGCTGAACTTGATGCCGGTGCTGACCTCAAGCGAGCAGGGAAAAAAATGGACGGTGTGGGGGGGCAACTCCTGCACGATCCCGGCAAGGCCATCAGCAATATTTTTGACGCAGCCTTCGATGTCTATAAGGCCGCGGGAAAGGGCGTAGTCAATAGCGCTGCAAAGCATCTGTTGCCTCGGGAAGCCAAGAAGCTCGTTCACGATCAAACCAAGATACTGGTTGCCATGGGGCCGGAGCTAAAGGCTCAACTGAAAAAGCTCAGTAATCCGAACATGCCGTTTTCCATCGGCGCGCTGCTGATCGTACTGACAAAGGCTGTCGAGGCCTGGAATCTGCGTAACAGGCGTGGTGTCGCCGGTCACGTGAAAGTCGGCGGAACGAGCCAGGCCAAACACAGGGCAGGTGAGGGCAGAACCGAAGTCAGGAAAACGGAAGTCCCGGCGAAGAAGAAACCCAATGCTGAAAAAAACGGTACCTGCCCGGGTACCTGCGACAGCATCAGCTTTGCAGTGGGCTCCGAAAGCATTGCTCACACGGATTTCAATTTGACCGGCCCGTTCCCGATCGAGTGGACGCGTATTTACAGCTCGGATCTGGATACCTATGACCAAGGCGATTTGGGTGCACGATGGATCACTTCGTTCACCACACGATTCGACCTCGTTGACGGTGCCTTGCAGTTCCATGATGCGGAT
Organism: Pseudomonas sp. GW821-FHT09E04; assembly: GCF_059416185.1. Lineage (NCBI taxonomy): Bacteria > Pseudomonadati > Pseudomonadota > Gammaproteobacteria > Pseudomonadales > Pseudomonadaceae > Pseudomonas > Pseudomonas sp. GW821-FHT09E04. Next base: position 2,052 of record NZ_JBWKOR010000001.1, read on the forward strand.
GGCCGCAGCCATGACTATCCGCTGCCCAAAGTTGACCTGTTCCATTACGACGCGATCGAAAACCTCACGGTTGTCCGCGTTAGTGACGACAAGCTGTTGCTCTGCCGTGGTTTCGAACGCAAGGAAACCTATGTCCGTCGTGGCCAGCAGTTTCTGCTGGTCGGTGTGGAGTTGCGCAGCGGCGCCGGCATCATGCTGCATTACGAGCATCGCTACGGTGACCGGACAGTACTGTCCGACCTGATTACGTACGAGGGGGATCCGGGCAAGGTGCATCTGCACCTCGGCACGATGATTGATGGACAAGGGCGCTTGACCGGGCTCTGGGAGATCCGTGACGGTGAGCCTCTGCGTCAGCTTTGTTCCTATGTTTACGATTCGGCGGGCGATCTGGTTCAGGCACAGGATGAAAACGGTGCTGCATGGCGTTATCAGTACCAGCATCACCTGATCACCCGTTACACCGATCGCACCGGGCGCGGCATGAACCTGCAATGGCTGGGTCATGGTGCAGACGCCAAGGCAGTTCGTGAGTGGGCGGATGACGGCAGTTTCGATACCCGTCTGGAATGGGATGAAAACATTCGACTGGTGTACGTCACGGATGCGCTCGGTCATGAGACCTGGCATTACTTTGACAGTCTGGGTTACACCTACCGTATTCGGCACGCCGACGATCGTTCTGACTGGTTCTTCCGCGATAGCGCAAAAAACGTGATCCGCCACGTCCGTGCCGATGGGCGCTCGGATCGCTACAGCTATGATGAACGAAGCAATCTTCTCGAACACATTCGCACCGATGACACGGTGGTCCACTTCGCCTACGACGATCTCGACCAACTGATCAAGATCAGCGATGCCGAGGGCGGGCAATGGACAAGGGCCTATGACGACGCTGGCAACCTTGTCGAGAGCGTCGATCCACTGGGCAACAAGACCGAATACGCTTACAACCCGGCCGGGATGCCAACCTCGGTCAAAGATGCCAACGGCAATGAAAAGAAACTGGCCTACAACGCTTCCGGGCAATTGGTGGAGTACGTCGATTGTTCAGGCAAGACCAGTGCCTGGGAGTACAGCGAACGCGGCCAGATGATTTGCTTCACGGACGCTGCCGGCCACAGTACCGAATACCGATACAGTGCCGGGCAATTGACGTTGATCATGCACCCGGACAAGACCGAGGAGCGCTTCGAGCGTGATGCCGAGGGCCGATTGCTGGCCCATGTCGATGGTCTGGATCGTTGCACAACTTGGAAGTACAGCGCGGCGGGGCTGATCGCCGAGCGGGTGGATGCGCTGGAGCATGCCGTTCGTTATCGCTGGGACAAGCTCGGTCGACTGATTGCACTGGAGAACGAGAACGAACGTCGTGCTCACTTCAACTACGACCCGGTCGGTCGTTTACTTGAAGAAACAGCTTTTGACGGGCGTTCAACCCGTTATTCGTACGAGCCCGAAACCGGGCGGCTTGCGAAAATCTACAACGGTGAACATTGCGTCGAGATACGTTTTGACTCAATGAATCGTTTGATCGAACGCAGAGCGATTCTGGGTGATCAGCAGCAAAGCGAAACCTTCGATTACGACGGTAACAGCAAACTGATCATGGCTTGCAACGCCGATAGCCGCCTGCAGTGGTTCCATGATCTGGCGGGTAACATCCTGCGTGAGCATCAACACTATCTGGGCCTCGAGAGCCCGATGGTCGCCATATGGCAGCATGAGTACGATGCACTCAATCAACGCGTTGCAACCCTGCGCCCCGATGGCCACCGAGTCAGTTGGCTGACCTACGGCAGCGGCCACCTGCTGGGATTGCGTCTGGATGACCATGAACTGGCCGGATTCGAGCGTGACGATTTGCACCGTGAAGTCGCTCGCCATCAAGGAAATCATCTGTTGCAAACGCAGAAATGGGACCCGGCCGGGCGCTTGCAAGCTCAGGTGCTGGAGCGCAGTGCCGACAAATCGGTGCTGCTCAAGCGTGACTACCAATACGATGCCGCTGGTCAACTGACGGATATCAATGACAGTCGTCGGGGCCCGCTTTCCTATCGTTATGACCCTGTCGGTCGTTTGATCAATGCCGTTACGCGTATAGGGGTCGAAACCTTTGCGTTCGATCCTGCCGGGAATCTCCTGGATGAACGAGCCTTTGAAATCCGCCGGCCTCTGGACCAAGAGCCTGCGCGAAGCAAACTGCTGGATAACGTGTTGCGTGAATACGCGGGCACGAATTATGAGTACGACGAGCGCGGCAATCAGATCAAGCGCTGGAGTAACGGCAGCGTCTGCGAAATGCGATGGGACCTGTTCGATCGCCTGGTGCATTTCGAAGATGATCGTCTGTCGGTGGATTATGCATACGACCCGTTAGGTCGCCGCCTGCACAAGAACTCTCGAGCGCACTACAAGCATCGTCCAGAGGCAGGCTCTCTGTGGAACAGCAATGAACATGCACGTAAACAACGTGAGCATGACTGTGGCTTCACGATGTTCGGTTGGGATGGTGACAATCTGGCGTGGGAGAGCAGTCCCCCGCAGCTGGATGGTGATACCGGACGCACGGTTCATTACATTTACGAACCTGGTACCTACAACCCCGTGGCACAGGCGCTGAGTCAGCAGCCTGTTCGTCTGGTGCCTCAACCCGAATACGGTGACGTTTACGCGGCGGACGAGGATCCACTTTGGAATCACGCTCCGGTTCCGCCCCCGTTTGATGCGATTGCCTGGTATCAGTGTGATCACCTCGGTACACCCCAGGAAATGACCGATCAGCAAGGGAATGTGGCTTGGAGCGCTCATTACAAAGTGTGGGGGCGGGCGATTGAACAGCGCTCATCATCAGCGCTGCAGCAAGGGTTGAAAAACCCATTTCGCTTCCAGGGTCAGTATCACGACCATGAGACCGGCCTGCATTACAACCGTCACCGGTACTACGATCCAGACGTCGGTCGCTTCGTTTCTCGTGATCCGATCGGGTACGCGGGTGGTATCAACTTCTATCAATATGCAATCAGTCCGACCCAGTGGGTCGATCCGAACGGTCTTTGCAGCACTGCACTCAATCGGGCACTGGGCGGAAAAACCCATGACAAGATGCAGGCCCATCACCTGATTCCCGAGGAAGTATGGGGACGGCAGGCCAGCTTCTTCTCGGATATCGGGATGGGTGGAGAACGCGATAAAAAGGAAAACGGATTGTTGATGCCCGACAGTGCCGATCAGGCCAAGAAAACCAAGCGTGTTTTTTACCACTGTGGGTCGCATGGTAAGGTCTACAGCCCGATGGTTAACAACATGGTAACGACCGTCAGAAGCAAATATGAAGCTGGTGTGATTGACGAAGCGCAGGCGCGAACTCAGATATCCGCGATTCAGACAAGACTGAGAGCCAGTCTTTCCGTACCTGGCACAACACAGCGCAGACTTAGATAAGCAGGGAGAAGGGATTATGGAATACTTTGTGCTTTCTCAAAAAGAAGAGTCCGGTTGCCCGGTCGGATTCTTGCAGGCGGATCTATACGATAAGTTCTATTCAGATACCAAGGACGTTGAGCATGGTTTTTTTTCGTGGTACGCGGAGAAAATTCATTACAAAACGCACACGCCTTATCCAGAAGGCATGGTGCTTATTTCAAAAGACAAGCTCTATGACTTTGATATACGTAGCATTGCCCGCTTTTATATAGTCAGTGACGAATTCATGTCTGTTTGCAGCGAGATGGATGTTGCTGTTACTGATTCGGTGCCAATCAAGGTGGTTTCCAAAGCTGGAGAAAGTATTTCATCCAGAAACTACAATGCTGTTCTTTTTGAGGAACTGGATGCGCGCTCGCAAACTGACCCGGCATCGACTTTTATAGAGGAGGATGGGTTGATTTTCAGATTCAAAAAGCTTGTATTGCCAGCAGGCTTTAATCGGAATCTGTTCAAGTTCAAGGGGCTGATTTCAGGTAGTAATACGCTTATCTGTTCCAGTGAGTTCAAGAAGCTCGCGGAGGGGATCAAAGGGGTGAACTTCACTCCTCTGAAGGATGTGATCTGGTCGGGCGTGAGACCTATTTGACTGCGAGCACAGAGTTTATGAATTTTTATGTGCTTTCACAGAAAGAGGAGCAAGGCTGTCCTGCCGGGATTTTACGTGCTGATCTTTTCGACAGATATTATTCCTGCACAAGAGATGTTGAATTTGGTTTTTTTCCCTGGTACGCGGAAAGGGGGAAGCCCGGGCCGCGTACCCCCTTTCCGGAGGGCATGGTTTTAATTTCCAAAGATGAAAACTATGAATTCGATATTCGAAGCGTTTCGAAATTTTTTTATGTGGTGAGTGACGAATTTTTAGCCGCCTGCAATAGCTTCAACGTGAATGTGGTTGATAGCGTCAGGATTGACGTGCTTTCGGAGGGCGGAAAACGCACTTCCTCAAAACATTACAATGCTGTGTTGTTCGATGAGTTGGATGTACGGACAAACTGCGATCCAGCCTCTACGTTTGTAGAGGAAAAGGGCAGGCCAATCAGGTTCAAAAAATTAATTCTCGGTGATGATTGGAAATTCGATCTTTTCAAGTACGGGAGACAGGTGTCAGGAAGTGATAGTCTGATCTGTTCTCAGGCGTTCAGGGATGCGGCAATCGATTTCAAGGGTATTGATTTTACCTCGTTGGAAACAGTTGTGTGGTCCGGGGTTAGGCGAATATGAACGATACAAAGCTGAGTTTTCGCATAGCCGACAAAACCAACCCTGTTCATATTAAGGTATTTGCAGGCAGCCACTCTGATGGTCCGGTATACGAGGAGCTCCCGGCTCGTCATGTAGGCGCGACAGCCTATGAACTGCTGTCCTCACCCGGGCTGGCGCTGAATATGGCTCGCGGAGACGTCATATCGATCAAAAACAAAAACACCCATGCGGTGGTGCTTGAACGAGGTGGTAACTTTTGCATTCACATCTACGCCGATTCCATTCGTGCTGCGGATATCGCTGAGCTGGAAGTCGATGTGCTGCGTGAACTGGGTGGAACGCTGGACGGCGTGTTTGAGGGCAATCTTTCGTTGGCTGTTCCAGCGAGCAACGGGATGAACAAGATCAACGAGGTTTTTGACCGATTTCGCGATAGAACCGGGATTCAATGGTATTACGCCAACATCTATCAGAACCTGGATGACGATGATGACGAGACGCTGTTGAACTGGTGGCTCGAAGGCTGACGACCCTGAACCCACAATCGAATGGAATCGGATCAACAAACAAGGAGTGGCTGTGAGCGAACATGAGCGGGTTTATCCCAGTGCTGCGCAGAACGCGATCTGTGAAAAATACGGGATGTCTGTGCTTCCTCCCGAGGAAATGGTCGCTATCGCCATCGAGTCGCTAGGGAACACACCCATTTATGGCACACGCGTTTGTTTGCCGGATGGGGGGAATGTCAGCTGGTTCATCCACGGCGGCACGCATTCAGCGGCGATTGATTTTTACCAGCCGGTTTGTATTGAACACTTACCCGAAATGCTTCCGCTGGTGATGAAATATCTGTGTTTACCCACGGGCGCCAAATTCATCATCGATACCCAAGGGTACGAAGACGTCTGGATGGCTGAGTAACCTGGTCAAAGGAGTGACAACATGAAAGACGCAATTCGCCTCGGCGACTCCACCACCCACGGTGGCAAGGTGCTCGAAGCCTTCTCCCGGACCGACCTCAACGGCAAGCCGATTGCCGGGGTCGGCCACAAGGTCAGTTGCCCGTTGTGCAAAGGGATTTTTCCGATTGCCGAGGGCAGCAGCACCTACACCGTCGATGGTGTGCCCATCGCGCTCGACGGCATGAAAACTGCCTGTGGGGCGGCGCTGATTGCCAGCGGGCCCAAAGGTGCCGTTGTCAGCTAAAACCATACTTGTACATTGATTGCCATCTTCATGACGCGGCCTTTTCGGCGCGTTTTTTGATAAGAAATGCTTCAACCAAAGCAGAGTTCAAAACCCTCCAACATTTAAAGGAATAAATATGAAGACCGCTTCTTTGATTCTCGCCATGGCAGCCGCTTTTGGCACCAGCATGCTCGCCCACGCCGAAGGGCAAGACGCCGCCACCCTGAAAGGGATATACGACAACGGCCGCAACATGTCAGGCCTGATTAAAAGCTGCGTCGACAAGGGGTTCCTGAAAGCAGATAGCACCGAGAACGCCAACAAGATGGTTGCATTCGTTGGCAACATGCCTGGCGATTTCGACAAGCGTGACGGCGATAAAAACGAACAGTTTGGCCGTAAAGGCGAAGTGTTCACGGATGGGGAATACAAGAGCCTGGAAAGCAACCTGCCGCCGAACCTCACCCTCAAACAATGGTGCGAACAGGCCGATCAAGGCATGCGCGAAGGGTTGAAGCGCGTCGGTCTGTAGCAGTCAGCCGATTCAGGACCGACGGTAACGGCAAGCCGATTGCCGCGGTCGGTCCTGAGGTCAGTGGAGCACCCTCGATAGACAGACCTAAGCTAATGCAAAAAAGATATTTGTTCGGAGTTTTATATATCGTTTAGTTTTGATTCACAGACGAATCAAAGCATCAAACCGACAGACCCCCGATTGCCATGACGGCACACGCTGAATCGATCACAGGCTCTTCAGGTTTGATTCACACGGGAGTGAATCATGCCGCACACCTCAGAAATCACCGCATTACCCATCCTCGACCTGTCCCTGCTCGACGGTACGCCGCAGCAACGCCAGACCTTTCTCGATGACTTGCGCCACGCCGCGCGCGACGTCGGGTTTTTCTACCTGACCGGCCATGGCATCGACGCTGGACTGCTCCAGCAAGTGCAAGACCACGCCCGCCAATTCTTTGCCTTGCCCGACAACGAGAAAACCGCCGTCGGCATGGTCAATTCCCCGCACTTTCGCGGTTACAACCGCGCCGCTTCGGAGATCACTCGCGGCCAGCCTGATCAGCGTGAACAGTTCGATCTGGGCGCCGAGCGTGACGTCTTGCCGTTGACGGCCGACAGTCCGCTGTGGGCACGTCTGCAAGGCCCCAATCAATGGCCCGAAACGCTGCCGCAACTCAAGCCGTTGCTGCTCGATTGGCAGCAAGCCATGACCCAAATGTCTTTGCGCCTGCTGCGTGCGTTTGCCCAGGCGCTCGCGCTTCCGGAAGACGCCTTCGACCAGTTGTACGGCGATAAACCCAACGAACATATCAAGTTGATTCGCTATCCCGGGCAGCCCTCGAAGGCGAGCAATCAGGGCGTCGGCGCGCACAAGGATTCGGGCTTCCTCAGCTTCCTGCTGCAAGACCAGCAGGCCGGTCTGCAAGTGGAAATCGAAGAAGGTCGCTGGATCGATGCGCCGCCTCGCGACAACACCCTGGTGGTCAACATCGGCGAGCTGCTGGAACTGGCCACCAACGGTTATCTGCGCGCCACGGTGCATCGCGTGGTTTCGCCGCCAGCGGGTAGCGAGCGCTTGTCCATCGCGTTTTTCCTTGGCGCGCAACTCGACGCGGTCGTGCCGCTGTACCCGCTGCCGGCAGTGTTGCTGCGCGAGGCGCGGGGCCCGGCGAGCGATCCGCTCAATCCGTTGTTCCGTGACGTCGGCTGGAATTATTTGAAGGGCCGACTGCGCTCCCATCCCGATGTCGCGCAGCGCTTCTATGCCGATGCGTCGAATACTCAGACACCGCTTCGCAAGACCGCCAACGCCTGATTCATCACTCGCAAAAGGACTCTTCGCATGTTGAAAAAAACAGGTTTGACCCTGGCCGTCCTCGGCGCGCTGGTGACTTCATTCAGTGCTCAAGCGCTAGAGCCATTGCGCGTTGCCGCCGACCCGGTGCCACACGCACAGATCCTGGCCTACATCCAGAAAATCGATCCGCAACTGAATCTCAAGGTGATCGAAATCCCTCAGGGTGTGAACTCCAACGAGCTGTTGGTGCACGGCGATGTGGACGCCAATTACTTCCAGCATCTGCCGTATCTGCAATCCCAGGAAAAGGCCCTTGGTGAAAAGCTCGCAGTGGCCGCGACGGTGCACATCGAACCGCTGGGCATCTACTCACATCGCCACAAAACCTTCGCCCAAGTGCCGGACAAAGGCACCGTCGCCGTACCGAACAACGTCACCAACCTGAGCCGTGCGCTGTACCTGTTGCAGGACAACGGCCTGATCAAGCTCAAGCCCGGTTTCAACGACCCGGCGGCGGATCAGGCAACGCCCAAGGACATCGCCGAAAACCCGAAACACCTGAAGATCCTCGAAATCGAATCGCCGCAACTGCCTCGTGCGCTGGACGATGTGGACCTGGCGGTGATCAACGGTAACTACGCGCTGGAGGCCGGTCTGGTGCCGGCCAAGGATGCGCTGGGCCTGGAGAAAGCCGAGCACAACCCTTACGCCAACATTCTGGTGACCACGCCGAAACTGGAAAACGATCCGCGCATCCAGCAACTGGCCAAGGACCTGACTTCGCCGCAAGTGGCCAAGTACATCGCCGAGAACTTCAAGGGTTCGGTGATCCCTGTGGCGGACGCCAAGCCATGATCCTCGTCGAGCGGTTGAGCAAGACTTACCCGTCAGCGCCGACACCGGCGTTGGATCAGGTATCGCTGAGCATTCCCGATGGTGCGATCTACGGGATTCTCGGGCGCAGCGGCGCGGGCAAGTCGACGCTGTTGCGCTGTCTCAATCTGCTCGAACGCCCGGACTCCGGGCGGATTCTGCTGGACGGCGAAGACCTCACGGCGCTGTCCGACCGTGAACTGCGCCGGCAACGTCAGCGCATCGGCATGATTTTTCAGGGCTTCAACCTGCTGCATTCACGCAACGTGTTCGACAACATCGCAGTGCCGCTGGAAATCGCCAAAGTCGCCAAACCACAGCGTCACGAGCGGGTTCGGGAGTTGCTGGATCTAGTGGGGTTGAGCGACAAGGCCGAAGCCTTTCCTTCGCAACTGTCCGGCGGGCAGAAGCAGCGGGTGGGCATCGCCCGGGCCTTGGCGGCGCGTCCGGCGTATCTGCTGTCGGACGAAGCCACCAGCGCTCTCGACCCGGAAACCACCGCGTCGATTCTGGAGCTGTTGCGCGATATCAACCGGCAGTTAGGTTTGACCATTGTGCTGATCACTCACGAGCTGGATGTGGTCAAGTCGATCTGCGATCACGCTGCGTCCATGGCCAACGGAAGATTGGTGGAGGCGGGGCCGGTCGCCCGATTGCTGGCGACTCCGGATTCCGCGCTCGGTGCCTCGCTGCGGCCCAGTTGCGGTTTACCGCTGGGGCACGACGCGCCGAGGCTCAGTTTTCTCCGACAATACGGCGTACGGGCGGCCCACTCATGAACCGTACCGTCGACTGGAATGAAATCCTGCAACTGGTGCTCAACGCCACCGGCGAAACCCTGTACATGGTGCTGCTTGCCGGGCTGTTCACGCTGTTGATCGGCCTGCCGCTGGGCGTTTTGCTGTTCATCAGTCGCCGTCAGGGTTTGTACCCGTTACCCCGGATCAATCAGGCATTGGGCGCGGTGATCAACCTCGGTCGGTCGCTGCCGTTCGTGGTGATGCTGATTGCCCTGATCCCGCTGACCCGGCTGGTAGTAGGCACCACGTTGGGCAGCACGGCCGCCGTGGTACCGATCACTATTGGAGCCTTTCCGTTTTTTGCGCGGATCGTCGAAAACGCCTTGGACGAAGTTGAAAAGGGCCGGATCGAAGCGATCCTCGCCATGGGTGGCGACATCCGTCATGTGATTTTCAAAGTGTTGTTGCCCGAAGCGCTACCGGCGTTGCTGGCGGGCGTCACCCTGACGCTGGTGATGCTGATCGGTTTTTCCTCCATGGCCGGCGTGATCGGTGGCGGCGGACTGGGCGATCTGGCGATCCGCTACGGCTATCAACGGTTCAACAACGAAGTGATGGTCGCCACCGTCGTGTTGCTGGTCATCCTCGTCCAGGGCGTGCAGAGCCTGGGTGATCGGCTGGTGCGATCGCTGGCTCATCGACGTTGAAGGTCGGTTGCAGGCTTACTTTTTGAGGGGCGTGACGAGCGCCGTTTCGTCGGTGTCGAGGACGAACACCGCCAGCAGGCGCGCAGGCTGGGTGTCGCTGGCGTTGGCACTCACCAGGTGCACGGAACCCGGTTCCTCGACGAAGTTTTCGCCGACGTGGTAGATCTTTTCCGGCTCGCCTTTGACTTTGATGCGGAACGAGCCTTCCAGAACCGTGGCGTAGATAAAGGCAGTTTTCGGATGAGTATGGGACGGCGATGCCGCTCCCGGCCCATATTCGACGACCACACCCCTCATGCTTTTGCCGGGGATGTTGGGAATCGGCCGATCAAAGACCACCGAGACCTTGCCGGCGGGTGGCTCGGCGGCCGATGCGGCGCTGATCGACAACGCTGCGAAAACGGCGCTCAACAAAAATCGAATAACCATGATTTTTCTCCTTGGCAAAAAGGGAAGGGAATGGCGCGAATGACTATCGCGCGGTCGACCGAGCGATCCAGTCTTCAAAACGGATGGCACCCAGGCGCGAGTGCTTGCCGGTGACCAGCGATTGATCGTCGAGCAACGTCCCGTAGTAGCGTGCATGCACGTCCGGTACGACCTTGCGGTTGTCCTGGCTCGCCTGCAGGAAGCGTCGGACCAATTCGTCCAGCGGCAGTGCTTCAGGCCCGCCGACATCCACTGAGCCGTTGAGCGGGGCGGCCAGGACGACGTCTGCCAGCGCCGCCACCACGTCGTCAGAAGCAATCGGTTGAATCAGCGCTGGTGGCACGCGAAGTTCATCGGCGACGGCAAAGGATTCAGCGATGCCACCGACAAATTCGAAAAACTGCGTGGCCCGCAGGATCGAGTAAGGCATGCCGGATGCCTTGATCAGGTTTTCCTGGGCCACCTTGGCGCGCATATAGCCGGCCTCGGGCAAGCGTTCACAACCGACAATCGACAGTGCAACGTGATGACGCACCCCGGCAGCTGCCTCGGCCGCCAGCAGGTTACGGCTCGAGGTTTCGAAGAAGTCGAGGACGGCCTGATCCTCCCACGACGGAGCATTGGCCACGTCGACCACAACATCGGTGCCGTCCATGGCGGCCGCCAGACCTTCGCGGGTGATGCTGTTGACGCCCGTGCTGGGGCTGGCGGCGAGCACGTCATGGCCGCGCTCGCGAAGAAGGTTCACCAGTTTCGAGCCGATGAGGCCGGAGCCTCCGATAACGACGATCTTCATGGGGTCTCTCCTCGATGACGCCAACCATTGGCGTCGTTGGAATGGAGAGTGCCGGTGCAGGGGAGAGAAGTCCTTGTGGCGACCTTGGGTTTGCCTTGTCGAACCCTTGCATTTTTGTCCAGCCAGCGCCCCGGAGTGGACGCAGTGGCGTGTTCAAGTCAGGCGTATTATCGTTCTCGACCTCTCACCATCTGTCGCCCGGGACACGGAGTTGAAGGCGCGTCGCAAAAGGACGTTCGCTGTGCCATTCACGTTTGAAGACTATGTACTGGATCAGGAACGTCGCGAGCTGACCTTGCGCGGGCAGGTCGTGGCCGTCGGCCCGCAGGTCTTCGATCTGTTGCTGCTGTTCGTCAACAACCCCGAACGCGTGCTGAGCAAGGACGAATTGCTCGGCACGGTATGGAGCGGGCGTATCGTTTCCGAATCGACGATCACCAGCCACATCAACGCCGTGCGCAAGGCTATCGGTGATACCGGCGAGGAGCAGCGTCTGCTGCGCACGGTCGCCCGCAAGGGCTATCGTTTCATTGGCCAAGTCAGTTCCGATATGACCGAGCCGGTGCCTGACACCGACGAGGGCTCAACTGCATCTCCCCGCGTATTGGCGCTGCCAGACAAACCCTCGATCACCGTCCTGCCTTTCTACAATCTGAGCGGCGATCCCGAACAGGATTACTTTGCCGACGGCGTCGTGGAGGACATCATCGCGGCGTTGTCGCGTTTGCGCTGGCTGTTCGTCATCGCACGCAATTCGAGCTTCACGTTCAAGGGGCGCACGGTCGATGCCCAAGGAGTCGGGCAGGAACTGGGCGTGCGCTATGTACTGGAAGGCAGTGTGCGCAAATGCGGAAATCGGGTGCGCATCACCGGGCAACTGATTGACGCCACGAGCGGGGCACACATCTGGGCCGAGCGTTTCGAAGGCACCCTCGACGACATCTTCAAGCTGCAGGATCAAATCACCGAAAGTGTCGTCGGGGCCATCGCGCCACAACTGGAGCGCGCGGAGATCGAGCGCGCCAAACGCAAACCGACGGAAAGCCTGGACGCCTACGATTACTACTTGCGCGCCATGGCAAAGCTGCACAGCGGCACCCAGGAGGCCATCGAGCAGGCGCTGCCGATGTTCTACAAGACCCTCGAACTCGATCCGGAATTCGCATCGGCCTATGGCATGGCCGCCTGGTGCCACTTCTGGCGCAAGCTCAATGGCTGGATGACGGATCGGCCGGCCGAGATCGCCGAGGGCATTCGCCTGGCGCGTCTGGCGGTTACGCTGGGGCGCGATGACGCTGTGGCGTTGACGCGCGGCGGACATGCGCTTGCGCACCTGGCGGGGGATGTGGACGCCGGCATCGCATTGCTCGACCGCGCGCGCCTGCTCAATCCCAATCTCGCACCCGCGTGGTTTCTTGGTGGAATTCTGCGTGCGCTTCGCGGTGAAACCGCGCCGGCCATCAAGGACTTGAACCATGCTGCGCGCTTGAGCCCGCTGGATCCGGAAATGTTCAGAATGCACGTCGGCATGGCCCTCGCGCATTACTTCGCCGGGGACTTCGAGGCCTCGGCAGATTTCGCCGAAAAAGCCTTGGGCAACCTGCCCACGCTGCTGGTAGCTGCGGCGCTGGTGGCGGCCAGTCATGCGCTGGGCGGGCGTCCGGATAAAGCCCGCTGGGCGATGCAGCGTTTGCAGACGCTGAATCCGGTGTTGCGCCTTGGCCACCTCAAGGACTGGCTGCCGATTCAACGGCCCGAGGATTTTGCCCGGTTCATTGAAGGGCTTCGACTGGCGGGGTTGCCGGAGTGATGGCTTGAGTGCACCTGCTCCGATCTCGCGGACTTGCACGGCGGTACCGGGCCTAAGCTAATACCAAAACGGTATTTGTTTGTTGTTTTTAAGATCGTTTAGCTTTTACTGACTCACCAATCAGACTTTCAAATAATAGAACCCTCGATTGCCATGACGGCACGCGCTGAATCGATCAAAGGCTCTGCAGAATTTTCTTGCTGATGGGCGCCACACACTGGCCCATCGACTTTAAGGATTTGTATGAGTGCGCCTGTCGCCGTGGCCTCCGAGCCGCTGATTCGTGTACGTGAACTGAGCAAGACCTTCGGCTCGAACCGCGCGCTGGATCGGGTCAGCCTGGAGATTTATCCCGCCGAAGTGGTAGCGCTGCTCGGCGCCAACGGGGCGGGCAAGTCGACGCTGGTGAAGATCCTCGCCGGCAGCCAATCGGCCGACAGTGGCGAGATTCAGGTCGACGGTCAGCCCCGGCAATTCAACTCGCCGCTATCCGCTCGGCGGGTCGGCATCGTTGCGGTTCATCAACAGATCAACGAAGGCATCGCGCCCGGATTGAGCGTGGCGGAAAACCTGCTGCTCGATGAACTGTGCCGGCCGGACGGCGACTTCTGGCTCAACCGCAAACGCCTGCTGGAGCGCGCCGCGAACATTGCTGCCGGGCTCGGTCTGGTGTTGCCGCTGGAACAACCGATCGAACACCTCGGCCAGGCTGAGCGGCAACTGGTGGTGCTGGCCCGCGCCTTCGCTCTGCAGCCACGGTTGCTGATTCTCGACGAACCGACAGCAGCGCTCTCGGATGCCGAAGCGCAACGCCTGTTCGGCCTGATCGACACGCTGCGCAGCCGGGGCGTGGCGATCGTTTATATCTCCCATCGCCTGTCGGATCTGCAACGGGTGGCCGACCGCGCCATCGTCCTGCGTGACGGGCAACTGGCCGGTGAATTCAGTGCCCGGCAACTGCCTCAGGCGCTGGAAGCCATGCTCGGTCAGGCGCTGGAGGCGCATGTCTATACGCCGCGAGCGGCGGGGCGCGAAGTGCTGAAGCTGCACGACGTGAAACTGCTGCCGCGCACCCGAGCCTTTGACCTGACCCTGCACGAAGGCGAAGTCGTGGTGCTGACCGGATTGCTCGGTGCCGGCAAAAGCGAGATCGCCGAAGTGCTGTTCGGTCTGCGCAAACCCTTGTCCGGATCATTGCAACTGGATGGCGCCGACTGGCAACCGGGCTCGCCTCGGGAGGCGATCCAGAGTGGCGTGTTCTTCGCCGCCGAGGATCGCGCGAGCCAATCGTTGGTGCCGGACTTTTCATTGCGCCGAACCCTGACCCTGCCGTTCCTCGAACGCTTCACCCGGAGCGGTTTCATCCGCAACCGCGCCGAAGCGGCAGCGGTGGAAGCGCAAGTCGCGGCGCTGGGGATCAAGACCGCCGGCATCGATGTGCCGATGAGCGCACTGTCCGGCGGCAATCAGCAGAAAGTCGTGCTCGGCCGCTGGCTGCTCGGCGAGGGCAGGTTGTTGATCCTCGATGAGCCCTTTCAAGGCGTTGATGTGCGTGCCCGACGCGAGATCGGTCAGCTGCTGCGTGATCGCGCCGACGGTCGTGCCACGCTGGTGATCTGTGCGGATGTCGATGAAGCCCTGGAAATCGCCGACCGGATCCTGCTGGTACGCGATCACGCCGTGGTGGCCGAGTACCCGCGTGCCGGGCTGGATCGCGCCACCCTGGTCGCCGCGCTGGCCGGCACTGATCCAGAAAATTCTTTTGTTCAAGCCGCGCCAAGGAGTAGAGCGAGTGCCTGATTCGAGTTCCCTGTTGTCATCCGCCCCGGCGCCGTCCGAGCGCTTCGTGCAAGCGCTGATTCGCTACGGCCTGCTGTGGGTGCTGGCGTTGATCGTGGTGTTTTTCAGTGTCGCTGAACCAGCGTTCCTGCGGGTCGGCAACCTGTTCAGCATCTTGCAGTCGGTGTCGATTGTCGCGCTGCTGGCGTTGGGCGTGACCCTGACCATGGCCGTCGGCGGGCTGGATCTGTCCATCGGTGCGGTGGCGGCCATGAGCCTGATGATCGCCAGTTACGTGATGGTGGTGCTCGGTTGGGGCGCGGTGCCGGCGGTGCTGATCAGCCTGGCCGGTGGCGCGCTGGTCGGGCTGCTCAACGGCTGGCTGATCGTGAAGATGCGCGTGCCGGACATTCTCGCGACGCTCGGCAGTATGTTCCTGGTGATCGGCGTGCAACTGATTCCCACCGGCGGACGCTCGATTGCGGTGGGCATGACCCTGCCCAATGGCGACGAAGCCGAAGGCGCGTTCAGTGCGCTGTTTCTGGCGCTTGGGCGCGGGCGGCTGTGGGACGTCGTGCCGATTCCGGTGTTGATCACGGCGGTTGTCGCGGTGGCGGTGTGGCTGTTTCTCGAACGCACGCGCATCGGTCGGTTGTTCTATGCGATTGGCGGCAACGAGCAGGCGGCGCGTCTGGCCGGTGCGCCGGTGCAGCGCTTCAAGCTGCTCGCTTATGTGCTCTCGGCGCTGCTGGCGTCGCTCGGCGGATTGTTGTTGGCGGCGCGCCTGGGGCGCGGCGATGTCAGCTCCGGCAACGGTCTGGTGCTGGACGCACTCGGCGCCGCGCTGATCGGTTTTGCCGTGCTCGGGGCGAAGAAGCCCAACGCGTTCGGCACGCTGGTCGGCGCGCTCCTGGTGGCCTCGTTGCTCAACGGTCTGACCATGCTCAACGCGCCGTATTACGCGCAGGATTTCGTCAAGGGACTGGTGCTGGTGCTGGCCCTGATGTTCACCTTCGGCCTCGCGCATCGGGCGCGCTGAGCCGGTTCATTGAAGCTTCAAGGAAAGATCCATGCACGGTTCAATCAAGCAGTTCGCACGCCATTGTCTCGCTGGTGCCTTGCTCTCGGCACTGGCACTCAACGCCCAGGCCAAAGCCTTGCCGGGGGCGCCGGCACCGTTCGACAAAGGTCAGGTACAGATCGCGCTGGTGGGTTATCTGTTCTCCGGGGATTTCCCTGAAGCCTACGTGCGCGGCGTCGAGAAACAGACCGAAGCGCTGGGCGCCAACCTGCGGGTGTTCGACGCCCGGCAACAGGCGGCCAGCCAGGGCGAAATGATCGATCAGGCCGCCGACCTTGGCGTCGACGGGATCATCGTGCAACTGGGTCTGGCGGAAACTCTCAAGGGGCCGATCGACCGTGCGTTGGCCAAAGGCATCAAGGTGGTTGCGTTCGACGTCGACCTGAACACGCCACAAGTGACTCAGGTTGAGCAGGATCACCACGCGCTGGCGCGTCTGGCACTCGATCAAGCAGTCAAGGACAACGGCACCCGTTTCGACGCCGGGTACGTCTACATCAGCGGTTTCACACCGATGGAACGCCGCGACGAGATCTGGAGCCAGGTCAAGGCGAGCAATCCGGGGATCATCGAAAAGGCTCGATTTGGCACGCTCAATCCACCGATTGCCAACTCGGTGGCCGATCAGGCCAGCGCCGTGTTGCGGGCCAATCCGGGAATCAGCGTGATCTTCGCGCCGTTCGACGAGTTCGCCAAAGGCGCGAAAATCGCCGTGGACGAGGCGGGTCTGAGCAGCAAGGTGAAGATCTACAGCGCCGATATTTCCACCGCCGATATCCAGATCATGAAAGAGCCGAACAGTGCCTGGGCCGCGACGGCAGCGGTCAATCCGCAAGTGGCCGGCGCGATCAGCGTGCGCAGTCTGGCGATGTTGATCGCCGGGGAAAATCCGGGGCACAAGGTGCTGGTTCCTCCGACCCTGATCACTCGCCAACAACTGCTGGATCTGGACGTGAAAAACGTGCGGGATCTGGGGCAGAAACTGCCGACCTTCGGTGATACCGCCAATGTGGCTCGGGCACCGTGGATTCCCGTGGCGAACTGAGGAACCGACATGCACGACAAGGCTGCGCGCCTGCGCAAAAGCCGTTCGCCGCAAGCCGATGTGGCGCTGGGCGAACGGCTGCCACCGGGGCAGGTGCTGACGGAGCGTTTCCCGATCCTGCACGAGGGCGAGGTGCCGGCGTATGACCTGGCGACGTGGTCGCTGCGCCTGTTCGGCACCTTGGCTAACCCGGTCGAGCTGACCTACGCCGATCTGCAAGCGCTGCCGCAACGCCAGTTGCAATGCGACATTCATTGCGTGACACGCTGGTCGAAGTTCGACACCCGCTGGAGCGGGGTGCACCTGCAGGATCTGTTGCAGGCCCTGGACATCCGGCCGACGTCGTCCTTCGTCATGGCCCACGCCGATCACGATTACCAGACCAACCTGCGTCTCGAAGATCTGCTGCACCCGGACAGTCTGCTGGCCACTCATTACGACGGTCAGCCGCTGACTGCGCAACATGGCTGGCCGCTACGTCTGGTGGTGGCAGGTAGGTACTTCTGGAAGAGCGCGAAATGGCTGCGCGGGCTCGAGTTCGTCGATCAGGAACAACCGGGCTTCTGGGAGCGCAACGGCTTTCATTTGCACGCCGATCCGTTCATTGAACAGCGCTTCAGCGGTGATGCGCTGGACATAGCCGAAGATGCCTGGCGGGAAAAGGATTTCGACTGACGGCATTTAACTTCGCGCCGAAAAAAATGCACAGATTAAAAACGTGCTCTACAACAGCGTGGCGTGAGTTTTTGTGCGTGATTAGTTGTTCGTTAGTTGGTTGTTCATGTTGTTGCGTAAACACAAGTGTTGCTCAGGCAACACTCCGTTCGCCGGGCATAACCTAAGCGTTATTGGTTCTTTTGCGGCGGGCGACCACTCATCTAGGATCAGTAAACAGGGGGTTCTACTAACTTTGGGGTTCTTGCGTTCTAACAGTCGATAGTTGTTCGACACACTTCGCTGCCTTTCTGAACATCAAAACTACAGCAGAAATTACCGTGCACTGATTGCCGACGCTTAATGATTCGGCAGCGGCCGGTTATTAACTGCGATTCAAGGAGCTGTCACATGATTCACCGTTCCCGTTCATTACTGGCTGTCGCTGTTGTCAGTGCGATCTGGCAACTTCCCGCACAAGCCGAAGACTCTTCTGCCCGCGCCGACGATGACACACGGCTGGGTACCGTGCTGGTCACCGGGACCCGTGGCACCGCCCGTACGGTGCTGGATTCACCGGTGCCGGTGGATGTGCTGACCGCCGAAGACCTGAAGACCGCCGGCGCCAGTGACGGCGAGTTGGGTCAGGCGTTGCAGACGCTGTTGCCGTCGTTCAGTTTTCCGCGTCAATCCAACTCCGGCGGTGCCGACCATGTGCGTGCCGCGCAGTTGCGCGGCATGAGCCCGGATCAGGTGCTGGTGCTGGTCAACGGCAAGCGTCGGCACACCTCGGCGGTGGTCAACGACTCGTCGAAAATCGGTCGCGGCACGGCGCCGGTGGATTTCAACTCGATCCCGATCAGCGCCATCAAACGCATCGAAGTGCTGCGTGACGGCGCCGGTGCGCAGTACGGCTCCGACGCGATTGCCGGGGTGATCAACATCATCCTCGACGACGCCCCCGAGGGCGGTGAAGTGTCCACCAGCTACGGCGCCTATCACACCCATCAGGACGCCATCGGCAAAACCACCACCGACGGCCAGAACAGCGTGACCACTGCGAAGATCGGCACACGCCTGGGCGAAGAGGGCGGTTTCATTCGCGGCGGCACCGAGTACAAGAATCGCAACCCGACCAACCGTGCCGGTTACGACGGTTTTGCCGACACACCGAACCAGCGCAACTACGTGATGGGAGACGGCATCGCGCGGGACGTCAACCTCTGGTTCAACAGCGAATTGCCGCTGGCCGGCGGCAAGGCTTATTCGTTTGGTACCTACAACCAGCGGCACACTACAGGTGCCGAGTTTTATCGCTATCCGTCCGAGCAGCCGCAGTTCTACCCCAACGGCTATTTGCCGCAGTCGATCGGCGACAACAAGGACATCTCCGCCACGGCCGGTTTCAAAGGCCTGATCGGCGACGACTGGGACTTCGACAGCAGCGTCACCCACGGTCGCAACCGTTTCGACGGGGCTACCCGGCGCACCCTCAACGTCAGCCTGGGCGAAGACTCGCCGACCCGATTCGACACCGGCGATTACGAGTTGCGCCAGACCACCGCCAACCTCGATTTCAGCCGTGAACTGCGGCTGGGCGGACGCTCCTTCGTCCTTGCGCTCGGCAGTGAATACCGCTACGAAAACTACCTGACTTACGCCGGTGACGAGGCCTCTTACATCGGCTCCGGCGCGGACGGCGCCAACGGTTTGCGCCCGAGTGAAGAGTCGGACCTGGACCGCAACGTGTTCGGCACCTACGCCGAATTGTCCGGTGATCTCACCGACCGTTTCTTCGTCGATGCCGCCACGCGTTGGGAGCATTACGACGACGCCGGCAGCAAACTCACCGGCAAGCTCAGTGGTCGCTACAAGTTGACCGAGCAGTGGGCGTTGCGCGGTGCGATATCGAACAACTTCCGTGCGCCATCGCTGGCGCAAAGTGGCTTCCAGAGCACCACCAGCAACTTCGGCGACGGCGGCACGCTCACCGACATTCGCGTGCTCTCGGTCAACGACCCGATCGCCCGTGCCCTCGGTGCGCAGAAGCTCGATCCGGAAACTTCGAAGAACTACAGCCTCGGCCTGACGTTCCAGTTGAACGAACGTTTCGACGCGTCGCTCGACGTGTTCCGCATCGACGTCAAGGACCGCATCACGCTGTCGCAACGCATCGGCAGCGACGCGCTGGAAAGCTACATCAATGACAACTTCGGCGTGGCGGGCGTCCACGATGTCAACTTCTTCACCAACGCCGCCGACACCAGCACCCACGGCGCCGAACTGGTGCTCAACTATCACCAGCCGTTCTACGAAGGGCAACTGGGCCTGACCACCGCGTACACCTACAACCACACCAAAGTCACCAGCACCAAGGGCACTCCGTCGCAACTGACCGCGTTGGGAATCGGCAACGATGCACTGGTCGGCGTCGAGGAAACCAACACCCTCACCGATGCGGCACCGAAGGATCGCTTCGTGTTTTCTGCCAACTGGGCCAGCGAACATTGGGGTTTGCTCGGCCGTCTGACTCGTCAGGGCGAGACCACCCGGGTGTTCGATTTCGGTGACTCGCAGCCTGAGCAAACCTACGGCGCGGTGTGGCAACTGGACGCCGAGGTGACCTACAAATTCACCCCGAAATTCAGCATCGCCCTGGGCGGCAACAACCTCACCGACAACTACCCGGAACGCTCCGGCTCGGCCATCAACTACGGCGGCAACCTGCCGTACGACGTACTCTCGCCGATCGGCACCAACGGCGCGTACTACTACGCCACCGCCACCTACGGCTTCTGAGCCTTTTCCGCCATGGATGGCGGATCATCAGCGGGAACCTTCATGACTCAAACCAATGGCCCCAAGCGGCATCTGCCGGTATTCCAGGCATTGCTGATCACGCTGGGCATGGTCATCACCACCGACATCCTCAAAACCGCGCCGACCGTTGCCTTGAACGTCGGGCCGGAACATTTCTATTGGGTCTGGGTCCTCGGCGGATTGGCGTCGATGGCCGGGGCTTTGTGCTTTGCCGAGATGGCCACCGCATTTCCGCACCCGGGCGGTGACTATCATTTCCTGCGCACCGCCTATGGCGAGCGCATGGGTTTCCTGTTCGCCTGGTCGCGCTTCTCGGTGATGCACACCGGGTGGATCGCGTTGTCGGCGTTCATGTTCGCCGATTATTTCAACGCGGTTTTTCCGCTGGGACAGTACGGATCGGGACTGTTTGCCGGCGCGATCATTGCCGCACTGGTGCTGCTGAATCTGACGGGCAAGCACATCGGTTTCATCACCCAGACCGTGCTGGTGGGGCTGCTTGCTGTGGGCTTTCTGAGCATTGCCAGCGCCGGTGTGTGGCTGGTGTGGCAGGGCGTCGAACCGCTGGCGCCGAGTGCGCCGGTCACACCTGAGCACACGGGGGCGGCAGGATTTTCCGCTGCGATGATCTTCGTGTTTCTGGCCTTCGGCGGCTGGAGTGATGCGGCGACGCTGTCCGCCGAAGTGCGCGATGGCCGACGCGGAATTTTCATTGCCATGCTCGGTGCACTGACGGTGTTGATGGCGATCTACCTGGCACTGAACTGGGCGTTCGTCCAAGGCCTGGGGTTCGAAGGCCTGGCCGCGAGCAGCGCGCCGGCGGTGGAATTGTTGAACCGCGCATTCGGTGCGCCGGGGGTGATGCTGATTCTGTTGATGGTCGGTATCGCGGCCATCGCCACCATCAATTCAACGCTGTTGGTCGGTGCCCGCACAACGTACGCCGCCGCCCGCGACGTGCCGCAACTGCGTCGCTTCGGTGAATGGGACGAACGCGATGGCGTGCCGCGCAAGGCCTTGCTGGCCGAGGGCGCGGTGGCGTTGTTGCTGGTGTTGTTCGGCAGTTTTACCCAGAGCGGTTTCAACACCATGGTCGAGTACCTGACGCCGGTGTACTGGTTGTTCCTGAGTTTGAGCAGCCTGGCGTTGATCATCCTGCGCAAGCGCTTTCCCGAAGTGCCACGGCCGATCAGGGTGCCGCTTTATCCGATTTTGCCGCTGCTGTTTTTCGGGTTGTGCGTGTACATGTTGTATTCCAGCGTGACGGTGGTGGGGGTGGGGGCGTTTCTGGGGATTGGGGTGTTGCTGGTGGGCGCGCTGTTGCTGGCGGTGTTGAGCCGCCTGGTGTCGACACCTCGGCAAGCTCTGCAGCGCACCAGCGATTAGAACGATACCTGCGCCGGTTGTGACAAACGCAGTACCGACAGATCCCCTGTAATCCGTTTGTAAGCCAGACGAATCGCCTCGATGTCGCTCTCACGCTTCGGGCTGCCTTCGTGCAGGATCACAATCACCTTGGTCGCCAGCCGCTCAGGCGTTTTCGCATCGTGGTCCTTCCACTGCCCATAGGCATCGAACACGCTGAAACCGTCCGGGAACCGCGTCGTCACTTCCTGATCGAGAAACTCGCGCCAGCGCGCCGGGCTCACCACTCCTTTCTTGCCATCAATCGGCCCCACCGAGAAGTACAACTCGGTGCGCACCCACTGCGCCTGCGCCGGGCGTGTGGCATCGCCTTGCAGGGTTGAGCTGGCGGGGTCTTTGGTATGTACGGAAACAGGAGGAGGGCTGGCACAACCGGCGACCGCCAGGAACAGTGCTGCCATCAGGAAACGTTGCGGCATGGAACTTCCTTATTGTTAAGAACTGTCCCGAATTATAGGAGGAGGTGGTAATAGCAATAAAAGATTAAAAAGTGTATCGATCGTTAACTAATGGAATAAGCAGATGGTGTGAAAATAATTCCCGCTGGTTAGAACGATTATTTCTTTAAGTTATTTACTTGGTTTTGGATCGCATATCCAAAACGTTCAAAAACCTGTTCTTGCATTTGATAGATCTGTCATTGCGTCTACTCTGCTGCTGCAACGGTTCAACGCGCACGGAATGCTGCACTTGAAGCGTTTGAACAGCACTTTTTGCTGCTCGATGGGCAGCTTGTTCCGGTTTGGCCAATCCTTAGAATCCGCTCCATCAACTTCTCATCCAGTTCTTAATCCTCAGGGAGCTTCACCATGATGAACGCCATGCAGATGCAAATGCCGATGAACGCCAACATGCCGATGATGCCAATGACAGGCATGCCGATGATGATGGCGACCATGTCCTGTGAAATGATGGACGACGGCATGATGTGCAAGATGATGCCGGCCGCCGGCATGGACATGGCGATGTTCAAGAACAGCTGCGAAATGATGCAGATGATGATGGACTGCGGCATGCCGATGATGATGCATTGCGGCAACATGAGCATGATGTGCATGTCCCAGGCGGCCATGGCCATGCCGATGATGAACATGATGATGCCGATGCCGATGATGGGCATGCCGATGCCTTCGATGAAGTGCGTGATGGAATGCACCATGATGGCCGACTGCATGATGTGCAAAATCATGCCGATGCCGGGCATGAACATGGACATGATGAAAAACTGCTGCGCCCTGATGATGAAGATGATGAACGACTGCAGCATGCCGATGATGATGAGCTGCAACGGCATGCCGATGATGTGCTGCACCTGCTGATTTCTGATCGCGCATGAAAAAGCCCCTGCAGCTTGATGCTGCCGGGGCTTTTGCATTTCTGGAATTCGGTGAAGGCGTTTGTCAGTCCAGACGTTCCGGGTAGGTCACCACGAGATACGCCACCGCCTCACTGTCAGCCGGATTGCGATAGCGGTGCGGCTGGTCGGCGTAGAACAGGATCGAGTCACCGGTCGACAGCAGATAACGCTCGTCGTTGACGCTGATCTCCAGCACGCCCTGTGACACCACCAGATTTTCCTGCACACCGGGGCCGTGGCCCTCGGAGTGATCCTCACCCAGGGGGCTCAGGCGTAATTCGTAGAATTCCGATTGGCGCGCCACATCGAACGGAAACAGCGCCCGACTGACAAATGCACCGCTGGCACTCACCAGCCGTTTGCTCTGACTCGCCGACAACACGGCCACACCTTCGAACGCACGGTGCTCCAGAAACGCCGCCACCGACACTTTCAAACCCTTGGCAATTTTGCACAGCACCTTGATCGACGGCACGCTGCGGCCGGACTCGATCTGCGCCAGCATCGCCCGGCTCACGCCGCACTGGCGGGCGAGGGCATCCAGCGACAGATGCCGCTTGCCACGCAGGCGTTGCAGGTTCTGCGCGACGCGCTCGCAGATCGGGTCTTCTTCCAGTGATTCGAGGTTGTTCAGATCCAGCACGGGTTCGTCGGCGCTCGCCAGAAAGCGCGAAGGTTCACGTGCGTTCACGCTTGACGCGGCTCGTCGGAACGAGCGGCCTGCACCCACTGAAAAGCCTGGTAGCCGGCGTTGCGCGCATACATTTCCCACATGGCCCGGGCCCGTTGCTGAGCTTGGCGGCGTTTGCGGTAGGCGGCGAAGTCGATCAGGTTGTCGGTTGGATTCATGGCGCACTTCACTGTGATCAATGACGGGATGAGCTGAGAGTACGCCGATATTTTTATAACGATAAATACTGATTTTGTATTTATTAATTCTTTTAGGTTATTTAATCAGCGCCCCTCATGCTGCTTGCGATAAGCCCCCGGTTGCACCCCCACCGACTTGGCAAACGCCCGTGTGAACGCGGCAATCGACTGATAGCCCACTGCAGCGCAAACCTGCTCGACCGTGTGATTGTTCTTCAGCAACTGGCAGGCATGGCGGATGCGCAGCGCCAGCAGTACCTGCCCTGGCGACTGCCCTGCGAGTTCGTTGAAGCGCTTGAAGAACGCCGAGCGCGAGAGTCCGATGCAGGCCGCCATGCTTTCCAGTGACCACGGCAGTTGGGGTTGCTCGATCAGTCGGTCCAGCAGCGGCGCGAATTGCGGATTGCGCGCCAGCGCTACCAGACCGCCGAGTGACGGGTTGTCGGCCATCTGTTGGCGCAGTACATACAGAAACAGCAGGTGACTCAGCCGCTCCAGCAGCGCCGAAGAGGGCGTCGGCTGGCGTTCGCATTCTTCCAGGATCAACTCGAACAAGGCCCGCGCCGCACTCGAGGAAGGATCCCCCGCTCGCAGGACGATCCAGTGCGGCAAGCCTTCGATGATCAGCGACGACAGCCCTGACTTGAAGTGGAAGAACCCGCAGACCAGCCCGACGCCATCCTCTGCCTGGCTGTCCAGAGCCGTCATGGTCATGCGCGGCAAGGTCTGCGCGATGCCTGAGTCTTCAGCGCTGGACAGCCGATAGTTGAGGTCGCGCAGCAGGAACACCGCATCGCCGGCATTCAGGCGTAAGGCCTGAGTCTCGCCCTCGATGTGCAGCCAGCAATGGCCCTGCACGATCAGGTGAAAACTGGCCCGCGCCAGGCGATGCGTGCTGGCGTGCCAGCCGCCGCAATAGCGGCCGACATGGAACAGGCTGGCGTCGAGTTCGAGACTCTCTAATAACCAATCAACCAGTGGGCTGGACGAAATCATCTAATGGAAACACTCAGGAGCAAGTAATCGCTACTTTAGAATATGGATCGGAATTCTTATAACCAACAGACTGGCCCGACATCCCAATAGCAGGAGTCCAGCCCATGTCACGCGTCACACTACACACCTTGCAAAGCGCGCCCGAAGCGGCCCGGCCGTTTCTTGAGAATGCACAGAAGAATTCCGGTTTCATTCCGAACCTGCTGGCCGTTCTGGCCAACGCGCCGGCCGCGCTGGAAACCTACGTTACGGTATCGGCGCTCAATGGCAAAGCCGAGTTGAGCCTGGCCGAGCGCGAAGTGGTGCAGTTGATCGCAGCGACTAACCATGGATGCGATTTCTGTGTCGCAGGTCATACCGCCGTCGCGCTGAACAAGGCAAAACTGCCGCAGGAAGTGGTCAGCGCATTGCGTGAGCGGGCGACCGTTCCCGAGCAAAAGCTTGAGACGCTGGCGGCGTTCACCCGTGAAGTGATCGCCACCCGTGGCAACGTCAGTGAGCAGACCTACAACCAGTTCAAGGCCGCCGGTTACACCGAAGGCAACGCGCTGGAAGTGATTCTCGGCGTGAGCCTGGCGACCCTGTGCAACTTCGCCAACGTGTTCGCCGATACGCCGCTCAACCCGGAGCTGGCGCCGTACCGCGCGTGACCGGCGGATCGATTCAGGCAGCGTGGTCTATGGTTGACGCTGCGTACAAGGAGAGAAACGACATGCTCGATCCGGCATTGAGTCAATGGCTGGACAACCACGCCCAGGCCCTGGACCTGGGCGACAGCGATCCGCAGCAAGTGCTGACGCAACTGGCGGCGGCCGATGTCCTGCGGGTCGGTATCAGCCCGTCATTGGGCGGCAGCGGCGGCGACATCAGCGACGCCGTGGAAGTGTTGGCCGAAGTGGCCAGTCATTCGCTGGCAGCGGCTTTCGTGTTCTGGGGCCAGCGGGCGTTTATCGAATACCTGCTGCAGAGCCCGAACGTGGCACTGCGCGAGCGGCTGTTGCCCTCGTTGAGCAGCGGCGAGCTCGCCGGCGCGACTGGGCTGTCGAATGCGATGAAATTCCTCTCGGGTATCGAAGCCCTGCAAGTGCGCGCCCGCACCGAGGGCAGCGGCTGGAGCCTCGGTGGCCGGTTGCATTGGGTGACCAATCTGCGCAAAAGCGGCTTCGTCGTCGCCGCTGCGATTGAGCACGAAGAGGGCGGCTCACCGTTTGTGCTGGCGATTCCCGGCGAGGCCACTGGTGTGTCGCGTTCGGCGGATCTGCAACTGATGGGCTTGCAGTCGAGCAACACGGCGGCCATCGATTTTGCCCAGGTGCAGGTCGGTCGCGAGTGGTTGCTGCATGACGATGCGCGGGCGTTTTTGCCGGCGGTGCGTCCGGCGTTTCTCGGCTTGCAATGTGGTCTGGCCATCGGTCTGGCGCGGCGCGCCTTGAGCGAAGTGCAAAGCCATTTACAGGACGGTCGCTCGATCCTGCTGGAGCCGCTGCACGAACAGCGCGAACAGTTGCAACAAACGGTGGAGCAACTCAAACAGGGCCTGCTCGATGGCCGCTTCCTGGCAAGGCCCGCTGCGTTGTTCCAGCTGCGCATCGCCCTTGCCGAATCGGCGGCCAGCGCGGTGCAACTGGAGTTGCAGGCCAGTGGCGGCAAAGCCTATCTGACCGAACATGGCAGCGGGTTCGCCCGGCGCTGGCGCGAGTCGGCGTTCGTGCCGATCGTCACGCCGAGCCTGGTGCAATTGCGCGCCGAACTGCAACGGCAGAAGCGGGAAGCGGCGGTATGACTCAGCCGTTGCTGCATGCCCGCGACATCAGTCTCGGCTATCCGCGCGCCGAGGGCTGGCACACGGTGCTGGAGGCGTTTGACTTGCAGTTGCAGCCGGGTGAAGTGGTGTCGATCCTCGGCCCCAGCGGCGTTGGCAAGTCCAGTCTGTTGCGGGTGCTGGCGGGGTTGCAACCGGCGCAGCGCGGCAGCGTCAGCCTGCTCGGTGAACCGCTGAGCGGTCCTCATCCACGGGTGGCGGTGGCGTTTCAGGACCCGAGCCTGTTGCCCTGGCTGACGCTGGAAAAGAACGTGGCGTTCGGCCTCGACTTCGCCCGTCAACCGCACCTGAGTGCCGAGCAACGCAAGGCACGGGTCGACCACGCCATCGCCGCTGTCGGCCTGGAACACGCCCGGCAGTTTCACCCGGCGCAGTTGTCCGGCGGCATGGCCCAGCGCACTGCACTGGCCCGGTGCCTGGCACGGCAGCCGCAAGTTCTGTTGCTCGACGAACCGTTCGGTGCGCTGGATGAAATCACCCGCGCCGACATGCAGCAGCTGTTGCTGCAACTGATCGCCGAACACAACACCGCAGCGCTGCTGATCACTCACGACATTGACGAAGCCCTGCTGCTTTCCGAGCGGATTCTGCTACTGGGTAACAGCCCGGCGCGGATCCTCGGCGAATGGCGCGTCGACCTGCCTCAGCCCCGCGCCGAGCTGGTGGACGAACTGGGTGCGCTGCGTATCGATATCCTCAAAACCCTTCGGCGGGCGAGCCGCAATCCACTTACCCCACCTTTGCCCGAACCGTCGGAGATTGATCATGTGCCTGGACGACTTCACTCACACACGTCGTGACTTCCTTAAGCTCAGCGCCTTGCTGACCGCAGGTGGCGCACTGCCGCTGCTCAACAGCCTCAATGCCCGCGCTGCGTCGGAGCCGAACGCGCCGGTGCGCATCGGCTACCTGCCGATCACCGACGCCACGCCATTGCTGGTGGCGCACAACAACGGGCTGTTCGAAGCCGAAGGCATCCAGGCCGAGCGCCCGGTGCTGTTGCGCAGTTGGGCGCAGGTGATCGAGGCGTTCCTGTCGGGGCAGGTCAACGTGATTCACCTGCTGTCGCCAATGACCGTCTGGGCCCGCTACGGCAGTAAGGTGCCGGCCAAGGTCGTGGCCTGGAACCATGTCGGCGGCTCCGGCCTGACTGTGGCCCCGGGGATCACCGAGGTCAAACAACTGGCCGGGCAAACGGTGGCGATTCCGTTCTGGTATTCGATCCACAACGTGGTGGTACAGCAGTTGTTTCGCGATCACGGACTGCTGCCGGTGAGCAAACCGGCAAGTGCCGCGCTGGCCGCCAACGAGGTCAACCTGGTGGTATTGCCGCCCTCGGACATGCCGCCGGCACTGGCCGGCAAACGCATCGCCGGTTACATCGTCGCCGAGCCGTTCAATGCGCTGGCCGAAGAACTCAAGGTCGGGCGGGTGCAGCGTTTTACCGGCGACGTCTGGCGCAATCACGCTTGCTGCGTGGTGTTCATGCACGAGCAGGATCTGAACAACCGCCCCGAGTGGTCGCAGAAAGTGGTCAATGCCATCGTCAAGGCGCAACTCTGGACCCGCGACAACCGCGCCGAAGCCGCGAAGCTGTTATCCAGGGACGGCGACAACCGCTACACGCCCCATGCCCAGACCGTGTTGAACCGCGTACTGGCGCCGGCCGCCGCAGATCGCGAGCAATACCTGACCAGCGGCGCAATCCAGCACAGCCATTGGGACGAGCAGCGCATCGACTTCCAGCCGTACCCGTTCCCCAGCTACACCGAAGAACTGGTCAAGCGCCTCAAGGACACGTTGATCGAAGGCGACAAGGGCTTCCTCGCCAGCCTCGACCCGCAGCACACGGCCAGGGATCTGGTGGACGACCGCTTCGTGCGCAACGCCATTGCAACGGTCGGCGGGATGAAGGCGTTCGGCTTGCCCGAAGGCTTTGAGCGCAGCGAGGAGTTCAGTCTCTGATGAGCAAGTCGAGTTCACCCATCGTCCACGGGTTGCTGGGCGCGGCAGGATTGCTGGGGTTGTTGCTGCTGTGGTGGTTGGGGGTGCATCTGGCCGGTGGGGACGATGGTCTGGCGGCGCGGTTTTCGCCGCAGGCGACTCTGGCCAGCCTTGTTGAGTTATTAGGGCGGGCCGAGCTCTACGAACATGTGCTGGTCAGCCTGAAACGGATCGTGGTCGGCTTGCTGCTGGCCTTGCTGATTGGCGTGCCGCTGGGGCTGATGATCGGCAGCTACCGGCATCTCGAATCGGCGACCACACCTGCCTTTCAGTTCTTGCGAATGATCTCGCCGCTGTCGTGGATGCCGGTGGTGGTCATGCTGATGGGCGTGGGCGATCAACCGATCTATTTCCTGCTGACCTTCGCCGCGATCTGGCCGATCCTGCTGAACACCGCCGCCGGGGTACGCCAGCTCGATCCACGCTGGCTGCAATTGAGCCGCAGCCTCAGTGCCACGCGCTGGGAAACCTTGCGCAAAGTCATCCTGCCCGGCGTGCTCGGTCACGTGTTGACCGGGGTTCGGCTGTCGATCGGGATTCTCTGGATCGTGCTGGTGCCGTGCGAAATGCTCGGTGTCAGCGCAGGGCTGGGCTACTTCATCCTCGACACACGGGATCGGCTGGCGTACTCGGAATTGATGGCGATGGTGCTGTTGATCGGTGTACTCGGATTTGCCCTTGATGCGCTGGCTCGAGGACTGCACCGGCGCTGGGCACCGGCCTGAACATCGAATGGCTGCTCAGGCCGGGACCGATCACTCAAAGACCTTGAGGGACCATTTTTTCTCCCAGCCTTTTCCGGAGAAGTGAAGGGGTACAAACAGTCCGTAAGTCTGCAGATACGCGTAGGTGATCGTGCCGTCACCGATGATGTCGTTTGCGCCAGTGCAACCGATGATTTTGGCAGTACCGGTCCAGGACGGATAAAGCTCGTTGGCAGCCTTTTGTTCCTTGACGTCGCAGTTGAACTGTTTTTCGATCAGCGGCTTGGGCTCCTCGTACCACTTGTGAGGCCTTTGAATCGTGTAACTCAGATGCGCGCCGAGCGGCATGGTCGCCCAGTCGCCGGTGAACCTGAGATCGGTGAGGCCTTCTTCCTCTGTTTCCAGAGGTCTTTTATAAGCAAACGTGGATTTGGCGAGGGGGATCAATCCGCGAAAACTCAATTCGACCGACTGATGCAGATCGAAGCCTGAACGTTCGGTCAGTTGGCTGCCCGCCCTGGCCGGAAGGAATTTATTCATCGGCCCCATGCGTGGCGGCTCGCTTGGCTGGCCTTGGGAAGTAATGACCGTTGACTGGCGCAGACGAACGACGCTTTTTTCCGGCTCGGGCATCTTCAAGGCTTCGATGGCCTGCTTGACGGTTGGCGCCAGCTCGGGCTCCGGCAACACAAAGGGCTTCAGCTCACGGCCGGTGAAAAGTCTGAGCTGATCCAGCGCCAGCGGCCTGGTACAGACTTGTTGAAAGATCCGGCGCTGATCATCGTCGAGATTTTTCAGGTCAACCGGTTCGATCGTGGTTTTCAACTCCCCACCCAGCAATTGGCCATATCTGTTGAGCTGGAACATGCTGAGTGGAGTCAGTCGCTGCGAGACGCAGTCGGCTGTCCAGCGTTGCCGGACCTGTGAATACAAGGAAGACGAGCCTGGCGTCCGTATCTCGGCAGGTAGCACCCGGGCTGACCAGAACGTCACGGAATTACCGTCTGCTTTCAGGTTGGCCTGGTCGATCATTTGCCAGACTTGATCTTCGGCTGTCGAAAACACTCGCCATTGTGGTGTTGCGGTCTGGGCGCATGCGTCTTTGAATTGATTGCTGTGCAGGTATTGGCTCTTTTGCTTGTCTGGCAATTGTCTACGATCGCTGGCGCCCCGGCGTTCAGTCGTGAGTACCACGAGCCCGGATTTGGTCGCGTAGCCCATTTGTGCATCCGGTCGATGGCAGTCCGCATCAAATCGCGCGATGTAATTCAGCTTTCCGTTCGCGGGAGATGTCACAAAATAAGTGACGATGTCGGCCTCGCGCACGATCGAGTTGGGGGTGGGGAGCCCCTTCAGGGCGTCATCAAAGATCTCGAATGCAATCGGAGGCGGCTTGGGGGTTGTGTCTATGCCATAGAGCGACTGGCAACCGGACAGTGCTACAACCAGAAAAATCGGGGATAAACGTTTGAGATGATAAATCGTGGCGTCCATGCGGAGTCTGCTGAGGATTAAAATGGTGGCATATTAGCATTATCCCTTGCCATCACTGACGCCTGCCAGCGATCACCTGTTCCAGTCAGCAGGTCTGGAACAGGTGAGAGGGCAAGTTTGCTGCCTGTCTCTTACTGGCTGGCGTTCAACACAATCCGATACCGTGCCTTGCCACTGCGCAAATGATCGATGGCTTCGTTGACCCGGCTCATCGGAAATTCCTCAACCTGCGGCAGGATCTGATGCCGCGCGCAGAACTCCAGCATGGTCGCCGCCGTGGCAGGCGAGCCCACCGGTGAGGCGGACAAGGATTTTTGCTGGGGAATCAGGTTGAACACGTGCACCGGAATTGCGTCGGGCACGATACCGACGAAGTGCAGCCGGCCTTTGCCGCGCAGGGTGGCGAGCATTGCCGTCCAGTCGAGGTTGGCGTTGGCGGTGATCAGCAGGAAATCCAGAGTACCGGCAATCGCTTTCAAGGCATTGCTGTCGGTGGAGGCGACGACCTTGTGGGCGCCGAGGCGCTTGGCTTCGTCCTGTTTGCTCAGTGACGAGGTGAATGCCGTGACGTCGCAGCCCCAGGCATTGAGGAAACGCAGCGCCAGGTGACCGAGACCGCCGATCCCGACGACACCGACCCGGTCAGTGGGTTTGATGCCAAATTCCACCAGTGGGTTGAACACCGTGGAGCCTGCGCAGAACAGCGGGCCGGCGAGGGCAGGGTCGATGTTGTCCGGGAGCTTCAGCGCCCAGGCCCAGTGAGTACGCAGTCGATCGGCGAAACCGCCGTGGCTGCCGATGATCGTGGGTTTGGCGGTCGCGCAAAGGTGATGAGAGCCGCCGATGCAGGACGAGCAATGCATGCAGCTGCTCTTGTACCAGCCGATGCCGACCCGTTGGCCGACTTCGAGGCCGCGGACCTGCGGGCCTGCACGCACGATGCGGCCAACCACTTCGTGACCGGGAATGAACGGGTACTGGCTGATGCCCCAGTCGTTGTCGATCAGCGACTGGTCGGAGTGACAGACGCCGCAATATTCCACGGCGACTTCGACTTCTTCATCCCCGAGCGGACCGGGATCGTAACTGTAGCGCTCCAGTGGTGCGCCGGCCGATGTGGCGGCCCAACCGGTAAACGTCGTCGGTTCGGTGTTATTGCTCATTGGACACCTCCAGGTCTGGCGACAGGGCCATGGCGGCCCGGTGCTGCGGGCGCAGCCTGAAGAGTCTAGCGGGTCATCGGGCGATCGCTAGAGCCAGGTGGCGAGCACGCGTCGGTCCAGTTCTTCCCAGTCCGCCATGCCCAGCACTCGTGTGGTATTGAGCCCGCGCAGATAGCCGCGCAATTGATTGGCGACGGCCCGCACCGACTCCGAATCGTCCGCTGACTGGCACAGCACGGTTTCGTATTCGACGAGGTATTCGGCCACCCGGTCGCGGAATTCGGGCAGCACGGCATCGCGGATCAAATCAAAGGTTCGCACGGATAATCCTCATTTGTTTTCGTTGTGATCGAGTGTGCAGCAGTCTGCACGCTGCGCAACTATTGGTTCAAGTAATAGTGACCATCAAGAAACGCAAGTTCTGCTTTGCGGCCGACAGGCGGAAAATCGCCTCCATCGAAGACGCTGCTGAAGGAATTTGCGCGATGAAGACATTGACCCGACTGGCTGTAGTCGCCCTGCTGATGGGCGGGGTGGCCGTGACCGCACCGACTTACGCAAGCGACGCCGGTACGTGCCATTTTCTGCCCATCGCCGGTGCCAGCAGCGGGCTGCAGCATTCGCAAACCGTGGGTGTGCTGTACAGCGAAAACACGCTGGAGAACCAGCAATACCTGGAGCGTTATCACGACGTGGCGGTGAATGGTGCCAAGGATGCGCTCGATGCGCGGATCCGCGACGCCTTCGTCAACAGCTCCGATCCGGAACTGGCCATCGACTGGTTGATGAGTTCGCTGCAACAGCAATTTCTCTCGGTGACCGTCTACGACAATCTCGATTCATTGGTGCAAGCCCATCCGGATGTGGTGGTGATGCTCGACACCCACAACCGTTTGCTGACGCAACGCAACAGCCAGGTCGAAGCACGGTTCGCCGCACGCTTCTACGACGCCAACCTGCAATACATCGGCAAGGCGGAAGGCGCAGTGCAAAAGCAGATGCCTTCGGTGTGGGTCCACAACAAGGCAGCGCCCGAGATCGCAGCGCAGATTGAACAGCAACGGGATCTGCAATTCAGTGCCCTGAAGCAGTTCGATGACTCGCTCAAAGCCCTGGTGACTGCTGGCTGAACACCCAAATCAAAAATCGCAACGGCAGCGCCCGTGACGCTGAACGTTGCTTGAGAACCGAACCGTTTATTTTCAGGATTTTATCCATGCGTGCTTTTTTTATCCCTGCCATGGCGTCTGCCACTTTGTTGCTGACTGCTTGCGCCTCCGCACCGAACGACCCGACGCTGACCTTGCAGACCCACAAGACACCCGCCCAGTACGCCGAATGCGTTGTGCCGAAGTTGCAGCATGGTGCAATGAACCCGACGGTCTCGCAGACCCAGCGCAGCTACCGGATCGTGGTGCCGAGCAAAGTGTCGGCGGACAACGTGCTGGAAGCCTACAAGGCGCAAGACGGCGGCAAGGTGTTTTTGTACGAGCGCCACTTGCTGGCTTCAAGTTTCACACCGTCGAGTTTTGAACGGGCTGCCCAGGAGTGCCTGTAACGCCTGACGGTTAACGCTTTTGACGATGCTCCTTTGGTTGGCCGCAACCAACCAATTCCTTTGCCCCGCATTTTGCGGGGCTTTTTTTTGCCCGGCGTTTGGCGCAGTCGGCGCTACGCTGGAGAGCGGATAAGGTTTTTCGGGAGAGTAAGGAGATGAAGAAAGACAGCAGCGACTCGGCGGCTGAACAGCCTTCTGCACTGATCGACGCAAGAATCCAGGAACTGAACGACTGGCGTGGCCAGAAACTGGCCGAGATCCGCGCGATCATTCACGAGGCGGACCCGCAGGTCGTCGAGGAGTGGAAGTGGCGGGGCGTTCCGGTCTGGTCACACAACGGCATCATCTGCACCGGGGAAACCTACAAGGCTGTGGTGAAAATGACGTTTGCCAAAGGCGCGGTGCTGGAGGATCCCTCGGGACTGTTCAATGCCAGCCTGGAGGGCAATACCCGGCGGGCGATTGATGTTCACGAGGACGACAAAATAGATGCAAAGGCACTGAAAGCGCTGGTGCGTTCGGCGATTACGTTGAATACAAGGAAATGATTTGCCGTTGAGGCAGAGGTGAAGCGGGGGAGGGTGAAACGAGGAAAAAATGGCAGGGGCGGCTGGATTCGAACCAACGCATGGCAGGATCAAAACCTGCTGCCTTACCGCTTGGCGACGCCCCTGTAGCTATTGGTTTCAGTCCCGAGAGGACCTCTGCAACAGTGGGCGGCACTTTACCAGCGCTCTTGCGTTCTGGGAACCCCTGAAGCAAATAAATTTCATGGAAAACAGCTACTTATTTCCCGGAGCGGTTGAAACGGCCGGATTTTCAAGACTCCTGAGGGGGCCAAGCGCCCGAATCCTGCGGGCGCTTGAACCCGATTTCATACCAAAGTACTCGGCGCCACCCCCAGCAACCCCGTCAATGTGTTCATGATCGCCTGCTGACGGGCGCGGTCCGTCTGGTGCCTGGCTTCGGCGGCGGCGACGTCGGCGTGGCAATGCGGGCAGATCGATTCATGGGGGTGGATGTATTGCAGGCAGCTGCGGCACAGCGCCAGTTGCACGGGGATGCGTCCTTCCTCAGGGGATTTCTGGCCCTGATTGATCCAGGCGAGTTTGATCACCTGGCCGCTGTCACTGACGCTGCTGACGTGCTCGCCGGTGTCGATGCGTTCGGTGATCAGGTCAAAACGTCCGACCGCAAACGAACGCTGGGCGGCGTCTTCGACTTTGACGATACGCTCGCGCAAACCCTGTTTTTGCAGTTCCAGGGTGCGGTAATGGCAGTACGGGTTGTTGCCGGGTTTGCCCAGCAATGAGTGCGAAGTCCAGGTGCAGCCGCCCCGGCAGACATCGTTGTAATAGCAGCTGCGGCAGTAGCCCCACAGGTCGTCGACCGAGCGCAGGCGACCGAAGTGGATGCCTTCGCTGTAATGCCAGATATCGTGCAGGCTCATGTTGCGCACGTTGCCGCCGGAGAAACCGACGGTCGCCAGTGACGGGCAGCCTTTCACCGTGCCGTCGGCTTCGAGCGCCAGTACGGTCTGACCCGCCGCGCAACCGCTCCAGTGCACGCGCTCGTCACCGAAGCCACGCCACAAATGTTCGTAAGGGCCGTAATAACCGATGTTGTTGCCGACGTTCATCAGCAGGCCGCGATCCACGCCTTCGCGGTACAACCGCGCGAGCAGCGGCATCACTTCAAGCAACTGGTAGGGTTGCAGCAACAGTTCCGGGTGATCCACCGCATTGCCCATGGCCACGGTGATCTGGATCTGCCAGTGGGTGGCGCCGAGTTCAATGATCGTGTTCATCAGCTCCGGCAAATCAGGCAACGTAGCCGCGCCGATCTGGGTGTTGACGCTGACGGCCAGCCCGGACGCCTTGGCCCGGCGCAGGGTGTCGACAGCCTTGTCGAACGAACCGGGCACGTTGCGCACTTTGTCGTGCAACGGCGCGAGCCCATCCAGAGAAATCCCGACCCCGTTGAGGCCCGCATCGACCGCTGCCTGCATCTTCGCCGGCGTCAGGTTGCGTCCGCCGGTCTGAATCGCGCAGTACATGCCGTGGTCGTGGATGGCCTGGATCAGTTGCGTCCAGTCCTTGCGCAAATAGGCTTCGCCGCCGATCAGAGTGATCTCGCGGGTGCCGAGTGCGGCGAGGGAATCGATCACATCGAGGCATTCGCGGGTATTGAGTTCATCGGGGCGTCGATGCCCCGCGCGTGAGCCGCAATGCAGGCATTTGAGGTCGCAGGCCAGGGTGATCTCCCAGACCACGTGCACCGGCACGTAGCGTTTGAGATCGGTGTCATTGAGGTAGCGGGCAGGGCGGATGTCTGTCATGGGAGATCCTTGCGCACGGTCCTGTGCGCGGCACGATTGGACTGATCTCGATTCGCCGCAAGACCGGGCGAGGCCAGCAGTGACCTCGCCCGGGGCGTGCGGTTTAGCGTGCTTCCAGACGCGCGATTTCTGCGTTCAGATGCTCAAGGGCACTGCGTAACGCGCCTTGGTGGGCCAGTTGCTGCTCACCCTGTTGCACCACGGTTTTCAGCTGCGCCAGATCGCCACTGGTTTGCGCTTGCTGCACGGCCACGGCATACAGCGGCTGGAAGTGACGCTCGTGCGGTTGCGGCTCGATGGTCGGCGCCTGATGCACGGCGACGTGTTTCACCTGATGCCCGTCGTAGCTGTAATCGACAAATCCGCTTTCCCAGGTGCCATCAAGGATGCCTTTGAGATGAAAAGTCTCGGCGATCTGGCTGTACGGGCCGCTCGGGCTGCCGTCGAGGACGAGGACGATGTGATTCTCGACCGCCGAGGTCAGTTTGGCCTCGCTGTAGTCGCCCCAGACTCGCGCCCGGAAATTGACCGGCGGCCAGGTGCTTTGGAAGACACTGGCAACTCCGCTGACCTTTTTGCTGACGGTATTGACCAGCAGGTCGAGGGTCAGAACCGGCGCGCCGAGCAATGAATTGCTGGCGATGAGGCGGGTATGGAAAAGTCCGATCGACATGGTGTTACTCCCTAAAGTGAATGATGGATTCAGTGGTCGGCTCAGCGTGCCTGCAACCGGCTGATTTCCTTCTTCGCGGCTTCCAGTGCGCTCTGCAATTGCGGTTGCTGGTCCAGTTGCTGCTTGGCCAGCTTCGCCAGATTCTTCATCTGGGCCAGGTCGCCGCTGGCGATGGCGCTCTGGATAGGAGCGGCATACAGGGGCAGAATCGGCGGGTAATGCTGAATGATGACCGGGCCTGGCTCAAACGGTGGGAAGACCTTCGACTGCACTTCCGCCAGGTGCACAGGGACATTGTTGACCTCGACCCAGTGCGTGCCATTGAGGTATTGGTAATTGGCGATACCTTCTTTCCAGTCAGTACCGACCACCAGACGAATCTTGAAGTTGATGATGGAGTTGGAGCCGTGGCCGCCATGATTGCCTTCGGCGGTTATCAGGATTTTGCTGACGCCGGGCTTCATGACGGTCAGGTAGGTGTACTCGCCCCACACATCAGAGTGGATATCGAGCGGCGGGTTGGTCGCTTGAGTGACGGTGGCGCCGCCGCTGACCTCATGCTGCGGCGTGGACACCAACAGGTTGAGCAACAGACTTTGCGCGCCGGGCAGCCCCGTACCAATGCGGTAACTCAACGGGAACAAGCCGACATTTTGCTGAGTAGCTGACATAGTGATTGCCTCCATTGCAATGTGGGAAATGGCCTTAGTGTTTTTCCAGACGGGAAACTTCTTTGGCCAGTTTTTCGTACGCGGTTTGCAGCTCTTTCGCTTCCGGCTTCGTCGAATCGCGCTGTTTCAACAAAGTCTTCATCTGTTGCAGATCGCCTCCCGTGATAGCGCTCTGGATGGCGACGCCGTAAGGCGGCATGTTGTGTTTTGAGCCAGTCATATCGAGGGTTTCCTCGTGGTGGTTGCCAAACGTCCCCTTCAGGCGAGGGGAGCCTTCCCTGACAGGCAGGCGACAGCCAACGGCAAGAACGACTGGCGACAGTGGTTCCCGGCTACGTGAACGCCTGATCCGTCTGGATCCGGTGGAGCGGGTCAGTTGATTCGCGCGGGTTCGAGGTCTTTGTCTCGACTCACGCGCAGGCGTCGTCAGCCAAAACCGTCAGGCCTCGCGGCGGGCGTCAGTAATGAGGTTTGCCGGAACGGCAAAGGGGGGGAGTTCACCTGTACGTTGGTCATCTTTCTGTCCTTGATAGAAAGCAACGAAACACAGGGATAGGTCGTAATAACCCGCAACCACAAAAACCATCCCTGATTTTTCTTCCAGTGCGGCTGATGGCGCCCATCGAGAGATGTTTGCCAAATGGCCAGCATATCGCCAGCCACGCAACCCTAGCCCCGTTTGTACGGGGCTGCCAGAAAAAGCGCCGAACGGTCATGGCCGCTGCTATCCTTCGCCGATTGCGAGATAAACAGTGGAAAAATTCGACCTGTGAACACGAATCGTGACCAATTTCCCTTGCCCGAAGACCTCAAGGTCTTCCTCACCGTCATCCGCAAGAACAGCTTCGCCAGCGCCGCCGATGAGTTGGGTTATTCGCCGGCCTACGTCAGCAAACGCATCGCGGTGCTCGAAACCACGCTCTCGACAAAGCTGCTGCACCGCACGACCCGGCGCATTGCGCTGACCGACGATGGCGAGCGGGTGCGGGTCTGGGCGGAAAAACTGCTGGGTGATTTCGATGACTTTCTCGGCGAGATTGCCCAGGCCCGGCACCAGCCGGCGGGTTCGCTGCACATTTGCAGCAGCTTCGGGTTCGGCCGCAATCACGTCGCGCCAGCGATCAGTGAACTGTCCCGAACGTGCCCGAAGCTCGACATTCGTCTGGACGTGTTCGACCGCGTGGTCGATCTGGTGGGCGAGGGCTTCGATCTGGAAATCCTCGTCGGCGATGACCTGCCGGGCCAGCATCTGGCGCGCAAACTGGTCAGCAATCGGCGAGTGCTGTGCGCCACGCCGGAGTACCTCGAACGCCGGGGTACGCCGCAATCGCTCGAGGACCTGAAGGATCACGATTGCCTGGTGCTCAAGGAGCGCAACAATTCATTCGGCATCTGGAACCTGACCCGCAACGGGCAAGAAGAGTCGGTACGGGTCAGCGGCCCGTTGTCCTCCAACAGTGGCGAAATCGTGATGGAGTGGGCCTTGAGCGGCGGCGGCATTCTGTTGCGCTCGATGTGGGACGTCAAACCGATGCTCGAACAGGGGCGGCTGGTGCAGGTGCTGGAGGATTACACCCAGAGCGCCAACGTCTGGGCGGTGTACCCGACACGGCTCAGCGAGTCGGCCAAATTGCGGGTGTGTGTGGAATTTCTCGAAGAGCATTTTCGCGACTTGTCGGTTGAATGAAACCGGGTGGTTCAGTGAACCGCCCGGTTTTTTGTTTTCAGCCCAACCAGGGATTTTCCGCGAGATGCCGCGCTTCAAAAGCGCGAATCTGCTCGGTGCGTTGCAGCGTCGTGCCGATGGCGTCCAGCCCCAGCAACAGTGACTGTTTGCGCAGCTCATCAATCTCGAAAGCGATCAATGTGCCGTCCGCCAGTTCGATGGTTTGCTGGGGCAGGTTCACGCGGATGTGCGCGGTCGCCGGAACGCTGATGACGTCGGCGATCTGTTTGAACTGCTCTGCATCAAGTTGAATCGCCAACACACCGTTGCGCTGGCAGTTGTCGTAGAAAATTCCGGCGAACGTGGTGCCGATCAGTGCCCGGATGCCGACCTGCTTCAAGCCCCACACCGCGTGTTCCCGGCTGGAACCGCAGCCGAAATTCGGGCCGGTCACCAGAAAAGCCGCTTCCTGCCAGGTGGGCTGATTGAGCACGAACTCGGGATCAGGCTCACCCGAGGCGAGAAAGCGCAGATCGAAAAACAGCCCCCGATCCAGCCCCTGACGATCAATGCCCTTGAGGAACTGCTTGGGCATGATCACATCAGTGTCGATGTTGGCAGCCAGGAACGGCGCGGCACTGCCGCTGATGATGGTGAAAGGTTGCATGGCTCAAACTCCCGGCGCGAAGGCGCGAACGTCAGTCAAATGTCCGGTGATGGCGGCTGTCGCGACCATTGCCGGGCTCATCAAGTGCGTGCGCGCACCCGCGCCCTGGCGGCCTTCGAAGTTGCGGTTGGTGCTCGATGCGCAGCGATCACCGGTTGCCAGTACGTCGTCGTTCATCGCCAGGCACATCGAGCAGCCTGATTGCCGCCACTCGAAACCGGCATCGAGAAAGATCTGCGCCAGCCCTTCGTCTTCGGCCTGATCGCGTACCAGCGTCGAGCCGGGTACGATCATCGCCCGCACGTGAGCCGCGACCCGCTTACCGCGCACCACGCGGGCAACGTCACGCAAATCTTCGATCCGCGCATTGGTGCAGGAGCCGATGAAAGCATGGCTGATCACCACTTCGTTCAGCGGCGTGCCGGGTGTCAGGCCCATGTAATCGAGGGCGCGTTGCAGACCCTGACGCAGAATCGGGTCGGGCTGGCCGGCCGGGTCCGGCACTCGTCCGCCGATCGGGGCGACCTGATCCGGGCTGGTGCCCCAGGTGACCATCGGTTCCAGCGCGGTGACATCTAGGCTGACTTCACGATCGAACACCGCGCCATGATCGCTGTGCAGGGTTTTCCAGCGCTCGACGGCCTGTTCCCAGATATCGCCCTTCGGTGCGCGCGGTTTGAGTTGCAGGTAGGCGAAGACCTTGTCGTCCGGCGCCATGAACGCACCACGGGCGCCAGCCTCCACGGCCATGTTGCAGATGGTCATGCGCGCTTCGACGCTGAGGTCGCTGATCGCCGGGCCAGTGAATTCGATCGCATAACCGGTGGCCCCTGAAGCGCCGATCTTTTCGATCAGGGCCATGATGATGTCTTTCGACGTGACGCCCGCACCGAGCTCGCCATTGACCGTTACGCGCAAGGTTTTCAGGCGTTTGTAGACCAGGGTTTGTGTCGCCAGCAGGTGCTCGATTTCCGAGGTGCCGATGCCAAAGCCGAACGCGCCCAGTGCACCGTAGGTGGTGGTGTGGCTGTCACCGGCCGCCACCACCATGCCCGGCAGAATGAAGCCTTGTTCCGGTGCCACGACGTGTTCGATGCCCTGGCGCTTGTCCAGCACATCGAACAGTTCGATGCCGAAGTCACGGCAGTTCTCTTCGAAATACGACACCTGCCGCGCACCGCCCGCGTCGGGCATGGTCGCAGTGCGTGTGGGCGCTGTAGGGTTCACATGATCGACCACCGCCAGCGTGGCAGCCGGGCGCCAGACCTTGCGCCCGGCGTCGCGCAAACCGCTGAAAGCTTGCGGGCTGGTGTATTCGTTGGCGACCTGGCGGTCGATGTAAAGCAGCACGTGGCCCTGATCGTCGAGGGTGCAGACCGTGTGACTGTCGATGTGTTTCTGGTACAGGGTTCTCGGGCTGGGCATGGCGTGGGCTCTTTTCTGTCAGGGGCAAAAAACGGCTACTGACAGAATATTGATCGCCGAAACGGCATCAAGAGCGCTTTGGTGAAGCCGTTGAACACGGATTGTGAGCAATTCGAGTTGCTCGCTGCCGCTTTGAGCGGCAGCGAACCGTTACGCGGTCGCGTCGAAAGCCTCGTGATACTTCACGACACCGACCGGCAACTCACCGCCAAACGCCAACGCCTGAAAATACTCCGCCGGAATCCCCGGCAACTCCAGACCTGCATGGGCCTTGTAGCCGAAGCGGCCGTAGTAGCCCGGATCGCCAAGCACCACGCAGCCAACCCCGCCAATGCGCTGCAACTCCGCCAGCGAGGCTTTCATCAGCGCCGAGCCGATGCCTTGCTGCTGGCGGGTCGGGCACACGGAGATCGGGCCGAGGCCATACCAGTCCTGTGTTCCGGAGGAAATCGTCACGGGTGAAATGGCGACATGGCCGACCACCGTGTCGTTCTCGACGGCCACCAGCGAAACGCTGAGCTGACCGGCGCGGCGCAAGGCGTTGACGATGAATTGTTCGGTGTGGCTGGAGTGTTCTTCGTGCTGGAACGCGGCCTCGGTGATTCGGGCGATGGCGTCGATGTCTTCGGGGCGTTCGTTGCGGATTGTGATGTTTGTATTCATGCGTTCTCGGGTATCCCGGTCGATCAGGGTTCGAAGGGTGTCGAACAGCGGATCGGCGTTGGTGTATTGCTTGCCGTAGGCCAGGTTGAAGCCATAGTCGAAGTCTGGCGGATTCTTTCCTTGAGTGTGTTGTAAAAGTGTTTCCAGCTTGTCGAGGGCCTTCACGGCTTTGGCTTCGGGGGAACTGGCGTTTTCGTAGTCGTCCCAGAGCGCGAGGATTTCGTTTCTCAGCGCGTCGTCCAGGGAACGGGTGAGCAGCAGCAAGTCGTTGCGCTCCTGTTCTCCCTTGTCGGGAAAATCGGCTTGATCGACCGCCGGGATGTCACCGTTGATGGCTTCGCCGAGGTCGTGGATGACGCACATTTTCAGGACTTTCAGCACGTCGAGCCCGGCCAGGTCATCGGCGAACACGATCGCCATCAGGCACAGGCGCCAGCTGTGTTCGGCGGTGCTTTCGTTGCGACCGGAGGAGGTGTGGGCGCTTCTGAGGACGTCCTTGAGCCGTTCTGCTTCGCGCAGAAAGTCGAGGCGTCCCTTGATTTTTTCGAGGTTCATACGGTGGCCGGGATAAAGAGAGCAGGGCTCAAAGCCTAGGCCCGGCCTCGATCATCGTCCACGCATAAAATATGCGGCACGCGGCCTACAGCGTTTCCACCAGCCGTGCGGCGGTGCCGTCCGAAAGTGCGATCCGCGTCCAGCGGCAAAGACTTTCGCGGATGGGGACAAGGGTTGAATCATTGTTGCCGGTAACGAATTCCAGTGCCGGCGGCGCCTGGACTTCTCGCCAACCGGCGTCATCCAGCAAGGACTCCTTGTGCTGGATTTGCGCCGTCGCAAAGCGCCACAGCGATTGCCCCAGCAGATCGCTCAGCGGACTGCTGAACTGCGCGGCGCGGGCCGGGGAACAGGCCAGCAGGCGATGAGTCAGATCGCAGACCAGGTGAACCGGGCGTGCACTGTCCGTAACCAGTCGTGCGAGGGCCTGATCGGCCGCGCTGTCGAGTCGTGCTGCGAGCAAAGTCTCGAGTTGTCTGTGCGCCTCCGGGTCCATTGCCTGCATGCCGCTTTCCCAACGGGAAATCGTCGACTGGGTGACCTTGAACAACTCGGCGGCATGGCTCTGCTTGACGCGGTGCAGCACGCGCCAGCGGCGCAGGGCGATGCCGGGCAGGCTGGGCTTCAACAAGGTGTCGGGCATGGCGATGGATCGCAAAAGGAAGGCGAGCCGACAGTCTGAAGACTGTCGGCTCGTGCTGCAAATCGACGCGATATCAGGTCATTCCGGGAGCTTGGCGATTACCTTGATCTCGAACTGAAAGCCATACAGCCACGTCACGCCGACCGCCGTGATGGTTGGATGCGGCGCCTCGCCCCAGAACTCGGGCACCACTTCCCAGATGGTTTCGAAGGTCGATTGCGGGTCGACCATGAACACGGTCACGTCCACCACGTCATCAAAGCTGCCGCCGGCCGCGCCGAGAATCGCATTCAGGTTGGTGAAGGCCAGGCGCACCTGTTGTTTCAGATCTGGCTCGGGCGAGCCGTCCTCAAGACTGCCGACCTGGCCGGAGACAAACAGAAAACCGTTGGAGCGTACGGCCGGCGAATAGCGGTTGCGCTCGTAAAGGGCATGGCGTCCGGGCGGGAAAACCACGTCGCGTTTTGGCTGGGTGTTGGTCATGGAGTGTCTCCTTCAATGGGTTGAAAACCTGTGATGGAGAAACTCTAGGGACTTGCCTCGGCGCGATAAACGCGCAACCTTGGTGATCACTGTTTGTAAATCCCAAACAATCGAGCCGCTATTAGAGGTGGGTGATGGACCGTTTTGACGCGATGCAAGCCTTCGCCCGGGTGGTAGAGGCGGGGAGTTTCACCAAAGCCGCCGAGACCCTGCACATGAGCAAGACCACCGTGACCCATCTGGTGCAGCAGCTGGAGGCACGCCTGCGGGTCAAGTTGCTCAACCGCACCACGCGCAAGGTCAACGCCACGGCGGACGGCGCAGCCTATTACGAGCGGGTGGTCAAGTTGCTGGCGGACATGGACGATGCCGAAACCAGCCTTCCCGGCGCGTCAGCCCAGCCCAAGGGTCGCTTGCGGGTCGATGTGCCGAGCCCCTTGGCCAATCTGATTCTGGTGCCGGCGCTGCCCGAGTTTTGCGCGCGCTATCCGGAGATCCAGATCGACATGGGCGTCAGCGACCGGATCGTCGACATCATCGATGAGAACGTCGATTGCGTGGTGCGCGGGGGCGAGCTGCGGGATCAGTCACTGATGGCCCGGCGGGTCGCCGATCTTGAGCTCGGCGTGTATGCCGCGCCGAGCTATCTGGCCCGTGCCGGCACCCCGGCGCATCCCCGAGAGCTGGAAGACAGCCATCACCGAGTAGTCGGTTTCCTCTGGGCGCGCACCGGCAAACCCGTACCTTACGCCCTGCACAACGAGCACGAAGATCTGCAGATCAAGGGCCGGCACGTGCTGGCCGTCGATGACGGTAATGCCTATCTGTCGGCGGGCCTCGCGGGGCTGGGCGTGTTGTGGCTGCCCAAGTACATGTCCAAAGCACACGAGGCGAGCGGTAATCTGGTGCCGCTGTTCGAAGACTGGCGCCTCGATCCGATGCCGCTCTATGTCGCGTACCCGCCGAACCGTCACATCAGCCGCA
This sequence comes from Pseudomonas sp. GW821-FHT09E04, assembly GCF_059416185.1. Lineage (NCBI taxonomy): Bacteria > Pseudomonadati > Pseudomonadota > Gammaproteobacteria > Pseudomonadales > Pseudomonadaceae > Pseudomonas > Pseudomonas sp. GW821-FHT09E04. The sequence goes on from NZ_JBWKOR010000001.1 coordinate 46,643, forward strand.
AGCTGCGGGTGTTCATCGATTGGATCGCCGAGGTAATGGCCCGCCACGCACCGGTCATGGATCGCTCAGGTTCGCCAGCAACCACTCGGTAAAACTGCGGGCCATCGGATCGCTTTCGCTGTCGCGGTGGGTCAGCAGCGCCCAGTTCGGGCCGCGAATGGTGTCGTCCACCAAGGGCTGCAACAGCCCGTCGGCCCTGGCCTTGCGGCTGAGCAACTGGCTGACCAGCGCGATGCCGAGCCCGCCGCACACCGCGTCCAGCAACAGGCCCGGATCGGAGAAATTCAGGCCCTGATCCTGCTGGCCGACGTCGATCCCGGATTCCACCGCCCAATGGCTCCAGTCCATTTCCCGCTCGCCGTGCAGTGTTGTCCGCTGTGCGGGTGGCACCGTCAACAGACTTGGATGACACGCCGGATACAGTCGATCCGCGTGCAGCACTTTGAAGCTGCATTCGGCCTGGGAGCTGATGTCGTCGCGCACCGCCAGATCGATGGTCTGGGTCGCCATCTCTGGCACTTCGTCGGTGCTGAAAATCCACAGGTCCACATTCGGGTGCTGGCGGCGGAAATCCCCCAGCCGTGGCAACAACCAGTGCCGCGCGAACGCCGGCGTGGTGTTGAGCACCAGTTGATTGGGTTTCTGGTATTGCCCCAGCCGCCGAATCCCTACCGACAGTTGCTGCAGCATCGCCTGAGTGGTGCTGAGCAGATCGTGGCCGGCGTCGGTCAGGCTGACGCTGCGTCCGCTGCGGAAAAACAGCGGCTGCTCCAGGTACGCCTCAAGGCTGCGAATCTGCTGGCTGATGGCCGATTGCGTGAGGCTCAGTTCCTCGGCGGCTTTGTGAAAACTGCCCAGCCGCGCGGCCGCTTCGAAGCCGCGCAACGAACTGAGGGGTGGCCAGTGTTTCAGCATGATCGATAAGTTCCTCTAATCAGTTTTCCGCTAAATCCATCGTTTGTTTGCCCGTAAGGCCGCCATTAGCATGCACGTCAACGCCGCCAAGGCTGTTTTCATTGAACACAATGGCTTAACTCAAAGGGCTTTTTACCATGCAGCAGAACAAAAACAACAACAGCGGTTGGATGATGCCGGCAGAGTGGGTAACGCACGCGGCGACCTGGATGGTCTGGCCACACAATCAGGCCCTGTGGGAGTCGGGCTGGGGCGTGACCTTGCCGTTGGTGCAGGAAGATTTCGCTCGCGTCGCCAACGCCATCGCCCGGTTCGAACCGGTGAAAATGGTTGTCGATCCGTCGGCCATCGCCCGTGCCAAAACCTTGTGCGGGCCGAACATCGAACTGATCCCGCTGGCAGTCAACGACAGCTGGTGCCGCGACTCCGGCCCAAGCTTCGTGGTTCATCCGGAGCAAGGTCTGGCCGGTGTGAGCTGGCGCTTCAACGCCTGGGGCGGCAAATCGGCCCACGACCTGGACGAAAGCCTGGCCCGTCGCGTGCTCAATCACCTGGGCGGCGAGTGCTTTGGCACGGCGCTGAGCAACGAGGGCGGCGCGATCCACGTGGACGGCGAGGGCACGTTGATCACCACCGAATCGGTGCTGCTCAACCCCAACCGCAACCCCGGCGTGAGCAAAGCCGAGATGGAAGAGATCTTCAGTCGCCTGCTCGGCGTGAAGAAAACCATCTGGCTGCCGGGCGATCCGGATTACGTCACCGGCGACATGACTGACGGCCACGTCGATGGCGTCTGTGCCTTCGCTCGTCCCGGCGTGTTGCTGGTGGACGCTACCCATGATCGCAGCTCGGTGTACGCCGAAGTGGTGCGGGAAAACCGTCGCGCACTGGAACTGGCCACCGACGCCCAGGGCCGTAAATTCGAGTTGATCGAACTGTATGAAGCCACCGATGCGGTGGACACCGAAGCCGAAGTCTTCTGCGCCTCGTACACCAACTTCTACATCGCCAACGGCGCGATCATCATGCCGGCGTACGGCATCGAGGCCGACCATGTCGCGGCAGAAACGCTGGCCAAGGCGTTCCCGGGCCGTGAAGTGGTGCCGGTGCAGATCAATCATCTGGCCCATGGCGGCGGCGGTGTGCACTGCATCACCCAGCAACAGCCAGCCTGGCCGGTGGAGGGTTGATCGATGACGTTGCTGAAAGTCGCCACTACCCAGATGCCGTGCACCTGGGATCTGAAAAGCAACCTCGATCGCGCCGAGCAGTTGGTGCGTGAAGCGGCCGCACAGGGCGCACAAGTGATCCTGTTGCAGGAGCTTTTTGCCACGCCGTATTTCTGCATCGAGCAGAGCCACCACCATATGGCGCTGGCCGAGGAGTTCCGCGACAGTCAGGTGCTGTCGCGGTTCGCCGCGCTGGCTCGGGAACTGGGCGTTGTGTTGCCGCTGAGTTGGTACGAGAAGGCCGGCAACGCTTACTTCAATTCCCTGAGCGTGGCCGATGCCGACGGGCGTCTGTTGGGTGTGTACCGCAAGACTCACATCCCCAACGCCATCGGCTATCAGGAGAAGGAATATTTCAGCCCCGGCGACACCGGTTTCAAAGTCTGGGACACCGCGTTCGGCCGCCTCGGCGTGGGTATCTGCTGGGATCAGTGGTTCCCGGAGACCGCCCGTTGCCTGGCCTTGATGGGTGCCGAAGTGCTGCTGTTTCCGACCGCCATCGGCTCGGAACCGGGCTGCGCGGATCTGGATTCGCGGGACCACTGGCAGATGACCATGCGCGGCCACGCCGCTGCCAATCTGTTGCCGGTGATCGCGTCCAACCGCGTTGGCCGTGAAGTGGCGGGCACCGATGCGACGCTGCAAATGAATTTCTACGGTTCGTCGTTCATCTGCAACCACAAGGGAAAAATGCTCGCCGAAGCCGACCGCGCCAGCACCGGTGTCTTGGTGCAAAGCCTGGATCTGACAGCCATGCGTGAAGATCGCCTGAGCTGGGGCATCTACCGCGACCGTCGTCCGGAAATGTACGGCGCCTTGTTGAGCCAGGACGGCCGTCACCTTAACGCCCGCTGGAATCCTCAAGGAGTCTGATATGCAAATCTCACACAAGTGGTTGCTGGGCGCTCTGGGCCTGGCGCTGGCTGGCCTGATGCCGGCCGTGCACGCCGAAGACAAGACCCTGCGGCTGTACAACTGGGCGGATTATTTCGCCGAAGACACGCTGACAAAGTTCACCGCCGAAACCGGGATCAAGGTGATCTACGACGTGATGGACGGCAGCGAAACCCTGGAGGCCAAGATGCTCTCCGGTGGCAGCGGCTACGACCTGATCTTCCCCGGCGACACGGTGGCCGAGCGGCTGATGCGTGCCGGCAGCCTGTTGCCGCTGGATCCTTCGAAGGTCACGGCGATGAACGACATCGAGCCGGGCCTGCAAAAGCTGCGCAGTCATTACGAGCATTCGAACAAGGCCACGGTGCCGTACACCTGGGGCACCATCGGCCTGACCTACAACGCCGAGCAGATCAAGCAGCGCATGGCCGACGCCCCGGTCAACAGCCTCGACATGCTGTTCAAACCGGAACTGGCCGCCAAGTTTGCCGATTGCGGGATTTCGATGATCGACTCGCCGGACGAAGTGCTGGCCGTGGTGCTCAATTACCTGGGCCGCGACCCGCGCAGCGCCAAGCCTGCGGATCTGGCGGCGGCCAGTGACTTGCTGATGAAGCTGCGGCCGCACATCCGCAAGTTCCAGTCGCAACCGGTCACCGATCTGGTCAACGGCAACCTGTGCCTGTCCCTCGGCTACAGCGGCGACATGACCCAGGCCCAGCGCACCTCGGACAGTGCCGGCAAACAGACCCGCTTCCAGTACCGCGTTCCCCGCGAGGGCACCACGGTGTGGATGGACACCATGGCCATTCCGGTCGATGCCAAACACCCGGAGTACGCTTATGCCTTCATCAACTTCGTGATGCGCCCGGAGAACATGGCCGCGATCAGCAATTTCACCGGTTACCCGACCTCCAACGCCAGGGCCCGGCCAAACGTGGATGAGGCCATGCGCAACAACCCGGACATCTACCTCGACGAAGCGACCTATGCTCGTCTGATACCGGGCAAGGACATTCCCCAGGCCGACATGCGTGCCCGCATGCGCACCTGGACCAAGTTCAAGACCGCCACTGCAAAGTGATTTTTCCGGGCCGCTTCGGCGGCCCCTTACACCACAGGAACGTACACATGCCGACTCGTCGCGAGTTCATCAAACAGGTTTCAGTCGCCGCCGGCGTAGGCGCTGCCGTCATGGGCCTCGGCCTGTCCCCGGCGCGGGTGCTGGCGGCCAGCGAAGGTCGCTGGTTCATGCCCGACGAGGGCGACAAACACGAACGCGCCTACATGGCGTTCGGCGCGCAGGACGCGATCTGGGAAGATTTCACCGAAGACGTCCAGGAAGCGCTGGGCCGGATCGCCCGCGCCATCGCCCGTTATGAGCCGCTGACCATTTACTGCCGCAGCGGCGAACGCAGCCTGGCCGAAGAGATTTGCGGCACCTCCAACATCACTTACCAGATCGCCAATCTCGACGACATCTGGATGCGTGACATCAGCGCCAACTTCGTCATCGATGACAAAAGCGGCCTCGGGGCGGTGGACTTCAATTTCAGCGGCTGGGGCAACAAGCAGCAGCACTCCAAAGACGCGAAAATCGCCAAACGAGTGGCGCAAGACTCGCAAGCGACCTACATCCGCAGCGAACTGGTGGGCGAGGGCGGCGGCATTGAGGTCGATGGCCACGGCACCGGGATCATGACCGAAAGCTGCTGGGTCAACAGCAACCGCAACCCCGGCTGGAGCAAGGCTGATGTCGAGGCGGAACTGAAGGCACGCCTGGGCCTGCGCAAAATCATCTGGCTGCCGGGCATCAAGGACAAGGACATCACTGACGCTCACGTCGATTTCTACGCACGCTTCGTCAAGCCCGGCGTGGTGATCGCCAACCTCGACACCGACCCGAAGTCCTACGACAACAAGGTCACGCTGGCGCACCTGGAGATCCTGAAAAAGGCCACCGACGCCGACGGTCGCCCGCTGCAGATCCACACCGTGTCACCACCGCTGAAGCCGCGCAAAACCAAGTTCAACAAGAACAACGACGACTTCGCGGCCGGTTACATCAACTATTTCGTCATCAATGGCGCGGTCATCGCGCCGGAGTTTGGCGACAAGGACGCCGACAAGAAGGCCTTCGACCTGCTCAAGCAGCTCTACCCGAACCGCGACGTGGTGCAGATCAACATCGACGCCATCGCGGCCGGTGGTGGCGGGATTCACTGCGTGACCAGTCACCAGCCGGCGTAAGGGCCGCGTTCAGCGAAACCGTGGGGGAATCGCCTCGGCAAAGGGATAGAAGTCAAACCACGGTTTGGCTTCTTCAAGGACCTGTTTGAAAGCGGGGCGCTGAACCAGCCGCTCGAAATAGGCATTCAAGTGGCCATGGTCGCCGGGGAACGGCACCAGCGTGCTGGCGTAAAACAGGGCCGGGCTCGCGGAGCAATCGGCCATGCTGAAGTCCGGGCTGGCGATCCACTGACGGGTCGCCAACTGACGTTCGAGCATGCCGTACGCGGTGTTCAGCAGGGTGCGCTGGCTGGTCAGGTCGCCGTGTCGGTCGTGGATGCGGTCGGCGACAATCTGCGACATCGGCGTCATCACGTAGTTGTCGAAAAACCGGTCCCAGAGGCGCACTTGCAGGGCGGTGTCCCAATCGTCGGGGATCAGCCGGCCAGCGCCGGCATGGTAGTGATCCAGATACTCGATGATCACGCTCGACTCCGGCACGCTGCGCTGGCGGGCACGATCATGCAGCACCGGGAATTTGACCAGCGGCCACAGAGCCCGCAGCTCAGCGCGCTCGGCTTCACTGGAAAGGTCGATGACACGTTTGTCGAACGCGGTGCCGTGTTCGTAAAGGGCGATCAACACCTTGTGGCAATAGGACGACAACGGATGGTAATAGAGGGTCAAGTCCATGGTTCAACGCCTCGCGTTGGTGGTGAAAAGCACTACACAGGTATAGCGCGCCTGCGCACGGCCATGCATTTGATTTCCACCAGCAGCCCGAACGCTGAATCGGGTCACTTCGCGCGAAAGTACCGGATCAGGTTGACCGATTTTGTGAACACCGCGTAAGCCACCGCTGCGATCATGAGTCCGGCGATGGCCGGGCCGACCGCATTGAGGCCGGTAATGAGCAGCATGTAGAGCGACAGCATCAGTATCAGCACGACATAACTGGCGAGTGTCTGTCTAAAGAACGCCAACAGCAGCGGGATGAATGCCACTGCCACCGAGTGGATGGCCACCGCCTGCAAAATCTCGATTATCAGATACGAGAAAGCATCTTCGCCGCTTGCTTGCGTGGCGATCAGCCAGGATTCGTTCATCAGCCAATTCAGGCCGCCAACCACCATCAGGCTCATGACGACAATCAGCGCCATGTTTTTTGCTCGGCTACTCATTGGTCTTCATTGCGCCCATGAGCGGCCGCCGCCAGTTGTTCGGTATCCACCCGAACAAACACCGAATCACCCACCGCCGTCAGCACCTCCCCGGCGTAGACTTCGCAGATCACCCGGCTCTTGCGTCCGACTTCACCTTCTACTCGGGCCTTCAACGTCAGCGGCACGCCCATCGGTGTCGGCTTGATGAACTTGATGCCGAGGTTGCCGGTGACGCAGTTGATGCGCGGCAGGCTTTCGGCTTCACGCCCTTCAGCGCGGTAGTGATAAGCCATCGCCGTCCAGTTGGAATGGCAGTCCACCAGCATCGCGATCAGGCCGCCGTAGACCAGCTCCGGCCAGCCGCAGTATTTGGCTTCGGGGATGTGCTCGGCCATGACGTGCACGCCGTCCTCGTGCCAGAAACTCTTGATATGCAAGCCGTGCGGGTTGCTGCTGCCGCAGCCGAAGCAGACGCCGTCGGGGGCGACGGTGTCTTGCAGGGAAGTGTCGAGGGTGGACATGCCGGGGTCATCCTTAAACTGTTAGCCGAACCGGGCGGATTCTAACCCCGAATAAAGGATGAAGCGTGATTTAGTCCGGCGCCAGATCCCCATACCAGTAGGCCGCCGTGACACCACCATCCATGAGGAAGTCGCTGCCGGTGATGAATGTGCCCTCGGGTCCCATGAGCAATGCGCCGACTGCTGCCACTTCATCCGGTGTGCCGCCACGCCCGGCGGCGCTGCGTTCGATCATGCGCCGGTAGCCTTCACCGCGCGGGCCGTTCAACTCATCCCGGGCCAGTGGCGTGAAGATGATGCCCGGGCTGATCGTATTGACCCGTGCACCCCGTTTACCCCAACGCACGGCCTCTGCCATGACCCGCAGCGAATTGCCGCGTTTGGAGGCTTGATAGGCGTGCAACGGGTCGCTGATGCGCTCGGCCGACAGCATCGGCAACGCCAGCAGTTCCTCGGTCGGTGTCGTGGCCAGCGCCTTGTTCTGTTCAGCGCTCAGCGCCGGCAAGCGGTGACCGGATTGCGAGGCAATCACGATGGCCGAACCGCCGGCAGCGATGACCTGGCCGAATTCCTCCAGTACGACGGCCGTGCCGTACAGGTCGACGCGCAAAATGGTTGCGGCTGACGCTTGCGAGGGCGAGACCCCAGCCGCATGAATCACCCCGCTGATGTCACCGAGGGCGGTAGCGGTCCGGGCCAGCGCTTGCACCGAGGCGCGAGAGGCGACGTCCACCACGGTGGTGGTCACGTCGAAACCTGCATCGAGCAAGACCTTTGCTGCTGCGTCCGCGTTTTCCTGCTTGAGATCGGCCAGCACTACATGCTTGCCGGCACTGACGCGCCGGGCAATCGCCTGGCCGATGGCGCCCGCACCGATCACCACGATTACTTTCGCTGAATTGTTCATGGGTTCATCTCACGTGAGAGCCGGATTCCCGACGAGGTGAACGACTCTATATTGCTGCTGATTGCTCAACAATATAGGGTTGGCTGCATGCCTTAGTGAGGGATTTTCATCAATGTTGCGCGCAGATCTGCCGGGCCTTACCGCCTTCATCGCCATTGCCGAACAGCGCAGTTTCAGTGGCGCCGCGCGGGTGTTGGGAGTGTCTTCGTCGGCGCTCAGCCATTCGATGCGCAATCTGGAGGCGCGCCTGGAAATGCGCCTGTTCAACCGCACGACGCGCTCGGTGTCGCTGACCGAGGCGGGGGAGCAGTTGCTCAACGGGGTTCGACCGTTGATGAATGACCTGGCGAACGTGGTCAACGAGGTCACATCCGCCCGGATCAGCCCTTCCGGGTCGATCCGTATCAGCGCGTCAGAGTCATCGATCCGGCCGCTGATTCGCCACGTGGTTCCTGAGTTCATTGCCCGATATCCGAACATCCACATCGAGTTCGTGGCCGACGCTGCGCTGCAAGACATTGTCGGCGACGGTTTTGATGCCGGCATCCGGCTGATCGATGATGTGCCACGCGACATGATCGCCATCCGCTTCGGGCCCGACGTGTGTTTCGCTGCCGTGGCCTCGCCGGATTACCTTCAGCAGCATCCGGCACCACAGGTGCCGCAGGATCTCAAGGCCCATCGCTGCATTCGCTTTCGCTTCGCCGGTGGTGGTCTGTTTCGCTGGGAATTCAAACAGGGCGAACAAAGCGTCAGCCTGGATGTGGAAGGTCAGTTGACGATGGACAACCTCAACCTGATGGTCGAGGCCGCGCTGGCCGGTGCGGGAATCGCCTGGGTGCCGCAGTCCCTGGTGGCGGAGGCTCTGCAGGCCGGACGGTTGGTCCGTTTGCTGGAACAATGGAGCCCGAATTACTCCGGGCTTTGTCTGTATTACCCGGCCAACCGTCATCCGCCCACCGCGCTACGATTGTTCGCTCAGGCAGTGCGGGACTGGGCGAGCCAGGGTGTGTCGTAGCTTTGCGTCAGATCAACAACCCCGGCGTATCGCGGCGCATCAGCTACGTTGCGCGAGGTTGCGTTGAAACTCTTCGAAGCTGCACGGCAGCGTCGTGGTTTTGCGTTTTTTCGACTTTTCGCGGTCGTCCGGCAGTTGATCGCTCAGCTCCCAGACCTCGAGCATCTTCGCGTATTCGAAGGCGTGGCGCGGGTCGGTCTGAATCCATTGCTGGAATTCCAGGCGCTCGTCAGGCGTGCAGGTTTCGTCTTGCAGGCGCAGGCACCAGTGCGCCGCTTGCGTCAGGATTTGATCGTCTGCGTCGTTCATTGACGGGTTCCAGAATGGCCGAAGCGAGCAATTTACGTGGGTGCTTGCAAAAAAAACGTCAAAGCACGGTGAGGATTTAGTCCGCGTCGCGGACAGAACGCGCGCCCGGCGGACAGATCGCGCCGCCATTTACGCTTTTCGAAGTTTTGCCATATTCAGTCACATTGCGTTGTAGATAGTGGGCAGCCCAACCGGTTTCCAATGAGGCTGCATCGTGTTTCCACGTCTTTTGTGTTCGCTGTCCGTGTTGAGTCTGTCCATCGCTGCCGCCCATGCGGCCGACCTTGATACCCCACGCCTGAAGGGCATCGACAACTTCCGCGATATCGCCGGTATCACCACGGCCTACTCAACGACCCACGACGGCACGATGCGCGCCGGTGTGTTCTACCGCTCCAACGCGCTGACGCCGACGGCGTCGGACCTGGCGACCCTCAACGGTCTGGGCATCAAGGCCGTTTACGACTTGCGCACCCCCAGCGAAATCGCCGGCACGCCGGACACGATGATCAGCGGCGCGACCTACCAGAACATCGACATCATCGGCGCCACCACCTCGGGTGCGAACATCACCACCGTCTCGTTCAAAAGCGCGGCCGATGCGGTTGCGATGATGCAGGAGACCAACCGTGCGTTTGTCAGCGACGCCGGCATGCGCGGTCAGCTCAATGTGCTGTTCAACGAACTGGCCGGCGTCGACGGTGCCGCGCTGTTCCATTGCACCGCCGGCAAGGACCGCACCGGCTGGACGGCCGCTGTGCTGCAAAGCATCGCCGGGGTCGACAACGCCACGATCATGAGCAACTACCTGGCGACCAACGATTACACCGCCACCCGTGTGGCCAAGACCCTGGCGATGATGCCACCGAGCATGGCCGCGATCTACGCGCCGCTGCTGGGCGTGGAGGCCAGTTACCTGCAAGCCGGCCTGGATCAGGTGACCGCGCAATACGGCAGCATGGACAACTACCTCAAACAGGGGTTGGGTCTGTCTCAGGAAACCATTTACGTGCTGCGCGGCAAAATGGTCGAGTACAACAGTCTGCCCGGTCAGGCAGGGCTGATCGGCAACGCCGCGGCTGGCGCGCAACTGTTGCAGGAGTTGCAGAACAGCAAACTGTCGGGCACCTACAGCGCCTACAACTACTACCTGCAATCGGCCATCGACGCCGGCACCCTCGGCGGCGTCGAATCCACCGTGGGCGGTCAAGTACACGCCGATGCGGCGAGTTATCTGCTGCGTCAGAACGCAATGATCGAGCAGGCCGCTGCGCCGTTTGCCAGTGGTACCGACCTGAAAGTCGGCCAGTACCGGTTGTGGAGTACCGCGCTCGCCGGCTACCTGGGCACCGACGGTTCGGCCCATGCGCAAAGCAGCAATGAACACAGTCAGGGCTTGATGGTCGGTATCACCCAACGCTTCTCCGAGCAACTCAGCGCGCGCGGCGGCATCGGTTACAGCAAAGGCACTGTCGGCGGGGCGGGTGGCGAGGCCGATACCGATTTCACCTTCTTCGACCTTGGCGCGCGTTATGGCTTCGCCAGCCTTGAACGTGGCCTGTTTGTCGATGCCAACATCAGCGCCGGTTACGTCGACTACGACAGCAAGCGCGACCTCGGCGGTGGCCTCGGTTCGGCGAAGGGCGACACCCATGGCAATCTCAGTGGCGCCACGCTGGCGCTGGGTTATCGGATGCCGATGAACAGCGTGATTCTGGAGCCAAGCCTTGGCGTGCGCGTCAGCCGTCTGGACCTGTCGGGCTTCCAGGAGAAGGGCAGCGAACTGGCCCTCGACGTCGACGACATCCAGCAAACCCGGCGCAGCGCCGTGGCCAATCTCGACGTCTCGTTTGCCCCGATGCCCATGGGCGCGTGGCAACTGGTGCCGGGCGTGCGGGTCGGTTACGAGCGTGTGCTCGGCGATCATCAAATCGACAGCGAAGGGCACCTGCTGGGGCTGGATATCGAACAACGCGCGGCGTTCGACAACCGCGATCAGTTCAGCGGCGGCGTCAACCTGATGGCCAACCTCGGCGCCCTGAGCCTGGGCGCCGAAGTCGGTGCCAGCGGTGGCGGCGACAGCCACGGTTTCAGCGGTGGGCTCAAGGCCAGTTATCAGTTCTGATCAACTGAAAGTGAAGAAAAAGGACTGCCTCAGCGCAGTCCTTTTCGCATTTCTGCGGGGCTCACGCCGTAGGCATCCTGAAAATACTGGCAGAACCGACCGACGTTGCTGAATCCGTATTGCAGGGCCACATCGGTCACCGAAGACGATTGGCCGTGCTTCAGCGCTTCACAGGCCCGCTCCAGCCTGACCTGGCGCTGATACGCGACAATCGACGTCCCGACAAACCGCCGGAAGCCTTCCTGCAAGGCCCGCAGGCTGACGTTCACCAGTCCTGCCAGATCCGTCCCGCTGACCAATTGCTCGGGATGCGCCTGAATGTATTCGATGGCCTGCTTCACATGTCGAGGTGCAATCGATGCCTCGGGGCGGCGCAAGGCTTCGCTGAAGTTGTGCGGCCAGGCTTCCAGCACCGCGTCTACCAGCATTTCCCGCAGGCGCGACGGCATCAAGGAACCGGCGTTCAACAACAGATCGAACTCGGTGCCGGTGGCCAGATCGATCAGCGCGCGAATGCCCTGAAACGCCGGGCTGTTCAGATCCACCCTCGGCTCGAAATGCAGCTTGTGCACGATCGGTCGTCCCAGCAGCGACGACAGCCGTTCGGTGAGCGCTGCGCGGCTGATCGACATGCCGTGCTGGGCGTGATTGTCGACGAAACGCATCGAGCGCAGGTCCGCCTTGTCGATCGCCAGCCCGATATGGGGCAAACCCAGGGATTCGGCGGAGTCGTTGAAGATGATCCTGCCAGCGGTGGGAATCACAAAGGTGATTTCATCGTAGGGCTCGGGGAACGCTACGGTGAAATCACCCCGATAATGCATGCGCCGGAAACTGACCCCGTCGTGCCGGCCGTACACGCCGCCGATGATGATGTCCTTGGGCGGTGGCGGTGTGTCGCCATAACGATTGCCGAACATGCGGGAAAACAACGCGCCGAAGTCGTCGCAGGACATATCGGCGGATCTGAGGATGATGGTCTGGCGCGTCGGGCTTGAGTACACCGGGAGGGTCACCTTGGCAGTCGGGGCAAAGAGGCGCGAGGACGTTAGCAACCGAGAGTGACAGCGACATGACACAAACGGATTACGGCGTTTGCCAGTGCGCCTTCAGGAAGTCGATAAACACCTTCACCTTGCGCGTATTGCGCCGATGGGCCTGATACAGCACGTAGATCCACGGTCCGAAAGCGCTGGGCTCACGCCAGTATTCGGGCATCAATTCCACCAGTTCGCCCCGGGCGAGATATGGCGCGGCGCTCCACTGCGGGAGAAATTGCAGGCCCTGGCCGTCGAGCAGGCAGGCCAGCAGGAAATCGTAATTGTCGCTGGCGATGCGCGGCGTCGGCTGGGTCATGCGCAGGCGTCGCTCGCCCTGTTTGACCCACCAGAAATGCCGGTTGAGCAACGGATGACGGAAGATCAGCCAGTCGTGCTGGTGATAGTTGTCCAGTGACACATCGCTGCCCTTGCGCGCCAGATAGGCCGGGCTGGCGCAGAGCTGTACGCGGTTTTCCACCAGCGGTTGAGCGATCACCCCCGGCAGGTCGATCGGCCCGTCACGCAGCGCCAGGTCGTAGCTGCCATCGACCGGGTCGTCGTAGTTGTCGCTCAGATCCACTTCGAGATTCACCTGCGGGTGCTCGTTCAGGAAGCGGCAGCACACCTGATTGAGAAAGGCCGGTGCGAAGGAGGGCGGGGCGATGATGCGCAACTCCCCGCGCAATTCGTGCTTGAGCTGTTCGACGCCTTCGCTCGCCAGTTGCAGTTGCAACAGCGCCTGACGCGCGCCTTCCAGATAGATCCGCCCGGCCTCGGTCAGCGCCATGCGTCGTGTCGTGCGGTCGAACAAGCGGCTGCCGAGTTCCTCTTCCAGTTGCGCCACGGCCTTGGTCAGGGCCGACGGCGTGTTGCCGAGCACCTCGGCGGCACGGCTGAAATTACCGTGTTCGGCGGTGGCGACGAACATGGTCAGGGCGCTCATTTTGTCCATTGATCTATTCCTGGCGGGCACAGAAGTTGTGCGTGAGACGGCATTCAGTTATCCGGCGGGCTTGGCTAATCTGGCCTCAGCCTAACAAAAATAACGAGAACGCTCATGAAGCAGCTTCTGACCCTGATGGTGTCGTCCGCACTGGCTTGTGCCTCGCTGGAAAGTCTGGCGGCCACCGACCTGATCCTGCACAACGCGAAGATCTACACCGCCGAACCCGGCCAGCCGTTGCAGCAGGCTGTAGCCATCGAGGGCGACAAGGTGGTGGCGGTCGGTTCGGATGCGCAGGTGCTGCGCCTCAAGACCGCCGACACCCGGCTGATCGATCTGGGTGGCAAAGTGGTGATGCCCGGTTTCATCGACTCCCATTCCCACACGATCAAGGGCGGTTTGCAGCTGCTTCAGGCCAATCTCGATGGGCAGATGCTGCCGCTCGATGAACTGGAATCGCGGTTGCGCCAATGGCGCGAAGACGGCAAGGCCCGGCGCGGCGAGTTCCTCAGCGTCGGCGGATTGCCCTCGACCTACTGGAATCAAACAGACGCGCTGGAACAGCGTTTCAATCAGGGCGAGTGGGCTGATCAGCCGCTGTTGCTGCTGGGCTGGGACCTGCACACCGGTTGGGCGAATCGGGCGATGCTCAAACGTGCCGGCATCGATGCGGCGCGCATTCAGGCGCTCAAACCTGAAGAGAAAGACACCCTCGGTCATCACCCAAACGGACAGCCGAACGGTTTTATGGTGGATGCCGGGCTCTATCCGGTGCAGGCCCTGTTGCCGCCGCCGACCGATGAGGCGCTGCTGGCGGGTGGTCGTGCGGCGCTGGATTACTACAAGAGTCTGGGCATCACCGGGTGGATGGACCCGCTGGCCAACGAACTGCCCGGCGCCGACGTGAAAAACGACTCGCTGGGCGTGCTGCCGACATACAAGAAGCTTTCGGAACACGGCGAACTCACCGCCCACGTTGCCGCGTTGCTGATGGCCGATTCGAAAGCCACACCCGCCGACCTCGATGAGCTGGACAAGGTCCGCCAGCAGTTCCTCGGCGTGCACAACCTGACGCTGCCGGGCATCAAGGTGTTCGCCGACGGCGTGGCCGAATCGCCCGCGCAAAGCGCAGCCATGCTGGAGCCTTACAAGAACTCGAAAAAGTCCGGCGAGTTGCTGATCGACCCGGCGCACTTTGGCGAGCTGGTCAGCGCCGCCGACGCCCGTGGCTGGCTGGTGCACATCCACGCCATCGGCGACCGTGCGGTGCGCGAATCACTCAATGGCATCGAGCAGGCGCGCAAGGATCGCCAGAGCGGCATCGCCCATTCGATCACTCACCTGCAAATGGTCAACCCAAAAGAGTTCACCCGGTTCAAGGCGCTGAACGTCATCGCCTCGATGCAGATGTACTGGGCCAGCGCCGATGAATCGAGCATGGATCTGGTCAAGCCATACGTCAGCGCCATGGCCTTCATGTACACCTATCCGGCGCGCTCGCTGCTCAAGCAGGGCGCCACCATTGCCGGTGCCAGCGACTGGCCGATCACCACGCCCGAACCTTGGAAAGCCATTTACCAGGCCGTCAGCCGCAAGGGCCCGAAAGGCGTGCTCAACGCCGCCGAAGACATCGACCGCCAGACCATGTTCCAGGCCTACACCCTGAATGCGGCCAAGGTTCTGCGCCTTGAAGACAGCATCGGCTCGCTCAAGCCCGGCAAGCAGGCCGACCTGATCGTGCTCGACCGCGATGTGTTCACGGTCGCCCCCGAAGCCCTGCGCGACACCCAGGTGCTCAACACTTTCTTCGCCGGCCGCGAAATCTATCGCCGCCAGCCGTAAGCCGCACTCCGATTACAACGCTAAAAAAGGAAACCCTTTCGTGAACCTTCATTGCTTCGTCACAGACACCCATAACCCGCAAACCCGTGGGCACCAGATCGGTGACGCCTTCAGCGCGCAGATTCGCCAGACCGTTGCGCTGTATCTCGACTTTTTCGATCAACTCGATATTCCGTCGCAGCAAGTACGCGACATCGGCGACGCCAGCCTGAAAGCCCTGGAAGACTGGAGCCCGGTACTGGCCGAGGAAATCGTCGCCATGGCCGAAGGCGCGGATCTGCCGCTGTGGCAGCTTGCGGCCCTCAATGCTCGCACCGAAATCCTCGCGGTGATGCCGTCCACCGAAGGCGAATGCTCGACGGCGGTCTTCGCCCCCCAGGGCTCGGCGGCACCAAAAACGATTCAGACCTGGGACTGGCACGACACGCTGGTGCCCAACGGTTTGATCCTGCAACTCACCACCGACGCCGGGATGACCGTCAAGCTATTCACCGAATTCGGCATGCTCGGCAAGATCGGCGTGAACAGTGCCGGGCTCGGGCTGCACTTCAACATTCTTCACCATGCCAGCGACAACGGCGCCGCCGGTGTACCGGTGCATGCGATTGCGCGACGGATTCTGGAACAGGCGCGCAGCGTCGATGAGGCCATCGAACTGGCACGTTCGGCGCGGGTCAGCGCGTCCACGGTGTTGACGGTGTTCTCCCGCGCCGACTCGACCCTTCGTGCCGCCAGCATCGAGCTGTCGCCAGCCGCCACAGCCGTGGTGTTGCCGAACGCCGAAGGCTGGATCACCCACACCAACCATTTCCTCGATCCGAGCCTGAGCGCTGGCGAACGCACGCCGGACGCCTCGACCACCTACGCCCGCATCGACCATGTGAACGCCTTGCTGAGCGGCATGACCGAGGGCGACCTGATACTTCGGGCCGATGCCATGTGCGGCGCGGCCGGCGAGGAAGCACCGATCTGCTTCCGCCCCGATCTGAGCATGCCGGCCACCGAGCGTTGGGAAACCTTGCTGACCATTGGCATCGACACCGAACTGGGCGTCCTCGAATACGCCGCCGGCAACCCGAAACAGTTGGCCAGAAACGGTTACCAGCGTTTCTGAAACCCTGAAGCAACGCCCCGAAAAACAACAACAAGAGGAGCACCCCACATGGCCAGTCACCCTGAACGCACGGCGGGTTCACCGTCGGCGCTGAGAACCTTCTTCGTCTCCGGCATGGGCACCGCCCTGGAGTTCTATGACTTCGTGATCTACGGAACCGCCGCCGCGCTGGTGTTTCCGAAGGTGTTTTTCCCGCAGATGGATCCGCTCACGGCGACGCTCGTTGCCTTTGGCGCGTTCGGCGCGGGGTTCTTCGCCCGGCCGTTGGGCGGCATGGTGTTCGGGCATTACGGCGACAAGCTCGGCCGCCAGAAAATGCTGGTCATCACCTTGTTGTTGATGGGGCTCAGTACGTTTCTGATCGGGTGCCTGCCGGGCTACGCGTCGATCGGTTTGGGCGCGCCGGCGTTGCTGGTGCTGCTGCGACTGGTGCAGGGCTTTGCGGCGGGAGGCGAGTGGGGCGGGGCGGCGCTGTTCGGCATCGAGTCGGCACCCGTGGGGCGTCGAGGGTTGTGGGGCAGCTTCACCAGCATGGGCATCGGCATCGGTGGGATTCTCGGCTCGGCGGTGTTCGCTGTGGTCAGCGTGGCGGCCAACGATGACCTCGCCGGTTTTGCCTGGCGCATTCCGTTCTGGCTGGGCGGTGTGCTGGTGCTGGTCGGGCTGTATGCGCGGTTACAGAAACCGGCGCAGTCACTCAACGAACCGAACGTCCACGGGCGCATGCCGTTGATTGAAGCGTTGCGTGCGCGACCTCGGGCCATGTTGCTGTGCACTGGCATCGCGTTTGGCTACGTGACCATCGCGTATATCGGCAGCACGTTCTTCCTGTCCTACGCCACGCAGTTGGGCTATGGCAGCACCGATGCGCTGATTTTCGACATCGCGCTGTCGGTCGCCATTGTCATCACCGCGCCGCTGTTTGCCTTGCTTTCCGACCGCATCGGCCGGCGCAAGGTGATGATCCTGGGGGCATTCATCATGGCGGCCGGGTTCTTCATGTTCTTCCCGTTGGTGGGCCTGAAAAGTCTGTTGATCTCCACGCTCGCCTACATCGTGATCGGTGCGTTCATGGGCGCAACGCAAGGGCCGATCCCGGCGTTCCTGGCCGAGCAATTTCCACGGGACATGCGTTATTCAGGGATGTCGGCGGCGTACCAGATCGGTGCCGCGCTGGGAGGCGGGACGGCATCGAGTGTGGCCACGGCCATTCTGATCGCCAACAACCACGACGCGTTTGGCGTAGCAGTTTACGGCGCGGTGGCGTTGGGGATCGTGGCGGTCTGCTCGTTCTTCCTCAAGGAGACCGCGCACTTGAGTCTGGAAGAAATCGATGCGTCAGTGACGGCTGCTTCGACAATCCCGCCTGCCGTGCAACGCTGGGAAACACGGTGAGGCTGGCGCCGCCCCTTCTTTGCAGAAGCGGGCGGCGCTCTATCCTCAGGTGTGATGGATGTCCCGATCCTTGGTTTCCGGCATGAAGAAAATGCCGAGAGTCGCCGTCATCACTGCGATGACAATCGGGTACCACAGGCCGTAATAGATATCCCCGGTGGCCGCGACCATGGCGAACGCCACGGTCGGCAGGAACCCGCCGAACCAGCCGTTGCCGATGTGATAGGGCAGCGACATCGAGGTGTAGCGGATGCGCGCCGGGAACAGCTCAACCAGCCATGCCGCAATCGGGCCGTAAACCATGGTCACGTAGATCACCAGCACGGTCAGCAGGAGCAGCACTATCGGGTAATTGGTCTTGGCCGGGTCGGCTTTTTCCGGGTAACCGGCTTCTTTCAACGCGGTACCGAGGCTGGCGGTGAAGGCGTCGTTGCGGGTCTTGAAGTCGGCGGCTGGCATGGCGGTGCCTTCGAAACTTTCGATGACCTTGTCGCCGATGCGCACCTGGGCCACGGTGCCCGGTTCCGCCACCACGTTTTCGTAGGGGATCGCCCGTTTGGCCAGAATGGTTTTCGCCAGGTCGCAGGAACTGGTGAATTTGGCCTTGCCCACCGGATCGAACTGGAACGAGCACTGGTCAGGGTTGGCGACCACTTTGACCGGGTTCTTCTCTTGGGCGATGAACACGTCGGGGTTACCGTACTGGGTCAGCGCGTGGAAGATCGGGAAGTAGGTCACCGCCGCCAGAATGCACCCGGCCATGATGATGCCCTTGCGCCCGATGCGATCGGACAGGCTGCCGAAAATCACGAAA
Organism: Pseudomonas sp. GW821-FHT09E04; assembly: GCF_059416185.1. NCBI lineage: Bacteria > Pseudomonadati > Pseudomonadota > Gammaproteobacteria > Pseudomonadales > Pseudomonadaceae > Pseudomonas > Pseudomonas sp. GW821-FHT09E04. The sequence goes on from NZ_JBWKOR010000001.1 coordinate 65,101, forward strand.
AACGGCGTGCCGATCAGCAGCGAACCGGCGATCAGCAGGTTGGCGGTTTGCGGGTCGATCTTCAGTGTTTGCAGCAGGAAAAACAGCGCGTAGAACTGCCCGGTGTACCAGACCACCGCTTGCCCTGCGGTGCCGCCAAGCAGGGCCATGATCACGATTTTCAGGTTGTCCCAACGGGCGAAGGATTCGGTCAGCGGCGCTTTCGAGGATTTGCCTTCGGCCTTCATCTTCATGAACACCGGTGACTCGTTCAGTTGCAGACGGATGTACACCGACACGGCCAGCAAGAAGATCGACAGCAGGAACGGAATCCGCCAGCCCCAGGCCTCGAACGCCTCGGTGCCCAGCGCGGTGCGGCAGGCCAGAATCACCAGCAGCGACAGAAACAGCCCCAGCGTCGCCGTCGTCTGAATCCAAGACGTGAAATACCCGCGCTTGCCCTTCGGCGCATGCTCTGCGACATAGGTCGCCGCGCCACCGTATTCACCGCCCAGCGCCAGACCTTGCAACAATCGCAGGGTGATCAGAATGATCGGCGCCGCGACCCCGATGGTCGCGTAACCCGGCAGGAACCCCACAATCGCCGTCGACACCCCCATGATCACTATCGTGATCAGAAACGTGTGCTTGCGCCCGATCATGTCACCCAACCGCCCGAACACCACCGCCCCAAACGGCCGCACCGCAAAACCGGCGGCGAAGGCGAGCAGGGCGAAAATGAAGGCCGTGGTCTCGTTGACCCCGGCGAAGAAGTGCTTGGCGATGATCGCGGCGAGCGAGCCGTAGAGGTAGAAGTCGTACCACTCGAACACCGTGCCGAGGGAGGAGGCGAAGATGACCTTGCGCTCCTCTCGGCTGACGCTGTGGTGCGGGGCACTGCCGGTGGACATGCTGTCGAGTACTGCCATGGGTGTTCTCCGTCGTGCTTGTTGTTGTAGGCCGGAGCACTTCATCAACATCGCGTACCCGAGGCCTTTGGTTGGTGCTGGAGCTGGTGTTTCTTGGAGCGTGCACAGACTCTCGACCTCGCGGGAGGGCGGGGTTTCTTTGAGCATAATTGGGATTGGGGGGATATCCAGTGGGGGCGGTGGGTGTGGGGCGAAATGGAGATGGATTGGTTGGTTCGGAGAGGGGGTGAGTTAAATGAGTTTGCGTCCGTGGCTTTTATAGTTATTCAGAATTTTGGTTGTTCTGAATATGTATTAAAAACTGTAATTTCTGTCAGGTGTGGTTGCGGTTATTTGTGTTGATACTTTGCTTGTGGGTGTGCAGGAAATAAATCTGTCCCCTTTGTTTTTATAGTTTTTCAGAATTTTGGTAGTTCTGAATAAGTATTAAAAACTGTCATTTCTGTCAGGTGCGGCTGCGGATGTTTGTGTTGATACTTTTGGTAGGTGGGTTTGGAAAATAAATCTGTCCCCTTTGCTGAAGGCTCGCGGTCTGTGGGACTCGGTCATGATCAACGACCTGAAGTACTACGACGGTTCGGTTCAGCAGATCGAGCGCATCCCGCAAGAACTCAAAGAGCTCTACGCGACCGCGTTCGAAGTGGACACCAAGTGGATCGTTTACGCCGCCAGCCGTCGTCAGAAGTGGATCGACCAGGCCCAGTCGCTGAACCTGTACATCGCCGGCGCATCGGGCAAGAAGCTGGACGTGACCTACCGCATGGCCTGGTACCGTGGCCTGAAAACCACCTACTACCTCCGTGCCCTGGCCGCGACCAGCACCGAGAAGTCGACCATCAACACCGGCAAGCTGAACGCTGTTTCCAGCGGCGGCAACCACGGCGACGACTCGGTCCTGGCAGCCCCTGCCGGCCCGGCTCCAGAGAAAAATGGGGACAGATTTACTTAATCGTCCCCTTTTATGTTTTGTGTTAGCGAAGACAAGCTTCGCCGATGCGGATTATTCCGTCGGCACAACGTTATCCAGCACCTGATTCACCGCCAGTTCCGCCAGCATCACGATCTGCGCGATACCTTGCGCGGTTTTGCGGTGGGGGCCTTCGAGAAGGTCGACGAAGTTGTTGAGCATGACGTTGGCCGAGCCCAGGGTTTCGACGGCGTCGGCGAGCAGGGATTCGTTGTTGCTGGCCGGGTTGGCCTGGTAGAGGCGGTTGGGGGAGTAGGGCGCGGCCATCATGTGGGCTGAGATCGGGCCGAGGTGGTAGTCGAGGGCGCGGTTGGCGGCTTCGTTGAATTTCTTCGAGTCAGGGCATTCGTAGGGGGAAGTTGGGTCGGTGATGCTGGCCGGTTCGGTGACCGGGGGATTTGGAGTTGCTTTGAACATGCGATCTTCCTTTTACAGTAGAGCCGCAACCTGTTCGCTGCTAAACGAAGGGGGTGGCAGCTGTGCGCAAGTTAGCAGACCGGAAGGAAGACCAAACCCGGCGCACCCGAAGATGCCATGCACACAGCTACCATCAAGCGCAGGTGAGTACCTGACTGATGATGCCAATGCAACCGTAAGTCCATCCTGTCCGGGCTGCTAAACCCGATCACTGCGAATCAGTGACCCGATCCAAGTTACCGGCCGACCCCAAGGCGCACAAGCCGGCGGATTCTGGCGTAGCCGTAGGCTCTGGCGCAAGGATTTGTGGGCAATTGCGCGTAACTCCAGGTGTCTTTAAACACACGCATCGAAACCTGTTTATCAGCCAACAAAACACGCTGAAACATCCGTCAGAAATCACCCCAAAAACCGCCATGACTTCAAACCCGTCGCCGTGTCTGTAAACTGGCCGCCCGAAACGGCGCGCGATGGCGCCGTCCTCACTGCCAGCGAAGGACTTTCCCATGGCCAACCAAGACATCACCTACACCCCGGATCCGGATGCAGACTCGATCTCTTCGGACGTGACCGAATTCAACGGCATCCTGATGTCGACCCAGATTCCGACCCGTGCCGACGGCAGCCTGGAACTGGGCGACGTCACTGCGCAAAGCGAATGCACGCTGCAGGCGCTGAAAGTCGCACTGGAAAAGGCCGGCAGTTCGATGGACCGCGTGCTGCACCTGACCATTTATCTGACCGACATGGCTGATCGCGCCGCGTTCAACGAGGTGTACAAGCGCTTCTTCGCCAAGCCTTGGCCGGTGCGCGCCGCGGTTGGCGTGGCGGCGCTGGCGGTTGAGGGGATGAAGGTGGAAGTCACCGCAATGGCCGCCAAGGCCTGATTCCTACCGCAAAAAAAGAAGCGCACGCCGGACAGGGATATTCAGGTTCGGCTGCGCTTCAATATTTCTCGAATACAACCTGATTAGCCTTCCACACAAAGCGGGCCTGTGGCGTTCAGAAAGATTCTCCCTTCGGCGTGATATTCCTCTGTTTCCTCCTCCTCGTGTTTGTGGGGGATGTACACACTAAAAGATGCATCAATAGTGTTTCGCACCTTGTCTCTGCTGAATTTGATTGTGCCTTTTACTAAGCGAATTATTCCTACGTAGCCAGTAATGAATGCTGCCGAAATCCCCGTGTCCGCTTCAGTGATTTGGTACGTTCCATCCTCTGTTGAACAAGGTATTACGAACGAAAATTGTTGAAATGCTTCGGGGTATGGAATGCGCCCGATGACGCTGACAGTGCCTTCCACCAAAGACTCATAGAAAAAAACAGTGGCTATAAACCTCTCCTCTATATTCGGGAATGGCGGGCGAAAAACAGCTTCGAAAAGATTGTTATCTCCTGTGGGGACGTTGTCGTCTTTCAGTGTTTTCGGGTTGCAGTCGTGTGCCCGATAAAATTCGTTGTCCATTATCAAGTTCCTCTTTATGTAAAAGTTGACAAGGCGAAAAGATACTTCAATGCTCGGAAGTATCTGACAGGAAGTGTGTTCTATATGGCGCAGCTCAACCACTGACAGAACTTACAGTTATGCGATCCTCGAAACTGTGCTAGCGACTTCCTGCATCACATCGCCCCATGGGTGCCGGTCAGGCCTTTCGCAGGTACAATGCGCGCCTCGACCGTGACAGCCTGACTAAAAAAACATATGTCCTTGCCCAAACATCACCTGGAACTGCTCAGCCCCGCCCGTGACGTGGCCATCGCCCGCGAGGCCATCCTGCATGGCGCCGACGCGGTGTACATCGGCGGCCCGAGCTTCGGTGCGCGCCACAACGCGTGCAACGAGGTGAGCGAAATCGCCGAACTGGTGGAATTTGCCCGTCGCTATCACGCGCGCATCTTCACCACCATCAACACCATCCTGCACGACAACGAACTGGAGCCGGCGCGCAAGCTCATCCATCAGTTGTACGACGCCGGCGTCGATGCGCTGATCGTCCAGGATCTGGGCGTGATGGAGCTGGACATTCCACCCATCGAGCTGCACGCCAGCACCCAGACCGACATCCGCACCCTTGAGCGGGCGAAGTTCCTCGATCAGGCCGGTTTCTCGCAACTGGTTCTGGCCCGTGAACTGAACCTCAAGGAAATCCGCGCGATCGCCGATGAAACCGATGCCGCCATCGAGTTCTTCATTCACGGCGCGTTGTGCGTGGCGTTTTCCGGCCAGTGCAACATTTCCCACGCGCAGACCGGGCGCAGTGCCAACCGTGGCGACTGCTCCCAGGCCTGCCGTCTGCCGTACACCCTGAAAGACGAAAAGGGTGGCGTGATCGCCTACGAAAAACACCTGCTGTCGATGAAGGACAACAACCAGAGCGCCAACATCCGCGCACTGGTCGAGGCCGGTGTGCGCTCGTTCAAGATCGAAGGTCGCTACAAGGACATGGGCTATGTGAAGAACATCACCGCCTATTACCGTCAGCGCCTCGACGACGTGCTCAACGACCGTCCGGATCTGGCCCGCGCCTCTAGCGGCCGTACCGCGCATTTCTTCATGCCGGATCCGGAAAAGACCTTCCACCGTGGCAGCACCGATTACTTCGTCAGCGAGCGCAAGATCGACATCGGCGCGTTCGATTCGCCGACCTTCACCGGTCTGGCAGTGGGCGTGGTCGAGAAAGTCGGCAAGCGTGACATGCAAGTGATCACCCACGAGCCGCTGTCGAACGGCGACGGCCTCAACGTGCTGGTCAAGCGCGAAGTGGTGGGTTTCCGCGCCAACATCGCCGAAGCCAAGGGCGAGTTCGAGGAAGAAGGCGAGAAGCGCTACCGCTACCGCGTCGAGCCGAATGAAATGCCGGAAGGCCTGTACAAGCTGCGCCCGAACCATCCGCTGAACCGCAACCTCGACCACAACTGGCAGCAGGCCTTGCTCAAGACTTCTGCCGAGCGTCGTATCGGCGTGAGCTGGCTGGCGAAGCTGCGTGAAGAGCGTCTGGAACTGACCGTGACCAGCGAAGAGGGCATCAGCGCCAGCGTTGCGCTGGAAGGCCCGTTCGGCGTCGCCAACAAACCGGAACAGGCGCTGGACACCTTGCACGATCTGCTCGGCCAGCTCGGCACCACCGAGTACCACGCGACCTCGATTAAACTCGATGCGCCGCAAGCGTTCTTCATCCCGAACTCGCAGCTCAAGTCGTTGCGCCGTGAAGTGATCGAAGCGCTGACGGCCGCCCGCGTTGCCGCCCACCCGCGTGGCGGGCGCAAGGCCGAGACCACGCCACCGCCAGTGTACCCGGAAGCGCACCTGTCGTTCCTGGCCAACGTCTACAACCAGAAGGCCCGTGATTTCTATCACCGCCACGGCGTGAAGCTGATCGACGCCGCGTACGAGGCCCACGAAGAAGCGGGCGAAGTGCCGGTGATGATCACCAAGCACTGCCTGCGGTTCTCCTTCAACCTGTGCCCGAAACAGGCCAAAGGCGTGACCGGCGTGAAGACCAAAGTCGCGCCGATGCAGCTGATTCACGGCGACGAAGTGCTGACCCTGAAGTTCGACTGCAAACCGTGCGAAATGCACGTGATCGGCAAGATGAAGGGCCACATCCTGAATCTGCCGCAGCCGGGCAGCGTGGTGGGGCATATCAGCCCTGAAGACCTGATGAAGACCATTCCTCGGGCGCCGCACTGATTCAGAGGCAATAAAAAACCGGTGACGAAAGTCACCGGTTTTTTATGCCTGCCAGAAACTCAACTGGCTTCGTAACGCGATCCCGTTGTCGGCGCCGCTTCGCCACTCAACGCATCGACCATCGGCGGATGCTCCTGCGCGGCCTGACGCAGATCCTCGGTCACCCGCAGCTCTGCGCCAGTTGGCGAGAAGGTTGCCGCTGCTGCAAACGGAGCAGGATTGGCCGGCACCGGACGCTTGCCACGGCGCCAGAAGAAGAACGTCACCATGCTCAGGTTGACCAGCGCGAAGGCCCAGAACAGGCCGCTTCCGCCATGGGCGTTCATCGCCGGCGAAATCAGCAGCGGGCTCATCGCCGAGCCCAACGAGTTGATCAACAACATGCCTTGAATCATCGGTACCAACGTTTCGACCGGTGCACGGTCGGCAGCGTGGCTGACGGCGACCGGGTACAGCGCGAATACACCGCCGCCCAACAGGAACAGAGCCGCCGCGAGCATGGCCGAGGACAGCGGTACCAGCACGATCACCAGCGACAGCACGGTGCACGCGGCGCACAGCACGGTCAGCACTTGCAGGCGATCCTTGCGGTCGGACCAGCGCCCGACCGGGTATTGCAACAGCATCGCGCCGAGGATCGTCCAGGCCATCATGCTGCCGACTTCGCCGACGTTCAGGCCGATGCGTTGCAGGTACAGCGGCAGCAGGGTGTAGATCGCCGCTATGGTCACGCCGGAGCCGAAGCAGCCGACCAGCCCGGTCGGTGATACGCCGAGCAAGGCCCGTGGCTTGAGCGGTTCGACCTGTTCCAGTAATGGCGACACTCGCGGCAGGATCACAATCGGCAACACCGACAACGTCGCCAGCATGCCGGCGACCATGAACGGTGCGGTATCGCCCAGGCCGGTGATTTTCCCCAGCGTGGCCTGGCCGAGCACCCCGGCGCCGTAGAGGACGATCATGTACAGCGCCAGCAGACGCCCGCGAATCTTCGCGTCGCCGGCCAGCAGCAGCCAGCTCTCGATCACCAGAAACACGCCGACCGTGGCCCAGCCGTTGATCAGGCGCAGGACGACCCAGCCCCAGGTGTCATAAAACAGCCCTTGCAGCAGGATGGTCGCGGCGATCAGCGAGGCGAAGCTGCTGTAGGCGCGGATGTGGCCGATGCGCAGGATCAGCCGGTCGTTGAAGATCGCCCCCAACGTCAGACCGATGAAATAGGCCGAGGACACGATGCCGATCATCGTCGCCGATTCGCCGGCAGCGCCCAGGCGCAAGGTGGTCAAAGAAGACAGAAAGCCGTTGCCCAGCGCAACAATGAATAGCCCGAGCAGGGGCGCCAGCGCCATGGCCAGCAAACGCGGTGTCATAAAAACCTCAAGTGATCGAACAGCGGAACGTGCGCCTCTGCGCATGCGAGTGCCAAGCCGAAGTGTGTTGAAGACAAGCGACCGCCGAACGGGCAGGACGATTGAGCCTGGCGCACTGTGTGAAAGTGGCCGGCTGTTCAAACCTGAGGGTTGTCATGGCTGCGGGCAGGCGCCGGTCGGGCGACTGCAAGAGGAGGCGCGATTTTAAGCCTTGTGTGGCGTTTGCCAAGGTACCGGGCCTGCGACGCTGGGACGCAGGCCGGCCGATGTTGCCCCGAATGCCCGTCAGCCCACGGACTTCAACGGAATCGGCCCCTTGAGCCGGTCCGTCATCGTGGCGCAGTACCAGTCATCGAACTGGCAGACGCCGGTCTCCGCTGTTTCCGAGTACGGCCCCGGTTCATAGGACGGAGAGGTCACGCCACGCTGGGTACCTTCGACCAGCGTGCGGTCCTGATCGTTGGTGGCGACCCAGACTCGGGTCAGGCGTTCGAGGTCGTAATCCACACCTTCCACCGCCGTGTCCGGCACCAGCCATTTGGTGGTGACCATGGTTTGCGTGGCGCTGATCGGGAGCACCCGGAAGCTCAGGGCGTGGTCGCCGAGGAAGTGGTTCCAGGTGGACGGGTAGTGGAAGTACAGCAGCGCACCGATGTCCGGTTCGGCGGTCTTGTCCAGACGCCCTGCGACTGCAGGCTTGCCGTCCATGGTGTAGCTGACGGCTCCGGAGGACAGCGGGATGCGGGTCATGCGGTACTGGCCGTTGATGTCCATCACCAGTCGGCTCGGCAGCCCGGCTTTCTCGCAGGTGTTCCAGTAGGCCGTCAGGTGCGGATCATCTTCGCCGCCGGCGCCACCCACGGACGGGTTGTCGACGTAGGATTTCAGCAGTTCGGGGTGGGAGCCGTCGCAGTGGTAGCACTCGCGGTTGTTCTCGAACACCAGTTTCCAGTTGCCGTTCTCGATGATGGTCGACTCGAAAGCCACTTTGCAGTTGTCCAGATAATGCGGGGCAATGAACGGGCTGACGGCCTTGCGAAAGCCTTCGAAGTCCGGCGCCCTGGTGGCGACGCAGACATAGATGTAGCTGTGCACGATTTCGCAGTGCACGGATTTGAGGTTGTACTGCGCCTTGTCGAAATCCGGGCCCATGTTGCCGGCGTACAGCAGGTTGCCGTCCAGCTCGTAAGTCCACTTGTGGTAGGGACAGACCATCTTCGCGACTTTGCCGTGCTCGTGTTCGCAGATCTTGGCGCCGCGATGGCGGCAGGCGTTGTGAAACGCGCGGACTGCGCCGTCCTTGCCGCGCACCACGGCGACCGGGTAATCGCCGATCTGCAGGGTGAAGTACTGGCCGGGCTTGGAAATTTCGAAGGTGTGCCCGGCGAAAATCCAGTCTTTGTGCCAGATCTGTTCGAGGTCCTGGCGGTAGACGTTTTCATCCTTGTAGAGGGCGCCCGGCAGCGAGTGCCAGGGTTTGCGCTGGGCGATCAGGTCAACCACGGTGTCGTTGTTATTCATTGTTATCCTCGTCATGCGCGTAGGGCCGGAACGGGTTCCAGCCTATCTGTGCCAGGAAAGCCGTCACAAACGACATTTCCGGTGGGCAATCGATGCGTTGAGGTTATGGGTGAGGGCGCGCGAAAACCGGCTCGAGCGTGGCGATGGCCGACGCAGACTGATCCAGATTGCGAATGGCCTGTTTCACCGCGAGGCTGCGTTCGCGGCCGAGGCTTGAGGCGAACAGGTCGAACTTCTGCTCCAGTTCTTCGCGGCTCAGGGCCGTTTCGGGATCGCCGCGTGCGGCGGTGATCGGGCTGACGAGCACGTTGCCGTTTTTCAGGGTAACGGTGACGCGCGAGAGGATTTCAGTGGGGAACCGCGCGGAAATATCGGCGGCTTCGACAATCTCGATGCGCGCGCTCAAGGCGCGAATGTCGGCGGCGTGAATGGATTCTCCGGTGACTTCGTCCGGCCCGAGTTTGCCCCTGACGATCAGCGCTGCCAGCGGAAAGGCCAGGGCGTATTGCGCCTGATCGGCATCCGCCGGGGCATGACCTTGCAGGCACATCGACTCGTAGAAGGTCTCGACGCGGATCGTTTCGATCACCTCGGCATTGAGCGCTGGATTCTCCTTTCGCAGTTGCAGCATCGCGGTCAGCGCCGGTTGCGCCCAGCGGCACACCGGCCAGGGTTTGAAATACTGGCTGTCGATTTCCCAGCGCTGGCCGAGGTCGAGCCAATGCTCGGCCACCGAAGCGTCCTCGACGGTTTCCGCCGGCGCACCGGTTACGCCTTCCATGGCCATCAGCAGGGCATTCAATCCGACAAAGGCGCCACTGCCATGGGCGTCGCGCAACATGGTCGGAAACGCGATCAGGCGCATCATCGGGCAACGGGCGCTGAAGTACTCGGCGATGCCGAGTGCATGGCGGAATGTCGTCTCGTCAAAACCCAGCAGCCGGGCGCCGGCGCAGACCACGCCAATCGCCGAAAAACCGCCGGACGCGTGATAAGTCGGGGAGGTTGCCATCAGCGCTGTTCCTGCGCGCAATCCGGTTTCATAACCGAGGCACAACGCGCTCAACAGCTCATGCCCGCTGACGTCTTTGCCTTGGTGATGCAGGGCATCGGTGAGGGCGAGGAGGGCCGGCACCACGGTCGCGCCGGCGTGCCCCTTGGATCGGAAGTGGCCTTCGTGGGCATCGAGGCTGTCGGCGGAAAAGCCACCGGCCCAACCCGCGCCCAGCAGGCTCACACGCTGACCGTCGAACAGCAGGCGGCTGCCGTACTCGCCGGTGGGGTAGTGTGAAACGGCAAAACGGCGCAGCGCCACACTGGTGTCGTTGGACGCGGCACCGGCCATGACACCGATGATATCCAGCAAGCTGTTCTGCAGGATCTCCCGGGTCTTGGCCGGCGCCTGGAGGAAATCAAAGTCGCGGCAGAATTCGTAGAGTGACATTCAACAGTTCCTTCCTGTGAGGGGAACCGGCCAGATCCCGGCCGGCGCCGCTCCACAATGAGTCAGGAAGGTGATGCCGCTCCAACGACATTTTCGTCGGGCAATTGATAACCAAACCGATGGCTAGCGGCGCGGAAACTTCGACAGGATCCAGTCGCGAAACCGGCGCAGGGCGTCTTCGTTGTCCGCCGTCTCTCGGCAGCTCAGGTAGTGCCAGCTGTTGCGCAACTGCACTTCCTGTTCAATCGGGCGCACCAGCAAGCCGCGCTGCAACAGCGGCGCAACCAGGTGATTCCAGCCCAGTGCGATGCCCTGATGGGTCAGCACCATGCTGATCAGCAGGTTGTAGTCGTTGGCATTGAAAATCTGCGGGCTGGTCGCCGGGCGGTCGTCGATGTCGATGGACTGAAACGCCAGCCACACGCCCCAATCGACATGCTCGGCGACTTGCGAGCGACCATAAGGGCTCAGGTTCAGCAGGGCCGAATCGCGCACGCCTTCGATGGTCGAGATTTCCGGGTGCTGCTCCAGGTACTGCGGCGTGCACACCGGGTAGATCAGGTCGTGGCACAGCGGGTAGCTGCGATAGCCTTCGCGGATGCGCGAAATCTTGGTGATGAACACGTCGGGTTGCACGCCCGGTTCCATGGTCAGGAAATTCTGGGTGGTGATCAGGTTCAGTTCGATGCCTTCGCTCTGGGCGAAGAATTCCGGCAGGTGATTCGACAGCCACAGCGCAGAGAACGCCGGGGAACAGCAGATGGTCAGCACTTTCTTGCCGGACTGGCTGCTGCGGATGCGCTCGGCGGCCTGGGCGATGTTCACGAATGACAGCTGCGCGGCGTCGAAAAACAGCGCACCCGCCGAAGTGAGCTCGACGGCCCGCCCGACACGGGTGAACAACTGCGCCCCCAGGTAGCTTTCCAGTTCGCGGATCTGCCGGCTGATGGCGGCTTGCGAAACGCACAATGCTTCGGCGGCACGGGTGAAACTCTGATACTTGGCGGCAGCGACAAATGCCTTTACGGCCCTCAAGGACGGCATCTTCAGCAAGATGGTGTCAGGGTCGACATGCTTGGTCATTCGTACGGCCTCCTCACGATACGGCTCCCCGGCGAAGCGCGACGAGGGTAGCCCAAGCCTGCGCGCAGGGATATGCCGGCGTCGCAGCAAGGATAGTCGCAGTCGCTGGTGGGCGATGCCTGCTGCAAGGGGCGGATGCCGGCGTGATCGATAACCCGACGTTATCAACTTGCCCCTGTAAATGTCGTTGGATTAAGCGCGGGGATGCTAATAAATTTGAAACGTCCCTCGTTCCTGGGGGCCCAAAAATAATAAAAGGAAACCCGTCGTGACGACATATGACTATTACCGCTGCCGCTTAAAACCAGTTTCGCTCGATTGCATGTTGCTTGAACCCGAATATGCACAACGCGATGGAGGCAAGGTATGACTCGCTCCGACGAAATAATCTGCGTCAAGAATGTATATAAAGTCTTCGGCTCACAGCCAGCACTGGCCATGAAGTTGATAAAAGAAGGTGCATCGAAAGCCGAAGTATTCAAAAAGACCGGGCAGGCCATTGGTGTGTTCGATGCCAACTTCTCGGTCAAGCGAGGCGAGATCTTTGTCATCATGGGTTTGTCCGGTTCCGGCAAATCGACCATGGTCCGACTGTTCAATCGCCTGATTGAACCCACCGCCGGCAGCATCTTTCTGAATGGTCGGGAAATCACCGGTCTGGGCGACAAGGACCTGTTGCAGGTGCGCCGCAAAGACATGGGCATGGTCTTCCAGTCGTTTGCCCTGATGCCGCACATGAGCGTCATCGACAACGTCAGCTTCGGCCTGGAAATCAGCGGAGTCGGCGAAAAGGAACGTTACTGCCGGGCCATGGGCGCCCTTGAACAGGTCGGGCTTTCCGGGCAGGAAATGTGCTTCCCCCATCAGCTCTCCGGCGGCATGCAACAGCGGGTCGGCCTGGCCCGGGCGCTGGCTAACGATCCGGCCATCCTGCTGATGGACGAAGCGTTCTCCGCGCTCGATCCGATGATCCGCAGCGAGATGCAGGGCGAGCTGATCAAGCTTCAGGCTGAGCAGGATCGCACCATCATTTTCATTTCCCACGACATTGAAGAAGCCGTGCGCATCGGCCATCGCATCGCGATCATGGAGGGCGGGCGCGTGGTGCAGATCGGCACGCCCCGTGAATTGCTGTGCAACCCGGTGAACCAGTATGTCCGGGATTTCTTCAACGGTTTCGACACCAGCCGGATATTGCGGGCAGGCGATATCGCGCAAACCGATTCGGGCATTACGTATGACCCGGCCCGTCAAACCCCGATCAAGGCCGACGCTTCCTTGCGCGAGATCTTTCATATAGTCGCCGCTTCTTCAACACCGATGCCGGTGGTCGATGAAGTTGGACTTTATAAAGGGTCGATCTCGCAGGGGCATCTTTTAAGTTGTCTCGGTAATAACTGAACGCTTGTTTAACAGCGCTTCTGTTTAAAAAGAATGATCACGCAGTACGCAAGTGCGAGGTAGCGTCATGTCCGACTTTAACTTTCTGGATCCCTTCCAGAGTTTGAATATTCCTCTGGGGTCGTGGGTTGAAACCGCCCTTAAATATCTGGTGCATAACTTCCGGGATGTCTTTCGATCGATTCGCTGGCCGGTCGATCAGGTGCTCGATGGCGTCCAGTGGGGACTGCTTTCGTTGCCGCCGACGGTCTTCATCATCATCGCCGGGCTTATCAGCTGGCAGATCGGCGGCAAACGCATCGCGATCTTCAGTGTGGCGACGTTGACCGGGCTCGGACTGATCGGCGTGTGGAGCGACGCGATGGTCACCCTGGCGCTGGTGCTGACCTCGCTGTTGTTCTGCGCGGTGATCGGGATTCCGCTGGGCATCCTCTGTGCCCGCAGCGACCGCACGGAAATGATCATCCGCCCGGTGCTCGACGCCATGCAGACCCTGCCGGCGTTCGTGTACCTGGTGCCGGTGGTGATGCTGTTCGGCATCGGCAACGTGCCCGGTGTGATTGTCACGATCATCTTCTCTGTCGCGCCGCTGGTACGGCTGACCAATCTCGGCATCCGTCAGGTGCCGGCGGACAAGGTCGAGGCGGCGCGGGCCTTTGGCTGCACACCTATGCAGATGCTGATGAAGGTTCAACTGCCGCTGGCCGCGCCGACCATGATGGCCGGGTTGAACCAGACCTTGATGCTGTCGCTGTCGATGGTGGTGGTCGCCTCGATGATTTCGGTCGGCGGGCTGGGGCTGATGGTGCTCAGCGGCATCGGTCGCCTCGACATGGGCCTGGCCAGTGTCGGCGGGGCAGGGCTGGTGTTGCTTGCGGTGTTCCTCGATCGCCTGACCCAGGCCATGGGTGAACGCAGCAGCGATCTGGCCACCGGGCAGCGCTGGTATGAGAGCGGGCCGGTCGGCCTGGTCATGAAGTTGAAGAAAAAGAAGAACGTTGCTCGTGCGGTCATTAACTGAACCTTTCTGCTCACCGATCAAAACTCCAAAGCGTGGTGAAACATGAAACTGGCAAATCTCAAGAAAAGCGTCGTGGCGGGTGTGGTTGCTTCAGTCATGGGCACGATTCTGTGTTCAGCAGCGTACGCGGCTGACGCCAACAAGCCCGGCGCCGGTGTGTCGATCACGCCGATATTCCCGACCATCGCTGAAGAGCGCTTTCGCGGTGAAGTGGTCATGGCCGGGCTCAAGGAACTGGGCTACGACGTCAAGCAGCCTAAGGAGACCGACTACCCGGCGATGTTCCTGGCGCTGTCCTACGGCGACGCGGATTTCACCGTGCATGAATGGGAAAACCTGCACGAAGCCTTTTATGAAAAGGCCGGCGGTGATGACGTGATGGTCAAGGTCGGGCAGATCATGAAGGGCGTGTTGCAGGGTTACCTGATCGACAAGAAAACCGCAGACGCCTATCACATCAAGGATCTGTCGGATCTGAAGAAGCCCGAGATCGCCAAACTGTTCGACAGCAACGGTGACGGCAAGGCCGATCTGACCGGTTGCAACCCGGGCTGGGGCTGCGAGGTCATGGTCGAGCACCACATGAAGGCTTACGGCCTGGAACCTACCGTTGTCGACAACCGCGGTTCGTACTTCGCGTTGATGGCCGACACCATCGCCCGCTACCAGCAAGGCAAACCGGTGCTGTTCTTCACCTGGGTGCCGCAGTGGATTTCCAGCGTGCTGGTCGAAGGGCGTGACGTGGTCTGGCTGCCGGTGCCGTACACCGATCTGCCTGACGGCAAGGAAAGCAAGGACACCTTCTACGAAGGCAAAAACCTCGGCTTCCCGGTGGACACGATCAATGCCGTCATGAACAAGGAATTCGCCGAGAAGAACCCGGTGGCCCGCAAGTTCCTCTCCGAAGTCAGCATCAGCACCGCCGACGAAAGTGCGCAGAACCTGAAGATGCAGCAGGGCGAGAAGTCCCTCGCCGACATCAAGCGCCACGCCGCCGAATGGATCAAGGCCCACCAGCAAAGCTACGACGGCTGGCTGAGCGATGCGCGCGCGGCGGCCAAGTAAGCCGGTTCGATTTGTCCTCCCTACGATAGACGGTTCAACACTATGAAAGTCAGTTCGCTACCTGCCGATGATGACAGTTGTGGCTGGTTCCACCTGAGCCGCCCACGCAGCCCCGAGCCCGGTCATCGGGGACATCGCTCGGCCCGTTGGGTGATTGTCGGTGCCGGTTTCACCGGGCTGGCCGCTGCACGGCAACTGGCGCTGAGTTTTCCTGATGACGAAGTGGTGCTGGTCGAGGCGCAGGAAGTGGGGTTGGGGCCGTCCGGTCGCAATGCCGGTTTTGCCATCGATCTGCCCCACGACATCGGGTCCGAGGACTACATCGGCGATATCGACCTGGCCCGGACGAGTCTGAAACTCAATCTGGCCGGCCAGTCGATCCTGCGTTGCCTGGTCGACCGGTTCAACATCGAGTGCCAGATGAAAGCCTGCGGTAAGTATCAGGCCGCTGTCGAAGAACGTGGCATTGCGGTGCTGGAGGCTTATCGCCGGGGGCTCGACAAACTCGGTCAGCCTTATCAGATGATCGATGCGGACGAGTTGCCCTCGCACCTGGGGACGCACTTTTATCGCAAGGCCTTGTACACGCCCGGCGCGGTGCTGGTTCAGCCTTCGGCGCTGGTGAAAGGGCTGGCGGACAGTCTGCCGGCGAACGTCACCTTGTACGAACGCACGCCGATTCTGGAAGTGGAGTACGGCCGCCAGACGGTTCTCAAGCACGCTTACGGCAGCATCACCGCCGACAAACTGATCCTCGCCAACAACTCGTTCGGCATGCGTTTCGGCTTTCTGCAGGGGCGAATGCTGCCCATCTACACCTACGCCAGCATCACTCGGCCGCTGACTGAAGAAGAGCAGGCGCGCCTGGGTGGCAAACCGTTCTGGGGCGCGATTCCGGCCGATCCGTTCGGCACCACGGTGCGCCGCACGCCGGACAACCGCTTGCTGATCCGCAACAGCTTCAGCTTCAACCCCGACGGGCGCAGCAACAGCAAATACAACGAGCGGTTCGTGCACCGTCACCGAGCCTCGTTCGATCAGCGCTTTCCGATGCTGCCGGGCGTGCCGTTCGAATACACCTGGGGCGGGGCGCTGGCCATGTCGAGGAACCACAACGGCTTCTTCGGCGAACTGGCACCGAACGTTTACGGCGCGCTGGGTTGCAATGGCCTGGGCGTGACCCGGGGCACGGTCACCGGCAAGTTGCTGGCCGACTGGCTGGCCGGGCAGCGTGACGAACTGATCGATTTCCTGCTGCAAGCGCCGGGGCCCAACGGCAATCCACCGCAACCGTTTCTTTCCCTCGGGGTGAACATGAACCTCAAGTGGGGGCAGTACCGCGCCGGTCGAGAAAGTTGAATGAGGTCTTCGAGTCATCGAGGGCTTAGCGATTGAACACTGCAAACACTGGAGAAAACCCTATGAACTTTGACGGCATCTTTACCCCCGCCATTACGCCTTTGTCCGCCGATGGCCAGATCGATTACTCGGCCTTCGCCGAGGTGCTCGAGTACCTGATCGAGTCGCGGGTTCACGGCATCGTTATCGGTGGTTCGACCGGCGAGTACTACGCCCACACCACCGCCGAGCGGTTGAAAGTGGCCGAGCGCGCCAGGGAAGTGATCAACGGCCGCATTCCGCTGGTGATCGGCACGGGCGGGATTCGCACCGAGGATGCGGTGTCTTTCGCCGAGCATGCGAAGTCGATCGAGGCCGACGCCATTCTGGTGGGCTCGCCGCCGTATGCCTTGCCGACGCAAAAGGAAATCGCCGCGCACGTGCTGGCCGTGGACAAGGCTGCCGGTCTGCCGATCATGCTCTACAACTATCCGGCGCGGATGGGCGTAGCGATGGGCCCTGAGTTCTTCGATGCGATTGCCGGTTGCAAGAACATCGTCGCGATCAAGGAAAGCTCCGGCGACACCGCTCAGTTGCATCGTCTGGCGCATTCGCATCCCTCGATCCAGCTGTCCTGCGGCTGGGACGACATGGCCCTGGAGTTCTTCGCCTGGGGCGCGCGCAGCTGGGTCTGCGCCGGTTCGAACTTCATTCCGGCCGAGCACATCGCGCTGTACGAAGCCTGCGTTCTGGAGAAGAACTTCGACAAGGGCCGACGGATCATGTCGGCGCTGTTGCCGCTGATGGATGTGCTGGAAAGTGGCAAGTTCGTTCAGTCGATCAAGCACGGCAGCGAACTGGTCGGCCTGTGCGCCGGCGGCGTGCGCAAGCCGATGCAGCCGCTGGAAGCGTCCGAGAAGGAAGTGCTGGAAAGCGTGATCAAAACCCTCAAGCAGAATGTGGCGCGCATCGTCGCGGAGGTTTGAAATGGCCGATCTTCTGAGTCAAGCGCAATACCGCGAACTGGCGGCGAAGCTTGAGTTTCGCAATCAGGCGTTCATCAACGGCGAGTTTCGCAGCGCGCTGTCCGGCAAGACCTTCACCACAACCAACCCGGCCACAGAAGCGGTGTTGACCGAAATTACCGCGTGTGGTGCCCAGGACGTGGACGTTGCTGTCGCCGCCGCCAAGGCTGCGTTCGAAGACGGACGCTGGCAGGGGCTGGCGCCGTCGGCGCGCAAATCGGTGTTGCTGCGGTTTGCCCAGTTGCTGGAAGACCACTCTCATGAACTGGCGGTGCTGGAAAGTCTCGACAGCGGCAAACCGATCCGCGAATGCCAGAACATCGACGTGCCCGAAACGATTCATACCCTGCGCTGGCACGCCGAACTGATCGACAAGATCTACGACTCGACCGCACCGACCGGTAACGGCGCGGTGACCATGGTGGTGCGCGAACCGATTGGCGTGGTCGGTCTGGTGTTGCCGTGGAATTTCCCGCTGCTGATGCTCGCGTGGAAGATCGGCCCGTCGCTGGCCGCTGGTTGCTCCATCGTGGTCAAACCGGCCAAGGAAACCACCCTGAGCACCCTGCGTGTGGCCGAACTGGCGCATCAGGCGGGAGTTCCGGCCGGTGTGTTCAACGTGGTGCCCGGCGGTGGCAAGGAAGCGGGGGAACCGCTGGGCCGTCACCCGGACGTCGCCATGGTCAGCTTCACCGGGTCCACCGACACCGGGCGCTTGTTTCTCAAGTATTCCAGCGAATCCAACCTGAAACGCATCGTGCTGGAGTGCGGCGGCAAGAACCCGGCGGTGGTGATGAACGATGTCGAAGACGTCGATCTGGTCGCTCAGCACGTGGTCAACGGCGCGTTCTGGAACATGGGCGAAAACTGCTCGGCCTCGTCGCGGTTGATCGTGCATTCGGACATCAAGGACGAACTGCTCAAACGCGTGCAGGTGCATCTGGCCGACTGGAAAATGGGCGATCCACTGGACCCGGAAAACCGTCTGGGCTCGATGATCAGCAAGGCGCATTTCGAGAAGGTGCGTTCGTACCTCGACCATGCCCGGGAGGAAAACCTGTCGGTGCTGGCGGGGGGCAACACGGCCGACAACATCTTCGTCGAGCCGACCATCGTCGATGGCGTCAGCCGTGACAGTCGTCTGTTCCAGGAAGAAATCTTCGGCCCGGTGCTGAGCGTGACCACGTTCAACTCGGTCGACGAGGCGATCGGCCTGGCCAACGACACGGCTTATGGCCTGGCAGCCTCGGCCTACACCGGCAGCCTGCGCCATGCGCTGAAACTCTCGCGGGGGATCCGCGCCGGTATCGTCACCGTGAACTGCTTCGGCGAGGGCGATGCTTCGACGCCTTTCGGCGGTTACAAGGAGTCGGGTTTCGGTGGGCGTGACAAGTCGATCTGGGCCCATGATCAGTACACCGAGCTGAAAACCATCTGGATCGACGCTTCCTGATCCATCGCGGTTTTATACAGGTCACTTTCGCCCCGATCGGTACGTTTGTACCGGTTGGGGCGAATTGCATTCATTCCCGAGTATTTTGCCGTCCCGGCGGTTAGCATGGCGGCATAACAAGTAACTGATGGACCACATCTTGATCGAACGACGCCAATTCAGCGGTGGCATGAAGGGCAAGAACCTTCGCTACCTGAACGAGCCTTCCTCCGGGGCGGGGCGCATGACCCGTACCGGGTTCGTGCTGCTGGAGCATTTTTCCCTGCCGGCCTTCACCCAGGCGCTGGACACCCTTGTCACCGCCAATCTGCTGCGCCCCGGTCTGTTCTCTACACGCACCTTCGGCCTGAGCGACGGCGAAGTGATCAGCGATCTGGGGCTGGTGATCCGCCCGGATTCACGGCTTGAGGCGAGTGTGTTGCAGGAACTGGATCTGCTGGTGATCTGCGGCGGTTACCGTACGGAATTGAAGGCCAGCGATGAGTTCATCGGTCTGCTGAAAATGGCCGCCGAGGCTGGCGTGTTGCTGGCCGGGTTGTGGAACGGTTCATGGTTTCTGGGGCGGGCAGGGGTGCTGGAAGGGTATCGCTGTGCGATTCACCCGGAGCATCGGCCAGCGCTGGCGGAAATCTCCAAGGCCACCCAGGTCAGCAGCGAGCCCTATGTGATCGACCGTGACCGGTTGACCGCTTCGAGCCCGTCCGGCGCATTCCACATGGCACTGGACTGGATCAAGGGTCTGCACGACAAAGCGCTGGTCGAAGGGATCGAAGACATTCTGGCGTTCGAGGAATCGCGCTACCGGCGGATCAAACCCACCGAAAACATCAGCGTCAGCGCGCCGTTGCGCGAAGTAGTGAAGCTGATGGACGCCAACCTCGAAGAACCGCTGGAGCTGGAGCAACTGGCAGTGTACGCCGGGCGTTCCCGGCGTCAGCTGGAGCGGCTGTTCAAGGAACAACTGGGCACCACGCCGCAGCGTTATTACATGGAACTGCGCATCACCGAGGCCCGGCGTCTGCTGCAACACACCGAGCTGTCGCAGGTCGATGTGCTGGTGGCTTGCGGGTTCGTCTCGCCCAGCCATTTCAGCAAGTGCTACAGCGCCTATTTCGGTTATCGGCCGTCCAAGGAAAAACGGCTCGTCAAATGATAAGAACAAGGTGCATATCGTGGACACCCGAAGTCGCAGCGCTGACACGCTGCCGGAGCTCCACCGGATACAGTTCCGAGACCGGCCCACCGCGGCATGGGCGATAAGCCGGCAACGTTGCACGGTTCAACGCTTGAGCAGATCCAGCGCGACGTCGACGATCATGTCTTCCTGACCGCCGACCATGCGCCGCTTGCCCAGCTCGACAAGAATGTCGAGGGTCTTGAGACCATATTTGGCGGCGGCAATTTCGGCATGCCGCAAGAAGCTTGAATAGACGCCGGCATAACCCAGTGCCAACGTTTCACGGTCGACCCGCACCGGCCGGTCCTGCAGCGGGCGGACGATGTCGTCGGCGGCGTCGAGCAGCGTGTAGAGGTCGGTGCCGTGGTTCCAGCCGAGACGTTCGGCGGCGGCAATAAAAACCTCCAGCGGCGCGTTGCCGGCACCAGCCCCCATTCCGGCCAGACTTGCATCGATCCGGTCGCAGCCTTCCTCGACGGCGGTTATCGAGTTGGCGACGCCCAGCGACAGGTTGTGGTGGGCGTGCATGCCGGTTTCGGTTTCCGGTTTCAGAACGGCTTTGAAAGCCCGGAAGCGCTCGCGAACATCCTGCATGTTCATCGCGCCACCGGAGTCGGCCATGTACACGCAGGTCGCGCCATAGCTTTCCATCAGCCGGGCTTGGGCCGCGAGGTGCTCAGGGGCGATCATGTGGCTCATCATCAGAAAACCGACGGTGTCCATGCCCAGCTCGCGAGCATATTCAATGTGCTGTTTCGAAACGTCGGCTTCCGTACAGTGCGTAGCGATGCGCACCACCCGTGCGCCGGCGTCATAGGCGGCCTTGAGGTCGTGCACCGTGCCGATCCCCGGCAGCAGCAGGGTGGTGATCTTGGCGTGTTTGATGACATCGGCGGCCGCTTCGATCCATTCCAGATCGGTATGGGCGGCAAAGCCATAGTTGAAGCTCGAACCCTGCAGCCCGTCGCCGTGGGCGATTTCGATCGAATCGACCCTGGCCTTGTCCAGTGCGCGCGCAATGTCCTGCACATTCTGCAGCGAGTACTGATGTCGGATGGCATGGCTGCCGTCGCGCAGGGTCACGTCGGAGATGTAGATTTTCTTGCCGGGATTGAATGTCATGTCGGGCCCCTCAGGCGTTGAGCATCGACTGCGCCATGCGCTCGGCGGTGGCCAAGGCAGCGGAGGTCATGATATCGAGATTGCCGGCGTAGGCTGGCAGGTAATGGGCGGCGCCTTCGACCTCAAGGAATACCGAGGTCTTGAGGCCGCTGAAGCGTCCCAGTCCCGGAATGTTCATAGGTGTCGATTCGGCAATGACGTCAAACTGAACCTTCTGTTTCAGGCGATAGCCCGGCACATAGGCCTGGACTGCCGCCACCATCTCCTCGACGGAAGCCTCGATCTGCGCCTGATCGGCGGTTTCGGACAGCACGAATACCGTGTCACGCATCATCAGTGGTGGTTCGGCGGGGTTCATGATGATGATCGCCTTGCCTTTGGAAGCCCCACCCACCGTTTCGATGGCCCTGGAGGTGGTTTCCGTGAACTCGTCGATGTTGGCCCGGGTGCCGGGGCCGGCAGACTTGCTGGCGATCGAGGCGACGATTTCGGCGTAGTGAACCCGGGCAACACGGGATACGGCGGCGACCACTGGAATGGTCGCCTGACCACCACAGGTGACCATGTTGACGTTGAGTCGATCCAGGTTTTGCTCCAGGTTGACCACTGGAATGCAGTAAGGGCCGATAGCCGCCGGAGTGAGGTCGATCAGGCGGATACCCGGCTTGATCGAGCGCAGGCGTTTTTCGTTCTCGATATGGGCGCTAGCCGAGGTGGCGTCGAAGACGAAATCGATGTCCTTGAACGCGTCCATGCGGGCCAGGCCTTCAACCCCCTCGTGGGTGGTCGCGACGCCCATGCGTTCGGCGCGGGCGAGGCCGTCGGATGCAGGGTCGATCCCGACCATCACCGCCATTTCCAGGTGTCTGGCGTTGCGCAGAATCTTGATCATCAGGTCGGTACCGATGTTGCCGGAGCCGATGATGGCGACCTTGAGTTTGGTTTGACTCATGGGAGCAATCTCTCAAATTGGCCAGGCCACGACAGCCTGGCGCAGAAGGACGGGCAGGTCAGATGAAGCGGCAACGGATCTGGCCAAGTCGGGTCAGGTGCAAGTGCAGGCTGTCCCCGGCCACGACAGGCGTCATCGGCCCCAGGGCGCCGGAAAGCAGCACCTCACCGGCCTGCAAGGGACGGCCCATCCGGGCCATGGTGCGAGCCAGCCACAGGCAGGCGTCCACCGGATTGCCGAGGCATGCGGCACCGACACCGATCGAAGCCGTGGCGGCATTTTTTTCCAGCAGCATGCCTTCCAGCCGAAGGTCCAGCGAGGCGAGTGGAGTCGGCTGTTTACCCAGCACATACAACCCTGATGAAGCGTTGTCCGCCACCGTGTCCACCAGCGATATGTTCCAGTTCTCGATGGCCGAGTCGACGATTTCCAGCGCAGGCACCACGTACTCGACCGCCCGCAGCAGTTCCGCGAGGGTCGTATCTTCATATGGAAGATCGCGGCCCAGAACGAACGCAATCTCGCCTTCGGCCTTGGGCTGGATCAACTGACTGATCTGGATCTCACCGCCATCGGCGATTTCCATATCGGCGAACAGCATGCCGAAATCCGGTTGATCGACGCCCAGTTGCTGTTGCACGGCAGCCGAGGTCAGTCCGATTTTACGGCCGACCAGACGCCGCCCCTGGGCCAGGGCCCGTTGGGTGTTGATCTCCTGTACGGCATAGGCGCCGGTCAACGAATCGATACCGAAAGTGGACGAGATCCGTGCACAGGGCTCGCGTTGCTCCCGTGCTCTGGCCAAGGCAGCGGCGGCGTCTTGCAGAGGCTGCAAAGGGAACTGGCTCATGCAATTTTCCTCAGCAGCCGAGGCTCGTCTGCGACGACTTCAGCGCCGGGGCTCCATTGCAGCTGGAACTTGAGTTCGTTGATGGCCCGATCCAGATCCGCAGCCTCGACCATGGCGAAGGTGAATTTGTCCGGGCGCACCACGGCGATGGCTCCGCTGGAGAACCCCGAGCGTTTGAACCACGCGACCATCTCACCCTGCACATCCTCCAGTTCGACCAACTCTTGGGTATTGGAACGATCGGTACCGGCGCCCTGTGGACGGGTGCCGAACGGGAAGAGGGTGGCGAAGCGTGTGTGCTGGATATCCAGCAGTTTCCGGGACGCCTGACTCAGGTGGACGCGTGGATCGACCTCAAGACCGATCAAGGCAAAACCGTCGCCCAGCAGGTCATCGAGTAATACGCGCTGGCCTTTGAAGGTGCGGACTTCGGGTTGCGGAATCATCCGGCCTTCCGGCGAACGCCGATGGCGGCGAGGCATGCCCAGATAGCTGTCAGGGGCATAGGTCGGGGCCGGTTTGAAACGGCCTTCGCGAACATAGCGGCCGAGAAATGGCGTCGCCAGGACGGTCTTGACCAGCAGGTTGCGCATCAGGCTGGAAACCGGGCTGGACATCGAGACGAAGTCCTTCATCTGCACCGAAATATCAATCATCGCCTTGGCATGGTGGAAGCGTTCGCTGCCATAGGTGTCGAGCAGCCGCTCACCGGCTTGCCCCTTGATCACGGCGTCGATTTTCCAGGCGAGGTTGTAGGCGTCACGCACGCCGGAACTCATGCCCTGGCCCATGAACTGCGGCGTCATGTGGGCAGCATCGCCGGCAATCAAAACCCGGCCCTTGCGCCAATCCTTCGCCACCAGCGCGTTGAAGGTGTAGACCAGCTTGCGTTTGACTTCGAACTTGTCCGGATCGACGTAACGGCTGATCAGGTTACGCACCACGGTCGGGTCTTCCATCTGTTCGCGAGTCTGGCCGGGCATCAGCATGAATTCGAAGCGATGGAAACGACCGGGCTGAGGACAGCAGACCGTCGGGCAATCAGGGTCGCAGATGAAGCTGAAGTAGGGCAGATGACGCAAGGCATCCTCGCCTTCCTTCATTTCCAGGTCGACCACAAGCCAGGGTTCGGGAAAGTTCTTGCCGCTCATGCCGATGCCCAAGGCCTCACGGACCGTACTGCGGCCGCCGTCAGCCCCCACCAGATAGCGCCCGCGAATGGTTTGCGGATCCGGATCGATTTCGCAGGCCTGACGGGCATCCGTCGCATCACTGAAACGGAAGGTGCTGGTGGCCTGATGGGTCACGGTCACCCCATGTTCATCCTGGGTGAACTGCGTGAGTTCACGACCACGGGCAACCCGCACATTGGGATAGCGCTCGAGCAGATCGCTCAGCGTGGTTTCCAGCCAGGGCTGGTAAAGGAAGTTGATGATCGGCCAGCCGTAGGGGCGATCGAGGCGCCAGTACTGGCCGAGGATCTTGCCATTGGCCAGCACCCACTGAGCGGGCGTATCGACTTGCATGTTGGCTGAAAGCTCGGAGGCAACGCCGGCCGCCTGCATGACGCGCATGCATTCGTCGTCCGTATAGACCGCCCGGGCGTTGCCATAAAACATGGGCTCGCGTTCCAGTACCAGCACCGACAAACCACGCTTGCCGAGCAGATGCGCGAGCGTGGCGCCCGTCGGGCCAAGCCCGGAAATAATCACATCGACGCTCGTTACAGACTCGTTTTTGTTATTCATGACGATATCTCTCTTACAGCGGTGAATATTCGGGCTTGAGCAATGAACGTGTGCCGCGGGCGAAGTTGGCCAGGTTGGTGGTCAACGTGTGCCAGGCACCGCTTTTCTCCGGGCGATGCCCCCAAAGGCTGATGCCTTGATAGGAGGTTGTGCGCCACTGCGCCTCATCGACCACCCTGGCGTTGCAACCCAGTTCCAGCTCGAAACCGCTGGGGCTCATCACGTAGAACGATTGCTCACGGTCGTTGGGGTGCTCACCGATTTCGTGGGCCATTTCGAAACCGAGCGTGCGGCAGCGCAAATAGGCGTTGGTCAGTTCGCTGACCGAGGTGGTCAGCAGGTTCATGTGTTGCACACGGGTACGAATCGGATCCATCGGCAGGCCACGCAAACGGGCGATGGCAATCGAGTGGTGACGTTCGTTGACCCGGAAGAAATCAATGTCCAGGGTCACTCCGGCAATCCGCTCGGCGATGTGGTCGCTGGCTCGTGCATCAAATATTTCCTGCCAGAAACGCTGCATCTGCTGCGGTTTGCGCGAGGTGATCGCCAGGTGGCCCATCCCGGCGGACCCGGTGATAAAACCTGCACTGAGCATGTTCAGCGGCTTGTCGCTCAGCAGCGGCTCCCAGAACAGCTCGACGGCCATACGTTTGGGGCCGAGCACCCGCCAGAACCTTTTCACCCCACGTTGTGCGGCTTCTTCCGGTTGGCTGGGTTGCGCTTCGATACCGAGGCGTTGCAGGCGCTTGAGCACTTCGTCGAGGGTGGACTGGTCGCGTAATTGCCAGCCGACGGCAAGAAAATCTTCCTGCGGACCGCGCTGGATAATGATCCGCCGCTGGTGCTGATCCATACGAAAAGCCAGGGTTTGCTCGTCCGAGCTGGCCAGGTGCAGGCCGATGCCGTGCTGGAGCAGCTCACGCCAACGCGCCAGGTGGCGGGACTCGATCAATGCATAGCCCATGCTGCTGGCGCCGAAGATGTCCGGCGTTTTCCGACTGATCGTTGCTTGATTGTTCATGACGACAACTCAGCGCGCTGTGCGACTGGCGAGGAACGCCAGAGTCACGGAGTTGAATTCGTCCGCACGTTCCCACTGCACCCAATGACCGGTCCGGCTGAACAGGTAGAGGTTGCAATCCGGCATGCGACTGCGCAGCGCCTCACCGCCGCTGGGACGATTGACCTTGTCGTCCGCGCCCCAGAGCACCAGGGTCGGAACCTGGCAATGCTTGAGGCGTGAATCACGGGTGAAGTCCCACCGCGAGAAGCGGGGAATACTCGTTGGCCGACGCAGGGGAGGGGCCGCAATGACCTGCGGGTCGATACTCGCCTCGAAACGCTCGCGGATCATCTCGTCACTGACCTGGCTGCCGTCATACACCAGGTAGTCCCGGATAAAACGCGTGATCTTGGCCAGCGTCGGACCTTCGCCGTTGTAGTAGTCGAGCAACAGCTTGAGACCCGGTGTCGGCAGACTGCGAGTGGTATTGACGCCACCGGGGCCCATCAGCACCAGAGCCGACACCCGGCGGGGTGCATCCAGCGCCATGCGCAAGGCACAGGCACCACCCAACGAGTTGCCCACCACGTGAGCGCTGCTGATCTTCAGGGTGTCGAGCAGGCCGAGCATCGCCCCCGCGAGATCGCCGAAGGGGTCCTTGCGATCCACACCTTTGGTGGATCGGCCGTAACCGGGCATGTCGACCACAATGACGCGGAACTGCCGGGCAAGCGATTCGATATTGCGCGAGTAGTTGGAGAGTCCCGAGGCTCCCGCTCCGCCACCGTGAAGCATCAGCAGGGGATGGCCGACGCCCGTTTCGCTGATGAAAATCTGCCGACGACCCACTTGTACCGTTCGCGAGGTCAGGGCAGGAAGAGGTTCTTTATTGTTCATTGTCAGTTCCTGGCGTAAGGCACTTCGACCCGGGCGGTGGGTCAGTGCTTGCGACAGACTCTAACACTCAAGATTATAATTGAACAACAGTGTTCAATTGTCTTTTTGCGGGCAATAAAAAAGCCAGATTCCCCAAGGGATCTGGCTCAAGAAAAATCAGCGTAGGACTTCAGGCTGCGAGAAGGGGCAGATCCTGAGTAGCGATGCCGCGCGCTTCATCGGCTGGCACGCCGAGCGCCCTGAGAACGAATTCAGCCATATCGGAACCCGCGTCGCGCCAGGTCTTGTGACCCTGAAGTACCAGCATCGTGGCCCCCAGCACCCCGCCTCCGATCATCGCCATCACCGAAGGCAGTTGCTCCTGTCGAAAGCTGTATTGCTCACTGCTCAGGCCGCTGAGCACATCGTGCATGGGTGGACCGCTCCACATCTGTTGCAGCGTCTCATTGCTGGCGCCGTAGCGCACGATGAAGGCTCCCCAGTGCGGCTCTTCATGGGCGCGGCGGATATACAGGCGGATGCCGGTGGCCAGGCGGACGGCAGGGGACGCATGGGGATCTGTACTGCGCGCGGCCCTGTCGTTCATTTCGGCACTCAGCTGGCTGGCGACATCTTCGAACAGCGTCTCCACCGAGTTGAGGTTGTTGTAGATCGTGCCGCGCGCTACCCCGGCGATCTGTGCCAGTTCGCTGACATTGACCTCTTCGACACGTTTCTCGACAAACAGCCGGATCGCAGCCTCATGGATGCGCTTCTGCACGGGACTGAGTTTCAAAGCAATGAGCTCCAACGGAGAGATTCCGGACATTGAACAAGCGCGTTCAAAATAAAGCAAATCAGCGTTTGCCGATCATTGACATAATTGAACACAAATGTTCAATATTGATCTCGAAAGTTGTACGCTCACCGAGCACGGTTCTTTACCCAGTAGCCGCAGGCGCTCGGTCGAAGCCCAAACAAGAGAGTCAGCATGTCAATCAAGCAAGGCCGTATCGATGTCCACCATCACATCATTCCACCCGCATTCGTCGATGCGATGAACGCCAGAGGGCTGCACTCTGTCGCGGGTGCGCCGCTGCCAGACTGGACGCCGGAAAAATCCATTGAGGTGATGGATGCGAACGGCATCGAACGGGCGATCACCTCGCTGTCTGCGCCCGGCGTCCACTTCGGTGACGGGGTCCAACAGGCCAGCGAGCTGGCGCGACGCTGCAACGAGTTCGCCGCGCAGATGCGCACGCGCTATCCGAGCCGCTTCGGCAACTTCGCGGTGCTGCCGATGCCGTTCACCGAGGCCGCCTGCCGTGAAGCCATTCACGCGCTGGACGTACTCAAGGCCGAGGGCATTGTTTTGCTGGGCAGCACCGACGGGGTATTCCTGGGCGACCCACGCTTCGATGAACTGATGGCCGAGCTCGACCGCCGAAAAACCGTGGTATTCATCCATCCCAACATGCACAAGACCAGCGAAAGCATCGGTCTGCAGACCCCGGGATTTCTCATTGAGTTTCTCTGCGATACCACGCGCGCGGCGGTCAATCTGATCCTTGGCGGGACCATGGAGCGCTATCCCGGCATTCGCTGGATTCTGTCCCACTCCGGCGGCTTCCTGCCGTTTGTGGCCTGGCGTGTCTCGCTGGCCAACATGTTGCCGGAATTTCAGCAGCACGCACCGCAAGGCGTCATGACCTACATCCGTCGCTTTTACTTCGACACGGCGTTGTCACCGTCACCTTATTCCATGGCGGCGCTCAAGGAACTGGTGGAACCGTCACACATTCTTTTCGGCAGTGATTATCCCTTCGCCCCGGCTCCCGCCACGGCGCTGCAGTGCCGGACGCTGGAAAGCCTGGTGATGTGGTCGCCGGCGATCATGCATGGCATCAACCGTGCCCATGCACTCAGTCTTTTTCCGCAGTACAGCCAGCCAAATGAAGTGGTCACCCCGGCACCGATCTATGAGGGCGAATCCTTCTCTCAACGCTTGCGACGCAGCATGACCCGACCGATCGGTGCGCTGGCCGAGCGGATGCGCAAACGCTGAACCAAACCCGTCGCCGTGGATGGCCGGCGACCTATCTCATCATTGAATCCAACGATCCATCCGCGTGCCTTGGGTGTTCGCGCCCACCAAAAAAATAACAAGAGCCAGATCATGACAATAAGAAATCAGCTTTGTGTGCTGGGGCTTTGCCTCACCTCCACTCAACTCCTGGCCAACGGCCTGCAAATCAACGAACAGAGCATCAGCTCGGGAGGCAAGGCTTATTCCGGTCGGGCTTCTGATGTGCAGGACGCCTCGATCGTTTACGGCAACCCCGCCGGCATGTCCCGCCTGGCGGGTGAACACGTCAGTGGCGGTCTCAGTTTCATTGATGTCAGTTCGCGCATCAGCAACGTCAATACCACGGTGTCGGGCACTTCGCACGGCGATATGGTGCCTGATCCGATCGTCGTGCCATCGGGCTTCTACACGCTGCAACTCAACGAGGACTGGCACGTTGGGTTCGGGGTTTATGCCCCGTTTGGCGGGAGCACGGACTACGAAAGCAACTTCCAGGGACGCTACCGCAGCTCGCAGACTCAGGTGAAGGTCGTCACCTTGCAGCCGACGGTCAGTTACCGGATCAATGATCGACTGTCCGTGGGTTTTGGGCCGACGATCAACCGCATCGACGGGCTGCTCGAAAGCAAGATCGCCAACAACGCGGTGGGCGGGCAGGGCGACGGGACTGTCAAAGTCACCGGCGACGACACGGCCATGGGCTTCAGTCTGGGCATCCTGTTCGACCCGCTCGACGACCTGACCCTGGGGCTAACCTATCACTCCAGAGTCGATTACAAGCTGAGCGGAAAGACCAAGGTCTCAGGTGCCAATGGATTGCTGGCACCGATCCCGGGGCTGGGGCTGCCGGGGCTCAACGGCAAATATGACGCGAGCCTGGATTTCACTTCACCGGAAACGGTCGATGCCTCGGCGACCTGGCGCATCAATGATCGACTGGATGTCTCCGCCGGTGCGTTGTGGAGTCGCTGGAGTCGCGTGCAGGAATTGAGGGTGCTGAACTCCGGTGTGCCACAGGCCTATGGCCCTTTCGATACGATCCTCGAAACCCTGAAGTGGCGTGATACCTGGTCGTTCTCCACCGGCATGTCCTATCGCCTGAACAAGCAATGGAAGGTTCGTGGCGGGATCGCCTATGAGCCGACGCCGATGCCCAATCAGTACACGTCCACCCGTGCACCAACGGGAGACCGGAAGATTTTCACGGTTGGCCTGAACTGGCAGATGACCGATCAGACCTCTCTGGATCTGGGATACGGCTACATCCACGAAGATCCGGTAAAAGTGTCACAGGACACGTCCCAGGGTGGGCTGCGTCCGGGTTACAGCGCCACCTACCAGAACACGATCAACGGACTTGGGCTGCAGTTGAATCACAGCTTCTGATCAGTCTTGCTCGACGACAAGATTGCGCTGGACACCCAGATCGACAATGCCGTCCGCGCTACGGATTCTCGCCTCGACCCTGTCGCCCGGCTTGAGGTAGCGCTCGCGGCTGGCCTGGGCCTTCAGAAACAGTTTCCACTTGAGGGCCTCGGGCAGCAGGGCGGCAATGCGCTGGGTGGCGGGTGATGGAATGGCCAGCGCACAGCCGGCCGGAGTGCCTGTGGCAATCAGGTCTCCGGCCGCGAGGTCTTGCACGGCAGACAGTTCTGTCAGGGTCTGCGCAGGGGTGTAAACCATGTTCGCGGTATTGTCCTCTTGGCGCAGTTGGTCGTTGACGGTCAGGCGCAGCTGCAGGGCCTTGAGGTAATGCATCTGTTTGGCTTCCAAAAGACACAAATAAGGTCCGACCGGACCGAAGGTGCGGAAACTTTTGCCTTTGTAGAACTGCATCTGCGGAATCTGGATGTCCCTCGCCGAATAGTCATTGACGATGACCAGTCCGGCCACGAACTGGTGCAGGTTGCTGTCGTCAATCTGGACCGGGCCGTTGATGTCGCTGCGCATGACCAGGCCCAGTTCAATCTCGTAGTCGAGAAAGCGGACATGGCGTGGCTTGATCAGGTCGCTGTCGGCCGGGCAAATGCAACTGGCTGCCTTGGTAAACATCATATTGTACGACTTGGCGTCCGGATCCATCCCGGACTCGATCATGTGCTGACGGTAGTTGGCACCCTGACAGACAAACTGCTGGTTGCGGGTGACCGGGGAGAGCAGCCGCACTTGATTGAGTTCGAGTGTCGGGCTCTTTAGGTCGCGCAACTGCTCGATGCTGACTTGCCGGATGAACTCGCCGGTTGTCGCGTATTGCCCAGAAACGGGCGTGATGCGCTGATTGTGAATACGTCCCCATTGGACGGTGTTCTGATATTCGAAACGGACAACCTGCACAGCCATGACAACGACTCCTGGGGGGGGAGGAGGGGGCCAGCGCCAACCTCGTGTGGTTTGCGACGCTGCAAAATCAGGCGAACAGGCGTGCCAGTGTGATCAGCTTGCGCACGCTCAGATCCGGACTGCGGCGAAGATGGCGGAACAAGGAAAGAACATTCGCCGGTGTCAGTTTCGGTTTGGTAAAACTTCTGGGCATGGATTTGCCCCACTGGGACATCGCCGCTGCGCTGACACTGTGCACACCTGTGGGCTGGTCGGCAGTGAATCGGTCACCATCACAATAGTGCTCGTGCTTGTCGCCGAACGGGTCCTGCCAGTAATCGAAGATCTGGCTTCCAAGAATGTGCCGGCCAATACCCCAGGCATGGCGCCAACCCCGATCCCGAAGAACCTTCTGGCCCATGCCGACGGCGTCCAGATCGACCACCTCATAAGCGCTATGGCTGTAGGCCGGCATGAATCCCTGGGCCAGGGCCAGCGTGTGATGGTCGGCTGGCGTGTCGCCCAGATTCAGACGCAGGAAGGCCACCGCCGGCGAACCGTCAGGCAACAACTGCACATCGCTGGGAATGAATCCGAAGTGTTGTGTGTACCAGGCGCAGGTGCGCTGGAAGTCCGCCACTTCCAGCACGAGATGGCCAAGGCGGATGATCTCCGGTGGAGCAATCGGCGGACGCTGGGTTGCATTGATGCGCACCACGCTATCCCCAAGGTTGAGTGGCAAGGGCGAGCGATGGGGCCTGGAGCCAACCACCGACTGGCCATGAAGGGCCTCGACGAGAAAACCGGACGGATCGCGCAAGGTGACTTGTTCGCCACCGCCGGGGTGATCGCACGGCATGATGGATGATGCTTGCGGTAACAAGCTCAGACGCTGCAGGTCGGGACGGGAATCGACGCTCAGACCGAAACCAATAAAACGTGGCTTCTTGCCGCGATGTACGCGATAGCAATAGGGTGCCGTTCCGGTACCACGCAAAAGCAGCAGATCCGCATTGCGCAGAACCGTCAGCAGTCCGAAGTCCCGTAGAAATCGCTCGGTCCGCTCCAGATCCGGCCGCTCGAAAATCAGATGAGTCAGCGCATGGGCGCGCACGGTGGGTGCCTCGTGGCGTGCTGGCTGCAGGTTTTTTTGTACATTAACGGGCTGCTGTGCGGGATTAAGCTTCACTACGGGAGCCTCCAGACGCAGGAATACGGCACAGCACAAATTGAACATGATTGTTCAATTTGAGTCAAATTTGTAGTTCTGATGGATTTCGGAGTAAGCATAAATTTTCTCGGCCTGGCCGAGATCAGTTTTCTGCAAGCGCCCATGGACATGGTTCATTCATCGTGAATGCCAAGGTCTGCGCAAGTTTCACGCATGTCCATGGGTTGACATCTTTCCTTTACATCGATGAGCCGTTTGGCGTGCTACTTCAAAGGTGATCGGCGTCGATGATCGCCTTGGCAAAGGTCTGCGGACTTTCCTGCGGCAGGTTGTGGCCGATGCCGCCGTTGATCAGACGGAACTCGTACTTGCCGGTAAACCGCTTGGCGTAATCCTCGGGCGCCGGGTGTGGCGCGCCGTTGGCATCGCCTTCCAGAGTGATGGTCGGCACGCTGATCGATGGCGCGGTGGCGAGTTTCTGTTCCAGCGCTTCGTACTGGCTTTCACCCTGCACCAGGCCCAGACGCCAGCGATAGTTGAACACGGTAATGGCGACGTGATCGGGGTTTTCCAGGGCCTTGGCGCTGCGGTCGAAGGTGGCGTCGTCCAGCGCCCATTTCGGTGAGGCGGTCTGCCAGATCAGCTTGGCGAAATCGTGGGTGTTCTTGGCGTAACCGGCAGCACCACGGTCGGTGGCGAAGTAGAACTGATACCACCATTGCAGCTCGGCCTTGGGCGGCAGCGGATTCTTGCCGGCGGCCTGATTGCCGATCAGGTAGCCGCTGACCGACACCAGCGCTTTGACGCGTTCAGGCCACAGCGCCGAGACGATATCCGCCGACCGCGCGCCCCAGTCGTAGCCGCCGAGCACGGCTTGTTTGATTTTCAGTGCATCCATGAAGTCGATGACGTCACTGGCGAGCGCCGCAGGCTGACCGTTGCGCACGGTCTTGTCGGAAAGGAAGTGCGTATCGCCATAACCCCGGGCGTACGGCATCAATACCCGATAACCCTTGGCCGCCAGCAGCGGCGCGACGTCGTCGTAGCTGTGAATGTCGTAGGGCCAGCCGTGCAGCAGAATCACCACCGGGCCATCGGCCGGGCCGGTTTCGGCGTAGGCCACGTCCAGTACACCGGCCTTCACATGCTTCAACGCGCCGAAGGGCAGGTCGGCTTTCACGCTGGCGACTTCAGCCTTGACCGATTGCGGCGCCGTCGATTCTGCGTTGGCGAACGTGCCGAATTGCATCAGGGCGGTGGCGAGAATCGACAGGCCCAGCAGGCGACGACGGGTGTTGCCGGTAGCGGTGGTGTGCAGTGCATGCTTCATGGGAAGACTCCTTTGCAATCGACGGGGTCGGGTTCGGGGTGAACCCTTCTGAACTGGAGTCCAGTAAAGCCTGTCGATGTATCCGCGCTGTTTCCGGTTTGCGCGCCAGATGCAGGCGGGTGTATCCGGGAGGCGGTCGTACACACTGAGATACAAACCCGTTGCAATGCGCCGGTAGCTGCACAAATCTTCTAAACGCGCTGGCATGAAGCGCGGTAATTTAGCCGTTGAACCCATTTCTCTGGAGCCTTGCGTGGACAAACGCAACTGGATCGACCTGTCCCAGGATGCCGACACCGGGATCGAGTCGATTCGTGCCCACTTCCAGGGCCATGCCTATGACCCGCACTGGCATGACAGTTTTCTGGTGGGCGTCACCGAGCAAGGGGTTCAGCAGTTCGATTGCCGGCGCGTGCGGCATTTCAGTACGCCGGGCAAGGTGATCATGCTGGAGCCGGGGGAAATCCACGATGGGCATGCGCCGACCGAGGAGGGTTTTACTTACTCCATGCTCTATTTCGATCCGCACTGGCTGGAGCGCGAGTTGCTTGCGCTGTTCGAACACGTGCCGGACAACAGTCAGCTCGGGTTCGCCGACACCCTGAGCCAGGATCCACGCCTGGCCACTTCCATCAATCAGGCCTTTCACGCCCTGCATCACGGCGATTTGCGCATCGTCCGGCAGAGCGCGATTGACACCTTGCTCGGATCGCTGACCGCTCATCTCGACTGGCGCAAGCGGCTGGCCTTCGATCCACGGTTGCCTCGAGTGGCGCAGGTTGCGCGGGATTATCTGCATGCTCATGCGTTCGAAGATATCGGGCTCGATGATTTGGCCCGGGCCTGCGGGGTTGACCGTTTTCGTTTGACCCGGGCCTTCAAGTCGGCCTTCGGTCTGGCGCCCCATGGCTACTTGATTCAGTTGCGACTGGCTCGAGCCCGACAAATGCTGGCGCGGGGTGAAACGCCCGCCAATGTCGCCAGTGCGCTCGGGTTTGCCGATCAAAGCCATCTGGGCCGCTGGTTTCGCCGCGCCTATCACCTGACCCCTGCCGACTACCGCAAACGCTGCTCAAACCTTCCAGACTGAACCCCGTGTAACGTCGGAATTCCTGATGGAGACGTGGGCGATATGTGGGATGCTATGAAGGAAGCTCGCTTGCCTGGTGACGGACATCAGGGGAGTTCCATGGATAAAACGCCCCGAACCCATTCAAAGTTGTATGAGGTTCATAGGGGGGGCAGTGAGGTTGTTGCAGTGAGTCAGTTGATCACCGAAATAAGAACGAAGTGGGAATTCGATGATGGTCTGCTCTTTGAGAATTTTCGCCGCTGGGACGGAACCTCTACCAGCTTCGAAGATACAAAAAAAAATATGCTATATGCACTAGAACACCCAGTCGTACGTTTTGAGCAATACCTGATTCTTGAGAATGGCGTTGAAGTACGCCTTCCAGTCAGTGAGACACCCTATATTCTTGAAGATAGAACAGGGGTTTTGGTGGTTTTCAATGAAGAGCCTTCAAAATTTAGTACGCCTGACTTTCCCTGGTTTTTTAACTATCCTGATAATGCGGCTATCTACAATGCTGATGGCTCTTTGCGTTTTCAACTGCGCTCTAATGGTATCGGAAGCTATATTGGGGCAGTGCACCACACAACGACGCCCGAGAACCCAAATGCGTTAGGTGTTTTAGTAGGTTCATTGGGGCATGATCCGGAATGGGTATACCTGGTTGACCCTGATAATCCGAAATTGATATCTACGGGGAAGTGGGTTCGATATTAGTTGTGAGGACGTTTGAGAATTATCTGGTCTTCCTTGGCATCTAGCGGAGGTGGCGCAAGACGCAAGGTTCAAGGCTGGAATACTCCGACATCATGTTTGCAAAGGGTGCATTAATGGCTGCTTACGATTTGTACGGTGTCAAAAATTTGAGTATTTCAGCCGCCAGTTTGAAAGTTGAGGAAAGTCTCGAGCTTTCCCTTGATAGACGCGAAAGCAGCTATCACGGCGGTGAATATTATTTCTTTGGTAATAAAGAGTCAGAGCACCTCACGCTGAAAAACAATATTGACCCTTTCGACGGCGAAGCGGTGGAACAGGAATTTCCCGAATATCCGGTTTTGTTATATGTAGACATCACCGGGCGTGCGGAAGAGATCGCAGAGAAGTTGGCGGAAGAGTTTTTCCTGCTTAGGCATGAGCTGCTGGATTAGGTCTACTTCGCGCCGCAATACTCCCGCAAGCACTGCTCAAACCTTCCAGACTGAACCGCGCACAACCGCGACCATGGCCTCCTGTTCTGATTCGGAGTCCATGCCATGGAATCGTTGTTGCCCTTCCTGCTGTTTTCCTTCGTTGCCTCGATCACCCCGGGACCGACCAATATTCTGGTGATGAGCCACAGTTCGCGGCGCGGCATGCTCGCCACGTTGCCGATCATCTTCGGCGCCTGTCTGTCGGCGGCACTGGTGGTGCTGGTGGTTGGGCTCGGCGTGGGTGAAACGCTGCTGCGCTATCCCCGGGTGCAGCAGGCGATGGCTTGGGCCGGAGTGCTGTGGCTGAGCTGGCTGGCATGGCAGATCTTTCGCAGTACGCCGCCATCGCTGGACTCGGCAGCGGCGGGTGATGACGGCTTCAGCTTGTTCGGCGCCGCCGGCCTGCAATTGATCAACCCCAAGGTCTGGATGATGGCCGTGGCGGTGGTGAGCGTGTTTGGCGGGAACGGCGACGAACAGGCGCGGATGGTGTTGTTGGCCTTTGTGTTTCTGCTGGTCTGCTTGCCGTGCATGACGGCGTGGGCGTTGCTGGGTGTGGGCAGTGCGCGGTTCTTTGGTTCACCTCGGGCATTCCGGCGCATGAATGCCGGGCTGGCGTTTTTGTTGTTGCTGTCGGCGTGGTTGACGGTGTTGGTCTGATCTAGGCACCCGGTCATTTAAATTTGAAATACACCGCGTAGCCCCCCAGAATCGCGCCCCGTTCCGGCCACTGGTGCCGGACGCTCAAGGTGAAAAGGGGTAGCGGTTGAACGAACAGACATTGTCCATGCGCCTGGAGCGTGTAGCTGCGCACG
The DNA here is from genome assembly GCF_059416185.1 of Pseudomonas sp. GW821-FHT09E04. NCBI lineage: Bacteria > Pseudomonadati > Pseudomonadota > Gammaproteobacteria > Pseudomonadales > Pseudomonadaceae > Pseudomonas > Pseudomonas sp. GW821-FHT09E04. The sequence continues at coordinate 101,519 of NZ_JBWKOR010000001.1, forward strand.
TACCGGCCGGTGCGCGCCTGGCCGATATCGGCTCGGATCATGGCTACCTGCCGGTGGCGTTGATGCGTCGCGGCGCCATCGAGGCGGCGGTGGCGGGGGAGATGGCGTTGACGCCGTTTCGCTCGGCCGAGCGCACAGTGCGTGAAAACGATCTGGGTCAACAGATCACCGTGCGCCTGGCCAATGGCTTGATGGCGATCGAGCCGCAAGACGGAATCACCGCGATCAGCGTCTGCGGCATGGGCGGCGAGACCATCCGCGACATTCTCGAGGCAGGCAAGGCACGTTTGAGCGGCCGCGAACGCCTGATCCTGCAACCCAACGGCGGCGAGCAACCGTTGCGCCAATGGCTGATGGACAACGACTACCGGATCCTTTGCGAGGAACTCTTGCGGGAAAACCGCTTCGACTACGAAATCATCGTCGCCGAACGCGATGGGCCAGTGGCCTACACCCCTGAGGAACTGTACTTCGGACCGTTGCAGATGCAGGCGCGCAGCCCGGCGTTTGTCAGCAAGTGGCAACACAGGTTGCGACACAAGCAGCAGACCCTGAGCCACTTCGGGCATGCGCGGCATGCCGTGTGCGAAGAGAAGGTGCAGGATGTGGCCCGGCAGGTGCGGTGGATCACCGAAGTGCTCGCTTGAACCCGACTCAGGGCTGATATCATTCAACAACTTTCAAGCAGGGCAAAACACCATGAACCGTCAGAAGAAACTGCAACAGCTCTTCAAGGAAAAATCCAGAAAGGCCAACGCCAAACTGGCGCCGAAAAGCAACAAGCCGAAGTACATCAGCAAGGCTGATCGGTTGAAACTGGAAGCTGAAGCGGCTCAGGTCTCGGTCGTTTCCACTGAGAGTTGAACGAAAAGGGGACAGATTTATTTTCAGAAAATAAATCTGTCCCCTTTTGTCCCTTTTGTCCTTGTTCAGGGCTTGATCATGGGGCGCCATGGGTTGAAGGAGGCGGCCTATCGGCCTTTCTGCCGACAAAGCCCATTTCAATCGGCGTCCTTATGTAAAACACAGAGAAATCTTCCGCTTCCAGGCGCTTGAACAGTCTGTCGCATTCTTCTTCGGTGATCGCCATTCGGATTTCCGTCGGCTGATCCGCCAGCTCAAAAAAGTGCGAGGAATGCAGTCGCCCGGTATGGCCAAAACCTTCAATGGCAGTGGAGAGGGTCGCACCGCGCAGGCCCAGTTCCTTTGCCAGATCGACAATCCAGTCGCCGAGCATCTTTCCTTGATGACGACGGTTTTGTTGAGTGAAGAAAATCACCAGAAAACCTTTCATTTCGGTCTCCTTAACGCGTGCCAATCAATTGATAGGACAACAGTCCCGCCGCAGTCATTGCGAGCGAACCGACGACGTGCAATGAAATCGAGCCAAGCGCCCAGAGCAGTCTGCCTTCCTGAATCAGGGCAACGGTTTCGGCTGAAAATGTGGAAAAGGTCGTCAGCCCGCCACAGAAGCCGGTGATGATCAGCAGCCGCCACTCAGGACTTAGGGAAGGGGAGGCAGCAAGGAATGCGATAGCCAGGCCGATGATGTAGCCACCGACCATATTGGCAACCACGGTGCCCGGAGGAATCGCGGGGAACAGAGCATTGAGTTTCATGCCAAGGATCCAGCGCAACCAGGCGCCCAGTGACGCACCCACGGCAATGACCAGAAGTGATTTCAGCATACCGGGCTTACCTCTTCAGACCGTTGCGGCCAAACAGGTAGCGGAGGGGAAAAGCAAAAAACGGCGGGTTGAATAAAGGGAATCATGATCCTGTCCTGTGGTTGGGGGACAGGGGAGCAGACACGCCTACGCACCCTGTCCAGGGTTCACGTAGGCATCATCAGCACGAGGCGGTTTGAGGAGGAATGCCATCTCCTGCAAAGATCCTATAGCAATCAGACACGGCACTTCAACGACCAAAAGGGGACAGATTGATTTTCCAGAAAATAAATCCAGAAAATAAATCTGTCCCCTTTAAAGTAGAGATTTTTCTGCAAAGTATCGACTGGGCACTTCCCCCAGCAAGTGCTTGAAAGCCGTCGTGAATGCACTCGAGCTGCTATAGCCCAACATCATCGCGACCTGTGTGATCGACTGACCTTTTCCCAACTGTACAACCGCAGAGAGCAGGCAGGCCTGCTGTCGCCATTCGATGTAACTGATGCCCGTGTGCACGCGAAACTGTCGGGTAAAGGTTCGGCGGCTCATGCCTGCACGTTGGGCCATTTCGTCGATACCCACCTCCAGCGAGGGCTGGGTCAGAAATTCGCGGCATACCCGCGCAAGACGCGGTTCTGTCGGCAACGGCGCGTTGAGCGACAGCGCAGGCATCCCGGCAATTTCATGTAGCAGTAATCCCATCAGATGACCGTCGCGCCCCTGAGTGGAATAGCGCGCAGGTACATCGATTGCCTTCAGCAACAACTGGCGCAACAACGGCGATACGTCCAACACCTGACACTGATCCGCCAGCCCGAGACGCTGCGCCGCATGTTTGCGGATATAGGTGTTGTGGAGCGTGACAGGGCCGCGCATCTGCATGGAATGAGGCAGTTGCGCCGGGACCCAGATGCCGCGCTGAGGCGGGACGACCCAGTTGCCGTGATCGGTAAAGACGGTGATGACGCCACTGGCAGCATACGCAAACTGTCCACGCGGGTGGTCATGCAACGGGAACAGCGTTCCATCCGCGTAGTCACGTGCGGTCACGACGGCATCGCGGGGTGTGTTCTGGTAGGTCGGTACGGTTTTTTCGCGCATGGCCCGATATTAATGAAAGTTGGCCTGTGACTGAAAGCAGGCCAGGTCGATTGCTTGCATATTTCTCCTGGCACGAGCATTTCCGCTATGCGCTGGGGAAACACTGAATATGCAAAAGAAGCACTTTTTACTCGCCGTCCTGGTAACGGCTGTCTGGGGATTGAACTTCCCCGTCACCAAGCTCGGGCTGGCCGGTATCGACCCTCTGCTGTTGACGGCGTTGCGTTTCGCACTGGCAGCGTTGCCCTGGGTGTTTTTCGTCAAGCGTCCGCAGGTTGCCTTCGGATGGATCGCGGCCTATGGGTTGATCTTCGGTGTCGCGATGTGGGCGTTGATCAATCAGGGGATCGCATGGGGCGTACCGCCGGGTAGCGCGTCGTTGCTGATCCAGTTCAGCGCGTTTTTCACGCTGGGCTGGGGCGTGCTCTTCTTTGGAGAACGCTTGGGACGGCTTCAGTTGATTGGCAGTGTGTTGGCTGCTGCAGGATTGGTGGGGATCGTCTTGTGCAGTCCCGGCGATGTACCGAGGGCTGGTTTTGCCCTGGTGATTGGCAGCGCAGTGGCCTGGAGCATGGGCAACGTGATCATCAAGGTTTCCAGAGCGCGTGAAATCTTTGCCTTCGTCGTCTGGGCGAGTCTGTTTCCACCCATCCCGCTCTTGCTGTTGACGTGGCTGCTACACGGTTCTGCTCCTTTCAATGCGCTGCCTTCGCAACTGAATGGCATGACGCTGTTTTCACTCGCGTTCCAGGTGTACGCCGCGACGCACTTCAGTTACTGGGGATGGAACCTGCTGTTGCGTGAATACCCGGTTTCGCGCGTGGCACCGTTGTCGCTGCTGATTCCGGTATTTGGCATCGTCAGTTCGACGGTCATTCTCGGCCAACACCCTGGCCCCTTTGATTGGGCGTTTATCTTGCTGGTTCTACTGGCGCTGGCCTTGGGTTCAGTGAAGTTGCCCTTCACTCAACAGCGTTCGGCTCCGCAAGTGTCCACATCCCGCTGAGGATCTGCGCTTTCAGCCGGTTTAACCGCATCAGGCACTCGGCTGCACCGGTTTGGCCAACTCAATCCCCGCCGCCCCCAGCCGCTTGAGAATCTCGAACAACAGATCACTCTTGGTCTTGCCGACAATCCGCGGGCTGTCGACGTAACCGGTCACGGTCAGGGTGATGCCATCGGGTGAAAGCTTGCTGAACCGCACGAACGGCGCCGGTTTGCCAAGGATGGTTTCGTGCTCTTTGTAGGTGTCGAGCAGCAGGTTTTTGACCTGCTCGGGATCGATGTCCAGCGGGAACATCAGCTCCAGCGTCGCCACGCCCTGGGCACTGCCGCCGAGGGTGACGTTGCGCAGATTCTGCGAGATCAGTTGCGAGTTGGGCACGATTACGATGGAGCGATCGCTGAGCTGGATCTCGGTGGCGCGCACGTTGATCCGGCGGATGTCGCCCTCGACGCCGCTGATGCTGATCAAGTCGCCGACCTTGACCGGGCGTTCGGTGAGCAGGATCAGACCGGAGACGAAGTTCTTCACGATCTCCTGCAAACCGAAACCGATCCCCACCGACAGCGCACTGACGATCCACGCCAGATTGGTCCACTTCACGCCCAGCGAAGACAGCGTCAGCAACACCACCAGCGCATAACCGATATTGGAAAACAGCGTGCTGAGCGAGGCGCACATGCCCGGGTCCATGTCAGTCTTGGGCAGAAATTCGTTGTCCAGCCAGCGGCGCAGGGCACGAATCAGGTAAATGCCGATCAGCAGCGCGAGCACCGCGTTGAGCAAATGCCCGGGAACAATGTTCAGTTTGCGCAGGCCGGCGCCACCGAGAATCGCGCCGATGTTGGTGGCCAACTGGCCGAGGGTGGTGCCGATGCCGCCGACGAACAGAGTGATCACCGCCAGCAGCAACAATGCGGCGCGGCCCACGCCGGCCAGCAGGGTCGAGGCTTGTTCGAGGCGCCGGTCGCCGACCCCCAGCAGTTGCTTCAGTGCCTTGCCGCTGGAGTGGCGGGGCGAGAAGAAGTATTCGCAGCTGTCCTTAAGCAACTGCATCAGCAGGTAGAAACCGGAAAACACGATAAACGCCCACACCAGTTCGTAGGTAATGAACCGGGCCAGCGACACATACCCCGTCAGCAACGCCCCCAATGAAATGACCATCGCCAGTGTCGCGAGGGTGTAGACCACGCCGGCGAACGTGTTGCCCGTCACCTGTGCATCGCCGGCCGCCGCCAGCGCCTTGCGCACCTTGCCAACGCGCATCAGCAGCACCGTGACGATGCCCAGTACCACCAGCGCAATCACGCCTCGGCCGGCGATCACGATCTGGCTGCTCATGCCGGACGCGTTGCTGACCTGCACCGCCGTCACCAGCACCAGCAGCGTGGCGGACAGGATCCGGGCGAACGGCTTGAGTGTCTGCGCCACCGGCTCGGCAATCACCGGCAGCCGCCACGACGGGTGCTCGGTGGACAGCAACGCGCGGCTCAGGCCGGTGATCATCACGCAGGCATACACCACTTTCTGGAACTCGTCGGAAAACGTCGCCAGCATCGGTGGCAACGGCACATGCCGCGTGCAGGCGTAATACAGCAACTCCAGGGCAATCGCGGTGGTCGCCAGTGTCGCCAGCGCCGAGGCAAACGCCAGGGAACTGCGGCGCAGCCGACCTTCCGGCATGCGATGAATGCACACCCACGCCAGCCAGCGGTCGGCGAGCCGGCGGCCCAATGTCCAGATGATAAAGGCCAGCACCACCAGCACACTGGTGTAGAACCGTTGCCCCGGCTGCCAGGCCTCGGTGCCGGTTTCCTGGATCTGATCGACGAATGAACGCAGGCGCTGGCGATCGTCAGGGTCGGGATCGACCAACGGTGCCCAGAAGCCGGGGCTCAGGATGCTGTCGGTGCCGAGGGTCAGCTCGCTTTCGAGCAACGTACGGCGAATGCTGGCAATTTGTGTGATCAGGTCGGTGGCGTTCTGCTTGAGTGTCGCCAGGTTCTTCAGGGCGGTGTCGACTTTGTTCTTCTGCTCGATCAGCGTCGCCCGTTGTGCGGCGATATCGGCCTGTTCGGCGGCCACCGTTTCCGCCGGCGTCGCCCCCAATACGCCCAGTTGCACGGTCAGTTGTGCCTGCTGCGGCAGCAGCGACGCCGACAACCGATCGATGTCCAGAATGAACATCTGCACCCGATCCTGCGGGCCTTCGAGCTGGTTGTAGTTGTTGGCGGACGAAATCTGCTGCTTGAGGCCATCGAGACGTTGTTGCAACGCTTGCAGATCGTTTTGGCCGACCCCGGGAAGCGGGGCGCCGATGTCGATTGTGCTCGACAAATCGGCGGCCGACACGGTTGTCAGGCCCGGACCGAGCAGGGTCAGAGCGACGAATACCAATGACATCAATGCATTGCGCATGGGACTGGCTGATTCCGGTTGATCACACAATCAATGAGGTTAGGTGATCAGGCGCCTGCTGCATCATTTTCTGTTGCTAATCCTGGCTTAATGCGTGTCCGGTGATATCGCCGGGCATCGAATTGAAAGCACTCTTTTTCGCGACTAAACTCCCGGCCATGAAACGCTATCTGCGGTTTTGTCTCATCTTCCTGATCAGCCTGGCGCTTCCCCTCAGCGGGATGGCGGGCGTGCAGGCGCCGACAGAACCCTGCCCGATGCAAGCCATGGGCATGGCGATGATGGACGGCATGAACATGGATTGCTGCAAGGACATGAAAAGTCCTGCCGACCATGGCACTCCCTGCAAGCCAGGCCAGGAGTGCAAGACCGGCGGCGTGCTGCAGGTCTCGATCCTCAAGCCGCCCGTCACTGTGTTCAGCCCCGTGACGCTTTCATTCTTCAGTGATTCCCTGCCTGTAGCGACCCCGTCCGGGGTCTGGCGACCGCCCCGCGTCTGATTCCTGTCTCCCTTCGAAGCTCATTCCGCCCAGGCGGAGTGGATTGGCTGTGCGTGTGTTTTTCACCGCGCGCAGCGGACGATCACAGGAATCGTAAACATGAAATTCAAGTGCAATTGCACGGGGTGGCCGTTGGTGGCCAGTCTCGCGGCAAGCGTGCTGGCGTGGCCGGGTTTTGCCGCCGCGCTGACACTCGATGAAGCGCTGCGGCTGGCGGAAACCCATGCGCCGTCGCTGAATGCGCAAGATGCAAAAATCCAGGCCGCCAGCAGCGCCGCCATCCCGGCGGGGGAGCTGCCCGATCCGAAACTGGTGCTGGGCGTGCAGAACTATCCCGTCGGCGGCCCGGATCGCTACAGCCTCGACCAGGACTTCATGACCATGCAAATGGTCGGCTGGCGCCAGGACATGCCCAACGGCGACAAGCGCAAGGCGCGCATCGAGGTCGCCGACGCGGCCATTGAACGTGCGGCGGCGGAGCGTCGCGTCGAGCGCCTGAAAGTCCGTCAGGCCACGGCACTGGCCTGGATCGGCAGTTATTCGGTCGAGCGCAAACAGGGTTTGCTTCAGGACTTCTACAAGGAAAACCGTCTGCTGACCGACACCGTCCGGGCGCAGATCGCCGGCGGCCGCGCGCAACCCGCCGACGCCGTGACGCCGAAGCAGGAGGCCGCCCGACTGGCGGAGCAGGAAGACAACCTGACACTGGAGCGCACCCAGGCCCGAGCGGCCCTCAAACGCTGGATCGGTGCGGCCGCCAACGACAGGCCCGAAGGCAACTTGCCGCAATGGCCGGTCGAGCCCGCCACCTTCAACCATCAACTGCAACACCATCCCGAACTGGCCGCGTTTGCGCCCATGACTCGCGAAGCGCAGGCGAAGGTGCAAGAGGCGGTGTCCGAGAAAAAGTCCGACTGGAGCTGGGAAGTGGATTACCAGCACCGTGGCCGCGAGTTTGGCGACATGGTCAGCGTGCAGTTCTCCTGGGATTTGCCGTTGTTTCCCGAGACGCGGCAGAACCCGAAAATCGCCGCCCGACAAGCCGAACTCAGCCAGCTGGAAGCCGAGCGCGAAGCCCTGTCCCGTGAGCACACCGAGCAACTGGAAAACCAATTGGCCGACTACGCGCGGCTCGACCGGGCGCTGCTGCGCAGTCAGCAAAGCCTCGTGCCGCTGGCCAAAGAGAAAGTCGACTTGAGCCTGGCCAGTTATCGCGCGGGCAAGGGCGATCTGAACGCGGTGGTCAGCGCCCGCCGGGAACTCATTGAGGCTCGCTTCCAACAGATCGACGTGGAAGAACAGCGCGCGCTGACCGCTGCGCGTCTGCATTTCGCTTATGGGGAGACCAGCCTGTGAACCGACCCAATTTCAATGGCTTCTGGCTGGCCGGTCTCGCCCTCGCAGTGGGCGTTGCCGCAGGTTACGGCGTGGCTTATCAGCGCATGAACGGCGAACCCGGCGCAGCTCCGGAGCAGGGCGCCACATCGAAAGCCTTGTACTGGTACGACCCGATGTATCCGCAGCAGAAGTTCGACAAACCGGGCAAGTCGCCCTTCATGGACATGCAACTGGTACCGCGATACGCCAGCGAAGGCGCAGGCAATGCGACGGTCAGCATCGATCCGGGCCTGACCCAGAATCTGGGCTTGCGCACGGCAAAGGTCACACGCGGGGCCTTTGCCTCCAGCCTCGATGTGACGGGCGTACTGGCGTTCAACGAGCGGGATGTGGCGGTGATCCAGACGCGTACCAGCGGGTTTGTCGAACGGGTTTATGCCCGGGCACCGGGGGATGTGTTGGCGGCAGGCGCGCCGTTGGCAGACATTCTCGTACCGGACTGGGCGGCGGCGCAGACCGAGTTTCTCGCCCTCAAGCGCAGCGGCGACCGGGACCTGATCACAGCGGCGCGTCAGCGTTTGCAACTGACCGGCATGCCATCGAACCTGATTGCCCTCGTGGAGCGCAGTGGCAAGGTTCAGCCGAACCTGGCCGTCACCAGCCCGGTGGGCGGCGTGTTGCAGGAACTCAACGTGCGCACCGGCATGACCGTGGCGAACGGCGAAACACTGGCGCGGATCAACGGCCTGGGCAGTGTCTGGCTCGCTGTGGCGGTACCGGAGTCGCAAACCGGCTCAATCACCGAGGGGCAGTCCATCGAAGCGCGACTGCCGGCGTTTCCCGGCATCGTGTTCAACGGCAAGGTCAGCGCGATTCTGCCGGACACCAACCCCGACAGCCGCACCCTGCGCGTACGGGTCGAACTGGCCAACGCTGATGGACGCTTGCGGCCGGGGATGACCGCACAAGTGCGGCTGAACGGCTCGGCCGGGCAAGACAACCTGTGGGTGCCGACCGAAGCGGTCATCCGTACCGGCAAGCGCGCGTTGGTCATGCTCGCCGAAGAGGCGGGGCACTACCGCCCGGTAGAGGTACGTCTCGGTCAGGAAAGCGACGGCAAAACGGTGATCCTCAAAGGTCTGGAGGAGGGGCAGGAAGTGGTGACGTCCGGCCAGTTCCTGCTCGATTCCGAGGCCAGTCTCAGGGGCATCGTCGCCGAGCCGCTTGAGGTGGACGGGAACGCCTCGGGGAGCCAGCCATGATCGCCGCGCTGATTCGCTGGTCCGTGGCCAACCGCTTTCTGGTGCTGTTGGCGACGCTATTTGTCACGGCCTGGGGTGTGTGGTCGGTGCAGAGCACGCCGATCGATGCGCTGCCGGATCTGTCCGACGTGCAGGTGATCATCCGCACGCCGTATCCCGGACAGGCGCCGCAGATTGTCGAGAACCAGGTGACCTATCCGCTGACGACCACCATGCTCTCGGTGCCGGGGGCGAAAACCGTGCGCGGCTATTCGTTCTTCGGTGACAGCTTCGTTTATGTGCTGTTCGAGGACGGCACCGATCAGTACTGGGCGCGCTCGCGGGTGCTGGAATACCTGAGCCAGATCCAGAGTCGCCTGCCGGCCAGTGCCAAACCGGCGTTGGGACCGGACGCCACCGGGGTCGGCTGGATCTATCAGTACGCGTTGGTGGATCGCAGTGGCCAGCACGATCTGGCGCAGTTGCGCGCGTTGCAGGACTGGTTCCTCAAATTCGAGCTCAAGACCCTGCCCAACGTCGCCGAAGTCGCCACCCTCGGCGGCATGGTCAAGCAGTATCAGGTGCAGCCCGACCCGGTGCGGCTGGCCAGTCTCGGCATCACCCTGGCGCAGGTGCGTGAGGCCATCGGCAAAGCCAATCAGGAAACCGGCGGTGCCGTGCTGGAAATGGCCGAGACCGAGTTCATCGTGCGGGCCTCCGGCTACCTGAAGAGCCTCGACGACTTCCGGGCGATCCCGCTCAAACTCGGCGCCGGCGGGGTGCCAGTGACCCTGGGCGATGTCGCGACGATCCAGACCGGGCCGGACATGCGCCGGGGCATCACCGAGCTGGACGGCCAGGGCGAGACCGTCGGTGGCGTGGTGATCCTGCGCAGCGGCAAGAACGCCCGCGAGACCATCGCGGCGGTCAAGGCCAAGCTCGACGACATGAAAAGCAGCCTGCCGCCCGGCGTGGAGATCGTCACCACTTACGATCGCAGCAAGCTGATCGACCGCGCCGTCGATAACCTCAGCCACAAACTGTTCGAAGAGTTCATCGTCGTCGCGCTGGTTTGCGGGATCTTCCTCTGGCATTTGCGCTCTTCATTGGTGGCGATCATCTCGTTGCCGGTGGGTGTGCTGATCGCTTTTATCGTGATGCGCCATCAGGGGCTGAACGCCAACATCATGTCGTTGGGCGGGATTGCCATCGCCATCGGCGCGATGGTCGATGCAGCCGTGGTGATGATCGAGAATGCCCACAAGAAAATCGAAGCGTGGCACGCGGCCAATCCGGGACAGGAACTCAAGGGCGAGCGCCATTGGCAGGTGATGACAGACGCGGCAGCGGAAGTGGGGCCGGCGCTGTTTTTTTGCCTGTTGATCATCACGCTGTCGTTCATTCCGGTGTTTACCTTGCAGGCTCAGGAGGGGCGGCTGTTCGGTCCGCTGGCGTTCACCAAGACCTACGCGATGGCGGCGGCAGCGGGCTTGTCGGTGACACTGGTACCGGTGCTGATGGGCTACTGGATTCGCGGGCGGATTCCGGATGAGCGCCGCAATCCGCTCAACCGCTGGCTGATCCGGATCTACCAACCGGCGTTGGATGCGGTGTTGCGCCGACCGAAATTCACCTTGCTGGTGGCGCTGCTGGTGTTCATCAGCGCGGCATGGCCGATCTCCAGGCTCGGTGGCGAGTTTCTCCCGCCGCTGGACGAGGGTGATCTGCTGTACATGCCATCGGCCTTACCGGGACTGTCGGCGCAAAAAGCCTCGCAGTTGCTGCAACAGACCGATCGCCTGATCAAGACCGTGCCCGAGGTCGAGCATGTGTTCGGCAAGGCCGGCCGTGCCGAAACCGCCACCGATCCGGCACCGCTGGAGATGTTCGAAACCACCATTCAGTTCAAGCCCCATGAGCAATGGCGCCCGGGCATGACCCCGGAAAAACTGGTGGAAGAACTGGACCGTGTGGTGAAGGTGCCGGGCCTGACCAACATCTGGATCCCGCCGATCCGCAACCGCATCGACATGCTCGCCACCGGGATCAAAAGTCCCATCGGCGTGAAAGTCGCCGGCAACAATCTGGCCCAGATCGACGCGGCCACTCAAGCCGTCGAACGCGTGGCCAAAGGGGTGCCCGGCGTCAGTTCTGCGTTGGCCGAACGCCTGACCGGTGGCCGCTACATCGACGTCGATATCGATCGCAACGCCGCAGGTCGCTACGGGCTGAACATCAGTGATGTGCAGTCGATCGTCGCCGGTGCCATTGGTGGCGAGAACATCGGGGAAACCATCGAAGGACTGGCACGCTTCCCGATCAACATCCGTTACCCGCGAGAGTGGCGTGACTCGCCCGGTGCTCTGGAGCAACTGCCGATCTACACGCCTTCGGGCAGTCAGGTCACCCTCGGCATGCTGGCGAAGATCAAGGTCACGGACGGCCCGCCGATGCTCAAGAGCGAAAACGCCCGACCGTCCGGCTGGGTGTACATCGACGTGCGGGGCCGGGACATCGCTTCGGTGGTGGCTGATCTGCGCCGCGCGGTCAGCGAACAGGTCAAGTTGCAGCCGGGCATGAGCCTGAGCTACTCGGGGCAGTTCGAGTTTCTCGAACGGGCCAACGCTCGCCTGAAACTCGTGGTGCCGGCCACGCTGCTGATCATCTTTGTGCTGCTCTACCTGACCTTCGCCCGCTTCGATGAGGCGCTGCTGATCATGGCCACGTTGCCATTCGCCCTGAGCGGCGGTGCGTGGTTTCTCTACCTGCTGGGCTACAACCTGTCGGTCGCCACCGGGGTCGGGTTTATCGCACTGGCCGGGGTCTCTGCCGAGTTCGGCGTGATCATGCTGCTCTACCTGAAAAACGCCTGGGCTGAACGCGAAGACCTCGGCGACCGCACCGAGCGCGGACTGGTCGCAGCGATTCGCGAAGGCGCCGTGCAGCGCGTACGCCCCAAAGCCATGACCGTGGCCGTGATCATCGCCGGTCTGTTGCCGATTCTGCTCGGCAGCGGCACCGGCAGCGAAGTCATGAGCCGCATCGCCGCGCCCATGGTCGGCGGCATGGTCACGGCGCCCTTGTTGTCCCTGTTCGTCATCCCGGCGGCGTATCGACTGATGCGCCGTCGTCACTTGTCCGTTGAAACCCTCCAACCTGAAGGAAAAACCTCATGAAACTGATCCCGATCACTGTTGCCGGCACGCTGGTTGCGTTTGCATTGACTGCCCACGCCGAGGACATGCCCGGCATGAAGATGGACGACATGCAGGGCATGCAGATGCAGGCCGCCACTCAACAGGCTCCGGCCGCGAATGCCGAAGGCACGATCAAGGCCATCGATGCCACGAAGCACACTGTGACCATCGCTCATGGTGCGGTTGCGGCGTTGCAGTGGCCGCCGATGACCATGGGGTTTGCGGCAACTGAGGAACAGTTGGCCGGGTTGGCGGTGGGGGACCGGGTGAAGTTTTCGTTCCGGATGGAGGGCAGCAAAGCGACGCTGGTTTCGATCAGCCAGTAAGGCTGTGAAGTAAAAAAAACCGGCGCGAATCATCGCGCCGGTTTTTATTCAGGTTTTCAGATCGAGCGCTGATTGACCCGCTGCATCAGTTCCTCCGCCGACTCCTTGCGCTCCGAGTAGCGATCCACCAGGTCCGGGCGATCACGCAGCAACAGCGTGAATTTCACCAGTTCCTCCATCACGTCGACCACACGGTCGTACAGCGCCGAAGGCTTCATGCGATTGCCTTCGTCAAACTCCAGATACGCCTTGGGCACCGACGACTGATTGGGGATGGTGAACATGCGCATCCAGCGGCCCAGCACGCGCAGTTGATTGACCACGTTGAACGATTGCGAACCACCGCAGACCTGCATCACCGCCAGGGTCTTGCCCTGGGTCGGGCGCACCGCACCGAGCGCCAGCGGCACCCAATCGATCTGCGCCTTGAACACCGCCGACATCGCGCCGTGACGTTCGGGCGAACACCAGACCTGGCCTTCGGACCATTGCATCAGCTCAAGCAGTTCCTGGACTTTCGGATGGTCGCCGGGCGCATCGTCCGGCAGCGGCAAGCCCGAGGGGTTGAAGATCCGCGTCTCGGCTCCGAAGTGCTCCAGCAGTCGCGCGGCTTCTTCCACCAGCAATCGGCTGAACGAGCGTGGGCGGGTCGAGCCGTACAACAGCAGAATGCGCGGCTTGTGGAGTCCGTCGTCGCGGGTGGTTTTCTGAATCAGTGATGGATCGAGGTTGGGCAGGTCGGTCATGACGGCTCCGGTCACAGCGTGCTGATGCGGTCGAGCTCGCGCTTGAGGGCATCGCGGTCGAGTTGGGCGAAGGGCAGGGCGAGGAAGGCCCGGCAGCGGGTTTTGATCCGGGCGAGGGTCCCGTGGAAGGCTGCGTTGATGGCGGCTTCATCGCCGCGCACCTCCGACGGATCCTCTAGCCCCCAATGGGCCTTCAAGGCCGGGCCGAAGTAGACGGGGCAGGCTTCGCCGGCAGCCTTGTCGCACACGGTGATGACAATGTCCGGCGGGTTGTCTTCGAAGGCGTCGTTGCCCTTGCTGCTCAACCCGGCGATGGAAATGCCGGCCTCCTGCAGCGTGGTCAGGCTGCGCGGCAGCACCTGGCCCTTGGGGAAACTGCCGGCGCTGACCGCTTCGAAACCTTGCGGCGCAAGGTGATTGAACATCGCTTCGGACAGAATGCTGCGGCAGCTGTTGGCGGTGCACATGAATAGAACGCGCATGTTCGGTCCTCAGCAGCAGGCGGATGTATTGAGCGGGCGGTCACCCATGGCATCGAGCCGGGCGCTGTTTTCTTCCAGCCACGCGGTGTTGGCGGCCAGGGTGGTTTCAAGCAGTGTTCGGATCCACGCTGGCAGGTCAGGGTTGAGCCGGTAATAAACCCACTGGCCCTGACGGCGATCCAGCAGCAAGCCGCAGGTGCGCAACTGCGCGAGATGGCGGGAAATCTTTGGCTGACTGTCGTCCAGCGCGCAGGCCAGTTCGCAGACACACAGCTCACCTTCACGGGTGATCAGCAGCGTGGCCCGGGCGCGGGTTTCGTCGGCGAGGCATTTGAAAACGGAGGCGGGATTGAGCATGACAATGCCTTCAATACATATGGTTGTCCGAATATACGGATTTCCATATGTATTGGGCAAGCCTCTTCTTTAATGAACTCTGCGGAAACGCTGTCAGAGAGGATCACGCAAGGTAAGGGGCCAGGATGTCGTGCAGTGGACGGGCAAGGGCGAGCGTCCGTTTGACTGTTGTCAGTTCCGAACCTGCCAGACGCTTGCTGCCCAGTCTGCAGAAAACACCGCCCGGATCGATGTGCAGCGAAAACAGTCCGATGACCTCGTTCCCAATGACTTTTACGATCAACTCCATGAAGGCTTCATGCGGTGTGCTGGCGGTCAGGTAGGTGAACTCCTCAACAGTAGCACTGCCAGCCCAAGACACTTCATCCCAGGCCAGACGATCCAGGTGTATGAAGTTTTGCTGCGTCTGCAAATCCTCCACAAGCGCTCGCAATACATTCACAAACCGCTCACAGGCAAGGATTTCGAGTTCGTATCGATAAAGGCCTGAGGGGGCAGTGCCGACGACTTTGGCGGTCAGGAGGTAGCTCTGCGCAATTTCCGAAGGCTGTCCATCCCAGCCATTCAGGTCGGATACCGGCGGGCACCAAATGACCTGAATTGTTTCGCCGGTGCGGATCGGTTCGCGTTGATCAAAACGGGCCGATGTGGTTTGGCCAACACGTGGCAATAAGTCGTGGAGGTGGAGTACCGGGGCACTGTAATCGATGCCGGAGTCCTGTGACCAGAATGTGGGGAAGTGGATTTTCATGGGGTGATCGTAGTCCATCATGTGGCTCTCGGGTCTTCATCAGCCGGTAAAACGCTTACCAGGTTATCGCCAGCCCAGGCGCTGGCTGAAGGCCAGATGCTCGCCAATCCACAACCCGCGAGGGTGACTTTTTCGGGGTGAGTGATAGCATGTGGCCTTCATTGCGAAACAACGCGTGCTTTGACTTGGTCGACTGCCAGGACATCAAGTTTTCATCTTCAATCAATGCAGATTTATCAATGATCAAGATTGCGATACCGACGTTTATCCTGCTGCTGTGCCTGCAGGGTTGTGCAGAGATGCCTGCGTATTCGAACGTACAGTCCGGTGAGCCGAGCGACGAAACCCGTTACACCGTCGTCGAAACCGATACCTATGCCGGAAGGCCTCAGCGCTCCTGGGGGGACGGCGAGCCAAACCTGAACATCATTAGAATCAACGACAAGAAAGTGGGGAACATTCCATTCTCCACTTACTATTACAAGAATGACTCGCCTCAGCGTGCTGTGCTGATCCCGGGGAAGTACACGATTCAACTGGAATACAATCTGCCGTTGCAGTTCCTGTTTGCCGATCTGGAGTTCGAAGGCAAACCCGGTCAGAAGATCATCGCCCGTTCGCAATATGTGGGTCTCAACCGATTGGAAATATGGTTGGAAGACGCGGCTACCGGTGAAATCGTTGGTAAGCGTGTGCACTGACAAGGTTAAAGCGATGGCTGTGAAGTAACGCGCTTTCAGCGATTGAACGAAGAGGGGGATTTTGAATACTTATTCAAAATCCCCCTCTTGTTTTTTGACCCCGTAAGTTCGGGCGACTCAGCGCTTGCTGAAGGCCAGTCGCGCCGCAAACAGCACGAAAATCATCCCGGTGGTGCGATCCATCCAGCGAATCACCTTCTCCCGTCGCAGAAACCCGGACAGGGGCTGTGTCGCGCCGATCAACACCAGCGACCAGATCAACCCGAGCACCACATGAATGCTCACCAGCCCGAACGTCCAGGGCACAAGCGGCTGCCCTTGCGGAATGAACTGCGGCAGAAACGACACGTAGAAAATCCCGATCTTCGGATTGAGCACATTCCCCAGCATGCCCTTCAAAAACCAGTTGGCCCCCGGCTTGCCGTTGGCTTCGGCGGGAGCCAGCGAGCGGCGAGGGCGCAGCAGCATGTTCAACCCGAGCCACGCCAGATACGCCGCACCGCAGTACTTCAACAGGTTGTAGGCCAGCTCCGACACCGCAATCAACGCCCCGAGGCCGAACGCCACCGCCGCACCCCACAACAGGCAACCGGCGTTGATGCCCAACGCAGCGCGCAAGGCCTGTTGCTTGCCTTCGACGGTGGCGGTGCGCAGAACCAGCGCGGTGTCGAGACCGGGTGTCAGCGTCAGCAGTGTGGCGGCGAAAGTGAAGGCGAGGAGGTTGTCGGCGATGGACATGGCACGTGGGTTTCCTGTTCTGGATGGGGGAACGGTAGCGGTTTCAGGCGGGGGGATCCAGCAGGGAGATGAGGCGGGGTTCGATGGCATCAGGTTGTATCTCAAGGATTGCCAGGGTGACCGGCAGTTTGAAACGCCGGGGACCGGCGCTGCCCGGATTGACGTAGAGCCGGTCGCCGCGCCATTCGATTCGGGGTTTGTGGGAGTGGCCGGTGATGATGAGTTTCACGTTGGGGTCGAGGTCAGTGGGGACGTCGGCGATGTCGTGGATGAGGAGGGTTGACCAGCCGTTGAGGTTTACGCTCAGGAGGTCGGGGAGGTCTTGGGCCCACGGACTGTTCAGATCGTTGTTGCCGCGCACTGCGTGGACGGGGGCGATTTCGGTCATTTGCGCGAGGATGTCCGCGTTACCGATGTCGCCGGCATGGATGATCTGATCGCAGCCTTGCAACGCGGCCAGGGCTTCGGGGCGCAGGAGGTTGTGGGTGTCGGAGATGAGGCCGATCTTCATGCGGAGCTCCGGGTTGAGTAGGGCCGGGATGCTGGCTTCCACCGAATTCAGCCTGTCGGCTCAGCGGGTTTCGCTATCTGTTCGCTTGTCAGATCACCTTGCAGTTCCCTGAGACCCGCTGGGCTTGAGTAGAGTTTTTCCATAGCCAGTACTTCGGTCAGTTGTTCCGGGGAAAGTGTCTTCTCTTCATTCTCAAGCTGCACGCGCATGGGGCCTGCCATGTCGTCAGGCAGCGTCTGTTTGAGCGCTACACGCAATAACCCGCAAGCCTTGCGCTTGTTCTTCTCGAAGCCTTGCCCGTTATCGAGATGAACGGCAAGGGTAACGAGCGAAACAGCGTGTCCTTGAAGGGCCGCCTGCAACAACCAGCGATTTGCCAGTGGATAGTTCACCGGCACATCGGTGCCGCCGCTATAGAGAGCGCCGAGGACGTACTGTGCCTTGGCCTCGCCCTGTTCGGCCGAGCGGGTATACCAATTTAATGCGGCTGACAGATCTTTGGGGATGCTCGTGCCCACGCCGTTGAAATAAGTCGCTCCCAACAATCCGGATGCCTGACTGTCGCCAGCAGTGGCCGCTTGGGTGAGTAATTTCACGGCATGTTGAGGGTCTGCTGAAACGCCGTGACCAAACAAATAGAGAGTGCCCAGTAATGTCAGAGCCTCGTTATCGTCCTGGGCGGCTGCTTTGCTGGCCCAGTTGAAAGCCTGCCGCGGGTCTGCCTCGACACCGGTACCTTTGTAATAAAGGGTAGCGAGTTGACGTTGAGATTTGGCGTGACCTTGTTCTGCAGCCTTGCGAAACCACGTAGCGGCCTGGGTAAAGTCCCTCGGTATTTCCAGGCCCGCAATGCTCGAAACGCCCATGAAATACTGGGCGTCCGGGTTGCCGTGCTCAGCCGACTCGCTTATCAACCGCATGCCTTTTGGTCGATCAACTTCAACACCTCGACCGTAATATTCAATGAGGCCGAGCTTGAACTGCGCGAGACGGTCTCCTTTTTCTGCTGCGCTCAAATACCACTCGGCAGCTTTGCCAGGGTTGCGGCCAACTACCAGGCCGTCCTCGTAGGCTGAAGCGATCAAGGTGGTGAGGTTAAAAGGGCTTCGCCACAGCGTGATAAAGAAGGTAACAACGAGATATGCAACGACGCTGAGTATTAGAACAACTGAAAACCGGCGCAATTTCGAATCCATTCGTAGAGTGGTGAGCGGGGAGTGTATCGATGCTTTTTCGTACTGCCCAGTCTTGCGGGTTCTAACCTGTTCTCCTCCATAGACAACATTCGGCGTTCACACTTTTCAATCATCTTGAATGTTGTGAATCGGTCACAAGCCTGAGAGGCTGGCGTGAGGCTTACCAAAAGGACATACGGACATGAGCACGCCAAAAATTTTGATCACGGGGGCTTCGGGCCAGATCGGCAGAGCCTTCTGGACCGCGCGGGACGATAAATCCGATTTGCGCCTGGCCGATATAGACGTAGCAACACTTCCGGACTCGGCACAACGTTTCGCTCTCGATATCAGGGATCAGGCCAGTTGTCTCGAAGCCTGCGAAGGCATAGACACTGTGATCCATCTCGCTGCTGATCCGAACCCGGACGCCGACTTCACGTCTTCGCTGCTGCCTGTGAATATTATCGGCACCTACAACATGCTGTTCGCCGCAAAAGCTCAAGGCTGCAAGCGTTTCATATTCGCGAGCAGTGCCCAGGCGATTGAGGGTTATCCGAAAGACGTCCAGATACATGAAGGGATGGCACCGAAACCAGGCAACCTTTACGGGGTCAGCAAAGCGTTTGGCGAAGCGCTGGCTTCGATGCATGCAAACGATGGTCAAATGACGACAATCGCGGTCCGTATTGCGAACGTAGCCAGATTTCATGCTGGCGAAACCCACAGCCCCCGGGACGTGGCTGCGTTTATCAGCTTCAGGGATGTCGTTGCGTTACTGGAGCGATGCGTCGAGGCCGAGCTGAGCGGATTCCATGTTGTCCATGGTGTCTCGGATAACCGCTACAAACGCCTTTCAATTGATCAGACTAGAAAAACCGTTGGGTACGCGCCGCTTGATAACTCATTCGAGATTCTGGAAGGGCGCGATTGATCGAATTGAGTGCAGTGCTTGCGAGTTCGCCTGAGTGAATCAGGAACACATCTGACTGATGCGAAAGGAGTAAAAGGGTGGGGGGATTATTTGAAAAATATATCAACCCCCTTTTTCTTGTTGCCCGGCCGAGAGGTTATGTTATCTGACGAAACCCGCTGGCAAATACGTTGTGCTTACTGAAGGCCTTCTATGCAGACTGACCAAACCCGATTGCTCGCACTCACATTGCTTGAGATCAAGACGTTGCTGGGTGATTACCTGGGAAGTGATGTGGACGCACCAATGAGCGTTCGTATCGCGGCCCACCTTGCCTATGCCGTTCACAATGAAGCTGAGGCGGTGTACGGGCATGAGGATTTTCGGCTCGACAGCGTGGTCCGGAAAATCGCTGCGGTCGATGGAATTCTTGGGGTTTCGGAGGGGGCTGCATTGCTTGGCAGGTTTGACGCCGAAGCCAAAAATACGATGGGCTAAATTCAGTTTGAATGATCGCTTACGGCCAGAAACTGGATTCGATTTTGCTATTCACTCACTCACTCATTCACTCCCGAGCGTGCGAAATTACCAGACCTTCAATTGCTCACAGAGGCAGGCTCATGACCTCCACCCTGGCAGTCTCGGATATCGCAGGTCCATGGAGTGGGGATGCCCCCACAGGACTCATTCAGCGTTGCAAGGAGGCCTGGGATACGCCTTTGGAGAGATTGAATGATCTTATGGTTGCTACTTTTTTGAATCAGAACATTGCCACCGAACACATGCTCATCGAGGCGAAACGCCGCCTGAAAGACCAGGAACGAGATGAAACCGAGTACTTCGACGGCCAGCTCCTCGAAGCAATCGAACGTTTGAAACCCGGGAAGTAATTCTTCCCGACGGTTTGTTGTGTTCGACATCGGCTATTTATTTGGGGTTTTCTGAGTCACGCGACTGGCAGAGAACGGCCAAAAGCAGACGTTCGCGAGTGACTGGTTTCGACCCGAAACTGACAAAGGCTCGCCACTCACAGAGTCCGAAGTCCTCAAGATCCGTGACCAAGCCACGTGTGTTGCAGTTCCATTCGATGTCGCCTTTGACATGGAGAACGAACGTGGTTTCCGGGACTTAGTGGCCGAGGACTGCTGGAATGAATGGCAACGAGTACGGCTCTCAATGAAGAAACCCCTCTGACTTGCACTGATATGAAAGGGACTGATTCTGAGAATTCCCCGCTTTTTCTTACAACAGATCAAGAAGTCGGGAATTGAAGAGACCTGCATGGGTCGGCAGCTTGTATTGCGCCACACAAAAACAAGATTCCGATCCCATGCAGGCCATCCGATTCTGACACAACGCGCTCACCCAAGCGCTTTCGCCAGAACCAGGTTAAACGCCGCTGGCGTACCCCAGAGTACATCGGCCCAGGCACCGCTGCCGGGCGTCAGCAACTGGCGCAGGTGCTGCTCATGGAACGCCTTGCCCAGCGAATCGACGCGAAACGCCGCCACCCACTGCTCGCGCCCCAGCTGGTAGGCCTTGCCGAAATCTTCCCAACTGTCGAAACAGTCCTGCGCCCGCTGTGCATTGAGCAGCAGCACACGCCAGGCGAGGTCGGGCTCGAGCCAACGCATCAGCAGCGCACAACGGACCAGAAACGCCACCCGCACACAGGCAAAGGCCATGGCCGCACGGGGCTCATCGCCAACCTTCAGTGCCTGCAGATCGAGGCCGTACCATCGCTGTTCGAGGGTCGCATTGAAATGCGACCGCACCGCTTCGTCATTGCAATCGCTGCGTATCCCGGCCTGGTGCAGCAGCGCTGCCCGCACGATCGTCTGCGCTTGCTCGGTGAAGTGATCGCACGCCGGCGAGTAGAAGCCCTCGACGTCCATCGCATCGGCCATGGGCCTGGCCAGCAGCAGCGACCAGTGCCTGCGTTGGCTGAACAACTGGGCGCCACGCGGTCTGAATGCTCGCCACAACATCCAGGCTGAAACAACAACTGCGATAAGCAAAAACATGCCGCTCTCCTTACCTTGCCCGGGCCTGCCAGGCCTGGATTTCCTCGGCCATTGGCGAGGTCATTTCCGGCCACGGCACACCTTCGGTGAGGTACAGCGGGTCTTTGGGCTGACGCTCGATGTGTGTGCTGAAAATATGCCGGATGGCGTACTTGACCGACACCGTCTTCGGGGCAGCCTGCAGGAATTGCTGCGGCTGACGCCCGGCGACCAGCCATTCGACCATGGCGGACGGTGCATCGAGGCGCTCGTAAAGTTGCGGATATCGGGCAACCAGGCGAGTCTGGGCGGTCGGGTCGTTGACCTCCTCGATACGCAGCCAGCCTGCTTCGGTACGCACGATGCCGATGGCGATACAGTCGGCGGGTGTCTGCTGGTCGGTGCCCAGGGCATTCAGGCACTGCAGCAGGTCCTGGTAATAGCGCTCGACCGGAGGCCGGTTTTGCTTACCCTTGACCTGCTCGACCGTCAAGGTGCCGTCGGCCTGGACGATCAGGCTGATGGTGATGTGTGGCTGGCCCTGGCTGTCACGCAAACTGAACACGCGCATGCGCTGCTGTTCCACCGCTTCGGCATAGCGTTCGCCGTAGCCGCCAGTCAAGGCGCGGCGATCGGCGAACTGGCCCAGACAGTGGCGCATCACGTAGCTTTCAAAGGCCATTTCCGCGCGCAGCAAGGAACTTTCGGGACGCAGTTCCTGCAATAGGTGCTCAGCGGTGGTCACCCGCGCAAGCAAGGCCTCGGGCTGGCTCTGGCGCCAGCCTTGTTCGACCCGCGCCGCCATCTGCGCGTGTTCCTTTTGCCACAGCAACAACGCCTGGGGGCAGTTGATGCGTTCGAGCTTGCCCGCGAGCGCTGTGCCCTGGCGCGAGGTCAGGAACTCCACCAGCAAGGCCTCCTGGGCCAGCAGTGGGGCCTGCTGCGGATCGATCCACACCAGCGGTGCAAGTGAATCTCTGCCGGCCTCGCTCAAATGCCTGACTACCCAGGATGGCGGCTCGGCTCCCAATGCCTCGATAGCCTGCCCCATGCTCAGGATTCGTCGCGCAGGCTCGAAATTGCCGACCAGATGACGGTAGAAATGGTTGAGCAACCATTTGCCCACCTCTGGCGCATCACCTCGGGCCTTGCTGCGCTCGGCAATGCCACGCTTGAGTTGATCGGCATTGAGTGCATTGCGCGGGGCGTAACCGGACGTTCGCAGCTCCGGTGTCACTTCCATATCTGCCACCAGGCCTTGCCGGCCGGTTTTGCCGGCGCCTGCAGCTCGGCGATCCACTGGCGGATCATTTCATTGTTTCCCCGATCAACTTCGTTGTTCGGATCACTGCGCAGAATGGAGCGCTGATAATAGGCCACGGCCTCTGCCTTGCGCTCGAGCCTCTTGAGCACATCGCCGGCACAAGCCAGCAGAGAGGGTTCGGCGAGTTCATCAATGACCGGCGCGTAACGTAGCCACAGGCTAGTGGCCGCCTCCGGCAGGCTGTATGACAGGTACAGGGCAATTTTCATTCGTGCGAACAGTGGCGAATATTCCAGGTCCTTGTCGCTGATTTCGCGATCTTCCTGCCATTTGAGAACGCGCTCCAGCCAGATCAGAATCTCGCGCTCGCGGTCCAGTTGAAACAGGGCGCGGGTGACGTCCTGTACGTAATCTTCCGGGTCGTGGCGGCCGTAGCCATAGTCGGCTGCGTAGTGCCAGAGTTGTTCGGCGGCTTCGGCGATGCCCGGGTTATCGTTCAGCAGAATGCGGTTGTCGAGGATGCCCTGATAGTGCTCGGCGAACGGGCTGGCGGCGATGCCACGGCTATGCAACTCAAGGGCCAGACCCATCAGTTTGTCGTTGTAGCATTGGTAATTGAGCGCAAGGTTGTTGCACAGCATCGAGTACAGGTGCGCGCAGGCATCGTAGCGGTGCCCGTGGCCGTTGGCGAAGCATTGCTCCATACGGGCCTGGCCCTGTTCGTAAGCAGCCTTTTGTACTTCTCGCAGCCGCCACCAGGCCGAATCTGTCTCCTCGCTTGAAAGGTTCTCGACATGCGCTTCGACCACGCTTTCAAGGGAAGTCGCAAAATTGTAGTAGTACATGCCACTGGCCAATGGCGGCAAGGGTTGGCGCAAGGCATCGGATATGCCGAACACATTGGCGTGGGCGCTGAACAGGCTGTAGACGCTGCGGTAGTCCTGCAGATCGCCGGCCGAAACCGCCTCGCGCAGCATCGTCAGTTCGGTGTTGGCGTCGATGCGCCCGGCCTGACGTTCACGCACCGCCACCAGGCGAGTGATCCACGGGTGATTCGGCGCGCGTCGCCGGGCTTCTGCAAGGGCCAGAGTGAAGACGTTGTCGATTTGCTCAAGGTCATCGCGCGCGTCATGCAGTGCATCGAGCAGCGGGCCCATGGACGGGGTCGACTCGTCCCGCCACGGCAGGCCGGACGTGAATCGCTCCAGCACCCTCTGATCATCACAGGCACGCATCACGCACAATGGCCACCACGCTGACTGATCCTCGGCATCGAGCAGGCGATCTTGTACCCAGTAGGCCGTGCCCGGCCACATTTTGCCGCGCATTTCATAGGTTTCCATGAATGCACGTTGCCCGGCGTCGTCGATCTGGCCGTTTTCAAGCAGCCAAGGCAAATGGAAGTCAACGAAGTTGTCACCGCCGCCGGAATCCAGACTCAGGGTCGCCACTTCACAGATTTTCAAAGCACCGGCCAGGTCGCCCTGGGCCTGCAATGAGCGGGCGGCCAGACGTGCCAGGCGCACTTCCCATTCTCGACGCTGGGGCAGCGACAATTCGGCGATCAATCGCACAACCGGCTGTTCGAACATCGCCAGGCGCAACGGAACGATTTCGATGAGCGCATCGCCCAGCCACAGCCAGTCGTTACCGTCGACATCCTGATCTTCGCCAGCGGTGCGTAATGCGGCAATTGCCGCCAGCGCGGCTTCGCGAGCTTCTTCGTCGCGTTCATGGGCGGCCAGCGCCTGGGCCCGTCGCTGGTGTTGATCGGCATCGTCCCAGGCCCGCAGTGCATGACGGTCGGGGTTGATCAGGGCGAGGGTGTGACGCACTTCGATGGTCTTCAGGGCGACGTCGAGTGTGGCATGTTGGAGATCTTCGAAAATGCGGTAGCGCCGGTACTGCTCGATATCGAACGGCAGCGGCTCGTTGGTCAATTGCTGAAGGGTGTCGAGCGCCTGAAGCAGGCCCTGCTCATCTTTGAGGTAGTTGTCCAGCCGCAGTTGGTAGATCAGCAGGTTGACCTTGAGTTCGTTGCGCTCATCATCAGGCGTAGCTTCGATCAGTGCCTGGCCGTCGCCGGCCAGTACCGCCCTGGCCGCGTCTGCATCACCCGCGTTGACCCACAGCACGTGTAGCCGTCCGATCGATTCCAGCGAGGTTGCCTTGAGCGGTTGGCCGCGCAGCTGGCCCAACAGGTAGTCGACACCATGTTCCTGATGCTCGGCCTCAAGACGATCCATGAATTGATCCAGCTGGATGCCGGACAGCACGGTGCTGTTTTGCGTCATTGTGAACTCCATTTGCGAATGACTGTGCATCGCCCGATGCGTCCTGCGTCGGTGCCCTCGAGTGGGGCAACGGTACTCGTGCACGTCTGCCTTTTACAGGTCACGAATGACGAAAGGGATCGGGCAATACAGCGAGGTGCCGCACGCTACCAGTTGGCGTTTGAAAAACCAAGAGTGCGCCGGGAGGCAACGCCAAATGATTGACCTGCACACAGCGAATCAGAGGAAGTGGAGCATCACAACTCAATCGCCCAGGTCTGACTTACAAGCTCTTTTCCAAAGCTCTGAATTGACTCTTCTTCCATTAATTGAAACCCCGCTCGCTGATACAGACGGCGAGCCTCTACCAGATTGCTGGTGGTCCACAAAATCATCTTTTCGTACCCGACATCCCGGGCAAAGCGCAGGCACTCTTCAACCAGTCGGTTGCCGATCCCCAACCCCCGAGCGCTGGCGTCGACAAACAGCATGCGCAGTTTTGCCGTGGTTGCGTCGTGCCGGATGACAAACACCGAGCCCACCACCTTGCCGTCCTTTTCCGCGATCCAGCAGCGTTCGCTGGCAGGCTCGAACTCACGCAGGTACTTGGCGACGATCTCGGAGACCAGCGCTTCGAACTCCCAGTTCCAGCCGTATTCGCGGGTGTAGATCACGGTTTGTTGCTGCACCACCAGCCCCATGTCGCCGGGTTGCGGGTCGCGCAACAGGTAAGTCGGCTGTTGGCGGCCCTCGAGCAAGGTCTGGATCTGCTTCATGGACTCGATCAATTGCAGTTGCTGCGGCTCGGCCATGCGTTCGAGCAGGGTGATGACTTCCTGCCGCGACGCTTGTTCCAGCGGGGCGAGTATTTCGCGGCCGAGGTCGGTGATGTGCAACTGGCTGGCGCGGGCGTCGGTGGCAGAGGGGACTTTCTGGATCAGGCCTTTTTTGTCGAAGCCGCTGATGATCCGGCTCATGTAGCCCGCGTCCAGGCTCAGCATCTGGCGCAGGTCGGCGCTGGTCAGGTCGCCGCGGGAGGCCAGTTCGTAGAGGATGCGCAGCTCAGTCAACGAGTAATCGCTTTGCAGCAGGTGTTCCTGCAGAACGCCGATCTGGTGGGTGTAGAAACGGTTGAACTGGCGGACGATGTCGGCTCGTTCGATGAGAGGGGGCGTGGACATGGTGGGTGCTCAAATGGTTGCCTTGAGCAACTATATAGTTGCTCAAGGCAACCAAGTCAAATGAATTGCTGACCAACGGCAGCCTCCCTTATCCTGCGTGTTCATGGAGCCACACTCACAAGGAAAGAACGTGAAATTACTGATTGCTGCGTCTGTATTGGCCCTTCTGGCCGGTTGTGCATCCCACGGCAAGAGCGACGATGCCATTTACCGGGAAGCCGCCGACGCCCATGTCATGACCCTTCCTGCCGGGCAGAACAAGGTCAGCCTGCCCGCAACCAAAATCCAGAGTCACGGCCTGATCGCCGACAATCTGGCGATTGCAGCCGGCGGCGGGGCCAACGCCACGCTGCTCAAGCAACAACTGCTGATCGCCAAGTCTGCCGGCGAAAGCGGCTTCTTGATCATCGGTGCGGGGACGTCACTCGACGTGGCCATCATCAAGAATGCGTTTGAGTCGCTCGACCTGAATGGCATGCGCATCTATTACGCGGGCGGTGAGGGTCAGAAGGATGCGGCGCGCAGTGCCGTAGAAAAAGCCCAGGCGAAATTCCAGTACATCAGCGTGCAATGAGTGAGGCTGCGTCACGACGTGCGCATTGAGAATGCATACGTCGTGGCACGGTCGGCGTTGATCATGCCGGGGACAAACGCATACCCATATCGACGGTGCGGCTCTCGAACCCGAACTCTGCATACATCCGTGCCGCGCGTTCATTGAACGGCCAGACGGATAATCTCAACTCTTGGGCGTTGTGTTCGATGGCCCAGCCTTTGACCCGCTCCATCAATTGACGGCCGATGCCTTTGCCCCAGAAGGCCTCGGCGACGCACACCGATCCGATGCGCACGATGTTCATGGGTTGCATCAGCGGGCTGGTGCTGGCCGATAGGCTCGCCGCAATGAAACCTGCGGGCTGCTGACCGGCGTGTGCAATGAAGACAACCTGACCCGGTTTGTCGAAGTAGTTCATCCAGTGCGGCAGGTCACGGGCGAAGTCCTCGGTGGTGGCGGTGTAGATGTCGGGGCGGGCTGCGTGGTGGACGGCGTTGAGAATCTGGCCCAGTTCGCAAACGATCAATGCATCTTCAGCGGTGGCAATTCTGTACTGCGTGGTGTCGTCCATGGGGCGTCACGTTCCTTCAGTGGCGGGTGGCTGCTTCAGTTCAGGGGTTCGAGGACGAAGTCCGCCGGATCGAACCGCTCGGTCGTGTCCATTTGTATGTTTCTGAGGCTCACTGTTTCCAGGTGTGTGGCGTAGAGAGATTCAGAAAACCAGGTGATCAATAGAGTGCGGCGGCGTGTGCCGGTGGGGTTCAAGCTGCCAGCGTGGATCAGGTCGGCATCGAAGATCAGGATGTCGCCAGCACTGCCGCAAAGCTGCACCGAGCGGGACTCGTCAGTGAAATCGAACGGGGGCTCGCCGAGTGCAGGGCGATGGCTGCCGGGGACGATGCGGGTTGCGCCGTTGTTGGGACCGTAATCGTCGAGGTACACCAGCGCGTTGACGGTGTCGCCAGGGCGTTGCGTCGACAAGTCTCGGTGCAACTGTTGATGGCCGCCACCGGCAAGCGGCTCGCGGCCCTCCACCTGGGAGAGGAAGAAGCGTTCGCCGATCAACTCGCCCACCACCGCCAGCACTTGTGGCAATCGGCACACGGCCTGAACGGTCGGATCCGTGTCCAGCAGCGAATGGCGCCAGTCGATGCCACGGGGCACGGGCCATTCGCTTGAGGGCCTTACACCGGTGTCGAACGTGGTCCGAAGTCCGGTCAGCCATGCAGCCGGGATTGCCTGGCGGAGCAGGGCGTAGCCGTATTGGTGAAGCTGTCTAGCGCAGGGCGTAGACAAAGGCATCCATTGCCGTACCGTCATCCAGAGTCACCTTGGTCAAAACCCGCTGTTATTCAGCCCTTTCAAACTCATCAAGCGCCGCCCGGTGCTGCACGGGCAACACCGTCATCAGTTCGGGAGTGACCGGGTCAGAAACCCGTCGATCAAGGCCACCACCTGTTGCTGGATCACTTCACGCGAACGGCCGCCGCCATCCCCGCAAATGATGCCGTCGCCTGGCGAGTCTTCTTCAAGCAACTCCACTGCGCCGGGCTTGCACGATGCCATGAAGCTGAAATGGCTGGCGTCGCTGATCTCGACATACTGCGACGATGCCGAAGGCAGCCGCTTGGCAAGGTTGGCCGACTCCAATTGGGCGGGCAGGTCTTCTGACGGTACGCCAGCGCCAATCACCAGTGTCGGAATCGGTAGCGCGGCGAGGCTTGTATCGGTCATCCCGCGTGACAGGCCCAGGTCCAGTGAAACGATCGCGCTGACGCGTTTGTCGCTCAAGTCCGCGCTCATCCGGCTCTTCGATTCTGGCGTGTCGGCGACGTTGATCGTCTTGTAGACCGAGCAACTGGCCAGTTTTTGATGGGCTGTGCAGTCCTTCGCAAAGCGCTCGGGATCGAACCGTGAACCGGCGATTTCGAGGGCGGTCCAGCCGCCGAGTGAATGGCCGGCTACCGCAATTCGCCGCATCGAAACGGCACCCGTTTGCTCGGGCCGAGCGGTGACCGCATCGATGACGCGGCTGATGTCGGCAGGTCGTTGCCACAACTGTGCAGCGGCTTGAGGACTGCGGTCATGCGTCGTGGTGCCGGGATGGTTGACCGCCGCCACGATGTAACCCTGACGGGCCAAGGCGGTGGCCAGCCAGGCCTGGTTGCTCCAGTTCCCTCGGTAACCATGCGAGAGCACCAGTAACGGATGCTCACCGGTAGTCGGTGGTGCATCGCGCACTGCCGCCGTCCCGAAGAACACAATATCGTCGGCAATCAACTGCGGGGTGGCGGTGGTCTTGGCGGGATACCAGACGACCATCTCCAGCGGACGGTCGTTGTGCGCATCCGGCAGTGTGGCGGTCCGGAAACCGATGGGGTTTTCGTCAGCGTGTGCGCTGGCCGAAAAGCAGATCAGAAGCAGGATGCGGAAAGCGTTTTTCATTGTTTTTATCTTCCTTGATCAAATCGGGCAAACAGGACGTTCGCCCAGACGTTCTACCAGTCTTACGAGATAACCGTCGGGATCCTGAACGAGAAATTCACGCTGGCCGACTTCGACATCGTCAGCTCGATACCAGGTGTCTTTGCAGGTTTTATAGAGTGAGACCTGGGCAGTGCCCAGTCTTTCGATGATGGGGGCAACCGCCTCAACGTCAATCTGCAGATTGACGCCTCTTCCGAAAGGCTTGCTCAGATCCGCCGTCAGCCACTGGCCTGCATTCGGTTCAACCTGCTCGAGCATGACTTGAGCGCCATTCAGGTCGAGGTAGGCGAAGCCATCTTCAGGGCGTTGATAAGCGATGTTGAACCCCAGGCAGGAGACCCAGAACGCGAGGCTGGCCTGCAGATCCGTGACCATCAATTCTGGAACCAGTTTGTTCCGTTCAAACATGGGGTGAATTCCTTTTCGTTGAAGTCGGGACAACGGCGCCAGACTTCTTCCCCGCAGTAATACGAGTCGGGCGCATGGTAAGCGCGAATCGGGGAGTACCGGAAGCTGCACGCATCGAAAATCGTCACAAACCGCGATGACAGGGCCGTCTCTCCATACCTGTAAAAAAACTGACTAGAATCCACAGACACCCATTCATTCAAGGAACGACCGATGTCCGGTTTACGCACATTGATTGTGACCACGACCTGTATTGCGCTGCTGAGCAGTTCGGTGACAGCGCTGGCCGATCCTGGCAACGGAAAGGGGCAGGGCAAAGGCAATCCGCATAACAGCCAGGGCCATGGCAATCAGGGGAAAAAAGGCGGGGACGGGTATCAGGGGCATGGTCCGAGTATCGACTACGCCGGGGTGATCGGGATTGTGGACGGGTATCGCGGCTACTGGACCCCGGGCCCGGCGTTGCCGCCCGGGATCCAGAAGAACCTGGCCCGGGGCAAGCCGCTCCCACCCGGGATTGCGAAGAAGCTCGATGGTCGACTGGTCGGCAGACTGCCGCACTACGACGGCTACGAATGGCAGCAGGTCGGCACCGATCTGATCCTGGTCGCGCTGGCCACCGGGTTGATTTATGAAGTGCTAAACGGCGCCTTCGATTGAAAAATAGATCTGTCCCCATATGATGCAGGCATGAGGGGAATTCCGTTTTATTTGTTTCATTGCCTGGCGACGGAGAAGTCAGTCAGGGAGGTAGGGTTTTACCGATTTCTCAAGAAGTTCTACCAGCTCCGGATCCATGTAGTGATAGTCATCCGGAATGTCCAGCGAGTGAATTCGCTTGTGCTCCAGCAGCCGGGCGTACTCGGCCTGCAGGCGATTCAGGTGTTTGGTTTCCATCACAAAAATGAAATCGGCCCAGCGAATATCCGCTGGGCCGATGGTCTTGCGTGCATTGGGGCTGGTGCCCGCTGAACGAACATTGAAGCCGGGCCGGCGGCGCCAGACTGCTTCCGCTGTTGGGCTGCGCCATTGGTTACGACTGCAAATGAACAGTAGGTTCGTCACTCTTGATCCAGCAATTGGCGGGTGGAACGAATGGGGTAGCTCATGCCGAGTTGGCGAGCCCTGACCAGTTTGGTGGATCGGATGTACATCAACTTCCAGTTCTTTTCCGGTTTGAAAGTTGGCGGACGAACCGCTTTGTCATTGCCGTGTTTACGGGCCTGGGTGCGTCTCCAGGCGCGGGTTCTGTTCATGGTCTGTCCTCGTGAATACCGGGTTCAGCAGCCGCGGTAATACGAGTTGGGCGTATGGTAAACGCGAATCGGGAGTACCGAAAGCTGGACGCATTGAAAATCGTCATTTGCCGCCATGAATGGCGGCGGTGCGGGATTCTCACCAAGAACTCGCGAAACGCCTTTCAGCCGGAGGCAGGAAAAATAAATCTGTCCCCTTTAAGGACTCCTTTAAGGACTCAATGCCTTGAGCTGTCGCGCCAACTCCAGCGCCACCCGACCACTACCCACCGTCGGCAACAGATGCGTGAAGGGAATATCGATGATCCGGTTCTCGCGCACCGCCCGCAGGGTCGACAGCACCGGATCTTGCATCAGCAACTGACGCTTGCGACTGGCCGGCGACCATTGCGCGTCGGCCAGCAGGATCACATCCGGATCACTGGCGAGCAGGGTTTCGCGGCTGACGGTCACCCGGTATTGATTGATCTCGGCGAACAGGTTTCCAGCCCCGGCTGCGGCCAGCAGGGTGGTGACGAAACCCCGTCGACCTTCGCTGTCGAGACCATTGACCTCGCTGTCGAGATAGAACACTGACAGTGGCCTGCCCGGGCGGGTTAACGCCTTGGCCTTTTCCAGATCGGCATCCATTGCATCGCTCAGTTCCCGAGCGCGCTGCTGCTTGTGCAGCAAGGCACCGAGGGTCGAGAGGTCGTTGCGGATGTGTTCGAAGTAATCCAGCGAATGTCCGTTGCAGGCCGATTCCAGCAAGTACGAAGCCACGCCGTTGCGCCCCAGCCCGCTGCGTGACGTCACGCCGTTGCCAAACGCCGTGGCGAAGCCGCCGACCACGAGATCCGGTTTCTGCGCGTACAGCACTTCGCTCGATGGATAGCGGGGCGAAATCACCGGCACGCCGAAGTACTCGGATTGCGGCGCACCGGTGTCATCCAGATAGGCGACGCCGGCCAGCGCCGGGCCCGCGCCCAACGCCAACACGAGATCGGCCGCATGCTGATTGAGGGCGATAATCCGCGACGGTGGTGATGCCGGCAGGTGCCAGGTCTCGCCACAATTGCGGTAATCATCTGCCAGAATCGGAGAAGCGCAGAGCAGGGCGCCCGCCAGAAAGCACAGCGTTCTCACGAGCGCTCCTTGATCAACAGATCCTCGACCACTTCGCCGCCCACCAGGTGCACTTCGACCAGCCGTTGCGCATCCGCGTGGCTGCGCACGCCATACCAGCAGGTCTCCGGATACACCGTCATGACCGGCCCCAGGTTGCACGGGAATTGACAGTGCGTGCGGGTCAGCAAAACCCCGCCCGGTGTCTCGATGCGGTCATGCGCCAGCAAGTGCCGACGCAGGGTTTTCCATATCTGCAAGGCGCCGCGCTGGGTGCAGCGCGGGCCGGTGCAGAGGAATACGTGGCGGGCATGGGCGGGAACATGCGACCAGTCCGGGTGCGTGTCGACGCCGTCGATGGTTTTGATTTCAGCCATCAGAAACGGTACGTGTAGCGCACTTCGGAGGTGAACGGCCGTCCGAGGTTGTCGACGTTGTTCGAGCGGCTGGTGACGTAATCGCGGTCGAACAGGTTTTCCACCAGCAGGCTCAACCGGTGCTGGTGCGCGCCGTCCAGGTAGCGATAAGCGTCGGCGTCCACCACGGAGTAATGGCCGTACTCGACCTGTTTCGAGCTGATCACATCGCGAATGTAGCGGATCGCGCCGCCGGCCCCCCACATCCGGTCAACCGACTCGTAACCGATGCGCGAGCGGGCGAAGAAGCTCGGCACATCGTTCAGCGTCACCCCGGCGCGCGATTCGGTGAGGTTGCGAGTCATGTCCGCTTGCAGGCTCCATTGCTCGTTGAGCGCCAGTTTCGCGTCCGCCTCGAAACCGCGCATCTGGATCCGCCCCTGGCCGTTGACCCATTGGATGTCGTCGAGGGTGATCAGGTCGTCGATCTTGCGTTTGAACAGGGTGACGCTGGCGCTGAACTCGCGATCGAGCAGCAAGCCCTTATAGTCGAGACCCAGTTCGGCATTGCGACTTTTCTCGGGTTTCAGGTTGCGGTTGCCCAACTCGTCACCCGGTTCGTTGACGAACAGTTGCTCGGCGTTCGGCAGTTTGTAGGCGGTGCCGTACTGGCCGCGCAGTGCCCAGTGTTCATTGAGGTCATACAGCGAAGTGAGCATGCCGACCGTGGCGCTGTCGCCGCCGCTCATGGCTTCGTGACGAATGCCGATGCTCGGGTGCCAGTCGGGCAGGGCGTCGATCTGCGGGCGCAACTGGGTGTACAGCGCGTGGGCTTCGGCCTTGTCATTGTCGATGATCAGCACATCGTCCTGACCTTTGAACCACTGGTTGTCCGTACCGAACACCAGCACATGGCCGCCGGGCAATTCAGCTTTGCCTTCGGCCTGCACGCCCCAGTCGGTGAAGCCCCAGTAGTCGTTGTGGTTGATGGTTCTGGTGCCGCCATTGGCGGTGTTGTTGATGCGCGTGTAGCGGGTGTCCCAGTCGTTGATGTGGCCTTTGACGAAATAGCTCAGGCGCTCGTTGATGTTCTGTTCGAAGGTCGCCGTGGCGATCTGCTGGACGCGGTCGTTGGTGGTCTTGTGGTTGTCGACCGGGCGGGCGAAGTCGAGGTTGGCGTCGGCGTATTGGTAGAACAGCTCCATGCGCGCGTCGTCGCCAAAGGACTGAATCGCCTTGCCGCCGAAGGTGGTGACTTCGTAGGCGCGCTTCTTTTCGCTGTCGTTCTTGATGTCGCGATTGCGAAACGGCTGATAGCCGTCCGAGACGTTATGACTGACGTAGGCCAGCAAGCCCAGGTCGCCGAAACCGTTGGTGAAGATGTTCTCGACCCGCGCATCCTCGGTGGTGCCACCGAAGGTATCCACGCCCATGTTCACTTCGCCGGAGGCTTTGCGAGTCTGCGGGCTGCGGGTGACGATGTTGATCACGCCGGACACGGCCTGAGTGCCGAACAGCAGGCTCTGCCCGCCCTTGAGCACTTCGATGCGTTCGATGGCGTTGGCCGGCAGGGTGTCCAGATACAGGCCGCCGTACAGGCGATTGTTCAGGCGCACGCCGTCGAGCAGGATCAGCGTGTCATCGTTGCGCCCGCCCAGCTGGGAATAGGTGCCGTAGTCGAACGGGCCGTTTTTCGGCGCGACATACAGGCCGGGAATGAACATCTGCATGACGCGGCTGACATCGGCGCTGGGGCCGGCGCGCTCGATCTGCTCGCGGGTGACGATCTCGACCTTGCTGCCGAATTGCGCCATGTCGGCCACGGTCGTGGACTCCACGGACGGTGCGGAAACGATTTGCTGAGTGAGTTCGAGCGGCGCGTCGTCCGCCAGCAACAGGGGGCTGAACAGACAGCCAAGCAACAGGGATGGAGCCGGAGTGTTGAAAGGTCGAATCATTATCTTCTCGAAAGGATCTTCGCAGAAGAGCATGCAGGAGAAGGCATCGCGCACACGCCGACACCGGCCCATGCCCGCCCACCGCAGGATTTTGCCAAACAGAATTTCAGGCCGGTCTCCGGGCTTGCGCGTATGGATGCTTTCACCTTCCCATGGCCGTCTGGCCACAGTGGTGTGTCGAAAGCATCACGCGCCTACCGTTGCGGGGGCAGCACCGGACTTGTTCGAAAAGAACGTACCGGTTTCCCGTTTCACCCCATGCACGGCGGCATGGGACACCTGAAACAGGGCGGCATCTGAACATTCGGATGACCGCTCGTCAACTTCGTTGAAGGATGTAAAGCTCCTGCGACGCAGGCGCGAGATTGCGGCAAACCCTGATAATTGAATCACTGAAGTTCTGGTTCTAGTGAACGTTCGAGAGCATAAACACCGAGATAATCCCCGCGCCGAGTACAAACATCATTATGAAGATAATGTTCAGTTTGAGCCGGTTTGAACTTTCGAGTTTATTGAGCCTGACGACCAGGTCGTCCACTTGGGCCGAAGTTGCCAGTCCCTTTACCGCATTGGCCAGCGCTTGCGGGGAGATGGAGTTGTCCGGTTTATTTTCCATAGGGTGGGTTTTTAATCGAATTTCACCCTTCACCTTGGCCAGTCTGAGGGCAACCGCGACCACCAGAAGAGGTGTTGCCATTAATTGAAGGAGTTTCAGGTACCGTTCGTAGACGTAGGCAGCGTATTGCGTTTTGTGTAATGCCTGAGCCTGTTCCTCGTAATCGGCGTAGGCCCGTTTGAAGCGCTTCACTTGTTCAACGATCAGCGGATCGGAAAATCTTTCAGCCTCTGGAAAAACGCTGTCGTAATTCATGAAAACGTTTCTGTCTACTTTAGTGTCCACGCGGTTTACAGGACGAATTTTTTGAAACAGATCACAGGCGCTAGCGAGCTGCTGGGCTGATTCGCGCTCCAGTACGTCGTCTTTTTTCACTGAAATTGGCAAGCAGATTCTGGCATCGCTTAACTCGTCTGCTGCGATATTCAGGGACTGGGCAGAAAGCTGACCAAAGGTTTCTTCCACTCTCAGGTTTGAAAGCTTTGAGTCCAGGCCAACCTGGATAAATTGAAATATGAGGCCCATCGAGCCCGCGATGATCCAGGCGTAATCAACTCTTTTCCAACCAATGTCATTCAGCCGGCTTGGCAATAAACGGCTTTGCCAAACGAACAACCCGCAAAAACAAATAAACAGACCCAGAATTCCGAGAATGGCGTAAGCCGAATACTCGAACATTTCTTTGATCAAAGATAACTCCATGTCGTGCTCTTTTTTCAGTGAAATATCAATTGGTTTCGCGGGCGCTTCAGACAGCCGTCACGTGCGCCTTGCCTTGTTGTACAAACCGCTCGATCAACCACCGCGCCGCCGGCCCCGGTGGCACATCGGTACGGTAGATCGCATCGAAGGTGTATTGCCCGCTGGTGTACTCCGACAAATCCAGCTGTACCAGTCGGCCGCTGTCCAGATCCTCCTGAATCATCGGCTTCGGCATATTCCCCCAGCCGATGCCCTCGCGCAGCAACATGTGTTTGGCACCCAGGTCCGCCAGGCGCCAGGTGCGGTTGCTCAGCACGGCGAACTCCCTGTCTTTGGTCAGGCGTGAGCGATCGGACAGCACCAGTTGCGTATGCTCACGTCCGGCACCGGGAACGTTGGCTTCGCCCGAAGCCAGCGGATGATTTGGCGCTGCCACCGGAATCAGCTCGACGCTGCCGATGCCGATTCTTTCGATGCCGTTGATGCCGTCGTTCATGGGCCCGCTGACGCCGACCACCGCGCCGCGATTGATCACCCGTTCAGTCACTGCGCCGAGTGCTTCCATGTGCAGGTGCAAGGCGACGGTGGGGAATTCTTCCCGAAAGGATTTCAGCGCATCCACCACGCGCTCGGCGGGCAGCATGACGTCGAGCACCACATGCACTTCGGCTTCAAGTCCCTGAAGGAGGCCTTTGACCTTGGCTCTCAAGCCATGCACGCCGTTGGCGATGGTCCGGGCTTCGGCCAGCACGGTGCGGCCGGCGTCGGTCAGTTGCGGTTTGCGGGTGGTTTCACGATCGAACAAGGTGACGCCCAATTGCATCTCAAGGTTGGCGATCGAGTAGCTGATCACCGACGTCGCCCGGTGAAGCTTGCGCGCAGCGGCTGCAAAACTGCCGACTTCGACGACAGTCAGGAATACGCGCAGTTGATCGAGTGTCGGTGTGCCTGGATCGGAGATCATGCCTGTGTCCTTGAGTCGCCATGGGCGCGTTACCGTGGAATATGCAGCTTACCTATTTTATCGAACGTAATGATCTAAATTAGTCGGCTATTCAGATGAGCTGCCGAGGCGCAACATTTCTTCATCCGGACGGTTCAAGTCGAACCGGACCCCATTGAAGGAAATACTCCCATGGCTACTTCTGCAAACATCGCTCAAACACAGGCTTCTGAACAGAACGCTTCCGACACCAAACAAGCTTCGGCTGCCTTGATTGGTCGCGTATTGCTCAGCGTGATTTTCATTCTCTCCGGTTTTTCCAAACTCGCCGCGCCGGCCATGATGATCGGTTACATCGGCTCGGTGGGCCTGCCGCTTCCACAAGTGGCGCTGGCAGTGGCGATCATCGTTGAAGTCGGTGGTGGCCTGGCGTTGATCGCCGGATACCGCACCCGCACCGTCGCCGCTGTGCTGGCTGCGTTCAGCGTGTTCACCGCACTGGCCTTCCACAGTGCACTGGCTGACCAGAACCAGTTCATCCACTTCTTCAAGAACATCGCCATGGCCGGTGGCCTGTTGCAGGTCGTGGCCTTCGGTGCCGGCCGCTTCAGCCTCGACGCTCGTCGCGGTTGATACCCGAGCGCGGTGAAGGACAGGCTCCTTCACCGCGCTTCAGCATTTTTTTGTTGGCCGCACCCCGCGACAGAACCGAGTAATCATCATGACCGTTCAGCAACAACTTTCTGGCTATACCCGTGAGACCCATACCCTCCGAGCAATCCGTTATCGCACCAGCGGCAGTGGGCATGGCGCGATCGTGCGACTGATGAGCCCTTCGGATCTGGGGCATCTGATCAAGCCGTTTGTGTTTCTCGATCTGTTTGAAGGCGAGGCCTCGTTCATTCACGGCATGCCGATGCATCCGCATTCGGGGATCGCCACCGTGACGGTGATTACCGAGGGCAACCTGCGGTTTGAGGACGCCGAGTCGGGCAAGGGCATGATTGATTACGGCGGCGTGGAGTGGATGCGAGCGGGCGGCGGCGTCTGGCACGGCAAGGAAATGTCGGTGGGTACTTCGGAGCGGGTTCAGGGCTTTCAACTGTGGGTGGCGCTGCCTCCAGAGCTGGAAAACGCCAGTGTCGACAGCCAATACCTTGAGTCCGGCGCGATGCCTGAAGTGGGGCCGGCGCGGGTGATTCTCGGCTTGCACCAAGGCGTCCAGAGCCCGGTTAGAGCGCCTGCGGGAATGAATTACTTGTTGGTCACGCTGGGTGCCGGGGAATCCTGGACGTACACCCCACCCGAAGGTCACGAGTCGTTATGGCTGAGTGTCAGCCGTGGATTGCTGGCGGCGCCGGATCTGGTCAGCGCGGGTGAAATGGCGGTCTTCGAACCTGGCAACGGCGCCGTGACGCTAAAGGCCATGCGCGAAGGCACGGTGTTCGTGATCGGCTCGGCGCAACCACATCCCTATGACCTGGCGCTGGGAAACTACTCCGTGCACACCAACCCGCAAGCCTTGCGAGAGGGGGAGGCGAAGATTGCGGAAATCGGTGGGCGGTTGCGTGAGTATCTCAAACAGTCGGACGGGTCGGCTGCCGTGCCGGTGTTCAAGTAAACCGGATCTGGCCTGAGAATTCACTCAGGCCATGTATCCCTCGACACCATCCCACAACAGTTTCAGCGCTGTGACTACCAGCAAGCCATAACAGGCGCGGTACATCTGGCGCTGATCCAGTCTGGCGTGCAGCCGCCAGCCCAGCCAGACCCCGCTGGGTACGGCGAGCAGGCTGACGAGCATCAGCGTCAGGACGTTGCCGCTGGGTTTGGCCAGCAGCAGCCAGGGTACGGCTTTAAGCAGATTGCCGACCGTGAAAAACAGGCTTGTCGTTCCGGCATACATCTGTTTGCTCAGGCCCAGCGGCAACAGATAGATCGCCAGCGGCGGCCCGCCGGAGTGCGCGACCATGGTCGTGATGCCCGATGTAAGGCCGGCGGCCAGCGCTTTGGGCGATGAGCGCGGCTTCACGCGGACTTCTCCACCCGCCTTGAACCACAAACCGACAAACAGCAGGGTGACCACCGCCATTACGATGGCGATCGCTCGGTGATCCAGCACCCGAAAAAGCAGATAACCCAGGCCGATGCCGACGACCAGTCCTGGTACCAGCAGGCGCAGATCCGGTTTCGACCAGGTTGAGGGCTTCCAGTAGCGCAGACTGAACAAGTCCATGGCGACAAACAGCGGCGCCAACAGCCCGCCAGCCGTGATCGGGTCCATCACCAACGACAGCAACGGAATCCCGACAATCGCAAAACCACCGCCGAACGCCCCCTTCATGAAGCAGATCAGGAACACGCCGGCGAAGGTGACGAGGAGGGTGGTGACGGTCAGTTCCAAGGTTTTCGCTCACTTCATGAGGGCGGGAAATGGCCTTAATTTCGCTCATGATCTGCGCGGTTAACAGTTACAGTTTTGAGGTTATTCCGTGGGCCAGTTGCCGGGCGGATCATGGGTTTGAACCCAGATCGATACTGTGGTCATTGGATGCGGGTCGAAGCTTCGGCTTCGGGCATGTGGAGCGCAATCCATCGATGTGCTCCATCAACCCATCAGGAATGTTCTGCCACATCGGATCAAGTATGAAATCAACGCCTTCGCGGCGAGCCATCTTCGCCGCCGGTACAAAGTCTGCATCACCCGCAATGAGGACGATCTGATCGACTTGTTGCTTGAACGAAAGTGATGCGACATCGACGCCGATTCTCATATCAACCCCCTTTTGTCGGGTGTCTATGCTGACGTCGGTTTCTGTCAGGTCGGATATCTGAATTTTGCCTTTGAGCAGTTCGGCGATTCTTGAGGGTTTGATTGTCCATTTCACATCTTTCGATAGATGTCCCAGCCGCAGGGCCAGTTTGCGTTTGCTTCGCAACCGAATATGTAGCTCTCTACGAAAAACCGCTTCTTTGGATTTGGAAAAATCCACGAATTTTTTCGTTATGGGGTTGTGCTGCTTTGTGTCCAATGGAGGGCAGTCGTAGAAAAATATTCTATAAAGCTCTTTTCTGGGACGTTGCTGCGGCCCTGAAGGCAGGCCACTTTGACCAGAGAAGGCTCTGGACATCAGGTGAGCTGTTGCCCATCGGTGTACCAGATCGGCAGCGCGTTCGGCATTGAATGCGTTGTGAGGTTCTATCCTTCGAAATCGCTTGATGAAGTAGGCACCGTCAACCAGAACCGCTGTGGGCATACGTTCTTCCTGAAAACAAAAACGCCCAAGGGTTTGGCACGTCCTGGATGGTTAGGACGGCTTACTGCCTTGGGCGGGATGTGGGTAGGTTAGGGAGCGATGACGGTGCCGTCAATCGCGCCTTCTTTGTTTTGATCAAGGCCTGCCCATCAGTCTTGAATGTGCTTTTCATTCTGTCGATGAGCAGGGACCGGGGGAAAGATAAAGCCTAAGGAATTGGCCCACAAGCCAGCACTTTCTGACGTATTTGTAGGTTTTTGCGCAAGGGCTTGTAGCTTGAAGGAATGGGGTATGACTGTTTTGAACGGTCAATATCAAAACACGCAGTCGTACAGATTGGAGTATCTGAAATAAAGGGGAAAAGTTGATGCTTGAAGACATCCTGACCGAAGGCCTGTCCGTAGTGTTCTGCGGGATCAACCCTGGCCTGTTAGCGGCGGAGCAGGGGCATCACTTCGCCGGACGAAGCAATCGCTTCTGGCGCACGTTGCACCTGGCTGGGTTCACACCGCACGAGGTGAGCCCTGAAAGCGATCGTACGATCCTGCAATTTCATTGCGGGTTGACCGCCGTGGTCGAGCGTCCGACGGCCCGGGCGGATCAGTTATCGGCGGACGAATTCACCGCCGCCGCTGCGAATTTCGAACGCAAGATCGCCCGGTATTCGCCGCGCTTCGTGGCGTTTCTCGGCAAGGCTGCCTATGCCGGGTTGTCCGGGAAAAAGTCGATTGAATGGGGGCTGCAAAACACCCCGTTTGGCGGTGCGGCAGTGTGGGTTCTGCCGAATCCCAGCGGCCGCAATCTGGCGTTCAACCAGGAACAACTGGTGACGGCGTATCGACAGCTTTACCTGTCATCGAGCGAAACCACATAAGCACGAAACATGTCGGCCATCGCCTCCGCACGCGCGGTGATTTCGTCGTCAGTACGCGGGCTGAGTGAGAAATCCTTCCCCACCGAACTGAGTGTGGCCAGGATCAGATCGCAGGCCAGCGTACGAGTGGATTCGCTTGCCTCGGGCAGCAATTCAACCATGAACGCCTCAAAGGTTCGCTTGCCCGCCGCCCGTACTTCATGGGCCTCGGGCGCATCACGATAAAGCGGCGCCGCGTCACTCAACGCACCGCGCATCTGCGCCTCCTCACACTCCGAACGGATAAACGCATGCACCAGCGTGCGCAGACGATCCAGTGGCGATGCTTCCCGATTTTGCAGAATCCGCTGCAGCATCTCCGTTGTTTGCAACCACTCATCACTCTGCAACCGAAACAGAATCGCCGCCTTGTTCGGGAAGTACTGATACAGCGAGCCCACGCTCACGCCAGCCTTCTCCGCAACCCGCGCCGTGGTGAATCGGGCCGCGCCTTCCTTGGCCAAAACCTGAATAGCCGCCTGCAGAATCGCGGAAACCAACTCGGCGGAGCGGGCCTGTTGCGGCTGTTTGCGTGA
This sequence comes from Pseudomonas sp. GW821-FHT09E04, assembly GCF_059416185.1. Lineage (NCBI taxonomy): Bacteria > Pseudomonadati > Pseudomonadota > Gammaproteobacteria > Pseudomonadales > Pseudomonadaceae > Pseudomonas > Pseudomonas sp. GW821-FHT09E04. Next base: position 142,497 of record NZ_JBWKOR010000001.1, read on the forward strand.
GGAAATACGGGCAGTCTGGCGGTCAGTCATGGTCGGCTCAGGCGTGAAGAGGGAATGCGAATAGCGAATCGGGCCATTCGCTCGCATCATTTAAACGCGACGAATCATTCGCATTTTAGCCCTCAACTGACGGAAAACCACCTATGACAACGTTGACTACTGAGCCACTGGCAACTCTGATCGAACGCCTCTACACCCAGGCCAGCGCCGCCACCAGTCCGCTCCTGAATACCGTGTCCAATGAAGAACGTGAACGCCTGATGCACAGCAAAACCGAGTACCGCGAGCTGTACGGCATGCTCAAGGACCTGTGGCTGCCTGTCTCCCGCGACACCGGCAAACTGCTGTACATGCTGGCCCGTAGCACCCAGGCCAAAGCCATTGTTGAGTTCGGCACCTCGTTCGGCCTGTCGACCCTGCACCTGGCAGCGGCCCTGCGGGACAACGGCGGCGGTGTGCTGATCGGCAGCGAATTCGAACCGTCGAAAATCGAACTGGCGCGGCATCACTTCGTTGAGGGTGGCGTCAGTGATCTGATTGAAATCCGCGAAGGTGATGCACTGGTGACCTTGGCGAGCGACCTGCCGGAAACGGTCGATCTGTTGCTGCTCGATGGCGCCAAGGCGTTGTATGGCGATGTGTTGAATCTGGTTGAAAAACACCTGCGACCTGGCGCGCTGGTGGTGGCCGACAACACCGATTACTGTCCGGAATACCTGGCCCATGTGCGCTCGCCGGAGAACGGTTACCTCAGCGTGCCGTTTGCCGATGACATTGAAGTGTCGATGCGGTTGGGCTGAGCGGTGGCATCCGAAATGCCGCGAGGGTGCGTGTTGCTTTAGAGGCGGACCTTCGAGGCATTTTTCGGTTTGATCTTTCATGCGTGCGACAGGATTCGTCTATCGTCATGAAGATCAACACATGGCCAGGATCAGGGAGCTGATCATGAATCGTCAGGACGACCTCAACATCATCTGGAAGCGAATATTCTGGATTTTCATAGCCCTGTTGTTGCTGGCGATTGCCGTCACTTACAGTCTGCCCGACTACAAAGTGCCCTTTATCGTTTGTATCGCCGGGAATATCGGGGGCTACGTAGGGTTTCACAGACGACTGTCGATACTGACCGATCCGGAAATCGAAAACCTCGCCAAGTCATGGTTCGCTTTGATACTGCCTTCATTCATCGGCGGGATACTGGCGGGGCTGTTGTATCTCCTGTTCCTTTCCGGCGTTATCAGGGGCGATCTGTTTCCGGTGATCGTTCCGGACGACGATCCGAAATGTTTGAAGCAAATCTTCAATGATATTTTTTGCCAACATGCGGAAGGGTACGCGGCCTACGCCAAGTTGCTGTTCTGGTCATTTGTGGCGGGCTTCAATCAGGACTACGTCGTTGACCTGATTGAAAACATAAAAGGCACCGACAAAAAGACTGACCAAGGCTGAAGGGTACTGTTGCCCGGCTTAGTGCTGCTTTTTTGAAATGACATCGTTCATGTACTGATTCAAATCGCGAAAATCGCTGACGCTCCAGGCGTGCGGCGGGATCTTTACACCATTCTCGCGCAAGGTTTTTGGAATCAGGTCGCCGTTCGGGCGAAGGATGATCGAGGACACGATCACGCCCGGGTAATCATTCAGCCGCTTCTTGAAGGCAGGTGTTGTCAGATCAGGTGTCGGAGGATTGCTTTTATGGGCCAATGGCCCGGTTCCCTTGATATCGGGTCCGTGGCACACGGCGCATCTCTGTGAGTAGAGATTCTTTCCGTTGAGGTTGTCCGCAAAGGAAGGGCCTGTTTGAGTGAGTAGCAAAATGGCCAGTAAAGAGAAGACTGATGTTTTCATTTTTATAGGTCGATATTGATGGGTTTTGACGATGAAACGCTTCACTCGCTTCAGAAGTTGACGCGAATGACGGATAGCTACCCGCCGCTGTAATGAATGAGCAGGGCGATAAAAACCACAAAAGGTGTGTACAGCACCAAACCGCCGACGACGAGTGCCCAGCCCCAGGCAAAACCGCTTTCACCCTTGAAACGGCCGCCACTCAGCAGGCGCAGCACGAAAACGCCAACCTTGTAAGCCAATACGTTGAACAGGAAGTCCACGATGAAATCCATTTTTGGTCCAGTGCCTCCCTGGGTGCTCATATTTTTACAATCTCTCTCACAGACCAATTCGTCATTGCTGTCATAGCAGATAACTCCCGCTTTTGGTCCACTTCGAGCGGTGCCGACCGGCTGTGTTGGGTCGTTTTCTTCTGTCTCGCGGCGGGCAGAAGATGGCCGATAGCTGTCCACACTCATTAGCCCTTTGCAGGCATTTAGTCACCCGACTTGCCAGCGCAATGCCACGGAACTTCTTGGAACGCTTCGCTAGTGGTCAGTATTGAACCGAGCTCATAAATGAGTTGCCTATTGAGAGTGGCATTATCGGAACACTGGTCGGCTTCTCCGAACGTGCTCCAAGAGTCGCTATCAATTCGAACAGTTCCAAACTTGCTTTCTAGATGGGAGTGGGATGCCCAAATGCCATGCTCAGTGGTGCTGACTGAGAATCCCAATGGCGCCAGTACCAGGCGGAGCGCCTCCTGGAACCCAATATCCGATGGCTGTGGATAGAACTCAATTAGCAGTTTGTTGCTGCCATAGCCTTGTCTAATCGCGAAAGCGTACATGACCGTCCTCTTGAAGTATTTCGAGCACGTTGCACCGTCTGGAGTGAAAAAAGGGGCATGATTTGTTATTTGAAAAAAACCAGTTCCCTTTTAAGTGCTTATTCCGACTCACTCAGCACGCTGTGCCCCAAACAGAACGGGAACCGCATCCAGAAAATGAAACAACTCGGGCACCTTGGTGTTCAAGCTTCGCGAACCATCATCTTCCTCACTGATTGCGAAGTTGCCACTTTCGAGCTGATCAACCAGCCATTCCATAAACGCAGCGACGGAGGTAGCCACAACGTATTTATCTTCTTCGTCGCTGCCAAAATTGATGACCTGACCCACGATTCCGCGCGGGCCTGGGTCCAGATCAACGCCGAGATGGTTGCCGCCGTAGTCGTAGGCGAAGGGAATCCAGTATCGGTTGGCGTACAACGCCTGGACAGCGTCGGGCGTTCCAGACGTGCAGAAGGCGCTCCCCTCGGTCATTTCTTCGGGCGACCACTCATCGATAATGTCTTTCCAGGATTCCCAATTCTCTCTGGCCTTTGCCAGTGACAGAAACTCAAGACCATAGAAAAGGCCTGAGTTCGTAGCACCGCGTTGCCCGTCATGCCACTTGTAGAGATCCTTCAGGCTGTCTGGAAAAGGCCTGCCAACCAGGTTTTCGAACTCGGCGATTGCAGCGTCCGAACATCCCGGCGCCAAATCTTCACGTATTTCAGGAATATTGGTTTCCAACCATTTTTCAAGTCGTTCCATCACTGCTTTCATTGAAGCTTCCCGGCATAAAAACGTGCACGCTAACGTAGCTTGAGGCTTTGTGAAAGGCCGGAACATCCATCGGATGCCCGGGCAATTCCTCGTGCTCCGTCAAATGCTCAACAACGCTTTGGCGAATTGACTGACCTGCTCAGGCGTCACTAAAAAAGAGCCATTCATCTGCCAATCGCAGGCGTCATCGGACGTGGAGCCCAGGTACACACGCAAGTAAATAAACCCGGGAAAGAATGGGTCCAAAGTGGCGGACAAAGAAAAGTCCTGGCTTTCAGAAAGCCAATCTTGATCGACCCCCACCTTAATCTGCGCAACCGACGCAAAAAACGCGTCAAGCGGCTGCTGGATATCCGCAGAAAATTTCTCCGACGTTATTTCTGCCTGCATCGCAGTGCCAGTGAGGCGAACCTGAATACAGCCCGACCGACCGCGTGGGCATGGCAGGATGGTCATCGTCAGCCCATCGTGTTGACTTAATTCTGCTGGCATTGCTTCTCCGTTATTACCGTTCAATCCAGGATTTTACTGAGCATACTTTCCTTGGAACTCGTGAACTCGCTTGCTGAAAAGCAGATAGTGAGCGCCGCGCGCCAGAAGCACTGCAGCAGCAATCAAGACAGCGCTCATATAGATGCTGCTATCGATGATCTCTATGGCAGTGCCGAGAGCGCCCTGAGCCGCAATGGCGCATACGATCGCCAGAATATTGCAAGCAATCACACTTCCGTAGAAAGCAAAAAGCGAAACAGTCAATGAAAACGCTACATAGCCCAGGTTGTTTGATGCAGGCCCAAACAGGATTGGCCATACAGAATAGGCGACATACAAAGTGATAATGAGCGCAAGAAAGGCGGGTGGTCTTTTCATGTCTGGATTAGCTTTCGTCCGATTTGAATGCTGGCAAAAAACGCCGGAATACTAGCCATATTTTCAGCCGCTGTCGTTACGCGTTCTAACCGATCTTATTCCAGAACGCCTCGGCCGATACCTGTCAATTGAAGGGCGCTCACGCTATCGTGGCTCCGAACAATCAACAAAAAGGCTACAACAGGATGAAGCCCCTGGACCTGACGCGTTTCGACCTCAACCTGTTGGTGGTGCTCGAGGCGCTTTGGGCCGAAAGACACGTCGGTCGCGCCGCCGAACGATTGCACCTGTCCCAGTCCGCCACCAGTCACGCCTTGTCGAGGTTGCGTACTGCTTTCGATGATCAGCTGTTCATCCGTCATCCCCGTGGTATTGCCCCGACGCCGCTGGCCACCGAGCTAATGCCGAGAGTCGCGGCGGTGCTTGAGTCGGTCAGGCTCGTCGCCAGTCCTCGTGGCTCGTTCGATCCCAGTCGTTTACAAGCCGAACTCAACGTGGCGGCCACCGATCACGCGGTGTTGACCGTCATCGTTCCGGCACTGGCCCGGATTCAGGCCGCCGCGCCCGACGTGGTGTTGAAACTCAGGCCGGCCGATGGCGAATCCGCTCTGCGCCAACTGGACGCCGGCGAGCTGGACATCGTGCTGGGCTCGGGCTCTTTCGCCCAGATCCCGCAGCGATTTGATTGTCAGCTCATCCATCAGGAACGTTTCGTCGGCATCGCGCGCAAGGGCCACCCGGCGCTGGTCAAGCGCGGCAAGAAATTGCACATGGAACTGGATGACTTCGTGCGCCTGCCGCACATCTTGGTTTCGCCACGCGGCGATGCTCGGGGCGCCGTCGACGAGGCGCTGGAGAGCCTCGGTCGGACTCGCAAGGTGAGTGTCACTTGCCCGAGCTTTCTGGCCGTTCCGTTCATGATCGGCGCGTCGCAATCCATCGCCGTGGTGGCCGAGCGCGTCGCCTTGCAGCTGCAAGAGACCGCGCAACTGAGCCTGTTCGAACTGCCCTTGGCGCTCCCCACCTGGGAGGTGCTCGTTGTTCGAGCACGTGGGCGCGCCAACGAGCCCGCCATCGAGTGGATCACGAACATGATGATCGCCGACTGAGGCTTTATGAATCTGGTGCATCAACAGGCTGTGTAAAAGCCATTGGATCGCCTGCGTCGGTCTTCCTAGAGTTCGGTTGTCGTTCATTCAACCCGCCAGGAATACCCCATGCGCACAGAGCCCACTTTGGTCATGATCCCGTGCTTCGCCGGGGCCCCGTGGCAGCTGAACCAGATGACCCACTTGCAGAACCGCCCCCTGCGCACCCTGCGTTTGCCGGACGACGTGTGCGAGCTGGAAGCATTGGCCAATTTCATCACCGACCAGGTGAAAGACCTTGAAAGCTACGTGCTGGTGGGTGATTCCTACGGCGCAGTGTCCTCGATCGCGGTAGCAGCTCGGCAGCCGAAAGGCCTCAAGGGGCTGGTGCTGTCCGGCGGTTTTGCCAGGAGCCCGATCACCTCGCCCTGGCTCAAGACCCTGGCAGCCCTTGCACCATTCTTCCCAGGCCCGTTCTACCGGCAGATGACCCTGCGCATTCACGCCGCGCAATTGGCGTCGGCGTTCGACAGGGAAGGGGAGATCCCTTGGTCAACCAGCAAGAGCCGCGCCTTCTTCATCAAGGAAACGTCCCACAAGGCCTACATCAACCGCATGCGCTCGATCGAGAACGCGGACTACACGGCGCTGCTGAAAAAGATCGACGTGCCCACACTGATTCTGACGCCCGAGGAAGACAAACTGATCGGCAAAGACGCCGCAGGCGTTCTCCTCAACGGCATCAAGGGTTCGCAGGAAGTCATCCTGCTGCGCACCGGGCACATGTTCAGGTTCTCGCATCCAGGGGCGTATTCGCTGGAGATCAAAAGGTTTCTGGAGCGGGTGTCACTTTAGGTTCATGCAGCAAGACATGATCCGAGTGCCAGAGCAAAGGATGGCCCGAGTTTACTGACCGTGAGGTGTGGCCCGCCGCAACCTGCCGCTCAAACGCAAGCCATCGCGCACATTCAGCCCCATCAGCGTGAGATTGACGGCCCCTGCGATGAGTTCGATGACCTGTACGATGTAAAACCACATGTCGAATCTTCCAGTGGCCGCCCATAGGTTGAGCGCAATTGCGCACGGTACAAGCACCAACAGGCCATTGGCGGAAATGAACGGCATACGTTTCTTCTTTGAGCCCACCAGGCGTCCTTGCCGTGATCGGCTCAGCAGCATTCCGCTCGCCCCGGCCAGCACCATCGTCGGGATCAGCACCCAAAGTCCGGGGCTGACGATCAGGTGCTTGAGCTGGGCGATCGACTGCCGGGCTCCCATGGTTTCGACAAGAATCGTCGATAGAAAGAAAGTGGCGATGCAAAACAGTGCCAGCATGCTGGCGGTCAAGTGGAGTCGTTTCAGCATTTATCGAATACCGTCAGTCAATTGGGCGTTACTCAAGCGGTACAGATGTTCGGCACCGCGACCTTGGTAAACAGATGCGGCATGGCCATGGCGCTGGAGGGGTAACGGTTCAGCTAGAAAGCATGATGACCTCCAGTTTGTAAACATGATGACAATGTGGTGCAAGGTGTCGAAACTCTAGTTAATTGACACCATGGTGTCAATGTGGAAAGGTTCGCACCATGAAGAAGCCAAACCACACCCCCGCTGGGCGCGCGATGACTGATCTGGTCCTTGAACTCTTTCGAGCAAGTGCACGAATGATCACGGCAGGCGATCGCCTCGTAGCAGAAATAGGTCTCACAAGTGCCCGCTGGCAGCTCCTGGGAACGATCGTCAATGCCGATCGGGCGCAACCCGTTTCATGGATTGCTCGCGACATGGGTGCGAATCGCCAGAACGTTCAGCGGATCGTCAACGATCTCGTGAAGGATGGACTGCTGGAGTTTCAGCCGAATCCTCACCATCGCCGAGCGCAGCTGGTTGTGCTGACGGATGCCGGAAGAGAAGCATTCGAACGTGCGATGAAACTTCAAGCGCCCTGGATCAACACACTTTCGGAGGGGCTGGACGTCGATGACATCCAGACGACCCACAATGTGCTGAACCAGCTCCGTAACAGGCTTGAGGAAGACCAAAGGGACTAACCCGCCGATATTCGGAGTCCAATGCGAATCGACATAGCGCTGAGAGAGGACGTATTTATTTTTCCGGAAATAGATACGTCCCCTTTTTACTATGCGGCACTTGCCGACAACAACTGTGCGCCTTTGCCAACTCAAGCAGTCAGCGAACATCCAGAAAACGATGACGAGATTGGCCAGCAGAGAAGTAAATCAAAGCCTTGGTCAGTCCGCATCACACCGCGTTTATTTCGCGTCAACTGATCGCACGTTGACACCATAAAGCCATCTCCTATTGTTCTCCGCAGACCGCATCCAGGGACCGGATGAGCCGGACAGCCTTTGCGGGCGCGGTCGTTTATGCCATTCCAACAAGGAGCAGCAAAATGTCCAGTGCGACCAATACTTATGACGTGCTCGTCAACATCGATGCCGATTACCTGATTGCCCATCCCAACGACGTCGGCGGTGCGATTTCCATGCTGGTGACGCGCGATGCCGTCGATCCGCATGCCAGCGGCAGCACCGGCGAAGGCGGCAACGAGTTGTGGATCGATGTCAAAACCGGCGACAACATCCGCTGGCGTGCCACCACGCTGTCGCGCAACTTCGACCGCATCGCACAGATCAAAAACGTCCAGCCAGGCGACCCGCACCAGGGCGGCGATTACAAAGGCACCATCTCGACACCGGTCTCTTTCAACGTGCCCGGTGTGGTGATCTATCTGAACAAGGGGGCTCCCGGCGGTATTTCCAAAACCGATGTGACGTACAGCCTGTGGCAAGCCACTGCTCTGAATCCAGGAAAACTCTGGTACACCATCAACTTCGCTCTGTACGACCGTGACCTTAACCAGATTGGCACAGACCACACCTGGGATCCCTACATCACCGTCAATAACCAGTAACTGAAAAGCCAAAAGCCCGGCTAGATACTCTTCGTCAGTGACGGAGGTATCTGGCCGGGCTTTTTATTGACTTTCGTTAGTCTCGTTCAGGGAATGTTGGGGCGCGTAATGCTTGAATAGTCCTCGCCGTGGGCTAGGCTCAAATTCAACTTTCCAGAGAGCAGGACTTCATTTTCAGCATTCGCGTGCTTTCCGGACTGGAGCCAAAAAGAACAACTTCACTAAAGGGTTACCGATGGATCGATATGATGCCCCGCTTGTTGTAGAGCGCACTTGGCGGGCAGGCATGTTGAAGGGATTGATTACAAGAAATCCATGCCTGAGCATTTTCTTCATGACACTGGCCGTGTTCATGGTGTTGCAGTACAAACCCGCTGTTCTCAACTACACAACACGCTTTGTCGACTTCGCCGATTACATGCTGGCGAACGGCGTCACGCTGTTTCCCATTGCCGACGACCTCAAACCTTATCCCGACTATACGGTCCTCAACACCTTACTGGTCTATCTGGCTTCCTTGCCGTTTGGTCGTGTCTCCATTCTTTCAATGGGGCTGCCTTCCTGCATTGCCGCCTCCCTGATGCTGGTGTTCATTTATCGGCTGGGGGCGTTGCACAGCAAGAAGTGGGGCGCGTATGGCGTACTTTTCAGCCTGTTGACCTGGGCCTTTCTGGACGGCGTGAACTCACTGGCACTTGATATCTATCCGGCCCTGTTCACGTTGATCTGCTTCTACGTTGCCTATTCGGCCGAGTTGAAAAAAGACCCGCGTCGCCTGGTGTTTCTGTTCGTCGGGCTGGCACTGGGTTTTGCGTTTCGTGGGCCTATCGGCTTGATCGGGCCCGCCTGTGTCATCGGGGCTTTTTACTTCCTGAGCCGCCAATGGCGCATGTTGCTGCTGTTTTCATTCCTCTCGGGCCTGATTCTGGCCGCTGGGGTTGTGCTGCTGGCATGGGCCGCGTACTTGCAAGGGGGGCAAGCGTTCCTCGAAGACGTGCTGAACATGCAGGGCATCGGACGCTTCGGCTCCGACCACGCACCGCGCTATTACTTCTACTTCTCCGCAGGCCTGTTTACCTACGGCTTCACGGTGTTTTACGCCATCAGCGTGATTCTGAAGAAGTACAAATTGTTCTTCAGCTCGACCCGCGATAAAGACATCGACCTGCTGCTTTATCTAACTGGGTGGCTGTTGGTACTGCTTGTACTGTTCACCATTCCAAGCTCCAAGAAAGCACGCTACATACTGGCAATCACCCCGGCCATTTCCTTGTTGGCCGCCTACCTCTTTGTCAGCCATGAAGCAGCATTCGTGCGCGCCAAAAACGGCTTGATGCAGTTCTGTCTCAAGTTGCCAGTGTTGGGTTTGGGTCTGCTGTTGTCGGTGCTGGTGTACAACAACTTCGCCGAAGTCCCATTGCAGCCCAACTACCTGGGCGCAGGCCTTGGACTGTTTGCGCTGTTGAGCTTCTACCATGCCAAGCGCGAGTACTTCGCCGAGCATCGCTACCGTGAGTTCATGACGCTGTCGTTTGGGGTAGGGGCCTTTCTGATACTGGATATGTTCTTCTTCAACCCAATCACCTACCACCTGGAGCTCATGATCGAGCCCACGCCGAAGTTTTTGCCGTATTGGTTTTGGTGAAGTGGCAGGAGGATTGAGGCGTTTTAAAGTGCCTCAATCCTTCTCAGGACATTTGAAGCCCCAAGAATAAATCTTCATGTCTTTGACCTCTTCCCCGACAGTCGCCACGCCCAGACAGACGCCGTTCCTGACGTAGTTGAAACTGCAGAATTGAAGACCAACCGTGCACGACTCGACTTCAGTGAAGCCTTTTCTCTGGAGGATGTTTTCGACCCCGTATTCACCTGTGTAGGTCGGGTTCGGCTTCCAGCCGTTTTTGATCAAGGCCTTTCGGGCGTTTACAAAGGGCATGTGTTCTTTGATCGGGACGTCCGTTGCGTGGGACAGGGGGCTGATGCAGCAGAGAAGGCTGATGAGGAGTGGTTTTATTTTCATTTAATGGTTCTGACAGAGCCTCTGTGATTTTTCCCGATTGCATTCAAAGTCTGGAGGAGATTTCCTTCCAGATGTAGTCGTAGTTGTATTTCAGCCAACGAACCAATGCCTTATCGAACTGCCTGCGAAACCAGTTACGTTTTCTTGCTGCCAGCCTTTCCTCTATTGAGGCTCTGAGTGAGTCAGGATCGAAGCCTGTCCAGACAGTGGGCAAGACTGCTGCAATATTGGTGAAGCACACGGGCGCCACTTCTGAATAAAGGATCTCGTACAGCACATTAGGAGCGACGTCTTTGACCTCCCGCGCGATGTAGTCGTAATCGGTTGGAAAGTGATTGAACGGCTCAGAAAGGGCGGCTCTGATCTTTGTCAGTTGCGGCTCAGTGAGAAAATGTCCCAAAGCGAAAATTCCTCCGACGAGCGACCGCTTTTTTGGATTGATCCGAATCGGGCGACGTTGTGCTTAGGTGTCTTCAGTGAAGAGGGAAACGTTGATGTAGAAATACTTTATTTCTGACCACGAATCCCGTTTGTCTATTGGCGTCTCTTCGGACCCCATACCCAGCATGTACCCCAGATGTGTTCTTTCGTCGCGATAGAAAAGCGGCGCTGAATCCCATCCGCAACAGATGTGCTGAAGCTTTGGCAGACCGAAGCTCTGATTCATGTATCGCTCAGCTTCAAGTGCATCAAGGCCTTTTACTCGGTAGCGAGCAACGAAAGGTTTTCCTTGTATGTTGTTGTCCTGGGTGCACTCCAGAAGCTCAACAAACTCAGGTTTGTCGCTGAGTTTTGCTAGAAAGTCCTCACAGTGCGGTTCGGCCTTTGCGCAACCGGCCAAGACAAATAGCACTCCGAACAAGAGCCCAAGGAACAACCGTTTCATCTATTTCTCCATGACCCCATTTCTCCTAAGACCCCCGCGCAGCACCAGGGCTATTCAACGAGACTTCACCGAGTGAGCGAAGCGAATGGTATCCGAGCCTGACGCAGTCATGGACGCTCATGATGCAACATTCTGAAAACTGAACGGGCGTTAGACAACCCACACAAATCGCGCTGTAGAAGCAGCCACCGACTGCTCCCACAGCATTCGACCGATTACGCCACTTCGACGTGATCCAGCGCCTGATTCACCGCCAGCTCGGCAATCATCACCACTTGCGCGATACCCAGCGCCGTCTTGCGGTTCGAGGGATCGAGCAGGGCGGCGAAGTTACTGAGCATCTCGCTCGCAGAGCTCAAGGTTTCGCTGGCATTGGCCAGCAAGCATTCGGTGTTGTACTTCGGATTGGCCAGGTACATCCGCTCGGGCTCGTTGCAGGACGACATGACCCCGGCGGCGGGAAAGAGGTAGTGATCCAGCGCACGCTCGGCGGCGTCGTGGAGTTTTTTGGAGTTGGGGGATTCGTAGGGGGAGGTTGGGTCGGTTTCGGGTGGGTTGGGTGTTGGTTTGATCATGGTGAAACTCCTTGTGTCGCGATAAGGAGCCATCACCCACTCGCTACCAAACGATGGGGTGGCGGCCATACGCAGGTTGGTAGACCGGGACACAAGGAGACCGGCGCACTCGAAAGTGCCCTGTGCATGGCCACCATAGAACCGAGACGATTGACCGCCGCGATGGTGTGCTCTGCATCTTGTGTTTGTCTCGGGCTACCAAACCCGATCACTATTTTTCAGTGACCGGGAAACGATAAGACCCGCGTCGTAGACACACAAGCCGGCGGATTCTGGCGTAGTCGTAGGCAAAGACGCAAGGCGTTGTAGCCTTGGGGAAGTTACGGCAGGTTGCTTTAAACGTGGCCTGTTTAAGCGCTCAAAGCCTGGAGGGGATTGCCTTCAAGATATACCGTAGTTATATCGCGGCCTCAAAAATTGCGCTGGAGTCACGCTAACATTCCACCGAGACCTTGGTCATCAGACTGAGACATTACCTCTGCAATTCGAAAAAATAATTTGATGGAGTTTGGTCGACCGGATTTGCATTCAAACCGAAACGCTTTCGCGCTATCGGATGCCATGGTCTACATTGGATTGGTGAAAGGAGGCCACCTTGGCGCATGAGGAGGCTTCATCTATAAAATGGGGCGGAGTGTGTTATGGCTGATGAGAAAAAGAAGGGCTATCCGAAAATTCCGATGAGTAATTGGTTTCTGCTACGGGATAAATTTAAGCAGCGAACTCCGGAAAAGGTGACGCCGAGCTATATTGCATCAGCTCTAACTATGGGGGAGAGATCCGCTAGTGCTAATATCATTCCTCCCCTTCGTGCTTTCGGTCTGATTGATGACTTGGGGAAACCAACAGATCTGGCTTATGAATGGCGGGATGACAATAAATATCCGTCAGTGTGCAAAGCTATTCTCGAGGGAACTTATCCTCGGGAGTTGCTCGATTTGTTTTCAGAATCAAGTGCTAGTTTGAAGGATGTTGCTGCGTGGTTCGCTCGAGATGCCAAGGTTGGAGAGTCTGCGGCAAGAGCTTATAGCGCAACTTACATGATGCTAATAGAGGCGGACTTGACGCGCGCGAAAGAAAAAATAACGCAGTTAAAGTCCAGTAATGGTGTTGCTAAATCTGCTAAAGCCTCGGTGAGTTCTTCAAGTAAAGCCATCAAGCCAACCAAGAGTGAGCCGTTGGCTCAAACGCAAGATCCTGCTGAAGAAAATGTTAATAATGCGAGGGAAAAGCGCGGTTTTAGTCCAAAATTGCATGTGGATATTCAGATTCATATCTCACCTGATAGCAGTCCTGAACAAATCGATAAAATTTTCGAAAGTATGGCCAAGCACTTGCCACTTATGGGCTAATTGAATGAGTACCGAGCGTGTTCTACAAAATATTCGTCAACTAAGAGACAGTGTGAGAGAGAAAAATCCTCCACCCGAAGAGGGGGCGCCGAGCCCTGAAGAGCCTGTAATTTATTTTTCTCTTGTTCGTAACACACGGGGATATCTAGAACGCTTAGTGCACCAGATTAACGGTTCATACGAACACGGTTGGTACGATGCTTCAGCGGTAATGATACGCCGCCTAGTCGAGACGTTGATAATTGAGGTTTATGAGAAGTACGGATTATCTGACAGCATAAAGACCTCGCAAGGGGACTTCTTTTATTTGCGAGATCTCATATCTGCTCTTACCGCGCAGAAGCAATGGAATCTTAGCAAGAATGCTAAAACAGCGCTCCCGCGACTTAAAGATGTCGGAGATATGTCCGCGCACAGTCGTCGATTTATTGCGCAACGGCAGGATATTGACAGAATGATGACTGATCTGCGAGTGATCGTGCAGGAGTTGACGACGTTGGCGGTGCTAAAGTAATTAACCAAAAATTATGTTTGGTAGTTTGGGGGAAAAAGGGGACTGATTTATTTCTTAGAAAATAAATCAGCCCCCTTTACTGCTAATCGATCGACTAGGGATAGTGTTCACAATGGATGATCGAAGTTGTTCGAGCTTACGATACCTAGAAAAGCGCTTGCAGTTGCTGGATACTCCCGATGGCGCCCCAGGTGGTATTACACGAGCATATGTGCCCGATGGAAGAGCAAGTACAATGCATGAGGCCGACCTTCAAGTCCGCAGCAATCTCGCCAGTACGCGGTACCGTCCCAAGCCCCGAGCGCTCTGCGCCATGGTTCGTGCTTCCGGAGTGGTGGCTTTCCGGAATCGACTTCGATCCGAACAGAAATCCAGCGCGATGACCGTGGTGCGTGTCGCAGCCACAGTGATCTTCATGCTTGGGCTGGGCGCAGTGTCTGCCGCTGCGCAGCCGTCAGCAAGCACCGCAGAACAGATAACAATGAGGGTGCCGCCCACCGGAGCGCGCATATGCCTGGGGTGGCAGCAAGGCCAAACTCCGGCGCCTCAATCGTGTACAGCTTCTGGGCCGCTGACCTTAGTACCAAAACAGGACGGCATGTTGCGTGCAGGCCGTCCCGACTACGAGACGGTGGCTGGCCAACCTTTGAGCTCGTGCGTGCGGGATCGGGTGTCCGGGTTGGTCTGGGAGGGCAAGCCAGATAGCGGCAGACCTGCGTTCACACGTAGGCCGATTGGCCCGCCCGACCTGGGCTATAGCTCGCTGGTCAATACCTACGGACCGCACAACCAGCCGACACCAGGAAGCCGGACCAATAGCGACGCTTATTCTTACTATGGCGATGGACGGCCGGGTGACGCCATGGCTTATGTGGCACAGGTGAATGCGATGCGGTTGTGCGGCTTTACCGATTGGCGCCTGCCCACGGTGGCTGAGCTGCAGGGCTTGATCGATATGGACGAACTGATCAATGTACTGGCCGATAAAAGGCCCCCAGAGGCGGCCGTCGATGTGCAATGGTTTCCCAACACCGTGTCGGGGAATTACATGACCTCCGAGCCTGCCGATATGACCCGCATATGGTGCGTAAGCTTCGACTCCGGATCTGTCAACAGGTGCCACCGCAGGATGACAAGCGACACTGCGCCGTTGTTTGTTCGCTTGGTGCGCGGCCCCGAAGCTCCGGAGGCAGGGCGCTATCGCGCAGTAGCCGACGAACGCGGCGTGCCCGGCGGCGTGGTTGAAGACCGCCACACCGGCCTGGTGTGGCGCCGCTGTCAGGAGCCTCAAGTATGGAGCGGCCAGCGCTGCATCGGGATGCCTGTTCGCTACCGCTACCTGCGAGCCTTAGTAGACGCCAGCGCGCAACCGGGCTGGCGCCTGCCCACCATCAAAGAAGTCAACAGCCTTGCAGAGCGTTGGTTCAATATAGTGAACATACCCGCTGCCGATTTCCCGGCGTCCGGAACATCGCCGCTGCACGAGGGCTATTGGACTTCTACCGTCTGCAACGGTGGCTCCGAGACGCGGGACAGCAGTTCATGGGTCAGGGTCTGGGTGTTGTGGCGCGACGGCAACACTACCTGCGAGCCGCTCGTTTTGAACCTTGAGGTCCGACTTGTACGTGAGTGAAGTGCGATCTCCAGTGACCACGCGTTTCCATATATTCCTATGGGCACAAGAATATCCGTGAAAAGCATTATCATAGCTGTTGTAGGGGTTATGGCGTCGATCTTGGTAAGCTCCACGCAGGCTTCCAGCTGGCAGGTCTGTAAGTTAGAAGTAGAGATCACCGCGAGTGGGAAGCAGCCCTACCCCGAACTCCAGGGCCGTGTGGCGTCAGTTAAGGCTGACCCCGCAGACGCTCAGTGCCCGAAGACAGGAACGGTGATCACCTTCGAGCCGGAGAGCGCCGACTGGCAAAGTATGATCCCGCGTAAGCTCTGGCCTGCGTCCGGCCAATGGGTAAGGATGCGTTACCAATACCTGGATGGCATCTGCAAAGGCGACGGCAACAGCCACCCTTGCAGGATCGAGCATTACCCGATGGACTGGTGAAACGGCGTCAGCTATGCACCAGCACTTGCATCGCCACACGCAACGGCGCCGGCGACTACCGGTGATGGGTGCCTTCGCCGAGTTCGAGCGCGCCCTGATCCGTGAACGGCAACGCGAGGGCATCGCCCTGGCCAAACAACGCGGTGCCTACCGAGGCCGCAAGAAAGCCCTGTCCGGAGAGCAGGCTGTTACCCTGCGGCGCAGCGCGGCGGCCGGTGAGCCCAAGGCACAACTGGCCCGCGAGCTCAACATCAGCCGGGAAATACTCTACCAGTACCTCCGCACGGATGACTGATCCATGCCGCGTCGCTCGATCCTCTCGGCAACGGAGCGGGACACCCTGCTTGCGCTGCCGGAGAGTCAGGATGACCTGATTCGTTATTACACCTTCAACGACTCCGATCTGTCGCTGATCCGCCAGCGGCGTGGCGATGCCAACCGCCTGGGCTTTGCGGTGCATCTTTGCCTGCTGCGCTACCCCGGCTATGCGCTGGGCACCGACAGGGACCTCCCTGAATCGGTGATCCAGTGGGTGGCCAAGCAGGTCCAGGCCGAGCCGACGAGCTGGGCGAAGTACGGCGAGCGCGACGTGACCCGCCGAGAGCACGCCCAGGAACTGCGCACCTACACGTCACGAATGTCCGCTTCTGGCCGAAAGCGGACCTTGACGAACTCCTGCGTTTACTCGGTTTTACTATCCAACTTACGCCTTAACCCACCGCCCCCGACTCCAAGCACTCAAAAAGTCGACCGCAAACACCAACCCCAACATAGCCAAAATCACCGTCCCCGCCTGCGCCTCCTGAAACAAACTCAAGCTCACATACAACATCTGCCCCAACCCCCCAGCCCCGACAAACCCCAGCACGCTGGCCATCCGAATATTGTTCTCCCACCGATACAAACAATACGCCAGCAACTGCGGCGCCAGGTTCGGCAGCGTGCCGTAGCAGAAAGCCAAAACCGGATTCCCCCCTTGCAACCGAATCGCCTCGGCCGGTTCCGGCGGTGTGTTTTCCAGCGCCTCCGCAAACAACCGCCCCAACACGCCCGTGGTGTGCAGGGCGAGCGCAAGTGTCCCGGCATTCGGCCCCAGCCCAGCCGCAAGCACCATCAACGCAGCCCAAACCAGTTCGGGAATGGCGCGCAGTGCATTGAGCAGCAGGCGCGCGGCACTCTGAAAAAACCAGCCAAAGCGGCCAGCGGCGGGGAGCGCCAATAGCAGTCCCAGCACGGCAGCGAGGAGGGTGCCGAGGGCGGACATGGCGAGTGTTTCCATCGAACCGCGAAGGATGGCGCTCAGGTAACCGGGGCTGAGGTCGGGGCTGAGAAAGCGGCCCACGTACGAGCCCATTTGTTTAAGGCTGGTGGCGCTGCCGAGTTCTTCGAGGTCGAGGCCAAGGTAGGTGAATGACGCAATGACGGCGGCGACGATGGCGAGGATCAGCAGCGGGTTGATCAGGCGTTTCATGCCAGCCTCCAGCGCAGCAGGCGGCTGAGTTGGTCGGCGCTGAGGACGAGCAGGAGGAAGGTCAGGAGCATGCTGGCGACTTCGCCGCCGGCGAACATGCGGATCGACAGGTCGATCTGTTGGCCGAGGCCGCCGGCGCCGACGAAGCCCATCACGACCGAGGCGCGAATGGCGCATTCCCAGCGGTAGACGGTGTAGGAGAGCAGTTCTGCCGCGACGTTGGGCAGTACGCCGTAGGCGAAACTGGCCAGGCGTCCGCTGCCGGCCTGGAGCAAGGCGTGGGCCGGGCGTTGGTCGGTGGATTCGAAGATTTCGGCGTAGACCTTGCCGAGCATGCCGCTGTAGGTGATCGCGATGGCCAGCACGCCCGCTGCCGGGCCGAGACCGACGGCGCGCACGAACAGCAGCGCCCAGACGATTTCCGGCACGCTGCGCAGGAAGATCAGCAGCCCGCGCACCGGCCAGCGCAGCAGTCGGCCCAACAGGCTCGGGCGACCGCTGCGTGAGGCGGCGGACAACGACAAGGCGCGGCTGGCGAGCAGGCTGGCCGGCACCGCCAGCAACAGGGCCATGGCCATGCCGGCGGTGGCGATGGCCAGGGTTTGCAGGGTGGCTTTGAGCAGTAGTTGAAGAAACTCCCGATCATGTTCCGGAGGCCAGAACGTCGAGACAAACCGGCCGATTTCGTTCTGATTGTCGGCGCGCAACAGCACCCCCACATCCAGCTCGCTGAGCTGAATCCCCGGCCACAGCAAGGCAATCGCCAGCACGGTCAGCAGCAGCCGTGGCAGCGCGGCGGGGTCGCGGGTGTCGGCGCTCAGCATCGGGGAATCTGCACAACCAGCGGCGGCACGGTCGGCGCCGGGGATTGCAGTTGTTCGTTGGCGTAGAGGGTGTCGAGCATCTCGCGGCTGACCTGCGCGGACGGGCAATCAAAGAGGATTTGCCCCTCGCGCAAACCGATGATGCGCGGGAAGTGCGCCAGGGCCAGTTCCACCGCGTGCAGGCTCGCGACCAGCGTGACATTGTGCTCCCGGGCATGGCGCGACAGGATCGTCAGCGTGTGCCCGGCCAGCACCGGGTCCATGGCCGAAACCGGTTCGTCGGCCAGCAACACCTCCGGTGCCTGATACAAAACACGGGCAATGCCGACGCGCTGCAATTGCCCGCCGGACAGTTGCTGGCATTGGCTGAAGAGTTTGTCCGCCAGATCCAGTCGTGCCAATGCGGCGCGGGCGCCGGGCACGTCGAGCGGATGCAGCAGGTTGATCAGGCTTTTGCCCAGGCTCCATTGCCCGAGCTTGCCGGCCAGCACCGCCGTCACCACCCGTTGCCGGGGCGGCAGGGGTGGCGCCTGATGGATCAGGCCGATGCGTGCGCGCAGGCGTTGCCGTTGGCGGGCGGACAAGTGCCAGGCGCGCTCGCCCAGCACTTCGATCTCACCGCTGCTGGGCCGAATGGCGGTGGCCAGCAGGTTCAACAGACTCGATTTGCCGGCGCCGGACGGGCCGATGATCGCCACCTGTTCGCCGGCCTCGATCTCTAAATCCACGCCGCGCAGGGCTTCGACGCCATGGGTGTGGCGCAGAAAGCCCTGCTGGAGGCGCAATGTCATTTCAGCAATTCGGCGGCGCGGGCGGCTTCCTCGATCCCTTTGTAGTTGTCCGGGCTGGTGGCGATGAAGCGGCTGGCGGCTTGCAGGTCGAGGATTTTCTTCTGCTCGGGGTTGGCCGGGTCGAGGTCGAGGAAGGCCTGTTTGATCTTCGCCGCGAGCGCCGGGTCGAGGGTGCCGCGCACGGTCCAGTTGTAATCGAAGTAGGTCGGGGTGGTGGCGAAGACCTTGACCTTGTTGGTGTCGACCTTGCCGGCGTCCACCAGTTTCTGCCAGACGCTGGCGTTCAGTACACCGGCGTCGACCTTGCCGGCCTGTACCCAGGCGACGGTGGCGTCGTGGGCGCCGGAGTAGCCGACGCGGCTGAAATAGCTTTCCGGTTTGATGCCGTCCTTGAGCATGAAATAGCGCGGCATCAGGCTGCCGGACGTGGACGACACCGAACCGAACGCGAAGGTTTTGCCTTTCAGGTCGGCGAGGCTTTTGACGTTCGGGTCGGCGGTGATGAATTTGCTGGTGAACTGCGCATCTTGCTCGCGCTGGACCAATGGGATGACCTTGGGATCACTTTTCAGCTGTGCCTGGACGAAGGTGAAACCGCCGAGCCACGCCATGTCGAGGCGGTTGGTGGCCAATGCTTCGACCACCGCCGGGTAGTCGGCCACCGGCACAAACTCGACTTTCATGCCCAGTTTCTGCTCCAGATAAGCCCCCAGCGGCTCGAACTTGCGCAGCAGCTCGGTCGGGGCTTCGTCGGGAATTGCGCTGACCTTCAACACATCCGCGGCGTGCGCCAGCACGGCGGACAGGGACAGGGCCAAACCAGCGGTCAGTGCCAGGGTTCGCTTGAGCATGGAGTTCTCCGTTTCGTGGTCGTCTGGATCGATGCGCGGGCGATGACATTCGTCATCGGGTGCAAAGTCAGGTTAGACGAAACGGCGCGATTGCGAGGGCTCAGTCGACCTGAGCAAAACACTCCACCAGCCAATCGATAAACACCCGCACCCGATTGCTCAAATGCCGGTTCGGCGGATACAGCAAATGAAACGGGTACGCCGGCGGGCGCCAGTCCGTGAGGATCGACACCAGTTCGCCGCGCTCGATGGCGGCCCTGACCGTGTAGCTGAAGGTGTGGATGATCCCCAGTCCCGCCAGCCCGGCCGCCAGGTGCGCATTGCTTTCGTTGACGCTGACCAGGCCTTTGCCTTCGATCTGATGACGTTCGCCGTTGCGCTGGAAGTTCGACGGCAGGATGCGCCCGGTGGAGGCCGAGCGGTAGGTGATCATCTGGTGGTTGGCCAGCTCCTGCGGGTGGGTCGGCGTGCCGTGGCGTTGCAGGTATTCGGGCGTGGCGCAGGTGCTCCATGAGACTTCGCCGAGGCGGCGCACGGCCAGGGTTTGCTCGGTCAGCGCGCCGCCGCGAATCACGCAGTCGACACGTTCGCTGATCATGTCCACCGGGCGGTCGCTGACGCCCAGATCAATCTGAATATCCGGGTAGCGCTCGAAGAACTTCGGCAGTTCGGGAATCACCAGCATCGTCGCGGTCGAGCCGCCGATGTCCACGCGGATCTTGCCGCGCGGTAACGCCTGGGCCTGGCTGAAACCCTGATCGATGTCGTCCAGTTGATGCAGCAATTGTTGGGTCAATTGGTAGTAGGAAGCGCCATCGGCCGTGACGGTGAGGCGGCGGGTGGTGCGTTGCAGCAGGCGCACGCCGAGGTGGCTTTCCAGTTGGCCAATCAGTTTGCTGACGGTGGTTTTCGGCAGGTTCAGCGAGTCGGCGGCTTTGGTGAATGAACCGCTTTCCACGACGCGGGCAAAGGTGCGGATCGCCATTAACTGATTCATCGGCTCGGGCTCGGAGGGGAAGGCAGGGCTGAGTATTGTGCATGTATGTGCACAAACAAAACCGATTTGGCGGATTTTTCAATTCAATCCATCGGCCTAAAGTCGCTTTCAACGGCTCACCTACGACCCGTCACCTTCCTTGAAACGGTTATTGGAGACACATCATGAGCAACAGACTTGAAGGCAAAATCGCACTGATCACTGGCGGCACCACCGGCATCGGCCTGGCCTCGGCGCAGGAATTCGTCGCCCAGGGCGCCACCGTATTTATCACCGGCCGGCGTCAGGCGGAGCTGGACAAAGCGGTCGCCGCCATCGGCCCACGGGCCATCGGCATTCAGGGCGATGTGGCGAGTCTGGAAGATCTGGATCGCATCTACCGCGAAATCGCCGAGAAGGCCGGGCACCTCGACATCGTGTTCGCCAATGCCGGTGGCGGGGACATGCTGCCGCTGGGTTCGATCACCGAAGAGCACTTCGACCGGATTTTCGGCGCCAACGTGAAGGGCACGCTGTTCACGGTGCAGAAGGCGTTGCCGCTGTTGCGCGATGGCGCATCGATCCTGCTGACCTCATCGACCACTTCGGTGCAGGGCACGGAAAACTTCAGTGTCTACAGCGCGAGCAAAGCGGCGGTGCGCAACTTCGCCCGGTCGTGGTTGCTGGATCTGAAACCTCGTCGTATCCGCGTCAACGCGATCAGCCCCGGCCCGGTGCGTACGCCAGGTCTGGCGGGGCTGGTGCCGGCGGAACATACGCAAGGGCTGTTCGATCAACTGGCGTCTATCGTGCCGATCGGGCGTCTGGGTGAGCCGAGCGAAATCGCCAAGGCTGCGTTGTTCCTGGCCTCGGATGACAGCAGTTTCGTCAACGGCATCGAGTTGTTCGTTGACGGTGGCACCGCGCAGATCTGATCTGTGTCGGTCAATGCCCCGGCACTTGTTCAGTCGAGTGCCGGGGCTCGTCCGTTTCTTCGGCCGGCGCGTTATCCCAGATCAGACGCGGGTCGAAACTCATCGCCGACAACATCGTGAACACGACCACAAGGCCAAAGAACAGAATCCCCGGTCGTGGCTCAATGTCCCCCAGGGCCTGGAATTTCACCAGCGCCGCCACCAGCGCAACCACCAGCACGTCGAGCATCGACCAGTAGCCGATCAATTCGACGAATCGGTACAGCTTCGAGCGCTCCCGTCGCGCCCAGTGACTGTCCCGTTGCACGGTCACCAGCAGCAGCGTCAGCGCGACGAATTTCACCCCCGGCACCGCGATGCTGGCGATGAAGATGATCAGGGCAATGTCCCATGCACCGTGCTCCCAGAACTCCAGAACGCCGCTCATGATGGTGCTGTCGGCGCCGTTGCCGAGCAGCGTGGTGTTCATCACCGGCAGCAGATTCGCCGGCACGTAAAACGCCAGGGCGGCGAACATGTAGGCCCAGGTGCGGGCCAGCGAGTTGGTCTTGCGCCGGTGCAGCGGGGCGTCGCAGCGCGGGCATTGGTGGGGCTCGCCGGTCATGTCGCAGGCCAGTCCGCAGCTGTGGCAGAGGCAGAGGTTGAGTTCGCTGGCAGTCGGTGGTCGCTTCATAGGATGTCCCACAGTTCACGCACGTCGCGCCCGGCGATGCGGATCAGCAACAGGCTGAGCACGGCCAGCGCAAACAGGCCGATGCCGGGAATCACGTCGAGCATGCCCGCCAGTTTGAACACCGCGACCATGGCGCCGAGCAGACACACTTCGAGCATGCTCCAGGGCCGTAGCGTTTCCAGCCAGCGCATGCACACCTTGAAGGCCGGGCAACGGCGCGAGGCGAGGGCGAAGCTCAGTACCCAGATCAACAGAACCAGCTGAAAGGCCGGGGCGATGATGATCGAGATCGCCGCGACCATTGCCATGAAGGTGATCGGCCCCTGACTCAGCGCCAACACCGAATCCCACAGGGTCGCGCTGTTTTTCAGGCCCTGCATGCTGATGCTCATCACCGGGTAGAAATTGGCGAACAACCACAGCATCGCCGCCGTGAAACTCAAGGCCAGTCGTTGTTCCACGGTCAGGCCGCTATAGCGCTGGAGCACGCCGCCGCAGCGCGAACAGAGGGTTTTCTGATGTTTGGCGAGCGTGGCGTGTTTGTACACGCAGTCGCAATGCTCGCAGATGATCAGTCGATCGGTGCTGGCCATGGGCGCTCGTTGGGAGGAGGGCGTGAACCCCTTCAATATAGGCGCGTTGAGGCATTCGACAACTTTCACATCTGGAAACGCACCTTTGGTCTGGCCGGCAGACACGTCACCGGAACCGTTCCATACTCCTGTGCGCCATTGGTAAATCGACCTTCATCATCCGCAGGAGAAACGCCATGAGTGAAAAACCGACGATTGTGCTGGTGCACGGATTCTGGGGCGGTGCCGCGCACTGGGGCAAAGTCATTGTTGAATTGACACGCAAGGGCTACAGCGCAATTCAGGCCGTGGAAATGCCACTGACCTCATTGGCCGACGACGCCGAGCGCACCCGCAAAATGATCGCCCAGGTGAACGGGCCGGTGCTGTTGGTCGGGCACTCGTATGGTGGGGCGGTGATCACTCAGGCCGGCAATCAACCGAATGTGGTCGGGCTGGTATACATCGCCGCGTTCGCTCCGGATCAAGGCGAAAGCCCCGGCGGCATCACCCAGGAACATCTGCCTGCCGCCGCGCCGAATCTGGCGCCGGACAGCGACGGTTTCCTCTGGCTCAAGGCCGACAAATTCCATGAAAGCTTCTGCCAGGACCTGCCGGCGGATGAGACGCTGGTGATGGCCGTGACGCAGAAAGCGCCGCTGGCCAGCACCTTCGGCGATGTCATCAGTGATCCGGCGTGGAAGCACAAACCGTCCTGGTATCAGATTTCCAGTCAGGACCACATGATTCACCCGGACAACCAGAAACGCATGTCCGCCCGGCTCAACGCGAAGAAAGTCATCACCCTCGACGCCAGTCATGCCTCGCTGGCCTCTCACGCTGCTGAAGTGGCGGCGCTGATCGACGAGGCCGCCAAGGCCTGACAACGACCACGCAACCGGCCGTTTTCAAACCGGTTGCGTGGCATCTTCTTCCGCGATGGCCGCCCGCACGCTGGGCCGTTCGGCGATACGTGTCATGTAGTTCGCCAGCGCTGGCCAGTCTTCAATGGCGATACTGAATGTCGGCAGCCACTTCAACACCGTGAACAGATAGGCATCCGCCACGCCGAACACCTGCATCAGAAAGGGCTGGGTCGCGAGGATGCGGTTCAGGTAATCCAGACGTTTGAACAGTTTGTGTTTGAAGATCGTTTTGGTGGATTCCGGGATTTCGCTGCTGAACAACGGCGCGCTGCCCCCATGAATTTCCGAACTGATGAAGTTCAGGTATTCCTGCAGGCGCGAGCGCTCCCAGGTGCCATTGGCCGGGGCCAGCGAATGCCCCGGCACCCGGTCCGCGAGGTATTGAAGAATCGCCGGGCCTTCGGTCAACACTTCACCGTTTTCCAACATCAGCGCCGCCACGTAGCCCTTCGGATTGATCTCGCGAAAGTCCCGGCCGTCGGCAGTGCGCTTGGTCTGGTTGTTGACCCGGATCAGTTCGAACGGCAAGTCCAGTTCACGCAGCACGATGTGCGGGGACAGCGAACAGGTCATGGGCGCGAAGTACAGTTTCATGGGATCTCCTTTCAGATGAAGGCCCAGAATCCACTACCGCTGCGCCGCTTCGCAAAGGACATCTGTGGTGCTAGCGTATGACAAAATCTCATGGACTGAAGAAACCCTATGCTCCCCCGACTACCGTCACTCAACGGATTGCGCGCCTTCGAATGTGCGGCTCGCCATTTGAGTTTCACCCGCGCCGCCGAAGAGCTGAACGTCACGCAAACCGCGATCAGCCATCAGATCCGTCGCCTCGAAGATGAGCTGGGTGTGCGGCTGTTCATGCGCTTGAAAGATGGGTTGGCGTTGACCGATGAGGGCAATGCGTACTTTCCCGGGATTCGTTCGGCGTTTCTGGAGCTGCGGTACTCCACCGAACGGTTACTGGAGTCGAATAACCACAGCGTCCTGACGATCAGTACCCTGGTTTCGGTAGCGTCCAAATGGTTGCTGCCACGCCTGCCGTCATTTCGCGAGGCGCATCCCGAGATCGATGTGCGGATCAGCGCGTCCACCGAACTGGTGGATTTTCGCAAGGGCGGCATCGATGCGGCGATCCGCTATGGCACCGGCGAATGGCCGGGTTTGCGGGCCGACTGGTTGATGTCCGACGAGATCTTCCCGGTGTGCAGCCCGCGACTGTTGACCGGCGAAAACGCTTTGAAGGCGCCAGCGGACCTGATCAATCACCCTTTGTTGCAAGTCAGCGGCCTGACCGCCAATGACTGGCGCGACTGGCTGCACGCGGCAGGCCAGCCAATGCTCCCGGCCAAAGGCCCGCGCATGACCTTCGACCTGGCGATGATGGCGGTGCAGGCCGCGATTGACGGGCAGGGCGTCTGTATCGGCCGCTCGACCTACGTCGAGGACGACTTGCGGGCCGGAAGGCTGGTGGCGCCGTTTGATCTGCGGCTGAATTCCGATTCCGGTTTCTACTTCGTCACGTCCCATGAAAACGCCGATTCGAAAAAAATCGTCGCGTTCAGGCAGTGGCTGTCGCAGGTGCTTTGAGTTGTATGCGCGTGTATCAATCCCGTCGCCGTACACACTGGGGTAACTTACGCCGATATCAGGACACATCCCGTGTACATGCCTTGCTCAGAGTGACTGTCGACACATCACTATTTCCGAGAGGGCAACACCATGCGCCGCACACTTCTGATGACCGCTGCAGCCGTACTCGTTTCAATGACCGGCCTCGCGCACGCGGCTGACACCCAAACCGCCGCCCCCGCGAAGAGCTGGCAACAAGGCCTGAGCCGCACGGATCTCGTCCGCCAGGATTTGGGCGCAGCGGATCGTGAAGTGATTCAGGCGCGGGTCGATTTCGAGCCGGGCATCACTTCGCCTCGGCATGCGCATCCGGGCGTTGAAGTCGCCTATGTGATCAGCGGCACCTTCGAATATCAGCTGGAAGGCCGGGCACCGGTGACACTCAAGGCGGGAGACTCGCTGTTCATCCCGGAGGGCGTGGCGCACATCGCGAAGAACGTCGGCAACGAAAAGGGTTCGGAACTGGCGACTTATATCGTCAAGAAGGGCGAGCCGTTGCTGATCCTCAAGCAATAACGTCCGGGAAACTGAAAAGGCCTGCCACAGTGGCAGGCCTTTTTGTTGTTGGTGGATTCAAGGCAGGCAGATGATCAAGCCGATATTGCCGCCCCATTCAAATTAAAAGAACTTCAGCGTACATCCACCTCTTTCACATTCCCGGCCGATGCTCTTTGCCTGCGCCTCTGAAGCCAGCTGAAAAACGCATGTACCGGATGAAGAACGGCGGTCAGCACGCCAAGCAGCAGGATGATGAAGAGGATGATCAGCGGGACGCTTTCGTGCGAGAACATGGTGGGTTACTCCTGTAGTCACTATGTTGGAACCCGCAGACTAGACGCATCCGGCGATGTTTTTGGTGAACGTATGTTCATCCTCGAGCGCTTCGATTGTGCTACGGCAAGGCTTGGGATCGGCTCCGGAGTTGTCAGAAATTCAAAGGCCCGGCGTTGGCAACGAACGCCATCCATCGCATGCTGAACGTCTTATTCATCGTCACTGAAGAGGCATCCCTTGCAGACCCTTCGCCGTGCTCAATCCGAAGACGCCGCGCCCATCGCCGCGCTGGTCGATGAGGCCTACAGCCCTTACATCCCGCGAATCGGTCGCAAGCCTGCGCCCATGCTCGATGACTACGAACAAGTGCTGCGCGAAACCGATACGTTCGTGCTGACCGACAACGATGAAATCCTCGGTGTGCTGGTGATGAGCCAGGAAGGCAACGAACTGCTGCTGATCAACGTCGCGGTGTCGCCTCGGCACAAGGGCAAAGGCCTGGGCAAAGTGCTGATGTCGTTCTGTGAAGAGCATGCGTTGAGTGCCGGCTGCGAAGCGGTGCGGCTGTACACCCATGAGCGGATGACCGAGAACATCGCCATCTATGAAAAGCTCGGTTTTGTGGAAACCCATCGCGCCACCGAGGACGGATTTGCCCGGGTTTTCATGCGCAAGACCCTTGCCGGTTCTCGCTGACTGTCACGCCGGTATGCCGCACACGAGTGATGTAAAAAAACGCCCGAAGCAATGCTTCGGGCTTTTGAGGATGAAACCGGCGTGAACCTGTTTCAGATCAGGCGCAGGGTCACGTCGATATTGCCGCGAGTGGCCTTGGAGTACGGGCAGGTCTGGTGCGCCGCTTCCACCAGTGTCTGGGCGACCGAAGTTTCCAGCCCCGGCAGGCTGACATTCAGGCGTGCCTGAAGGAAGAATGCATCACCGGTCTTGCCCAGATCGATTTCGGTTTCCACTGCTACATCGGCCGGCAGTTTGATTTTCAATGCGGCAGCGGCCTTGCCCATGGCGCCGATGAAGCAGGCTGACCAACCGGCCGCCAGCAATTGCTCCGGGTTGGTGCCGCTGCCAGCGGAGCCGGGTGGCGACAGTTTGATATCCAGGTTGCCGTCCGAACTGCGCGAGGCGCCATCGCGTCCGCCGGTGGTGCGGGTCTTGCCGGTGTACAGCACTGTGTCGATTTGATTGATCATGGGAATGCCTGCCTGAGTGAGTGATGGAGTCGGAAACGAAGGTTCCGATGGCCCACACTTTTGCATCGGCATGTACCCGGGATGTGTCCTGCAGCGGGGGGTTATGTATCGCTGTGTAGCGGCCGGATCATCCTGAGCGTTGAGAGAGGCTCAGCAGTATCCCGAAGCTCACGAGCAGGCCGCCAAAGGCCCGGTCAATCCACAGCCGTGCCGCCATCAGCTTCTCGCGCACTCTTCCGGCCGAAAAGCACAGCGCAACCAGACTGAACCACACCACATGCGCCCCGGCGATGAACAGTCCATAGGCCAGTTGCACCGCCAGACCCGTGTCCGGCCGGACGACACCCATGAACAGGCTCACGATGAAAATCGAGGTTTTGGGGTTCAGCGCGTTTGTGAGAAACCCCGTACGCAGCGCGGCCAGATCCGACAGGGCAGGTGGCGGCGCATTCTGCGGCTGAACATCGGGCCTTGAGCGAAGCATTTTGATGCCCAGATAGACGAGATACCCAGCCCCGGCCAGCTTCAGCGCATTGAACAACCAGGGCGTTTGCTGAAACACCCATCCGAGGCCAAGCAGCGTATAGCCGACGTGAACCAGCACCCCCAGACCAATGCCCATCGCAGTGAGAACGCCTGCGCGTCGAGACAGCAGCAAGCCGTTGCGAGAGACCATGGCGAAATCCGGCCCGGGGCTGATGCACGCCAGCAGTGTGATGGTGATTACGGCTATCCATTCGCTCATGGTGGAACCTTGCGGTGGTTGGTGATAGAAAGCCATGTTTACAGATGTCGTGCGCTGGAACTAACGATGATTTCTGAAGTAGATGGTGATTTTGAATCACTTAAATCCGAATCGCGAATGCCTTCTCTGCTGGCGCTGCGTTGCTTCGAATCTGCTGGCCGGTTTGAAAGTTTCGCCCGTGCGGCTGATGAACTGCATCTGACGCCCGGCGCCATCAGCCGGGCCGTGCGCCTGCTTGAAGAGGACCTGGGCGTTGACCTGTTCGAGCGGCGCAAGCGCAGGGTTTTCCTGACGGACGCTGGAAGACGACTGCTGAAAGCAGTGAGTGAAGGGCTTGGGGTGATGAACCATGCCGTCCGCGAGATACGCAGCGAGGCACGCCGTGCGCGGCGGCTGGTCCTGTCCTGCGAGCCAACGCTGTTGATGCGGTGGCTCATCCCGCGCTGGAGTGAGTTCCAGGCACAACATCGTGGCCCGGACATTCATCTGGTGGCCGGCGGTGGGCTCTTTTCCTTTGAGCAGGGGATAGACCTGGCCATTCGGCGAGACGATTTTCCCCGTCCGTCCGGTTACCACGCCGAGAGGCTGTTTGCCGAGAAGGTCGGGCCGGTATGTCGGCCGGATAAAGTCGGTCAGTGGTTCGATGAACGGGGGACATGCCTGCGCGCCACGGCCCCTCTGCTGCAAACGACCAGCCGACCCACCGCCTGGCAGGAATGGGCTGCCGCAACAGGGCAGCCGGTTCCGGCGACGCAGATGCAGTCCTTCGAGCACTTTTATTTCAGCATTCAGGCGGCGGTCGCCGGCCTGGGTGTGGCCATGGGGCCGTGGCACCTGGTTCGCGACGATATCCAGAGCGGCGTACTGGTCGCGCCATCAGGGTTTGTTGAAGACGGCTCGCATTATTGCTTGCTGTCGCCCACACCTCCCAAGCCGGGCAGCCTGGAAACGGATTTGCTTGAATGGTTGCGGGCGGTGGGTTGTTAGGTGATGTCTGCCCAACGTCGGCGCCGGCCCTTATCACGTAGGCTCCGGCGCCAGGGTCCAGCAGCAGCGCTAATCCGTTTGCAGCAATAGATGCACATCGATAACCGGGTTACCCATCAACTTCTGCGGGAAGCGGTCGCCGACGAAACTCTTGTTCACCGGTTCCACCCAGACACTCAGTTTGCCGCCCGATACCTCGGCCAGCGGCAGCTCGAAGTCGAAGTGGCTCATGGCGTTGGCCACGCAGTTGGCGCAGGTTTGAACCGCCACCGGCTGAAACAGTGATCGGGTTGCGATGGTCTTGCCGTCTTTCTGCAAGTGCACCGAGAAGCTGCCGGGAATCTTCAGGCGATTGATACCGCTGACCCGCACGTTGACCCGACTGGTCTGGACCGTGAAATGTTTGTTGGCGGCGAGTGTGCGCTGGGTCTTGGGCAGAAAGTCGACGTTCGAGGCTGTCGCGGAAGGGCCGTAGTCAACGTCGAGTCGGGCGACCGAGTCGATGATCGCCAGCGTGTTCAACTCGGGTGGGTTGCTGGTGAACGGGTTCAGGGACTGGAGCGCCGCTTCATTGAAGATCTGATAACTCAAGGGGTCGCTGTCCTGGTTGATGGTGGTCAGCAAGCCATGCAGGTCGGTGGCCAGCATCTTTTTCTGCCATTCCCAGAACAACCTGTCCCAGTTGCAGTGGAAGAACCAGAACACCGGGTCGAACGCCGCGACCTCCTGGGCGCCCATGGTCGAACCGATGGAATTATGGCCCCCGTCATGGGCCGCGATAATGGTGTTGTAATTGGCGTCTGACCAGTAGCCGTGGAAGTCTTCCCAGTCGGTCTTGCTCATGGCGCGGTTCACGTCGTCGGCCACACCGTTGTTCAGCAGGTTCTGGGCAATCGTGTCGTAGTCAAAACGTGAAGTGCTATAGCCTTCGGGGTAATCCGGGCTGACCGCTTGTGGCAGCACGTACGTATCGAAGGGCGCGCTTTTGAGCACGTCGGGGAAGGGCGTGGTGATATCCCAGTAGGGCAGCGTCACACTCTCGCAGCCGGGGACCGATCTCAGGGCATTTTCGAAACTGACCAGATACGCCCGGTGCCACGGGTTGTAGCCCGGGACATGGTGCATGCAGTAAGTATTGGGGGCCGGAAACCAGTGGTAGCCGGCCTGGACGAAATAGCTGTTCGGGTCACTCGGGGCCTTGGCTACGATGCCGGAAAACGCCTTTTTGAGCAGGTTGAGTTCAGTGCTGGACAGCGTGGTGATGTCCTTGCGGATCCTGCCGGCCGGGGCCGCCGCAATGGACAGCAATCGAGCATCGAACTCCACTTCGTTGGCGCTGGTGACAGGGACGCCTTTCGGATAGCCGTTATTCATCCAGTTGAGGAAGGTGCTCACCCAGTCAGGGGACCAGGGTCGCCCTGGTGGCATGTTCCCCACCGCCACTTGTTGATAGATGTCGCCGGCGTGATTCACCACGGCCTCGTAGCTGGCAAGGTCCAGGCCTTGCGCGGCCATGTGCTGCTGGTCCTGGGTGGTGAACATGTCGCGGATCTGTCCGTACCAGGTGGGGTTGGTGACAGACGTTGAGGTCGATGTAGTTTTCATGCCCGACTCCTTGTCGTGAATTTTCGTGCAATGGGGTTAACCATCAGTGCTGATGGGTGTCCGACGGTTGATTCGCTGCGTGCTTCATGCCGGCCATGCCGATGCCGCCGCCGGCGGCATTGAGGTCCGGGACGATCCGGATGTTGGTCATCATGCCGCCGTCTTCGTGATCGAGGATGTGGCAGTGGATGACGAACTCACCGATGTAGCGGTCGTAGTGAGTGCGCACCAGCACCTGATAGTCGTTCTGCACGAAAAGGGTGTCTTTGAATTCATGCCACATTCCGCAGTACTGGTTTTGCAGTCCCAGTTCGTCAGCCGGCACCAGGCATTCGCCATTGGGGCCGTAGATGCTTTTGGGCTTCTCGCCGGGCTTGGCGTACAGCACATCCATCACCTGGAACGGGTTGACGTGAATGTGAAAGATGTGGGGTTCGCCCTGGGAGGTCAGCACCCAGTCATCGGTGGTGTTGACCTGGCGGGTGAAGTCGACCCGGTCCGGGTCATAGGATTTGTAGTTGATGAAAAAACCGAACGCACCCGTCCATGGTTCTCCCGGTTTCGACGGTGGGGTCGCAGGAGGTGAGGGCGGGAATGGCGGATTGCCGATGAAGAAGTCGACCTTCTGAATGTCGTCGTTGACCACAGCATCCTTGAGGTCGTCCATCCCGCGCCACGGCTTCAGGTTGCCGTCCAGCAGTCCCTGCAGGGCCTCGGCCGGCAGCGATGAGTCTGATTTGTTGCCGTCGTAGAGCGCTTGCTGGATATAACGCTGCGGGTCGTCGGTGACGACTTTTCCACCAGTGACGATGACCGTCGCCAGCAATTGGGTTTCGTTCGGTCCCTGGCCGCCGGGTCCACCATGAGGCCCGGCGTTGGCGCGTTCTGCGGGTGTTGCCGCCTGGTTCAGCACGCAGTAGGTGCCGTCACGGGGGAACATCAGCAGCACGTCACTGCGATAGCCGGGTTGCAGAAAGTTGCTGCCGATGCCGCCACTGATGCTTTTCTTGTTCACGCCTATGGGGCGGATCGCCGTGCGCGTGATTCCGTCGGCGGCAATTTCGAATTGCGGGACAAGCTCGACCGGCTTGCTGGGGGCGGGTACCGTCACCGGGCATAGGTCGGCGATGATCGCTTCCTGTTCCTTTGGCGTGCCGCCGAGTACGCCCTTGAGGGCGAGACTCGCTTTGGGACTGGCCGTGTTCATGGGCACGATCTGCAGGTTCACGGTGTCGTGGATGCCGCCGTGAATAAAGCGCCAGCGTTGGATCTCGCCCGCAGAGATGCCTTGCAGTGTCGGTTGCACCACGCCGTTGATGCTGGTGAATCGACCGCTCTCGTCCCAGACCGTGGCCGAAGCGAGCTGCTTGTCGAAATTCTCCACCACACCAGTCTTGCCGCTGGGGCACGTCCAGGTGTGATCCTTTTGCGTGATGATGGTGCCATCGTCGTTGAAACAGGCGTAGGGAATCTGCTGGAACAGAAAAACCTGTTCGGTAAACGGCTTCCCGGTTGCGTCCTTGAGGATGGTGTCGATGTCGCCCGGTTTGTCGCCGGTGTAAGGGCGGTCGCCGCGCACAATCAAGGCGCCGGCCGCGCCGCTGGCGACCTGCAGCGCGGTGGAACCATGCCGGTGCGCGTGATACCAGAAGGTGCCGGATGGGTGATCGGTGGGGATGTTGATCTCGTATTCGAATTTTGTTTGCGGCGCGATGTTCAATAGCACGTTGTCACTGTTGCCCGCTGGCGAAACGTGCATCCCGTGATAGTGCAGGTTGATCGTGTTGAAGCAGCCGGGGTCACCGTTCGCCGGGTCCTGTCCCCCCGGACAGCTGGGGTCGTTTTTATCCAGTTGATTGTCCAGATGCACCCGCAGGGTGTTGCCGGGCCTTACGTCGATGAGCGGCCCCGACAGGCAGCCGCCATACGAACGCAGCATCACTTTGTCCTTGGCGCCATCGGGATTGCCCGGGTTGTACATGTAGTTTTCGCGTTTCTGCACTTGCAGGTTGAGTTCCACGGTTTGCCCGTCGCGGGTGATATCGCCCGCCGGATTGCAACCCGTTTGCGCAACGGCCAGTCCGGTGGCTTTCAGTGTGCCGGGCCGGCCCTTTTCAAGAAGCCTGGGCGGTGACAGGAAAGGCTGCGCCGACAGGTCGGCGAGCGCTGCGTGGGAGGCTGTACACATCATCAATCCGGCCAGAACCCTTTGAAGCGAAGCCATGTTGTGCTCCCTGCGTCGTTGCGCGAGTGTCTGCGACAGCCTCGATGGCCGCGTGTCCTTTGATCAACTGAACAACTTGAGAAGTATTGCTGCACGCTCGCTGTCAGGAGGGGCCTGTGCGCTTGAGCACTTCGGCGATGGTCGTTGCCATGCCATCGAATTCACAGGTGCGCGCGGTGCCGGGTGTGTAGACCGGCGGTCTGGCGACGGAGGGATCGCCGCTGTCGAAGGGTGGATCGGGGTTGTACTGAATGCTCAACTGCACCGTCCGGGCAACGATCTCCCCGGCGATCAGGGCGATGATTTTCAAGGCCTCGTCCAGGCCTGACGAGATGCCGCCACCGGTAATGCGTTGCCCGTCGACGATGTAACGCGGATAGCCTTCCACTACGTTGATACGCGTGAAGAGTTTCAGGCAGGCGATGAAGGCCCAATGAGTCGTGGCGTTGTAACCGTCCAGCAAACCGGCGGCGGCCGCGAGCAAGGCGCCCTCGCAGACGGATGCGGCAAATTGCGCGGCCTGGCCCTGCTGCAACAGCCAAGTCATACGGTGTGAATCTTTCATCAGTTGCTGCAAGGCGCCGGGGTCACCGCCAGGGATCCACAGCAGGCTGATGTGTTCTGAATGTTGATCGAAAGTCGGCAGATTTCCACCGATGGTCATGCCGTCCCGGGTGGTGATGGAAGGCCCATGAAGGGAGATCAGCCGCACGACGCGGGTGGGGGTGGAAGGGTTCTGCGAAGACTCGATCTGAGCCATCCAGTTGAACAGCTCGTAAGGAACACTGACGTCGAGCAGATCCACGCCATCGTAGACCGCGATTGCGATCAGGTACTGTCCTGGTGCAGGCATGACTCCCTCCTGGGGAACACCGCGGCGACCGCAATGGCGTCGTCAGGTGCATAGCGTCTTGCTAATCAGCGTTGCGAGGCCCGGACAGCAAAACCGGAGGTTCAGCCGCTTAAGGCCAATGGCCAGTAGGACAGCTGTTGGGAGCATAGTCGGCGTTATTCTGCATGCAAGGCGTTTTCCAGGGCATCTGCCGAGTGGTATCAGGCGCTGCTGGCGGCATCCACGGGCGCCCGTTTTTCAAGGCCGGTCGATAACCGGCGTTGCCTTGCCCAGCAAGTCAATCCGACAGCCCGGCGCCGCATCGTTCACCGTCACCCGCATGTCATGCAGGCGCGCAACCGCCGACACCATGCTCAATCCCAACCCGTTGCCCGGGGTGTGGCGGCTGGATTCCGCGCGGTACAACCGGCGCAACACCGCTTCACGCTCGGCCGGGGGAATGCCGGGTCCGTTGTCGGTGACGCGAATCCCGACGCTGTCCTGATCGGCGATCACGCTCAGGCGCACCTGGCTGTGGTCGGGCGAGAACTTGATGGCGTTGTCGAGCAGGTTGCACAAGGCGTCGAACAGCAGTTGTGCGTCACCGGCCATGATCGCGGGGGCCTGACTGTTTTCGATGGTCAGGCTGATGCCGCGCTCTTCGGCCAACGGCTCATACAGCTCGGCGGCATCGGCGCTGATCAGGTTCAGGTCCAGCGGGGCGAAGTGACTGCGCCGGGCGCTGTTTTCGATTTCCGAAATCCGCAGCAGAGCTTTGAAGGTCAGCAGCAAGGCCTTGGCTTCCGTCAGCGCCGCATCGATGCTGGCGGCGTATTGCGCTTCATCCAGGCCCCGGCGTTGGGTGCGTTCAAGGCCGGCGATCAAGCGGGTCAGCGGGGTGCGCAGGTCGTGGGCGATGTCGTCGCACACGCCTTTGACCTCACTCATCAGTCGTTCCAGCTCATCGAGCATGCCGTTCACCACCGAGGCGAGCCGGTCGATGTCGTCGTTGTTGCCCTGAACCGGCAAACGCCCGGTCAGGTCGCCCTCGATGATGCCTTTGATCGAGCGGCTGACTTTATCCAGCCGGCGATGCGCCGAATAACCCAGCACCACGGCGCCGAGCAACCCGACCAGCAACAGCAGCAGGCCGCCGGAGATCAGCGCGTTGATCAGCAACTCGTCGAACTCGCGAATGTCGTGGACGTCCTGGGCGACCAGCAGGGTCTTGCCGTCGGCCAGTTTATGAACGATGAACCGAACCGGCCGATGATGTCCGTTGGACTTGAGCCAGCGAAATTCCTGCGGTTTGTCATAGGCGGAGAAGGGCGGCAGTTGCTTGATCACGCCGGCAATGAATTTACCGTCGGCGTCGAACAGACTGTGGGGCAGGCGCGCTTCGACGTCCTGCAGCGCGTGTTTACGGATTTCCTGCAATTGCAGTTCCGGCGGCTGGGCGCTGCGGTTTTCCACCTGTCGATAGAGGGCGGTGTCCGCTTCGGTTTTCAGGTAGAACGCGGTTTGCCAGTAGACGTAACCGAACAACGCCAGAAACGAACAGCCGAACAGCCCGAGAAAAAGCAGCGCCGTGCGAAAGCTGATGGTGCGCGGGATTTCACTCAGGTGAACGGAGAACATACCCGGCTCCACGAATGGTATGGATCATCGGCGGTTCGCCGTCACCGTCGACCTTGCGGCGCAATCGGCTCATGTGCACTTCGATGACGTTGGTGCGCTCGTCGTAGCTGTAATTCCACACCGCTTCAAAGAGCATGGTGCGGGTCACCACCTGATCGGCATTGCGTACCAGGTGTTCGAGCAGCGCGTATTCCCGGGGCACCAGATCGATGGTGCGCTCGCCGCGTCGGACGGTCCGGCTCAGCAAATCGACTTCCAGACTGCCGACTCGCAAACGGGTTTCCTGAATTTGGGCAACCGGCTCGGCGCGGCGCCGGTTCAAGGCGTCCAGGCGGGCGGTCAATTCGATGAACTCGAACGGTTTGGTCAGGTAGTCGTCGCCGCCCGCACGCAAGCCGCGAACCCGTTCGTCCAGAGCACTCAGGGCGCTGAGAATCAGCACCGGCGTGTTCACGCTGGCGGCGCGCAACGCGGTGAGTACGCCCAGACCGTCGAGACCGCCGGGCAACATGCGGTCCAGAACGATCAGGTCAAAAGGCTCGCCAAGAGCTTTGAGCAGCCCTTCGCGGCCATTGTCGACGCTGCTCACGGTGAAACCGTGGTCGGTGAGGGCCGCTTCGATTTCGCGGCGGGTGGGCAAGTCGTCCTCGACGACCAGAACATGGGTCATGGCTTTTGAACCACTCACATCATCAGGCAGAGATGGCATAGTGTGGCAAAGCCTGCGGTCGCGCCACGTTCCCGCTGGATAAATAAAAGTTCAGGTTGGCTTGATGGAGTAGGTGCCTTGCGCATTCTCGTGGTTGAAGATGACGCCCAGACCGCCGCTTACCTGCTGCGCGGCTTGAGCGAAAGCGGGCATGTGGTCGATGTCGCCAGCGATGGCAACAGCGGTCTGGACATGGCGCTGGAAGGCATTTACGACGTGCTGGTCGTCGACCGGCGCTTGCCCGGCCTCGACGGCATCGGCCT
This sequence comes from Pseudomonas sp. GW821-FHT09E04, assembly GCF_059416185.1. Taxonomy (NCBI): domain Bacteria; kingdom Pseudomonadati; phylum Pseudomonadota; class Gammaproteobacteria; order Pseudomonadales; family Pseudomonadaceae; genus Pseudomonas; species Pseudomonas sp. GW821-FHT09E04. Next base: position 178,871 of record NZ_JBWKOR010000001.1, read on the forward strand.
GATCAAGGCCTTGCGTGCCCGGCAGGTGCGGGTGCCGATCCTGATGCTCAGTGCCCAGGCATCGACCGAGCAGAAAGTCGAAGGCTTGCAGGCTGGTTGTGATGATTACCTGGCCAAACCTTATGCGTTCGCCGAAGTGTTGGCACGGCTCGAAGCCTTGTTGCGCGGGCGCGATCAAGCCGCAGGGCCGGCGCGGCAATTGGTCGTGGGTGAATTGCAACTGGACTGCGCCACGCGTACCGCGGTGCGGCGGGGCAAGGTCATCGCGTTGCAGCATCGCGAAGCCCTGTTGCTGGAAAAACTCATGCGCCACAGCGGCCAGATCGTGACCCGCGACATGTTGCTCGACAGCGCCTGGGATTACGAATTCGACCCGAACAACAACGTCATCGACAAACACATCCACCGCTTGCGGCGCAAACTCGATGACGGTTTCGAGTATTCGCTGATCAAGACGGTGCCCGGTGCCGGCTACAGCTTCCAGACGACGCCCGAGCAAGGCTAAACAAAAGTTTATCTGCCGGGGAACGCTCTGGCAGGCACCCCTCGCTATCTTCGCCGCATTCGTGGATCGCTCCACAAAGGCTCAAGCGGGGGAGACAGCTTGCTCATGTTGGTTTCAAAGACCAAAGCGCGCAGACGGCGCGTTGCATTTCAATCATCAGCGACGCTGATCCTGCTGGGCGTATTGACGCTCGGCGGCTGTTCGATGGTGCCTGAATATCGGCAACCCGAACTGCCCTTGGCCCAGCAGTGGAACGAGGCTTCTGGCGGTCAATCGGCGGCGGGTGGGCAATGGTGGCGCGAGTTTCACAGCGCCGAGCTGGATCAGTTGATCGATCGCGGGCTGGCCTCCAACTTCACCCTCAAAGCAGCGATCAGCCGTATCGACGAGGCGCGGGCGTCTGCGCAGGTCACCGGCGCCGGGCAATATCCTGCGTTGAACCTGGGCGGCAACTATCAGCGCCAGAACAATTACGGCACCACGCAAAAACGCAGTGTATTTGCCGAAGCCACGTATGAAGTGGATTTCTGGGGCAAGCAGCGCGCCGCCGCCGATTCGGCCGAGGCGCTGGCCAACGCGACGGCGTTCGATGCCCAGACCCTGCGCATGAGTCTGAGCGCGAGCATCGCTGACAGCTACTTTCAGGTGCTGTCGCTGGAAGAGCGCCTGCGTCTGGCCCAGTCGATCGCCGACGATGCCCGGCAGGTGCTCGATCTGGTGGAGATCCAGGCCAGTCAGGGCGCGGTTTCCAACCTTGAAGTCGCCCAGCAGCGCAACGCCATGCAGACGTTCGAAGCAGCGATGCCGCCCTTGCGTCAGCAACGGGATCAGGCGCTGTATCAACTGGCGGTGCTGGTGGGGGCGCCACCGCAAGGGTTCCATTTGCAGGGCGACGGCCTCGGTGCCTTGCAAGTGCCGCAACCGGCGACCGGCCTGCCCATCGGCCTGCTGCGCCAGCGGCCAGACATTCAGGCCGCCGAAGCGCGGCTGAAATCCGCCAACTTCGACGTTGGTGTCGCCCGCGCCGCGTTCCTGCCCAATCTGTCGCTGGATCTGCTGGGTGGCATCGACACCCTTGCCGGCGGGCAGATCTGGAGTGTCATCGGCACCCTCGGCCAACCGGTTTTCGCCGGCGGTCAACTCAAGGGCCAACTGCATTTCGATCAGGCCCACGTACAGGAACTGACCGCCAGTTACCGCGAGTCGATCGTCGAGGCCCTGCAAGACGTCGAAACCCAGATCAGCGCCGCCCGTGAACTCGACAAGAGCTACGCGTTGAACGCCTCGGCGGTGGATTCGGCACGGGAAGCGGCGCGCCTGGCGCAGGTTCGCTATCGCCTCGGCTCCACGGACTTCCAGACGCTACTGATCGTCGAGCGCACGCAATACCAGGCCGAAGACACGCTGTTGCAGGTGCGCCTGCAACACCTGCAAGCGGCTGTCGGTCTGTTCCGCGCTCTGGGCGGCGACTTTTCCGCTGACGCCCTCGCTCTCAATTCTTTTGCTCAGGTGACTCACCCATGACTGTCCTGCACCCACGTCGTCGCGTCGTTTTCCTGGGCGTCGCGGCACTTTCGCTGGCGGTGGCCGTCGGCGGTTTTCAATGGATCAAACAGGCTCAGGCCGCACCGGTAAAGACTGACAGCGGAGCGATCCCGGTGCAGATGACGCAGGTCAGCCGTCAGGATCTGCCGGTGTGGATCAGTGCCATCGGCAACGTGCAGGCGCTCAACAGCGTCAATGTGCGGGTGAGGGTGGACGGCGAGTTACAGAAAGTGCTGTTCAACGAAGGGCAGACCGTTACCGCCGGCAGCCTGTTGGCGGTGATCGATCCGCGGGTCTATCAAGCCCAGGTCGCTCAGGCTCAGGCATTGCTGGCGAAGGATCAGGCGCAACTGGCGAACCTCAGAGTCAATCTCGACCGCGCGAGCAAACTGGCCGCTGCCAAGGCTGGCCCGACTCAGGACGTCGACACTTACCGGGCACAACTGGCCGCTCAACAGGCGACCGTGCAGGCCGATCAGGCGGCGCTGGATGCGGCGCGGCTGCAACTGGAATTCACTCAGGTCAAGGCACCGCTGACCGGCCGCACCGGCCAGCGACTGCTGGATGTCGGCGCGATTGCCCACGGTGCCGAGGCGACGGGGCTGGTGACGATCACCCAGATGAACCCGATCTCCGTCGCGTTCGCCGTGTCCCAGGACGAATTGGCGGAAATCCTCGATGAGAACGCCAAAGGCGCCCTGCAAGTAGTCGCCATGACCCGGGATGGCCAACAGGAAATCGCCCATGGGCATCTGAGCTTCATCGACAGCCAGGTGACGGCGGCCAGCGGTCAGATCCAGCTCAAGGCGCAGTTCGACAACGCTGACGCCAAACTCTGGCCGGGTGAATTGGTCAGTGCGCGGTTGCTGGTGCAGACCCACCGCGATGTGGCCGTTGTCCCGGCCGATGCGGTGCAATTGGGGCGTCAGGGCAATTTCGTCTACGTGGTCGATGCCGAGCAGCGGGTGCAGCCGCGTCTGGTGGACGCCGCCAATGTGGTGGACGGCAAACAGTGGATTCGCCAAGGCCTGAATGCGGGCGAAACCGTTGTGGTGCAGGGCCAGTCCCGGGTCGCACCGGGGCTGAAGGTTGTGCCGGTCAAGACTGACACCACCGCCGATCTGGCGGAGGCTGCCCAATGAATGCGCTGGCCGGACTGATTCAACGGCGTGTGGGGCTGAGCCTGCTGGCGCTGGGCGTCATGCTGCTGGGGGCTTTCGCTTACTTCCAGCTGCCGGTGGCGCCGCTGCCGACGGTGGATTTCCCGACCATTCAGGTCACCGCGAAACTCTCGGGGGCCAGCGCCGAAACCATGGCGTCGTCGGTGGCAACCCCACTGGAACGAGCCTTCGCTGCCGTGCCGCAAGTCACTTCGATGACCTCGTCGAGTGCGGCCGGCAAGACTCAGGTCGTTCTGCAATTCGATCTGTCGCGGGACATCGATGGCGCTGCGCAGGACGTACAAACGGCGATCAACACCGCCACCCCGAACCTGCCCAAGACCATGTCCAGCGCGCCGACCTTCAACAAGGTCAACCCGGCCGAAGGCACCGTGCTGTCGCTGGCGGTGACGTCGCCGACCCGCACGCTGCCGGAGCTGGATCGCTACGCCGACAACTACATTGCCCAGCGCCTGTCGCAAATGCCCGGCGTCGGCCTGGTGGATTTCCATGGCGAGCAGAAACCGGCGGTTCGCGTGCAGATCGACCCTGACGCACTGGCCGCACGGGGTCTGACCCTCGAAGATGTGCGCAGCGTGATTGGCGTCAGCACCCTGGATCAGCCCAAGGGCACGCTCGATGGCCAGAGTCGTTCGATCACCCTTGGCGCGACCGACCAGTTGCTCGATCCGCAGCACTATCGCGATCAGGTCGTCGCTTACAAGAACGGCATGCCGATCAAACTGGGCGACCTTGGCCGGGTGATCGCCGGGGCCGAGGACACCCAGCAAGCCGCGCAGCTGGGTGGCGAGCCCACGGTCATCGTCGACATTCACAAGCAGCCGGGTTTCAACCTGCTGTCGACCATCGCCACAATCAAGGCCAAGTTGCCTGAGCTGACCGCTTCATTGCCTCGCGACGTGCAGGTGCAAGTGGTGGGCGACCGTACCCAGACCATCGAAGCGTCGGTCAATGACATGCAGTTCACCTTGCTGCTGTCGATTGCGCTGGTGGTCGTGGTGATCTTCGTGTTCCTGCGCAAGGCCACCGCCACGCTGATTCCCAGCCTGACCATTCCGCTGTCGCTGGTGGCCACGTTCGGCGTCATGTATTTGCTCGGTTACAGCCTCGACAACCTGTCGATCATGGGCCTGGCGATTGCCGTCGGGTTCGTGGTGGACGACGCCATTGTGGTGATGGAAAACATCGTCCGGCACCTGGAAATGGGCAAGTCGCGCCTGCAATCGGCGGTCGATGGCTTGCGCGAAGTGGGTTTCACCATCGTTTCGATGACGGTGTCGCTGATCGCGGTGTTCCTGCCGATTCTGTTGATGTCCGGCATCGTCGGGCGCTTGATGCGTGAGTTCGCGGTGACGGTCAGTGTCGCGATCATCATGTCCGGCATCGTCTCCCTGACCATCACGCCGATGCTGTGCGCATGGCTGCTCAAACCCCATGCCGATCAGGAGGAGGGGCGCTTTGCCCAGGCCTGCGAGCGCGTGTTCGACCGATTGCACAACGGTTATCGACGCAGTCTGGACTGGGTACTGGATCATCAACGCCTGACCATGGCGGTGGCCATCGCTACGCTGGCGGCCACGGCGGTGCTGTATGTCGGCATTCCCAAAGGGTTCTTCCCGCAGCAGGACAACGGTCTGATTCAGGGTGTCGCGGAAGCGGCGGCGGATATTTCGCCGATCGCCATGCGTGCGCAGGTCAACCGGGCGGCCGAGATCATCGGCCAGGACCCGGCAGTGGCGCGGGTGTATTTCTGGATCGGCCCGAACCCGACCGTCAGCCAGGGCAAGGTGATGATCAACCTCAAACCGTTCAGTGAGCGCACGGCGAGCGCGGCCGAGGTCATCCGGCGCCTGCAACCGGCGCTCGACGGGTTGTCCGGGGTCAAGGTGTTCATGCAGGCCAACCAGGACATCCAGATCGGCGGCCGGGCCAGCAAGACCCAGTATCAGTACACCCTGCAGGACCCGGACAGCGTCGAGCTGGATCACTGGAGCGGGGTGCTGCTGGCCAAACTGAAGACCTTGCCGCAACTGCAACACGTCACCTCTGACCAGCAACAGGCGATCGCCCAGTCGACGCTGGTGATCGACCGTCCGACCGCTGCGCGCCTGGGCGTGACGGTTCAAGCGATTGATGACGTGCTGTACGACGCGTTCGGTCAGCGGCAGATTGCGACGATGTTCACTCAACTGGATCAGAACCATGTGATTCTCGAACTCGACCCGAGTTGGCAGACGTCCACTGCCACCCTTGAGCATCTGTTCGTTCGCGCCAGCTCCGGGGCCTTGGTGCCGCTGAACCTGCTGGCCAGTATCAAGACCGAACAGGTGCCGATCATCATCAACCATCAGGGCGTGTTCCCGGCCATTACCCTGTCCTTCGACCTCGCGCCGGGGCACGCCTTGAGCGAAGCGGTCAGCGCGATCAATCAGGCATCGCTGGCGGTCGCGATGCCCGACACGGTGGTGGGCAGTTTCCAGGGCACCGCCCAGGCGTTTCAGGATTCGCTGAAGTCGCAGCCGTGGCTGATTCTGGCGGCGATCCTGACGGTCTACATCGTGCTCGGGGTGTTGTATGAAAACGCGATCCACCCGCTGACGATCATCTCGACTCTGCCGTCCGCCGGTTTTGGCGCGCTGCTGGCCTTGATGCTCTGTGGGCAGGATCTGTCGGTGCTGGGGATGATCGGGATCATTCTGCTGATCGGCATCGTCAAGAAGAACGCGATCATGATCGTCGACTTCACCTTGCAGGCGCAGCAGCGAGGGCTGTCGCCTCGGGAAGCCGTGAGGGAAGGATGCCTGTTGCGTTTGCGGCCGATCCTGATGACCTCGCTGGCCGCGTTGCTCGGGGCCGTGCCGCTGGCGTTCGGGCATGGCGCTGGCTCAGAGTTGCGTCAGCCGCTGGGTATCGCGATTGTCGGTGGTCTGGCGGTTTCGCAGATCCTGACGCTCTACACCACGCCGGTGGTCTACCTGTGGTTCGAACGTCGGCGGCACAAGACACAGGCCGCCGGGATCATCGAGGCATCCTGACGCTTACTGCGACTTGAAGGTCAGTACCGTGAAGGTGCCGGGGTGAAACACCGGGTCGGGCTTGGGCTGTTCCCGGCTCGGTGCCGGCTGGGTGAAGTCGGCGGTGAACAGGTAGGCCTGACTGCGTTTGGTGTCCAGCACCATGTTGTGGGCCCACGGCCGCGTCCCGACTGTACCGCGCAGTTGGTATTGGCCCTGGTTGTCGCGCTGAACGATCGCAAGACTGGCGTCGGTGCCGCTGGGCACCAGCAATTGGTCTTTCACGGGATCGTAAGCCAGTGCGTTCACGGCGCGGCCGATCGGCAGGGTGTTCAAGGCCTTGCCCGTGGTCAGGTCTGCGATCACCAGAACGGGATCGCCGCCTCGGCACGCCACGAACAGGCGTTGATGCGGTTCGTCCGCGGCCAGAGCGCTGGGCTTGCTGCAGCCTTTGAATGTCCAGAACTGCCGATCTTCGAGCTTCGCCCCTGACAGTACGGCGACCTTGTCTTCATCGCGCATGGGGACAATGAAGGTGCCGTTTTTAAGGATCACCGGGCCGTCGAGCTTCTGCGCCGGCACGTCCACCGCGTCCGTCAGGCGATCGGTTTTCGGGTCGATCAGGTACAGCGTCGAATGATCACCGCGCCGGCCACTGGTGACGATCAACCGGTCACGGCTGGCGTCGTAAAGCAGATTGTTGAGGTTGCCGGAATCGAGCTTCAGCCGTTGCAGGACTTGCAGGCGATCCAGCGCCACGATCCCCAACGTCCCGTCCATGTTGGCGACATACGCCCGATTGCGCTCTGGCACGAAGGTGACGGCGTTAGCGCCGGCGGAGTTGTCGAGGGTCTTCACCAACCGTTGCTGTTCGACGTCGAACACCGACAGTCCGTTTTCCCGGCGGGACACGAACAGGTGCGGCCCCTTGGGTTCCAGTGCCGCGAAGCCCCAACTGTGACCGTCGCCTGGCAATACCTTTGAGGCGCTGAGGGTGTATAGCAGCGGCTCTTTCGCTTGAGCATGGGGGCCGATCAGGCCAAGCGCCAGGCCTGCAAGTGCGAGCCACGTTTTTGAAAACAACATCAAAGACCTCAGTATTTTTGTTGGATGGACAGGTGTGGAATCGCGTTTGGCGGCCGATACAGGCCCAGAGTACCTTGCTGATCTGCGCGCTGCGACGACCGCGCCGCTACTTTTCGTACTGAGCCCGGGTGTGTTATTTTTTTGAGCAGGTCATTGAATATGTATACAAAGTGGTGTAGCGGCTGCGTTTAGTGGTGGTCTGTCAGTAAACTGGCAACGGGTTATTTTTTGAGGTTGTTGTTCTTTTGCTTAACTCACAATTTGATTAATTAATATATGAAGGGTTAGGCAGTTGGATATAGAGTTCGTCAATCACGCCTCATTGCTTCTGGAAGAGAAGGGCAGTTATTTTCTTACTGATCCCTGGTATGTTTCTCCTGCGTTTGGCGGCTGGATTCAAAACCCGTCACCCAGAACAGCAATGATTGAGAAGTTGCTTTCTCTTCCGGCCGATAAACTTAATGTCATTATCTCGCATGGTCATGATGATCATCTGGATGAATTTTTCATTCAGCAGCATTTGGCGGATGCCACGTTCTTTGTTCCGAAATTCAAGACGAATGGACTCTCCAAGCGGATTGAGCGCCTCACCGGTCGCTATCCGGTTGAACTGACAGAAGAGGCACATTACGTCGATGGGGTGGAGTTGAGATGCTTCATCAATCCGGATTTCACGGAATATGATTCGATTGTGACTGTGGTGTCTGAAACCGATGCGGTTATTCATGCCAATGATAACTGGCACGAATATCCGTTTGCGCTTACCGATGCGCTCAATGAATGCTTGAGTGCTGTCCCGGTTGAAAGCCGTTACTTTTTTATCCAGTTCGGTATCGCTGACAGTTTCCCTGTCAACTACCCGTCCTTTGACAAGCAAAGTGCGGACGAGATGATTGAATCCCGATTCAAGTCTTATCAGGCCGCCACCACGGCGAACCTCAAACACCTGGGGCTCGACAAGGGCTTCTATTACGCGAATCAATCGCTGTACCAATACCCGGCCTCTTGGGATCGCGGGTCGCTCTATGATCTTGCGCAAGACTTTCTGCGCCGGAATCCAGGGCCGTTTACCCAGTGTGTGTCCGGAATCGACATAAAAACGAGCCAGCTCCATGACTCCCCAGGTGAAGAACTCTTTGATTTGCTGCTTGGGCAGCTCGAGCGTTTTCTGAACAAGGCCGTGGGCGGTCCTGTTCCCGTCAGATTGCTCACCGCGTCGGATGAATATGAGAGCGGTACCGTCGGCTACGAGGCTTCGCGGCATGTCTGGTCTCGGATATTGAACGCCGAGTTGACGCTGGAGGCGATTATCATCGGAGGCATGGGGCTCGTGCACAGGCCGGATCAAAACATATCCAGTATCCACGCCAAGGTTTCCAAACTGGCGTACCTGATTCAAAGCAAACTCATTTCGAACGGTCTTAACTTTTTGATGGAAAGTAAATGAAAACTCAAGACGGTCAGCTGTTTTTTACCCCTCCCAGCCAGGCGGATGCCTACAAGGAACTGCGGGATATTCATGGCGAGATTCATACAATCGCAGGGGAATACTGGAACTGGCCTTCGGTTGCTACGCTGTCACGACCTTCGCTGGCGCGAATCCTGAACCTTAACCTCCTGTACGACGAGATGCTCCCTGTTGCGGGATCGATCTGCGAGTTCGGCGTTCATTACGGCAGCAGTCTGGCAACATTGCTGAATCTTCGGGCTATCAAGGAACCCTACAATTACTCGCGGCATATCTTTGGCTTCGACACCTTCAGCGGTTTTGCCGAAGTTGACGAGAAAGATGGCGCGCAAGTCAAAGCGGGCGACTTTCATGTAGACGATGGTTATGAGAATTTGCTGGAGCGGCTGCTCCAGGCTCAAGAGTCGCTGAGCCCCAATAATCACCTGAAGAAGTTCACCCTGATCAAGGGTGATGCCTCAGAGACTTCGAAACAATGGCTTGAAGACAATCCTCACTCGCTCATCTCGATGGCCATTTTCGATATGGACGTTTATAAGCCGACGAAGGATGTACTGGAAGCGATCAAGCCACGACTGTCAAAAGGTTCGATTCTGGTTTTTGACGAGCTGAACTGCCCTCACTTCCCAGGCGAAACACAAGCGCTGCTTGAAGTGTTTGATATGAACACCATTCAGGTTAAGCGCTCGCCGTTCCTGCCTTACGTATCGTACTTCCGCTTGTGATTTGCAGTGATGCGCTGTCTGAGTGGTCGTGGATTTTTCTTTCGGGAATCCGGGATCAACGTGCGCCGGTCAGCCGCTCAGTTGTAGCGGCCAACAGCGCCTGAGTCATTCAGCGTATCTTCCTTGCCTCAAAGGCCGGTCAACCGGTCGTTGAGGCAAGGGTTACCCATCACCACGCGGACTCATCAAGACGCTTGTGCGAGTTTGCGCAGGTTGCAGCCATGGTTTTTACACCTAACCTCAACATGGGCATCTGTGTGCGCTCCGCCAGCTTCAAATCTGCATGACTTCAATGCCCATGACTGGATAGCTACATCCATAGGCAAGGAGTCTGAAAATGAACATCCCTCGCGCGCTCTGCGCAACTATCGTTTTGAGTTTGACCGCTTGTTCGTCCACCCCGCTTATCTACAATGCCAGCGATAACTCTCCAGGCACTATAAAACCGCTACAGAAACTGCTCCCTGACAACACCCCTGTGAGGCTGTTTTTTGTTCATGGTGTAGGAGATCACTGTCCGGGTTACGCCCTGGGTCCTGACGGCTGGTTGAATGAAAAAAACGCTGCTGCGATGGGGTTGAAACCCGTACCCGGCGGAATCGAATCTGATGAATCCATCAATGTGAACGTCTTTATGGGGGGAGAAAAAGACCCGTACTCAGAGGTGAACGTCCGCAAAAGAAATTACTCTCTGACTTTGCCTGACAGGGACCGCGCAGTGAGCGTAGAGGCGATTGAAATTACCTGGTCAGCCCTGACCCGATGGCTGAAAAGCAATCAGCTTGGATATGACTCGCCGTCTGTTTTCGAAAGTAAAAAACGCGAGCCATGCATTGAGTTCCCCGACCCGAAAATTCCTCCAACGGTACAGGCGCCACCAAGGCTTTTGCTCGACAAAACAATCAAGGAGCAGGTTTTTGACCGGAACTTGTCCGATGCCATTCTCTATACCGGAACCTATGGGCAGACCATGGTGCGAGGGCTTGCAGAGGGGATTTGCCATGCCATCACGCCTACGGACAAGGATAAAAAATGTGTATGGCCCTCTGCGCAGGAAAGTGAAAAAACACCGCACAAGAATTTATTCGTGACCCACAGTCTGGGCAGTCGCATGACTTACGATATGTTCCTCCAGCTTCTGGACCAGACAAAAGACAGCAAGACCAACCCTTTTCCCTACAGCGAACGCAGCAGTGCACAGGGATTCATCGAAAACATGATCGCGAATACGCCTGCCTTCTACATGATGGCGAATCAGCTTTCGTTGCTGGGTTTGGCCAAAGTTCCGCCTCTAGCCCGCTCCAGTGATAGCGTCGCACATCCTTTTTTTTGGCAGTTATTTCCTGTAAGTGACTTTGATGCTCTCTCGTTTCAGTCGCAAGAAAACGCAGGACCGGTTGTGTACGGAAATGTTCTTTCGGAACTCGCAGATTTAAAATCAACCGTAGAAACGAAGACCGGAAAACAAACCGACGGCCTTCAGATAGTCTCTTTCAATGACACAAATGACCTGCTCACCTGGCATATCCCGAGTTGGTACGCCAACGCTGAGGCTGCACCGGGAGGGCGGCCACGGATCGATGTGACGGACGTATTTGTGCAGAATGCACCCAAGCTCCTGATCATGGAGAGCCCCCTGAACGCGCACGTTGACTACTTTAAAAACCCGGACGTCAGGGATCTCATCCGTTGCGGCGCTGCCAATGGCGAAGTCTCGAAGTGCCCGGGGCGTTGACCGGGTTGTAATATCCAGGAAGTCCGGAAACGACAAAGCCCTGAATAATCAGGGCTTTGTCGATTTGGTGGGGACGAAAAAATAAATCTGTCCCTATTTTCACGCCCGGTCCATCGCCTCATCCAGCCTTTGATCCTCACCCAGAAAACCACCGCTCTGGTGCTGCCAGAGTCGCGCGTAGGTGCCGTTTCTTTCCAGCAGTTCGGTGTGGGTGCCTTGTTCGATGATGCGGCCCTCATCCATGACAATCAGACGGTCCATGGCCGCAATCGTCGACAACCGATGGGCGATGGCGATGACGGTCTTGCCCGTCATCATTTCATCGAGGCTTTCCTGGATGGCGACTTCGACTTCGGAATCCAGAGCACTGGTGGCCTCGTCGAGCAGCAGGATCGGAGCGTTCTTGAGCATCACCCGGGCGATGGCGATACGTTGGCGCTGGCCGCCCGATAGCTTGATGCCGCGCTCGCCCACCAGCGTGTCATAGCCCGAGTGGCCTTGGCGATCACTCAGTTGGCTGATGAAACCGTCGGCCTGGGCATTGATCGCGGCGCCGCGCACTTGCGCATCGGTAGCATCCGGGCGGCCATAGGCGATGTTGTCGCGAATCGAGCGATGCAGCAGGGACGTATCTTGCGTCACCATGCCGATTGCACTGCGCAAGCTGTCTTGCGTTACCTGAGCGATGTTCTGCCCGTCGATGCGAATCTCACCGCTGTCGACGTCATAGAACCGCAACAGCAGATTGATCAGCGTGGATTTACCGGCACCGGAGCGGCCCACCAGACCGATTTTTTCGCCCGCGCGAATCTTCAGACTCAATCCGTCGAGCACCTGACGCTCGCCACTGTAGTTGAAGTGCACGTTGTCAAAGGTCACGGCGCCGCCCGAAGGCATCAGCAGGCCGGCGTCCGGCGCATCCTGCACTTTCGGGCCACGGGTCAGGGTGGCCATGCCGTCCTGCACGGTGCCGATGTTTTCGAACAGCGACGTCATTTGCCACATGATCCAGTGCGACATGCCATTGATCCGCAGCGCCATGGCGGTGATCGCCGCCACAGCACCCGCACCGACCTGGCCCTGATGCCAGAGCCAGAGGGCATAGCCGCCTGCGCCAAGGATCAATCCGACCACCAGCGCCTGATTGACGATCTCGAACTGGCTGACCAGGCGCATCTGGCGAAAACCGGTCTGCTTGAAATCCTCCATGGCCGCGCGTGCGAAATGCGCTTCACGGTTGGAGTGCGAGAACAGTTTGACGGTGGTGATATTGGTGTATGCGTCGGAAATACGCCCCGTCATCGAGGAGCGTGCATGGGCCTGTTCCTGCCCGACTTGCCCCAAGCGCGGCACGAAGTACAGCATCGCCAACCCGAACAACGCGACCCAGGCAAGAAAGGGCAGCATGAGTTTCAGGGCAAAGCCACCGGCCAGCGCGATGATCGCAATAAAGTAAACGCCAATGCCGGGCGCGATTTCGATGAGGGTGAACAGCACCTCGCGCACTGCCAGCGCGGTCTGCATCACCTTGGTCGTGACCCGGCCGGAGAACTCATCGGAAAAGAACGAAAGGCTTTGCCGCAACATCAGGCGATGGAAGTCCCAGCGCAGCCGCAGCGGCAGATTGATCGCCAGAATCTGGTGCTGCACCATCGTGCGCAACGCCACCAGGCCGATGCTGGTGAGCAACACGATTGCGATCCCCCACAGCACTCGGCTTTCTTGCCCGCTCACTTCACCACCGGCCTGCCAGGTCGAGAGCAGGTCCACCACTTGCCCGAGAAAGGAAAACAACCAGGCTTCGTAGATCGACACACTGGCGCTCAACAACGCAAGGGCAAGGACATAACCACGGGCACCGCGGGTGCAGGCCCACAGAAATCGCATCAGGCCAACCGGCGGTGGCGGCGCCTCGTCGGGGGGGAAGGGGTCGAGCCTGCGTTCAAACACGCGAAGCATAGGGGTCTCCGAAATGATCAGGTTCAGGGGGAGTATGCCATCTTCGTCATTGGCCCCGGACAGGAGGACAGCCAGCGGACGATTTTCGTGTGGTGCTCACGGATGGCCAGATCATGGAACGGGCCGACTACTGGAAACGACTCATGGATTTACGTCCACGAAAGCGAGCATGAGAGGGCGGTCGCGCAAGTCGCATGATGACTGTTCGCTAGATCGGTCGCGGTGTTCACCACCGCGACTGGATCGCTAGAGTGTGATAGTGGACGAATCAGCTTCCGTCGCGGACCTGCATCAGCGCGAACCCCAGCAGATTCAGGCCTTGCCACAGGTTGGGGTTCCTCGCGTTTTCGTGGTCCTGGGCGAGCCCGATGCCCCAGATGCTATCAACCGGGCTTGCCTCAACGATGATGCGCGAACCGGTGTCCTTGAGGAATGCATTCAACTCCGGGTTCTGAGAGAACTTGGCCTGGTTGGCCCGGACGACAATTGCATATCGGTGTTGCAGCCAATCCTGTTCGTTGAATCCACGCACGTTGCGGCCAAGCGCTTTCGCTGCATTGGGGGTAGGCGCCAGGAGCACTTGAGCTCGAACTTCCTGATCGCCGAACAAGGCGGCCTTCTCGGCCATCATGAAATGCTCGGCAGTCGCGTAGCGTTGCCCGTCGACAACGAATTCAGCCTCGAACCACTGGCTGAAGCATGACGCTGTAACGCCGCTCTTGCTTCGCTGGTGTCCCCAGAAAAACGTAAATTCAAGCGCCTCTCCTGAGTTGAAGCGGGAGCGGAGGTCTTCCAGATACTTGGAGTCTTGCAATGAATGCTTCCTTGGCAATTGGTCTTTGAGGCGACAGTTTTATCACGACGTAACAGAGCAAATCTCGTTTAGAGGGTTTGCGTGCCCCTGATTGGTCGTTTCTGAAACGGGTCAGTGCACCAATGACGGTTGGGTAGCGACCGAGATTGTTAAGGTCACGACAATCAGTACGACGAGTCCCCAGAACGTCACCATGACTGTCAGCATGACGCCCTTCAGGCCTTTATAAAGCCAGCGCAACCGATGGCCTTCGGGTTTTGCTTCTGAGCGGGATCTGAGCACACCGTTCAAGTAAAAGCCGAGAAGGGCCAACAGTGCGCCATCAATGAACAACGCAGGCAGGCCGGTTTCGGGGAATATGCTGCCCCACAGATAGAATGACGACCGGCTCAGGAACACCACATAACAAGTGAGACTGCCGTAGGGGCCGGCTCTCCACCATTTTACCGGCCAGCGCTCCGACCATAAGGCACATCATCACCATGAACGGGTTGAGGAGGATATGGATCATCCACTCCAGTACGCTGGGAAAGTAGTCCGGGGAGTGGATGCTGCGCCAGATGTGTTCCAGCATTGTTCAGGGTCCTTTTTGGAGTCAGTAGTGCTTCCGTGCTGCTGTACCGTATCGGCGTATTGTCGGGGTACATAAGGCTTGTTGTGCAAATCAGGTCGCCCTACGCTTCGCGGGTTGCCTTTGGGCGCGAAGGGGGAGTATTCGGGTTGTGTCGAAAGGGGGTTGATGGTGCGGCGTCGGCCTGATAAAACGCCGGCCCACTGAATCGCCAAGGACTGCAATTGATGTTTCTGTTGATGACACTTCTTTCTTTTTGGGCGGAGGATCCGATCCATGTCGTCAATGAAGCAAACTGTAAGTTTGGGCATATGGTGGCGCTACCTGATGACTACAGACGTAACCGTTTGCTGAAAACCTGTTACGCAAATATCAAAGACGAACCCAAGCTCACCGACGGAGGTACCTTGCAAGAGAGGACAGTCCGCCCACTCAAAGAGCTCACGAGCATTCCTGCCGAGTGACGTTGAAATCAGAGAATCGCTGAGGTTTTCACCCAGCATGAAGGCGATCGGGGACTGATGGGCTGATTGGGTTGCAAGCATGCCAGAGTTGCGTGCAAGAGATATTTCGGTGAAATGGTGTGTCTACACTGTTCCAGTTCAGCCAAGGTGCCTGGCGGTACCTTGGCTGCTATTGCCAACTTATGAGATTGGGCGAATCTCTTGCCCGTGATCTTTCACTGCGCTGTGATCAACCTCAATTTGGCTGGTAGCCTGCACATAATAGGGGTTCTGAGCTCCATTTCTCTTCAAGGATAGTACAAAGCCACGTTCGTCAGATCTATCCCAGCTTTCGGTTTTTCCGTTTTCTATCGAAAAGAAATTTGTCTTCCCTTCGTCGCCCCATTTGTTGATTGAAACTTCGATTTTGTTAAGCGATTTATTCGTAACAGTGATACCCATATCCATATCCTTTTTAGACAGAGAGTTGACCGGCATGGTTATCAGCTACTGTCCGATGAATATCGTTACTACAATAACGATATACCCCTTAGCTAAAGTCTCCAGCCGGAAATGATGATGCGTAGGGGAGTTTAGCCAGTTTCTTGATTTTCGCATGGTAGGAGATTCGGTCGCATGACAATGGAGGCGTACCGGCTTCATTGCAGAAACCACAAAATAAATCAGTCCCCCTTTATTCGTGCATTCACCGCCCTGACCATTGCGAGTCCGGCAGCCAACCGTCATAAGGATTCGTACAGGTCGTGATATCGTTGTGCCTTCATTTGTAGGAGGCAAGCGGTGAGGGTCAAAAATTGGCAAGGATGGGAGCCTGAATGGCTCAAGTTGACGGAGCACTTTGGAGGTGCTCCGGCGGTACCGGGCGCGTATATCATCTGCGCAGACAGGGAGATTCAGCGTGCAGTCGGTTCGGATGAACAGGGTATTTTGACTATCGGCGAATCCGACAATCTTCGGCGCCGACTGGCTGCATTCGTGCGGTGCGCTAAGAACCCAGGCGCCGCCGGCCACATGGCAGGCTGGCGATTTAATTACGCGTCGTTCGAAAAGGTGTTTCCACTGGATTCATTGTGGGTAAGTTGGTACCCGACAGCTGACAAGGCGACCGCCCACGCTAAGGAAGGAGAAATGCTTGCACTCTACTTGGCAGAGCATTTTGAGCTCCCCCCTCTCAACTACAAATTCAACTGGCCAAAGCTGGAAGATTGACCGTCTGGATCGCTGAGCTTCTGACGCGAAAGCGTTTCTAAGGCAGTAGCGTTTTTGGTACCAATCAAAGGAATGAATTCGTGACAAACAATCACACTGTTACCTGCCCCCATTGCATGAACGAAGTACCATGGGGGGCTCTGGTCTGCCGAGGTTGTCAAGCCGAAGTCCGCTATGGTACGCCTCGAGGCGTCGCAGTTTTTTTCCTGATACTTTGTGTTGTTGCGGGATGGTGGGGAGCCAAGGTGGTCCATACCTTCATCACGACTAACTCCGCAGTACTCTGGGTGATCTTTGGAGCCATTTTCCTGTTGTGCGCGCTTGCATCTCGAAAAATTTGCAAGCGACTGTATGACGGAAAAACTGTTTTTCGGCGCTTCTATCGAAAGTAGTACTGCTGCCGCTGCATGAGCCTGGCCTTGCGCTGGGCTTTTCATTTCTGGAATTTGTAAAGGCGGGAAAAGCTCGGATGGGGCCTGGCTACGCCTGGTTTACTTCAGGCAGAGAAAAATAAATCAGTCCCCTTTATTGATAAAAAATAAATCAGTCCCCTTTATTGGCATAGAGTTAGACGATGCTCTAGAAATGGCAGAGCAGACAGAAGTCTGATCTTCCACTGCGACGGTCTGGGCCAGACCGTTGCCTTCCGACCCGAAGCGGACTTTCAGGCTATGCAAAACAAATCTGAGAATCATCTGGAGGACAGTAGGACGAGACCGCTCGGCCAGAGCTGTTTGAAGAGCTTGTTGTTGGTGGTCATCGTTTCGACGCGGGCTCGGAGTGATTCTTTGCACTTAAACTTGACTATGAGGAGCAGCGCAGCTTTTGGTGCCTGCTTGATGAAAACATTAAGTTCCTAAACGATTTAGGCACCCGGCGGGAGGTTCGGAGGTGACGGACTCGGAATCGTGCTAGCTGCAACTTTCAATATCAACGGCGAAGAGAGACCTAAATGAAAAGATACGAACTTGCCTAGGGGAAAGTTCGTATCATTATAAAGGAATCCGACCAAGCCGCCTAATAATGGCCAAGCAAGAAAGGGGAGCCAATAAAGTGGGTCCTTGAAATCAGGGCGCTGTTCTTTAGGAATGTGCTGTAGTTCGATCAAACTCAGAAGGTTGACGACGAGACCGCCAATTGCCGCGAGGATCACTGGTGAAGTAAATATCTCGCTCATGGTATAGATCCTTCAGATTACGCGATTCTTGATGGCCCCTAGCAGCTTCTCTGAGAGTGATGCGAACTCTCGGAAGTGCTCTCGCGTCGCATATAGCTCGCGCCCATCAGAGGAAGGAACTGATGAGCGAACAATTTTGTCTGACGCTTCAGATATTGCTTGATGAACGATCTCTTGTGTCAGTCCCGTTTCATGAGCGACCCCCTCCACCGTGCGCCACTTGAAGTCGGGGCTTGTGAGGGCGTCTAGCACCGATTGGACCGCTTCGGTGGACACATCTTCAATCATTTTAACCTCCCCAGAGCGTTTGTGATTTTTCTACCTAACGATTCAATTGAGGCACCATGTAAGCATAGCTTAAGTTCGTCCAGATGGCCGACTCACTCCTCGACGACTCTGGCTACCGCCATGGTGTCCCGGTTGAGCCTATAGAGCAGGGCAAGGAGTGGAGCTTGAAGCATGGCAAATCCTCCTGGCGGAGAGGAAAGATTAGCTGGGAATGCGACGGGAGATGATGAGCCAGAGCTAGACGACAAGGCTTGATCAACTGGGGGGGGGAGCCTGCTTCTGGCCGAAAGCTGCCTACTGACCGCATTCAACGCAGCAACAAGTTCTGCTTGGTGTGATTTGACTAGCGCCAATCCAGTGGTGTTAGAAGGATAGGGTTGCGGAAATGACCGAAAAGATGCGGAAACGATCCAGAAAGGGAGGACCAAAAAACGCGGGTTCCAGAAACGACAAAGCCCTGAATAATCAGGGCTTTGTCGTATCAAATATGGCGGAGGCGATGGGATTCGAACTCATGGACCTGTTACAGTCGACGGTTTTCAAGACCGTTGCCTTAAACCACTCGGCCACACCTCCGTTGCGTTGCGGGCGCCATAATACCTGAATGAAACACACTGTCAAACTCTGTGCATGGCTTGTTACAGAGCGTCTGTTATGATCTTTGCGACTGAACGTTTCAAACCAACAGGAGTGTCGCCATGCGCGAACAGGATTACGCAGTTCACAACAGCGTGCAGGCTGAGCAGCTAGAGGTTAGCCGCGTCCTGCGCAACACTTATGGCCTACTGGCGCTGACTCTTGCATTCAGCGGCGTGATGGCTTTCGTAGCTCAGCAGATGCGTGTTGGCTACCCGAACATTTTCGTGGTGCTGATCGGCTTCTACGGGCTGTTTTTCCTCACCAACAAACTCCGTGATTCGGCCTGGGGCCTGGTGTCCGCGTTTGCCCTGACCGGTTTCATGGGTTTCCTGCTCGGCCCGATCCTCAACCGTTACCTGGGCATGCAGGGCGGCGCTGAAGTGGTCAGCTCGGCGTTCGCGATGACTGCACTGGTGTTCGGTGGTCTGTCGGCCTACGTGCTGATCACCCGCAAGGACATGAGCTTCCTCGGTGGCTTCATCACCGCCGGTTTCTTCGTGTTGCTGGGTGCCACTCTGGCGGGCATGTTCTTCCAGATCAGCGGCCTGCAACTGGCGATCAGCGCAGGTTTTGTGCTGTTCTCGTCGGTCTGCATCCTGTTCCAGACCAGCGCCATCATCCACGGCGGCGAACGCAACTACATCATGGCGACCATCAGCCTGTATGTATCGATCTACAACCTGTTCATCAGCCTGTTGCAGATCTTCGGCATCATGAGCCGCGACGACTGATTGGTTTAATCGGCGTTAACAAAAAACCCGCGAAAGCGGGTTTTTTGTTGTCTGCGAAAAAGCGGGCAGGGCGCAGCGATCAGTTGATCTCTATGCTGCCGTCGGCGTGTTGCTTGTAAATCGTGTAGGGCAGCAGAAATGTATCCAGCACCCCGGAAACGGCTCCGTCGACCACCAGCCCGAGGGACGGGTTCTTGTAGTTGAACGCATCGACGTCATCCGGTTTTTCGGCGTGCAGCATGCAGAAATCGTACGTCACGCCGCTGTAGATGCGCGGTACGGCGCCGCAGTAGGTTCTATTTGCCTTCAACTGATCCACGTTTGCCTTATCGCTGAGTACCACGGTCTGTATGGTCCCGCAACCAGCCAGCATCAATGCCGCCAGTATCACCGCCTGAATTTTCATGCCGCGAATCCTTCGCCGGAAAAACGCCAATCTACGCTTCTCACGCCATCGGCGGCAATCGTCGTTTGACCGGGGTCTTCTTGACGATCGCGGTGTTGGTTTCGGCCAGCGTATTGAGTCGATCAAGCAAGGTATCCAGTTGCTCCATCGAGCGCACATGCAGGCGGGCAATGAAGCAATCTTCGCCGGTCACCTTGTCGCACTCGGTGAACTCGGGAATCGACATAATTTGCCGTTCCACTTCCTGCAACTGCCCCGGCAACGGCCGCACCCGGACAATGGCCTGCAACTGGTAGCCGAAGCACTTAGGATCGATCTCCACGGTGTAGCCCTTGAGTACGCCGCGCTCTTCAAGGCGCCGCAAGCGTTCGGCCACGCTCGGTGAAGACAATCCGCTGATTTGCGCCAGCGCCTTGAGCGAACGCCGGGAGTCTTCCATCAAGGCCCCGATCAGGATCTGGTCGATATCGTCGGTCATACAAAAATCTCCCGCATTAGGCGAATGACGCAAACCACCCTTGATAAAAAAGGCAGAAATCGAGTTTAGCCTGCTTTTTGCGCTGGAGAAGCCCCGGTCTCGCTTGGCATACTTTTGCCACACATTAAGGAGATTGATGATGGACAAAACAATCCGTCGCGGCTCATTTGAAATGACCGCTGCCATGCTGATATCCGGGACGATCGGCTGGTTCGTGCTGGTGTCAGGCCAACCGGTTCTGGACGTGGTGTTCTGGCGCTGCGTGTTCGGCGCCGGTACCTTGCTGCTGATCTGCGCGGCGTTCGGTTTCTTGCGTCCGGGGATTCTGACGCGCCCCACCTTCCTGCTGGCGGTGCTCAGCGGCATGGCGATCGTCGGCAACTGGGTGTTGCTGTTCGCCTCCTATTCCCGGGCGTCGATTGCCATCGGCACGGCGGTGTACAACGTACAGCCGTTCATGTTGGTGGGTTTGGCGGCGCTGTTTCTTGGCGAGAAGATCACCCTGCAAAAGCTGTTCTGGCTGGGAATTTCCTTCCTCGGCATGTTGGCGATTGTCAGTGCCCACGGCGAGCAAGGCGAGGGCGGCAATGACTACCTGATGGGGATCGCCCTGGCCCTTGGCGCGGCATTGTTGTATGCCATCGCCGCGTTGATCATCAAGCGCCTGACCGGCACGCCGCCACACTTGATCGCGCTGATCCAGGTCTGCACCGGGGTGTTGATGCTCGCACCGTTTGCTCACTTCAGCGCGCTGCCGCAAGCGCCCAGTGCCTGGGCGAGTCTGGTCACGCTGGGCATCGTTCACACGGGCCTGATGTATGTGCTGCTCTACGGCGCGATCCAGAAACTGCCGACCGCACTGACTGGCGCACTGTCGTTCATCTATCCGATTGCGGCGATTTTTGTTGACTGGTTTGCCTTCGGCCATCAACTGCAAACCCTGCAATGGGTAGGCGTGGCGGCCATCCTGCTGGCTGCCGCCGGGATGCAACAGGGCTGGGGTTTCAAGTCGCGACGGTTGGCGGCGCAGTAACCTCAGATGTTCCAGCGCGGCGCGGTTTTCGCCAGGCGCTGGCGCATTTCGCCGATGTTGGACGCCAGTTGCCGGGTCAATAGACGGTAACCGTCCAACGGGTTGTAGACCGGGGCGTCGAGGCTGGCGTCCGGTAATTCCACCGGGCGCCCGAGACGCTGGGTTGCACCGGTTTTCAGGGCCCGGGCCATGCCGATCAGTTGCACGCGAATCTGCCGGTGCTCGGCCTTCAATGCCGATTGCAGATGCGCCATCGCTTCAGGATCGTTGGTGTCCGGCCGAGTATTGCCGAGGATTTCCAGGGTGCTGATGCACATGCGCAGGTTGCGCTGGATCGCATCCAGTTCGGTCATCGATACCTTCACTTCCTTGGACACCGACGGCATCAGTGAGCGCAGTTGCACCATCACCGTGTTCAGCCGGCCCATCAGTTTCAAGTGTTCATCGGCCGAAACCGGTTCACCACTGATGATCCGCCCGTACACCGTGGCGCAATCGCGCAATGCGTCGGCCAGGTTGTAGCGCCACGAATACACCGCGTACAGCGGCAACGCGAAGGAAAAAGCCAGGGCCAGGGCGATACCGATCAGGATATCGACCCCGCGCCACAGCCCGTCGGTGATCGGGTTGTCGCCATGCCCGGCGACAATGAAAACGGTGATGGCCGAAAGCAGGGCGGTGTAGCCGCCCTTGCCGATGGCGTGATACGAGAAGAATCCGCACACCACCGCCATTGCAAAATAGGTCAGCCACGGCATTCCCAGCCACGCCTGTTGTGCCACCAATAACAGGCCGACGCCGGCACCGATCAAGGTGCCGGTGGCGCGTTCGGCGGCTTTCTTGCCGATGTTGCCGTGGTGCTGCAAACCACCGATGACCACCAGCATGGTCACCGACGCCCACTCGCCGTGGGGCAGGTTGATGCCGGTGGTCAACAGAATCGTCGCCAGCAACCCCAGCGCCACCCGCACCGCATGAATCAACCGCGCGTGTCGGTAGCGACGGTACGGGTCCAGCAGCGGCCGCAGTATCCGCCGCAACAGCGGCGGCCAGCGGTGGGGGCTGAAAGTGCTCAGCGCTGATTCCTCCTTAAAAGATGTAATCGGTCGCGATGAAGTTTGAATCCCGTCCGCGAATGATTTCGCTGATCAGATCCTTGTTGGGTTCCTGGAACTTGGTCGCCACCAGCGTACGGATCGAAAACACCCGCAGCGCATCGTGTACCGACAGCGTGCCTTCAGCGGAGTTCTTGCGCCCGTTGAACGGGTAGGTGTCCGGGCCGCGCTGGCACTGGGCATTCAGGTTGATACGCCCGACCTGGTTGGCGAAGGTGTCCACCAATCGGCCGACGGCCACCGGGTTGGTGCCGAAGATGCTCAGTTGCTGGCCGAAGTCCGATTCCAGTACGTAATCGATCACGGTATCGAGGTGACGGTACGGCACGATTGGCACCACCGGGCCGAACTGTTCTTCCTGATACACGCGCATCTGTGGCGTCACCGGGTACAGCACTGCTGGATAGAAGAACGACTCTCGCGACTCGCCGCCATTCGGGTTGACCACTTGGGCGCCTTTGCTCTGCGCATCGGCCACCAGACCGTGCAGGTAGTCGACCTTGCCCGACTCCGGCAGCGGCGTCAGCGAAACCCCGCTGTCCCACGGCATGCCCGGTTTGAGGCTGGCCAGTTTGGCGTTGAATTTCTCGATGAAGCTTTCAACCACGTCTTCATGCACAAACAGGATCTTCAGCGCGGTGCAACGCTGGCCGTTGAACGACAGCGAACCGGTAACTGCTTCGCTCACCGCGTTATCCAGATCGACCTCGGGCAGGACGATGCCGGGGTTCTTCGCATCCAGCCCCAACGCGGCGCGCAAACGGTGCGGTTTCGGGTGCAGTTTCTTCAGGTCGCTGGCGGCCTTGTTGGTGCCGATGAAGGCGAAGATGTCGATCTTGCCGCTGGCCATCAGCGCACTGACGGTCTCGCGGCCGCTGCCGTAGATGACGTTGATGACACCGGTCGGGAAGCTGTCGCGGAAAGCTTCGAGCAATGGACGGATCAGCAGCACGCCGAGCTTGGCCGGTTTGAACACCACGGTGTTGCCCATGATCAGCGCCGGAATCAGCGTGGTGAACGTCTCGTTCAGCGGATAGTTGTAAGGGCCCATGCACAGCGCCACACCGAGCGGTACGCGGCGGATCTGGCCGAGGGTGTCCTGTTCCAGCTCGAAACGGCTGGAGCGGCGGTCGAGTTCTTTCAGCGCATTGATGGTGTCGACGATGTAGTCGCAGGTGCGGTCGAACTCTTTTTCCGAGTCCTTGAGGTTCTTGCCGATTTCCCACATCAGCAGTTTCACCACGGCGTCGCGCTGTTGGCGCATGCGCCCAAGGAAGGCTTCGACGTGCTGGATGCGTTCGGCCACGCGCATGGTCGGCCACAGGCCCTGGCCCCGGTCGTAGGCGCGCACGGCGGCGTCGAGGGCGGTGAGGGCGGTCTCGGCGTCCAGCAGCGGCGTGCTGCCGAGGATCACTTGTTCGTCGCCGTTCTCACCCTTGAGATAGACCGGGCTGCGCACGGTAGCGAGCGGGCCGTCCCAGCGGCGCAACTGGCCATCGACCAGGTATTCGCGTTGCTCGACCTGACCGTCGAGGCGGTATTTTTCCGCGATGTCGCTGACAGAAGGGAACAAGTTGCCAAGGATGTTTGCTGTGGTCATGTCGCTACCCTGCTTGCCAATTGAAAAAGTCTGTACAGGTTATACGCCTGAATGCGCTGAAATTTAAACCCGCAAATGTCACCCGAATGTCACTCAAAGGCGCAGGGCAGAGGGCTCAACAAGATTCCCACCTTTTATTCGATCCCGAGTCTCATCCCGACTGTCCCCGTTTGCCCCCTTCACTGGCCCGCAATGCCCTCAACCCGCCGCCGTCGCTGCCTTAAGGTGTGATCACAACAATAAGTGGCACCCCACGCGAGGATCGTTATGCGGGCATCCCGAATCACGTTGCTGCTGATGCTGGTCACTGCACTGGCCGGCTGCGGCGAAGACCCCAACCCCCCGGCCAGCACTAACAACGCCATGCCCAAAGACCCGGCGCTGGCGCAGATCTACGCCAACAGTTGCCAGCTCTGTCACGCCAATCCTGCCGCCAACGCGCCGCTGACCGGTGACCGCAAGGCCTGGGAGCCGCGCATCCAGCAGGGCGCCGACACGCTGCTCGACCACGCCATCAATGGCTACAACGGCATGCCGCCGATGGGCCAGTGCGTGGAGTGCTCGGAAGAACAATTCCTTCAGTTGATCGGCTTCATGGCCGACCAGCCGCTCCCACAATAAGGATCCTGGCATGCCGATAGATCTGACACGCCGGCAGTTGTTGCAACGGGCAAGCATCGTCGGCGCGTTCAGCGCGCTGGCCTCCAATCCGGCGCTGGGCCAGTTGATGCGCGCGCCGCGACTGATTCCCTGGCGCAACTGGTCGGGCGGGCAGAGTTGCCTGCCAGCGGCGCGGGTGGCGCCGAAGAATCTGGATGAACTGACGTCGGTGATTCAGCAGGCACCGGGCAAGATTCGCCCGGTCGGCTCGGCGCATTCCTTCAGCGCATTGGTGCCCACCGACGGCACGTTGTTGTCGCTGAGTTACTTCAACGGCCTGCTCGATCACGACCCGAAAACCCTGCAAGCCGAATTCGCCGCCGGCACACCGATGTCGCGCATGGGCACGCCGCTCAAGGACGTCGGCCAGGCCCTGCAAAACATGGCCGACATCGACTACCAGACCCTCGCCGGGGCCATTTCCACCTCGACCCACGGCACCGGCAAAACCTTCCAGTCCTACTCGGCCCATGTCTGCGGGATGCAACTGGTGACCGCCAACGGCGAATTGATGGACTGCGACAGCCAGCGACATCCCGAAGTATTCAATGCCGCCCGGGTATCCCTCGGCGCATTGGGCGTGGCCACCAAAATCCGCCTGCAAAACCGCCCGGCCTATCGCCTGCGCGAACGCCAGTGGATCGCCAAGACCGAAGAACTGCTGGAAGACATCGACAAGAACACCCGCGAAAACCAGCACTGGGAAATGCTCGTCGTCACTCATTCCGACTACGCCTTGTCGATCGCCCTCAACGAAACCACCGACCCGCCCACGCCACCGATCCCGCCTGAAGAGGAGGGCGGCAACGAGTTCGTGACGCTGATCGAGAAGATCGACAAGTACGGCAGCGACTTCCCGAACCTGCGCAGCTCGCTACTCAACAGCCTGCGGCATCTGGCGAGTTTCGATGACCGGGTTGGCGACTCGTTCGACATCTACGCCAACGTGCGCACGGTGCGCTTCAACGAAATGGAATATTCGGTGCCCGCCGAGCAGGGCCCGGCATGCCTGCGCGAGATTCTCAAGCTGATCCGTGACAAGGACCTGCGCACCTGGTTTCCCATCGAGTACCGCTACGTGAAGGCCGACGACATTCCGCTGAGCATGTTCGAGGGCCGCGACAGCTGTTCGATCTCGGTCCACCAGCATTACCAGATGGACCATCACAACTTCTTCGCCGCCGTCGAGCCGATCTTCTGGAAGTACAACGGCCGCCCGCACTGGGGCAAGTTGCACACACTCAATGCCCGCACGTTGCAAACGCTCTATCCGCGCTGGCAGGAATTCACTCGAGTACGCCAGGCGCTGGACCCGAGCGGCAAATTTCTCAACGGGCATCTGTCGTCGATTCTGGGGGTGAGCTGATGGCGGTCAATCGACGTAATTTTGTGCTTGGCACCTTGGGTGTCGGTGCCTTGCTGGTGGGCGTTGGCGCTTGGCTGCGGCCGGGGGATCGCGGCGGCCCTTACAGTGAATATTTCCGGGCGCTGAACAATGAGCTCAAGGCAAAAGGCCCGATGCGCCCGGTGTTGCTGATCGATCTGGATCGGCTGGATCACAACATCGATGTGGTGATGCGCTCGGTCAAACGCACCGGCAAACACCTGCGGTTGGTGGAGAAATCGTTGCCGTCGCCGGGTTTGCTCAGCTACATCGCTCAAAGGGCAGGGACTCAGCGACTGATGTCGTTTCATCAGCCGTTTCTCAATCACGATGCACAGGTTTACCCGCAGTCCGACATTCTGCTCGGCAAGCCCTTGCCGGTACGCTCGGCGGAGCTGTTCTACCAGACCCACAAAGGCCCGTTCGACCCGGCGAAGCAACTGCAATGGCTGGTCGACAACCCCGAACGCCTGCAGCAATACCTCGCGCTGGCTCAGGGTTTGGGTACGCGGATGCGGATCAACATCGAGCTGGACGTCGGCCTGCACCGTGGCGGCGTCAGTGATCTGAACGTGCTCGGGCAGATGCTCGCGCTGATCGCCGCCAACCCGCAACACCTGGAGTTCGCCGGGTTCATGGGCTACGACCCGTTCGTGGGCATGGGCGTGCCGGGGATTCTCGGTTCGCCCGAAGAGCTGTTCGCCAAGGTGATGGTGATTTATCAGCGCTGCGTCGACTTTACCCGGCAGCAATATCCGGCGCTGTGGCATGACGGCTTGTGCCTGAACACCGCCGGCAGTCCGAGTTACCGCATGCACGAAAACGAAAACCTGAGCAGCGAAGTCTCGGTGGGGACGGCGATGCTCAAGCCGACTCATTACGACTTACCGTCGTTGGTCGAACACGAGCCTGCCGCGTACATCGCCACACCGGTGTTGAAAAGCACGGGGGCGGTGAATATTCCGGCGCTGGACGACAAGTCGAGGCTGTTTTCGTGGTGGGATGCCAACCAGCGCCAGACCTTTTTCATCTACGGCGGCAACTGGATGGCCGAGTTCGAATCGCCGCCGGGGCTGCAGAGCAATGGCGTTTACGGGCGCAGTTCGAATCAGGAGATGGTCAATGGTTCAAATGCAGTGGGGCTGACAGTGGAGGATCAGGTGTTCCTGCGACCGACCCAGACCGAGGCGGTGTTGCTGCAGTTTGGTGATTTGCTGGCGGTACGTGGCGGCAAGATTGTCGACAGCTGGCCGGTGTATACCTGAAGGTTAGTCGGGTTTGAATCCCGGCAGGCCTTGGGATATGCGCCATTCTTTTATGGTTCGGGTTATTCCTTCCGCTGAGTCATCGGCCTCGGGCAGCGGACGATAGATAAGGTTCATCTTCTCCGGATGCCCGACGATCTTGTTGAAGTGGCGAACCAGCAAGTCGGCACGCGCATCCGTAGATGCCTTGTCTTCTTTGAAAATCTCATCCACAAAACTAATGAATTCATGTTCTGTGTAATCAGAAATGCTGGCTTTGATGAAGGAGTCATTCATTCTTGCTTGAATCCCGGTAGCCCTCGAAATGAACGCCATTCTTTCAGGGTTCTTGTGATTCCTTGCGCAGAATCATCCGCACCGTCATCCGGGTAGAAAATCAGGTCGGAGCCAGCAGGGTGTTCGCAGATTGTATTGAAGTGGTGCACGAGCGAGTTTTCGTCCTCTTCGCTTTCCTCATTCCCCACGATGCTTTGTATCAACTGGATGAACTCGGCTTCCGTGTAGTCAGTAATGCTGGTTTTGGTGTTCATTGCTTCTTCTCCTTATGAATTTCCGCGTGGCGCTTGGGCGTCATCACGGCAAGGTTGTCGACGTCGTAAACGGCGCCACCATTCTGAATATGTTCAATATGATGTATTTCATATCGAGAGTTTTCGCCGTTGTGCTCTGTCCTGGGTGCAAAAGGTGCTCTACCGTTCAAGAGTTTGCCTCTATTGACCGGCTTGAATTGATCGAGGAGCCCGGGATCAAATCCTACAGTCGTCCAAAACGCCTTCCTGAACTCATCGAAATCTCTGAATCGCTGCCCTCGCAACTGATCAGCAATCCGCGTCGGTATCGGAGCACCCAACCCATTGCCAGCCCCCACCAACCAAGTCCCCTCAACATCCTCACCTACCCCCGTCACAACCCCCGGCTCATACCGCGTGCTGAGCACCACATAAATCGGTGCCAGCCCCGCATCCGCCGGAAACCAGACGATCGCGTCGTGATAATCCGGCGGATGCTGCGGATTGACGAGGATGCGGTCAGTCTTCTCGCCCGGCGGATAGACCCAGATCGTCGGCAGCGGCGGGGCGCCTTCCAGGGCGGGGATGGGGGGCGCGTCGTCGGGATTGGCGGCAGGTGTCCAGATCAGGCCGATGCCGTGGCCGAGGTCGGCGACGAAGTGTTCGCCTTCTCGTTGCGCCTTGATGACCGGGACGAACTCCCAGTCTTTCTTGCCACCCGTGTAGAAGCCGTAGGCGCTGATTGAGCCGTCGGGCAGTGTCTTGGCACTGAAGCGCACACGGGTGCGGCCGCTGGCGAGTAGTGCGTATTGTTCGGTTGTGTAAAAAGCGCTGTCGGACGAGGTATCCGTGTTGGGGATCAACAACGCCAGCGTGCCGACGGTACTGGCGCCACTCAACAGGCTGAGCCCGAGCGAACCGCCGAGCCGCTGGGCCAGCGCCCGACCGCTTCCGGAGCCTGCCGCCCATTTCAATGGCACGCCTTCAGCGCTGATCGGTACCTGACTGCCGAGAACGGCCCACTGACCGTACTCGGCCAAGCGTTCGGTCGGGATAAAACCGGCCGGATTTTTGTGATCTATCACGCCGTCCGGAAGGTTGCAGCTTTTGGCGAACACACAACCCCGGCCGGGCGCTTGCGGACGCTGCTCGACCTGGCGCAAGTGCCGATCTTCATACGCCTGCTGGCGGGCGATCATTGCGTCGTAGGTCGCTTCTCGGGCTTTGAATTCGGCGAACTCGGTCGACGTCATGTCCCGTGGGACAAGCCTGCCGTGTCCGGCGCCGCCATTGCCGCCCCGGTCTTCCCAGACCTGGGGAATGTCGTTGTCCCGCGCCATGGTTGTTTTTCTGCATGTAACCGAAGAGGCGCGAAACCTAACCGGGCGGCCCCTGACCTGGCGTTAGGACGTTTCCTAAATGCAGCGCTGAAATTTCCTGTTTCACGGTGTTGCTGCAGCTTCCTCAACCCTCACTGGATTTCTGTAATGAAGCTTTTATGACAAAAGTTCGGTAGCACATCGCCAGTCCGGTCATGCCTATGTAACGCGCTTGAGGGGCCCTTTGGGCGCTTTTCACAAGCCGAGGCGGGACGCCGGGAGTGAGGCAATGGGGACTATGGAACGCTACTCGAAAGTGGGCATGCAGGAACTCGATCAACGCCTGTCGAAGATCGTCGAAGCCGCGCGCAAGAAGCCGGTTTCGGTGTATCGCTACGGCGCGCCGTGGGTCTGGATCGTGTCGCAGGATGACTGGCAGGGCGCCTTGAAAGAGGTCTCCAGCTACATTCCCCCAGGGCATTCGCTGGTGCTGCTGCGCCCGCAGATCGACGACCTGTTCGACGCTCACAGCGATCTTCTGCACGACCTCAACGCCCAGCCCGGCATGCTGATCCCGGCGCAGACGGTCATGCACATCCTGCTCCTGCAACTGCTGTATTCGGTGCCCAGCGAGCAGCAGCTCTACGAACAGCTCAATTACAACCTGCTGTTCCGCTGGTTCGTCGGCCTGGGCCTGAACCAGAAAGTCTGGAGCTTCAACGTCCTCAGTCGCGACATCGCCATGCTGCTCAACGAGCCGCGTGCGGTGCAGCTCATCCAGAAAATCATCGGTGAAGTGTTCTGCGGCGCGCTGCTGCAAATGCCCGAGTTCTCCTTGAACTTCGCGCTGCTGCACACCTGGCTGGGCAAACACACCGGGGCCTGCACTTCAGCAATCAAGAACGCCAGTAACTGACGCACACGCAAGGCGCATGAGCGCCAATAGGTCATCGCGAATTTCAGGGGGTAGTGTGGATCAGATTTTCACGTCACGGCTGGCGCTGTGGGGCTGGCTGCTGGTGACGGCCGGCGCGCAGCCGGCGTTCGCCGAGGAGGCCGAAAACACAGCGGCGCAGCGTCTGGTGGACGTCAACGAATACTTCGTGCGCGGCAACACCGTGCTCGATGCGCGGGCGATCGAAGAAGCGGTGTACCCGTTTCTCGGCCCGCAAAAAGCCTTGAGCGACATCGAAGGCGCGCGGGACGCCTTGCAGAAGGTCTATCAGGAACGCGGCTATCAATCGGTGTTCGTTGAACTGCCGGAGCAAGCGGTGGCCGACGGCATCGTCTACCTGCAAGTCAGCGAAACCAAGGTCGGCCGGGTACGGGTGGTCGGCGCCAAACACTATTCGCCGCTGGATATTCGCGACAACGTCCCGGCTCTCAAAGAAGGCGAGGTGCCGGACTTCGCCAAGGTCCAGGGTGAACTGGCGCAACTCAACAAGACCCCGGGACGCCAAGTGATGCCTCTGGTACGCGAAGGTCGCCGCCCCGGCACCATGGACGTGGACCTGCAAGTCGAAGACCAGAACCCGTGGACCGCCAGCGTGGGGCTGAATAACGACTACAGCGCCGATACCGAAAAACTCCGCGCCGTCACCAGCCTCGGTTACAACAACCTCTGGCAACTCGGCCACAGCGTCAACCTGACGTTCTTCACCGCGCCGCAGGACACCGACAACGCCAAGGTCTGGTCGGGCTCGTACACCGCGCCGTTGACCGATCGCTGGAGCGTGCAGTTCTCCGGTTACCAGTCCGACAGCAACGTCGCCACCATCGGCGGCAGCAACGTGCTCGGCAAGGGCCATTCCTACGGCGTGTCGGCGATCTACACCATCCCGTCCAGTGGCAACTGGTCGAACTCGCTGTCGGCCGGCATCGACTTCAAGGACTTCGACGAACGCCTGACCCTGTCCGGCGAGAGCGACAAGGTGCCGCTTAAATACGCGCCGTTCACCTTCGCCTACAACGGCTATCGCTACACCGAAAAGAGCCAGCTCGGCCTCGGCCTGAGCCTGGTCGCGGCCACTCGCAGCATCTTCGGCTACGGCAGCTCCGACGAAGACTTCGACTACAAACGCTACCGCGCCAACCCGAGTTTCGCCGTGCTCAAGGGCGATACCAACTTCACCTGGACCTTCGACAACGACTGGCAGAGCGCGAGCAAAGCCGCGTTCCAGCTGGCGTCGGGGCCACTGGTTTCCAACGAACAATTCTCTGCCGGCGGCGCGACTTCGGTACGCGGTTATCTGGCCGCCGAGCGCACCGGCGATGACGGCGTGTTGCTCAGTCAGGAAGTCCGCACACCGTCGCTGGCCAAGTACGCCGGCACCTGGATGCAGGACTGGCGCTTCTACGCCTTCGCCGAAGGCGCGCAACTCTATCTGCGCGACGAACTTCCGGACCAGGACGCCAGTTACGCCCTGGCCAGCGTCGGCCTCGGCACCCGCGCCAGCCTGAGCAAATGGCTGTCCGGCAGCGTCGACTGGGGCTACCCGCTACTCGAAGGGCCGAACACCTCGAAACAGGAATCGCGCCTGCACTTCAACCTTCAGGCCACTTTCTAACAAGGAGCACTTCCATGCAGCGCCTCTTCCTTTCGTTGTTGATCTGCCTGGGCTTCGTGCTCCCGGCCACGGCTCAGGCCTGGTGGCAGGACGACTGGCATTACCGCAAACAGATCGCCGTCGACACCACGCCGCAGGGCGTCGGGATCAATCAGGCCCTCGGCCGCACCGCGCTGCTGGTGCGTCTGCACACCGGTAACTTCACGTTTGATGGTGTGAAAGAGGACGGCTCGGACCTGCGCTTCGTCGCGGCCGATGACAAGACCGTTCTCAACCACCAGATCGAAAGCTTCGATGCGCTGATGGGCATGGCGCTGATCTGGGTCGATGTGCCGAATGTCGAGGGCGGTCAGCGCCAGGACATCTGGATGTACTACGGCAACCAGAAGGCGCCGGCGACCGGCAACGGTCAGCTCACATTCGATCCGAATTACACCGCGCTCTATCACTTCGAAGGCGCCACCGGCACCCCGGCGAAAGACACCACTGCCTACGGCAACACCGCGCAGAGCGCGACCGGCGCCGCCATCGACGGCGTAGTAGGGCGGGCCTTGCAGTTCAGCGGTCAGCCGTTGCTGCTGCCGGCCAGTCCGTCGTTGCAACATAACGCTGGCAGCGCCTTCACTTTCAGTGCCTGGCTGAGACTGGATCAGGCCAACGGCGAACAACTGATCCTGGCCCGCCGCGAAGGCGCCAACAGCCTGCTGGTCGGTGTGAACCAGGGCGTGCCGTTCGTGGAAATCGACGGCCAGCGCGCTGTGGCCACACAACCGCTGAATCCGGGCCAATGGCAGCACGTTGCGCTGACCGCCGAAGGCGCGAAAGTGACGCTGTACATCAACGGTCGCGAAGGCGCGGCATTGGCCCAGGCGATGCCGGCGTTCAATTCGGTCATGGCCATTGGCGCCGATTTGCACGAAGGTCCTTTCCAGCCGTTCGTGGGCGCCATCGATGAACTGCGTCTGTCGAAAGTCGCACGCCCGGCGCCCTTGTTACTGGCCGATGCCACCTCCCAGGGCGCCGAGTCGAAACTGGTGGCTTACGGTGTCGATGAAGAACAGTCCGGTTTCGGTTTCGGCAGCCTCGGCTTCCTGCTCAACGCCGTGCCGGTGGACGCCTGGGTGATCATCGCGGTGCTGGTGCTGATGATGTTCCAGTCGTGGATCATCATGCTGCGCAAGAACCGCACCCTCAGCCGCGTGACTGCGGCCAACGAAGACTTCCGCGTGCAATTCGCCAAGGTTGGCACGCGCCTGGAGATGTTCGCGGACGACGCGCAACTCGCCCAGCGTTTGCAGCACTCGCCGCTGTGGCACCTGTACCAAGTGGCGGTGAAAGAGATCCGTACCCGCCGCGAGCAGGGCGCCGATACCTCGTCGGTTTCGGCGGCGACCATCGAAGCCATCCGCTGCTCCATGGACGGTGTGCGCACCCGGGAAAACCAGCAACTCAGCTCGAAGCTCTCGACCCTGTCCAACGCCATCGCCGGCGGCCCGTACATCGGCCTGCTCGGCACCGTGCTGGGGATCATGGTGGTGTTCCTCGGCACGGCCATGGCCGGCGACGTCAACATCAACGCTATCGCCCCAGGTATGGCCGCAGCCTTGCTGGCCACCGCCATGGGCCTGTTCGTCGCGATCCCGGCGCTGTTTGGCTACAACCGACTGATCACCCGCAACAAGGAAGTCAGCGCCGACATGCGCGTATTCGTCGACGAGTTCATCACCCGTCTGGCGGAGATGCACGGCGAAGGCCAGTCCAGTGAAGCGGCGCATCAGCGCGGTCATCACGCCAACCATTCCGTACCGGCCTGAGGAGCACTGACATGGCGTCCGTAAATGCCTCCCACGACGATGACGAAGATGCCGCAGTGGACAGCATCAACATCACGCCACTGGTGGACGTGCTGATGGTGGTGCTGGTGATGTTCATCCTCACCGCCACCGCGCAGGTCTCCGGGATCCAGATCAACCTGCCCAAGGCCAGCGCCGCGGTGTCGCTGTCCGAGGCCAAGACCAAGGCGATTTCGGTCAACGACGGCGGCCAGGTGTTCCTCGACGCCTACCCGGTGACCTTGCCGGAGCTGGAAGAGCGCCTGCGCATCGAGAAGGCGCAGAACCCGGACTTCCCGGTGATCGTACGCGGCGACGCCACGGTGCAGTACCAGAAGGTCATCGAAGTGCTGGATCTGCTGCGCCGGCTCGAACTGTCCCAGGTCGGTCTCGTCACCGGCAAACCGAGTCAGGGCTGAGTCATGACTGCACAACTTCCGATCGAACCGCTGCCGGTGAAGAAGTCGCCCTTGCGCTATGCGAAGTGGGGCGCCGGGCTGGTTCTTGCCGCACTCGCCGCGTGGTTCCTGTGGCAGTGGGCCAACGACATGAGCGGCATCCGCCGCGAAGCGCCGAAAGTGCCGACGATCATTCCGTTGCCGCCACCGCCACCTCCGCCGCCGGAAAAACCGCCGGAGCCGGAAACCCCGGTGGAAGAAAAAATCGTCGAGCCCGAGCCGACACCCGAGCCACAAGAGGTCAAGCCCGAGGAAGAAGCACCGCCATCGCCGGCGGACGACCTGGCCAACCCGATGCAAATGGACGGCGACGCCCAGAGCGGCAACGACGCCTTCAACATCGGTGCGGGCAAGGGCGGCGGCATGGCGGGTGCCGGTGGTGGGCGCGTGGGCAACGGCACCTACAGCCAGTTCCTCGCGTTCACTTTCCAGAAGCTGCTGCGCGAGAACCCCGACCTGCGCAACCTCGCGTTTTCGCTGCAGGCCGATGTGTGGCTGAGCAGCGTCGGCGAGATCACCCGGGTCGAGCTGATCAAGTCCAGCGGCAACCCCGAGATCGACAGTCAGGTGCTGGCGGCCTTGCGTAACGCGCCGCACCTGAGCGAACGGCCGCCGGCCTCCATCACCTTGCCTGTGCGCATGTCCCTGCAAGGGCGGCGTCCGGGTTAACCGAATTCATAAAGCTGTATGAAAAGGAGTTGTGTGCAGATGATTTCCAACGTGAATCGATTGTCCCTGGCGGTCGGCATGGTCATCGCGACCCTGGTCGGTCAGGCCGCGGCAGCGCCTGCGCCCTCGGAGAACGCCACGATCAATCTGATCCGCTTGCTGGTCGAGCAGGGCATTCTGAAACAGGACAAGGCTGACGCACTGATCGCCCAGGCCCAGAACGAAGCGGCCCAGGCCAAGCAGGCTGCGGCGTCTACCGCTGTGGCAGCCGGGCCGGTCGCAGCACCGGGCGATGTGCGGGTGCAATACGTGCCGGCCGCGGTGCGCGACCAGATCCGTGATCAGGTCAAGGCCGAGGTCATGGCCACCGCCAAGCAAGAAAACTGGGCCGCGCCCAACACCTTCCCGGACTGGGCGTCGCGCATCAGCTTCGACGGCGATATTCGTCTGCGTGACGAATCGCGCTACTACTCGGGCAGCAACAGCAACGAAATCGTCGACTTCGCCAAACTCAACAACAACGGCCCGTACGATGTGAACCCCAACAGCAGCACCGCGTTGCCGCCGTTGCTCAACACCCGTGAAGACCGTACCAACCTGTTCCGCCTGCGCGCCCGGCTGGGCATGAAAGCGGTGATTTCGCCGGAATGGACCGCCGGTATCCGCATCGGCACCGGCTCGGACAACAACCCGGTGTCGACCACCCAGAGCCTTGGCGGCGGCTTCGCCAAGAAAGACATCTGGCTCGATCAGGGTTACCTGACCTGGAAGCCGTCGGATGAACTGACCCTGACCGGTGGCCGGTTCGCCAACCCGTTCATGTCCACCGACATGCTGTATTCCAACGACCTGAACTTCGACGGCGTGGCGGCGATTTTCGACCACAAACTCAGTAGCGACTGGGGCGTGTTCGGCACCATCGGCGCGTTCCCGGTGGACTACACCAACGACACCACCACCAGCAACGGCTTCGACAAGGAAGAAAGCGACAACAAGTGGCTTTATGGCGGGCAGGTCGGCGCCAAGTGGGCGATCAACAGCAACAACCGCTTGAAAGGTGCTTTGGCTTACTACCGCTTTCAGGACATCCAGGGTCAGCGCTCGAGCCCTTGCGAGCCGTGGGCCGGCGCGCCGGGCTGCGACAGCGACGGCACGCGTGCCGCATTCATGCAGAAGGGCAACAGCGTGTTCCTGCTGCGTGACATCACGCCGAATCCGCTCAACCCGAGCACCACGCCGCAGCCGCAATTCGTTGGCCTGGCTTCGGAGTTCAACCTGCTGGACCTGAACCTCGTGTGGGACGCCGACCTGCCGGAAGACTTCAAGCTGCGCACCCAGGGCAACTACATCCACAACCTCGGCTACGACGAAGGCGACATGCGCAAGCGTGCGGCCGGGCAACTGGTCAACAACCTCGACAGCAACGGCAACATCGAAAGCGGCGCCAATGCGTGGATGGTCCAGTTCACCCTCGGCAGCGCGCTGGAGCTGAAGAAGCAGGGCGACTGGAATATGTTCGCCGGCTACAAGTACATCCAGCCTGACGCCTTGCCGGACGGTTTCAACGACTCGTCGTTCCACCTCGGCGGCACCAACGCCAAGGGCTATTTCCTGGGTGGCAACTACGGTCTGGCGAAGAACGTCTACGCCACCGGCCGCTGGATGAGCACCGAGGCGGTGTATGGCGCGCCGTTCGACATCGACGTCTTGCAGCTCGAGATCAACACGCGCTTCTAAGGCGTCGGGAGAGGGTTATGAACGCGCGATTTTTAGTGTTGGGTCTGGGCTTGATAGTCGCCAGCGGGGCCAGCGCCGAAGGCATGGAGGAACGTCTGCGCACTCAGTTGCGCAGCACCACCCAGCAGCTGCAAACCCTGCAAAGCCAGCAGGCCCAGGCCAGCGCCGCGCAGCTGGCGGCGCAGAACGAAGCCAAGGCAGCGCAGGCGCAAATCAAGCAGTTGACCGCCGAACTGGCCAAGGCCAAAGGCGTCGCCGAGCAACTGGCCGGGCAGCAGCAAAGTCTGCACAGCCAGGCTCAGGCACAGGTGGCGGCGAGTAACGAGCAGACCGGCAAGTTCAAGAAAGCCTATGACGAGCTGCTGGTCATGGCCCGTGCCAAAGAGGCAGAACGGTCTAAGCTTCAGGCGCAATTGACTGAACGTGACACACAAGTGCAGCAATGTTCGGTCAAGAATCAGCAGATGTACGGCGTGGCCAAGCAGATTCTCACCGCCTACGAAAACATCGATGTGGCCGAGGTGATGAAAATCCGCCAGCCCTTCGCCGGGAGCGCCCGGGTCAAGTTCGATGAACTGGCTCAGGGCTTCGGCGATGAGCTGTACAAGACTCAATTCGATGCGCCGCAAGCCGCGATCGCGCACTGATTAAAAGACTCATAAACAAGGAAGAAGTAATGACTCAATTGATCTCCCACGTCTCCCCGCAATCCCTGACCGACGTCCTGCAAGCCGCCGGTTATCGCGTCAACCAGACCGAACAGAACGGTATCGTCCAGTTGCTCAGCGCGAGCCAGGGCATCGGTTACGCGGTGCGTTTCGGCAACCCGGCGGTGGCGGAGCAGGGCAGCTACGTCGACTTCACCTTCAGCTGCGCCTTGCGCGTGCAGGGTGAGTTGCCGGCCGGTGTGGCCGAGCAGTGGAACGCGACCCGCCGGTTTGCCCGATTGTCGTTGCAGGGCGAGTTTCTGGTGATGGAAATGGACGTGGTGGTGGCCGCTGGCGTCAGCAGCGATTACCTGCGCGGCAACCTGGAATTGTGGGATCGCCTGCTTCAGGAGTTCATCGTGTATCTGCGTGATTTCACCCAGAACGCTGCTGCCGCCCAGGCTCCAAAGGTTGAGCAAGAGGAAGTCGCGCTGTGACGAAACCTGCCATGGTAATCAGCGCCGCTGCGGTGGCGCTGTTGGTGGTGGCCGTGGCGCTGGTTGTGCGGCCGGGCAATGACCCGGTCGCCGCCCAGCAACCGGCGCCGGTCATTGCGGCGAATGCCGGGCCGGCGGTGGCGCGGCTGGGCAATCAGCAGGTGTCGCCGGAGGAGTTGCAGGCGTTGCTGGCCGCCGTACCGCCGCAGACCCGCGATCAATTGCGCGGCAATCGTGAAGCGCTGGAGCGTTGGATTCGTTCACGCCTGGCCGAAAAGGCCGTGCTGGAACAGGCCGATGCCCAGGGCTGGGCGCAGCGTCCGGACGTGGTACGGCAGACCCGTGCGGCCACCGAGCAGATCGTGTTCCGCGACTATTTGCAGTCGGTGAGCAAAGTGCCGGCGGATTACCCGAGCGCCGCCGAGTTGCAGCAGGCGTATGACGCGGGCAAGGCCAATTGGCAGACGCCGGCGCTGTATCGGGTCAGCCAGATTTTCCTCGGCGTGAATGAGCCGCAGAATCTTGAAGCTGTGCGCAAGCAGGCGGCGGAGTTGAGCAAGAAAGCACAGGCGAGCCCGGCGGAATTTGCAGCGTTGGCCAAAGAGTTTTCCCAGGATCGCCTGACCGCTGAACGTGGCGGTGACACAGGGTTGCAGCCGTTGCAGCAACTGGTGCCGGAAGTGCGTGGTGCGGTGGCGCGGCTCAAGGTCGGCGCGGTCTCCGAACCGGTGCAAAGCAGCGCCGGGTTTCACGTGATCAAACTCACCGAGCAGCAACCGGCCCGCACCGCGACCCTCGACGAGTTGCGCGACCAACTGACTCAGGCCTTGCGTGCCCAGCGTCAGGAACAGATCGCCCAAGCGTATCTGGACGGCATGCTCAACACCGCGACCCTGAGCATCGACGGGGCCGAGCTCAACAAGGTGCTGGAGACCAAACCTTAAGCGCTGCACACCAAAACAAAGATCGACAGGGAGTCATCGATGTCATTCACCGAACCCGCAGCACGACAGAGCAGCGCCGATTTCCGCTGGCCCCGGGACAAGGAAGAACCCTGGCCGGCGCACGCCGCGACCCTCGACGGCGACGTCGCCCAATACTTTCTGGTCAGCGCCCGTTGCGGCTGCTTCATGCAGGCCGCCCGCAGCCTCAACGTGCGCTCGACCCTGTTGCGCAAGCAACTGGCGCAGCTTGAACAACAACTGCAATGCGCGCTGTTCAGCTTCCAGGGCAGTGCCTTGACCCTGACCCGCGAAGGCCAGCAATTGCAGGCGCAACTGGTTGCCCTGGCCCACGAGCGCAAACTGCCGGTGATCGAGCAGCCGCTGATAAGGCTGGCCGTCGCCGAGTCGATCCTGCACGACATCCTCGGCCGAGACCTCATTGCACTGCTGCGCCGCAACGCCAGCGTGCGCCTCGAGATCATCGCCCTCGACAGCGAATTGGCCCTGCGTGCGGTCAGTGCCGACATCGTGCTGTGGCTCGCCCATGGCGACACCCCGCATCCCGGCCCGACCTTCGCCACCAGCGAACCGCAACGCCTCGCGCAACTGGAATATCAGCCGCACATTGCCAAACGCTACTCCCGCGTGACTGCACGCCCGGAAAGCCCGGATGACCTCGCCGATTTCATGCTGGTGCAATGGCAGCATGACCGGCAGATCGACAGCTTCCGCCCCTGGAACAATCTCGTCGAGCAGCGCTTGGCTGGCGTGGTGCAGATGCAGTCTTATGAACTGATGCTGGAGATGATTCGGTGCAGCGCTTGCATCGGACTGTTGCCGATGTACATGAGCCGATTTGATCGCGGGTTGGTGGCGTTGCCTGGTTTGTTTGAGGAAGCGATGCGGTTGCAGGCGTGGCTGGCGGTGAACAGCGAATCGCAGGACGTTGGGGAAGTGCAGACCTTGGTGGAGTTGATTCAGCGAACGTTCAATGAGCGGCAGGAGTGGTTTGAGTAGGTCTCGCCAGAATCAGTTGCGCCGGTTTACAGTGACCGGCCACGCACTGGTCCAGGAGGGATCTTTCATGCCTGAGCACAACCCCGCCATTCACCTCGAACGCTTCAGCGAGTCCCACGTCGAAGGCGTCACCGCGCTTTACAACGACCCGGCCGTGACCCGGCAGGTGTTGCAGATGCCGTTTCAGTCTGCCGAAATCTGGCGCCAGCGGTTGATGCCGGAAAACGAACGCATGGTGAAACTGGTGGCGCTGCATCAAGGCGTGGTGATCGGGCATCTCGGGCTGGAGGCTTTTTCGCGGATTCGCCGCAGTCACGCCGGCAGTGTCGGCATGGCCGTTGCGGTGGCGTGGCAGGGCAAAGGTGTCGGTTCGAAGTTGTTGGCGGCGGCGCTGGACGTGGCGGACAACTGGATGAACCTGCACCGTGTCGAGCTTTCGGTGTACGCCGACAACGAGGCGGCCATCGGGCTCTATCGCAAGTTCGGCTTCGAAACCGAAGGCCTGTTCCGTGATTACGCCGTACGCGACGGACAATGGGTCGATACCCTGAGCATGGCGCGTCTGCGTCGGGTCACGGCTTGACCAACTGATCCGACTCTACGTACTGGAACGTTGCCTCAGCGGCAGGCGTCGACGGCGGAAACAAGCGAATCACCGGCACCCAGATTCTGGCGGTCGTGGAATCGTAAAAATCCTTCTGATTGCCTTGTGCCTCTGCAAGCCCGGCATTGGTGCCGCCGGCTATGAAGAAAAACGCCATGAGCGGGAGTGTGTCTTGCAGGTTCTGTGGCCAGGTCTTGATCACGATTTCATTCTGTGCGGAGAAATGCGCAGGCATCTGGCTCAACATTCCCCTTGCGCGTACCGATTGATAGAAGGGCACGCCAGCAGGTCTGCCGGTGGCCTCGGAAACGTCAAACCCGCATTGGCGCAAATGATGACTGTTGGGTGAGGTGTCCCATACATTCTTCCATTGTTCGGCGGTGGCAACCCCGGCACTCTGGCAGCGCTGACTCGTAGCAGGAAACGAGACATAAGGGCCGCAGGGCGTTGTTCGGTTCCAGGTCCAGCCATCTATCGGAAACGAGCAAAGCACATCGAGATCAACCTTGTCCCCGGGGGCGCCGAAGATCGGGTACAGCATGAAACCGTTGCCTTTGCCCCAGGCCAGGCGCCCAAATTTCGAGTCGGCCCTGAGGTAGGAAAACGAAACCCCTCCGTTTTTGACTGAAGTCGGACTGGGATTCCAGACATGATGGGTGTCGCCGGGATTCTTGTCCGTGACTCGAAAGATGATGCCGGAGCATAGAAACGCAGGTCGATTGTCGTTCTTGTCGCAGTTCGGAAACTGGCGGTTATAGAGCGTGTTCAACAATTCGACCACTTGGGGGCCGGTCATCGCAGCGTGCGGGTTGTTGCTGGCAATCTGTGGGAGCGTTGACTGGGTGTCGACCTGGGTACAACCGAGAAGTATTGCAATCAGTAGCGCTTGAACGATGTGCTTCACGCTGATTGCTTTCAGGCTGCTCATCTTGAATGTCCTTATGCTGTTCAAGGGGCCACTTCAGGCAACGGCTCTTCATGGTTGCAGCCTGCTGCCACGGTTTTTGTAAGTCCTACATCCGGGCGCCAGGGCTCCAGGTTCCACTCCGGTTTGTCCCGCGCAACCATCAAATGGCAAATCA
Organism: Pseudomonas sp. GW821-FHT09E04; assembly: GCF_059416185.1. NCBI lineage: Bacteria > Pseudomonadati > Pseudomonadota > Gammaproteobacteria > Pseudomonadales > Pseudomonadaceae > Pseudomonas > Pseudomonas sp. GW821-FHT09E04. The sequence continues at coordinate 219,805 of NZ_JBWKOR010000001.1, forward strand.
ATTGGTGGCGCAGGCCGTGGGTGTTCGTCCAGTAACGGCTGTTGGAATAATCACGGGTGAGTTCATCCCACAAATAGGCCGTGCCTTCCGGTGGTGTTCGTCTGGCGCAGTCGGTTGGCTTGATGGAAATCGTCCACTCGTAGTTCCGGTATATCCATCGCGCGCTGGCGACGTAACTCGAGCAACGCTCCACCGTCTGGATGTAGCTGTCCGCTGCGGAGCGGGGGGATGTGCGAGCTTCAGGTGGCAGGGTCGCTACTTGCGCGCAGCCAACGAGCAGCATCAGGGGCAGTATGCTGATTATTTTGTGCATGACTTGATCCTCGGCCCGTTTAACGGGCCGGCGGGTTCTCGGTGTTGTTATTGAAGAGGGGCCTTCTTAGAGGAATATCTTCAAATACGGCGAAAAAATGATGGGGTCCGTGCTACCCGTACGCCTGATGGAGTAGTTGAAATAGCCGGTCTTGCCTGGGTTGCTGCTCACCCAGCCTGCCGGAATACTGAAGTCCATATAGGGACCCTGGACGTAAGGAATCTCGTTGCTGTCGAGACGTGTCTGACCATCGATGGTTAATGAGATACGTGCCGTATATGGCGCCTCGAGGGGATTTGGGGCGTAAAGCCTGAGGTTGTTTCTGGCAGCGTTGATCGTGGGTACGCCACAGATGTGCCGCTGTGGGGTGATGTTGACATCCCGATCAAACGACGGGAGATCCTGCGTTGTGTTCGGTAGCCTGACGTAGTACCTGAACTGAATCTTGTTGGCGATCGAGTCGATAATCACTCGGCGTGGAATCAAAACAAGCAATTCCTGCCCGGCGGCAGGACCTGGCTGGGGAGTAGTCGTATAGGTTTCGGCGCGTCCTATGCATTCAACGTAGACTCTTTGTGCTGGATCAGAGCCCGTGTACTTTACCTTCACCGTAGCGTGTGGCGCGGAGTAAAAGTCATTGTTGAAATCCAGGAGATTACCGTTAGATAACTTGGCTTCCTGTACATCGGGTTTTGTCAGGATCAGCGCCGGCTGTTTCACATGCACATCGATGTAGGTGGGTGCTGACCAGATGGCTTGCGGGCCTGAGGAGTTGCCGAGACTGTCGGTCACTCGGAAACGAATGGCGAACCGTTGATTGTCCTGCCAGAAATCCTTGGCGAAGAGCTTTATCACTACTCGACCCAGTTGCGTCTCTGTTGCACTCACTTTATGCGGATAGGTTCGACCGTCCAGATCAAGATTGATGTCGTCGCCTTCTCGCATGTAGGTGTAGGTGAGTGTGGCGTCGACTCCGTTTGCAGCCTCTGTGGGGCCCACGTTTGTGTGGGACATGGACAGGATAAGATTCCGATTGTCCCCGGAGCCTGCGACCTCTCCTCCCGGGCGCGGTGTGTGGACGAGGACCAAAAGGTCAATTGAATCCGTTCCTCCGGGCTGGACTGTGTTTGTGACCCGCACGACCAGCGTGTTGATTCCATCAGTCAAAAAAGCTTTAAGCACGGAATAGTCGAAAGACTTGCCTACGTCCCCCGTTCCAATGGTTTTCATGAATTGGGGAGTACCGTTGTTGATGATCAAATACGCAGAATCGTTTATCGCCTGTGCGTCCCACGGGATAATCTCAAGGCGCAGCAGATCGCCGGGTGAGGTGAAGAGTGCAAGTGGTGCGCCGTAGTGAGGTTTCACAGCGGGGTTGGGGTAGTAAATGGGGCTCTGAATTCCCCCGACAACCTTGGCGGGATACACCACAAATGGACTGTTCATCTTCTGCACTCCGGTATTCGTGACGGTAGTTGCATGAGCTGCAACGGGTACCGTCATCAAACACTGCCCATCCCAGCGTGCCTACTGTCAGATCTGACAGGTAAACCCCGAAAAAAGCAGCCGTTCGTCGTAATCTCCGGAGAACAGGCGGTTAACACGTCCAGGCTTTGTCGTACGCCCCGACGCAGAACCTGCCATGATCGACCTTCGCGGTATCGCTACTCTCCGAGGGCAATCAAATGGACGACGTACAGCAACTGGGCGAAATGCTTCGCCACTATGCCGACAGCGAAGCGCACAAGAAGCAATTGTTCGAGACGCAGTCAGCGACCTGGGCCACACGGATCACCGAGTTGTTCGGGCAGATTCAGCAATGGCTGGAGCCGGTGCAGGTGCCGGGGTTGCTGGAGGTGAGTCGGGAGGCGTACGTGGCGTTCGGGCCGAGCATTCCGGTTGAGACGTCAACCTTCAAGACTGAGAAGCTGAGCATCGTGATCGCCGGCAAACCGGTGGAGTTCGTGCCGGATGTGATGGGCAGTGGCGGGCAGATTTCGTTGGCGGTGATGGGGCTGACGGCGGCGCGGTACGGGAGTGTTTCGCTGGTGGGGTTGCCCAATGGTGATTGGCAGTGGCGTAAGACCAATGGGTTGAAGGATCCGGATACGTTTTTGTTTGATGCGAATTTTCTGGCGCAGCAGCTGCAGAGCCTGATTCCCCGAGACCGCACCTAAGATCAAGAGCCACCCCCTCACCCCAGCCCTCTCCCCCAAGGGGGCGAGGGGGAAAGGGAGCAGATTTTTGTTGTTTTCAATATTGAGTTCGACGGAAAGGGAGCAGATCGGGGGCTTTTCAGTTTTTGAGTTTGGCTCGATATTTCAGGTCGGTGTATTTCGAGTAAACAACTCGGTCAGTTCCCTCTCCCTCCGGGAGAGGGTTAGGGTGAGGGGCAGTTCGACTGACACACCTCACATTTCGAGATTGACCCACCCCGGCTTCGCCACCTCCGGCGCCACCGCTTTCACGGTTTTACCGGTGGCCAACTCAACCCGCCGAGCCACCTCCGGATCATCGGCAAACGGCGTCAGACTCGCATCATCCAGGCTTTCAGCCGTTTCGTGACGCAAGCAATACTCCACCGACAGCCACAAAAACAGCACGCCCAACACATTCAAAAAAACATCGAACATGACCGGCTCCCTTGATCAGGCGATCTGCGCATCACGGTGGGCAATCGCGACATCTGCCACCCGCACGGTGCGCCATACGTTGTAGGCCATCAGCAACATGCCCGTCAGGAAGAACACCCCACCGGCAAACCGTACGACAAACCCCGGATGGCTGGCCTGCAGCGCTTCGACGAACGAGTAGGTCAGCGTGCCGTCCTCGTTGATCGCCCGCCACATCAGGCCCTGGGTGATGCCGTTGACCCACATCGAAGCGATGTACAACACCGTGCCGATGGTCGCCAGCCAGAAGTGCAGGTTGATCAGCGGTGTGCTGTGCATCCGTTCGCGGCCGAAGACCTTGGGCACCATGTGATAGGTCGCGCCGAAGGTGATCATCGCCACCCAGCCGAGGGCGCCGGCGTGTACGTGGCCGATGGTCCAGTCGGTGTAGTGGGAGAGGGCGTTGACAGTCTTGATCGCCATCATCGGGCCTTCGAACGTCGACATGCCGTAGAACGCCAGCGACAGGACGAGGAAGCGCAGGATCGGGTCGGTGCGCAACTGATGCCAGGCGCCCGACAGGGTCATCATCCCGTTGATCATCCCACCCCAGCTCGGCGCCAGCAGGATCAGCGACATCGCCATCCCCAGCGACTGCGCCCAGTCTGGCAACGCGGTGTAGTGCAAATGGTGCGGGCCGGCCCAGATGTACAGGGTGATCAGCGCCCAGAAGTGCACGATCGACAACCGGTACGAATACACCGGCCGATTGACCTGTTTCGGCACGAAGTAATACATCATCCCGAGGAACCCGGTGGTCAGGAAGAACCCCACTGCGTTGTGCCCGTACCACCACTGCACCATGGCGTCGGTGGCGCCGGAATACACCGGATAGGACTTGAACCAGTCCACTGGAATCGACAAGTGATTGACCACGTGCAGCATGGCGATCACCAGGATGAACGCGCCGAAGAACCAGTTGCCGACGTAGATGTGTTTGGTCTTGCGCTGTACCACGGTGGTGAAGAACACCACGGCATACGCGACCCAGACCACCGCCATCCACACCGCGCCGGAGAATTCGATCTCGGCGTATTCCTTGGTGGTGGTGTAGCCCATCGGCAGGGTGACCAGCATGATCACGATCACCGATTGCCAGCCCCAGAAAGTGAAGGCTGCGAGTTTGTCCGAGTACAGCCGCACCTGGCAGGTCCGCTGCACGGCGTAGTAACTGGCGGCGAATTGTGCGCTGCCGGCGAAGCCGAAAATCACCAGACTGGTGTGCAACGGTCGCAAGCGGCCGAAGGTGGTCCACGGCAGGTCCAGATTCATGTCCGGCCATACCAGTTGCGAGGCGATCCATACCCCCATCGCCATGCCCACGACACCCCAGAAAACAGTCGCGATGACGAATTGGCGGACGACCTTGTAGTTATAAGCCTGTCCGATTGTTGCTGTGCTCATGGTCAATTCTTCCACGGTTGCAAAGTCTTGCCAGGCCACCCGGTCTGGCACGAGCTGCACTGTAGAAACCCCACCGGAAACAAAACAGGCTCAGGAATTGTTCATTTATGCGGATCAGATCGAAGCGCTGCCTGCGGCCATCTGCCGCGCCCTGATACGGTTTTTATGTGTTCAGGTGAATCTGTTGTGCACTGCGCCGTTCGTCCATAGTCAGGGAAAATACTGTGGGAACGGGCGAACCCGAGATAGCGCCAGACGCGAACTGGCGCTATCTCGGGTTCGCCCGTTCCCACAGGAATCTGTGCATTCCTGATGAGGTAGCCGATGTATCAATACGATGATTACGACCGGGCACTGGTGTTCGAGCGCGTTGCGCAGTTTCGCGATCAGGTCGAGCGCTTCATGGCCGGGGAGTTGAGCGAAGAAGAGTTCCTGCCGCTGCGTCTGCAAAACGGCCTGTATATGCAAAAGCACGCTTACATGCTGCGGGTGGCCATTCCTTACGGCACGCTGAGCGCCGAACAGATGCGCACATTGGCGAGCATTGCCAGTGACTACGATCGTGGCTACGGCCACTTCACCACGCGGCAGAACATGCAGTTCAACTGGATCGAACTGCACGAGGTGCCGGACATTCTCGAACGTCTGGCGCAGGTCAACATGCACGCGATCCAGACCTCGGGCAACTGCGTGCGCAACATCACCACCGAAGCCTTCGCCGGGGTCGCGGCGGACGAGTTGATCGACCCGCGTCCGCTGGCGGAGATCCTGCGGCAATGGTCGACGATCAACCCGGAATTCCTGTTCCTGCCGCGCAAGTTCAAAATCGCCATCTGCTCGGCGAAGCAGGATCGCGCGGCGATCATGATGCATGACATCGGCCTCTACCTTTACCCCGGCCGCGACGGGCAGATGCTGCTGCGAGTGATCGTTGGCGGTGGTCTGGGGCGCACGCCGATTCTCGGTCTGCAGATCCGCGACGGTTTGCCGTGGCAGCACTTGCTGTCTTACGTCGAGGCGGTGCTGCGGGTCTACAACCGTCACGGTCGACGGGACAACAAGTACAAGGCGCGGATCAAGATTCTGGTCAAGGCGCTGGGTATCGAGGCGTTCGCCAAGGAAGTCGAAGAAGAATGGCAACACCTCAAGGATGGCCCGGCGCAACTGACCGAGGACGAATACCTGCGGGTTGCCAACGCCTTTGTCCCACCGAGCTACCGGACTCTGGCGGGCACCGATCTGGATTTCGGCACGCACCTGGCCGACAACCCGGCGTTCGCCCGTTGGGTTGCGCGCAATGTGCAACCGCACAAGGTGCCGGGCTACACCAGCGTGGTGCTGTCGACCAAACCGGGCCTGGCCTCGCCGCCGGGGGATGTAACCGGTTTGCAGATGCTGGCGGTGGCCGACTGGTCCGAGCGTTTCGGTTTCGGCGAAATCCGTATCGCCCACGAGCAGAACATCGTCCTGCCGGATGTGCCCAAATCCGAGCTGTATGCGCTGTGGCAACTGGCGAAAGAGCAAGGGCTGGGCGCCGCCAACGTCGGCCTGCTGACCGACATCATTGCTTGCCCCGGTGGCGATTTCTGTGCGCTGGCCAACGCCAAGTCGATCCCGATTGCCCAGGCGATTCAGGCGCGTTTCGACAACCTCGATTACCTGCACGACCTCGGTGATATCAGCCTGAACATTTCCGGCTGCATGAACGCCTGCGGCCATCACCACATCGGCAACATCGGGATTCTCGGCGTCGACAAGAACGGCAGCGAGTGGTACCAGATCACCCTCGGCGGGTCGCAGGGCAAGAACAGCGCGCTGGGTAAAGTCATTGGCCCGTCGTTCAGCGCTGCTGAAGTGCCGCAAGTGATCGAACGGATCATCGGCACCTTCGTGCGCTACCGCGAGAGTGAAGAGCTGTTTGTCGATACCGTGGCGCGCATCGGGCTGGAGCCGTTCAAGGAACGGGTCTACCCGAAAACGCTGGAGGTGTCGGCATGAACAACCTGCTGCGGATGGAGGCGAGCGGGGCGCGGATTGTGCTCGACGATCCATGGACGCTGATCCGTTCACCGGATACGGATGGCGCCGCTGACATGTCGATTCTGCCGCTGACCCACTGGCTCGAATCACCCTCGACCCATGCAGTCTGGCTGGGCCCGGACGACGGCGTCGAAAGCCTGCTGCCGTGGTTGGCATCGCTGCCGCTGATTGCCCTCGATTTCCCGAGTTTTCGCGACGGGCGCGCCTACAGTCAGGCTTATCTGCTGCGCAGCCGTTTTGGCTGGAAAGGCGAATTGCGGGCGATTGGCGATGTGCTGCGCGATCAACTGAGCCACATGCGCCAGTGCGGGTTCGACAGCTTCGCCGTGCGCGAGGACAAATCCGCCGAGGATGCGCTCAAGGGGTTGGCGGGGATGAGCGTGTTGTACGGGCGCTCCGTCATCGAGCCGCGACCGTTGTTCAGGCGGCGTTGAAGCGAGGCCCGCACAGGGGAAACCCTTAGAACCCTTACAAATCGGGGATTTTTCCTTGGGTCGATGGTGGCCTTTTGGTAGAGTCCCCGTCGCCAGCGGGTTTTCGGCTGGACGACGGAACGAAGAAGGGAGTCTGTTTGTGAGTGCGGGCAAGAAGATCTTGGGCCTGACGGCGTTGCTGTTGATGCTGACGTTGTGGGCCGGTTACATCTACGTATTCAACGAAAGCCGTGGCGGTCAGCTCGGCGGTGTCGGCGAAAGCACCGCGTGGTGCGGCACGCCGCCGTCCTCGGATGCGGCGCTGCTGGGCAAGGATCAGTTGACCTTGCGCATCACCAACAACCTGCGCGGCGAGTTCATGCTCAGCGGTGCGGTGGTGGTGTCCGAACGCACCTTCAACCGCTATGACCTGGGCCGCAACGAACTGCGTCTTCGCCTGGAACCGTTGCAGTGGACTTACGGCGCCACGCCGATCTTCCTTGAGCAAGTGAAGGTCCTGCCGCTGAGTCGCAACCTCGCCTCGACTGACAAGAGTGCCTTCGCCCAGCTCGAGTCGCGCCCGATCAGTGTTCAGGGGCGGGTCACCGAGTTTCCTTTCGATACTTATCGCTACGGCTACAAACCAGTCCTGTACTACCTCAAGGGCAACGAGCGTGTCGACCTGCGCTTCAAGAACATCACCACGCTGATGGAGATGTCCAACACCTTCACGCCGATCCAGAAATACAACCGCGCCGACTACATCAACGAGAAAAACGTGATGGTCCGCGACGAGGACTACAAAGCCTACGGCCACCACGAATGCGCCTTCAGCGTCGAGCGCAAAGGCGCGTTCAAGGTTGTGGTGCTGTTGATGCTGCTGGTGTTGTGCCTGCCGTTGCTGCTGGTGTTCTACCGTGATGAGCCGGGGATCGACTTCCTCGCCACGCTGGTGGGGATCGGCGTGGTGCGCACGGTGCTGGTGGGGCCGGTGCAGGATTTCCAGCTGTACAACATCGACTTCCTGTTTGGCGCGGCGTTGTTGCTGGTGGGCACGGTTTCGCTGATCAAGGCGATGCGGTTGAATAGTCGGCGGGAGATGGCGTTGAGGAGCGGGGAAACCTCTACTTGGTAGTCCTTGGGCTGCGCGAAAGTCAAAAGCTCCCTCACCCCAGCCCTCTCCCGGAGGGAGAGGGGGCCGATCGAGTTGTGCTGCTGAATACATCGACCTGAAAAAGTGTGTCGATTATGGATTCAAGGCAGATCGTTCAAGTCGGTGTATCTCTCAAATATCCCCGGTTCGGTTCCCTCTCCCTTCGGGAGAGGGCTAGGGTGAGGGCTACGATCTCCAGCCGATCACTTCAACGCCGGATCCCCCATATTCATCCTCTTCCACCCCTGCAACAAAACCTGCGCCTTCGGCTCCTGCCCGCTGTCCAGATACCACTGAATCAGCGACAACCGCGCATTGCGGTTCGCAGGCTGCACCTTGAGCAGTTTCTCCAGTTGCTCGTTCGCCTGATCCACCTTGCCGCTGTCATGCAACGCCACCGCCAGCACGTAACCGTATTGCGCGTTCTGCGGTTCCAGTTGTGCGGCTTTGCCAAGCGCCGACATGGCTTCAATGGTTTTGCCCGCGCGAATCAGTGACAGGCCTCGGGTGTGCTGCAGCAGGGCCGAGTCAGGGTGTTCCTTGAGGCTGGCATCGAGCAGTTGCTGCGCCTGCGAGCCACGACCGTTGGCCTCCAGCCATTGCACCAGCGTGACCAGCGCCGGGTAGAAGTCCGGGTCGCGCTTCAGCGCTGTTCGCAACAGACCTTCAACTTCCGAGCCGCGACCGCTGGCCTGATAGAGCATCGCCAGGTTCAGGTTGGCTTCGGCGCGTTCGGCCAGGCTCTTCTGCACGGCTTCGTACTCGGCAATCGCCGCGTCCCAATTGGCCTGAGCCGGGCCCAGGCCATTGCGGGCCACGCTCAGCAAATCCCGCGCCGCGACGATTCGTACTGCTTTCACCGGATCACCGAGCAACGGCGTCAACAGCGGCAAGCGCTCTGGCGGTGGCAGGAACGCGCTGATTGCCCGCACCGCGCTTTCGCGTACCTGTGGCGCCGGGTGCTTCAGGTCCGTGGTCGCCAGTTTCAGCGCCTGTTCACTTGGATAGAGTGGCAATTCCGCGAGCAATGTCGCTCGCTGGATCGCCGGCAGGTTGCTGCGCTGCAATTGCTCGTACAAGGCTTGTGCGGCGCCGGGCTGGCCGTTGCGAATCAGCCACAGGCTCTCGTCGTAACGCGGCGCTTGAGGTTCGGTCGAGGCAGTCCACAGTTTGAATTGCGCGGTGACCTTGTCGCCGGCCTTGCCCTGATGACAGGTCAGGCAGGCGTCTGGCGTGCCGAGCTTTTGCGCACGCTCCGGGTTGGGGATGCTGAAGCTGTGGTCATGCCGGAAGTCGTTGCCCATGTAGAACTTGCCGGGCATGTGGCAATCCACGCATTGCGAGCCGGGCTGGCCCATGGTGTGGCGGGTGTGTTCGATGGAGTCGTAGTTCTTCGCTTGCAGGCCCTGGCCATCGACGCCTTCGACCGAGGTCTTGCCGGCGCTGTTGTGGCATTGCAGGCACACCGCGTTGCCCGGTGCTTTCAGCTCGGTGCTGTGGGGGTTGTGGCAGTTGCTGCAGCGCACGCCCTTGTCGAACATTTTGCTCTGGGCGAAGGAGCCGTGTTCGAACACTTCGTCCTTGATCTTGCCGTCCAGCGCATACAGCTCGCGGGTCAGGGTGCTGGGCAGGTAATCGTCCATCAGCCGTTTGCCGACGGTGTAGCCATCGCCCAGCGGCGCGCGGCGAGCGTGGCAGCGGGCGCAGGTTTCGATCTCGACGGTGGCGTTCTTGTCCTTGAGATCGACGTCGAAGCCGGCGTGAATCAGGTCGGTTTTCTTCGCCGTCCATTGCAGATGATTCGATGCCGGCCCATGACAGGCCTGGCAACCGACGCCGAGGCTGTTCCAGTGGCTGGCGAAGGTGTTGCTGGCCGCGTCGAAATTGCGCTTGAACCCGGTGGTGTGGCACTCGACGCACATGAAGTTGGCGTTCTGGCTCGGCTTGCTCCAGTGCAGCGGATTCTTGAAGTTCACGCCCTGGCCGGGGTAAAGGTGAAACCAGCGGTTTTTCTCGGTATCCCAGGCGACGCCAAGGGCCTGCAAGCGGCCTTCACCGACTTCGATCAGGTATTGCTGAAGCGGCGCGATGCCGAAGGTGTAGGCGACTTTGAAGTCGGCGTTCTTGCCGTCGACGCCAGGTGTATTGACCCAGAACTCGTCGCCCTTGCGCGCGAAACGGGTGGATTCGTTTTCAGCGTTGAAGGTGACATTGTTGAAGTCACCGAGCATGGTTTCGGCATTCGCCGGTTGCATCGCCAACTGATGATGGGAGCCTTGCCAGTCCTTGACCTGTTCCTGGTGACAGCCCTGACATTGCTGTTCATCAACCATGGACGCGGGCAGTGTTGCTGCAGGTTTGGCCGCTACCGCAACAGGCGTGCTGACCGGCACGGCTTTGACCGGTGCCGGAGCGGGGCTGAACAGAAACCAGCCGATCCCCGCCACGGCCGCGAGCAGCAGGCCAATGGTGACAGGAAACAGGTAGCGTGAAATCGAGGTCGGTGAAGCATCAGGCTGGCGCGGTGCATCGTTATTTTTATGCTTGGGCATTGCGACTTCCGTAGTCCAGGTGCATTGGCCTTCTGGCGTGCGTTCAAGCTCGATGCAGCTTTGCCGGATGCCCGGCATCTGTCAAATGACCGTTGTGAACCGGCACACGGCACCGCGCCAATATTGTGTGTTCTGATCGCAATTCGCGGGTTTTTAGCTATACCTGTAACTCCCCAATGCAACAAATCAGGCCTTCTGACAGGAGTTACAGCATGAAGCTAGCCGTGATGATGAGCACCCTGTGCATTGCCACTCTTGGCGTGGTGGGTTGCTCCAGCAAAACCGTCGCTCCAGATGAGTACTCCGGGTTTCTCAAGGACTACAGCCAACTCAAGGAGGCCAAGTCACCGTCCGGGGCCGAGGTGATGCGCTGGGTCGATCCCAAGCTCGATATCAACAAGTTCACCAGCGTCTATATCGAACCGACGCAGCTCTACCCAAAACCTCAACCGACCGTGAAGATTCCGCAACAGACCCTCAATGGCATCACCGCTTACTACGATCAGGCGCTCAAGCGTGAGGTGGGCAAATCCTTGCCATTGGCCAGCGGCCCCGGCCCGGGCGTGATTGTGGTGCGTGCGGCGATCACCGCCGTGAGCAGCAAGACCGAAGGACTGCATGCCTATGAAGTAATCCCGATTGCCCTGGTGGCGGCAGCGGTCAGTACCGCCAGCGGCATCCGCGATCAGGAAACCACCCTGGCCACCGAAGCGGTGTTCCTCGATGGCGGCAATAACAAGGTCGTGGCCCAGGTCGTGCGCAAAGGCACCGGCAAACCGTTGCAGAACGACTCCCAGGTGATGAAGGCCGATGACGTGAAAGCCGTGATCGATGGCTGGGCGTCGGACATGCATCAGTCGTATCTGAAGATGAAAGCCAAATAGTCCCGGAAATCATTCCCACGCACCGCGTGGGAATGATCGGATGACGAGAGTCACTGCCCGACAAACCAGCGGAAATACGGATTCCCTCCATCTCCCTGCATCACCTCGCGAATATCCCGGCCCCAGGCATCCCGATCACCGTCATAGGCGTGCAGGCTTGCGCGGTAGAACTGCATCAGGCGCTGTCTGTGCCCCTGCATCCGTTCAGCGAACCCGGCATCGGCATTCACCAGCGGCGGTGCGACATACTGATCCAGCAGCGCAGGCAGCACCCGCGTAATTTCTTTGGACCGAACCCACGGCGCGTATTCGATGCGCGGCTGATCGTCAGTCACCGCCGGTGCGTCGGCGGCAAAACGTTCCAGACCGGCGCGATCGGTGACCCAGGTCGACAGCAGCGCCGGCGCCGAACCGATGCCGACGTCCTGCAAGGTGCTGCGTACGCTGTCCTGTTGCAGGCGTCGGGTGATTTTTTCGGCATCCAGTTCGATGGGTGTCTGCGAGCCTACCAGCAGCATCTCGTGGAACTCGCTGGTCCACAGCGTCGCGTACGGGAAGACGTCGAGGAAGCTGCGCACCAGTGAACGCGAGTCGTCGATGTTCTGGGTCGGCAGCGGCAGCCACTGTGCGACCAGACCCTGTTTCTCCAGACGGCTGGCGGCCAGTTGATAGAAGTCCCGGGAATACAGATTGACCACGCCGGCCGCGGAGGGCGGTGGCGGCTCGAGGGTGATCAGGTCGTAGGTCTGCGGGCTGCGCAGCAGTTCCTGACGACCGTCGCGCAGCCGCATATCGACGCCGGGATCGCTGGCGGCGTTGAAGTTGCCCTTGAACAACGGCGCAGCCTTGATCACCGACGGCAGCAGCTCGGCCACGACCCGATGTTCAAGCCCCGGATAGCGCAGCAACGCGCCGGCAGTGATGCCGGTACCGAAACCGATGACCAGCGCCGAGCGCGGCTCGCCGTTGTGGATCAGCAGTGGCAGCAGCGCCTGAATCCGCATGTAACGCAGCGACGGCATTGCATCGCCGGTATTCGACACACCCTGGATGTACAGGCGCTGGAAAGCGTTCTGGCCCCGGCCTTGAGTGACCACCGCGACCGTGCCGCCGCGTCCCTCTTCATAAAAGGCCAGCGTGCCGTTGCGCGCACCGGGGAGCAGGCTGGCGAGTTTGTCGACCGGCGTCAGCACGGCCAGTGCAACGGACAGCAAGCCCAGCGCGGCCACTGCCTGACGCCGGCCTTTCTTCACGCCATGGCCCTTGCGCACGGCGAACCAGCCGATGCCGGCGGCAATGATCGCCAGCAGGCCCAGCGTGCGTACCAACCCCAGCAACGGAATCAGCAGGAAACCGCAGAGCATCACGCCGATGATCCCGCCCAACGTGTTGAACGCCACCACCGCGCCGACATCGCGGCCGACATGCTCGTGGCCGACACTCAAACGCAGGGCCAACGGAAACGCCGCGCCCAGCAGCAAGGTCGGCAGGAACACAATGCACAACGCCGCAACAGCGAAACGTGCGCTCATGCCGGCCAGTTCACTGGCGCCTTGAGTCACGAGCCAGATTTCCGCCTGGCTCTGGGCGATCACCAGCCAGCGACCGAGCAGGGCGATTTCCAGCAGGGCGATCAGTCCCGCGCCAGCGATCAGCAAGCCGAACACGCCCCACGGATCGCGAATCCGTTCGACGCGACGGGCGAGCAGGGCGCTGCCGATAAACAGCCCGGTCAGGTAGGTCGCCAACACCACGGCGAACGCGTAGGTGCGGGTACTCATGAATTGCACGATCGACTGCGACCACACCACTTCGTAGCCGAGGGCCACGCCGCCGGCGATGGAATACAGCCAGAGGGCGGTGCGATCCGGAGCTTTTTCAGTGTGATGCTTGAGCGGGGCTTCGACCGGCATCGGATGCTGGCGCTGCCAACCCAATGCGCCGGCGGCGGCCAGCAGATTGAGCATCGCTGCGGCCAACGCACTGCCGCGCACGCCGAGGGTGGCGATCAGCACGAACGCCGCGAGCAGGGTGCCGACAATCGCCCCCAGGGTATTCGCCGCGTACAACTGGCCGCCGCCCTTGCCCGGCGCACTGCCCAGCGAGCGCACCAGCACCGGCAGCGTGCCGCCCATCAACACGGCGGGAACGCCCACCAGCATGAACGGCAACACCCAGGCCAGCAGACCGACATGATCCTGCAACCAGGCAAACGGGCTGGCCGCCACGCTCATGGCAAACGTCGCACCGACGCCCAGCACGGCCACCAGTACTTCCAGCCCGGCATACAGCAGAACCGGTTGCGCCAGGCGATCCGCCCAACGCCCGAACAGCCAGCCACCGATGGCCAAACCGGCGAAGAAGGCGCTGATGCCGGTGGTGATCGCGTAGACCTCGACCCCGACCACCAGCGACAGCTGCTTGATCCACAGCACCTGATACACCAGCGCCGCCGCGCCGGAAATGCACAGCAGCAGGGCGGGGATCAGCAACGCCGGGGCGGCGGTGTGCGGGAGGGGATGGGCCGACGACTTGCTGGCGACACGTGAGGACATTGCGACTGCCTTGTTCCAGTTCATGAATGATTGTTCCCATGCATAGCGTGGGAACGACCACTAAAAAGGGCCGCTCGCCATTGACGGCGAGCGGCGGTCCAGCGGTCTTACTGTGCAGGCTGGTTCTTCATTTTCTCTTCGATCTTCGCGTCCACCGCCGCACGGATCTGGTCGATGCTGAAGCTCGCCGGTTTCTGGCTCGGTGGGTACTCGATGAAGGTCTGGAGGAAGCGCGCTGCCTTGGTGGTGGCGACGGCGACCAGATACACGTTCTTGGTCGACCAGTCGTAATACTGATCGGACACCACGTCGGCCCGCTCATACGGGTCCATCCTCAGGTTGAAGATTTTCGGTACGCGCAACGGTGTGAACGGGTTGCTCCACACCGCGAAGCCACCGGGCGCACGCTGCTCGGCGAACACGGCTTTCCAGTTGCCGAAACGCATCGACACCAGCATGCCGTCGTCGTTGAAGTAGAAGAACTCGTTGCGTGCACCGTTCGGTTGTTGGCCGGTCAGGTAAGGCAGTTGGTTGTAACCGTCCAGATGCACCTTGAAGCTGCTGCCGCCGCTGGTGGGTGCCCAACCCTTGAGCAGCTTGCTGGCGACATCGGTATCACCGGCCGCCGCGAGCAAGGTCGGGAACCAGTCGAGCCCGGAGAACATCTCGTTCGAGACCTCACCCGGTTTGACCTTGCCCGGCCAGCGGATCATCGCCGGTACACGGTAGGCGCCTTCCCAGTTGGAGTTCTTCTCGTTGCGGAACGGCGTGGTCGCCGCGTCCGGCCAGGAGAACTGGTTCGGCCCGTTGTCGGTGGTGTAGACGACGATGGTGTTGTCGGCGATTTTCAGGTCGTCGAGGGTCTTGAGCAGTTTGCCGACGTCGCCGTCGTGCTCGACCATGCCGTCCGCGTACTCGTTGCCGGGCATGCCGCTCTGGCCCTTCATCGAATCACGCACGTGGGTGAACAAGTGCATGCGGGTGGTGTTCATCCAGACGAAGAATGGCTTGTCGGCCTTGGCTTGTTTTTCGATGAACGCCTGGGCGGCAGCGGTGGTTTCGTCGTCGATGGTTTCCATGCGTTTGGTGGTCAGCGCGCCGGTGTCTTCGATCTTGCCGTCGGCGAAGCTGTGGATCACGCCACGCGGGGAGTTGGCCTTGACGAACTCTGCATCGTCTTTCGGCCAGTAAGGACGTTCCGGTTCTTCTTCGGCGTTGAGGTGATAGAGGTTGCCGAAGAACTCGTCGAAGCCGTGGTTGGTCGGCAGGTATTCGTCCTTGTCACCGAGGTGGTTCTTGCCGAACTGGCCGGTCGCGTAGCCCTGGGACTTGAGTGCCTGGGCAATCGTGATATCGCGCTTTTGCAGCCCGACCGTGGCGCCCGGTGCGCCGACTTTCGACAGGCCGGTACGCAGTGGCGTCTGACCGGTGATGAAGGAGGATCGTCCTGCGGTGCAGCTGTTCTCCGCATAGTAGTCGGTGAACATCATGCCTTCCTTGGCGATCCGGTCGATGTTCGGCGTCTTGTAGCCGACCACGCCCATCGAATAGGCGCTGATGTTGGTCTGGCCGATGTCATCGCCGAAGATCACCAGAATGTTGGGTTTTTCAGCGGCTGTGGCAGTTGCCGACAGCGCCATCACCGACGTTGCCACGAGGGCGAGTTTCGGTAGCCACTTGCGTATGCGAGTCATCAGACTTGCTCCTTTTGCGCGGGGGTGGTGTGGTGCGTCAAACGTTTCTTGCAGTCCTGCGTCACGCTTTTGTTATTTCACTTGCTCAGGGGCGGGCGGATCGAACGGGTAGATCCGGCGCCAGTCGCTCGCCATGTCCACAACGGTCCAGCCACGGGAATTCGCTTCGTCGAGGGCCTTGTCCAGGCGCCCGATCTCGGATTTTCGGTCATAGGCCCATTCGCGTTTGGCGTCGGTGTGGTGCACCAGGCCCATGAAGCGTTTGCCGGGGCCTGCCGCCGTCCACTGGAGCATTTGCAAGTCGCCGTCGGAGTTGCCGAACGCCAGGATCGGCCGGCGACCGATCACCGCATCGATGCTTTCCGGTTTGCCGGGGCCGTCGTCGTTGTGCGCCAGTTTGGCGGTGCGCATGATCGAGGCCTTGCCGTCCTTGTAGCTGAACGCCGTCACGAAGGTGGTGCCGATCACTTGCTCCGGCGGGATGCCGTAGACCTTCTCGGCGAAGGCACGCATGAACGCCGTGTCGCCGCCGGAAACGATGTAGGTCTTGAAGTCCTGGCTGCGCAGGTAGTCGAGCATTTCCAGCATCGGCTGGAAGATCATCTCGGTGTACGGTTTGCCGGTTTTCGGATGCCGGGCCTGGGTCAGCCAGGTTTTGGCGTAGTCATCGAAGGCGTCGGTGGTCATGCCGGTGTGGGTGGCGGCGAAGATCTTCAGGATGCCGTCCATGCCGGCGGCGGCGAGCGCCTTGTGGTCATTCTCGATCACGGCCTTGAACGGTTGCGTGGTCTTCCATTCCGGGTGCTGCGGCGCGGTGCGCTTGACCTCGTCGAAGGCGAACAGCAACTCGAAATACGCGGGTTGCTCGCTCCACAGCGTGCCGTCATTGTCGAACACGGCAATGCGTTCGGCGGGTTTGACGAAATCCTTGCCGGACTGGTCGGTGATCGCCTGGACGAATTCGATGATGTGCTTTTTCGCCGGCCCGTCGTTCCATGACGGCAGCGGCTCGCTGGCCTGGGCCAGCAATGGCAGTGCGAGGCTGAACAACAGGGCCAGACCAAAACGTTGGCGGTGCAGCATCGGGTTCGTCATGGGAAATCCTTCTCGTGGACGGGGTTGAGCGGGCGCAAGGCCGGGGCCGAACGGGCCTGCTGCTGTTCGGCCTGACTGTGAAGCGTAGACAACGATTGGCGCAGTTGGCCCAGTGTTTGTTCGGTGGCCGGCTCGCGGCCGTAAAGGCCACGCAACAGTCCTTGCAGGCGTTGCCCTGAGTCGACCAGTTTCAAGCCCAGCCCACGGCGGCGCAGCCACAGATAAACAGCGCTCAATTGCGCAGGCTTGCTGGTGAGTTGCGGGGTGATTTGTTGCCACGCGCTTTCGGCTGATTGCTGCCAGGCCAGCGCTCGTTTGTGCTTGCGGGTTTGCCACTGCTGGCGGGCACGGCTGAGCGCTGGCCAGCCCAGATAGCCGCCAACGATCAGTGCGACGAGCAAGGCCAGCCATGTCAGCCACTGGGTGGAAAGGTGCAGGCGATTGTTCTGGCCGAGTCGCTTGAGGTCCTCGGTGATCGAGAACACCGGCTTGTACGCACTGTTGGCGACGGCCTCTAAAGTGATCGCAGGAACCTGCGCGGTGCGACTTTGCTGCGCGCGCGAATCCCACCATTTCACCTCGATGGCCGGCAGGGTGTGGGCGCCGGCCGTGTCGATGCGATAGCTGACGCTGTCGATGCGCTGACCGCCGAGGATATCGCCGCGACCGTCATCCAGATTGCTGATCTGTGGGGTCTTCACATAACGACTCAGTCCGTTGACCTCCACCAGCGTTGGAGCGGGCAGCGCCATGGCGAGTGCGCCGTCGGCCTGCAGTGTCAGTTGGCGGGTGATGCTGTCGCCGACTTTCAGCGGCGTCGCCGAGTTGATGAGGGTTTGATTGAAGCGCAGCCCGGTGGCCACCAGCGGCGTTTCACCGGGTTTGAAACCGGGCGGCTGGGCGGCGCTGAACTGTAGCGGCTGGCTCTGGGCGCTGATTTCACTGGTGGCCTGGCCCGGGCTGGCACGCACGGTCAGGGCTGGAATGTTGAAACTCCGGGCAGCGTTCGGCGTGATCAGATAGCTGTAGCGCAGGCCCGTGAAATTCTGGCCGTCGAAGGTCTGGTTCAGGTGCTGGGCCTGACCGTCCGGCGGCATGACCAGCGCGCCGTCGAGCTTCAGGTCGGGCAGGGTGGGGGCGCTGGTGAACCAGGTGTCGGTGAGAACATCGAGTTGCAGCGCCAGCAGGCCGCCGACCATGGCGCCTTCGGCGGGTTGCAGGTGAGCCTGCACACGCAGCTGCGGTTCAGCGGCTGCTATCTGGGCGCTCAAAAGGCACACAAGCCCTATCAACCGGTTCATGGCTTGGCCCCCGCCTGATCCTGCAAGCTGAATTTCTGCTTGAGGAATTTCGCCGGGGAGGTCGTGAGGTTCTGCAACCACAGCGCATCCGACGCCGCTTGTTCGGTCTCGACCGTTTTGCTCTGGCCCTTGCCCGGTGCCTTGTCGAACTTGACCTCGTCCGGTTTGGTTTGCGGCGCGTTCTGTTCGGCGCTCGCGGTGTCTTTCTGCAAGGCAATCGCCAACGCCAGATTGGCCGTGGCTTCGGGGAATTGCGCTTGCAGCTTCAGGGCCTGGGTGTACGCCGCGATGGCTTCGTCGAACTTGAAGCGGCGCACGTAGATGTTGCCCAGATAGAAATACGCCTGCGGCGTGTCCAGCCGCGCGAAGGTCGCCAGCGCCAGGTCGTAGTCAGCCGCGTGATAGGCCGCCACGCCTTTCCAGTACGGATCGACAAACAGCGCCGCCGCCTGCGGGAAATGTTCATGCTCGAAGGCCCAGCGCCCTTGCTGGTCGCGGGTAAAGAAAGCGTCGGTCAGCGCGTTTGCCTGAGCCGGCGCTGCTGGCCAGCCAAGGCCCACGGCCACTGCCAGCGCCGGCATCCAGTTCACGCTCCAGCCTTTGCGCACGTTGAACAGCGCCAGCAATACCAGCGGCCAGCACAGCCAGTAACCGGCGTCTTTCCAGTGCAATTCCCGCTGCTCGGCACTGGCGCTCTGGAAGTGCTGCTGCGCGTGCAGTTCGACCCAGTCCAGATCGTCGTCATTCAGCGTCAGGCTGCCGAGCGGCGCATCGAGCGCCGAGGCCAGTTGCTTGATGGCGGCCGGATCGAAACTGCCCAGCGTCGGGCGACCGTTGGCATCGATGCGCGGCTGGCCGTTGGCGTCCTGAATGATGCCGGCGTCCTGATTGCCCACCGCGAGTATCAGCACTTGCAACTGTTCATCCGTATTTACGATCGGCGCGGTGTCGGCGCCGTCGGTGATCAGCAGCAGGCTGCCGGGGATCTTTTCAGCGTTGAGCAAGCGCCTGGCCTGATCGATCACTGCGCTGACGTTCTTGCCCGGTTTGTCGATCAGTCCGGTGCCCAAGGCTTGAATGAACGTGTCGAGCAACGCCGGATCATCGGTTGGCGGCAGTACCAGATGCGCGCTGCCGGCATAGGCGATCAGCGCGGTGCGGGCACCGGCCCGGCGCTGGATCAGGTCGTGCAGCTTGTGTTTGACGGCCTCAAGGCGAGTGGGCTGCACGTCGTTGGCATCCATCGACGGCGACAGATCGACAGCCACAATCAGCGGCGCGCGATTCTCCAGAAAGTCCGGGCGATCCTGCTCCCAGGTCGGCCCGGCCGCTGCCACCGCGCCGAGCATCAGCAGCGCACACAGCCAGTGCACCGGGCGCAGGCGCTGGTGATCCTGCGGGGTGACCAGCAAGTGCGGCAGCAGATGCCCGGCGATGTTGCCGCGCAGCCTGCGTTGCAGGTCACGGCCACGGCGCCAGAACCATGGCAGCAGGGCGCCGAACAAGGCCAACAGCAGCCACAGAGGACGCAGGAAGTGGAAGTCGCCGAGATTGATCTCCATCTCAGGCCTCCTGCCGCTGGCGTGCAACCGCCAGCCGTGGGCGCAGCAGGGCGCCGAGGTGATACAGCGTCAGCACCACCAGCGCCGCACCCAATGGCCAGTAGAACAACTCGCGTTGCGGCTGATGACTGAGGGTTTTCACTTGATGCGGCGTGAGACGGTCGAGGGTGCTGTAGACCTGATCCAGCGCGTTGCGATCTTCGGCGCGGAAGAACTGGCCGCCGGTGGTTTTGGCGATTTGCTCCAGCCCCGGCAGATTGACCTTGGCCTCGCCGGAGGCGCTCGGGTCGCCGATGCCGATGGTGTGAATCACCACGCCTTTGGCAGCGGCCATTTCGGCAGCATGATCCGGCGTGATCGCACTGCTGGTGTCGTTGCCGTCGGTGAGCAGGATCAGGACTTTTTCCTGTTCATGGGCCTTGTCCAGCAACTTGAGGCTGAGACCGATGGCATCGCCAATCGCGGTGTTCGGGCCGGCCATGCCGATGCCGGTGTCGGCCAGCAGCAGCGACAGGCTGGCGTGATCAAGGGTCAGCGGCGCCTGCGGATAGGCGCCGCTGCCGAACACGATCAGGCCGAGGCGGTCGTCCTTGCGCTTGTCGATGAAGGTCTGGACGACGTCTTTGACCGCTGCCAGGCGATTGATTTTCTGGCCACTGGCGTTGGTGAAATCTTCGGTTTCCATCGACTGCGAAATGTCGATCGCAAGCATCAGGTCGCGCACCGGTTGCTGGCGCTCGATGGGTTTTTCGACGAACACCGGACGGGCGACGGCCAGTAGCAACAAGGCCCACACCAGGAAATTGAGCAGCAGTTGCCAGTGATTGCGCCGGTTGCCGGCGGTGCCCGGTGTTTCACCCACGGCGCGGCTCATGGCGTTGAAGAATGGCACACGCACGGCGCTGCGGGCTTCCTGATACGCGGGCAGGTAGCGGTAGGCCAGCCAGGGCAGCGGCAGCAGGAGTAACAGCCACGGGTAATCAAGCTGCCACATGATGGTGCTCCACCCAGTGTTGGCAGGTGTCGAACAGCGCCTGACGCTGCGGTGCAGGCAGGTCACGCAGGACGTCGTCGGGGGCGTAGGCCAGTCGGGCCAGTTGCTGGCTGAAATCGGCGGGCAGCGTTTTTTTGCTGTGTTGCTGCAAGAAGTGTTGCCAGTCCTCTTGTTCAGCGGCTGCGACCGATTGCGATTGCGGCATGGAAATAGCCACACGCTTGAGCAACTCCGGCAATTCGCGCAAGGCATTCAGGTCATCACTGCGATCACGTAACTGCGCCAGTCGCACCAGCGCTTCCCGCCGATACTGATCGCGCCGCCATTGCCGGTACCGCCGCGCCCCGATCGCCAGCGCTGTCAGTAGCAGAACGGCGAGCAACACCCACCAGCCCCAGGTCTGTGGCGTGTAACTGATCGGCGCGGGCAGGCCCAACTCCTTGAGTTGTTCGATGCTCGGAATGTTCGGGTTCACCGCCGGGGTCCGGCGCTTTTGCCAAGCTCGGCGCGCAATTGCTGATGGGCTTCTTCGGCGGTGCTGAACATCATCAGCGGCACCTGACTGCGGCGCAGCAGGGTGGCGACGTCCTTGAGCCGGCCACCGAGAAAATCCCCCAGCGGCTGATGCACGTTGCGTTTCTCGACCGCCAGTTCCACTTGCAACTGGCCCTGAGTGACCAGCAGTCGACCATCGCTCGGCAGCTTCATCGCCAACGGGTCGTAGACTTGCAGAGCGATCACATCGTTGTGTGCTGACAGTTGCCGCATCAACTGCAAGGTGCGTTCGCCGGCCCCGGCAAAATCGCTGACGATGCAAATCAGATGGTCATGCCCGGCCAGCGCCAGGCACCGCTGCAAGGCCTTGTCCAGTTGATCCTCGTCTTCGGCGTCGGGGTTGCCGGCGTTCAGCGCCTGGTTCTGTTCGGCGATGCGACTGAGCAAGACCTCGACCCGTTTGCGGCTGCGCAGCGGCGCGATGCAGTCGATGCGCCGATCGTTGAAGACCAGCCCGCCGACCCGGTCCCCGGCATGGAATACCATCCACGCCGCCAGTGCGCCGAGTTCGGCGGCGACAGCGGATTTGAAGCTGCGCTGCGATCCGAAAAACATCGACATGCGCTGGTCGACCACGATCAGCGCCGGGCGATCGCGTTCTTCGGTGAAAGTGCGCACCACCGGTTTGCCGGTGCGCAGCGAGGCGCGCCAGTCGAGGTGGCGCAAGTCGTCACCGGGCTGATAACGGCGCAACTCATCGAAGTTCAAACCCCGGCCACGCAGACGCGAGGCGTGGTTGCCGGCGAGGATGCTGCCCTGTGGCTGGCGGGCCAGGAAACTCAGATCACGGGCCTTGAACTCCAGCGCCATCAACTGTGCGAGAGAGACATAGACCAGCCCGTCGGTGCTTTCCATATCAGGCCTCAGGCGGGAATCGCCACCTTGTCGAGAATCCGGTCCAGCACCTGATCGGCGCTGACGCCATCGGCCACCGCGTCATAGCTCAGTTGCAGGCGATGGCGCAGTACCGGGTGCACCACGGCGCGCACGTTGTCCGGCGAAACGAAGTCCTGGCCCTGCAACCACGCATCGGCGCGGGCGCAACGGTCCAGCCCGATGCCGCCGCGCGGACTGGCGCCGATGGCGATCCAGCGGCCGAGGTCTTCGTCGTAATCGGCCGGATGGCGGGTGGCGTTGATCAGGTCGATCAGGTAGCGGTCGATGGCGGGGGAGACGTGCACCGCGCTGACTTCCTTGCGTGCGGCGAAGATCACTTCCTGCGCCAGTTCGAAACCCTTGGCCGGCGCGGTGTTGGCGCCCTGGGCAAACTCTTCGGCACGCAGCAGTCGCAGCACCTGGCTCTCGTTGTCGGCGCTGGGATAATCGAGCAGGACTTTCATCAGGAACCGGTCCATCTGCGCTTCCGGCAGCGGATAGGTGCCTTCCTGTTCGATCGGGTTTTGCGTCGCGACGACAATGAACAACTCCGGCAGCACGTGGCTGTTACCGGCCACGGTGATCTGCCGTTCTTCCATGGCTTCGAGCAATGCCGCTTGCACCTTGGCCGGCGCACGGTTGATTTCGTCGGCCAGAATCAGATTGCCGAACAGCGGGCCGGGCTGGAAACGGATCTCGTTTTTGCCTTCGACCTGATGCAGCACCTCGGCGCCGGTGATGTCCGAGGGCAGCAGGTCCGGGGTGAACTGGATGCGGCTCATCTTCGCGTCCAGATGCCTGGCCAGCGCCTTGACCGTGCGGGTCTTGGCCAGCCCCGGCAGGCTTTCCAGCAGCAAGTGCCCGTTGGCCAGCAGGCCGAGCAGGATCTGCCGGATCACCTGATCCTGGCCGAGCACCGTTTCAGCGATGCTGGCCTGCAGGGCGTTGAGGTCGGTGAGTGCGGTCATGGCGCGAGTCCTTGCTCAAAACATGAAAGTCGGGATGACCGGAACGAACGACAGCCGGAAATTCCAGCGGCTGCTGATCTGGTCTTCGGGGTGGATCGCCGAGTACTGGATCTCGCCGGAAATCCGCACCGGCAACTTGCCGAAATTGAAGATCCGCCCGGCGCCGATGCCGACGGGGAAGGTGACCTTGTTGCCGCCGTCAGCCTTCCAGTTGACCGTGACGTTGGGCGTCATGCCGACCCGCCATTGGGCCGGGCCGGGAATCACGCGCTGGATGAAGTACTGCACGTTGGTCAGGCTGACGTCCTTGCGATGACTGTCGCCGCCGACCGACCACCAGTGCTGCGGGAAAACCCCCAGTGTCCAGTCTTCGCCCAGATAGGCAGCGACAAACGCCGGGCCCAGTGAGTATTTGCCGGTGCCGAGCACGTCCTTTTCAGCGGTAGGGAACATCGCCGTCGGGCCGAAGCCCCAGACCATCTTGCCGCCGCCGGCAAAGCGCACCGGTTGCTTGGGCGAGAACACGCCAACGTAGGTCAGGTCGCCGAAGCCGCTGGTACGGTCAAACGGATCTTCGACCACCGAGGCGAAATCGTCGCGATCACTGAGGATTTCATTCGGCCCCATGCCGATCAGGTTGCCGGCCCTGTGGTTGACCGGAGCGCTGACGTAGCTGATCGGCACGCGGTTGATCAGATTCCAGTCTTCGCCGAGGGAGATCGGGAAGGTCGGCATGAAACTGTACTTGCCGAGCATCCGTGTGCCGTTGCTGTTCGGGCCCTTGAGCGCGGTGTAGTCGAACTGGTTGACCAGCAGCACCAGGTTGCCCACCGGGTTATCCATCAGTTTGGAGATCTGCTCGGTGGACGGGTCGCAACCGGCCTTCACGACGTCCTTCAGGTCGATGTCGAAGTTCTGTTGCAGGCGATGGCAGGTTTCCGGATCGCCTTTGCTGACCGGGTTGGCGGGGGCGCTACCGAGCCCCGGTAAATCACCGCCCGCGCAGGCCAGGCTGCTGAACAATGCGCTGCATAAGGTCAAGCGGCGAGCGATGGCCATCCCTGGCGCCTCCTTAAAAAAACGCCAGGGTCAGGTTGACGGAAACGCCATTGCCTTCAGGACGGTTCTTGGTGTCGAACTCCGGCACCCAACGGGCACTGACGCTGGCCTGGGCGTCGGCGAACTTGCCGCTCCAGCCAACGGTCGGGCCGGCACCGACCGAGCGACCGCGAAAGCCGTTGAGGGTGTCGGCGGTGTCGCCCTTGTCGTCGCTGACTTGCTGGATGTAGCCGGCGACCAGCCCGGCATTCCAGCCGTTGCCAAAACCGTGGGTCCACAGGGCTTCGAGGGAAAAAATGTCGCCCGTGCGGTAATCGGTGGCCTTGTTCTCGGTGTAGAACTGCAGGTTGCCGGACAGCGTGAACTCGCCACCCTTGCCATCCAGATGCGAGAACGCCACGGTGGGCATGAACGTGTAGTTGTTCTGGCCGGGGTTGGCCAGGCGATTGTCGTTATAGGCACCGGTCGGTACGTAGATCGGCAGCGAAAACGAGATGTGGTTGAGCTCGTCGAAGTGGTAGCCGGCGGCGATCGGCGTGATCAGCGCGTCGGCAAACTGGGTGCCGGAATCGCTGGTGCCGAGGGTGCGTCCACGGGGGCCGGTGATGGCCGCATCGATGTCGGTGTATTGAACCGGTATGCCGATGGCCGAGGCATAGTTCCAACGGCCTTTGCCGGTGTCCCAGACGTGAGTGACGTTGGCCATGGTGTAGGAAACTTTCATCTTGATCCCGGCGCTGACCGCTCCGGAAATCGGCGCGCCACGACTGCCCTTGAGCTCGCCGTCGTACCAGATGCTGGTAAACGACGTCACCCAGCCCGGTGCCGGCGGGACGACCCCGGCATTGGAAAACACCTGCTGGCCGGTAATCGGTCGCCCGACACCGCCCTCGGCGGCGTACAGCGCCGGGCTGCCGAGCATGCACAGCGCCAGCAACGGGCGCACAACGGAAGGCTTGACCATCACTGACTCCGCTTATTGTTTTGTGTCGACCGGGTTGAGCAACGGCATTTTCCATTCACCGCTGGCGACTTCCGGTCTTGGCAGATACAGGCGCAAGACCCCGTAGAACGGGCCGTCCGGCGCAGGCAGCCAATTGGCTTGTTTGTCTTTCCCCGGATTCTTGTGCTGCACGTACAGGGTCAGACCGCCATCGGCATCGAGCTTCAGGTCCGGCAGCATCCGCGAGTTGATCAGGTAGCGGTTGAGCGGGTTGGCCACCAGCAGTTTGGTCTTGCCGTCGTACATCGTCAGTGACCAGAACGCATCGGCGGGGGGCAGGGCGCCCTTGTCGAAATGCAGGGTGTAGTCGTGTTTCGAGGCATCGGCGTGCTGCCCGTCCTTGTCGACGAAATAGCCGATGTAGTTGGCCTCTTCGGCGGAGTTGCCGAAGATTCCCATGTTGGCGCCAGCGTAGCGGTACAGGTAATTGCCCTTGAGGTGATCGCGAGTGCCGAACAGATCTCCGCTGGAGACCTGGTGGGTGTCGACCTTGTCTTTCTGGAACGCGGCGAACTCGGCTTTTGCATCGGCAATGCCGTCTTCCAGTGCCTTGCGTTGCTCGGCGCTGAGGGCCTTCAGATCGAAGGGTTGGCCGGCACCGATACCGATTTTGGCGAAGCGGGCCAGCAGGTCTTTCTCGACATCCTGCGGCGGCGTGAAGGCCAGCATGAAGTTCAGGTAGCGGAACAGGTCCGGGGTTTCGCTCATGGTTGGCGTCGGTTTCGGCCAGCTGACTTTCGGCGCTGGCGCCGGGGCCTTCTGTTTCACGTAATGGCTGAGAGGTTCGACCTTGTAGCCTTTCTGGATCTGCTTGACCTTGGCCAGGTCCTTGTCGTCGAACAGTTGCGTGCGGTACAGCGCGTAGGTGATGTTGCTTTCACTGCGCAGCAACCGGTCGATGTTCAGCGGCTGCTGGCCCTGCCAGTTCGGCCCGGCAATCATGAAATGACCGCCGTTGTTGCCGGTGCTGCGGGTGCCCAGGTAAGCGAAATTCTGCGTGTAGGCGTCGATCAGTTGCACCGAGTAATAACGGTGCTCCTCGATGGGCGGCAGGGTGAGAATCTGCGGCTCGGCACGCAGGTCCATCCAGACGAACGAGTAAGGCGTGTCGGCGTTGGGCGTGACGAATGCGGTGTCTTTTGCGGTGAAGGCTTTGGCAGTGTTGCCGATCCTGTTCAGTGGCGCCTTGTAGTTCGGACTCTTGGTGTCGATAGCCTGGGTGTAGAGGGTCTTGTACATCTCCACGACCGGGAAACCGTACAGGTAGGCTTCCTTGGCGATGCCCCGGGCTTCATCGGGGCTGGCGGTGAAATCCTGAGCGCCGACGCCACAGCTGACAAACGTGGCCATGACGCTGTATGCCGCCACCTTGAGGGCTGGTTTCGACCGGTTACAGAGGACGGACGTCAGCGAGCGCGCCGACGAAAAGGCGTGAACTTCCGTTTTATTCGACATGATTCCCCGATTCCCTGGTGGCTCAGTGGACGACTCGGCACTTCGCGGCCGTTAAGGCGTAATCCTTTTCTTATCAAGCCTGTAGGACATGTCTGTTGAAGCTAGCAGTTAATCGGGGGTTAGCCAGTCAGAGGGATTAATTCTTTGGTTTTGTGCGCAGGATCACGCCAGTTTGTGTACTGGCGCGAGCCCTGTGCAAAGTCAGTGTTTTTTTGCCTGCTCGCGTACCCGTTCTTCCTGTTCGCGCAGTTCCGGGGTGAACTCGGCGCCGAAATCTTCCGGGCTGAACACCTGGCGAATCTCGATCTCGGCTTCGGTGCCCGGCATGGGATTAGGGCAGCGCTTGACCCACTCGATGGCTTCTTCCTTCGACTTCACGTCCCAGATCCAGTAACCGGCGATCAGCTCCTTGGTCTCGGCGAAGGGGCCATCGATCACGCTGCGTTTTTCACCGCTGAAACGCACGCGAGCGCCTTTGCTGCTGGGGTGCAGGCCGTCGGCGGACACCAGAATGCCGGCCTTGGCCAGTTCCTCGTTGTAGTTGCCCATGTCGGTCAGCAGTTGTTCGCTGGGCATCACGCCGGCTTCGGAATCCTGGCTGGCTTTGACAATGATCATGAAGCGCATGGTGTTTCTCCGCTGGAAAGTGAGGGATTCACTGCTTTGTCGAATGGCGGGGGCTTGAATCGACAGGTCGTTAAATAAAAGATGCAGACTCGCGTTTTAACAAGCATCGCCTCCATACGGAATGTGTCCGCCATGCCCACACTGGAACTCACGACCCTGATCCCCGATCGCACCCCGAGCGAGGTACTCGACTTCTGCCTGGAAGGCGTCAATTTCCCGAAGATCTTTCCCGAACGCGTCACGCCGCTGGGGGATATCGACCTGAGCAACCTGCGTATCGAAGCCGGGCGGCAATTCCGTTTCCGGCACTGGATGTTCAATCTGATCCCGTCGAACTGGACGGTGACGATCCGCGAAGTCGGCGATACGCATTTTGTCGATGAAATGCTCAAGGGACCGCTGCGTGCCTTTCGTCATGAACATCGGGTGGCGGCGGGTGAGGGCGGTACGCTGTACACCGACCGCGTGACGTATTCGGCGATTGGCGGGGCGTTCAGCGAGCGATTGCTGGTGAACGGCTACATGCGGCGGATATTCGAGGCCCGCCATCGCAACATGCTGCAATTGCTTGGGTAGCGCTCAAGGTTGTATCCAATCTTGTGTGGTGGCACATGACAATTTCGGTTCAGGCATAGGTCGTCGGACAATTTCGTGGTTAACTTCCGCCTCTTGCATGCTTTCCCAACAACGTTAAGAAGGACTCCGTTCATGGCTCAAGTCACGCTCAAAGGCAACCCGGTTCAAGTCAACGGCCAATTGCCACAAGCCGGTTCCAAGGCACCAGCCTTTTCCCTGGTAGCCGGCAATCTGTCCGACGTCACCCTGAAAGACTTCGCCGGCAAGCGCAAAGTGCTGAACATTTTCCCAAGCGTCGACACCCCGACCTGCGCTACCTCCGTGCGCAAGTTCAACGCTCAGGCCAACGAACTGGCCAACACCGTGGTGCTGTGCATCTCGGCTGACCTGCCATTCGCCCAGGCCCGTTTCTGCGGCGCCGAAGGCCTGGAAAACGTACAGAACCTGTCGACCCTGCGTGGCGCCGAGTTCATCCAGAACTACGGCGTGGCCATCGCTGACGGCCCGCTGAAAGGCCTGACCGCCCGTGCGGTAGTCGTGCTGGACGAAAACGACAACGTGTTGCACAGCGAGCTGGTCAAGGAAATCGCTGAAGAGCCGAACTACGAGGCAGCTCTCTCGGTTTTGAAATAAGTGTTCTGAAACAAGCGCTTTACAATTGTTAACGGCCTGGCCCTGTCCAGGCCGTTTTCATTTGTGTATCAGTGTTTTGGCTCACACCTTGAAACGTAAGTTGAAGGTAAATTGCCGGTAAAGCTGCTTTGCTTTACCCCCACCAGTGCTTATCGTTCAGCCTCCCGTAAAAGAAGCCCACGCGCCCAATGGTTAATCACTCCATGCAATCGTCTTCCCGAAACTCTCGTCGCTGGCTGCTCAGCCTGCTTGTCCTGCTGGTCATCGCCGGTCTGTGCTGGAAATTCTGGCCCGCCGGATCGACCCACAAAGAGGGCGGCGAGAAAGCCGCGGCCGGTCATACCGGTCGTTCGGGGATGATGCGTCCGGGCTTCGGCGGCGCGGCAGGTCCGATCCCGGTGCGCGTGGCGCCGGCCGTCACCGGTGACTTCCCGCTGTATTACAAGGCGCTGGGCACCGTGACCGCGCTCAACACCATCAACGTGCGCAGCCGGGTCGGCGGCGAACTGGTGAAGATCTATTTCGAAGAAGGGCAGATGGTCAAGGCCGGCGATCTGCTGGCGGAGATCGACCCGCGCCCGTACCAGAACGCCTTGCTTCAGGCTGAGGGCACCTTGCTGCAGAACCAGGCTCAGCTGAAGAATGCCCAGGTCGACGTCGAGCGCTATCGCGGCCTGTTCAAGGAAGACAGCATCGCCAAGCAGACCCTGGACACCGCCGAAGCGCTGGTCGGCCAATACCTCGGCACCGTGAAGACCAATCAGGCGGCGGTCAACGACGCCAAGCTCAACCTCGAATTCACCAAGATCCGCGCACCGATTGCCGGTCGCGTCGGCCTGCGTCAACTCGACGTCGGCAACCTGGTGGCGGCGAATGACACCACGTTCCTCGCCGTGATCACCCAGACCCAACCGATCAGCGTGGTCTTCACGCTGCCGGAAAACACCCTCGAAACCGTACTCGCCCGCTACCACAGCGGCGCCAAGCTGCCCGCCGAAGCCTGGGACCGTGGCGACACCAAACTGCAAGCCAGCGGCGTGCTGCAAAGCCTCGACAACCAGATCGACGTGACCACCGGCACCCTGAAGTTCAAGGCACGCTACGAAAACCGCGATCAGTCGCTGTTCCCCAACCAGTTCGTCAACGTCCACCTGCTGGCCGACACCCTCAAAGGCGTCGTGCTGGCTCCGTCGGCCGCGATCCAGTTCGGCACCAACGGCACCTTCGTCTACGCGCTGGACGGCGACAAGAAAGTCACCATCCGCCAGTTGAAGATCGGTGCCAGCGATGGTCAGAACACCGTGATCACCGAAGGCCTGGCCGCCGGCGACCGCGTGGTGCTGGAAGGTACCGACCGTTTGAAAGAAGGCAGCGAAGTCGAAGTGGTCAACGACAGCCAGGACGTGCCGGCCACGCCGACCGAACACCTGCAAGGCAAGTCAGCCGTCACCGCGCCTGACGCCGCTGTCACTGACAAGGCCAAGAAGGGCGCATGAACATTTCGCGTCTGTTCATCCTCCGCCCGGTCGCCACCACGCTGAGCATGCTGGCCATCGTGCTGGCCGGCCTGATCGCCTATCGCCTGCTGCCGGTTTCGGCTCTGCCGCAGGTCGATTACCCGACCATCCGGGTCATGACGTTGTACCCGGGCGCCAGTCCGGACGTGATGACCAGCGCCGTCACCGCGCCGCTCGAACGCCAGTTCGGGCAGATGCCGGGCCTGACGCAAATGGCCTCGACCAGTTCCGGCGGTGCCTCGGTGCTGACCCTGCGTTTCAGCCTCGACATCAACATGGATGTCGCCGAACAACAGGTACAGGCCGCGATCAACGCCGCGACCAATCTGCTGCCGACCGACTTGCCAGCGCCACCGGTGTACAACAAGGTCAACCCGGCGGACACCCCGGTGCTGACCCTGGCCATCACTTCGAAAACCATGTTGCTGCCCAAACTCAACGATCTGGTCGATACGCGCATGGCGCAGAAGATCGCCCAGATCAGTGGTGTCGGCATGGTCAGCATCGCCGGCGGTCAGCGTCAGGCAGTGCGGATCAAGGTCAACCCGGAAGCGCTTGCCGCCAACGGCCTGAACCTGTCGGACGTGCGCACGCTGATCAGCGCGTCCAACGTCAATCAGCCAAAAGGTAACTTCGACGGTCCGACCCGAGTGTCGATGCTCGATGCCAATGACCAGCTGACTTCGCCCAAGGATTACGCCAATCTCATCCTGGCCTACAAGAACGGTGCGCCGTTGCGGCTCAAGGATGTCGCGCAGATCGTCGACGGCGCCGAGAACGAGCGTCTGGCGGCGTGGGCCAACCAGAATCAGGCGGTGCTGCTGAACATCCAGCGTCAGCCGGGCGCCAACGTGATCGAGGTGGTCGACCGGATCAAGGCACTGCTGCCGAGCATCACCGATAACCTGCCGGCCGGCCTCGAAGTGACCGTGCTGACCGACCGCACCCAGACCATCCGCGCCTCGGTCACCGACGTGCAGCACGAACTGCTGATCGCCATCGCGCTGGTGGTGATGGTGACGTTCCTGTTCCTGCGTCGCGCCAGTGCGACCATCATTCCGTCCGTGGCCGTGCCGCTGTCGCTGATCGGTACGTTCGGTGTGATGTACCTGGCCGGGTTCTCGGTCAACAACCTGACACTGATGGCACTGACCATCGCCACCGGTTTCGTGGTCGACGATGCGATCGTGATGCTGGAGAACATCGCCCGCTTCATCGAGGAAGGCGACAGCCCGATGCAGGCCGCGCTCAAGGGCGCGAAGCAGATCGGCTTCACCCTGATTTCCCTGACCCTGTCGCTGATTGCGGTACTGATTCCGCTGCTGTTCATGGCCGATGTGGTGGGGCGGCTGTTCCGCGAGTTCGCCATTACCCTGGCGGTGGCGATTCTGATTTCCCTGGTGGTCTCGCTGACCCTGACGCCGATGATGTGCGCCCGTTTGCTCAAACGCGAGCCGGAAGAGCATGAACAGGGCCGTTTCTACCGTGCCAGTGGCGCGTTCATCGACTGGATGATCGCCGCGTACGGGCGCAAGTTGCAGTGGGTGCTCAAGCACCAGCCGCTGACGTTGCTGGTGGCCATCGGCACGCTGGCGTTGACCGTGTTCCTTTATATGGTGGTGCCCAAGGGCTTCTTCCCGGTGCAGG
Source organism: Pseudomonas sp. GW821-FHT09E04 (assembly GCF_059416185.1). NCBI lineage: Bacteria > Pseudomonadati > Pseudomonadota > Gammaproteobacteria > Pseudomonadales > Pseudomonadaceae > Pseudomonas > Pseudomonas sp. GW821-FHT09E04. Next base: position 251,353 of record NZ_JBWKOR010000001.1, read on the forward strand.
ACACCGGGGTGATTCAGGGGATTTCCGAAGCGCCGCAGTCGATTTCCTTTGCCGCCATGGGCGAGCGTCAGCAAGCGCTGGCCAAGGTGATTCTGGAAGATCCGGCGGTGGAAAGCCTGTCGTCCTACATTGGCGTCGACGGTGATAACGCCACGCTCAACAGCGGTCGTCTGCTGATCAACCTCAAACCTCACGGTCAGCGCGACCTGACGGCCGCCGAAGTGATTACCCGCCTGCAACCGCAACTGGACAAACTGGTAGGCATCCGCCTGTTCATGCAGCCGGTGCAGGACCTGACCATCGAAGACCGTGTCAGCCGCACCCAGTACCAGTTCAGCATGTCCTCGCCGGACGCCGAACTGCTCAGCCTGTGGAGCGGGCGCCTGGTGGAAGCACTGGCCCAGCGCCCTGAACTGACCGACGTCGCCAGCGATTTGCAGGACAAGGGTTTGCAGGTGTTCCTGGTGATCGACCGTGACGCGGCCTCGCGCCTCGGCGTGTCGGTGGCGAACATCACCGATGCACTGTACGACGCCTTTGGCCAGCGGCAGATCTCGACCATTTACACCCAGGCCAGCCAGTACCGCGTGGTGCTGCAGGCTCAGGCCGGGGAGAAGATCGGCCCGCAGGCGCTGGATCAGATTCACGTCAAGACCACCGATGGCGGACAGGTGCGGTTGTCGAGCCTGGCCCATGTCGAAGAGCGTCAGGCGCAACTGGCGATCACTCACATTGGTCAGTTCCCGGCGGTGATGATGTCGTTCAACCTTGCTCATGGCGTGGCGCTGGGGCATGCGGTGGACATCATCGAGCAGGTGCAGAAGGACATCGGCATGCCGATCGGTGTGCAGACTCAGTTCCAGGGTGCGGCCGAAGCGTTCCAGGCCTCGCTGTCGAGCACCTTGCTGCTGATTCTGGCGGCGGTGGTGACCATGTACATCGTGCTGGGCGTGCTCTACGAGAGTTACATTCACCCGATCACGATTCTTTCGACCTTGCCGTCGGCGGCGGTCGGCGCCTTGCTGGCGCTACTGCTCAGCGGCAACGACCTGGGCATGATCGCGATCATCGGCATCATCCTGCTGATCGGTATCGTGAAGAAGAACGCGATCATGATGATCGACTTCGCTCTCGACGCTGAACGCACCCAGGGCATGGCCCCGGAACAGGCGATCTATCAGGCGGCGCTGTTGCGCTTCCGGCCGATTCTGATGACCACGCTGGCGGCGTTGTTCGGCGCGGTACCGCTGATGCTGGCCACCGGTTCAGGCGCTGAATTGCGTCAGCCGTTGGGTCTGGTGATGGTCGGCGGCCTGCTGGTGAGTCAGGTGCTGACACTGTTCACCACCCCGGTGATCTACCTGTACTTCGACCGCCTCGGTCGGCGCTGGGGCCGTGCGCCTTCGGCCGTGGAGCCGGTAGAACAGCCATGAACCTGTCCGGTCCTTTCATCAAGCGCCCGGTGGCGACCATGCTCCTGAGCCTGGCGATCATGCTGCTGGGCGGCGTGAGCTTCGGCCTGCTGCCGGTGTCGCCACTGCCGCAAATGGACTTCCCGGTGATCGTGGTGCAGGCGAGCCTGCCCGGCGCGAGTCCGGAAGTCATGGCCTCGACCGTGGCGACGCCGCTGGAACGCTCGTTCGGCGCCATCGCCGGTGTCAACACCATGAGCAGCCGCTCCAGCCAGGGCTCGACCCGGGTCATTCTGCAATTCGACCTCGACCGCGACATCAACGGCGCGGCGCGGGAAGTGCAGGCGGCGATCAACGCCTCACGCAATCTGCTGCCGAGCGGGATGCGCAGCATGCCGACCTACAAGAAGGTCAACCCGTCGCAGGCGCCGATCATGGTGTTGTCGCTGACGTCGGATGTGCTGGAAAAAGGCCAGCTCTACGATTTGGCCTCGACCATCCTGTCCCAGAGCCTGTCCCAGGTGCAGGGCGTGGGCGAAGTGCAGATCGGCGGCAGCTCATTGCCGGCGGTGCGCATCGAGCTCGAACCCCAGGCGCTGAACCAGTACGGCGTGGCGCTGGACGATGTGCGCAAGACCATCGCTGGCGCCAACGTGCGTCGGCCGAAAGGCTCGGTCGAGGATGACCAGCGTTTGTGGCAGATCCAGGCCAATGACCAACTGGAGAAAGCCAAGGACTACGAGTCGCTGATCATCCACTACAACGGCGGTGCGGCCCTGCGTCTGAAGGACGTGGCCAAGGTCACCGACGGCGTGGAAGACCGCTACAACAGTGGTTTCTTCAATGACGACGCGGCGGTGTTGCTGGTGATCAACCGGCAGGCCGGCGCCAACATCATCGAGACGGTCAACGAGATCAAGGCGCAGTTGCCGGCGTTGCAGGCCGTGTTGCCGGCCAGCGTCAAGCTGAACCTGGCGATGGATCGTTCGCCGGTGATCAAGGCCACCCTGCACGAAGCGGAGATGACCCTGCTGATCGCCGTGGCGCTGGTGATCCTGGTGGTGTTCCTGTTCCTCGGCAATTTCCGCGCGTCCTTGATTCCGACCCTGGCGGTGCCGGTGTCGCTGGTCGGCACTTTTGCGGTGATGTACCTCTACGGCTTCTCGCTGAACAACCTGTCGCTGATGGCGCTGATTCTCGCCACCGGGCTGGTGGTGGACGACGCCATCGTGGTGCTGGAGAACATTTCCCGGCACATCGACGAAGGCGTCAAACCGATGAAGGCCGCGTACCTCGGGGCCAAGGAAGTCGGCTTCACCTTGCTGTCGATGAACGTGTCGCTGGTAGCGGTGTTCCTGTCGATCCTGTTCATGGGCGGGATCATCGAGAGTCTGTTCCGCGAATTCTCCATCACCCTGGCCGCGGCCATCGTGGTGTCGCTGGTGGTTTCCCTGACCCTGACCCCGATGCTCTGTGCCCGTTGGCTGAAGCCGCACACGCCGGGCCAGGAAAACCGTCTGCAACGCTGGAGCCGGCGCACCAACGACTGGATGGTCGGCAAGTACGCCACCAGCCTCGACTGGGTGCTGCGTCATCGGCGCCTGACGCTGTTGAGCCTGATCATCACGGTCGGCGTCAACGTCGCGCTGTACGTGGTGGTGCCGAAGACGTTCCTGCCGCAACAGGACACCGGCCAGTTGATCGGTTTCGTGCGCGGTGACGACGGTCTGTCGTTCAGCGTGATGCAGCCGAAAATGGAGACTTTCCGCCGCGCCGTGCTCAAGGACGAAGCGGTCGAGAGTGTCGCCGGGTTCATCGGTGGCAACAACGGCACCAACAACGCCTTCATGCTGGTGCGTCTGAAGCCGATCAAGGAGCGCAATATCTCGGCGCAGAAAGTCATCGAGCGTCTGCGCAAGGAAATGCCCAAGGTGCCCGGCGCACAGTTGATGTTGATGGCCGACCAGGACCTGCAATTTGGCGGTGGTCGTGAGCAGACCACGTCGCAGTACACCTACATTCTGCAGAGCGGTGATCTCGGCGCTTTGCGCGAGTGGTACCCGAAAGTGGTCACCGCGCTGCGAGCCTTGCCGGAACTGACCGCCATCGACGCCCGTGAAGGACGCGGTGCGCAGCAAGTGACACTGATCGTCGACCGTGATCAGGCCAAACGCCTGGGCGTGGACATGAACATGGTCACCGCCGTCCTGAACAACGCCTACAGCCAGCGGCAGATTTCCACGATCTACGACAGCCTCAACCAGTATCAGGTGGTGATGGAGGTCAATCCGAAATACGCCCAGGACCCGGTCACGCTTAATCAGGTGCAGGTGATTACCGCTGATGGCGCGCGGATCCCGCTGTCGACCATCGCGCACTACGAAAACAGCCTGGAAGACGACCGGGTCAGCCACGAAGGCCAGTTCGCCTCCGAAAGCATTTCGTTCGACATGGCCGAAGGCGTGACGGTGGAGCAGGGCAGTGCCGCCATCGAACGGGCGATTGCCAAGGTCGGTCTTCCGGAAGACGTGATCGCGAAAATGGCCGGCACCGCCGACGCCTTCGCGGCCACTCAGAAGAGTCAGCCGTTCATGATCCTCGGCGCGCTGCTGGCGGTGTATCTGGTGCTGGGCGTGCTGTATGAAAGCTACATTCACCCGTTGACGATTCTGTCGACGCTGCCGTCGGCCGGGGTTGGTGCGTTGCTGTCGATCTATGCGCTGGGCGGCGAGTTCAGCCTGATCTCGCTGCTCGGGTTGTTCCTGTTGATCGGCGTGGTGAAGAAGAACGCGATCCTGATGATTGACCTGGCACTGCAACTGGAACGTCATCAGGGCATGGCGCCGCTGGAGTCGATCCGCAGCGCCTGCCTGCAACGTCTGCGACCGATCCTGATGACCACGCTGGCGGCGATTCTCGGTGCCTTGCCGTTGCTGCTCAGCCGTGCCGAAGGTGCGGAAATGCGCCAGCCGCTGGGCCTGACGATCATCGGCGGGCTGATTTTCAGCCAGGTGCTGACCCTTTACACCACGCCTGTGGTTTACCTCTATCTCGACAAGGCCCGCCACCGCTTCAACAAGTGGCGTGGCGTACGTACCGATGCCGCTCTGGAAACTCCGCTATGAATGACCGTTCGCTTATCCAACTGGCCAGTGTCCGCGGCTCGCGTTTGCTGAGCCTGTCACTGTGCGTGGCGATGCTCAGTGCGTGCGCCGTCGGCCCGGACTACCAGCGCCCGCAGACCGCCGAAATTGCCCAGTACAAAGAGGCCGAAGGCTGGCGTCAGGCCAGTCCTGCCGACTCTCTGGCCCGTGGCGCCTGGTGGGAACTGTACGGTGATCGCCAGCTCAACGAGTTGATCGAGAAGCTCAACAGCGCCAACCAGACTGTCGCCCAGTCCGAGGCGCAATACCGTCAGGCTCAGGCCCTGGTGCGTGATGCACGCGGGGCGTTTTACCCGAGCATCGACTTGAGCGCGGGCAAGACCCGTTCCAGCCAGGGCACCGGCAGCAGCAGTTCAAGCCTGAGCAGTTCTTCCAGCGGGATTCGTGACACCTACAACGCCCAGTTGGGCGTCAGTTGGGAGGCCGATGTCTGGGGCAAGCTGCGTCGTGGCCTGGAGGCCAACGAAGCCAGCGCCCAGGCCAGTTTCGCCGATCTGGCGGCGATGCGCCTGAGCCAGCAGTCGGAACTGGTGCAGAACTACCTGCAATTGCGCGTGATCGATCAGCAGAAGCGCCTGCTGGAGTCGACAGTGGCGGCCTATGAGCGCTCGCTGAAAATGACCCAGAATCAGTACAACGCCGGGGTCTCCGGGCGTGACGCGGTAGCCCAGGCGCAGACACAACTCAAATCCACCCAGGGCGATCTGGTGGACCTGATCTGGCAGCGGGCGCAGTTCGAAAACGCCATCGCGGTACTGACCGGCCAGCCTCCGGCGCAATTCAAGCTAGCCGAAACCCAGGACATCCCGAAGCTGCCGCAGATTCCGCTGAGCTTGCCGTCGCAATTGCTGGAGCGTCGCCCGGACATCGCTTCGGCGGAACGCTCGGTGATCGCGGCCAACGCCAACATCGGCGTGGCCAAGGCCGCGTATTACCCGGACTTCAGCCTGAGCCTCAGTGGCGGCTACAGCAGCAGTACTTCGCGAGATCTCATCAGCCTGCCGAACCGATTCTGGTCGGTAGGGCCGAAAATGAGTCTGCCGCTGTTCGACGGCGGCCGACGCTCGGCGGAAGTTGATCGCACCGAAGCGAAGTACGACGAGACCGTGGCCAAATACCGGCAGACCGTGCTCGACGGCTTCCGCGAAGTGGAAAACTATCTGGTGCAGTTGAAGGTGTACGAGGACGAGGCGGCAGTACGCCAGGAAGCCCTTGATGCTGCGCGCGATTCCTTGCGTCTGACCCAGAACCAGTACAAGGCCGGGCTGATTGCCTACATCGACGTGGTGGTGGTGCAAGCCACGGCGTTGAGCAACGAGCGGACGGTGCTCAATATCCTGCAGAGTCGACTGATTGCCAGTGTGCAATTGATCGCGGCGTTGGGCGGTGGCTGGGACGGGCAGCTGGAAACCAGCCAGAATCCGTAACCCTGAATTCCCACGCAACGCGTGGGATCGATCAGTACTGCGACTGCCGGGCTAGAGCCTTGTCGAACGATCAAACAAGCGTTTCATCGGCTTGATGGCCATTTGATTACTTTGTCAGTGCGTTCTTCTGTGCAATCAGTACAATCGGCGCATTTGGCCCCGCTGAGAACGGAAGCAGTACGGTGGGGTGGTCACGAGAATTCTCATGCTCATCGGTAGTTATTCCTTCACGCTGGTTTTCATTTCGCTGTGTGTGGCGATCCTCGCGTCCTATACCGCGCTCGACCTTACAGGGCGCATCGCCACCGCCAAGGGTCGCGCCGTGCATTTGTGGACGGCCGGCGGGGCGTTCGCCATGGGCATCGGCGTCTGGTCGATGCACTTCATCGGCATGCTGGCCTTCAAACTGCCGATCAGCCTGGGTTATGACATTCCGATCACGGCGCTTTCATTGCTGATCGCCGTGCTGTCCTGCGGTTTTGCGCTGTGGCTGGTCAGCCAGCCGAAACTGCCGGCCTGGCAACTGGCCTTCGGCGCCTTGATCATGGGCGCCGGCATCAGCGCCATGCACTACACCGGCATGGCCGCGATGCGCATGCAACCGGGCATCGATTACGATCCGGCGCTGTTCGGCGCTTCGCTGCTGATCGCCGTCGGCGCTTCGGCCGCCGCATTGTGGATTGCCTTTCGTCTTCGTCAGCATTCGCCTTATGTGCGCCTGTTTCGTGCCGGCGCAGCCATCGTCATGGGCATCGCGATTGTCGGCATGCACTACACCGGCATGGCGGCAGCGCGGTTTCCCGAAGGCAGTTTCTGCGGCGCAGCGCTCAGCGGTCTGAATGGCAATGGCCTCGATAATCTGGTGCTGATCACCACGCTCGCGGTGCTGAGCATCGCACTGCTGACCTCGATTCTCGATGCCCGCCTCGAAGCGCGCACCGCCGATCTGGCCCATTCGTTGACCGTGGCCAACCGCGAACTGACCCAACTGGCCCTGCACGACACCCTGACCGGCCTGCCGAACCGCATGCTGCTGGACGACCGGATCAATCAGGCGATGAAAAAGGTCAACGAGCAGGGCGGTTGTTTTGCGCTGATGTTCATCGATCTGGACGGCTTCAAACCGGTCAACGACGCTTTCGGTCACCACATGGGCGACCAGTTGCTGCGCGAAGTGGCGGTGCGTCTGCGTGAAGATTTGCGCAGTCTCGACACGCTGGCACGGATCGGCGGCGATGAATTTGTCCTGCTGGTGCGCCTGACCGAGCCCAACGATGCGCTGGGCCTGGCGGCACGTCAGGTCGGCTTGATCGCGCAGTCGTTCCGCGTGGCCGAGCATGACCTGCAGATTTCCGCCAGCGTCGGTATTGCCCTGTATCCGGGCAACGGCCAGAACGCTCAGGAACTGCTGATGAACGCCGACGCCGCGATGTACCACGCCAAGGGCGGCGGTAAAAACGGCTACAGCTTCTTCGACGCCTCGATGAACAGCAACGCCCGCAAGCAACTGCAACTGTTGCAGGACCTGCGTGCGGCGCTGGAACACAGTCAGTTCAGCCTGCATTACCAACCCAAGTTCCACGCGGCCGACGGTCGTCCGGTCGGTGCCGAAGCGTTGCTGCGCTGGGAGCACCCGCTCCACGGCATGCTGATGCCGGACAAGTTCATCGACCTGGCCGAAAAGACCGGGCTCATCATTCCGATCGGCGAATGGGTACTCAACGAAGCCTGCCGACAGATGCGCGAGTGGTACGTGCTGGGCTACACCGACTGGCGAATCGCGGTGAACCTGTCGGCGTTGCAGTTCTGCCACACCGGGCTGGTGCAAAGCGTCGCCAAGGCCTTGGCCACTCACCACTTGCCGGCCAACAGTCTGACCCTGGAAATCACCGAAACCACGGCCATGAGCGATGCCGACGCGAGCATGACGGTGTTGCAGGAACTGTCCGACATGGGCGTCGATCTTTCCATCGATGACTTCGGCACCGGTTATTCGAGCCTGATGTACCTCAAGCGCCTGCCGGCCAACGAGTTGAAGATCGATCGCGGTTTTGTCCGCGACCTGGAGCATGACAGCGACGACGCCGCCATCGTCTCGGCGATTGTCGCGCTCGGTCAGGCGCTGGGCCTGCGCATCGTGGCCGAAGGCGTGGAGACCGGCGTGCAGCAGGACTTTTTGACGCAACTGGGCTGCGATTCGCTGCAGGGTTATCTGCTCGGCCACCCGATGCCGGCGGATCGCTTCCTGCAGGACATCGTGCGTGGCAAGCCATTGGCGGTGAACTGAACGACTGACACAGGCCATGCAAAACCCCGCAATGACGGTTATTCTTCCTGCGACTGTTACGTGTGCATTGGGGGGAAAGCCTGCATGGATAAAGTCATTGTGATCACTGGCGGCGGTCGCGGAATCGGGGCCGCCACTGCGCTGTTGGCTGCCGAGCAAGGCTATCGGATCTGCATCAATTACCAGACGGACGAACAGGCAGCCCACCACGTACTCGACCAGGTGCGTGAACGCGGCGCCACTGCCATTGCCGTGCGCGCCGATGTCAGTATCGAAGACGAAGTGATCGGCCTGTTTCATCGGGTCGACACGGAGCTGGGCCGGGTCACCGCCCTGGTGAACAACGCCGGCACCGTCGGGCACAAATCGCGGGTCGACGAAATGTCCGAATTCCGCATCCTCAAAATCATGAAAACCAACGTTCTGGCGCCGATTCTCTGCGCCAAGCATGCGATCCTGCGCATGTCGCCCAAACACGGCGGGCAGGGCGGCAGCATCGTCAACGTCTCCTCGGTCGCTGCGCGCCTGGGCTCTCCGAATGAGTACGTCGACTACGCCGCGTCCAAGGGCGCGCTCGACACGTTCACCATCGGTCTGTCCAAGGAAGTGGCGGGCGAGGGGATTCGGGTCAACGCGGTGCGCCCGGGCTACATCTACACCGATTTCCACGCCTTGAGCGGCGATCCGGATCGGGTCAGCAAGCTGGAGTCGGCGATTCCGATGGCCCGAGGCGGGCGGCCGGATGAAGTGGCGGAGGCGATTGTGTGGTTGCTGTCGGACAAGGCTTCGTATGCGACGGGGACCTTCGTTGATCTCGGCGGCGGGCGTTAAGCTTAATGATCGTTCCCACGTCGAACCGTCTGCGTGGGAACGATCAACACGGCAGTGATCCTCAGAACGACCGCACAATCCGCCCCAACGTCTCCATCGCCTTCTCCGAACTCTCGGTCCACGGGCTGCCGTAGTTCAACCGGATGCAATTCCTGAATCTTTGCGTCGGCGAAAAAATCGGCCCCGGCGCAATGCTGATGCCCTGCGCCAACGCCATCTGAAACAACTTCAACGAATCCATCTGCGGTGGCAGTTCCAGCCACAGGAAATAGCCGCCGGCCGGTTGGCTCACGCGGGTCTGGGCCGGGAAGTAGCGGGCGATGGCCGCGAGCATGGCGCTTTGCTGTTCTTCGAGGGCATAGCGCAATTTGCGCAGGTGACGGTCGTAGCCGCCGTGTTGCAGGTAATCGGCGATGGCCGCCTGGGCCGGCATCGAGGCGCAGAGTGAGGTCATCAGTTTCAGGCGTTCGATCTTCTGCGCGTAGCGTCCGGCGGCGACCCAGCCGATGCGGTAGCCGGGAGCCAGGCTTTTGGCAAACGAGCCGCAATGCATCACCAGGCCTTCGGTGTCGAAGGCTTTGGCCGGTTTCGGCGCCTGCTGGCCGTAATAGAGTTCGGCGTAGACGTCGTCTTCGATCAGCGGCACTTGATGGCGTTTCAGCAGTTCCACCAGTTCCTGTTTCTTGGCCTCGGGCATGGTCGCGCCCATCGGGTTCTGGAAACTGGTCATGCACCAGCAGGCCTTGATCGGATGCCGCTCCAGGGTCTGGGCGAGCACACCGAGGTCGATACCGTCGCGCGGGTGCACGGGGATTTCCACGGCTTTGAGTTTCAGCCGCTCCAGTACTTGCAGGCTGGCGTAGAACGCCGGGGCTTCGATGGCGACCAGGTCGCCGGGTTCGGTCACCGCTTGCAGGCACAGGTTCAGCGCTTCGAGGGCGCCATTGGTGATCAGCAGTTCCTCCATCGGCAGCATCAGCCCGCCGACCATGTAGCGCAGGGCGATCTGCCGGCGCAGTTGCGGGTTGCCCGGCGACATGTCGGTGACCACCATGCGCGGGTCCATTTCCCGGGCGGCGCTGGCCAGCGAACGTGACAGGCGTTGTAGCGGGAACAGCTCGGGGCTGGGGAATGCCGAGCCGAACGGTACGGTGCTCGGGTCCTTGATCGATTCCAGTACCGAGAACACCAGCTCGCTGACGTCGACCTTGGTGGATTCGTTGACCTGGCTGCTGATCACCGGCTCCGAGAACGGGCTCGGGGCGTGGGTGTTGACGAAGTAGCCGGAGCGCGGCCGGGCGCGGATCAGGCCGCGACGTTCCAGCAGGTAATAGGCCTGGAACACCGTGGACGGGCTGACGCCATAGGTCTGGCTCGCGTAGCGCACCGACGGCACCCGCTGACCGGGGCCGAGGACGCCGGAGCGGATCAGTTCAGCGATGTCGTCGGCGAATTTTTCGTAGCGTTTCATCGGTGTCCTGCAATGGATGGGATTTGGAAAACGGTTGTGCCAATGGGCGCAGCGCCATTGGCACAAAGGGTTGCATCTTAAAGGTTCAACGATTCATCGGCGCAACAAACCGGCTCTTCGCCACGCTATAAACCTCGGGCTCATCGCTGTCGGCAATCTTGAAGCTCAAGGTCTGCGAGCTGCTGGCCGGGCGATCCGTGGTCATCGCCACCGACACCGGCACATCGACGATCTCGCCCGCCGCCAGGCTCAGCTCGGTCTTGCCTTGCAGCTGGAAGCCGTCGCCATCCACCAGGCTCAGGTTGTAGTCCTGGCGCTGTTGGGTCTTGTTGATGACTTTGAGGGTGTAGATGTTTTCGATCTGGCCCTGGCCGTTCTCGCGGAACAGACCACGGTCCTTGGTCACGTCCAGCGACACCATCGGCCGTTCGACCAGGGCCAGGGCGAGGGCACCGATCATCAGCACCAGCACCGCGACGTAACCGATCAGCCTTGGACGCAGCAAGTGCGTCTTGCCACCCTGCAATTCACGCTCCGAGGTGTAGCGGATCAAACCACGGGCGTAATTCATCTTGTCCATGATCGAATCGCAGGCGTCGATGCACGCTGCGCAGCCGATGCATTCCATTTGCAGGCCGTCGCGGATGTCGATGCCGGTCGGGCAGACCTGCACGCACAACTGGCAGTCGATGCAATCACCGAGGCCGGCTTCGGCCGGCTTCACGTCACGTTTGCGCGGTCCACGGTTTTCGCCACGGGCCACGTCGTAGGAAATTGCCAGGGTGTCCTTGTCGAACATCACGCTCTGGAACCGCGCATACGGGCACATGTGCATGCACACCGCTTCGCGCAGCCAGCCGGCATTGATGTAGGTGGCGCCGGTGAAAAACAGCACCCAGAACAGACTGACACCGCCGATCTGCAGGGTCAGCAGTTCTTCGGCCAGCGGGCGGATGGGGGTGAAGTAGCCGACAAAGGTCAGGCCGGTCAGCACGCTGATCGCCAGCCACAGTGTGTGCTTGGCCGCACGCCGTGCCAGTTTGTTCAGGCTCCACGGTGCAGCTTGCAGCTTGATCCGCTGGTTACGCTCGCCTTCGGTGATCTTCTCGCACCACATGAAGATCCACGTCCACGAACTCTGCGGACAGGTGTAACCACACCAGACCCGGCCTGCGAACACGGTGATGGCGAACAGGCCGAACGCGGCGATGATCAGCAGCGCCGACAGCAGAATGAAGTCCTGCGGCCAGAAGGTCGCGCCAAAGATGTGGAACTTGCTTTCGGAAAGGTCCCAGAGCACCGCCTGACGTCCGCCCCAGTTCAGCCACACGGTGCCGAAAAACAACAGGAACAGAAACCCCGCGCCGCTCATGCGCAAGGTGCGGAACAGGCCGGTGAAGCTGCGGGTGAAGATCTGGTTGTCGCTGGTGGCGTTCTTCGCCTTCATTGGGCGCGCCGGTACTTTTTTTATGTGAGGCGTTGCTTCTACGGTTCGGACGGGGATTCGTTCGCTCATGGTCGTTCGCTCATCAGCCTCCATCAGGCCAGTGAACTATGAGCGCCGATCTGTTTGCATAACAGACTCAGGTATTTCAATAAAAAGCGTATCAGATGGCTTTTGTGCCCAGCCCTGCGACAACTTGAAGCAGCTGGCAGGGCGGGGCGCAGATGCCTATCCCAGACGTCTGCGCAGGATCTTGATCGGGGTCAGTCAAATCACCGAATCACTGTCGGTGGCCTTGAGATGTTTGCGTCCGTCTCGGGCGCCTGCGACGGTCAGCGCATCGGCTTCAGCTTCTGTGATGTAAATGCGCCGGCCTTCGATTTCCACGGCTGACATCGATTTTTCACTGTCGGTGATTATTGTCAGGTCACCGCACAGGCGAATCTGCTCACCGTTTTCGGTGGCGAAAAAACAGGTCTGGTTTTCGATGCGCACGGTCATGGGGCTGTCCTTTTTCCAAGGGTGTTGAAAGGTTAGGGCGCAGCCCCGAGTGATCGTTCTGCGCAACCGATTAATGGTCGCTAGACGATCACTGGCGGCATGGTCGTCGGTGGCTCTTCCTTGGGCGGCGGCGTGGTGCCCGGTGGCTCCTGTTCGGGGATCGGCTGCGGCTCGGTTTCGGGCAGGACGGGTTTGTCGATGTTCGGATCGGGCGTTTCAGCGGGGATCGGAATACTCATCAGATGAACCTCCGTGTGGCACATGGCGTGAGAAGTGCTTAAGTGGGTTGACCACTTCACCGCGAATTCGATCCGATTTTGTGGCGGGGCAAATCCCTGTGAACTTTTGCCGGCGAGGGTCGCTCGGAACCTGAGAGAGTTCATCGTCGGGCGCAGGCCCGGCCGTGATCGCCAAACAGGCAAGCGAGCGTCCTTGGGGCGTTAAGGAGAGATGCTCAATGACTGCTGAAAAACCCTCCGAACAGAGCTACAACCCGCACATTCCGTTGTCGCAGGCGTTGCTGCTGCCACGCATCGTCATCGAAAACACTCAGCCTTCGCTGGAGGGCGGGCAGTTTGCCGTCAAGGCTGTGGTCGGGCGCGAAATCGTGGTCACCAGCAAGATCTTCGCCGATGGTCACGACAAACTGGCGGTGCGCATCCGCTGGCGCGAAGAAGGCGAGGAAGTCTGGCAAAGCGAAGTCATGGCCGATCAGGGCAACAATGGCTGGGAGGGCCGGTTCCGTCCTCAACGCATGGGTCGCTATCTGTACCTGATCGAAGCCTGGATCGACCTGTTCGCCAGTTTTCAGTACGAACTGGAGAAAAAGCACACCGCCGCCGTCCCGGTCAGCCTGGAGTTGCAAGAGGGCCGCACGATGGTGCAACAGGCGGCCGAACGCAGCGAAGGCCCGCTCAGTGAGCGGCTGGCGGCGCTGCACCACGAATTGTCCGGGCTGCTCGAAACCGAGCAGGTGGCGCTGTTTCTGCACCCGCAGAGTGCACAACTGATGACCGAGGCCGATCACCGCCCGTATCTGAGCATCAGCAATGAATTTCCGCTGGACGTCGAGCGCGAACTGGCCGAGTTCGCCAGTTGGTACGAGCTGTTTCCCCGCTCGATCACCGACGATCCCGCCCGTCACGGTACCTTCAATGATGTGCACGCGCGGTTGCCGATGATTCAGGACATGGGCTTCGACGTGCTGTATTTCACGCCAATCCACCCGATCGGTCGTAGCCACCGCAAGGGCCGCAACAACTCCCTGACTGCTGGGCCGGACGATCCGGGCAGCCCGTATGCGATCGGCAGTGAAGAGGGTGGGCACGAAGCGATTCATTCGCAGCTCGGCACTCGCGAGGACTTTCGTCGACTGGTGACGGCTGCCGCTGATCATGGTCTGGAAATCGCCCTCGATTTCGCCATCCAGTGTTCCCAGGATCACCCGTGGCTCAAGCAGCATCCGGGCTGGTTCAACTGGCGGCCGGACGGCACGATCAAATACGCGGAGAACCCGCCGAAGAAATACCAGGACATCGTTAACGTCGACTTCTATGCGCCGGAAGCGATTCCGAGCCTGTGGGTCGAGCTGCGCGACATCGTCGTCGGCTGGGTCGAGGAGGGCGTAAAGATCTTTCGCGTCGACAACCCGCACACCAAACCGCTGCCGTTCTGGCAATGGCTGATCGCCGATGTGCGCACGCTGTACCCGGAAGTGATCTTCCTCGCCGAAGCGTTCACCACCCCGGCGATGATGGCGCGGCTGGGCAAGGTCGGTTACACCCAGAGCTACACCTATTTCACCTGGCGCAACACCAAGGCCGAAATGGCGAGCTATTTCAGCGAACTCAACGAATCGCCGTGGCGCGAGTGCTACCGGCCGAATTTCTTCGTCAACACACCGGATATCAACCCGGCGTTCCTGCATGAGTCGGGGCGTCCGGGGTTTCTCATTCGTGCGGCGCTGGCGACCATGGGCTCGGGCCTGTGGGGCATGTACTCGGGGTTCGAACTGTGCGAATCGGCGCCGGTGCCGGGCAAGGAGGAATACCTCGATTCCGAGAAGTACGAGATCCGCGTCCGCGACTTCAATGCGCCCGACAACATCATCGCCGAGATCGCCCAGCTCAATCGCATCCGCCGGCAGAACCCGGCGCTGCACAGCCATCTGGGCCTGAAGATCTACAACGCCTGGAACGACAACATTCTTTACTTCGGCAAGCGCAGCGCCGATGGCAGCAATTTCATTCTGGTGGCCGTCAGTCTCGATCCGCACCACGTGCAGGAGGCCAATTTTGAATTGCCACTGTGGGAGATGGGCCTGCCGGACGACGCCACCACCCACGGCGAAGACCTGATGAACGGCCATCGCTGGGACTGGCACGGCAAGTACCAGTTCATGCGGATCGACCCGGCTTATCAGCCGTTCGGGATCTGGCGGATCACCGCCTTTTGAACTGACTCACAGATCGTTCCCACGCTCTGCGTGGGAACGCATCTCGGGACGCTCCGCGTCCCAACGGCGGACGCAGAGCGTCCATGGCGGCATTCCCACGCAGAGCGTGGGAACGATCTGTCGATCTGCGCGGGTCGCCCTTATTGCATTGATCAGGAGTTTCACATGGCGAAGAAACCCAAGTCAGCCACCTTCATCAAGGACCCGCTCTGGTACAAGGACGCGGTTATCTATCAAGTCCACGTCAAATCCTTTTTCGACTCCAACAACGACGGGATCGGCGATTTTCCCGGCCTGATCGCCAAACTCGATTACATCGCCGATCTTGGCGTCAACACCATCTGGCTGTTGCCGTTCTACCCCTCGCCACGGCGCGATGACGGTTACGACATCGCCGAATACCGTGGCGTACACAGCGATTACGGGACGATGGCCGACGCCAAACGCTTCATCGCCGAGGCGCACAAGCGTGGTTTGCGGGTGATCACCGAACTGGTCATCAACCACACCTCGGATCAGCACCCGTGGTTCCAAAGAGCACGCAAGGCCAAGCCCGGTTCAGCGGCCCGCGACTTCTATGTGTGGTCCGATGACGACCAGAAGTACGACGGCACCCGGATCATTTTCCTCGACACCGAAAAGTCCAACTGGACCTGGGACCCGGTGGCCGGCCAATACTTCTGGCACCGTTTCTATTCGCACCAGCCGGATCTGAATTTCGACAACCCGCAAGTCATGAAAGCCGTGCTGTCGGTGATGCGCTATTGGCTGGACATGGGCATTGACGGCTTGCGGCTGGATGCCATTCCGTACCTGATCGAGCGCGACGGCACCAACAATGAAAACCTGCCGGAGACCCACGACGTCCTCAAGCAGATCCGCGCCGAGATCGACGCCAACTACCCGGACCGCATGCTGCTGGCCGAGGCCAACCAATGGCCGGAAGACACCCAGCTGTACTTCGGTGACACCGACGCCGAGGGCGTCAACGGCGACGAATGCCACATGGCGTTTCACTTCCCGCTGATGCCGCGCATGTACATGGCGCTGGCCCAGGAAGATCGCTTCCCGATCACCGACATCCTGCGCCAGACCCCGGAGATCCCGGCCAACTGCCAATGGGCGATTTTCCTGCGCAACCACGATGAACTGACGCTGGAAATGGTCACCGACAAGGAGCGCGACTACCTGTGGAACTACTACGCCGCCGACCGCCGTGCGCGGATCAATCTTGGCATTCGCCGGCGTCTGGCGCCATTGATGGAGCGCGACCGTCGGCGTATCGAATTGCTCAACAGTCTGCTGCTGTCGATGCCCGGCACGCCGACCCTGTATTACGGCGATGAGATCGGCATGGGCGACAATATCTACCTCGGCGACCGCGATGGCGTGCGCACGCCGATGCAATGGTCGATCGACCGCAACGGCGGATTCTCCAGGGCCGACCCGGCCAGCCTGGTGCTGCCGCCGATCATGGACCCGCAGTACGGTTATCAGTCGGTCAACGTCGAAACCCAGGCCGGTGACCCGCATTCGCTGCTGAACTGGACTCGTCGCCTGCTGACCGTGCGCAAGCAGTCCAAGGCCTTCGGTCGCGGCACCTTGAAGATGCTGTCGCCGGCCAACCGTCGCGTTCTGGCCTACACCCGCGAATACACCGGGCCGGACGGCAAACACGAAATCATCCTGTGCGTGGCCAACGTCTCGCGCAGCGCTCAGGCCGTGGAGCTGGACCTTTCGGCCTATGTGGGCATGGTGCCGGTGGAGATGCTCGGCGGTAATGCGTTTCCGCCTATCGGTCAGTTGAACTTCCTGCTGACCCTGGCGCCGTACGGCTTCTACTGGTTCGGTCTGGCGGCGGAAAACCAGATGCCGAGCTGGCACGTCGAACCGGCGCAGAGCCTGCCGGACTTCACCACGCTGGTGCTGAAAAAACGCATGGAGGAACTGCTCGAGGCGCCGTCCCGGGTCACCCTCGAACAGGGCATCCTGCCGAACTGGTTGCAGAATCGCCGCTGGTTCGCCGGCAAGGATGCGGTCATCGAGCAAGTCCGGCTGGCCTATGGCGTGCGTTTCGGCGACGCGCAGCATCCGGTGTTGCTCAGCGAAATCGAAGTCAGCAGCGGCGGGCAGACCAGCCGTTACCAATTGCCGTTCGGCTTCATTTCGGAAGATCAGGTCGGACCGGCCTTGCCGCAGCAATTGGCCCTGGCGCGGGTGCGTCGGGTGCGTCAGGTCGGGCTGATCACCGATGCCTTCAGCCTTGAAGCGTTCATTCGCGCGGTGCTGCAAGGTATGCAGAGTGGCACGGTGCTGGAATCGAGTGACGGAGAAATCCGTTTCGAGTCCACGCCGCAACTGGACAAGCTCGGCCTCGGTGCGGAATCCGAAGTGCGCTACCTGTCCGCCGAGCAGTCCAACAGTTCGGTGGTGATCGGCAACAGTCTGGTGCTCAAGCTGATCCGCAAAGTCGCGTCCGGCGTACACCCGGAACTGGAGATGAGCGCTTATCTGACCGCCGCCGGGTTTGCCAATATCTCCCCGCTGCTCGGCTCGGTGATTCGTCGCGACGGGAAGGGCGAAGACAACTTGCTGATGATCGCCCAAGGCTACTTGAGCAATCAGGGCGACGCCTGGGAATGGACGCAGAACAACCTCGAACGGGCGTTGCGCGACGAACTGGCGGATGCCGTTTCCGAACAGTCGCAACACTACAACGCGCTCGGCGAGCTGAAGGATTTCGCCGGCATGCTGGGTCAGCGTCTGGGGGAAATGCATCAGGTGCTGGCGGCGCCGAGCGACAACAAGGACTTCGCACCGCAGGTCAGCTCGGCCAAGGATGCGCAGGCGACCGGCAAGGACGTGGGCGCTCAGGTCGAGCATGCGCTGAAGCTGCTCAAGCAGCATCAGGGCGAACTTGATGCGGCGGATCAGAAGCTGGTCGGTCGTCTGCTCGACCACAAGAAAACCATCCTCGCCCATGTGCAGGAGCTGGCGAAAAAATCCGCCGGCGGCTTGCGCATCCGCGTCCATGGCGACCTGCATCTGGGCCAGGTACTGGTGATCAAGGGCGATGCGTACCTGATCGACTTCGAAGGCGAACCGGCGCGGCCACTGGCCGAGCGCCGTGGCAAGCACAGCCCGTACAAGGATGTCAGCGGGGTGCTGCGCTCATTCGATTACGCCGCCGCGATGACCATCAATGTGCACAACGTCGACAACAGTCCCGAAGCAGAGGCGGCGCGTCGCCGGGTCGCCGAACGCTATTTGCGTGAGGCCCGCGAAGCATTTGTCGAGGCATATCGCCGGGCGGCAGCTAGTCTTGATCATGCCTGGCAAGATCCTGAAGGTGCCGACGCCGCACTGGCGTTGTTCGGCCTGGAGAAAGCGGCCTACGAGGTGGCCTATGAAGCCGAAAATCGCCCCACCTGGCTGCCCGTGCCGTTGCACGGTTTGTATGGGTTATTGACGGGGCTTGAACCCTTTTCCGATCTTGGTGGAGAGTAGTCATGAGTTTCTCGAACAAGGAACAGGGTCACGTTAAAGAACGCTTGCTGCCTAGGGCGAAGGACATCGATGCCTTGGTGCGCGCAGAACATCAGGACCCGTTTTCC
Organism: Pseudomonas sp. GW821-FHT09E04; assembly: GCF_059416185.1. Lineage (NCBI taxonomy): Bacteria > Pseudomonadati > Pseudomonadota > Gammaproteobacteria > Pseudomonadales > Pseudomonadaceae > Pseudomonas > Pseudomonas sp. GW821-FHT09E04. The sequence continues at coordinate 269,959 of NZ_JBWKOR010000001.1, forward strand.
ATTCTCGGACCCCACGGCGATGGTGCCGGCGGGCAGTTCATCCGGGCATATCTGCCCGGTGCATTGAGTGTCACGGTGCTGGACAAGGACACCGGCGAGGAGCGCGGTCCGCTGGAGGCGACCGAAACGCCGGGGCTGTTCGTCGGGCATTTCGAGCCTTCGCGGCCGTATCAGTTGCGCACCCGCTGGGCCGGTGGCGAACAGGTCGCGGAAGACCCCTACAGCTTCGGGCCGTTGCTCGGTGAAATGGATTTGTACCTGTTCGCCGAGGGCAATCATCGCGACCTCAGCGGTTGCCTCGGTGCGCAGCTGAAAACCGTCGATGGCGTCGACGGCGTGCGGTTTGCCGTGTGGGCGCCGAATGCCAGGCGGGTGTCGGTGGTCGGCGACTTCAACGTCTGGGACGGGCGTCGGCATCCGATGCGTCTGCGGCATCCGTCCGGGGTCTGGGAGTTGTTCATTCCGCGCCTGCAGGCGGGCGATCTGTACAAGTACGAAATCCTCGGCGCTCACGGCATCCTGCCGCTCAAGGCTGACCCGATGGCGCTGGCCACCAGCCTGCCGCCGGACACCGCTTCCAAAGTCGCCTCGCCGCTGCAAGTCGACTGGCAGGATCAGGACTGGATGAACGGACGCAGCGAGCGCCAGCAACACAATGCGCCGCTGTCGATCTATGAGCTGCACGCCGGTTCCTGGCAGTGCGAGCTCGACGATCTGGGTGAAGTGGCGCGCCAGTACACCTGGCCGGAGCTGGCCGAACGGCTGATTCCCTACGTCAAGGAACTGGGCTTCACCCACATCGAGCTGATGCCGATCATGGAGCATCCGTTTGGCGGTTCCTGGGGTTACCAGTTGCTGTCACAGTTCGCGCCGAGCGCTCGTTACGGCACGCCGGACGAGTTCGCGGCGTTCATCAATGCCTGCCATCAGGCGGAAATCGGCGTGATTCTCGACTGGGTGCCGGCGCATTTCCCGACCGATACCCATGGCCTGGCGCAGTTCGACGGCACCGCGCTGTACGAATACGGCAACCCGCTGGAAGGCTTTCATCAGGACTGGGACACGCTGATCTACAACCTGGGCCGCACTGAAGTGCATGGCTACATGCTGGCGTCGGCGTTGCATTGGCTGAAGCATTTCCACGTCGATGGATTGCGGGTCGATGCGGTGGCATCGATGCTGTACCGCGACTATTCGCGCAAGGCCGGGGAGTGGGTGCCCAATCGCCACGGCGGTCGGGAGAATCTGGAAGCCATCGACTTCCTTCGCCATTTGAATGATGTGGTGGCGCTGGAAGCACCGGGAGCTTTAGTGATTGCCGAGGAATCCACGGCGTGGCCCGGCGTCAGTCAAAGTACCCAGCAGGGCGGCCTCGGTTTTGCCTACAAGTGGAACATGGGCTGGATGCACGATTCGCTGCATTACATCCAACAGGATCCGGTGTACCGCGCCCATCATCACAACGAGCTGAGTTTCGGTCTGGTCTACGCCTGGTCCGAGCGTTTCATCCTGCCGATTTCCCACGACGAAGTGGTGCACGGCAAGCACTCGCTGATCGACAAGATGCCCGGCGACCGCTGGCAGAAATTCGCCAACCTGCGCGCTTACCTGAGCTTCATGTGGACCCATCCGGGCAAGAAACTGCTGTTCATGGGTTGCGAGTTCGGCCAGTGGCGCGAGTGGAATCACGATCAACAACTGGACTGGTATCTGCTCCAGTATTCCGAGCACAAAGGCGTGCAGAAACTGGTTGGCGACCTCAACCGTTTGTACCGCGAAGAGCCGGCTCTGCACGAACAGGACGATGCGCCGCAAGGGTTTCAGTGGCTGATCGGTGACGATGCGATCAATAGCGTCTACGCCTGGCTGCGCTGGAGCAAGGACGGTTCGCCGGTGCTGGTGGTGGCCAACTTCACGCCAGTGCCGCGTCAGTCGTATCGGGTGGGTGTGCCGTTTGCCGGGCGCTGGAGCGAGTTGCTCAACAGTGATGCCGACACCTATGCCGGCTCCAACTATGGCAATGGTGGCGGGGCGTTCACCGATGATGTGCCGAGCCATGGCCAGGCGTTGTCGCTGGAGCTGAATCTGCCGCCACTGGCGGTGTTGATCCTCAAGCCCGAACGTTGATGAAGCACCTGCGGGAGCGAGCGGCTCGCTCCCGCAGGGCGACTGGAAGTGTCCTTACCAGCGCATCCGGATTCCCAGACTGCCGATCAACCCGTTCAGATCATTGTCATCCACGTCACTGCTGTAGTCGGCGCTGACGTACAGGCTCACCGACGGCGTGACCTTCGCCACCAGACCCAGACCCAACTCCACCGTCGATGACTTGCGGCTGCTGCTGATCTTGTCCACCTGATCGAGGGTCACCGTGTTGCCGGTGTACACCGTGTGCCACAAGTTGGTGCGAACGTAGGGTTCGACCGGCAGACCGCTCAGGTCGTAACTGCCTTTCAGCCGAGCGCCGACCCGGCCGCTCCAGGACGAAATATCACTCGATGAAGCGTTGCCCGAACCCGCGTAGGGCGTGTCGAGGGTGATCCGCTGATTGATCAACTGCGCCTGTGGCTCGACAACCCAGTTTTCGCTCAAGCCGATCGGGAAACCGCCCTCCACCGAGAACGTCATCGCGCTGCCTTCGGTGGCCAGGCGCGCGCCCTGTTCATTACGGCTGAAGCCACTGACCCGGCCACCGCTGGCCGACAGGTCGACGTGCCAGCCTTCAGACCCGGTCAGGCTGTAGTAGGCGCCGAGGCTCTGGCCTTGGAGGTTGAGGGTGTCGGTGGTCGGATCGACGAGGGCGCGATTGACGATCAGGCCGTTGCCGTTGCCCTGGATCTGGTACGTGCCGCCGATCAATCCGATCCGTTGGGTCTGGCCGCTGCTGCCTTGCAGAGTCAGCACTGGCGGTCCTTTGAGTGCTCCACCGCCGGGTGTCGCGAACCCGGGGTTGAGGATGTCGGTCTGCGCCTGGCGAGAGGCTTGTCCGTAGAGTTGATCCCAGGCCGAGGGGGCAAGGTCTTCGGTGATCAGGTAGTTGCCGCGCAGGTCGGGGCGCGGGCTCAAGCGTTGCGGGTCGGGTGTGATGACGGTCGCGGGCAGCGTCAGGATCGGCACGTCCTGGCGATACCAGGGCGTGGTCTCATCCGCCACAGGACCCGCCTGCGCCTCCATGGATGAGCACAGCAAGATAGAACTTGAAACGGTGCAAAAGGTGATTTTGATCTCGTGTGGGGTGAGTGAGGTTTTCATGAAGATCTACCTTGCTAGCGCATGTGGTATCTCGCCTTGGCGTCTCTCCTACCCCGAACGAGGGGCGACCGAATGGAGCGAGGCGAACCCGCAGCCACCCGTTTTCACAAGTGTCCGAAGGCCCGCCCCGGGTAGTGTTTCCGGGGGTAGTAAGGTAGAGCTAAGAAGACCGATGTCCCTGCGTCAAGAAATTGGACGATGAGCGGTATGGCTAAATCAGAGGTTGCAAGCGTTTGTTTTTCTGCACATATCTAAGTTGTTGTTTGCAGGGAAAAACACACCTGAAACCGCGAAACAGAGCGTTTGCTTAGCCTGCTATCGGCTTGCCAACTGATGCGAACGCCCGGATTTCCTGCCAGGCCACGCAGGTCATTGCTGTCAATATTGCGACTGTAGTCGGTGCTGGCGTAGACACTCGCGGCGCGGTCGAACTACAGATGCACCTCGACCGCCAGCGGCAGGTGATCCGACAAATGCGTCCAGGGCTTGTTGCCGAGTATCTGCGGATCATGGCTGCTGGCGTTGCGCAGGTAGACCCGGTCCAGCCGCAGCAGCGGGAAGCGCGCCGGGTAGGTCTTGGCCGGTCGGCCGTGATGACGCTCGAAGGCTTCGTGCAGGTAGTCGCGGCGGGAGAGGGTGAGGTTGCCCTGCATCTGCCAGTCATTGAAGTCGCCGGCGATGATCACCGGCGCGTCCTCCGGCAGGGACTCGAGCAACTGACAGAGCAGTTGCAGCTGCAATTGACGGTGGCTTTCGAGCAGGCTCAGGTGCACGCAGATCGCATGAACCTCATCGTGCCCCGGTACATCCAGTACGCAGTGCAGCAGACCGCGGCGTTCCGGACCGGTGATCGAGACATCGAGGTTGCGGTATTCGCGGATCGGGTACTTCGACAGCAGGGCATTGCCGTGGTGGCCGTCGGGGTAGACGGCGTTGCGGCCGTAGGCGAAATCGCTCCACATGCTGTCGGCGAGAAACTCGTACTGCGAGGTTTGCGGCCACTCGTTGTAGCGATTCGAATGCCGTTCGTGTTCGCCCACCACTTCCTGAAGAAACACCAGGTCGGCGCGGGTACTGCGCACCGCTTCACGCAGCTCCGGAAGAATGAAACGGCGGTTGAGTGCGGTAAAACCCTTGTGCGTGTTGACCGTCAACACCCGCAGGCGATGGATGGTCGACGGGTTCAAGGGCTGTGCGTCGATGACGTGACGCTTGGGGTCGCTGGACACGGTCGCTCCTCTGAATCATGACTGCCTTTTCATGCGACTGATCCGGGCGCGGGCAGTTCACATTGAGTGACTGCCCGCGCCCGACCTTCAATCCACGAAGACAATTTCATAAGGCAGGCGCATGCGCTCCAGAATAGCCCTGGGCAACAACGGTGCAATGCCGATGGCCGGTTCGCCGTTCAACTGGCTGGCGTAGGCGTGGGTAGCGTGGCTTTTGCGCGCGACGGTCCAGGTATCGAGGCGCAGCTTGCGCGCGCGGTGCCACGGAATCTGTGCCTGATCGCGCTCGGGCCAGTGCCAGGCCCAGACCGGCACATCGTGGTAGCTGGCACCGGCCAGTCGTGCGGCTTTGGCGCTGGCCCGACCGACCACTTCATGATCTTCGGTGCCGTCTTCGCACCAGGTGCTGAACACCACGTCACCGGGTCGCAGGTAACGCGAGATGAACTCGGTCAATTGGGCTTCCTGTTCAAACAGGGCATTGTCGGTGAAACCGCCGCGCACCCATTTCAGGCTGTGCATCGGCAGGCCCAGGCGGCGCAAGGCTTCGACGCTTTCCTGGGGGCGGAACACGCTCAGGCGTTTTTCCGACCACTGGCGCGAGCCGGGATGGCTGGCGCTGCCGTCGGTGATCGAGAGCAATTGCAGGGGATGACCAAGGGAAGACAACAGTTGCAGCAAGCCGCCGCAGGTCACCACTTCGTCACCGGGGTGTGGCGCAATGACCACCGCACGCGCGCCGGGCGGCACGAGGCTATGGGTGTTGATGACGGGGATGTTGTCGAGTTGCGCGGCGCTGTTCCAGATTTGCGCCGGCAGGCCGCTTTCGCTGAGAGATAACGGTTTCATGGGGAAGGACGTCCTTGTTGAGTCTGGCCTTCAGTCACCCACGGCAACGCGTGTCTGACCCGTGAAGGCTGGTTGATAACCCTGCAGCGCTCCGAACCCTGGATTGCCGCGATGCTGAGTATTGCTCAAGACGCACGGTTCGTCGCGTTGCAGATCAATCTGCTCCGGTTTTTTTTATTCAAGCTGTGCCGTAACTCTCAAGTCGTGATCGCAGACCCAGCGGTGGAGGCCGATGTGTCGGTGTCTTGCGCTCAGTCTTCTTCGTCGCGTTGCAGTTCAAACAACAGCAGCGAGCGCCCTGTAACCGAATATTGATGCCCGAAATCGAAGCGCTCCTGACCGCGGATCGACGGTTGGTTGGTGTCGACCATGCAGGTCCAGAAACTGCCTTCAGGCACTTCCGGCAGCGTGAAGTTGACGATGTCGTGATGGGCGTTGACCACCAGCAGCAACGTCGCGTCGGCGCCTTTACGGCGGATGCCGGTTTCCTGGGCGCGGCCATCGAGCAACATGCCCAGGCAGCGGTTGTGTGCATCGTGCCAGTGTTCGGTGGTCATTTCCGTGGCGTCCGGGGCCAGCCAGGTCACGTCCTTGACCCCGATGTCTTCGTTGTATTCACCCACCAGAAAACGCCCGCGCCGCAGGATCGGGTAGGTCAGGCGCAGTTTGATCAGGCGTTTGACGAATTTGAGCAGCGCCTTGCCGTCCTCGCTCAGGTCCCAGTTGACCCAACCGATTTCGCTGTCCTGGCAGTAGGCGTTGTTGTTGCCGTCCTGGGTGCGGGCGAACTCGTCGCCGGCCACCAGCATCGGCGTGCCCTGGGCCAGCAGCAGGGTGGCGAAGAAGTTGCGCATTTGCCGGTGACGCAGCGCATTGATTTCCGGATCGTCGGTGGGCCCCTCGACGCCGTGGTTCCAGGACAGGTTGTTGTTGCTGCCGTCCTGGTTGTTTTCGTCGTTGGCCTCGTTGTGCTTGTCGTTGTAGGACACCAGATCGTTGAGGGTGAAACCGTCGTGGGCGGTGACGAAGTTCACTGACGAGTAAGGGCGTCGGCCGCGCTGATTGAACATCTCGCCGGAAGCGGTCATGCGGCTGGCGAAGTCGGCGAGCTGACCGTCGTCACCTTTCCAGAATGCACGCACGGTGTCGCGGAACTTGTCGTTCCATTCGACCCAACCCGGCGGGAAGTTGCCGACCTGATAGCCACCGGGGCCACAGTCCCACGGCTCGGCGATCAGTTTCACCTGGCGCAGCACCGGGTCCTGGCGGCAGGCGACGAGGAAGCTGTGACGTTCGTCGAAACCGTCGTGGTAGCGGCCAAGAATGGTTGCCAGGTCAAAGCGGAAACCATCGACGTGCATTTCACTGGCCCAGTAGCGCAGCGAATCAGTGACCATTTGCAGCACGCACGGGTGGCTCAGGTCGAGGGTGTTGCCGGTGCCGGAATCGTTGATGTAGAAGCGCTTGTCGTCCGGCATCAGCCGATAGTACGAAGCGTTGTCGATCCCGCGCATCGACAGGGTGGGGCCTTGCTCGTTGCCCTCGGCGGTGTGGTTGTAGACCACGTCGAGAATCACTTCGAGATTGGCTTCATGCAGGTGCGCGACCATCTCCTTGAACTCGGCGATCTTGCCACTGGCCAGATAACGCGGGTCCGGGGCGAAGAAGGCGATGCTGTTGTAGCCCCAGTAATTGGTCATGCCTTTGTGCAGCAGGTGCTGATCGTTGACGAAGGCGTGGATCGGCAGCAGCTCGACAGTGGACACGCCGAGTTTGCGGATGTGTTCCAGCACATCGTCGACCATCAGCCCGGCAAACGTGCCGCGCACGTTATCCGGCACGGCGGGGTGGCGCATGCTGATGCCGCGCACATGGGTTTCGTAAATGATGGTCTTGTCCCACGGCACGCTGACGCGATGGTCGTTGCCCCAGGTGTGCGCCGGGTCGATGACCTTGCATTTGGGCACGAAGGGCGCGCTGTCACGCTCGTCGAAACTGAGGTCGGCATCCGGGTGGCCGATGGTGTAGCCGAACAGCGCTTCGGACCATTTCAACTGGCCGACCAGTTGCTTGGCGTAGGGATCGATCAGCAATTTGTTGTGGTTGAAGCGGTGGCCGTTGGCCGGGTCGTAGGGGCCGTAGACCCGGTAGCCGTAAATCAGGCCTGGGTGCGCGTCTGGCAGGTAGCCGTGGAAGATTTCGTCGGTATATTCCGGCAGTTCGATGCGTTCGAGTTCGACTTCGCCGGCATCGTCGAAAATGCACAGTTCAACGCGGGTGGCGTTGGCGGAAAACAGCGCAAAGTTCACCCCCAGACCATCCCAGGTCGCGCCGAGCGGGAAGGGCAGGCCTTCACGGATTCGCGAGGGCTCGGCGTGTGCGGCGGGCTCGGCTTTCTTTGGACGGGTCATGATTGCTCCTGCAAATCGGGGTGGGCATTTTTAAAGGGCGAGTGAACCCTCGGTGGCGAGCGAACCCGCCACACGGCCATTCAGTTCAACGGTTCGAAAAGCCTCAGGCTGCCGGGGGCTTGCGGGGTGCGCGGGGCTTTTTCTCGGTGGCTTTTTCGCCTGGCGGAATCACTTTCGCGGCACTCGCCGGTTTGGCTTTGGCCGTCGTGGCCTTGGGCTTGGCCGCAGAGGCTTTGGTGGCTGCCGTTTTGCCAGTCGCCGCCTTCGGCGATTTCTTCGGTGCCAAAGCTTCGGCTTCGGCCAGTTTGCGCGCCATCTCCCAGTGGCGGGCTTCATGGCCTTCGGGCTTACCTTCCGATTCCCAGATCTGATAGGCGAATTCGCGGATGCGTTTATCGTCGGTACTCATCGCAATGCTCCTGAACTGAACTCATGCTTCTAGAAGTGTTGGATAAACAGATTGACCGGGACATCCCCCAGCGCAGCGCTGACCTCCAGCTCCCTGTTTTTTGTGACTGCGGTGCTCGAAAAAAGTCCCTTCAGATTTTCGTTGGAGGTGGCGAACGGTAATTCGACCCGCGTATCGCCCCAGCGCAGCGCATCGACCTGCGGGACGGCACCGTTTTCCAGCAGTGTTGCGCAACGGATCGGCACGATGACGATTGCCCGTTGGCCCCCGTGCTCGCGGGCAAACGCGAGCACGTTGTGCGCCTGGCTGCCCAGCACCTCGAGGGCCTGATACGAGCCGCGGCGAAACAACTCGGTGTGTTCGGTGCGCAGGTTCAGTACCTGAGCGATCAGCGCTTGCTTGATGCGCCCGTTGCGCCAGTTCGACAGCAGTTCCGATACGGGAACAGGTTTCAGTGATTGTTCACGCAAGCTGTAGTCCACCGGCCGGCGGTTGTCCGGATCCACCAGGCTGAAATCCCAGCACTCGTTGCCCTGATACAGATCCGGTACGCCCGGTACGGTCATGTGCAGCAAGGTTTGCGCCAGACTGTTGAGGGCGCCGGCCGCGGCGATGCTGTTGATGGATTTTGCCAATGCCCCGCGCAGCAGTTCACCTTCCGGTGCCAGCAACAGCTGCTCGGTGAAGGATTGCGCGGCGTTTTCGTAGGCTTCGTTCGGCGCACTCCAGCTGCTTTGCAACTTGGCTTCGCGCAGGGCTTTCTGCTGCCATTGCCGGATGCGTTTGGCGTAGTCGGTGAAACCACCTTGATCGTCGTTGTGCAGCTCCAGCGGCCAACTGCCGAGCAATGCCTGATAAAGGATCAACTCGTCAGCAGCCGACGGCATCTGATCGTCATTGCGCAGCGGCCGGGCGAGGGCGCGCCACAACTCGACCTGTTCGGCGTACCAGTGGCTGCGCTCGCTGAGCACAGCCAGGCGCGCGCGGGTGTCTTCGCCGCGTTTGTGGTCGTGGGTGGCGGTGGCCAGCAGGTTGTCGGGGAATGTCGCCAGACGTTGCAGGTTTGTTGCGTGAAAATCACTGACCGGGGCGCTGAACTGTTCGGTGTTGTAGCCCACGTCATTGCGCGAAAGCAGCACCGCCGAGCGGTACAGCGCGGTGTCTTCCACGGCTTTGGCGGCGGCTGGCGAGGTCAGTTGCTGAAAGCGTACGCAGGCGTGGCGCAGGATCTTGCGCGACCGCCCGCGGGGTTTGCGTCGCCACGGCTGGCCGCCGAGCCAAGCGGCCACGGACTCAAGCACCGGCCAGTCGCTTTCGCTTAATGTCTGGCGCGCACCTTCCATGGCCTGCTGGAAAAACACTTCGTCCTGCGCCGAACGGCCCAGCGCACTGATGTAGGTGCGATACACCGGGAAATGCACGATCAACGCCTGCAACACCCGGCGGATCGAGCCGAGCGTGAGGTCGCGGGTCATCAGGTCGTCCCGCGCCACTTGCAACAGCGCCTGGGCAACGCTTTCGCAATCACTGGCCAGCGAGCCGTTGAGAATCTGCTGACGCGCCAGCCGTGCTTCTTCGATAAACGCCGCGGGGCGCTCGGTACGGCGTTGCCACAAGTCGCCGAGCACGTGTTCACCGGCCGGGTCGTGTTGCAGCAGCGACAGCTGATTCATGAACTCGTAACCGGTGCTGCCATCCACCGCCCAGTCGGCGCGAAGGGTTTCACCGTCGCCGAGAATCTTCTCGACGTAGATCGGCAAGTGTCGCCCCGGTGCCAGAAAGTCGAGGCGTCGACGTAGCTTGCGGCAATAACCCCGAGGATCGGCGAGGCCGTCGATGTGGTCGATGCGCAGACCGTCGATCAAGCCTTCTCCGATCAACTGGAAGATCTTGCCGTGGGTAGCTTCGAACACGGCAGGCCGTTCGACGCGCAAACCGCCGAGTTCGTTGATATCGAAGAAGCGTCGCCAGTTGATGTCGTCCGCCGCCGTGCGCCAACTGGCCAGGCGGTAGCTTTGCCGCTCCAGCAATTGATGCAGCCGCTGGAAACCGTCGTCGGTCTTTGAGTCGTAGCGCGTGAGGTTGCGCTGAAGGGTTTGCAGGATGTGCGGGTCGCTGGCCAGTTGCTGGAGTTCTTCCTTGAGCGGGATGGCCAGCGAGCGGGCGTCGGTCTGGTAGCTGAGGGTGCTGAAGCGATCGGCCAGCGACTTGAGTGCTTCGTTTGTCGGCTCGTCGGGTTTGAGCAGCTCGCCGTAATCGCCGGGGCAGATCGGGAAGTGATGCTCGTAATGCTCGACGTGGAAAGTGCCGGACTCGGCGTTGAACACCAGCGGCAGCGTGCCGTCCTGCAACGCGACGCCGTAATCGCTGCCAAGAAAGGGCAGCAGCAACTGGCCTTCCATCAACGGATCGGGCGAGTGCCACTGGATATCGAAGAACTCGCCATAGGGGCTGAGCCGGCCCCATTCCAGTAAATCGAGCCACCACGGATTGTCACCGCCACCGACCGCCATGTGGTTGGAGACGATGTCGAGGATCAGCCCCATGCCGTGTTCACGCAGGGCCGCGACCAACCGGCGCAAGGCTGGTTCGCCGCCGAGTTCAGGGTTGACCCGGGTCGGGTCGACCACATCGTAACCGTGCATGGAACCGGCGCGGGCGGCGAGCAGCGGCGAGGCGTAAACATGGCTGATGCCGAGCCGGGCAAAGTACGCCACCAGCGGCACTGCCTGATCGAGGGTGAAACCTTTATGGAATTGCAGGCGCACCGTGGCCCGCAACGACTGGCCTGGCGGTGCACTCATTGGTCACGCTCGGCCGCCTGAAGGCGGGCGCAGGCGAGCAGTTCCAGACGCCGCGCGGCATCGACCCCATCGAGCAACGTTTCGCTGGTGCCCGGCAGGCGCCGTGACCAGTTGGGGTGGGTGTCGATGGTGCCGGGCAGATTGGCCTGTTCGTCCAGGCCCAACGCGTCTTCCAGCGGTAGAAGCACCAGCGGCGCGCGGGTGTGGCCGAGGAAACGGACACTGGCGTCGACCACTTGATCGGCCTCGTGGGATTCCTCGCGAAAGTTCTGTGGATCCTGGCTCAAAGCACCCCGGAGGCCTTCGCGCTCGCGTTCGCGATAACGGCGCCAGTCGATTTCACCGTTGGCGTCGATCAGCCCGAGTCGCGCATTCCAGTCGATGTCCCGGCCATGCCACCAGCCATTGAGCGTCGGGAGGTCGTGGGTGCTGGTGGTGGCCAGCGCGTTGTCCGGCCAGTCGAGGATCGGTTTGAAATGGGTGTTGTCCTGCTCGAACAACAGCACGCGCATGCCGAGCATGGCGCGGGTGATCAGTTTTTCCCGCAGGCCATCGGGCACGGTACCGAGGTCTTCGCCCAGCACGATGGCTTGATGGCGGTGTGATTCGAGGGTCAGCAGACGCAGCAAGTCGTCCACCGGGTAATACAGGTAAGCACCGTCCGCCGGTGCCGCGCCATTCGGGATCACCCACAGCCGTTGCAGGCCCATCACATGGTCGATGCGCAGGCCACCGGCGTGGGCAAAATTGGCGCGCAGCATGTCGATGAAGGCACGAAAACCATTGCGTATCAGGCCTTCCGGGGAGAATGCAGAGATGCCCCAGCCCTGGCCGGAGCGATTGAGGATGTCCGGTGGCGCACCGACGGTCAGCGACGCCAGCAATTCGTCCTGAAAACTCCAGGCCTGACTGCCGGCGCCGTCGGCCCCCACCGCCAGATCAGCGATCAGGCCGATGCCCATGCCGGCGCTGCGAGCGGCGTTTTGTGCACGCTCCAGGCAGCGGTGGATCAACCATTGGCAAAACGCGAAGTAGCCGATGCGCTCGGCGTATTCCTCGGCAAACGCACCGAGGGCGGCACCTCGCGGGTCGTGCCAGTGCTCCGGCCATTCACGCCAGTCGAGATTTTCGCCCCGGGCGGCGCGCATTTCCTGAATGGCTTCGAAGCGGCAGTGGTTTTCCAGCGCTTCGCCACCCGCATCGCGGTAACTGGAGAAGTCCGCCTGCAACGGATGCTCGCCACGGGTGAAGCCTTCGTACAACGCTTGCAACAGCTTTTGCTTGGCGTCGGCGGCGCTGGGCCAGTCGATCAGTTTCAGGTTTTCCAGTTGCTCGAATTGATCCGCCACGCCGGCGGTGTCGATGGCATCACGCAGGGCGCGCTCGCCGAGAATCGTCCTCGGCGCGGCATACAGCGAATTGAGAAACAGGCGGCTGGACGGCGAATACGGGCTGTAGCGCCCGGTGTCGGCGCTGAACATCGCATGCAGCGGGCTGATCGCCAAAGCGTCGGCACCGCGTTCGCCGGCGCTGCGGGCCAGTTCTTCCAACGCCTGGGTGTCGCCGAAGCCACCGTCGCCGGGGCGGCGCAGGCTGTAAAGCTGAACGCTCAGGCCCCAGGCGCGGGGGATCGGGCTGTCCACGGCATCGCCCACGCTGTAGCAGCGCTCGGGGGCCACGGCCAGGGTGAATTGTTGACCGGCGATGTGAACTTGCTGATAGCCGACCGGGATCTCGCCAGGCAACACCGCATCGGCATCCAGCTTGAGCGACAGCCGCGTGCCGTCCTCCAGATGAATCTCACAGGGACTTTCAGGTTCGAAATAGCGCGCCAGATCCAGATCCGCGCCGACATCGGCGGTCAGCAAGGGCGGCAGTTGGCGGTTCTGTTGCGCTTGTTGCAGTTCCAGCAGGCTGGCGTCGATTTCCTGGGCTGAACCGGCCGGGTGACCGAGCCCGGTAAGGACATTGCGCAGCACGGCCGGCGCGACTTTTTGCGGGCGGCCATTGGCATCGATCCAGTCGACCGCAAGGCCGGCTCGGCTGGCGAGAATTTCCAGTTGCGCATCGCTCATAGGCGCTCTCCATCCAGGGGTGGCAAAGGGGTTGCGGCCGTGAGGCTGACGAGCGCGCAATGCGGGGGCAGTCGGCCCGCGTCCGGCAGGTCGGCGGCGGGCGGTTGCTGCAAGAGCCACACCGCGTCGGCCTGTGGTGGGTTGACCACTGGCGTGTTGCTGAGGTTCAGGTCGATTCGCAGCTCGCTGCCATCGCCCAGACGCCAGCGTGCACTGACGGCGCCAAACCCCAGCACCTGCGCGCCGAGTGCCTGGGTGCCGGGTAAATGCGGGGTGATGTGTTGGTGGCGCAGCTGTAACAGGTGTCGATACAGCGCAAGCGTTGTCTGCTGTTTCGGCGTGCCGCTGCCAATCAGCCTCGGTTGCGAGGCGTGGAACGTCTGCTCGGCGTTGGGATCGGGAATCTGCTCGCGGCGTTGCGGATCGGCGAAGGCGCTGAACGCGGCGAACTCGTTACGCCGGCCTTCGCGCACAAGCTTCGCGAGCTCACCGTGGTGGCTGGTGAAGAACAGGAACGGTTGCTCGGCAGCGTATTCGTCGCCCATGAACATCAGCGGAATCATCGGTGACAGCAGCAACAGCACCGTAGCGGCCTGGAGCGCGCGCGGATCGGCCAGTTGATGCAGGCGCTCGCCGAAGGCGCGGTTACCGATCTGGTCATGATTCTGCAAGAACAGCACGAACGCGGTGGACGGCAGATGTTCGCTCGGCTCGCCACGGGGCGTGCCGTGGCGGGTCAGATGACCCTGAAATACAAAACCCTGGCTCAGGCAGCGGGCCAATTGTTCAGTGGGGTGTTCGGCGTAGTCGGCGTAATAGGCATCGGTTTCGCCGGTCAGCAGCACGTGCAGGGCATTGTGGCCGTCGTCGTTCCACTGGGCATCGTAGGCGTCTTCCAGCAGGCTGGCCTGATTGTGCTCGTTCTCCACGGTCAGCCAGACATGCCGCGACGGATCGATCTGCTGCCGTATGCGCTGCGCCAGTTCAGGCAGGAAGTCGGGGCTTTCTATGGCATGCACTGCATCCAGGCGCAGTCCGTCGAAACGGTATTCGAGCAGCCACATCAAGGCGTTTTCGACGAAGAAGTCCCGTACTTCGCGGTGGCGGAAATCAATGGCCGCGCCCCACGGGGTGTGTTTGTCTTCGCGAAAGAAACCCTTGGCGTAGCGATGCAGGTAATTGCCGTCGGGGCCGAAGTGGTTGTAGACCACGTCGAGAATCACCGCCAGGCCATAACCGTGGGCGCTGTCGATCAGGTGTTTGAGTTGTTCCGGCGTGCCATAGGAAGCTTGCGGCGCGTAGTGCAGCACGCCGTCGTAGCCCCAGTTGCGCTCGCCGGGAAACTGCGCGATCGGCATCAGTTCGATGGCGGTGATGCCCAACCCGGCGAGGCGCGCCAGATGCTGCTCGACTTCGGCAAAACCGCCGAGGGCGCCGACATGCAGCTCGTAAATCACTGCTTCGTTCCAGGGCCGACCCTGCCACGTTGTATTCCGCCAGGCATAGGCGTGCGGATCGACGACCACGCTTTGGCGGTCGAGGTCGCCGTCCTGCGCCCTGGAGGCCGGATCGGGCACCTCCAGTTCGCCGTCAATGTTGTAGCGGTAGCGACTGCCGGCGGGGCAGCGGCTCTTGATCACGAACCAGCCGTCAGCCTGCGGCAGCATGGGCAGAGACCGACCGTTGCCCAGCTCGACGCTGACGTAAAACGCATCCGGCGCCCACAACGCGAATTGCGTGTGGTCGGCATCCAGCATGATCGCGCCGTGGGGCCAGGTTTCAAGGGACCGTAACGGCATCGTTGAAAACCTCCCTGGTTATTTGTGGTGCGTTTTACCCAAGGCCTTGGCCACCAGTTGTTCGTAAAGTTCGGCGTAGGGTTCGACGGCCTTGCACCAGTTGAACGGGGCAGCCATCGCCCGGCAGCGCATGGCGTGCAGCAGATCCGGGAAGGCAAACACCTTGAACGCGCGGCTCAGGGCTTCGCGGTAGCTGTCAGCCGTGGACTCGTTGAACAGGAACCCGGTGACGCCGTTTTCAATGGTGTCGGCCAGCCCGCCGGTGTTGCGCGCCACCGGCAGCGAGCCGAAACGCTGGGCGTACATCTGGCTCAAGCCGCAAGGTTCGTAACGCGACGGCATCAGCAGGAAATCGCTGCCGGCGAACATCCGCCGGGCGTCGGTTTCATTGAAGCCGATGCGCACGCCGATCTGGCCGGGAAAACGCAGGGCCAGTTCGCGCATGGCCTGTTCCTCTTCCGGCTCGCCGCGTCCGATGATGGCGATCTGGCCACCGTTCTGCACGATGTACTCCGACACCGCTTCGGTCAGGTCGAGGCCTTTTTGATAAACCAGCCGCGACACCACGGCAAACAGCGGGCCTTCCGAGTCTTTCAGGCCGAACAGTTCGCGTACATGGGCGGCGTTGACGGCTTTTCCTTCCCAGTCGCCGATGGCAAACGGCGCGAACAGGTGCGGGTCGGTGGCGGCGTCCCAGCTCTCGTCGATACCGTTGGGGATGCCGCTGAGCAAACCTTGCTGGGTCTTGGCGGCGAGAAAGCCGTCGAGGCCGCAGCCGAAATCAGGGGTGGTGATTTCCTGCGCGTAAGTGGCGCTGACCGTGGTGATGTGGCTCGAATAGGCCATGCCGGCCTTGAGGAACGACATCTTGCCGTAGAACTCCATGCCTTCCTGCTGCAGGGCATGGGCGGGAATCCCGAGTTCCGGGCACGAGCCGAGGCTGGTCACGCCTTGATAGGCGAGGTTGTGAATGGTGAACAGGGTCGGCGTGCGTTGCCCGCGCCAGTGCATGTAGGCAGGCGCCAGACCGGCCGGCCAGTCATGGGCGTGCACCAGATCCGGGCACCAGTGGATTTGTGCGAGGTTGGCGGCGATATCGGCGGCGGCCAGGCCCAGACGGGCGAAGCGGATGTGGTTGTCCGGCCAGTCACGGCCGTTGTTGGCGCCATAAGGGCCGCCGTCGCGTGCGTAGAGCTCAGGGCAGATCAACACATAAATGACCAGGCCGTCAGGCATGTCCATGCGCCCGATCTTGCACGGTGGCAGCGCGGCGTGGCCGCCCAGTTCGCCGATGATGTGGATCGGATTTTCACTGTTCATCACTTGCGGGTAACCGGGGATCAGCACCCGGACATCATGCAGATGCGCCATCGCGCGGGGCAGGGCGGCAGAAACGTCACCAAGACCGCCGGTCTTCACCAGATCGGCGATTTCCGAGGTCACGAACAACACTTTCTTCTTGTTGGGATTCTGACTGGCTACCGGTGTCAGCGTCTTGGTGCCCGGGACGTTGATCGACCGGCTGCCGGGAACGCTCACGGTGCTCGATTCGCCGACCGGCTGATGAGCACGCTCTCCCTGAATATCCAATGCCGCACTGATCATATGAATCTCCCGTTTTGTTGATCTGATTCTTGTCTTGAACAAGCGATGTCCATGGCCAAATCCTGTGGCCGGGCGCAAACGCGCCACGCATCGGTGAGCAAACGCTACCCAACACGCGCAAGCAGAATGGGTGAAGAGGCCATTGCAAGGAATGAACCAGTCGCCTTGGCCTTGTCTTTCAGATGACCCGTCGCGATCAGCAAAAGTTTCGACAAAATTTCCACATTGTGACCGACCGGTTTCGCCCCGCGAAAACCAGTCTAGGCCAGATCCTAGAGCGGGCCAGGGCAATCGGACGAATTGTTCGACAATCTGTTGCAGGCTCACGGAAACCGTGGCTTTGAGCGGGGGATCGCACCGACGAAGTGCATGTTTGAAGGGGTGGACGGTGCAAAACGGTGACCAGTCGGTCACGTTTTTGGGCGCGAGGAAAGTGCGTGTGCACTGTTGCGGTGCGGACAGTTGTGTTGGCGTGCGGTCAGTGGGTGCTGATTCGCGGGCAGGGGTTGCCCGCGAATCGGAGGAAGGTCAGTTCAGCAGACGAATCGGTTCTCCCGCTGACCAGGCCTGAATGTCCTCGATCATCTGCGAAAAGAACTGCTGATAGTTCTGTCGGCTGACGTATCCGACATGAGGCGTGGCCAGCACATTGTCCAGCGTGCGAAACGGATGCAGCGCCGGCAACGGTTCTTCATCGAATACATCCAGCGCTGCGCCAGCGATGCGCTGTTTCTGCAAGGCCTTGATCAGCGCGGCTTCGTCGACAATCGGCCCGCGCGCCGTGTTGACCAGCAGGGCGGTTGGCTTCATCCAGTCCAGTGCCTGAGCATCGACCAGACCACGACTGCGGTCGCTGAGCACCAGGTGCACCGACAAAACGTCGGCCTGTTCGAACAATTGCTGCTTGCTGACATAGGTGACACCGGCCTGTTCGGCGCGCTCGGCGGTCAGGTTTTCGCTCCAGGCGATCACCCGCATGCCGAACACCTGACCGAACTGCGCCACCCGTTGGCCGATACTGCCGAGCCCGAGAATGCCCAGGGTCTTGCCGTGCAGATCGCCGCCCAGACCCTGTTGCCACTGGCCGGCACGCAGGGCGTTGGCCTCGTTCACCAGGTTGCGGGTGGCGGCCATGATCAGCGCCCAGGTCAGTTCCGGCGCAGCATGCTTATAGCTGTCGGTGCCGCAGACCTTGATCCCGAGCCGGGCTGCGGCCGGCATGTCCAGCGCTGCATTGCGCATGCCGCCGGTGACCAGCAGCTTGAGGTTCGGCAAACGCTTGAGCAGGTCTTCATCGAAGCGCGTGCGTTCGCGCATCACGCAAATCACCTGGAACCGCCCGAGGCGTTCGGCCAGCGTGGCGTTGTCCGCCGGGTAATCATGGACGAAGGTCACTTCGCCGAGACTGTCGAGCACCGACCAGTCGACTACACCCCGCGCGACGTCCTGCCAGTCATCGATCACCGCAATCTGCACCGCCATCAGCCTTGACTCCTCAACGAACGGGATTGGTTTTGTTCAGCCAGCCGAGCAGTGCCTGATGGAACTGCGCCGGTTCTTCCATCTGCGGGGCATGGCCCATGCCGGGGAATTCCACCAATGTGGACTGCGGAATCAGCTTGGCGACCTGTTTGCCCAACACGTCGTAGTGGCCGATTTTCGCTTTCACCTCGGGTGGCGCAATGTCCTTGCCGATGGCTGTGGTGTCGGAGGTGCCGATCAGCAACAGGGTCGGCATCTTCAGGTCCTTGAACTCGTAGTACACCGGCTGGGTGAAGATCATGTCGTAGATCAGCGCCGAGTTCCATGCGACCTGAGTCTTGCCCGGGCCATTGCTCAGGCCAGCGAGCATGTCGACCCAGCGGTCGAATTCGGGTTTCCAGCGACCGCCGTAATAGGTGCTGCGCTCGTAGTCGCGGATGCCTTGGGCGGTGACTTTCAGTTCGCGCTGATACCACTGGTCAACGCTGCGATACGGTACGCCAAGGGCTTTCCAGTCTTCGAGACCGATCGGGTTGACCAGCGCCAATTGCTCGACCTGATCCGGGTATTGCAGGGCGTAGCGGGTGGCCAGCATGCCGCCGGTGGAGTGGCCGAGCAGGGTGGCTTTCTGAATGCCCAGCGCCTTGAGCAATTGCTGGGTGTTGGCCGCCAGTTGCTGGAAGGTGTACTGGTAGTGATCGGGTTTGCTGGAGGTGCAGAAGCCGATCTGATCTGGCGCAACCACCCGGTAACCGGCCTCGCTCAGGGCCTTGATCGAACTGTCCCAGGTGGCGCCGCAAAAATTCTTGCCGTGCATCAGCACCACGGTGCGCCCGTTGGCCTTGCCGTGGGCGGCGACGTCCATGTAACCCATCTGCAATGATTTGCCCTGGGACTGAAAGGCAAAATGCTTGAGGGTGTAGGGATAGTCGAAACCTTGCAGTTCCGGGCCGTATTGCGGGCCTTCGGCGTGAGCAAACAGGGGCAGGGCAGCGGTCAGCAACAGGCCGGGCAGCCAGCGGGTCAGCGACACAGACATGAGACAACTCCACAGGAAATCGGCCGATGCTGGAACGGCCGGATTAGGGCGACGTTAAACACAGGCAATGCCCGCGCCTGATCGTTCAACCGAGCCAACCCAGCGTGAGCATCGCCAGCACCGCATAACGGGCGCCTTTGGCCAGGGTGACGATCAACAGGAATCGCCCGAGCGGTTCACGCATGACCCCGGCGATCAGCGTCAGGGGATCACCGATGACCGGCAACCAGCTGAGTAGCAGTGACCAGTGCCCATAACGTTGATAGTGAACGCGGGCGCGGTCCATGTGCTTCGGGCTGACCGGAAACCAGCGCCGACCCTGAAACCGCTCCAGTCCTCGCCCCAGCCACCAGTTGACCAGCGAACCGAGGACATTGCCCAGCGTCGCCACCACCAGCAGCCCCCACAGCCAATAGCGATCGCTGACCAGCAGCCCGACCAGCACCGCTTCCGATTGCAGCGGCAGCAGTGTGGCCGCGCCAAACGCGGCGAAGAACAGCCCGATGTAACCCGCCGTCATCAATGGGCCGGGTAATCCGCCACCACCACATCAGCCCCATCCTTTTTCAGGCCGATGACTTGATAGGCATCGCTCATACCGTCCATTTCCATGCCCGGCGAGCCCATCGGCATCCCCGGTGCCGCCACGCCAAGCAGATCGTCACGCTTGCTCAGCGCCAGCACTTGTTCGGCGGGGACGTGACCTTCGACGAATTTGCCGTTGATGATTGCGGTGTGGCAGGACGCCAGACGAGGTGGTACGCCGTGTTGTTGCTTGAAGCTGCTCATGTCGGCTTCAACGTGATCCTCGACCTTGAAACCGTTGGCTTCCAGGTGGCTGATCCACTTTTTGCAGCAGCCGCAGTTGGCGTCGCGGTGGACTTCGATCGGGATGAGGTCGGCGGCTTGCGCCAGGGAGGAGATGAATAGCGCGCTCAGGGCGGCCAGACGCAGGTGGTTTCGCATGGAGGGCTCTCGGCTCGGGTAAAAAAACGCATTTTGACCGGAATTTCCCGCCCGGCATCAACGGAGTGTTTCCAAGTAATACAAGGCGGGTTGTCAGCATGATCGTAGATCAAGGCTGACAGCCCGCTGAGCGAGAGATGACAGATCTGTCAGGATCAGCGCACCTTGAACCGGCCCATGATCGCGCCGACCCGGCTGTTGGCTTCCAGCAACTGTCGGGTGTTGAGCTCGCTGGCCTGACCACTTTGCACCAGTTCATCGACCATGTGACGGATCTGCACCATGCTGCGGTTGATCTCTTCGGTGACGGCGCTTTGCTGTTCGGCGGCGGTGGCAATCTGCGTGCTGAGGCTGTTGATGTGGCTGACCGAGCCGGCCATCTCGTCGAGGCCGCTGTTTACTCGCGCCGTGGCGTCGGCGGCCGACTGGCAACTGGCCTGGGTGTTTTCCATGGCGCTGACCGACGAACTCACGCCCTGGGTCAGGCGGGTCAACATTTCGTTGATTTCCGAAGTGCTGGCCTGGGTGCGGGCGGCGAGGGCGCGCACTTCGTCGGCCACCACCGCGAAGCCGCGTCCCTGCTCACCGGCGCGGGCGGCTTCGATGGCGGCGTTCAGCGCCAGCAGGTTGGTCTGGCCGGCAATGGCGCCAATCACCCCGAGAATCTCGGTGATGCGCTGCGCGTCCTGTTGCATGCTTTCGACCTTGTGCGTGGCGCTGGCCACTTCGTCGATCAGCGCGACCACGCTGCTCGACGCTTCGCCGACCACCACCCGCGAACGGTCGGCGTTTTCGTTGGCGCGCTGGGTGAAGGCGGCGGTTTCGGCGGCATTCTGCGCGACGCTTTCAGCGGTCGAACTCATCTCGTTGATCGCGGTGACGGTCTGGTCGGTTTCCGAGGCGTGGCGCAGCAGAATCTGACTGGTGTGCGCCGACGTACGTTGCAGGTTGTCGAGGCTCGAAGCCATGGCGCCGGTAGCCTGGGTGACTTCGCCGATCATGTTTTGCAGGTAGGCAATGAAGGTGTTGACCGAGTGACCGATCGCGCCGAGTTCGTCTTCGGCGCGGATGGTGATGCGGCGTGTCAGGTCGGCATCGCCGCTGGACAGCAGATCGATGTTGGCTTTCAGGGCCTTCATGCGCTGGATCAATTGGCGGATCGCATAGACCTGCCACAGCACCAGCAGGATCACCAGCGGGATCTGCAACAGGCTCAGGGTGCTGAGCACGTCATCGCGCTGGGCGGTGATCAACTTGGTCGGCAGGGCGGTGGCGAGGAACCAAGGCGTGCCTTCGATCGGGCGCATGAAGAAAGTGCTGGCTTCACCGTTGTTGTCGAACTCGACGCGCTGGGCCTGATCACGGTGCTGCAAGCCAGCCTTTACCTGACTCGCGAAAGGTGAACTGCCAGCCAGCTCGCTGATGTTTTTCAGCACGATCGGGCCATTGATGCGCGAACTGTTGCTGATGATTTTGCCGTCGGCCTCGACGATCAGCATTTCGGCACTGAGGTCTTTTTCCTTGCGCGCCACCAGGTCGTTGAAGAAGCCCAGCGTCACGTCGATGGTCGATACACCCCAGGTCGTGCCGTTCTTCTGGATGGCCATGGCGCAGTTGGTGCGTGGCTCGGCGCTGGCATCGTCTTTATAGGCGGCGGCCCAGGCGCATTGGCCGCGCGGGGTCTGCAGGCCGCCCTTGTACCAGCTCTGGTCGTAATAGTTGGGCGCTGCGTCGCTGTTCCAGAAGGTGTTCACGCCGAGTTTGCCGGAGCTGTCGCGATGCCAGAAGGTGCTGAACTTGTTGCGTCCCGCCTCACGCTGACCGGGCAGTGGCCAGATACCACCGCCAAATACTTTCAATTCACCGTACTGGTCCACCAGCCCCGGCAGCACCGTATCGATGGCGGCACTGTCGAGCAGCGGGATGGTCTGGGTGATGCTGCGTTGCTGCGATTGAACCTTGTTCAGTTCGCCCTGGATCTGCTCGGCGACCTCGGCAATGCGGTTGAGCACGACCTGTTCTTCGGTATGACGCAGTTTCGGCGCGACCAACTGGCTGATGCCTACCACGGTCAGGACCGACAGCAACAGGATAAATAGAACCAGAAACAGCGTGTAGCGAGCCTGAATGGTACGGAATGCGGGCATGGAGACCGGTCCTTGAGCAGCGTTTCTTATTAGGGGCGAGGAGTAAAACAGTAGGGGTATCCCTTACGTATCGTCGCGGCGCGAGGAAGCTTTAGGTACTCACGTGCTAAAAAGTTTTGAAACGCTGACCGACAAGTAACAGATCCGACACATGCAAACTAACCAGCCCGTTCGTTAGAGTAAAAAGCCGATTTTCGCCGGACTGGCCAAGCGGCTCTGGCTCAATATCTGCGGGGCTTGCAGTGCTTTGTATCGAGAATGTACAAAATTTGTAAAAAAGTGAAAAACAGATTGGTGACATCAGTTTGCCGGCCGATACTCCGGGCAACTCAAGACGTTCCACAAGGATATTTTCATGTTCTTTTCGCAAGGAGCACGCTCATGACCGTTGGTTATACCGGCGCGTGGCAGCCCAAGGCAGGTTTGCTGGTTCGAGATGCAGGGAGCTCGGGCAAACCGGTTTCTCAAAGCGTGAAGGTCAAGCAGATGCTGGCCCTGGTCGGCAACGACCCCACCGTTCTCAACACGGCGGAAATGGACAAGCAGCGTTTGCACAAGAACATCAAGGGGTTCGATCCGGAAAACGTCACTCCCAAGCAATTGGGCAAACTGACTGACTTCCTGCGCAGCCGGGGCCTCATTTCCGAAGTGACCTCGATGACGCTGCTCAATGCCGGTGACAAGTTCGATCGCTTTGGCATTCAGAAAGACCCGGATGCCAAGTTCAATGCGCTGGAATATTTCGCCACGCAACTGGACACCATCAACAACAACAGCCTCAAGGGCAACAAGTACGCCAATACGTTGATCCCGGAGTACAAGAAAGCCATTTACGTGCTGCAGAGCCTGAAAACCTACGGACAGGGCGGTGAACGTCCGCCTCCGACCGACAAAGGCGTCAGCGCCAAGGCTTGATCGCGTAAAACCAGGCCCTCCGATGCGCAGGGCCTGGGCATTCTTGCGTTACACGGACGATGATGGCTTGGCAATGAGCGATTGCAGGTCGTCATGCAGCCGCTGCATCTGCGGGCAAATCAGCGTCAACGCCGGTGGCCTGGCGCCACGATGAAACAACGCCAGCCAGCCAGCTCCTCTCTCATCCGGCACCAGCCCGGTGAACACGAATCCCGCCGTCGTGAGCAAGTGAAAAGCGCTTGCGAATTCCTTTGCCAGCCTGAGCCTGACTGAAATGAGCCAATGCGCCGGCAGTTCCTGCAACTGCTTGAGCAAGCCGCCATCGATCTCTTTGAAAATGCCTTCATACCGGTTCAATTGTTGTTCCAGCTGCACCGGTTCGCCCACCCAGGGCGCGGCCTTGTCCTGTGTTCCGAACACGCTGCACATCTGCCTCATGAAATCCCGGCAGCTTTCGGGCCACGCCTGGGTCGGGAGCGGGCGTCGGTTATCGTCGACAGGCGTGTAACCGATGACCAGCGATTCCCGCGCCGAGGCATTGAACGGAGACGGGACATGGTCGGGCAGCCATCCGACACTCTGAAAGCCGAGACTGGCTGCCATGCGCTGTGTGTAAGGATGGCCGGTGACCTGTTTGATCGTCACGCCCCGGTATCCCAACGCTTGCGCATGAATCAACAGCTGCCGTCCCAGGCGAGTAGCAATGTTCTGACCTCGGGTTTCGGGGGCAACCACGCTCAATGCCAGCTCGGCGATGTGCGATCCCTTGGCACGAATCAAGGTCGCGTGTCCCAGCATTTGATCTTCGGCGACGGCGACCAGAGAGTGCCAGCGCCCCAGCGCATGGTTGCGATCAATCATGCAGGGCAGATAGACGTGAGGCTGGGCGTAAAGATCGCCGTAGGTTTTTCGGAACAGGTTGCTCACGGCCACAGCGTCGCTGTTGCGGTAACTGCGCAGGGTAACTGTTTCCATCAGCGGTGTTCCATGGGCGGGCTGTCGTAGACGCGCAGATCCAGTACGCGCTGGCGTTTGCCGGAGCGCGGATGGCGTGACAGGTCCTGAACCGTGCAGCAGTGAATCTCCACGTCCAGCAAGTGATCGGCATTGAGTTGTTCGATCAACGGGTAGTGTTCAATCAACGCGTGGTGCAGCCTCCGGTCGGTGTCTGCCGAAGCAGGTTGCACAGCGTCCGGAGCCCATTTCAGGCGCAGGATATCTTTCGTTCCGGCCTGTTCGATCACCAGTTGCCAATCGTCACTGCCGGTGAGGCGTTGCACCGTATCGCCGATTTCATCGGGCAGCAGTGTCAGGATTCCCACCCTGACTCGCTGGCTGTCGGCGCTGCGGCCCATCAGCGCGAATTTGCGCGTGGGCGTTCGGTCGAGCTCTCGCCAACAGGCGCGGTCGCCGACCGGGTAACGAATCAGCGGCATCAACCGCCGGGTGAGATTGGTCATCACCAGGCGGCCTGTGCGATCGCATTCTTCGATTACCTCACCGGTTTGTTCGTCGAGGATCTCCAGCACGCTGTGGCCCTGCGCCATCCGGTGTTCACCCAGGGCGCAGTCGCGATCACTGGCGCCGATAAAGCCGGCATCGACGCTGGCATACCCCATGGAGGCGACGCGTACATTGGGGAACACCCGGCCGAGCAGTTGCAACTGTGCCGGGAACAGGCTTTCACCGCCGTAGAGCAGGCATTCGATGCACTCCAGCCGGCGTCCCTGATGTTCCAGCCACGCGGCGAAGGTCAACAAATGCGCCGGTACACCGGCCAGTACATTGATCCGATGCCGGGAAATCGAATCGGCCAGCACGGTCGAGTCGACATGACCGGTGAAAGGGAACTCCACGACGCCCGGCTGAACGTGGGCCAGCGCATCGTGAGTGAAGATGAAACTGGCATACAGGTCGCCGACAAAAAACAGGTTGGCGACCTGATCGCCCTTGTTCAGTTGCCCGGTGAGGTTGCGACCGAAATCCTCCACCAGCGTTTGCCATTCCCGCCGCTCGAAGACCGACAGTTTGCCATCGCTGGTGGTCCCTCCGGTTTTGAACACCAGTGCGTTGCCCAGGCTTGCGGTCAATACCGGCCAGCGGTCAAGGTCCTGGCTGCCTTTCCAGTAGTGCGCGGGGTCAATCACGGGTAAATCGGTCAGTGCCGTTACCTGCTCGGGGACGCTGGCAAAGTGGCTGGCGTAAAAGCTTGAATGCTGACGCGCAAAAGCGACCAGCTCCTGCAATTCAATCCTTGGGATCATGGTGTGCTCCTTGCAGAACGGAGGAGGCGCGGGCTCCTCGGTTATCGATCAGCAGCGGCGTCTTGCCGCTGTGCTTGTTTCGGGTGAACCGGTCGATGGCGCAGACCTGCGCGTCCACTGTCAGCAGCCCGGTCTGCACAAGGGTTGCCAGCGTCGGGTAACCCAGCAGTCGACGATGCACGTCCTGGGGTTCGAGCACACTTAGAAATTTCATGCATTCCAGTCCGTCGGGGGCATGTTCGAGGATCACCTGAAACTCGGTCTGCAGGTGCTGCGCCAGTTCCGAGAGGCAGATGAAATCGGTGCCGATGCGCACCAGCCTGCCGTGGCGCTGAAGCAGTTCGAAGCGCGGCGTCTGCAGACCACAGCCACACCGTCCGGGCACCCAGCGGCCGCTGTCGCCGACGTCATAACGCTGAACGTCCTGACCTTCTCGAGCGAGGGAGGTGAACACCAGGCGACCGGTCTCGTTGTCACGCACTGGCTGGTCGGTTTCGAACGCGACAATTTCCAGGTGCTGGATATCGCTCAAAAGATGAAACACACCGTCGCCGGCGGCTGAACAGGCGTGACCGAGCGGGCCGGCGTCGACACTGCCGTAGATCGCCGAGCGGATCAGGCTGACGCCGCAGTCTTGCAGCAACTGCCGGCTCTGCTCGCCGAGGTGTTCGCCGCCGAGAAATACTTTTTCGACCCCGCCATAGGTGCGCAGACGCGTTTGTTCGTTGAGGAACAAACGGTGCAGGGTGCTTGGCATGCCGATCAGCGTGTTCACCTGCTGATCGACGATCAATTGCGCAATCTCCCGGTAGTCATCATCGGCCGGGGCACCCATCGGCAGGTGAGTGACGTCCAGTTGCTCCAGTACTTTGGAGAAACTGAAAAAACCGCCATACAGACCGCCACTGAAAAACAGGTTCATCACCCGGTCCCGACGTGGATCGAGACCCGCTGCAAACAGACCATCGGCTGTAGCGCGCATCTGTTGGCGAAAGTCCCGATAACTGAAACCAGACAAGGCCGGCACGCCGCTGCTGCCGCCGGAACGGAAATACAGTTGGGCCGAAGCGTTGATCGGGCGGGCGATGAACGCTTCCTTGCTCATGATCGGCAGGTTCATCACACAGGGCGCAATGCCTGAGCCATTGAGCGTGGCGTGGGAGGGCAGTTTTGTCGGCGACAGACTGGCCGAGACTCGCCGGCTCAGGCGTTGCAGGGCATAGACGCCGTCGTGAGGTTCGCCGTCGTAGCCATCGTGAATCGCTTCCGTCGGAGCAACGCGGGTGACGCCGGCGGTGATCAGCAGCTGTGAAAGCTCTGCAATCTGCTGTTCCGGGCAGATCAGGGCGCAGCTTTGCAGCACGTTTCGCCATGGCAACAGGGTCTCGATCACCCGTGTGTGCGGCAGTGGCTTGAGCAGCAGGCTGCGAAACAGTGGCGAAGGCTTCAATGGTCGGTCATGGGTCCAGATCACCCGCCAGCCCGGTGCTGTCCAGACCTCGCCAGCCACTTCGGCGAAACTGTGTGCGAGCCTGGCCATGGCGGTGTCGGTGGTGATTTGCGAGGCTTCCTGAATCGTTGGCAGCAATGCCGGCCATTGTCCGGCGCGGCGTTCGAATGCTTTGGCCAGACCCTCACCGACACCGCGCAATACGGCCTCATCGTCGCTGTCCACCAACAACCATTGCGGGCTCGAGCACGCTTGCTGATCGAGTCGGCAGACTTCGTCCACCACGGCGTCGAGCGCCTGAGGCGAGGCGGCGTCCGGTGTCAGATAAACGAAGCTGATGCGATGTCCCCAATCGATCCAGCGGCATCCGGCGGGGATTTGCTGGCGAATCGCTTGGAGTGCCGATTCGCCGCCCCAGGCCGAGACACCGTTGGCCCATTGGCACAGCTGGCCGATTTGCGCGGTGGTCGCCGGAACGACAGCGACATGCCCTGCGAGTTGGCCGCTGGGGTCGCATTGCGTCAGCGCGTGGAGCAATTGCGCGGTCAGCCCCTGATCGCTGCTGCTGGGGCGCAGCCAGGTGACGTTGCCGGCCAGCAGACTTTCGATCACAGCGCAGAACGCCAGAAGTGCCGCGTTTCCGGGAGTGATGTGGACCACCAGGCCCAACGGGCTCCAGCATTCGAAACGTGGTTGGCGATAGTCGAAGCGCCGCAGTGTAGCGGGTTGAGCGCCAAGCTCCCGTTCGAGTTTGCGCCGCAGACCTTGAGGCTGGCAGAACTCGATCAGTGACTCGCGTTGTTCGGCGTCGAGCGGCAGGGTCAGGCTGATGTCGCCCAACCGAAGGGCGAGCGTGGCCGCCGCATGGATGACCGTCTCGCTGTGCAGAGGCGAGTTCAGGCGTTGGGGCAGGGCCTGACGCAACTGATCCAGAGCGGTATCGAATCCGATGTCCGCGTGAAGTTGTCCATTGATCAGGTACATATCAGTGCCTCCCCAAGAGTTCGGACGCCGCCATCGCGCAGCTTCTGCCGGCGGTGGTGGCGGCGCGGCCATGCAGTTCGAACCAGTCACTGTCCAGACCGCAGCCGCAGCTTGCGCCGGGGTGCAGGGTGGCGAGGTCGCTCATGACCACCGCATGGGCGGGGCTCGAAGAAATGTAGGGCGAGACCGCACTCAGCAAGCCGGGCCGGCCATAAGGCAGAACTGAGAAGTCGGATGGATTGCGTATGAATACCTTTGAATAGACCGGGACATGAAAATGATGGTGAGCGCATTCGAGGTAAGGCACCGGATGCTCGACCGCACCGTAACCGTCGCGGCAGCGGGCGATGTCGATTCCCAATTGCTGGTGGGTACGCTCGTAAAGCTTCCGGCGGGGGATCTCCTGCGCGGCGTTGGTTTTCCAGCCGCCGCCAAACAGCGCCAGGGAGTCAGCTGCCAGTTGCAGATCGGCCACGCCAGTGGTCTGCATGCGTTGCAGGGTCTGCCAGAGAAATGCAGGAAACCCGAAGATCCGCACCGGCAGGCCTTCTTCGGCAAAGGACTGCAACGCCGAAATGACGCCAAAGCCATCGAACTCGTGACCGCCACCGGTCCGACGCAAGGCATACACCACGCGGTTGACCGGAGCAAACCGGCACAGGAACTGGTCGGTGAACGACGTTCCCAGGGTAATGCTGGCTTCAGGCTCGTAGCTCAGGAGCAAGTAGTTGCACGGCGTTTGCGGACTGTCCCAGCCATAGTGGTGGAAGATCCGTTCGACCATGTATTGGGCGGCGGCCAGACTGCGTTCGTCATAACGCATGCGGCTTTTCTCGCCGCTGGTGCCTGACGATGTCAGTTCCAGTGCGTCTGCACCGGTCGGGCTGAGCAGTTGTTGCTGTTTGAAGAAACTGGCGAAGATCGGTGGCAGTCGCGACCAGTCGTCGAGGCTGTCCAGATCCGTCACGGTCAGTCCATTGGCGTTCAACCAGTGTTCATACCCGGGGGTGTGTTCACTGTGAAAGCGGCTGATTTCGGCCATGGCCTGATCGAAAAGCCCCGCCGGCAAGGAATCCGGGCAATAGGGTTGTGTCAACGCACAGAGCGCGTCGCTATGGGGGAAATGGAACATCAGGCGTCCTTATTGATGTGTCGAGGAAGCGGTTTCTGCCGGAGGTTCACGCAGAAACCGGTACAAGAGAGGCAGGCTCAGCAGCCCGCCCAGTGCAGCCCAAAGGGCGAAGGAATCGAGGCGGGCACCGCCGACGATTACCGCGATGAGCGAACCGCCGGTGCCCATCACTGCAATCGAGATCATGCCCACTGCGGCAGAGACCAGGCCTTTGCTGTCATCGCTGGAAAACAGCGCCAGTCGATACAGTGCGGCATTGCTCATGCCCAGCCCCACGGCGTACAGCGCGAGGCCTGAAATCAACAAACCAAGGGGCAGGTCTGTCAGAGCACCCGCCAGCAGGGTCAAGAGCCCGAGGCAAAACGGCCAGAGCGCCAGGCGAATCAACTGCACCAATTCGCGCGAGGTCAGCAAACGGTCGAGAATCAGATTGCCGACGATGACCGCCGAAAAGATCGGTATCTGCCACAAGGCGTATTCACGTGTGGACAAGGCAAGCCGCTGGATCAACAGCAGGGGCGAGAGCCCGATCCACGCTATCAACGGCAGGCTCATCAACCCGAGCGCGAGGCTCGCGCCGAGGAACCTCGGGTTGCGCAGCAGGGCCAGGTATCGACGAAATGTCTGTCGCCAGGACAACGGAATTGGCGCCTGCTGGCCGCCGTCTCGGCGAACGACCCCGATGGTTTCCGGCATGCAGACGTAGAGCCCGGCCCACGCGATGGCAGCGACCAGGCCCAGGGCCAGGAACAGTTCGCGCCAGCTCAGCCATTCCAGCAACAGGCTGCCCAACAACGGGCCAAGCAGCGGCGACAGCAGCGCAACGTTGCCCAGCAGCGCCATGAGCCGCACGGCATCCGCCTCACAGAACACTTCCTGGAGCGCGGGATAGCTGACAGCCACCACGAATCCCAGTCCCATGCCTTGCAGAAGCCGTAATGCATTGAAGGCTTCAATGCCGGGCGTGGCGATTGCAGCCAGACAGGTCATCGCAA
Organism: Pseudomonas sp. GW821-FHT09E04; assembly: GCF_059416185.1. Taxonomy (NCBI): domain Bacteria; kingdom Pseudomonadati; phylum Pseudomonadota; class Gammaproteobacteria; order Pseudomonadales; family Pseudomonadaceae; genus Pseudomonas; species Pseudomonas sp. GW821-FHT09E04. The sequence continues at coordinate 299,766 of NZ_JBWKOR010000001.1, forward strand.
AGAGCGCACAACCGATGAGCAACAAGGGGCGTCGGCCAAACCGGTCGGACAATGGCCCGATCAGCCATTGCAGGCAGACGCCTCCGATCAGGTACAGATTAAACGCAGTGGGGATATGCCGTGGATCGGCGCCGAAGTCTTCGGTGACGGTGAGCATGGCCGGCATGATCATGTCGCTGGCCATGTAGGTCAGCCACTCGAACAGCGTGATGGCCAGACAGAAGCCAAGCGTTTTTAGTGGCGGGATATCGATGAGTGTTCTTTGCATGCGCTTCCATGGCCTTCAAAGGGGAGAGCGCAAAGGGTAGGGGCGAGAGGTGGATGTTCCTACGCCGCCGCTGCGACGTGGTATGTCGCAGGTTTGCAGGGTATTGCCGAAGGCGGATTGCTTACTGCTGCGGGTGAAATGTCCGACATTTTGATAGGGGATATATACGGAAAATGCCCACATCATCGTGGGCATTTTTTACGGGTGCTCAATCAAATGTTGCATTTGAAGAAGCGGATATGAGAGTTGTTCGAATGTCGGATTTATCGATGTTGGTAGTAGCCTGGTCCGGGCGCGCCATAATAGCGATGGTCGCCATGCCAGCCGCCGTGGGGGAAAATGATACAGCCGCTCAGCGTGAGCAGCGCCAATACAGGAATCAGCCAGGTGATTCGACGCAGCATTTCAAAAGTCCTCATGGTTAACGCCGCATGGAGCCAAAGCTCTTCATCGGCTGTAACATGAGACCCCGTTTGCAGCGGCGCATCCCCGTGACACGGTATGCCCATGGCATGAAAGTCGATACAAACCCGATACATTTCAAAGTTTCAGGAATTCGCAATGACTCAGTCGCAACGTTTGAAATACTCGATTCTGATCGCCCTCACCGTACTGGCGATCATGTTCGGCCTGTCCTGGATGCAGAACGCCGGGATGATCAGCGAAAAAGTGTTCCAGTACATCGCCATTGGCGTGGCGGTGGTCGTGGTGGTGATCAACGGGGTGATGCGCCGCAAGGTCAAACCCTGACGGCGCTCCAGAAGGGGCTCAATCGCTATTGAGGACGGCGGCAGCCTGTGGATGCAGGCTGTAGCTCTTGTCGGCGTTGAAGGTGATCACGCCTTCGGCGCACAGGCGCTTCAACACTTCGCGCACGCTGAGAAAAGACAGCGGAATGCCCAGTTCCAGCAATTGGCTGTGGACACCGCGCACACCCAGACTGCGCTCGCTCTGAGCGGCGACCAGCAAGGCATCGATGACTTTCAGGCGAATCAGGCTGGTGCGCAGGCCGAAGCTCTTGAGCAGCAGTCGAATACGTTCATTGCCGTGGCGCTCGGCTCGTTGTCCGAATACGCTGGCGTGCGAACCCATGGAAGCTCCTTGTGGTGCCTGGCTACCGTCCGATGGTAGTTGCGGGTTGTACATGCGATTACTCCTTTTCAGAGCCTGATCAGGAAGGGTTACGGGTGCTCTCTCTAAACAAGACGTATCAGCCCGACAAATCATGAAGCGAAAAATGTAGAAAATTTGTCGTTGATTCGTCCTTTCTCCGTGATCCGGGCTCGAAACGGGCTTGTGACTGACTAAATTTTTCCCCCCGGCTTCGTTTTCTGGAAAGGCTCATTGCGCGTGGACGCGTGGGTGATTTCAGGGCGTAGCCGCTGCGCACGTATTCGAACAGGGTGCGCGGCTGCGCTCTTGGGTATTTCGATCAGGAGCGAGCGTGATTATTTCCAGGCAGTTAACCGGACTGACCCTAGCCGGCATGTTTCTCGGGCTGAGTCTGTCGGCGCATGCGTTCAGTCCTTCCACCCAGGCCGGGGCCGATATCCGTCGCACGAGTTTTGGTGTGCCGCATATCCGCGCGGAAAACGAGCGTGGCCTCGGATTCGGCATCGGTTATGCCTATGCGCAGGACAATCTGTGCCTGCTGGCCAACGAAATCGTGACCGTCAACGGCGAACGCTCGAGGTACTTCGGGCCGGATCAGCTCACCGTCGAAGAGCGCGAAAACCGCGTCAGTGACGTGTTCTTTCAGTGGCTCAATACCCCGCAAGCGGTGAATGCCTTCTGGCAGGCGCAGCCGGTCGAAGTCCGAGATCTGGTGCAAGGTTATGCCGCCGGCTACAACCGGTATCTGGCCGAGCGCCGCCAGCAAGGGCTGCCGCAACAGTGCCAGGGCGAATGGGTGCGCGATATTGCAGCCGAAGACCTGGTGAAGCTGACGCGTCGGTTGCTCGTCGAGGGTGGCGTCGGTCAGTTCGCCGAAGCACTGGCAGGCGCCACGCCGCCACAAGCCACTGCGCAAAACGACAGCCACGCCCGCGCTTATGACCTCGCCGCCGCACGCCTGCAACGCTTCGCCCTGGACCGTGGCAGCAACGCGGTGGCGGTGGGCAGCGAGCGTTCCTTCAACGGCCGTGGAATGCTGCTGGCGAACCCGCATTTCCCGTGGGTCGGCGGCATGCGGTTCTATCAGATGCACCTGACCATTCCCGGCAAACTGGATGTGATGGGTGCGGCGCTGCCGGGCCTGCCGATGATCAACATCGGTTTCAACCAGCACCTGGCCTGGACCCACACGGTCGACTCGTCCAAGCACTTCACTTTGTATCGCCTGCAACTCGATCCGAAAGATCCAACCCGCTATGTGCTCGATGGGCAATCGTTGCCGCTGAACAAGCAAACGGTGACGGTGCAGGTCAAACAGGCGGACGGGCAGGTGACGCCGGTATCGCGTGATATCTACAGCTCGCAATTCGGCCCGATCGTGCAGTGGCCGGGCAAGCTCGACTGGGACCATCAGTACGCCTACAGCCTGCGCGATGCCAACCTCGACAACGACCGGGTGTTGACGCAGTGGTACGCGATGAACCGTGCAGGCAACCTCAAGGATCTGCAGGACTCGGTGCACAAGATTCAGGGTATCCCGTGGGTCAACACCCTGGCCGTGGATGACAAGGGTCAGACGCTGTACATGAACCTGTCGGTGGTGCCGAACGTCAGTGCCGCCAAACTGGCCAAGTGCAGCGATCCGCGTATCGGCCTGAAAATGATCGTGCTCGACGGCGCCAACAGCGCCTGCGCCTGGGACATCGATCCGCAAGCCGCGCAAAAAGGCATTTACGCGTCCAGTCAATTGCCGCAATTGTTGCGCAAGGATTTCGTCCAGCACTCCAACGATTCGGCGTGGCTGGCCAACCCGGCGCAACCGCTGACTGGTTTCTCGCCGCTGATCAGCCAGGAGGGCCAGCCACTGGGGCTGCGCTCGCGTTTTGCACTGGATCGTCTGGCGACCCTGAGCAAAAAAGGTTCGGTGTCGGTGCAGGACCTGCAACACATGGTGATGGATGATCAGGTGTTTCTGGCCGACCAGGTGCTGCCTGATCTGCTGAAGTTCTGCGCATCACAAACGGGTGCCGATGCCGCGTTGAAATCGGTGTGCAGCGGTCTCAAGGCCTGGGACGGTCGCGCGAACCTGGATTCGGGAATGGGCCAGGTGCATTTCCAGACCATCATGCAAGCCTTGCAGGAATCGCCGGATGTCTGGCGCGTGGCGTTCGATCCGAAGGACGCGCAGCACACGCCGCGCGGACTGGCGACTGAAAAGCCCGAAGTGGCCAAGGCGTTGCGCGAAGCGATGCTGGCGTCCGCCGAATCGGCCAGCAAAATGGGCCTGACCGCACAAACCCGCTGGGGTGATGTCCAGGTGGTCAGCAGTGGCGGTCAGCAGACGCCGATCCATGGCGGGCCAGGGACATTGGGCATCTACAACGCAATCCAGAGCGTGCCGCGTGAAGACGGCAAGCTGGAAGTGGTCAGCGGCACCAGTTACCTGCAAGTGGTGACGTTCGACGACAAGGGGCCGCACGCTCAGGGCCTGCTCGCGTTCTCGCTGTCCAGCGATCCCGCGTCGAAATACTCGCGGGATCAGACAGAAGCCTTCTCGAAGAAACAGTGGAGTGCACTGCCTTTCACCGAACAGCAGATCAAGGCTGACCCGCAGTATCAGGTGCAAAGTGTGCGTGAAGAACTGGATAAAACGGGGAAAGTGGCGGCGCAGTAATCAGTCGTCAGAACGTTGCGACAGCCGTTGAAGGCCGCCCCCGAAAAGGGGCGGCCTTCAGCTTTTTGGGGGTTGTTGCGGCATCGGGTTGATCACTGGATTGCCGTCCTTGTTGCGGGTGATGAACACCGGCAGGACTTTGGGCATCGAGCCGGCGAAGCTGTTGAGCTCCTTGATGTTGTAGATACCACCGACCCGGATCGACCCCGTGGCGCTGTCGGCCAGCATCAGCGGTTTGTCCAGGTAACGGTTGATCAGCGGCAGGGCTTCGTTCAACGCCAGGTTGTCGAGAATCAACTTGCCGCTGCGCCAGGCCAGCGAGGTGTCGTTGGCGTAGGTCTGGCTGATTTGCGGCATGTAATCGCCGTGTTTGTAGCGAGCCTGCATCGAAGGGCCGAGGCGCAGGCCATCGCCGGATAACTGAGTGTTGCTGGTGACCAGCACCGAACCTTCAACCAGGTTCACTTTCACCTGGTCCTCATACATCCAGACATTGAAGCGAGTGCCGGTGACGCGAATCTTGCCTTCGCCAGCCCTGACGATAAACGGATGGTTCAGGTCATGGCTGACTTCGAAAAAGGCTTCGCCCTTTTTCAGGGTGACACGACGCTCGTCCTTGTAATTGCTGAAGGTCAGATCGGTATTGAGGTTCAGCTCGACCTGACTGCCATCGCCCAGGGTGACGTGGCGGACATTGTCGGTGGCAGCGAAATGCTGATAGCTGTTGGGCAACCAGCCCAGATTCCATCCCGTCCAGGCTGCCAGTGGCAACGCCAGCGCGCAAACGGACGCTGCTACCGCATATTGACGCCAGGTCCGGGCCGGTGGGCTGATCGGTACGATCACCGCTGGCTCCGGGCGCGGAAGGTGTTCGGCGACATCCCAGATTTCCAGCATGGCCTCGTATTCGAACGCGTGCAGCGGATGCGCATCGCGCCATTGCTCGAACGCCAGCCGTTCCTCGGCGGTGCAGTCGACGGCGTGCAGGCGCATGCACCAATGCGCAGCGGCATCGGTGATCGCATCGTATTCGGCTTCGGAGAGGGTGTTCTGGGTCATTGACTCGTCCTGATTTCCGGCATTCTAACCTTGAGGGCAAGGTGCCGAGAACATCCGTCATGGCAATTGCCCATCAAAGTGGAACTTATTTTTCACTCGGGCGCCCAAAAAGCAGGACATCCGATGAGCACTATCCACAAATGGAGTGAAAAAATGATCAAAAGAACCTTGGCCGCTTTCGTTGCGACAGCCAGTCTTCTGAGTGCCGGTGTGGCGCTGGCCGACCGGCCGGGCGCCGGATGGATCACCATTGAAAAAGCCATTGAAATCGTCAAGACCAAGGCCGGGTATGTCGAGGTCTACGAGATCGAAGCCGACAACAACGGCTACTGGAAAGGGGAAGGGCGCAAGGCTGACGGTGTGGTGTATGAATTCCGCATTGACGGTGCATCGGGCAACGTCTTGCGTGACCAGAAGGACTGATTTCGGACAGGGTGATCCATTATAAAAATGCGCAGGTGTCGAGCCTGCGCATTTTTTGTGCGAATCACGGCGCGGGAACGGAATCCAGTTGCCGGCCGACTTCGCAGATCAACAGGGCGATCGAGTCGGCGTTATGCAAGATGACACCAACACGGGCGTCCGATGAGTTCTGATCCATGAACGCATTGCGTGCTGCGTTCATGGTAGTGCTTTGCGTCTGTTTGAAGATTTCCGCCGTGGTGGTCGCCTTCTCCGCAATTCTGTCGAAGTCGATCCAGGCCTTGCTGCCAGCGTCCCATTCCGCGAACAATTGCGCTCGCGGCGTGGCCAGTGACAGCGCCATTCTTCGTTCGTCTTGCAGGTCCTGGAACAGGTTGGCACCCTCAGGTGTGGCCGGTGAAATCAGGTCAGTAAACGGCTCGCGCCCCCTGACCGTTGCAATGTCCCATGCATTGCTCAGTTGATGGGCCATCTCGTGTATGAGGGTTTCGGCTTGTGCGTGGCCGTCGATATCAAATCCCTGTGCCACGACGGGCAGGTAGTCGTCCAGTTCCTGATCAAAAAAATGCTGGGTGAAATGGACTTTGTTCTTCTGATCGCCATCAAGAACAAACGCGATCACGTCGTGGAACCATCGGGTCGAGCCGACAATGAAACGATCGGTATTGAGCAAATCATCAGTCGGATCCACCAATGCATTGCAGATGGGCACGATCGCCGTTTTTATCCTGGACAGGATCTGTGTCGTGACGCGCGGTACATCAAAAAACTCCATGAGAAACCGGTTGACCCTTCCTCCGGGCACGACATTGATGTCCAGAATGGCCAGGTTATGCAGGCAGTTGAACGCATAGTCCCGGGCCATCGCGACTGCACGCCCGAGAATCCGGGCTTTTTCGGGGTATCGCCGAGTGATTTCTCCCATACCGTGCGCTTCGATATTGAGCATCGTGCGACGCATGCGTGAGTACTTGTCGTGTTCGATCATTTTGGAAAAGGCTTTGCCGAAGTGAACGGTCTGGCCTTTTGTGATCTTCACCATTCGTGAATCAGTCTTGAGCAGCGTCGGGCCGCGCACTGCATCTTTTACCAATTGCCAGTGCGGACCGCTTTTGACAACCTGGTAAACCTTGCCGTCCACCGCCGCATAGCTACGGTTGTTCGACACTTTCTGGTAGACGCCTTGAGTCGCGCTGTAGGCGAGATCCTTGAGTGCGACATCCGTTGCTTCGAAAGGCTGCAGCAGCGTGCGTTGTGGCGAGGTCGATTCAATCTCGGCCAGGCTCGGGGCCGTGATCTTTTCGACTGTTTGAGTACCGGTGGCGACTGTCTGCTCGCTGGTGTCGGCACCCAGCGCGCGCTCGGCAGCCATCTCGGGCATCATGCCGACAAGCACCATCTGCTCCGCGCCATCGATGAAAGACCTCAGTGCTTTTTTCCAGTGATGATTCTGCAATGCCTCGGCCGAGTCCTTGAAGTCCTCATAGGCTTGCCAGAGGAAGCGCACATAGGCGAGTTTGCCCTGCAGCATGTCCGAGGCCTGTTTGATCCCGTCACTGAACAGGATCCTGGCGTTTTCCCAGTCGGGCTGGCCGTCGCTGTCTTTCTGTGAGCCGAGCATCTGCGTCAACAACTCAAGGTTGTCCTGGTACAGGTGCTTGAGCAGGTTGTCTGCAATCGGCACATTATCGAGGGTGATTTCGCTGATTTGCCCCACCGTGGAGGCCAGCAGGCTGCGGAATGTCGCGCGATGCGCCTCAGGCAAGCGGCGCAGCAGCAGATTCTGCAGAAATCCCGGGATATTCAGCGCCGCAATCAACGCCTTTTCATCGACGAATTCGTGAAAGGCCTGTTCGGCATACGGCGCATAGAGCACCAGCGGTCCCTTGTGGCCGGTGCCAGGTGCGAAGACGTACAGCCCGCAGGCCTTGACTGCGCTGGCGTTGGCTGTCTTGATCAGGGACAGCGCACACGCGATGGCGTGTGCGCCTTCGACGGCTGCGCGCGCGAGGGTGTCAGGCATGTCCAGGACCTGACGGATGTAGCTGAATGCGGTCTCGGACAAATGCTGCTGCAGTTTCAGTGCGTGGGCATGTTGCAGTAACTGCCAGGGCAACTGACGAAAGAAAATCTGCTGCCGGGCCAGACCTGCGACGGTGGTTGTCGCCAGTGCATCACTGACTGTCTTGCTGTAGGTGGTGGGAATCGCCAGCGACTGCAGCAGTTGCGTGACAGCACTTTGATCGAGCCCCTTGGGCAATGCACCGGTGGTTCTCGAAGTCACTTTGAATCCGGTGCCTTGGGCAACGTTAATGTGATTCAGGGCAAACTCGACCAGGTTGCGAGCCGGGCCGGCCAGGGCCAGGTTGGGGGTAATCTGGATGTCACGGGGATTGAGCGAACTTTTCGGGAAGCGGCTGTCGAGCATTGATTTCAAGGTCTGTTCGACATGGCTGACCAGCGTCGGAATGCCCGCCAGGTAATCCTTGTCATCGACGACACTCTGGTGCCACTGCTCCATGAGTTCGATGTGCAGTTTCTGCTCTGCGGCCGGCGCCATGCCCAGCCAGGCCGGGTAGGTCTGCCGTGCAGCGATCGCCTGCGCATGCGCGCCAGCCAGTTTCAGGTTGGTGTGCAAGACCGAATCGCTCAGTTGCGTCAGTGCCTTGTTACGGCTGGCCGTATCTTTGACGCGTGTTCTCACCTGCTCACAACGACCCAGAAAGTGCTCGATGGTCGATTGCATGCGATTGTGCAGTATGTTGTCTTCTATGAACTGGAACACGCCGAGCGTGTAGTACCGGTGAGCTTGCGACTGCGCAGGCAGGATGTTTTCCAGCAATGACAACCGCTGCGTGCGGTGTTGCAAACGTTGGCTGAGTCGGTGCCGCGCGACCGCGACGGTGTCGAACACTTCCAGTCCGAGCGCGGGCGTCCATAACACGGCCCGCCCGGAGTGTTGGGGATCGCGGCCGCCGCGTTCAGTCATCAGCAGACAATGGGCGAGCGGCACCAAATCCTGGGTGCCGGCAACTTCGAGGGTGAGCGAATAGGCGTCCGGGCGAAAACCCTCGATCGCATGTCTTGACGCACGTGTCGGCTGGTCGGGATTGATCACCGTATTGACGATCGCCTGGACTGAAGCGGGCAACGTGCCGTCCAGCGTGCGGAGCCGGGCTTCGCCGGTCACTCCGGCAAACCAGGCGTGGGCAAGGCTGGCCTTGTGTTTTTCAAGATACGGTCGCTGGACGTCTGCGGTCGCCATAGGTTGTGTTTTGAGCATTGCGGCAAGCGGGGTTTCAATGCTGGTGAACGTCTTGATCGCCGCGCGCGCCTTGTCTGCCAGCACCAGGGAGGGCTGCTGGCTGCCGGAGACCACCGGGTACGTGCTCCAGCGGCCCGCGCTGTCCAGTTCCTGCAAACGCTCATGGACCATGGAGCGGATGTCCAGGCTCTTGTCGAACAGGGCATGCAGATTTACGACGCCATCGCTGTGGCGATACACCTGCAAGGCATACTCGACGTTTTGTCGCAGCTTGGTGATGATCCGTTCGAAAAGGATTTTGAAGACGTCACCGACGATCCGGTCGCCTGAAACCTGCGGCTGATCGAGGCCCAGAAAACGATTGCGTTCGTCCAGACTGAGCAGACCGTAGAGTTCGTCTTCATGCCCTTTGGCCATGAACTTGCTCTGCAACGTCTGTTTCAGATCGTTGTAATCGGTGAGCACTTGCAGGCCTTGCACTGGCGTGTAGAGGAATGCGTCGGGGCCGCTGATCATCAGCGAGCCGGCCAGTTCGACGTAGTTGGCTTCGTGTTCCCACAGACGCACGGTTTCTGTGAATGGACGGTGCGGGCCGTCTGCGCTGGGGCTGATCAACTGATGCAGTGCATTGAACTGCGGTGCATCGATGATGCCCGTTTCACGTTTGACCATCCATTCGGCCCGGGCCTGGTCCTCCAGAACGTCGGCAAAAAACGTGCGACGCGGCGAGCCGTCAGCGGACGGCGCGTCCCAGTACGTTTCCAGTTGCCGAAACAGCAACACCGGCAATTTGCTCGAGGCACTGGTGACGGCGTCTTCCCATTGCTTCTGGTCATCTGTATTCACCTCTCTGCCGGGGTTTGCATACTCGCGCAAGGCGTCGTCCGGCCAGCGTTGGTGGCGGTAATGCAACAGGACCGCGTCGCTCAGGCTCATGGAGTCGAGCCAGTGTTTTAGCGTGCCGTCGGTTTTGTCGCCGGCCACGTAAAAACTGACGCGCGTACGGCTTTGCTGCAGGGATCCGAAATGCGCCTCGAGCAGTTCATCCAGTGCGCTGTCGAGCATGGGGGTGAGCGTCGGCAACTGTTTGAGCTCGTCACGCATCGCGTGCGCATTGAGCACTTGACCTTGTTTAAACGAGTGACGCTGTTCGTCGAAGACATCGCCGTCGATCAGGCTGAATGTCACCGAAATGCGTTCTGCATCCAGCAGTCGCTTGCGCTGCACCAATGCCAGAAACGCGAACAATTGATCCTGGTCGTCGGGGTTGTTCAGGCGGTATTCCAACTGCTGCTTGAGAAGGGCCCGGTTGAGATGTTTCTTGATGCCGCCGTAAGGGGTGTAGAGGAAAAGACCCTTTTCGTCTTTGTCATCGGGTGTCTCGCTCAGCACAAAAGCCCCCGGCAAAATCAGCGGGGTCTGGTCTGTAACGTTGAGCAGAATGCGTTCGGCGCGCATGGATTGCCGGTTGCGCAAGGCGTCGGTGGACAGTTTTACGTGAGCGAGCCAATTGAAATCCTTCTCCACCAGACCGTGGGTCTTGCCCAGTTCTGTCCAGAGTCCGGGTGAGTTGAAGGTTTCGGGGAATAACAACGGTTTGGTCGGTGTCGCCATGGTTGAGTCTCGCAGGGGTGGGCGTGTGCACGCACCGTGGGTCGAGGCTCAAGGCTAAAACTGACAATCGACGCGCGGGTGGTAGATAAATAACGCGGGGTTGACAGGCAACCGGCCAGCCGTGGTTAATCCTCTGGCGGGTTGTTCGTTCGCTGTTGTTCCCTCCAATAATTACTCTGGAGCTTCAGATGTCTGCGCCACACGATCATGCGGTTTCGTCCACGGTGTCCCTGGATGAGCTGACTCACTTGCTGGAAACGATTTTCATCCGTCACGGCACCTCGACCGAAGTCGCCAGAACACTGGCCGCCAATTGCGCCAATGCCGAGCGGGACGGTGCTCACAGCCATGGCGTTTTCCGGATTCCCGGTTATGTCTCGACCCTCAACAGCGGCTGGGTCAACGGCCAGGCCGTGCCGAAAGTCGAGGACGTGGCCTCAGGGTTTGTCAGTGTCGATGCCGGCAACGGTTTTGCCCAACCTGCGCTGGCGGCGGCGCGTCCACTGTTGGTGGAGAAGGCCCGCAGCGCCGGGATCGCGATATTGGCGATCCGCAATTCCCATCACTTCGCCGCGCTATGGCCGGACGTGGAGCCTTTCGCCGACGAAGGCCTGGTGGCGCTGAGCGTGGTCAACAGCATGACCTGCGTGGTGCCCCACGGCGCCGACCGGCCGTTGTTCGGCACCAACCCGATCGCTTTTGCCGCTCCAAGGGCCGACGGTGCGCCGATCGTATTTGACCTGGCCACCAGCGCCATTGCCCATGGCGACGTGCAGATTGCAGCACGCAAAGGCGAGAAGTTGCCGGCAGGCATGGGCGTGGACAGCCTCGGTCAGCCGACCTGTGATCCGAAGGCGATTCTTGAAGGCGGCGCGTTGCTGCCGTTTGGCGGACACAAGGGGTCGGCGCTGTCGATGATGGTGGAGCTGCTCGCCGCCGCGCTGACCGGTGGCAATTTCTCGTTTGAATTCGACTGGAAGAACCATCCCGGGGCCAAGACCCCATGGACCGGCCAGCTGCTGATCGTGATCGACCCGAGCAAGACCGCCGGGCAGAGCTTCGCCGAACGCAGCCAGGAACTGGTCAGGCAGATGCATGGGGTAGGGCTCAAGCGTTTGCCGGGTGATCGGCGGCATTTGCAGCGGGCCAGGTCACTGGCCGAAGGCATCGTGCTGGATGGGCAGACCCTGGCGCAGTTGCGTGAGCTGGCAGGCGAGTGACGTTTTACCAAACATGAAAAAGGCGAGCCGCAGGGCTCGCCTTTTTTTTTCTGCGTTCAGCGGCGGCCGAGCAACAGACCGACCACCAGACCGAAACCGGCGGAAATCGCCACGGTCTGCCACGGGTGGCCACCAATGTAGTTTTCGGTGGCGTCCACCGCCGGTTTGGTGCGATCACGTACGCTGGATACTGAATCCAGCGCCTGCTGCAATTTCAGGGCGATTTGTCCGCGCAGGGTCTCCGCTTCTTCACCGACCAGTGAGGCACTGCTTTTGAGCAGTTTGTCCGACTCTTCGATCAGAGCCTGGAGTTCGCTGAACGCTTGATCCTTGATTTGGTCTTCAGCGGCTTGAACGGCGCTTTTGCGGGCCATTGGGTGACTCCTTGCAGGTGAATGGACAGTGAACAATGGAGTGTGGCGCGGCTTGAAAAGTTGCAGCGAATTTCTCTCAGGAAGAAAAACCAGCGCCGGAGATTTCCGTCCAGCGTGTAAGATGTCGCCATTTCATGCAGCAGGTAATTCCCCATGAGTTTCAATCTGGCCGACAAATCCCTCGCAGAGCGCGCCGCGCTGGAAGACGAGAAATCCCGACTGTTCGAACTCTGGCAGAACAATCTGGGCAAAGCCAAGGGCGAAGCCGCGCGATTGTTCGGCGAGCGCTCCAAGCGCAAGGGCAAATGGGCCGAATTCGTGCGCGCCGAACTGGACGGCATGTCGCCGCCGGAGTTCGCCAACATGGTGCGCAGTGAAGTCAACCGGCTGATGGCGGCCAACAAGTAATCATTCGGTCTTGAAACTGGCGACAATCGCTTCACGAACCTTCAGCACCACCGGATCGATCTGGGTGTTGGTGCGCCAGCCCAGCTCGATCGGATAGCGTGGCAGCGCCAGCGGGCAGGGCAGCAGTGCCAGCCCGCTCATTGAAGCAATCGCCTGTGCCGCATGGGTCGGGATGGTCGCCACACTGGCGCTGCCCTTGAGCAGGTGCGGCAACGCCGCAAAATGCGTGGTCGAGGCGCAGACCCGGCGAGTCAGCCCCAACGCGGCCAGCCCTTCATCGGTGATCCCGATAAAACCACCCGAGGACACCAGAATGTGCTCCCGGGCGACAAACGCTTCCAGACTGATCTCCTGCTGGCCGGGCGCAAGGCTCGCCGGGTCCACCAGACACGCGTAACCCCCTTCACCCAACACCTGACGGCTGAGCAGCCGTTCGGCAAACCCGCCGGCGGTGATCGCCAGGTCGATGCTGCGCTCCATCAAGGCCCGGGCGACGATCTGGCTGTGGGTCTGGCGGAAGATCAGACGCAGCTTCGGCGCTCGGCGGGCGATCTCTTCGATCAGGCGTCGGCCGTAAGCAATCTCGAAATCATCCGACAGCCCCACGGTGACCGAGCGGCCGTCGTAATGATCGGCGGTCGGGTCGACCATCGCCAGGCTCTGCCGACACTTGTTCAGCGCATCACTGACCACCGGTTTCAACTGATTCGCCTTGAGCGTGGGCGCCAACCCTCGACCAGTGCGCACGAACAATTGATCGCCATAGACCTCGCGCAACCGACGCAAAGCCGCGCTGACGGCCGATTGCGTCACGCCCAGACGCAACGCTGCGCGGCTGGCGCTGGACTCTTCATGCAGCGCTTCGAAGACTTTCAGCAGGTTGAGATCGACAGTGGCGATATTCATTGTGTTCATATCATTCAGCAGTGAGTCGGGCTTTATTCATGATCCCGTGGCGCCGGAGAATGAGCAACACCTGAACTTCACGGAGTGACCACCATGCCCAAATCAATCGTTGCCGCCCTGCAGATCGGCGCCTTGCCCGGCGGCAAGGCTGACACCCTGGAACAGATCCTGAGCTGGGAAGCCGCGATCATCGAATCCGGCGCAGCGCTGGTGGTGATGCCCGAAGCGTTGCTCGGCGGTTATCCGAAAGGCGAGGGCTTTGGTACGCAACTGGGTTATCGCCTGCCCGAGGGGCGTGAGGCTTACGCCCGTTATTTTGCCAACGCCATCGATGTGCCAGGCGCAGAAACCGAAGCGCTGGCCGGGCTGTCGGCGCGCACTGGCGCCAACCTGGTGATCGGCGTGATCGAACGGGCCGGCAGCACCTTGCATTGCACCGCGCTGTATTTCGACCCACAGGCCGGTCTGGTGGCCAAGCACCGCAAACTGATGCCCACCGGCACCGAGCGGTTGATCTGGGGCAAGGGCGACGGTTCGACGCTGCCGGTGCTCGACACTCAGGTCGGTAAACTCGGCGCAGTGATCTGCTGGGAAAACATGATGCCGCTGCTGCGCACGGCGATGTACGCCAAGGGGATTGAGGTCTGGTGTGCGCCGACCGTGGATGAACGCGAGATGTGGCAGGTCAGCATGCGCCATATCGCCCATGAAGGGCGCTGCTTTGTGGTCAGCGCCTGTCAGGTCCAGGCTTCACCAAACGAACTGGGCGTTCAGATCGCCAACTGGCCGGCGGACCGGCCGCTGATTGCCGGCGGCAGCGTGATCGTCGGGCCGATGGGTGATGTGCTCGCCGGGCCTCTGCGCGGCGAAGCCGGATTGCTCACCGCCGAGATCGACACCGAAGAGCTGGTGCGAGCCCGCTACGACTACGACGTGGTCGGCCACTATGCACGGCCCGATGTGTTCGAGTTGGGCGTCGACGAGCGGGCGAAACCGGGCGTGCGCTTCACGGTTTGACGGACTGTCGGCGCCGCCATTCTTCACGGGTGATTTCCCAGACTTCCCGTGGGAAACGTCCGCCGACGAAGTTGTCCTCATCGGAGCGGATCAAGCGCATGCCGGTGCGCTCCGAGAGCTTTCGCGAGCCAAGGTTCGGTGCGGCTTTCGGCGCGCGCAGCACCGGTTGATCGAGGGTTTCGAACCAGTACCGGGTGACGACTTCGCTGGCTTCGGTCATCAAGCCCTGGCCCTGCCAGGCCGGGGCAAGCCAGAAGCCACGGTTGTCGTCCGGCCCGACCATCAGGCTGATGTTGCCGATCAAATGCTCCGGTGCCGATTTGAGGCGAATCGTCCAGTGCCACTCTTTGCCCGCCGCAACAGCCGGCAGCGCAATGTCACGCAGGTAGGTGAGGGCGCCGTCGTCCGGATAAGGCCAGGGCACGAAGGCGTTCAGATAACGCACCACTTCCCAGTGCGCAAACTGCTGCTGGATGGCCTCGGCGTCCGCCAGTTCAAGCGGACGCAAGATCAGCCGTTCGGTGTACAGCGTGGGGGTGTCTTCCATAAACCTGCGGCTTCCCTGTTTCTGTCAGTGAGCCGTGCAGGCTACCGCATCTTTACCAGGTTGCGGCACTGGCCTTGGGCAGACTGAGCTTGCCGGAATCGACGAAGCGCATGGTGCCAAACACACCGCCCGCCAGTTTGCCGCGCAATACGTAAGGCAGATTGTCGAGGGTTTGGGTCTGGCTCAGACCCAAAGTCTGGCGCAGCACCGAGAACGCCGAAATGCTCACCGGGACGCTGACGATGGCTTCGGAGAACCGTGGAATGGAACCGCTTTGATTGCTGACACCGGAAGCGAACGAATGACCGTTCACGTCAAGGTCCAGCGCAATGCCGTTGTAGTCGATGGCGGTTTCGTTGGGGTTCTGCACCCGCAGCTTGATGGCGAAGCGCACTTCCAGATCCTGGCTCGGCAGCGGTTCGACGCCGACCACGTTGATGTTCACCGGATCACGATTGGGAAACAGCGCACAGGCGCTGAGGGAGAGCAGAAGCAGGGACAGGATGACGGCTTGGATGCGGCGCATTGATGCTCTCTCATTGAAAAAGGGCTGAACCGTTGCCGGTATCAGCCCTTTTTTCATCGAGCGGACAGGATCAACGGTTCAACTGTGCGACAGCGGCCTTTGATGCGGGTTCACCTTTGGCCGGTACGTCCGGGTTTTCCATGACCTGAAGGATAGAGGCTTCCGGGTCGAAGTCATCTTCTTCCAGTTCGATGAACTCTTCCGGCAGGAAGATATTCAGTACGATCGCACACAGCGCGCCAACGGTGATCGGCGACTCGAAAATATTGCGCAGCGCCTGCGGCAACTCACGCAGCACTTCCGGCACGGCGGCAATGCCCAGGCCCATACCGAGGGAAATGGCCACGATCAGCATGTTGCGACGATGCAGGCCGGCCTCGGCGAGGATCTTGATCCCGGCCACGGCCACGGTGCCGAACATCACCAGTTCCGCGCCGCCGAGCACCGGTTTCGGCATCAGTTGCAGCACCGCGCCGATCATCGGGAACAGGCCCAGCAACACCAGCAGACCGGCAATGAAAAACGCGACGTAACGGCTGGCCACACCGGTGAGCTGAATCACCCCGTTGTTCTGGGCGAAGGTCACCATCGGCATGCTGTTGAACACGGCCGCCATGGCCGAGTTGAGGCCGTCGGCGAGCAGCCCGGACTTGATTCGGCGGATGTACAGCGGGCCTTTGACTGGCTGCCGGGAAATCATCGAGTTGGCGGTCAGGTCTCCGGCAGCTTCGAGCGGCGACACCAGGAAAATCACCGCCACCGGCACAAACGCCACCCAGTCGAAGTTGAAACCGTACTTGAACGGCACCGGCACGCTCACCACTGGCACTTCCGGCAGATTGGCGAAATCCACGGTGCCCATCAGCCACGCCACCACGTAGCCGAGGGTCAGGCCGATGACGATCGCGCCCAAGCGCAGGAACGGCACGTCGACCCGGTTCAGCACCACGATGGTGCCGAGCACCAGCGCCGCCAGGAACACATGGCTGGCCGCGCCCAGATCCGCTGCGCCGAAGCCGCCGGCAATGTCGGTCATCGCCACCTTGATCAGCGACAGGCCCATCAGGGTGATGATGGTGCCGGTCACCACCGGGGTGATCAGCATGCGCAATTTGCCGATGAACTGGCTCAGTACCACTTCGATGAAGGCGGCAAAGAAGCACACACCGAAGATCGTCGACAGGATCTCATCGGTGCCACCGCCCCGGGCCTTGACCATGAAGCCGGCGCTGAGAATCACGCTGATAAAGGAAAAACTCGTGCCTTGCAGGCACAGCAGTCCCGAACCGACCGGGCCGAAACGCTTGGCCTGAACGAACGTGCCGAGGCCGGACACGAACAGCGCCATGCTGATGAGGTACGGGATTTCGCTTTGCAGACCGAGGGCGCCGCCCATGATCAGGGTCGGGGTGATGATGCCGACGAAGCTGGCCAGCACGTGTTGCAGCGCGGCAAACACCGTGGCGGTGAAGTGCGGTCGGTCGTTGAGACCGTAGATCAAATCGTTGTTGCGCGGGGCTTTTTCAGAGACGGTCATGGTGGTTTGCGTGCCGCAATGCGGGGCCGGGTCGGAAAATGGGTGCGCAGGATGCCGCAAGCGGGGAGCGAGGGCAACGCATTAAAACTGCCCAAAAGGTCAGGTTCGACCAAAGGCTGACAGCAGATCTTCTTCAAATGCCTTCTGCGCATCCCCCGGCACCTGCGCTCGATGGCGGGCCAGATGGAACGCCACTTCAAAGCTCAACTCACCCTCGCGCACCGCTCGCAACAGACCTTTGTCCTGCCATTGGCGTGCGTAATGGTTCGGCAGATAACCGACGTGTTTGCCGGACAGAATGAAGGCGAGGGTGCCTTCGACCTGCTCGGAGCGCGCTGAACACAGCTTGCCCTGAAACGGCTCATCACTGCGCAGGAACCGATACGGGTGATCGACCCGGTCACAGGCCAGCAAAGCTGCGTCATCGGGTGCATCGTCGGTGAACAGCGGATGGCCGGGCGCGCAGTACAAATGCTGGGTTTCGCTGAACAGCTCGCGGTAATCAAAGGCGCTCTGCACCTGGGAGAAATAACCGATGGCCAGGTCCAGCCGCTGTTGCAGCAGCAGGCGCTCCATTTCGCCGGGCATGGCGCTGATCAGCTCGATGCGCACGGACTCGTCCCGTTCGCGAAAGCGCCGGATCGCCTCGGCCACCCGTTGCAGCACCGATTGATCGACCGCTTCCGACAGGCCCAGGCGCACTTCACCGATCAGGCGCCCGGCGACGCCGTTGGATTGATGACGGAAGGTTTCGATCGAATCAAAGAGGCTGCGCGCGGCAATCAGCAGTTGTTCGCCTTTGGGCGTCAGGCTGAAACCACCCTTGCCACGGTTGCACACCCGATAGCCGAGTCGGGTCTCAAGCTTGGCCATTTGCTGGCTGATGCTTGACTGGCTCAGCCCCAGTTCGCCTTGGGCAGCGCTGAAACCATTGGACTCGACCACCCCGAGAAACAGGCGCAGCAGCTGCAAATCGACATCGTGGAGTTGACCGAGCATCACATTAGCCTTGGATAAAGTCAGGTTAACAAACTTGATATTTCTGGAATGTATCCGACGGCGCATCCTGAGACCACTTCCTCCGGTCAGGTGTTTCGTCATGGCTCCCTTGTTCAAGCTGTGTTTACCCGCGCTGTTGCTCTCTGTCTCCATCGCCGCCCAGGCCGAGGACAAGACGCTCAACCTCTACAGCTGGGCCGATTACGTGGCGCCGGAAACCCTGCAGCGCTTCGAAAAGGAAACCGGCATTCACGTGCGCTACGACACCTTCGATACCTCCGAAGTACTGGAGACCAAGCTGCTTACCGGCGGCAGCGGCTACGACGTGGTGGTGCCGTCATCCAGCGTGCTGGCACGGGGGCTCGCTGCCGGCGCGTTGAAGGAAATCCCTCACGACGGGCTTAAGGGTTACGCCAATCTCGATCCGGACCTGCTGGAAAAACTCGCGGCCGTCGACCCGGGCAATCGCTATGGCGTGCCGTACACCTGGGGCACGCTCGGTCTGGGCATGAACGTTGAAGCGGTCAAGCAACGGCTGCCGGATGTGCCGCTCAACAGCCTCGATCTGCTGTTCAAGCCCGAATACGCCAGCAAGCTCAAGGACTGCGGGATCGCCATTCTCGATTCCCCGCAGGAAGTGATCGGCCTGGCGCTGCACTACCTCGGTAAAGATCCCTACAGCACCGACAAGAACGATCTGGCCGCCGCCGAAGCCTTGTTGCAGAAGTTGCAGCCCTCGGTGCTGTACGTCGCCACTGGCCGGCAGATCAGTGATCTGGCCAACGGCAGCGTGTGCCTGGCGCTGACCTACAACGGTGACGCAAGCATGGCCGCCGATCAGGCGCGCAAGGCCAACAAGCCGTTTGAAGTCGCTTACCGGATTCCGAAAGAAGGCACGCTGGTGTGGCAGGACAATCTGGCCATCCCCAAAGACGCGCCGCACCCGGAGGCCGCTCGGGCCTTCATCGAGTTCATGTTGCGCCCCGAATCCGTGGCGGCGCTGACCAATACGCTGTTCTTCGCCACCGCCAACCAGGCCGCCACGCCGCTGGTGGACGAAGCGGTGCGCAACGATCCGGACATTTACCCGAAACCCGAAGTGCGCGAACGGCTGTACGCCGACCGCAGCATGAGCCTCAAGGACATGCGTCAGCGCACGCGCTTGTGGACCACTTTCCGTAGCCATCAATAACGCTGGATAAAAACCAAAGGAGCACACCGATGGACGTGCCAATGCAGAACGATCAGGCCCTGACCCGTGACAGCCTCTACGGCACCGCTGCCGAAAGCACCTACGCCGGGATCACCAGTTTCATGCGCCGGCGCTACAGCCGCGACTTGCGCGGAGTGGACGTGGCCGTCAGCGGCGTGCCGTTCGACACCGCCACCAGCAACCGTCCGGGCGCACGTTTCGGGCCTCGCGGAATTCGTGCCGCGTCCACCGGGATTGCCTGGGAACGGCACTGGCCCTGGGCGTTCGACCCGTTCGATCATCTGGCGGTCATCGATTACGGCGATTGCGACTTCGATTACGGCTCGCCGCACACGATTCCGGAAAGCATCGAGGCCCACGCCGAGCACATCCTGAGTTCCGGCAGCGCCATGCTCACGTTCGGTGGCGATCACTTCATCAGCTACCCGCTGCTCAAGGCCCATGCGCGCAAGCACGGCACGCTGTCGCTGATTCACTTCGACGCCCACAGCGACACCTGGCCGGACGAGGGCGGCAAACGGGTCGATCACGGCACCATGTTCTGGCACGCGGCGCGGGAAGGGCTGGTGGATCCGGCGCGCTCGGTGCAGATCGGTTTGCGCACCACCAATGATGATCATCAGGGCTTCCAGGTGCTGGACGCGCGGCAGGTGCATCGCCGTGGCTGCGAGGCGATTGTCGAGGCGATTCGTGCGCGGGTCGGGGACAACCCGGTGTACCTGACATTCGACATCGACTGCCTGGATCCGGCGTTTGCTCCGGGCACCGGGACACCGGTCTGCGGCGGATTGAGCACGGTGCAGGCACTGGAAATCCTTGGCGGTCTGCGTGGGATCAATCTGGTGGGCATGGACGTGGTGGAAGTGGCCCCGGCCTACGACCATGCGGACGTGACGTCGCTGGCGGCGGCGACGCTGGCCATGGAGATGCTGTGTCTGTACGCGGCAAGGCACAAAGTCGACGCGTGATCGGCTCTGAGCCTGGTGAAAGCTCCTGACAATTTCTGACACCAGGCTCTGCTAAGCTCCGGCAAAATTCCGCACAGAGCCTCACGCCGTGTCACGAACCACTCGTCTACTGACTTTGCTGCAAGTGCTTCGCGGCAAGAAACGCCCGGTCACTGCGGCGACGCTGGCGTCCGAGCTGGAAATCTCCGAGCGCACCCTCTATCGCGACATCGCCGAATTGACGGCGCTCGGCGCGCCGATCCACGGCGAGGCGGGCATTGGTTATGTCTTGCGCAGCGGCCTGTTTCTGCCGCCGCTGATGCTCAACGCCGACGAAACCGAAGCCATCGTCCTGGGCCTGCGCTATGTCGATCAGCGTGGCGACGAGGTCCTGAGCAAAGCCGCAGCGGATGCTCTGGCAAAAATTGCGGCGGTGCTGGATCCCCAGGCCCAGGAGGCGATGCGCAATCCGACGGTCATGCCCGGGCCGCCCGGTTACGGGTTTCCGCAGAACGCAGTGCCGTTGAATGTGTTTCGTCAGGCGATCCGCGATCAGGCCAAGCTGCACATCGATTACGCCGACGCACAACAGGTGCCGAGCCAGCGATTGATCTGGCCCTTGGCGCTGGGGTTTCTCAACGAGGTGCGGATCATTGTCGCGTGGTGCGAGTTGCGCAGCGCGTATCGCACGTTCCGAACCGACCGGATCTCAGCGGCCAGCCTGCAGGGCGAGCGTTATCCGGGACGTCGCAGCGACCTGCTGCGCACCTGGCAGCGGCAGATGCAACTGGACGAAAACGGACGTTTCACTCCTGACAAAAACTGACGCAGGGCTGTTCTAGGATGGCGACAGAACCCGAAAACAGGAGCTGCACTCATGTTCCATCCCACCTCGATACTCGCCCCGGCCATCGTTGAGTACATCAACGCCGCCAATGCTCGCGATACGTCCCGGGTCGGCAGTTTTTTTGCCGAGGATGCCCACGTGTTCGATGAAGGCAATCATCAGGTCGGTCCGCAGGCCATCGCCCACTGGATGCAAGACACCGCCCGACGCTATCAGCCACGAGTCGAAGTGCTGGGCGTCCAGCAGCGCACCGGCAAAGTGCTGGTGCAAGGGCTGATATCGGGGACGTTTCCCGGCAGCCCGCTGGAATTGCGTTACACCTTTCGCCTCAACGAGCAGGGCAAAATCGCACGGCTGGATATTTCCGTGTAGCCATCGTGGCATACTGCCGCGCATGACTTTCGACTCTCCCCTAAGCGCCTGGCAACATGCCGTCGAGCACAAGGGCTTCATCCAGGATGAAGCCCAGGAGCACGCGGTCTGGGCGTTGCAAAAATGCCATGAAGCCCTGCACGCCGGTGCCCGTTCGGTCACCGGCGTTTACTTGTGGGGGCCGGTCGGGCGCGGCAAGACCTGGCTGATGGACCAGTTCCATCAAAGCCTGCGGGTGCCGGCCCGGCGTCAGCACTTTCATCACTTCATGGGCTGGGTCCATCAGCGCTCGTTTCAACTGACCGGCATCGCCGATCCGCTGCGGGCATTGGCCCGGGAACTGGCGGCCGAAGTGCGGGTGCTGTGCTTCGATGAGTTGTTCGTCAATGACATTGGCGATGCGATCATCCTCGGCCGGTTGTTCCAGGTGATGTTCGACGAAGGCGTGGTGGTGGTCTGCACCTCCAACCTGCCGCCGGATCAGTTGTATGCCGACGGATTCAACCGTGACCGCTTCCTGCCGGCGATCACGGCGATCAAGCAGCATATGCAGGTGGTCGCGGTGAACGGCGCCGAGGACCATCGGTTGCATCCGGGCGCCCTCGAGCAGCGCTACTGGGTGGCGGCGCCGGAGCAGGATTGCGCGCTGGCCGGGGTGTTCGATGCGTTGGCGGCCGGGCAGGGCGCCAGCTCCGAGGCGGTGCCGGTCGGCTACCGCGCCTTGAATGTCGTGAAGGCCAGCGAGTCCGTGTTGTGGTGCCGTTACGCGGATTTGTGCGAGCAACCGTTCGCGGCCATGGACTTCATCGCGCTGTGCGACACCTACCGGGCTATTCTGTTGAGCGAGGTGCCGAACCTGAGCGCGCAAAAGCGTGAAGGGCGAATCGCCCGTGGCACCGAAGACGGTGCGGAGCGGGTGGTGGCCGGCGATCGCGAGTTGCCGCAACTGTCAGTGCACGATGACGGTGTACGGCGCTTTATCGCGCTGGTCGACGAGTGCTACGACCGCAAGGTGCCGCTGTACATCGAGGCGCAGGTGCCGATGGACGCGCTGTACACCGAGGGTTATCTGGAATTCCCGTTCCGCCGGACCCTCAGCCGCTTGCAGGAGATGCAGCTGCAACGCTTTGCCGACACTTGATGCACGGAGGGTGCGACATGACTCAGCCACTGTCCCATCACTTGCTGACCCAGGCTTATCAGAACGCCTGGGCCAACCATCGACTGGCCAAGGCCTGGCGGCAACTCGACGATGCACAACTGGCGGCACCGAGAGTGAGTTTCTTCCCGAGCATTCGCCTGACCCTCAATCACATCCTCACCTGCGACTGGTTCTACGTCGATGCGCTGGAGCGCGAGTTGCGCGGTGATGAGCCGCATCCCGACTGTTACGTGTTTTTCAACGTGGATGAACCCTTCACCGAGGCGCAGGCCTTGCGCCGTGAGCAGGCCCATGTCGATCGCCGCTTGATCGCTTATTGCGAGCAACTGCGCGATGCCGATCTGGGGCGCATCGTCACCATCGCCCGCGACACGCCGCAGCACGACAGCCGTCTGCGTATGATTTCGCACCTGTTCGAACACCAGATCCACCATCGTGGTCAGGTCCACGCCATGCTCAGCGGCACACCGGTGAAACCGCCGCAACTGGATGAGTTCTTCTGTGTCGGCGAGTCCGGTTTGCGGGCCGAGGATTTCGCCGAACTGGGCTGGACGGAAGAACTGATCTGGGGCCACTGAAACGGCTGGGTTGTGGCCGGGGGCCGCCTCGCGCTAAGGTCGGACAGCCTATCAGTGCGTATCAAACGTGCCGGGGCCCCGTGCGATCGAGGAAGGAAATGGATTCCGCAGAGATTCTTGTGCTTCAAGCCAGCTATACCAATCCGGTGCATGCCGAGGCCATCGGTGTGGTGCTCAATCATTACGCCGAAGACCCGATGGGCGGCGGCCATCCGATTGCCCCTGAACTGCTGCAGCAACTGCCCGCAGAACTGGCCAAGCGGCCTCACGCGTTCAGTGTCCTGGCCTTTGTCGGCGGCGAACCGGCAGGGCTGGTGAACTGCTTTGAAGGGTTTTCGACCTTTGCCTGCAAGCCGCTGGTCAACGTCCATGACGTGTCGGTGGTGACGAAATTTCGAGGCCTGGGGCTGAGCCAGAAAATGCTGCGCAAGGTCGAGGACATCGCCCGTCAGCGCGGTTGCTGCAAGATCACCCTGGAAGTGCTTGAAGGCAACGCTGTGGCGCAGGGCTCTTACGCCAAGTTCGGTTTTGCACCGGGCATGTTCGACCCGAGTCACGGGCGCATGCTGTTCTGGATCAAGGAATTGCAGGCATAAAAAAAGGCGCCCGAAAAGGGCGCCCAACTGTCATCTGCGAAGCCAGAGCGGAGCCATCGCAGGTCCATCGGTAAACCTGTCTACATCAAGGACGGTAATGTTCGGTGACCTGCGCGGTCTGGTCGTCCGGGACGCGAAGCTCGTTGGCTTTCGTGTCTGTCTGCTGGCTTTGTTCGGTGTGGACCGGGAAGTTTTCCCAGTGATATCGCATCCGCTCGGCACCGCCCTCGGCGAAAGCGCCGGCGGATGCAATAGCGAGTAGACCGGCAAGGATTGCAGTCGTGGTTTTCATGGTGCCTCCTACGAAAAAAGTCGGAGCCGTTCATCC
Organism: Pseudomonas sp. GW821-FHT09E04; assembly: GCF_059416185.1. Lineage (NCBI taxonomy): Bacteria > Pseudomonadati > Pseudomonadota > Gammaproteobacteria > Pseudomonadales > Pseudomonadaceae > Pseudomonas > Pseudomonas sp. GW821-FHT09E04. Next base: position 323,759 of record NZ_JBWKOR010000001.1, read on the forward strand.
ATGAATCAGAACCTCGGGGCGCAGTGTCCGTCGAGGGCATTAACCAAGGGTTAACGCGCGTTCCGTGCAGGTTTTACCGAATGTTTCCAAGGGTGGCGGACGAAGGCTGCACGCGCCGCTGATGCGTGCAGCTCGCGGGGAAGGGCGTCAGAGTTTCCAGTCGAGGCTCAGCGTCACCGTGCGCGGATCGCCCCAGAACACGCCGTTGTAGAAGCCGACGTTGTCGTAATACTTCTTGTCAAACAGGTTGTCGACGTTCAGCGATGCCGACAGGTGTTTGTCGAACTCGTAACGCGACATCAGCTTGACCACCGAATAGGCGCCCTGACTGATTCGTGTCCGTTCGGTGATGACCCGGCCATTGGCACCGCGTCCGACCGGGCGGTTGGAATTGCCGTAGACGTCACTCTGCCAGTTCACCGCGCCACCCACGGTCAGGGCGCTCCAGTCGCCCGGCAAGCGATACGCGGTGGAGACGCGAAGCATGTTCAGCGGCTGGTTGGTGTTGGTGCGGTTTTTCTCGCCGTTGAGCGCGTGGGTGTAGGTGTACCCGGCGGTCATGTTCCAGCCGTCATGGATTTCGCCCGAGAGCTCGGCCTCAAAACCGTTGACCTTGTTGCCTTTGCCGCCGCTCTTGTAGAACTCCTCACCGGTGACCGGATCCGGTGGTACCGAGTCGTCGAGCTCGGCGACGTTGTCCTGCTTGCTCCAGAACACGGCCGTGGCCAGGTTCAGGCGCTCGTCCAGCAGGCTGCCCTTGAGGCCTATTTCATAGTTGCTGCCGACCACCGGCTCAAGGAATTTGCGATTGGCGTCGCGGTATTCCTGAGGGTTGAAGATGTCGGTGTAGCTGGCATACACGGTGTATTCGGGCGTCAAGTCGTAGAGCAGCCCCGCGTATGGCGTCCACATATCGTTGTGTTGCTGGCGGCTGGCGTCGACCGCGCTCACTTGCCGATTGTCGTCATACGTATTGTCGGCTTTTGACGCTTTCCAGCTGCCGTAGCGGCTGCCGAGTACCGCATGCAAGTCATCGGTGAAACTCAGGCGAGTGGCCAGATAGCCGGCTTTCTGGCGGGTGCTGGAGGTGGAGCCGGTCAAACCTGTGACGGTGTCGGGGAATTTGGCGATATCGCCCATGTATTTCCAGTCGCGAATCCGCCCGTAACCCGGTGGAAACGTGCCGTCGATCGTATAAGGGGAGCGCTCGCTGCGCTCGGCCTCGCCATAACCGAACATCATCTCGTGTTCGCGACCGAACAGCGCATAGGGGCCCGACACGTTGAAGTCATAGGTCTTCATTTTTTGCGTGCCGATCATGTGTGATATGTAGGCTGCCATCCCGCTGCGGTCGTCTGCGGGAAAACCGGTGCCGCCGTAGTAGACCTTGCCGTCGGTATCGCTCTGGCGATGGGTGTACGCCGCTTTTAAGTGCCAGCCGCCCGCCAGTGCCTGATCGAGGGTGGCGAAAGCGGTCTTGTCCTCGATCGGCCATGAACTCCATGACGTTGCCATGTTGGTCGAGCGGCCCAGACCGGCCTTGCCGCCGTCGGCATTCCAGTAGGGCACCGTGCCCCATGAGCTGCCTTGTACGTGCTTGTTCTGATAGTCATAGCCGACCGCGAGCACGGTCGATTCCGTCAGGTCGCCTTCGAGAATGCCGTAGCCGACTTCCCGTTGCAGCGCGTAATGGTCGCGAATTGACTGGCTGTCGCGATACGCCAGCACGCTGCGTCCGCGCAAACGGCCGTCGAAAGCAAGCGGGCCGCCCACGTCCACGTAGCTGTAGTAATCGTCGTAGCTGCCGCCGCTGACCCCGGCCAGCGCCTGCAATTGCGCGGTAGGGCGCTTGCGTACCATGTTGATGGTGGCCGAAGGATCACCTGCGCCGGTGGTCAGGCCGGTGGCGCCCCGTACCACTTCGATACGGTCGTAAATGATCGTGTCGGAATCGGACTTCATCCGGCTGAAGGTGTTGAGCATCCCGTCGATCTGGAAGTTGTTGATCGAGTAGCCGCGAGACGAATAGTTGACCCGGTCCGAGTCGTAATGCTGAACCACAACGCCCGTGGTCTGGCTCATGGCTTCGGACAATGTACCGAGCTTGAAATCATCCATCTGCTGGCGGGTCACCACGGACACCGATTGCGGGGTTTCCTTGATCGACAGGTTCAACCGCGTGGCCGTGCTCATGGCGCCGGTGGTGTAGGAAGCGGTGTCTTCAGTCGTACTGCCCAAGCCTTGGGCGGTGACGTTGGTGGAGGCCAGCTCGAGTGCCGGAGCGGCGGCCTCGGGCTGTTTTTCGGCGTCGGTTTCAGCCAGCAGATCCGGGCTCAATGCAGCACTGCACAGGCCCAGGGTGAGGGTCATGGAACGGGTGATGGGCGCGAACATCGCAGCCGACTCCTTGTCTTCGAGAGAAAGTTTCCTTTGGTTCAAAGACGAAGAGGGGGAGTGCGATTTAGTAACAAACGAGAAATATTGTCATTTCGAGGTATTGCGACAGCATGAAAAAAGGGCCGTTTCCGGCCCTTTTCAGGTTATTGCTTGACGACTTCCTTCGGCGCTTCGTCGGGCTTTTTCGGCTTCATCAGGCTGAAGTCGATCAAGGCTCGCTGCTCACGTTCGTAAGGGTTGCCGATCAGCAGCGGACGCTGTTTGAAGCTGTCGCTGACCACGCTTTTGCTGCGGTCCAGTTCATCGAAGCTCAAACCCGCCAGGTCTGCCCAGGTGTGGATCAGGTGCGCGCTGCTGTAAGGCCGGCTCAAGTCTGCGGCGAAACTCCAGTCGTGGTTTTCACGCCACTTCGGCGATGCCCACGCCATGAACGGAATGGTGTACATCGGTGCGGTCGGTTTGTTTTCGTTACGGCCCAGGGTGTTGTGGCCCGCCGAGTCGAACACGTCTTCACCGTGGTCGGAGAGGTACAGCAGGAAGCCGTTCGGATCGGACTTGGCGTAGTCCTTGATCAGGCTCGAGACCACGAAGTCGTTGTACAGCACTGCGTTGTCATAGCTGTTGTAGGTCGGCACCTGATCGTCACGCACACCGGCCGGCACGCCGTTGCGGTCCTGGAACTTGTCGAAGGTCGGCGGATAACGGTACTGGTAGCTCATGTGCGTGCCGAGCAGGTGCACAACGATCAGCTTGCGCGGTGCCGGATCGGTCAGAGCCTTGTTGAACGGCTCGATCACATCGCCATCGTATTGCGCGGCGTTCTGGTTGCGGTTGTTGTTCAGGTACACCTGCTCGTCGGCCTGTTCGGAGAAGGTCGTGAGCATGGTGTTGCGCTTGGTCATGGTCTGCTGGTTGGTGATCCAGAACGTCTTGTAGCCGGCCTGTTTCATCATGCTGACCAGCGACGGCGTAGACAGGTACAGATCCGGGTTCTCTTCGTCGGCGAAGGTCAACACCTGCTGCAACGCCTCGATGGTGTACGGGCGCGGGGTGACGACGTTATCGAAGACCGAGAGTTGATCCTTGAGCTTGTCCAGTTCCGGTGTGGTCTTGCGCTGATAGCCATAGAGGCTCATGCGCTGACGGTTGGTCGACTCGCCGATCACCAGCACCAGGGTCGCAGGCTGATTGGCGCCAGCGTCCTTGAGGTTGTGCAGCGGCGGGATCTTGCTCGCGCTGTCGAGCATGCCCTGCATTTCGCCCAGGGTCTCGAGGTAACGGTGATAGGCCACGGCCATCTGCCAAGGCACGGCCGGTTCGATGCGGGTTTCGAATTTCTCGAAACCGCCGGCGAAACTGCCGGTGCGCTGGGTCTGCTTGATCAGCGGATAACCGACCACCGCGATCAGAATCGCCATGGCTGCCACGAAGGCCCGGCCACGCGGCATGTAGACCGGACGCAGGCGGGTCCACAGGAAGTAGGCGAACGCCGTGTGAGCGAGGAACGCGGGGATCATCCACCAGGCAAAGTACTGGGTCATGTACTCGCCGGCTTCCGACACGTTCGACTCGAACATGATGAAGATGACGCTCTGGGAGAATTCCTGCTGATAAATGAAGAAGTAACCCAGACTGGCCATCGAGCAGGCCCACAACACCACGCCGATCAGGGCGGCGAGCAGACGGGTGCGTTTGGGGAACAGCAGCATCGGTGCCAGCCACACCGCGCTCATCACGAACGCCTGGCGGAAGCCGGAGAATCCGGAGGTGCCGGTCAGCTGGATCAGCAGTTGAGTGATACCGGAGAAGTACCAGAAGAAAACAAACAGCCAGAGGAACCCGGCCCAGTCAAAACCTGCCGCAGCAGTTTTGCTGCGTTTGAACAATGCCATTCAGCACTCCAACTCGATCACCATTACCACCGCCGGGACGTTTCATGAACCAGAGCATGAAAACCGACGAACGGAAGCCGCGCGCAGACACGCACGACAGAATGGGCCGGAGTATCAACAAGCGAATGTGAAAACTTCGTTAGTTGCCGCAAATGGCAGAGAGCGGATCATGTCGGGAACAGCAGGGCAGCGGCTCCCGGATCAGGCGGGCGGTCAGGCGTGGGGTAAGCGCTGTACGCGGGGCAGAGGCTGCGGCTCAAGGCCCTGGGTCATCAGGCGCAATTGCGCCAACTCTTGTTTAAGCTGGTCGCGTTCGTCTTTCAACTGACGCAGTTCATCGCGACGGATCGTGACATACAGGGTTTGTGGCGGCATTGCTGTGTGTACTGTGCCCATTGCTCACCTCGCAAATGGCGTGTCTCAACTGCAGGTCAGCCCCGGTTTCGAGCCTTGACCTGCTATCGGCGCCGATTTTGGTTTCTTTTGCCCGCGAATGGAACTTTTTTATTTTTCATGGTCGTTGTGTCTTCGGCACGTTTCCCGACGTTATCAGTCTGGATCGGGCACAATGCCCGGAAACTTCACACCGACGCTCTGGACTAACCTCCATGAGAGCGTTGGGCTATAACCTTTGACACACTTTTATTTGTAGTAAGGAGCATCAGCACATGCAACTCGGGATTATTGGACTGGGCCGCATGGGCGGCAATATTGCACGGCGTCTGATGCTCAACGGTCACACCACCGTTGTTTACGACCGCAATACCGCCTTTGTCGACACCCTGGCCGCCGAGGGCTCTACCGGAGTCGCCGATCTTCCTGCACTGGTCGCAGGCCTGGCCAAGCCGCGTGCCGTGTGGGTCATGCTGCCGGCCGGCGCGCCGACCGAAGACACCATCGAAACCCTGAGCACTCTGCTCGAGGCGGGCGACACCATCATCGATGGTGGCAACACCAACTATAAGGACGACATCCGCCGGGCCAAGACCCTGGCCGAGAAAGGCCTGCACTACATCGACGTCGGCACCTCCGGCGGCGTCTGGGGCCTGGAGCGTGGCTACTGCATGATGATCGGTGGCGATGCCGAGACCGTTAAACGTCTGGACCCGCTGTTCGCCGCTCTGGCGCCGGGCATGGGCGACATCCCGCGCACCAAGGACCGCAAGTCCGATGACTCGCGTGCCGAGCACGGCTACATCCATGCCGGTCCTGCCGGCGCCGGTCACTTCGTGAAGATGATCCACAACGGTATCGAGTACGGCATGATGGCGGCCTTCGCCGAAGGCTTCGACATCCTCAAGACCAAGTCCAGCGAGCGCCTGCCGGAAGATCAGCGTTTCGACCTGAACGTAGCCGACATCGCCGAAGTCTGGCGTCGTGGCAGCGTGGTGTCGTCCTGGTTGCTCGACCTGACCGCCGACGCCCTGGCCAGCGATCCGAAACTCGACGGTTTCTCGGGCTCCGTGGCTGACAGCGGCGAAGGCCAATGGACCATCGAAGCTGCAATGGAACAAGCGGTGCCGGTCCCGGTGCTGTCCAACTCGCTGTTCTCGCGCTACCGCTCCCGCGGCCAGGGCACCTTCGGCGACAAGATCCTCTCGGCCCAGCGTTTCGGCTTCGGTGGCCACGTGGAGACGCCTAAGAAATGACCCATACGATCCGCAGGAAATCCAAGGCAGACCCCGCGCCACCGACCACGCTGTTTCTGTTCGGCGCCCACGGTGATCTGGTCAAGCGCCTGCTCATGCCGGCGCTGTACAACCTGAGTCGCGACGGCCTGCTGGATGATGGCCTGCGGATCGTCGGCGTTGACCACAACGCCATCACGGATGAAGCCTTCGCCAAAAAGCTCGAAGACTTCATCCGCACCGAAGTGGCGGCGAAGGTCGGCAAGGGCGATCAGATACTTGATCCGGCCTTGTGGGCCAAGCTCGCCAAAGGTATCAGCTACGTCCAGGGCGACTTCCTGGACGACAGCACTTATTCCGCGCTGGCGGCGAAAATCGCCGACAGCGGCACCGGCAACGCGGTGTTCTATCTGGCCACCGCGCCGCGTTTCTTCAGCGAAGTGGTGCGCCGTCTCGGCAGCGCCGGTTTGCTGGAAGAAAACCCCGAAGCATTCAGAAGGGTGGTGATCGAAAAACCGTTCGGCTCCGACCTGCAGACCGCCGAGGCGTTGAACGCCTGCCTGCTCAAGGTCATGTCGGAAAAGCAGATCTACCGGATCGATCACTATCTGGGCAAGGAAACTGTGCAGAACATTCTGGTCAGCCGGTTCTCCAACAGCCTGTTCGAAGCGTTCTGGAACAATCACTACATCGATCACGTGCAGATCACCGCCGCCGAAACCGTCGGCGTCGAGACCCGCGGCAGTTTTTACGAACACACCGGCGCCTTGCGGGACATGGTGCCCAATCACCTGTTCCAGTTGCTGGCGATGGTGGCAATGGAGCCACCGGCCGCGTTCGGCGCCGATGCGGTGCGGGGCGAGAAGGCCAAGGTGGTCGGGGCGATCCGCCCGTGGACCACTGAAGAGGCGCGGGCCAACTCGGTGCGCGGTCAGTACGGCGCTGGCGAAATCGACGGCAAACCACTGGCCGGTTATCGCGAAGAAGCCAACGTCTCGCCCGAAAGCACCACCGAAACCTACGTGGCGCTCAAGGTGATGATCGACAACTGGCGCTGGGTTGGCGTGCCGTTCTACCTGCGCACCGGCAAGCGCATGAGCGTGCGCGACACCGAGATCGTCATCTGCTTCAAACCGGCGCCGTATGCGCAGTTCCGTGACACCGAGGTCGATGAGTTGCAGCCGACCTACCTGCGCATCCAGATCCAGCCCAACGAAGGCATGTGGTTCGACCTGCTGGCGAAACGGCCGGGGCCGGCGCTGAACATGGCCAACATCGAACTGGGCTTCGCCTACAAGGATTTCTTCGAAATGCAGCCGTCCACCGGCTACGAAACGCTGATCTACGACTGCCTGACCGGTGACCAGACGCTGTTTCAGCGCGCCGACAACATCGAGAACGGCTGGCGTGCGGTGCAACCGTTCCTCGATGCCTGGCAACAGGACGCGAGCGTGCAGAGTTATGCCGCGGGCGAAGACGGGCCTCAGGCTGCCGATGATCTGCTGACTCGCGATGGTCGCGTCTGGCATGGTCTCGGATGAGTGAGCCGATCCGTTTTCTGTTGAGCGACATGGACGGCACGCTGTTGCTGCCCGATCACAGTCTGAGCCAGCGCACCATTGATGCCGTTCGTGCGCTGCGTGAGGCGGGCGTGTTGTTCAGCCTCGCCACCGGGCGCCCGCCCAAAGCCATGTTGCAACAGATCGAAGCCTTGGGCGTCGATCTGCCGACCGCCGCCTTCAACGGCGGCACGATCGTCAACCCGGACGGCAGCATTCTGGTCGCACATTACCTGCCAGCCACAGCGGCACTTACGGCACTGGCGTTGTTTGCCGATCAGCCGGCGGTCGAGATCTGGGTGTTCAGCGGTGGTGACTGGCTGCTCAAGGATCCCCACGGACCGATGGTCCCGCGTGAGCAGCATGGCCTCGGTTATCCGCCGGTGGTGGTCGACAGTTTCGAGCCGTACCTGGAGCGCATCGACAAGATCGTGGCGACCAGCAACAACACCGGACTGTTGATCGAGCTGGAGGCACGTTTGCTGGCGAAGGTCGAGGGCATGGCGCAGGTGTCGCGTTCGCAACCGGTGTATCTGGACGTGACGGCACTCGACGCCAACAAGGGCGCGGCTCTGGCAACTATTGCTGCCCATCTGGGCGTTCCGCTGGCGCAGACTGCAGCGATTGGCGATGGCGGCAACGATCCGGCGATGTTCCATGTCGCCGGCCTGTCGATCGCCATGGGTCAGGCAGAAGACGCCGTGAAGCGTCAGGCGGACGTGGTGACCGGGCCGAATACCGAGGACGGTGTGGCGCAGGCCATCGAGAAATACATGTTGCCGCTCTGATCGACGCATAAAAAAAACGGGAGCCCAAGGGCTCCCGTTGTTGTTTCTACAGCCAGTAACTCACGGCATACCAGCCCAGCAACCCCATCACCACGGTGTAGGGCAACGCCATCCACACCATTCGCCCGTAGGACAACCGCACCAGCGGTGCAATCGCCGACGTCAGCAGAAACAGAAACGCAGCCTGACCATTGGGCGTCGCCACGCTCGGCAGATTGGTGCCGGTGTTGATCGCGATGGCCAGCGTCTCGAAATGTTCACGGCTCATATGGCCTGACAGGAATGCCTGTTTGACCTCGGTGATGTAGATCGTCGCCACGAACACGTTGTCACTGATCGCCGACAACAGACCGTTGGCGATGAACAGCATCCCCGGTTGCTGCTCGGCGGGCAAGGCCAGCACCCACTGAATCAGCGGCGCGAACAGTTGCTGATCATGGATCACCGCCACCACGGCAAAAAAAACCACCAGCAAGGCTGTAAACGGCATGGCGTCCTTGAACGCGCTGCCCAGTCGATGCTCGTCAGTGATGCCGGTGAAAGCGGTGATCAGCACAATGACCATCAAACCGATCAGGCCCACTTCGGCGATGTGGAACGCCAGCCCGGCAATCAGGATCAATGCGGCTACGCCCTGTACCAGCAGCGCGGCACGTTGACGCGGGGTGCGTTCGGCATCGTCTTCGCTGGCGTAATTGGCGAGAACGGCGCGGACGTTGTCCGGCAGCAAGGTGCCGTAGCCGAACCAGCGCAGCTTCTCCAGCAACATACAGGTCAACAGACCGGCCGCCAGCACTGGCAGGGAAACCGGTGCGACCTTGAGGAAAAACTCGGCGAAGTGCCAACCCATCTCATGGCCGATAAGCAGGTTCTGCGGCTCGCCAACCAGCGTGCAGACGCCGCCCAGCGCAGTGCCGACGGCGCCATGCATCAGCAGACTGCGCAGGAAAGCGCGGAACTGTTCCAGATCCTCATGATGCAGCTTGGGAAGGTGTTGATCGTCGCTGAATTCGCTGTCCTGACGCGGATCGTTGCCGGAGGCGACCCGGTGGTAGACCGAATAGAAACCGACGGCGGCGCTGATGATCACGGCGGTCACGGTCAGTGCGTCGAGAAAGGCCGAAAGAAACGCCGACAAGAAGCAGAACATCAGCGCCAGCAGCATCTTCGAACGCACGCCGAGCAGCAGGCGCGAGAACAGAAACAGCAGCAGATCCTTCATGAAGTAGATGCCGGCGACCATGAACATCAGCAGCAGAATCACCGGAAAATTGTGCTGCAACTCTTCGTACAGCGCCTGGGGCGTGGTCATCTTCAACAGCAGCGCTTCGATCAGCAGCAAGCCGCCAGGCATCAGCGGATAGCACTTGAGCGCCATGGCCAGGGTGAAAATGAATTCGATCACCAACAGCCAGCCTGCGGCGACAGGACCTGCCGACCACAGCACCACGGCGTTGAGAATCAGGAACCCGACGATGCACGCCTTGTACCAGCGGGGCGAATGCCCGAGAAAGTTGTGCGCGAACGCCTGGGCCATCGAACCGGACATCGGTTGCTCCTTGCTTTAAGAAGCGCGCAAGTTGCCGTAAGCGTTGAGCAAGATCAAGCGCAGGAGGTTTCGATTTCCGGATTTGCCGTTTTATGGGTTCAGATAACGCACCACCACGGCGCGGTAGTTGCCATCCAGTGAATAACCGCCGACCAGAATTCCACCTTGCGGTTGCAGTGCCAGCGATGTGGCGGTGTCGAGACTGCGGCCCAGTCGCGTACGCAGCCAGCCGTGACCGGTGCCGAAACTTTGGTCGAGACGACCGTCGGCCAGATAGCGGGCGACGATGAAATCAGCCTCGACCCCGCCAATCGTCGCGCCTGCCGCGATGAGTCGACCGTCCGACATACGTTGCGCAGCACTCCACTGGCAGCCGCTGGGGCCGATGTCCAGCAGGTTGGGCTGACCGTTGTTGCAGTGCAGGTCTGGGCGACCATTGCTGTGAATTGACAGCGCCATGCACCGGATCGGGTCGCGGCTGCTGCCAAAGCAATGCAAATGGTCCATGGACTGGATGACCTGATTGACCAGCGCACTGTGCCCCTGGGCCTTGAAGGCCAGGAATCCGTCCAGCGCAAAGCGTTCGTCGAGCTGCCCGTCCGGCAGGTAACGTGCGAGCAGGCCTTCCTGGGGGAAGTCGATCGCACCAGCCACCACGATTCGCCCGTCTTCCTGCAGCAACAAGCCCCCCAGCCAGGTGTTGAGCAGCAGGTGCCGGACCATCACAAAACCTCGACCATTGAAGGTTTCGTCAAGATTACCGCTGGGCGTGACGCGGATCAGCATGCCGACGTGGTCGGCCAATGAGCAGTGGTGGTTGGCAATCAACAGAATATGTCCATCATTCTGGACGGCGAAATCGCAGGCTTCTGCCCCCGGAACGCCAGGCGGCAGCCAGGTGTCGCGGGTGCCCATGGACAGATCGCCGGGCAGGCGAATGATTTTCCGGCCGTTGTCGCCGAAGTCCAGGGCGGGTCGGCCGTGCGCATCGAACAGCGCCAGGGCGGGCAACGTGCGATGTTCGGATTCGTAATGCAGACCTGCCAGCAGGATTCGCCCGTCAGGCAAGACCTGGAGCTTGCTGCCCGTGGCTTCGAAGCCGGAAGTGAACTGGCCGATCACGCTGCCCTGAAAGCCGAAGCCAAGATCCGCAGAGCCATCATCCAGTAGACGCGCCAGGCCGAAACGGCTGCCTTGAGGGGTGACGACCTTGGCGGCGACCAGGATGCGACCTTGCGGGTCGAGCGCTACGTGTTGAGTCAGGCTGGAAGTGCTGCCGGCAAAATAAACCTGAGCCACGCCGTTATTGGCAAATGTCTTGTCGAGTTGTCCGGCGTTATTCGCTAGCGCCGGGAGCGCAATAGCGGTCTGGGTTGACATGCATGCTTCTCCTTGCGAGTTGACCGATACCCGGGAGCCAGGTTGGCAACTGCATGAGCGAAACATTCAATCCCTGTAGACGCACAAGTACAACTGACAGAACTAACAGGTGGAGGGTCGTACTGTGCCAGAACAGTGTCTTTTGGAACCAGTCGCAAGCCTGCCAAGCATTCAGGTGCGAAAGTATTTGGGGAAGTTGTACAAGCAGGCTGAAGTTTAAAAAGATTCGGCAACTAACAGAAAAGGGCGGATGGCTCGAAAACCATCCGCATCGCCCTCGAATCAGTGCGGCATCGACCAGGATTGCAGTGCGTAACCCTCGTCGCTCAGTTCAGCGCGAGCCTGTTGCAACAGGTATTCAAGTTGAGCTGGATCGGAATAGGCACTGCTTGGAATGCGGGTGCGACCAATCTGCGAGTTGGTGCGGTCGATAACGGTCAGGCTCAGTTCGCCATTGCCGTCTTGTGGAGCCCAGGCCACGCATTGGAAAGGTTTAAATGCGTGGTTGGCAATCAAAAGAGCTTCGTTGATACGGAGCGGGGCGGTCATGGGGTCTTCTCTCTATAGTGCCCAATCAAGTGATGTGCCGTCGGTTGGGCTTACCGTTCGGCGAGTTACTTGTACTGATGCACGCAACCCGCTGGCGGGTCACACCGAATTTGAAGAAATTTCGACTTTCTTACATACAATCAGTCATCCGACAGTTTTTGAAAGCCTGGTGAAAGATTCAAGTCGATAGCTAACTAATAAAGCAGCTTCTTATAACTGCTTCCCTTGTACATCTATAAGCAATCGATACAAGGCGCCGTCAAATTCTTGCTAATGTTACAGCCAGGTCTGCCAAATGACTGTTTTTACAATCATTTCCTATAATTTGGCGCCAAGGAACAGTCATGAGCGAAGCGCCTGCATTACGACGTTTATTGGTCGTCGACCCTTGTGACGACTGTCACCGATTACTGCCCGGTTTACGCGCTGTCGGCTGGGACGTAGACAGTTGCAGCCTGGAAAATGCCGCTGACCGCAGTTGCGATGTCGGCCTGTTGCGCTTGCAACCTTTTCACCTGGAACGTCCCGAGGCGGTCAAGGAACTGATCAGCCGCAGCGGCACCGAATGGATCGCCGTACTGAATCAGGAAGTGCTGCGCCTGCAGAATGTCGGGGATTTTGTCTGCGAATGGTTTTTCGACTTTCATACCTTGCCGTTCGACGTGTCGCGGGTGCAGGTCACCCTCGGCCGGGCGTTCGGCATGGCACGCCTGCGTGGCCAGGGCACGATTCACGTCGATCAGCCGGAACACGAGTTGCTGGGGGACAGCAAACCGATTCGCGAGCTGCGCAAACTGCTGAGCAAACTCGCTCCTACCGAGTCGCCGGTGCTGATACGTGGCGAAAGCGGCACCGGTAAGGAACTGGTCGCCCGCACCTTGCATCGGCAATCGCAACGGCACAGCAAACCGTTCGTGGCCATCAACTGCGGGGCGATTCCCGAGCATCTGATCCAGTCCGAGCTGTTCGGCCACGAAAAAGGCGCGTTCACCGGCGCCCATCAGCGCAAGGTCGGACGCATCGAGGCCGCCAACGGCGGCACCCTGTTTCTGGACGAAATCGGTGATCTGCCGCTGGAACTGCAAGCCAATCTGCTGCGCTTCCTCCAGGAAAAACACATCGAGCGAGTCGGCGGCAGCCAGCCGATCCCGGTGGATGTCCGGGTATTGGCGGCCACCCACGTCGACCTGGAAGCCGCGATCGAGAAGAAGCGCTTCCGTGAGGACTTGTACTACCGGCTGAATGTGCTGCAAGTCGTGACCGCGCCATTACGTGAGCGCCATGGCGACCTGTCGATGCTGGCCAACCACTTTTCCCATTTCTACAGCCATGAAACCGGCCGTCGTCCGCGCAGTTTCAGCGAAGACGCCTTGATCGCCATGGGTAAACACGACTGGCCGGGCAATGTCCGTGAGCTGGCCAACCGTGTACGCCGGGGCTTGGTGCTGGCCGAAGGGCGGCAGATCGAGGCCCGTGACCTGGGGCTGATCAGCCAACAGTCGATTGCCACACCGATGGGCACCCTCGAAGACTACAAGACCCGGGCCGAACGCCAGGCGTTGTGCGATGTGTTGAACCGGCACAGCGACAACCTCAGCGTGGCCGCCAAAGTGCTGGGGGTTTCACGGCCGACGTTCTACCGCTTGCTGCATAAACACCAGATCCGCTAGGGCGCGGTGCTTCTTCCGGCAAGAAGCTGAAAAGGCCCGCTGCGATGCAAGTCGCAGTGGGCCTTTTCATAGTGTCGCGGTTTAGAAGTAGTACGGGAATTTCAGGCTGAAGGAAAAGTCCGGGGCATCGTCGGTCATGCCGATGGACAGGTTGGGTACGATGGTCAGGTTGTCGGTGGCCGCAATGGTCATGCCGACGTTGAAGTAACCGGCGTTGGCGTCACTGGACACCACCGATTCCCAGTCCGCGCCATCCTGTTTCAGCTTGCTCTTGCGTTGTACAAGGTCAGAGACCGAGAACGACATACTCATTTTTTCGTTCAGTGCGAAGGCTATGCCTGCGCCGATCTGGAAGCTGTCGCCGATACGGACCTTGCCCGGGGTTTTCTGGTTGACCGTGGAACTGATGTCGTCAAACGATTCCTCCAGGTTGTGGGTGTAGGACAAGCTGCCGAACAACACGGCCGGGTCAAACGTCTTGACCAGCGAAACACCCGGGGTGATCGACCAGACGCCGTTGCCGGTCGGCAGGGTGTCAGGCACGAACAGGTTGGTGTTGGCGTCGGTCTGACGCAGCTTGATACCGAACGGGTCCTTGCCGGTCGGGGCTTTCACCCGCAGGGTGACCACCGCGTCCGGGGTGTTGGCCGACTCGTCCAGGAACTTATAGGCGATGCCGAAGTTGACGTCGCCAATGGTCGGATCCCGCGAAACATCCTGTTCCGTGGTGACGTTGGCTGCGCCCTGATTGCCGCCGCCCGACTGATAAGTCGAATCGCGATACACGACCGGCACGTTCACGTCGAACTGCCAGCGGTTATCGAAGTTGTAGCGGCCCGTCAGGTCGAGGGTCCAGGTATCGGCCTTGATCCGGTCGAGGTTGATGTTGCCCAGAAAGATCGAGTCCAGTGCCAGGAAGCCGTTGAGAATCAGCTGGCGAGTGTCATAACGCGAATAGGTTATGCCGGTTTCAAAGCTGAACTTGCCGCCGCCAAAGAAGCCGCTGGCCTCGTCGTACAGGTTGGACACACTCTGTGCAGGTTGCGAATCGTCGGCAAGCGACTGGCCGTAAGAAGCGCCACTGCCCCCGGCGGCGCCCCCCGACGCTGCTGCGGCCCCGGTACCTGTGGCCACTTTCGGATTGCCTTTCATGTCGGCTGGCGATTTGGCCAGGCGTTTCGGTGGTGGGGAAGCCGGTTGATCTTCGACCTGGCGGACCCGTTGCTCGAGTACCGCCAGGGCTTTTTGTTGTACTTCGTATCGTTGCTTCAGCTCCAGAAGTTCCTGTTTCAGGGTCTCCACATCCGCATCGGGTGCTGCTTGCAGCATCGCCGCGGGTAGAAGAGTACTCAAACATACAGCGGCACGCAGTGATACTGATCGATACATGAATAAGCCGTCCCTTTAAGCCCAATGATCGAGACTCAGCGTAGTTCAATATCCGATATTGCGTAGTGCTCTGAGTTGACTCAAATTGCAGTCAAGCGCGCCGGCGCTCATGCCGTTATTACTAAGGACAACATTGAGTTGCGTCAGGTTGTTGACGACGTTTGCATTACCGAGCAAACGGGTGTTTTGCAGCAGCCCGCCCTGGGCTACCTGTTGCAGGGCTGTGCCCTGATTGCCTGCGGCCTGGATGGCCATTTGCACGCCACCACCGGTGGCCGAAACAGCGACGCTGCCGGCGGCATTACTGCCGGAAATCGTTTGTCCGGCCATCAAGGCTTGCCCTTGAGCCGGTATCAGCGCCGGTGCCTGGTTGGCTTCCGAAACGTTGATCGCAACGTTGTTGTAGGCCGAGTTGCCGTCGCCGGCGGCGCGAACGCTTTGTGTCACGCCTTGGGAACTGTTGAGTCCTGCGCCACCAATGACTGAGCCGGTACCCGTTTGCAGGGTGCTGCCGTTACCGGTTTCCTTGATGGTCGAGACATAGAATTCGGGTTTTACGGTTGCTGCCTGTAGTTGCATCGCGGTTGAGGCCCCGATCAGATCTCCGCTGGCGTTGCGCCAGGTACTGCTCATGACGATGCCGAAGCTGATGATCCGCCCCGGCATGACATAACGACCGCGAAGCTGTGACAGCTCCGAATCCTGGATTTCGATGGGTTTGAATCCTGCATTGGCATAGCCTGAAGCACTCGCTGCCAGGCAGGCAGCGGCCAGCCAGTATGAGGTTTTCATCTGCTGCTCCCGGGACATCCAGCCCCATTCTTTATAATCGGCGATTAAAAGAAGTCGCTCTGTATGAACCCGAAGTCCATCAATTCAGCATCTTTGACGGGGTTGAAGTTATCCAGCTTGTTCTTGGCGGTCAGCGGTGCCGGAGGACTGCGTAATGCATTGGTCTTGTCGTATCCGGGGCCGACGATGGCAAAGACAATGCCGTTCCAACCTTTGACAAAGTCATCATGTTTGTAGCGTTTATGGCCGAGAACCGGGTCTCCGATGTAAACCCAATCCTTGTCCGCTCGCTGCAGCACGACGAAATGCTTGTAGCCGCGAATTTCCATCAGTACCACCACCGGGATAGTGACCGCGTCGAGTTTTTCCGGTGGAATCTTGTAGCCCCTGGCGCGCATGCCGATGCTTTCTATGTAGCGCTTCATGTCCAGCATGGAAAAACCTTGAGTACGGACAAGGTCCTGGTCAGCGTTGACCAGCATGCCTTTGATGATGTGCTCTTCATCGACGTCGAGCCAATAAGCCTGGCGCAGTACCGTAGCCAGTGCGGCGGCGCCGCAGCTGAAATCGGTTTTTTGTTCGACGATGTCGGAAAACTTGCGCTCACGAATGCTTTGCACGTTTTTGTAGACCAGTACGCCACCGGGCAGGGCAGCCACGGGCATCTGGGCAGCCTGGGTCAGACCAGAGAGGCAAAGCAGGGCGAGGAGGGCAGTCTTACGCATGATCGATACGCCTTTGCGGACTGAGGAAAAGCCCCGTTTCCGGGGCTTTCGTTTCGATCGCGATTACATGCAGGCTTTGCAACCTGCAGCGATGGACAGCGAGTTGCTTTGTTGGTTGCCAACGCCAGCAGCGTTGTTGAAGCCACCGTTACCCGACCAGCCATTGCCAACGTTGGTCATGCTGGCATTGTTGGTGACAGGGTTTTTCCAGCCGTCTGGGGTCATCACTTGTTGAGTGGTTACGCCAGCCAGACCGAAGACACCCACAGCAACGAAGTCAGATTTCTGATCTTTGCCGCCGCCGTTGCCGCCGTGGCCTCTGTCGTCGTTGCCATAACCGCCGTGACCATGACCATGATCATCGTCTTTGGTGGTTGCGGTGCCTGCGGCCACGAATACGCCGCCTGCGGTAAATGTGCCAGTGAGCGTATCTTTTTTGTAGGTCTGGGTGCCGTTGTTGGCCACTTGAAGACCGGTGGTGCTTTGGTTGGCGGCGGCAGCGGCTTGCGCTACACGACCACCGGACACAGCGATTGCCAGGTTGTTTTTCTGTTGGTTGAAGTTGCCGGCAGCGTTGTTCACGCCAATGTTACCCGAGCCGCTGTTGCCGACGTTGTTCAGGCTGGCGTTGGCAGTGCTGGAGTAGTTGGCGACACCGTTGTTGGTGTTGACTTGAGTCGCGCTGGAGGCGGATACGGCGGAGCCGAAGATGAAGCTTTCGTCAGCGGTTGCCAGAGCAGCGGCGTTGTCTTGTTGGTTGCCATCGCCAGCGGCGTTGTTCACCCCGATGTTGCCGTTGGCGCCATTGACGGCATTACTCACGCCAGCGTTGTTTTGGGTGCCCTGGTTCAACACGGTGTTACCGCTGTTGTTTTGCACATCAAGCACTGCGGCACCGGCGCCTGCGCCGATTTGCAGCAGTTCTTCCAGGGTTGGGCCTTTTGGATCATGGTCATGACCATGCCCATTGCCGTGCCCGTTACCATGACCGTGATTGTTATCATCACGACCGCCTGCCTGTGCTGCGATTGCCATCACTGCTGCGAGAGCGAAAACCAGTGGTTTGAGGGCCATTGTAGGTTTCATGGTGTTTCTCCGTCGTGCTTATTAGTTGGTTAAGTGTTGGTACTTTCTAATTGCACTGCTTCTTGTTTGGGTCAGTCAGCGACCCGGATGCTCAGGGTGTTAGCCATTCGGTTCCCCACCCCGGCACTCTGGTTCACCTGGATTACCCCTCGGCTGCCGGTGAAGGCCTGATCACTTGTCGTGACCTGGCGACTGCCGGGTGAGGTACCAGTTGCTCCTGAGCTCGGTAACAACGCCACGTTCTGTTGGGAAAGGGCGCTATCGTCAACGCTCTGCGGCGCAGCACTGATGCTGATGCGCATGGCGTTGGCCATCTGGTTGTTGGCCCCGGAACCCTGGTTCACGCCCAGTGCACCGTTGCCGTTACTGAATGAGGTACCGCCGATGGTGGAGCTCGCGTTGATCGAGCGGTCGGCGGGGGTATCGAGTTTCTGGTGAATGGTGGTGGTGGCGCTGGCCGACGTGCCGATGGCAATCGACTTGACGTTGGTCTGTTGCTGTTGGTCGCCGGCGGCCTGGTTGACGTTGAAGTTGCCGTTGTACTGCACGCCGGAGTTCTGAATGTTGGCGCTGTCCACGGCGCTCGGATCGGCCATGACGCTGGTGCAGCCAAGCAGAGCAAGCAGGAGCAGGGAACGATTCATCTTATTGGCCTCCGGCCATGCGGGTCAGCGGAGCCAGACCGGTGCTGAGGGAGCGGTTGATGGTGTTGGAAATCGTGCCACCGCTACCGCCGCCATGACCGGCTCCCATGCCGGGCAGACCGTTTGGATTGGTCAAGACGTTGGTGCCGGGCAGGCTTGACCCTACGGCCATGTTTCCGCGAATGGATGCGCCACTGGCTACACTGGCAAATTCACCGTCACTGAGTTCGGTGCTGGTCATTGCCTGGTCGATACGACCCGATGGGTTGGCATTCACGGTGGTCGGGTAAGGGTCTTTGCCGGGAGCGCTGCGTCCGATGGGGATGGGCTGGACGTCGCGATTGAGCACGATCACGCCATTGCCTTCGGCCTGAACGTTGAAACTGAGGAAAGTGCTGGCAGCTGATCCGATCAGCAGAAGGCAAGTGAAGGCTTTATTGAAATTTCCCACGGCGGCAATTCCTTCTTCAGTGGGCTGGGCCTGGTCAGCGTTGTGAAGGAGAGAGCGAAAGCTGTGCCGCTTTTTAAATATTCAAGGATCTCAATGGGTTGGATGGATGGCGTGCAGCCTTGATACAAAAGCTGTTTCACGATTGAAACAACCCTCTGTCGGTGCGGGTGGCTATAGTCGTTGCAAAGCTCTGGAACAAGGGTTTGCGAGCATGTGTTTCACAGGCGTAACAAGTCGGGTGACAAAGCGATGAAGGCCGTTGAGACGGGCACTTTGCACCCGAGGGAGTGTTTCAGGATCGGACACTTTGCCCCCAAAGCAGGGGAAACCGACCCGGGAAACGGGGTCAGCCTTGCAGCAGGTTTCGCACGGCGTCGAAAGCTTGAATCTGCCGTGCGGCCCAGTCGCCCTGAATGATCCGGACCGGTTGGCGATGCTGCTCCAGCCAGGCCTTTGTGGCGTTGTAGAACGCCAGTCGTTCACTCAGTTGCGGCTGGCAGCGTTGGCCATCGTCAGTCCAGTCGATCTGCTCCGGGGAGAGCAACAGGTGCAGGTCGTAATGGCGGGCCAAAAGCTCTGTTTCCAACCAGGCCGGGCACTCGCCGAACAATGTCTGGCTCCACAGCATATTGCTCAGCAGGTGCGTGTCGAGGATCAGCAGCGGCGGTTGTTGCGCTCGTGCGTCGTCTTCCCATAGCAACTGGCCGCGAGCGATCTCGGGGATATCGGCGAGGCAGGTGTCCCGTGGATTCTGCTCGATGAACCAGCGCACGTACTCGTCCACCTGCAGGCCGCCGAACTGTTGCTGAAGACCGGCCGCCAGCCAGCTCTTGCCGCTGGACTCCGGCCCGGTGAGGACGACGACTTTCATGTGCGCAACGCCGGATCGGCGCGCCATTCCCGCCAGCCCAGCACCGCGATCAGGGTGAACAAGGCGTACAACGCAGCGGTGAGGTAAAGCGCCTTATAAAGGAACAGGCCGACGAAGATCACATCCAGCACGAACCACAATGCCCAGCATTGCAGGCGCTTGTGGGCCATCCAGAATTGCGCGACGAGGCTGAAACCGGTCAGTACGGCGTCGAGCCAGGGTTGCGCGGCATCGGTCCAGTGCGCCATGGCGGCGCCCAGCAGCAGACTGCCGACGCTGCCGATGGCCAGCCCTTTGAGGATTGAAGGCGTGTCGAGCCGGCTGACCTGACGGCCGTCATGCATCGTCCCGGCCCGGGTCCATTGCCACCAGCCGTAGACTTGCAGGGCGGCGTAAACCACCTGCAGCAACATGTCCGAATACAGCTTCACCTCGAAGAAGACCCAGCTGTAGAGCAACACCATGACCAGCCCGATCGGCCAGCACCAGGGATTCTGTTTGACCGTCAGCCAGACGGCGATCACACCGAGGGCGGCGGCAAACAGTTCGAGCCCGGACATGCAAGATCCTTGGAGGGAATAAAAGAGGGGGCGGATTGTACCCAAAAACCTGTGGGAGTGAGCCTCCCACAGGGCAACAACGTCAGACGCGGAACTGGCGCAGCAATCCGTTCAACTGCTCGCTCAACTGGCCCAGCCGCACACTGGCGGCACTCGACTGCTCAGCGGCCATTGCGGTGCTGTGGGACAGGCCGGCGGCCTGGGTGACGTTCTGGTTGATGTCCTCGACCACGTGCGCCTGTTGCAGGGTCGCACTGGCGATCGACGCGTTCAGGCCGTTGAGGTTGCGCAGCGCCTGGCCGATGGCATTCAGGCTCGCACCGGCCAGTCCGGCCTGCTCGATGGTCAGTTGTGAAGCCTTGCTGCTGTCACCGATCACTTTCACGGCGGCTTCGGAATGGTTTTGCAGACGCTCGATCATCGACTGGATTTCCGCCGTGGATTTCTGCGTGCGTTGCGCCAGCAGGCGGACCTCATCGGCCACCACCGCAAAACCTCGCCCCTGTTCGCCGGCGCGGGCGGCTTCGATGGCCGCGTTGAGCGCCAGCAGATTGGTCTGTTCGGCAATCGAGCGGATTACCTCCAGAACGCTGCCGATCTGCGTGCTTTCGGTCGCCAGCGTACGAATCACCTCGACCGCCTGATCGATGGTGCCGGACAGTTTGTCGATCTGTTGCAGGCTGCCGTCGATGTTGATCTGGCCCTGTTGCGCCTGAGCCTCGGCATCGCGCATTTCGTTGGCGGCATGCTCGGCGTTCTTCGCCACATCCTGCACGCCGTAAGTGACTTCATTGATGGCGGTCGCCACCAGTTCCATCTGCTGCGACTGTTGCTGGCTGCGCTGCTGAGCCTGGTTCGCGTCATTGCCCAGTTCAGTGGAGGACTGGCCCAGCGCGCTGGCCGACACCTGCAAATCGCCGATCACCCGGCGCAGCTTGGCGGTGAAGGCATTGAAGTGATGCGCCAACTGCGTGACTTCGTCCTGACCGTGGGTGTCGAGGCTGCGGGTCAGGTCGCTTTCGCCGCTGGCGATGTTGGCCATGGCGTTCACGGTTTCCTGCAACGGGCGGACGATGCTGCGGGCAATCAGGATCACCAGCACGCCCATGATCAGTGCGATCACCAGGCCGACGACGGAAGCCTTGATCACCTGGCCCTGAAACTCGGCCTGTACATCGTCGACGTACACGCCGGAACCCAGTACCCAGCCCCATGGCTCGAACAGTTTCACGTAGGAGGTCTTGGCCACCGGTTCACTGGCACCGGGTTTCGGCCAACGGTAGTCGACCATGCCGGCGCCCTTGGACTTGGCGATGGCAACCATCTCGTTGAACACCGCAAAACCGTCCGGATCGCGGATCGCCGAGAGGTTCTGGCCTTCAAGCTTGGGATTGGTCGGGTGCATGACCATCACGGGTGTGAGGTCGTTGATCCAGAAGTAATCGTTCTGGTCATAACGCAGGCCGCGAATCGCGGTCAGTGCCTGCTTCTGGGCGGCGTCGCGGGTCAGGGTTCCGGCCGCTTCCAGGCCCTGGTAATAGGTCAGCAAACCGCTGGCGGTCTGCACCACATGCTGGGTTTTCTGGGCCTTGGCGTGATACAGGTCATCGTGGATCTGCTTGAGCATCAACAGGCCCAGGGTCAGCAGCATGACCACCGCCACAATCAAGATGAGCCACAAGCGTCGGCTGATCGACACACTGCGCAAGCTGTTCATAACGCTGTCACTCCGATTTCTTTTTCTTGTAATAAATCACCGCCAGCATCCAACCACGTTTCCATGGCCGGGCATACGCGACCCAAGTCGTAGAACGCGGCAGCGCTATTACGGCTTGTCTGATAGGATTTCGGCCCCGCGCGTGAAAACCTGAACCCAAGTTGCCATTTCACGGAATTTTGACTGTTTCGTGTGGATCCTTTGCGCGCGGAATCGGTACAGCAACAAACAGCTACGCTGAACGCAGTGAACGTAAAAAAATACTATCGGGGCATGCCGCTGAGCATCGCTCTTTGGGGGATTGATGGATCTTTGGACCGCCTTGCAGGCACTGATTCTTGGAGTTGTAGAAGGGCTGACGGAGTTTTTGCCCATTTCCAGTACCGGACACCAGATCATTGTCGCCGACCTGCTGAACTTCGGTGGCGAACGCGCCATGGCGTTCAACATCATCATCCAGCTCGGCGCGATTCTCGCGGTGGTCTGGGAGTTTCGCCGCAAGATTCTCGACGTGGTCATCGGTTTGCCGACTCAGCCGAGTGCGCGACGCTTTACCGCCAACCTGCTGATCGCCTTCCTGCCCGCCGTGGTGCTGGGCGTGATCTTTGCCGATCTGATTCACAAGTACCTGTTCAACCCGGTCACCGTGGCGACGGCGCTGGTGGTGGGCGGCATCATCATGTTGTGGGCCGAGCGTCGGCAGCATGAAGTGCACGCCGAAACCGTGGACGAGATCACCTGGAAAGATGCACTGAAGGTCGGCTTTGCCCAATGCCTGGCGATGATCCCGGGCACCTCGCGCTCCGGCTCGACCATCATCGGCGGCCTGTTGTTCGGCCTGTCACGCAAGACCGCCACCGAGTTCTCGTTCTTCCTGGCGATGCCGACCATGGTCGGTGCGGCGGTGTACTCGGGCTACAAGTACCGCCAGCTGTTCGTGCCGGCTGACTTCCCGGTGTTTGCCATCGGTTTTGTCACGGCGTTCATTTTCGCCATGATCGCTGTTCGCGGCTTGCTGAAGTTCATCGCCAGCCACAGCTACGCGGCCTTCGCCTGGTACCGGATCGTTTTCGGCCTGTTGATTCTGGCGACCTGGCAATTCGGCTGGGTGGACTGGGCGGCGGCCAAGGCATGAGTGACTCCCGCGCGCGCCGGCCGGATCGCGGTCCTTCCGGTGGCAGCATCCAGCATCTGAAGTTGAAGCTGATGGTGTTGCTGATCGTCTGTGCGTTGCCGCTGTTCGGTTCGCTGTCGATGTGGCTGCGCGGAATCTCACTGGTACCGCTGACGGCCTACGGAATTGTCAGCGTGCTGGCGTTCTTCCTGTACTGGGCCGACAAGCGCAAAGCTCGCGCCGAGGCCTGGCGCACCCCGGAGAACGTCCTGCACGCCGTGGAACTGGCGGGCGGCTGGCCGGGTGCGTTGATCGCCCAGCAAGTATTCCGGCACAAGACGCGCAAGGTGTCGTTTCAGATTCTGTTCTGGGTGATTGTCGCGCTGCACCAGGTGTTCTGGATCGATCAGTTGTTCCTCGGCTCGAACCTGTTGGCGCTGGGTTAGGGCTACAGCAGCAAACCCACCTGGGTTTTCTTCGGCAGCTTGCTCACCACCAACTGGTGGGAACGTTGCAGCAACCCTCGCAGTTCCTCGGCGCCCAAAGGGTAGGGCGGGTGCATGATGATCCACTGCGCCCGTGCCAGATACGGCGCCGGGTGAATGCCCGGCCGGTCGCAATGACCGAGAAACAGATCCTTGTCGACCTTGAACGCCAGCGACTCACCGCGCAGCCCCTGCAGGGCGAACATCTTGTTGCCGGCAATCGAAAACACCCGCACGCCGCCCCATTTGTAGTCTTCTTGAGCGCCGGGCAATGCCAGGCAAAAATCCGCGACGTCCGCTTCGCTCAACTTTCCTTGTTTCATAACAATCGCTCTCCACAGGCATTAAACGACTCAACCAGATGATCGATCCAGGCACGCACCGCCGGCATCACTCCTCGCCGGTGCGGATACACCGCTTGCAACCAGCCGCCGGGCAATGACCATTCCGGCAGCAACTGCACCAGCGTGCCGTTGTTCAGTTCCGCTTCGCAATACATCATCGGCAGCAGGGTGAAACCCTGGCCGGCCAGCACGCAGGCCTTGCGCACGATAAAATCGTCGATCCCCAGCCGGGCTTCCAGCGCCAGATCGCAACTCTTGCCGTGCTGATCGAGCAGGCGCACATGCACCATGCGATCGGCTTCCAGTGCGCCCAGCACCGGCAGGTTTTTCAGATCCTGCGGGTGATTGATTTCCAGACCCTCTATAAAAGAGGGGCTTGCCACGACCACCATTTGCGCCTGGCGCAAACGGCGGGTGACCAGCATCGGCTCTTCGGTGCCGTGCTCGCGCACGCGCAGGGCCACGTCGATGCCTTCGGTGATCAGATCGACCCGGCGATTGATCAGGGTGACTTCCAGTTGCACCTGAGGGTACTTGCCCAGGAAGTTGCTGATCACCATCGGCAGCATTTCATGGGCAAGCCCCGTCGGGCTCGAAACCCGCAGACGTCCACGGGGCTCGCTGGACATACTGGCCACCGTCTCATCAGCCATTTCCGCTTCCAGCAGCATCGCCTGACAGTGGCGCAAATAGCGCTCGCCAACCGCAGTCAGCTTCAGTTGGCGGGTGGTGCGTTGCAGCAAGCGCGCGCCGAGGCGTTCTTCCAGTTCGGCGATCCGCCGCGAGAGTCGCGACTTGGGAATGCCCAGCAAACGGCCGGCAGCGGCGAATCCGCCGGCCTCGACCACTTTGGCAAAATAGTAGAGATCGTTGAGGTCTTGCATGGGGAAATCCGACTGTTCTATCAGTGGGACAAACTATCGCATTGTTGCCGTCTAATCAGCTATTGGTTTCGTAGGTAGGATTGTCTCCATTCCGTCGCCACCGGCGATTCTTTCCAGGAGATTCCAAATGAAACTGCTGCACATCGATTCGAGCATTCTGGGCGACAACTCCGCTTCCCGTCAGCTGAGCACCGAAGTTGTCAAAGCCTGGCAAGCCGCTGAGCCAGCTGCTGTCGTGACCTATCGCGACCTGGCTGCAGACGCCATCAGCCACTTTTCGTCGACCACTCTGGTCGCCGCCGGCACCACCGCTGAACTGCGCAACGCCGCACAACAGCACGAAGCCGAGCTGAGCGCCACCACCCTGGCCGAATTCATCGCCGCTGACGCCATCGTCGTTGCCGCGCCGATGTACAACTTCACCGTTCCAACCCAGCTCAAGGCCTGGATCGACCGCATCGCCGTCGCCGGCCAGACCTTCCGCTACACCGAAGCCGGCCCTGAAGGCCTGTGCGGTGGCAAGAAAGTCGTGATCGTCTCCACCTCGGGCGGCATTCACGCCGGTCAGGCTTCGGGCGTTGCTCACGAAGACTACCTGAAACTGGTGTTCGGCTTCCTCGGCATCACCGACATCGAAATCGTCCGTGCCGAAGGCCTGGCCTACGGCGAAGAAGTTCGCAACAACGCCATGAGCGCGGCTCACACCCGTATCAGCGAGCAACTGTTCGCCGCTGCGTAAGGCTTTCGTAAAGAACAGCTCTCGTTCAGGCAATACCCAAAAAACTCTGTATTCTGGTTCTGCAAGGGCCAGATACGGAGTTTTTTGTTTCCGACTGTTACATAATCTGGCCCGGGTTATGCAGTCTGATGATCAACGTCTGAGTGCAACGCCGCGCCGGATCACCGAACCTCGGAGTTTCGGGCGTCGTAACACAACGGATCTTTCGATTGAGTAACAACAGGGTGGGGCATCCCATGATGCGTCTTTGTGCAACGTTACTGATTTGCCTGCTCGGCAGCCTGAATTCAGTGCACGCAGCCCCCGGCCAGCACCCGCGCTGGAGCGTCGGTTATCACGAGATGACGTTCCTCGACCCGCTCGACCTGCAACCGATGCGCGCCATCGCGTTCTACCCCTCCACCGACCGCGAACACATGAGCCTGCTTGAGGGTTACTCGGTCGAAGCCGGCGAAGACACCAAGGTCGCCCTCGGCCGCTTTCCGATGCTGATGCTGTCCCACGGCAATACCGGCACGCCACTGGCGCTACACGACCTCGCCACGTCGCTGGCCCGCAAGGGCTTTGTGGTGGTCGCGGTGATTCATCCCGGCGACAACTCCAAGGATCACAGCCGCCTCGGTACCTTGAGCAACCTCTATGGGCGCCCGATCCAGATTTCCGAAGCCATTACCGCCACCCTCGGCGACCGCATGCTTGCACCGTTCGTGAACGCCGATCAGGTCGGCGTGATCGGTTATTCGGCGGGGGGCGAGACCGCGTTGATTCTTTCCGGCGCGCAGCCTGACCTGGATCGCCTGCGCCGTTACTGCCAGGAACGTCCGGACGACCGCGACGCCTGCAACACCCAGGGCGAGCTGATCGTTGATCGCGATGACTTGCAGCCGGTGGCCGATCCGCGCGTGCATGCGTTGCTGCTGATGGCGCCGCTGAGCCTCAAGTTTGGTCGTCACACCCTGGCCGACGTGCATGTGCCGGTGCTGCTGTACAGCGGCGACGGCGACAAACTGGTGGCCTTCGACAAGAACGCCGCCGCCCTGGCGCGCAAACTGCCGACTGCGCCGGACTTCAAGTTACTGGCCGGGGCAGGGCACTTCGTGTTCATGGCGCCGTGCAATGAAGAGCAGATTCGTGCGATGCCGGCCCTTTGCACTGATGCCGATGGCGTGGATCGCGAAGACATTCACCGCAACCTGATTTCCGAGGCCGGGCGGTTCTTCTCCCATGCGCTGGGCAAACCGGATCGGGCGGGGATGCAGACGGCGGATCAGTAAAGGCTCAGGCCATCGCCCGACGCTTGAGCCACAACGTCAACGCCAGTCCGGTCACGGACAGCAGCGCTGCGATCAGGAAAATCCACGAATACCCCAGATTCAACGCCACCGCGCCCATCAACGGCCCGGCAATCGCCAGCGCCAGATCGAAAAACACCGCGTAGGCACTCAGCCCGGCCCCGCGGCTGGAGTTCGGCACTTGCTTGATCGCTTCAACCCCCAGCGCCGGATACACCAGCGACAGGCCAAACCCGGCCAGGCCAGCGCCAATCAGTGCATACCCGGTCGACGGTGCGAGCCACAGCAGCAACAGGCCGACGGTCTCGATGCCCATGCAGGCGATGGCTGAAGCAAAGCCGCCAAATCGAGCGATGGCGGAAATGAATAGCAGCCGCGACAGGATGAAGCACACGCCGAACACCGTCAGGCAGTACGCCGCACCGGTCCAGCCGCGATTGAGGTAATAAAGGGTGATGAAGGTGGTCAGGGTGCCGTAACCGATCGAGGCCAGGCTCAAACTGGCGCCAAATGGCGCTATCCGCCCGAACACCGCCCAGAATGGCAAACGCTCGCCACGCACCACCGGCACCGAAGGTTTGTTGCGGATCAACAGCAGGGCACCGGCCGCCAGTACCGATAATGCGATCCCCAGGCTGGTAAAACCGTAATCGGCCACCATCAGCACGCCCAGCGGTGCGCCGATCGCAATGGCGCCGTACGAGGCAATGCCGTTCCAGCCGATGGAGCGGGCGGTGTGTTCCGCGCCCACCTGGCCCATGCACCAACTGATGGTGCCGACACCAATCAAACCCTGCGCAATGCCGAGCAGCAAACGCCCGGCGATCAAAATGATCAGGCTCGCGAGCGGGAAGTCCTGCAGCAGTGTGGAAATCAGTGTCAGCAAGCCGCTGAGCACAATCCCCGACAAGCCATAAACGATCGCCCGTTTGGTCCCGACGGTATCTGACATGCGCCCGGCCATCGGCCGGCTGAGCAGGGTGGCCAGGTACTGCGAGCCAATCACCAGCCCCGCAACGATAGCGCTGAAACCCAATTGCTCATGTACATAGCCGGGCAACACCGCAATCGGCAGACCGATGCAGAGGAAGGCAATAAAGGTATAGAAAACGATGGAGACGATCTGCAGGGTGATCGCCATGGAGCTTTGCGGTGGCTGTTGCTGCGCAGACATGAGGACTCGTTCGCGGGCGGCGGTGGGAGAGTCCGCATCATGGCGTGGTGCTGAAATAAAAGGAAGCAGGCTAACTATTTTTCCTCGGCGCAAAAAAAAAGCCCTGTCACAAGGACAGGGCTTTCCGTTTACAGCTCGAATCGACTCAGAACACTACGCCTTGGCTGCGCAGGTAATCGTCGTAGGTGCCGCTGAAGTCGGTCACGCCGTTCGGGCTCAGCTCGATGATGCGCGTGGCCAGGGACGATACGAACTCACGGTCGTGGCTGACGAAAATCAGCGTGCCCGGGT
Organism: Pseudomonas sp. GW821-FHT09E04; assembly: GCF_059416185.1. Classification (NCBI taxonomy): domain Bacteria; kingdom Pseudomonadati; phylum Pseudomonadota; class Gammaproteobacteria; order Pseudomonadales; family Pseudomonadaceae; genus Pseudomonas; species Pseudomonas sp. GW821-FHT09E04. Next base: position 351,729 of record NZ_JBWKOR010000001.1, read on the forward strand.
AGTTTTCCAGCGCCAGGTTCAGCGCCTCGATCGATTCCATGTCCAGGTGGTTGGTCGGTTCGTCCATGATCAGCACGTTCGGCTTTTGCAGGATCAGCTTGCCGAACAGCATGCGACCTTGCTCACCACCGGAGATCACCTTCACCGACTTGAGGATCTCGTCGTTGGAGAACAGCATCCGGCCCAAAGTGCCGCGAATCATTTGCTCGCCCTGAGTCCACTGACCCATCCAGTCGAACAGGGTGACGTCGTCTTCGAAGTCGTGAGCGTGGTCCTGAGCGTAGTAGCCCAGTTCGGCGGCGTCGGTCCACTTGATGCTACCGGCATCCGGCGTCAGTTCGTTGACCAGGGTGCGCAGCAGGGTGGTCTTGCCGATACCGTTCGGGCCGATGATCGCAACGCGCTCGCCAGCTTCAACCTGGAAGCTGAAGTCCTTGAACAGCGGCTTGCCGTCGAAGCCTTTGGCCATGTGCTCGACGATGACCGCCTGGCGGTGCAGCTTCTTGTTCTGGTCGAAGCGGATGAACGGGCTCACCCGGCTCGAAGGCTTGACTTCGGCCAGCTGGATCTTGTCGATCGCCTTGGCGCGGGAAGTGGCCTGCTTGGCTTTCGAGGCGTTGGCCGAGAAGCGGCTGACGAACGATTGCAGTTCCGAGATCTGCGCTTTCTTCTTGGCGTTGTCCGACAGCAACTGCTCGCGGGACTGGGTCGCCACGGTCATGTATTCGTCGTAGTTGCCCGGGAACAGGCGCAGCTCACCGTAGTCCAGGTCAGCCATGTGAGTGCACACGCTGTTCAGGAAGTGACGGTCGTGGGAGATGATGATCATCAGGCTGTTACGCTGGGTCAGAACGTTTTCCAGCCAGCGAATGGTGTTGATGTCCAGGTGGTTGGTCGGTTCGTCGAGCAACAGCACTTCCGGATCGGAAAACAGTGCCTGCGCCAGCAACACGCGCAGTTTCCAGCCCGGCGACACTTCGCTCATCGGGCCGAAGTGTTGCTCGATGCCGATCCCCAGGCCCAGCAACAATTCGCCGGCACGGGATTCGGCGGTGTAGCCGTCCATTTCAGCGAATTCGGTTTCCAGTTCGGCCACGGCCATGCCGTCTTCTTCGCTCATTTCCGGCAGCGAGTAGATGCGATCGCGCTCGGCCTTGACCTTCCACAGCTCTTCGTGACCCATGATCACGGTGTCGATCACGGTGAATTCTTCGTAGGCGAACTGGTCCTGGCGCAGCTTACCCAGACGCACGTTCGGCTCGAGCATGACCTGACCGCCGGACGGATCGAGATCGCCGCCGAGGATTTTCATGAAGGTCGACTTGCCGCAACCGTTGGCGCCGATGAGGCCGTAACGGTTACCCGCGCCGAATTTGACCGAAACGTTTTCGAATAGCGGCTTGGCGCCGAACTGCATCGTGATGTTAGCTGTGGAGATCAATTGCTTTACCTATCAATGGGTTGCGAGCCGCACATCTGGCGCTTGGGCCATTCCTGGGGCATTTTGGAGCTTTTCCATCTCTCCCCGGTCGCCACTGGAATTGAGCCAGCGGGCATAGGTCGAGAGCAGCATCTGGACGCTGTGTCCAAGCTGTTGGGCTATAAAGGCGGGATTCATGCCAGACATTACGCATATTGTCGCATAAGTATGACGGCAGTTGTACGGCGGCCGATAACGAACCTTCAGCCTTTCCAGCGCAGGGCCCCATCGTTTGTACAGATCCGACGTCTGCTTGATGTCTTCACTCTTCCTGGAAGGCCGGAACACGCAGAGCTTAGTCTCGACCTTGCCAATCCCCTTGGCGCGTCGGTGGGTGTTCTGGCGGGCAAGCTCGAGCGCGTGGGGTGCGCGTTCGTTCAGTAGCACAAACCGATCCTTGCCGGTTTTGATTCGTTCCTCGAGCATGCCGTAGCCCAAGGAAACCCTGAAGGCAAATAGCAAAAATAACTGCCCACAGAAAGGGGCAGTCAGGGATGTTGTGTTTCGGCTTCGGTTGTCAGGCCAGCAGATACGCAATAGATGCGATGGTGGCAGCGTATGCTGTTAGTGAGTAGTAAAAGATGGAGTGCTGAGCTTTTTTGAGATCATCTTTTGTAACCATTTGCAGGAGAATTGAATTTGCTTTTTCTGTGGCTTCATTTGTTTTGATAGATGTCAGGTTTAGCTTTTCCTGGATTTTCTCAAGAATGGCTGCCTGATTTTTGGCTGGAGTAACATCGTGGATTAATGCCGCCTTTGCTCTTTGGCGAATGGACAGCGGGGCGCTTTCATCCAGAGCGATCGAAGAGGCGAAAGCGACAACGGATTCGGGTTGTAAAATATCTGCGGTTGCTGCGTTATTGGTTAAGTTAATCTTGCCTGTGAGTGACCCGACTTCTTGATTCATTTAATGCCCACTCCTTGAGCGATGTTTCTAGCGTATTAATATTTCGCATCCCCGCTTTCATGCGGTCAGGATGCTTTCCGGTGGGCATCATAACGTGATGTCAGGCATACGTCGCGACAACTTGCTTGACCCTTTCAAGGGATGTAAAAGCAATGCATTCTCACCCACTTTATATGTGAGGTGTTGCTGTCTCCGCTTGTCGCTTGTGGTTGAACTGGATGTCACTGCGCGAGTCCTAGAGGGCAGTAAAATCAACCCTTGTGGATGCCATCATGCGTTTAAAAAAGAAAAACCTCGTTGTCGTCATGTCGTGCGTAATGATGTTTGCGGCGGCGCCGTTATTGCCTGCTGAACTGTCCATCGTGGCTTCTGCCTTTGCCAAGGATGGTGGTGGTCATGGCGGTGGTGGTGGCGGTGGCGGTGGCGGTGGCGGAGCAGGTGGCGGTGGCAGTCACGGCGGCGGTGTTGGCGGTGCTGGACATGGAGGCGACAGTGCCGGGCACTCAGCCAGCGCCTCCAGCAATGGCCGCGCCGAAGGCCAGGAGGCGGACCATGCCGGCAGGGCCGTTCGCGATCACGGCGTGAGTGGCCAACACACCGGACGTGATCACAACACTGACCGTGGGCACGGAACAGCGACCTCGGGTGTCGCGCACTCTAAAGCCACACGGGGCTTGTCGAAGGCCACGGCGATCTCGGCCACAACACCGGGCGATCACAACACCAAGGGATTGAGCAAGGCCAGCCTTTCAACCTCCAAATAAACGCGGTTCGCTACTCACCAGGCCTTCGTACTACGTTGAGCGTTTGGCCTGGCGGTACACCCTGATCGCGCGTCTTCCTTTCCAGCACTCTTGTCCAGGCACCCGCGCCATCTATACGTTGTGGCGCGGGTTTTCGCTCGTCTGGTAAAAAAACGATGAGTCCAGCGCCTGAATGCTCAGAGGCAAACTCTGCAGCGCCTCTCTGATTTCCTCGATATCGTTCCAGGAGATCCAATCCTCAAGTTTCAGTCAGGTGCCGCATCTGGCCCGCTGTCTCCACGTCCTCTCGTCAATCTCGATCTGCTGTAGCGCTGATGCGACAGGCGCGGCTCACCCGTGTGAAGCCGACGTGGTCGCCATTTGGCAGATTCAGCGGACAGTTTTTCACAGATGAGGTTCACCTTTGGTTACAAAGTATGGCTAAAATGCCATCCGATCACCCAATAGCCGCTAACGGCATGGGCTCAAGGAAGTGCCACCGGGATAGTATTTGTATTCATGCCACTGCATCAGACCCTGGGCCACCGGCCGGCAGGCGCGCAGTTTGTTCACTTTTGACGTGTGACGATTTCCGTGAAACTCATCATTGCTGCTATTTATGTCATTTCCATTGCATACGTTCACCTGCGTGGTCGTGTGCGCCACAAACTGGGCCGCCAGCTGAGCGATCACTCGACGTTCCTGGCCCCGATCAACTGCTTCCTTTATCTGTTTTCGAAGAATCCGAACAAACCCTACCTCGATCCGAAGGATTTCCCGGATCTGAGCCCGTTGCAGGCTCATTGGGAGGAAATCCGTGAGGAAGGGCAGAAGCTGCTGCGTGCCGGCGAGATCAAGCGTTCCAACCAGTACGACGATGTCGGTTTCAACTCCTTTTTCAAGACCGGCTGGAAGCGCTTCTACCTGAAATGGTACGGCGACAGCCACCCGTCGGCGTTGCAACTGTGCCCGCGCACCACTGAACTGGTGCAGAGCATCGGTTCGATCAAGGCGGCGATGTTCGCTGAACTGCCGCCCGGCTCGAAACTGGTGCGTCACCGCGACCCGTATGCCGGTTCCTACCGTTATCACCTGGGCCTGGAAACGCCGAACGACGCCGGTTGCTACATCAACGTCGATGGCGAGAACTATCACTGGCGCGACGGCGAGGCGGTGATGTTCGACGAGACCTACATTCACTACGCGGAAAACACCACCGACAAGAACCGCATCATTCTGTTCTGCGATGTCGAGCGTCCAATGAAGTACCGCTGGGCGGCCGCGTTCAACGGCTGGTTCAGCCGTACCGTGATGTCGGCCGCCGGTGCGCCGAACGATGCGGGCGACCGCACCGGCGGTATCAACCGCTTGTTTACCAAGATCTACAAGATTCGCCTGCGCGGCAAAGAGCTGAAAAAGCGCAATCGTAAGCTCTACTACCTGGAAAAGTGGGCGATCTTCGGCGGTCTGCTGGCGATCTTCATTCTGATCTGATGAATCGGGCGACTGTTGAAAGACAGTCGCCCGATTTTATTTACGAGGCCTTTTTGGTTTTTTTGGCCGTCGTTGTCTTGCTGGCTGCCTTGGCCTTCGATTTGGCGGTAGTCTTGCCACCCAGGCTGCGCTTGAGCAGCTCCGTCAGATCGATCACATCAGCAGATTTGCGCTCTTCTTCGCCGTCAACGGTCTCAACGTCCTCGATCTTGCCTTCATGGGCCTTCTTGTCCACCAGCGCCATGATCTTGTCTTCGAACGCGTCGGTGTAATCTTCGGGTTTCCAGTCGGCGCTCATGTCTTCAACAAGCCGTTTGGCCATGTCCAGCTCGGCTTTGGCCAGTTGCGGTTTGGTCACCTCGCTGCCCAGCGCCAGTTCATCGAGGCTGCGCACTTCCTGTGGCCAACGCAATTTCACCAACACCAGTGCCGACTCCAATGGCATCAACGCCGCCAGATACTGGCGTGTGTGTAGAACCACGCGGGCGAGGGCGACCTTTTGGGTTTTGCTCAGGGTTTCGCGCAATAACGCGTAGACCTTGCCACCGCGTTTGTCCGGGGCCAGGTAGTAGGGGGTGTCGATGTTTTGCAGCGGGATCTGCTCGCTGTCGACGAAGGCGAAGATGTCGATGGTTTGGGTCGAAACCGGGTGCGCCGAACGGATTTCCTCCTCGCTGAGCACCACATACCGACCTTTTTCGAACTGCACGCCTTTGACGATGTGCTCCTTGGTGACTTCCTTGCCGGTGACCTTGTTGACCCGTTTATAGCCGACCGGGTCCATGCTGCGGCTGTCCAGCCAGTCGAAATCCACGCCCCGGGATGAGGTTGCCGAGACCAGCGCCACGGGGATGTGCACCAGACCGAAACTGATTGCGCCTTTCCAGATTGCCCGAGCCATGGTGACGTTCTCCGAGTGATATTCGGGTGACCCGTGGCCCGGCGCAAAAGTTTCCACTGTCTTCGGGGGGAAGGCGGGAGGCAGGTCAAACCGTGTTACACCTTGTTTATCGGTGACGGGTTAACAAATCCGAACCCTGGGCGTAGCGTGGACTCGAAGGCTCTAAGCCACATGCATCAAAACACGCGCATCGAGAGAGGCCGTTCATGAACCGTTTTCTGCTTGGCATCGCATTGCTGACCCTCAGTGGCGGGGCGGTTCATGCCGATACCCTGTTACTGGCGCAAAGCCCGACCGGCAACAGCAATAATCCTTACAACAGCCCGATTCACAGGGCCAACCCCAACAGCATGCAGGGCACGCAGCCTGCCAATCCGGTGATCCGCGGGCCAAATACCGTCCCCGTCCCTCGACCGCCCACGGTGGAAAACGGCGGCATCGGCAATGGCCAGCCTCTGCGGTCGGTGCCGAGTACACCGCCGAAATTCATTCCCAACCCACCCGCCCGTGATGGCGAGAGCAACCGTTGAATGGCAGAACCGTTTCTGTCAGCCCTTCAATCGAACAAAAGGAATCGTGCATGTTGCGTAAAACCCTTTTAGCCGGCCTGTGTGCCAGCGCAGTGATCTGCAGCCCGGCATTCGCTGCCGCCTCGAAGGAACTGCAAAGCGAACAGGGCACCCTCGAAGTCACCACCATTACGCAGGGTCTTGAGCATCCATGGGCCTTGGCGTTCTTGCCGGATCGTCAGGGCATGCTGGTGACAGAGCGCCCTGGTAACCTGCGGGTAGTGGGCATGGACGGCAAACGATCGGCGCCCATCGAGGGCGTTCCGAAGGTCTGGGCCAAGGGGCAGGGCGGATTGCTGGACGTGGTGCTGTCGCCAGACTTCAAACAGGATCGGATGGTGTACCTGTCGTATGCCGAGGGCGGTGGCGCCGGTGACAAGGCGGGGACTGCGGTCGGACGCGGACGCCTGTCGGATGACCTGAAAACCCTCAAGGACTTCACTGTTATTTTCCGTCAGGAACCGAAGCTGTCGGTCGGCAATCACTTTGGCTCGCGGCTGGTGTTCGACCGTGACGGTTATCTATTCATCACCCTCGGCGAAAACAACGACCGGCCAACTGCGCAGGATCTGGACAAATTGCAGGGTAAAGTCGTGCGGATCTATCCGGACGGCAAGGTGCCGGATGACAACCCGTTTGTCGGCCAGTCCGGTGTGCGTCCGGAGATCTGGTCCTATGGCCATCGCAACCCGCAGGGTGCAGCGCTCAATCCATGGACCGGCACGTTGTGGGAGAACGAACACGGCCCGCGCGGTGGCGACGAGGTGAACATCATCGAGCGCGGGGAAAACTACGGCTGGCCGCTGGCAACCCACGGCATCAACTATTCGATGCAGCCCATCCCGGAAGCCCAGGGTAAAATCGTCGAAGGTACTGTCTCACCGCATCACGTCTGGGAAAAGTCACCCGGCGTCACCGGCATGGCGTTCTACGATGCCGATCGTTTCAAACCCTGGCAGCACAACGTATTCATCGGCGCACTGGCCACTCAGGAGCTGATCCGCCTGCAATTCGACGGTGACAAGGTGGTGCATGAGGAGCGTTTGCTGGGCGATCTGAAACAACGTATCCGTGATGTACGCCAGGGGCCGGATGGTTACCTGTATGTGCTGACAGATGAGTCCGACGGCTCGCTGTACAAGGTCGGACTCAAATGAGCACTTCATGCGGGTGAGCGAGCGTAGAGCACTACCGCCGCCCGCAGCTTGCCGCGCCCGAAGCGGCACATTTTTTCGAACTCTCCATGGCTGACCGGCACATGCTGGCAGTCCATGGGCTGGCGATGCTGGCTGTGGTCGACATCCGGGTCATGCAGGTAGACGAAATCTTCGTCGCAATCGGTGACGATCACCCAATGCGGCGATTTGGAGCGGGTCAGACGATAGCTGCTGATCAGCACCAATGGTTGCCCGCCGGCGTTTAGCAGTCGGGGTAAATTCAGTGTCGTGCCGATGATTTGATCTACGTCGGTGTCGTTCAGTTGTGCCATGAACTCGTCATGCACCAGGCGCATGACGTCTTTTTTATGCGCGTCGCGCACGCCGTCGAGAAACAGCGGCCCGGTCATGCTCAGTTGCAAACGCACGCGAAACCCTCGACGCCATGCCGCCAATGCCAACCCTTGAGGGCTGCAACCGCCATGGCCGGCGGTCATGAACACGGTGGTCGCTTCACGCCAGAGCTGCAACTCCTCGCGGCGCTCCAGCAAGCGATGAGCCTGCAACGCGCCCATGGCCATCAACAAACACGCCGGACCACAGGTGAAATCGGTGGTTTGCCGGTAATAGGGCACCTTGATGCTGCGTGAGTCGTGGTGTTGAAGGATGCGTTTTTCCAGGCGCAAGGCGTCCGCGTGGTCTTCGTAGTAGTCGTGAATCAGCGCAAAGCGCCGATAGCCACTGCGTTCGTACAGCGCGATGGCGGCGGGGTTGTCGGTGCGCACCTCCAGTCGCAGGTAAGCGCAGTCGTGCTCAAGGGCGCACGACTCGATGCGTTGCAGCAATTGCTTGCCCAGACCACCGCCCCGGGCTTCGGGGGAAATGGCGATGGAATACAACCGCGCAAGCGACGTGCCGCGATGGAACAGCACCAGCGCATAACCCAGCAGCTGACCCTCGCGTTCGGCCACCAGCAACTGGCCGTGGGCTCGGGTAATCATCCATTGAAAGCTGCGGCGGGTGAGCCGGTCCGTGGTGAAGCAGTGCATTTCCAGCGCCAGCAGCGCCGGTAAATCATCAACTGTCGCCAAGCGAAAAACAGTGTTCATATGACCGCCGTAAAAGTTGCGTAACGAAACGGGACTTTCGAAAAAGTTCGTGCTTAATAGAAAAGGTCTTGTTCTCCAACGGATCAATTTCTATGTCAGCGGTACAGGGTCATTGGCGCGAAGTATCCAAGCAAAGCTTGCCACCGGCAACTTATTTAAAACCGCAAATAAGAACTTCAAGTCAAGTGTTGATCATCGTCGAACGCAAGGAGGACTGGGCCTCCTACTTTCCCAGCGAAGACATCCTGACGGCGCAGGAATACCTCGAACAACCCCCCGACAATGAGCCGGGAAAACGGGTGCAGGTGATCAACCTGTGCCGCAGCTACAAGTATCTGGGCCACGGCTACTACTGCTCGTTGCTGGCCGAGGCTCGGGGCCACAAGGTGATTCCGTCGGTACGCACCATCAGCGAACTGACCCGGAAATCCCTTTATGGCCTGGCTTTGGATGACCTGGATAAAACCCTGGAAAAAGCCCTCAGCCATCACCTCTACAGTGATACTGAAGGTTTTACGCTGACACTTTATTTCGGCAGAACGCATATCGAGCCGTTGCAGGATCTGGCCCGACAATTGTTTGAAGTGTTTCCGTGTCCGATTCTGTTAGTTGAATTCCGTAGAACTAACGGTTGGCACATCGAAGGCATCAAGTCCGGTGCCCTGCACAAGTTGCGCGATGATCAGGAAGATCAGTTCGCCAACGCGCTGGACGGTTTCAGCCGCAAGATCTGGCGTGTACCGCGCTCGCCGCAAGTGGCGCGTTATGACCTGGCGATCCTGCACGATCCGCAGGAAGCCTTGCCGCCGTCCAACGCCCGTGCGCTGGAAAACTTCGTGCGAGTCGGCAAAGGCATGGGTATCGATGTCGAACTGATCGAACGCAAGGACTACGCACGGCTGGCCGAATACGACGGCTTGCTGATCCGCGAGACCACCAGCGTCGACAACCACACCTACCGCTTCGCCAAGAAGGCAGAAAGCGAAGGGCTGGTGGTGATGGACGACCCGACGTCGATCCTGCGCTGCACCAACAAGGTCTATCTCACTGACCTGCTCAACAGCCACCAACTGGGCATGCCGGCCACGGAAATTCTCTACAAGGAACGACCCGAAGACTTCGAACGGGTCGGCGAGCGTCTCGGCTTTCCGTTGGTGCTGAAAATCCCCGACGGCTGCTTCTCCCGGGGCGTGATCAAGGTCGAGAGCCAACAGGCATTGCTCGAAGCTACCGCCGAGCTGTTCGAACACTCGGTGCTGTTGCTGGCCCAGGAGTTTTTCTACACCGAGTACGACTGGCGCATCGGCGTACTCAACCGCAAACCGATCTTTGCCTGTCAGTACTTCATGTCCAAGGGGCACTGGCAGATCTACAACCACAAAGCCAAGGGCCAGGACGTCAACGGCGAGTGCCGCACGCTGGCGATCCACGAAGCGCCGCGTGCCGTGGTGGAACTGGCGGTGAAGACCGCCAACCTGATCGGCGACGGACTGTATGGCGTGGACCTGAAACAGGCCGGTGACAAGGTCGTAGTGATCGAGGTCAACGACAACCCAAACCTCGACGCCGGCATCGAAGACGCTTACTTGCAGGACGATCTGTATTCACTGGTGCTGGAAGAGTTCGTGAGGCGCCTGGAACTCAAACGCCGCGGTCAGGCCTGGTGACCGGCCGATGATCAACAGCTTTGCACTGAGCCACGGCGCCTTGCAGCGGGTCGAGCGGCTGGACGCTGAGGTGATGCTGTTCAGCAACCCCGACGCTGGCGAGCGCGACGTGCTTCACAGTCATTTCAAATTGGACGAACACGCGTTGGCCTCGGCGCTGGACCCGGACGAGGTGTCGCGGATCGAGTTTCACCCCGACCATCTGTTCCTGATCTGGAAGCGTCCGGAGAACTATTCCGGCGGCGGCAGCCTGGCGTTCGAGGTGTCGTCCTGCGGTTTGCTGTTTTCGCCGGGCCAACTGTTGGTGATCGCCACCGATGAGACGCCGTTGCACGGTCTCGGCACGCGCCGGCCACTCAATACACCGCTGGATGTGTTGCTGGACCTGCTGTTCAACAACATCCATCACTACCTCGGGCACCTGAAGGTGATCAAACTGGTCGCCCGGGAGTTGCAGCAGAAATTCAACGCTTCGATGCAAAACCAGCATCTGGTGCAGATGTTCAACCTCAGCGAAAGCCTGATCTATTACATCAACGCGCTGCACAGCAATGGCGCGGTGCTCACGCGACTGCGCAACCACGCGGAAAAGCAGCATTTCGGCAGCGAAGCCATTGGCCTGATCGACGACCTGATCATCGAAAACAACCAATGCTACAAGCAGGCGGAAATCTACTCGACGGTGTTCTCCGGGCTGATCGACGCCCGGGGCAACCTGATGAACAACAGCATGAACAACCTGCTGCGCAAGCTGACGCTGATCAACGTGGTGTTTTTGCCGCTCAACCTGATTGCGAGCATCGGCGGCATGTCGGAGTTCAGCATGATGACCGCCGGGACACCGTGGTGGGTGTCGTACCCGATATTCCTGGCGGCGATGCTGTTGGGGGCCGGCGGGATGCTGTTCGGGCTCAGGCGTCTGGCGAAATGACGGCGGCCGGGCGTTTGCGATCCTGCAGGCCCCGGACCACCAGGTACAACAACGGCCCGACCGAAACAAACACCGCCGTCAGCAACAGGTACGGCACTACCGACCAGCCCGATTGCCCACGCTTGCGCGCATCCTTGAACATCCAGATGCCGGCCAGGGTCGCCAGCAGATAAAGATCGATCACCACCTGCGCAGTGTCTGGCCGCGACATCAGGCTGATGCCGAAGTCGATCAGCGATTGTTCGGCTTGCAGCATCACGCCAACGGTGTAGCCGCTGAAGGCAATCAACGCGGCGAGGGGCAGGGCGATGGACATCATGTATTCCTTCCTTGGGCAGATGAGCGAAAGGCCAGCCTACAGACCCGCCGCAAAAATCGCCATTGACTTGCCAGCAACGCCCGGGCTAATTTCGAGCCCATGACTTCCACCGTACTGCGCTGCCAGCCAAGCATTATTACCGCCATTCCTCATTTGGCGGGCTAGCTCACGACTGCAGCACCCAACCCGCCCTAGAGGCGGGTTTTTACTTTCTGTCTCCGGGGTTCTGAATCAAACGTCAGGAGACGACCATGCGCCACAGCCCCGCCCAGCAAGCCCTGCTTGAGCAGTACGTGAAAAAGATCCTCGCCGCGCCGGTGTATGAGCTGGCGGTGCGCACGCCGTTGCAACTGGCGCCGGCCTTGTCCGAAGCGCTGGGCAACCGGATCCTGCTCAAGCGCGAAGACCTGCAACCGACGTTCTCCTTCAAGATCCGTGGTGCCTACAACAAACTCGTGCAACTGAGCGACGAGCAAAAGGCGCGCGGGGTGATCACGGCGTCGGCGGGCAATCACGCTCAAGGCGTAGCGTTGGCGGCGCGTGAATTGGGCATTGCTGCGACTATCGTCATGCCGGCCACAACACCTGAGTTGAAAGTGCTGGGCGTCAGTAGTCGCGGCGCCGAGGCATTGCTGCATGGCGAAAGCTTTCCGGTTGCCCTGGCCCACGCGCTGCAACTGGCTGAGCAGACCGGGCGAACGTTTGTCTCGCCGTTCGACGATCCTGATGTAATCGCTGGCCAAGGTACGGTTGCCATGGAAATCCTGCGCGAACATCAGGGCGCGCTTGATGCGATCTTTGTCCCGGTGGGCGGTGGCGGGTTGATCGCCGGCATCGCGGCATACGTCAAATACTTGCGGCCGGAGGTGCGGATCATTGGCGTGGAGTCGGAGCACTCGGCCTGCCTGAAGGCTGCTTTGCAGGCAGATGAGCGGGTGGTGCTGCCGAGTGTGGGCACTTTCGCCGATGGCGTAGCGGTGGCGCAGATTGGCGCCTACGGGTTCGAGGTTTGCCGTTTCTGCGTGGATGAAGTGATCAGCGTCAGCAACGACGAACTCTGCGCAGCGATCAAGAATATCTACGACGATACCCGCTCGATCACCGAGCCTTCCGGGGCGCTGGCGGTCGCGGGCATCAAACAGTACGTGGCGCAAACCGGCGCACGGAATCAGACGCTGATCGCCATCGATTCCGGCGCCAATATCAACTTCGACAGTTTGCGTCACGTCGCCGAGCGAGCGGCGGCGTGTGGTGTTGTGGCTTGAGATTACTCGGGAATGGCGACGCCGACCTTGTCCGAAGCCGACCAGATGCGATAGCGCACTTCGACATCCGTCGGTGCGTAAACCACGATTGGCAGCTTGCTGTTGTAGCGCACCGTGAAGCCGTCACCGATCACCGGTACGAAGGCGCGTTTTTTCTGGGTGCCGGGCGGGCAGGCCATCAGCGTGCTCATCGGGCCGCTGACTTTTTCCAGGCGGTAGAACGGATAGCCCCAGCCTTCGAGGTTTTTCTCTTCAAGGGTGCCGCCCAGACGCTGGCGGTTGCAGTCCACCTCAAGGGTCTTGCCGGCGAGGATTTCGACTTTGAAGTTGTCTTCCTGTGCCTGCTGCGGCAAATGGATGACCTGACGAGTGAAGCCCGCTTCGGCTTTGGGGTAGGGCGCCGTGTCTTCGAGTTTGGCGGCGTGGGTGAGGGTAGACAGGCTGGCGAGCATCAGGCCGGCGGTCGCGTAAACAGTGAAATTTCCCATTGAAGCCTCCTGGCGGGTGTACGTTGGTAGACGGGCATTCTCACTGTCATGGGCGGTGAATGCAAACCGCCAGCCACTTGCAAATTGCAGTGCCTGCACGATCGGATCTTGCATTCTGCAACTGGCCAGTTGCCTGTTTTTTTGCCAAACCATTGATTTTGAAGGAGGAGAAATCGACCCGATGAAAGGCACGGTTTATGCGTTGATTTGGTGCGGCGCACCGAGTTTGTGCGCCTACACTCCAATGGGCATTTCGCAGTACAGCCGCTTGCCACACCCAGGGATTCAGCGGGGATACACCCGTGGGGAGGCGTGGTAACGGTCATGTGAATACTTGATTGGCAGTCTCACAGTAAGGAGAGGGTTCGCCATGTTTCTGTCTGCCTTGGAACTACGCAATATCATTGAAAGCAGCTTTCTGCCGAAACGCTGCCAATGCACGCTGTCCCCGGATCTGTCGATGACCGTCAAGGTGTATGGCGATCACCAGACCGATCAGGTTGATTTGCTGGTGAGTGGCATCGATGCCAGTCACTTGAACAGCTGTCGCGAAATCAACGGCCTGATCGCCGGGTTGCGCTCGGATCTGGCGCAACACACGGCAACCCATCATTCATTGCCGCGATCCAGAGTCGTTTAACCGACCGTTTCACCCAGTTCGATCGTCACGCGCCGGGCCTGGACAAAACCGAGGCCCAGCGCGAACTCGACCAGCACCGCGAGCAGAATCCCGGGGCCGGCGTGGCCGTTGAGCCATTCTGAGAATCCCAGTACTGCCAAACCAAAACAGCCGACGATAAAGCCGTTGCTCAGCGCATTGCGCGCGATCGACACCGGCGCATTGCGCACCAGATAAAACATCACCCCCAACGCTGCAAACAGCACCGCCATGCGTCGCGCTACAAAACCTGCTGCTTCTGAATATTCAATGCTCCAGATCGAAAGCAACACCTGCGGCACCAGCCCCCAGGCCAGCGCCAGTAGAAAACACAGACAAAAGGTGAGGGTCGACAACGTGCGAAACGACAACTGCATGGCGAATCCTTGCGGCAGTGAGAAGTGATCCGAGGATAACCTTCGAGACCCTTGCTCGCCTACCGCAAAGCCGCAATTCAGAGCTTTCTGTCAGTTCTGGAAGTCGCAGGCGTCAGACATTTTCCGGTAAGTGATTTCTTCGGGTTTACCGGTGGTGTCGATGTACTTCATATCGGCATCAATCACCTTGCAAGTCTTTGCGGGCTGCTCGGTCATCGATACCACTTTGGCCACATTCAAAGGCATGCCGTAGGTGTAAGGCACGGCTTTGGTTGTTGCGGCGGTGTCATTGGCCTGGGCCAGCCCGGTAAACGCGGTGCAGGCGAGGGCGGTGGTGAGCAGAAACGGACGAATGTTCATGGAGGGACTCCCGTGCGACGGAAAGAAAGCCCGGCGTGAAACACGCCAGGCCTGCCGCACTGGGCGTCAGCATCGGGCTGAGAGCGTGCGGTTCAGTAGAGTCTTTGACCGCGGCGTTAACTGGGGGTTAACCCGGCTGAATGCCAGCTGTCTGGCGGGGGGATTGTTTCGTGGGAGAGTCTCGGCGGATTCCTACAAGGGTGGATGCCTTGTCTGCTTTCGGCGGTTCAAGGGGGGCGCAATGGTCCCCTGTTGAACAAAGAATCTCAGCGTCTACGGATAAGGTTTCAGCTCAATCAGCGCTTCACCTTCGACGGTTGCGGAAGCCGGCAGCTCGTCCGTTTCCAGATAGGCGTCCGCCGGACCGTAAATCAGGTACTTGTGGACGCTTTCATGCCCGACGTTCTCGAATATCACTTGAGGGCCTTTCGAGCCGCTCAATATCCAACGAGGGCGGTTCCTTTCCGCAAATTCCACACGGTGTACCCACCTGTCAGTTGTATCCCGAAAGAACAGGATGCCTTGTTGGTAGTTGGAGCTGAACTCGCCAGTGATCAGAAAGACATTCACGCCTTTGCCTGTGGGCACGCATTGCCAATCAACACGACTGCCGAAAGACTTATCGGCATCTGCATACAAGAATCCGGTTTCTTGCTCCTGACGGATCTTGTAAACGTGAGCGTCGGAGAGGGGATGGCCCCGCAGCAAGGATAGTCTGCTGTCGGAGCCGGCCAGATCACACTCAGCCACCGTCGTGAACGGCGGCTGAGCGGCAAAGGCGTGAAGGCTTGATGCGATGAGTCCAGCCGCGAAGACTACATTGCGTATCACGCAGACTTCACAACCTGCTTTGGCGACACGACGGTGCCTGGCTTGTCGTTAGCGGCCGGGGCCGGAATGACCGGCGGCAGAATCGCGATCCCGGTGCCCGCGCCCGGCGCACCACCGGTATTGGCTTTCACCTCGGCACCGCTGATGGTCACGCCACCGGCATCGACCTTGACGAAGCTGCCGCCAGCCTTGGCCGTCAGCTCCATCCCGCCCTCGATCACAACTTTGTCGCCAGCGTGGTAGTGAATCTCCGTGCCTGCTTCCACGAACTGCCCGGTGCCGACCTTCACGTGCTGAGTCACGCCCACGGTCAGGTGATCGTTGGCGCGCATTTCGCTCTTGCGATCCAGATGAGTGATGCGGTGTTCCTCGACCTTGAATTCGCTCAGGGTATTGGCTTCGACGGTGTCGTGCCGTTCGTTGCCAACCCGAATCTTCTGGTCGTGCTCGATGTTTTCGTCCCAGTCGCGCTGGGCGTGGATGTAGATCTGCTCCACGCCTTTCTTGTCTTCGATGCGGAACTCGTTGTAGCCCTTGCCGCCCGGTGAGCTCAGGGTTTTGAAGGTGCTGCGGGTCTTGTTCGCCGGCAGGTCGTAAGGGACGACGTTTTCCTTGTGGTACAGGCAACCGGTCACCAGCGGCTGGTCGGGGTCACCTTCAAGGAAGGTCACCAGCACTTCCATGCCGATGCGCGGGATGGCGATGCCGCCGTAGGCCGCGCCGGCCCAGCCGCTGGCGACGCGCATCCAGCAAGTGGTCTTGTCGTCAGCCTGGCCGTCGCGATCCCAGTGGAATTGCACTTTCACGCGGCCGTACTGATCGCAGTGGATCTCTTCGCCGGCGGGGCCGGTGACGATGGCGGTCTGGCTGCCGAGGACTTTCGGTTTCGGGTGTTCGAGGGCAGGGCGGTAGTGCGCGTCCCACGGGGTGGCGACGAAGCTGTTGCGGTAGCCCTGGTGGAAATCGCTCTTGTTGTCGGTGACGTCGCTGGTGACGTTTTCGCCCAGCACTTGCGGTTGCTTGCCTTCGTGGAAGATTTCCAGCAGCAGCCACAGGTCGTTCCACTCGGCGCGCGGGTGTTCGGCCAGGGACATGAAATGGCCGGTCGTCAGTGTCGGCTCGTCACCCTTGCCTTCGGCGAGTTTGTAGTCGCTGCGATGGCGCTCCAGCGCTCGGGTCGAGAGGAACTTGCCGCGCTCACGGGTGGTGAAACGGCCGGGATAGTCGTAGTCCTCAAGGTCCGGCATGAACGCGGATTTGGCGGCGCCTTCAGGCAGGATCTTCGGTTTCTCGAAATCGTAATCGCGACGGCTGACACGGCTGGTGCGGGTTTCCAGGCGCAGGTTGAAGCGCTTGATCACCGGTTTGTCGGCGGTCATGCCGGAGTCTTGCTGGTAGTTCACCGGTTTCAGTTTGCGGAACACGGTCTGGTCATCACCGAACACCAGTTTGTGGCCGCTGCTGCTGTGCTGGAAGTGGAAGTGGATGCCTTCCTCTTCGCACAGGCGCTGGATGAAATGCAGGTCGGACTCGTCGTACTGCACGCAGTAGTCGCGTTCCGGGTACTCGGCGCTGAGCTGGAAGCTGTAGGCGTCGGCCAGGATGCCGCGATCTTCCAGGACTTGAGCGATGATCTTCGGTACCGTCAGTTGCTGGAAAATCTGCTGGTCATGGTTGTGCCGCAGGTAGGCCAGTTGCGGCACCAGACTGATGCTGTAACGGGTCAGGGTCTTGCCGGAGTCACCTTGCTCGATGCGATACACCAGGCCATGAATCTTGCCCTCGCCGGTGGCGCCGAACGTCAGGCAGCCGGGCTTGTGCAGGAGTTCTTCGAGCTTGAGGTCGGGACGGGCGCTGACCAGTTCGAGGTCGAAACGGAACGGTTCGTTGAGGGCTTCGCGACCGGTGAAGCTGAGGACTTGCAGATCGGCGGAAGCGCCCTCGAGCGTGAGGGTAATGTGGGTAGCGTTGGCGTCCAGCATGCCTTGATTTCCGTCCTTTGGATTAGCGTGGGCGGATGGTGCAGGATTAAACGGCCTCGTTCAAGGCGCAAATGCCGTAGAAGCACCGGCCCGAAGGCATAGGGAAAACCCTTAGACCGGTTGTTTCGCCTTGTGAAACCGGTACTTGCGGGCGACTGATCCAGCGCAATCGCCAACGACGGCCTTCAAGAACAATCAGTCAGTTTCAGACTAAAGTCGCCTGTGGCACGTCAAAGCCATCTGCCATCATGGGCGCTCACCCCCGCGTGTTCACTTCCTTCCGGTTCTTTACTGTTTCGGGACGGGAGCTATTTCTGGTTTGTTTGCGCCCCTGCGCAATCGTTGTTCTGTTGGAGTTTTCAATGCGTCCCCCATTTCCCCTCATCACCCCGCGCCAGTCGCTTGGCTTCGGAGCCTTTGTGCTGTGCGCCGGTTTTACCGCGCAGGTCCAGGCCAGCGGTTTTTTCGAAGACACCACGGCGAAGATCGAGTCGCGCACGGTGTACTTCAACCGCGATTTCCGTGATGGGCACACCTCCAGTGATCAGGGCGCATCCAAGCGCGAAGAGTCGGCGCAGGGTTTCATTCTCAACCTGCAATCGGGCTATACCGAAGGCACCGTCGGTTTCGGCATCGATGCGCTGGGCATGGCGGGTTTCCAGCTCGATTCCAGCCCCGACCGCAGCAACAGCGGCTTGCTGCCGTCCAGCGGCGATAACCCGCGTGGTTCGAAAGGTCAGTACGCGAAGATGGGCCTGACGGCCAAGGTGAAAGTCTCGGACACCGTGCTGAAATACGGCGCGCTGCTGCCGGATCTGCCGCTGCTCAAGTACAACGACGGCCGTCTGCTGCCGACCATGTTCAACGGTGCGATGCTGACGTCCAAGGAAGTGAAGGACCTGACTTTCATGGCCGCGCGCCTGGACAAGTACACCGCCCGGGACTCGACCGACTCCCAGGACATTCGCGTGCACTGCAAGAACAAGCGCTACGCCTGCAACGTCACCGCCGATCATTTCGACATGTACGGCTTCGATTACAAGATCAACGATCGCCTGACCGCGCAGTATCACTACGCCGAGCTGGAAGACATCTATCGCCAACACTTCGTCGGTCTGCTGGGCAACCAGCCGCTGGGTGACGGCGTGCTGAAAGCCGATCTGCGACTACTGAAAAGCGCCGACAGCGGCGATGCGAAAGCCGGTTCCATCGACAACCGTGCCTTGAGCGGCATGCTGTCCTACGGCATCAGCGGCCACACCTTCAGCGCCGGCTGGCAGCGCATGAACGGTGACAATTCGATGCCGTATCTGGATGGCAGCAACCCGTACCTGGTGAACTACGTGCAGGTCAACGACTTCGCCGCCGCACAGGAACGTTCCTGGCAGCTGCGTTACGACTACGACTTCAAAGCGATCGGCATCAACGGCCTGAGCTTCCTGACCCGTTACGTGAACGGCGACCACATCAAGGTTCCGGGCAGCGATCAGGAAGGCAAAGAGTGGGAACGCGACAGCGAGTTGAAGTACGTGATCCAGAGCGGCACGTTCAAGGACGTCAGCCTGCGTTTGCGTAATGCGACGTATCGCACCAACTACGAGAAGTTCGCCCGGGACGTGGATGAGACCCGGTTGATTGTGAGTTACAACTTTTCGGTGCTGTAAGTCCGGTCAGTTCATTGACCGAAAAAAACCATCGCGAGTTAACTCGTGATGGTTTTTTTTTGACCTGCGATCAGAGCCAGTGCCAGAACCGGCTCCAGAACCCGCGATTCAAATCATCCTTGCACGCCGCGTATTGTTGACCGTACATGTCCGAGCGGTTCTGTACCTTGCGCGCCACCGGCGGCAGCCACGCCTTGCTGGCATAGGTCTTCTGGCGAAACCCGCCCCAGCCTTCGTGGTAATTGAGGTACTGGTTGTAGGCGTCGTACTTGTACACGCCGTTGACCGAGGTGGTCTTGTCCATGTACCAGCCGACAAAGTCGATGGCGTCGTCGAAGTCTTCGCGGTCGGCGCCGTGTCGGCCGGTGCTTTTCTGGTAGTCGGACCAGACTTCGTCCTTGGCCTGCGCATAACCCGATGCCGTTGTGACGCGACCCCACGGAATCACCCACAGCAGGTATTTGCGCGGGGTCTTGGCGTCGTAGCGGTAGCCGGATTCCTGATACATGATCGCGAACGGCACCTGGATCGGTACGCCCCAGCGCTTTTGCGTGACTTGCGCCGCGTCGTACCAATCACTCTTTTCCCGAAAAATCTCGCAGAGGTTTTCCGGCGAACGCGGTGGCGATGTTCCGCAACCGGTCAGCAGTGCCGCCAATACCAAAAGTCCAACCGTACGCCCCGAATTCAAAAGCCGTCATCCCGTCGTGCAAAAAAGGGCGCCAGTCTACGCGGTCAGGTCAACTGATGGCGATAAGGCAAATCCGGACCTGTCTTGCTGCACGTCAGGGCGGCCGCCTGTACGGCAAACCTGAGCATGGCGTCGATCTGATCGCGTTGCAGATGCTGTACGCCTTCCACCGAATCCAGTTCCTGCTCGGTCAGCCAGGTGATCAACGCGGCCTGGAAGGTATCGCCGGCGCCAACGGTATCGGCGATCTTCACTGCAGAGGCCGGCACCGACCATGAACCGTGAGCACGACTGAACACGGTCGCGCCTTCACCGCCACGGGTCAGGAACACCACCTGGCAGCGATGCTGCAGCCAGCCTTCGATGACGCGCTGCGGATCCTGCTCGGGGTACAGCAGGCTCAAGTCTTCGTCGCTGACCTTGATCAGGTCCGCCAGTTGCACCAGCGTGGCTATTCGCTCGCGCCACAGCTCGATGTTCGGTTCGGGATTGAGGCGCACGTTCGGGTCGAGGGTGATCAGGCGTTTGCCGCTTTCACGCTGTATCAGCGCAAGCAATGTATCGGCAACTGGTTGCACCACCAGCGAGAACGAACCGAAGTGCAGACCGCGCACTTCAGACCCCAGCGTTGGCAGATGCGCCAGGCTCAACTGGCGGTCAGCGCAGCCTTCACCCCGGAAGCTGTAATGCGGCGAGCCATTGGCGCCCACCGCGACCATGGCCAGCGTGGTCGGCGCGGCGAAGTCCACCAGATAATCCGGGCGTACACCTTCATCTTTCAGAACTTGCTGCAAACGACGGCCGAGGTAGTCGGTGGACAACCCGGCGAACAGCGCCGAGTCCACGCCCAGTCGGCGCAAACCCACGGCCACGTTGAACGGCGAGCCACCGGCAATCGCCTTGAAATTGACTTTCGACGCCTGCCCGCCGGCATCGTCTTCGCTGAAGAAATCGAACAGCGCTTCGCCACACACCAGGTACATAGTTGTTTGCTCTTTATAAGGTTGCGACATGCAGTCGATAGCGTTCATAGGCCTGCTGGAAGGCTGCGACATTCGCGGCAATCGGCAGGGTTTCACTGTTCAGGTCAAGCTTCACGCAGCGTTCGCACAGGTCGGCCAGGGTGTCTTCGTGGCCGTTGGACCACGACTTGCACCACGCCGCCTGAATCGCCGCGCCCAGGGCGGCGGCTTCGCTTTGCTCGGTGCAGATCACCGGGGTGTTCATGATGTCGGCGACGATCTGCCGCCACACCGCACTTTTCGAGCCGCCGCCGATCAGGCAAATGCTGCGGCTTTGTAAACCATTCTGGCGCAGCAGATCCAGTCCGAATCGCAAGCCGAAGGTGGTGCCCTCGACGGCGGCGCGGCACAGATTGGCCCGGGTCAGGTTATCGATCGTCAGGCCATGCAGGCTGCCAGTGGCGTGGGGCAGGGGAGGCACGCGCTCGCCGTTGAGGAACGGCAGCATGCTCACGCCATCAGCGCCGATCGGCGCCTGGGCCACCAAGGCGTTGAAAGCGTCGAGATCGAGCTCGAACAACTCGCGGATCGCGCCGGTAGCGTTGGTCAGGTTCATGGTGCAGATCAACGGCAACCAGCCGCCGCTGGACGAGCAGAACGTGGCGACCGAAGCATCCGGGCTGACCTTTGGCGCTTCAGCGTAGGCGTACACCGTGCCGGAGGAGCCGAGACTCATGGTGATCGCGCCCGGCTGAATATTGCCGGTGCCGATGGCGCCCATCATGTTGTCGCCGCCACCGCTGGATACCAATGCGTTGGGGTTGATACCCAGTTGTTCGGCAATCGCCGGCAGGATCGTGCCGACCGCTTGATGGGCGTCGATCAGCTCCGGCAGCGCTGCTTGCAGACGGCCGCTGGCGTCGATGTCGCGCAGCAACTGCAAATCCCATTGGCGGGTGCGCACGTTGAAATAACCGGTGCCGGATGCGTCGCCGTATTCGCTGCAACTACGGCCGGTGAGCCAGAAATTCAGGTAGTCGTGTGGCAACAGAATCTTTGCGATCCGTGAGAAAACAGCGGGATGTTGTTCCTTGGTCCATATCAGTTTGGAGACGGTGTAACCCGGCGCGATGACCACGCCGAGGCGTTCCAGCGAGCCTCTTTCGCCGCCCAGGTAAGTCAGTAGCCGATCGTTTTCTGCGGTGGTTTCGGTGTCGCACCAGAGCTTGGCCGGGCGCAGGACCTGGCCTTGGTCATCGAGCAGCACCAGACCGTGTTGCTGGCCGGAAACGCCGATGCCGAGGATCGACTGGCCGTCGACATTTGCCGCCAGCAAGGCGCGGCGCGTGGCGAGGGCGAAAGCGTCCAGCCATTGGTGCGTGTCTTGCTCACGGCGACCGTTGGCACCGCTGATCATCGTGTGGGCGGCGGCACCCTGGCCGAGAACCTGGCCGCTGGTGGCGTCGAGGATGATGGCTTTGGTGCCTTGAGTGCCGCAGTCGATGCCCAGGAAGAGTTGTTGGGTTGTCATGTGCGCTCCACAAAGATCGACAGATCGTTCCCACGCTCTGCGTGGGAATGCCTCAATGGACGCTCTGCGTCCGCTGTTGAGTGGGACGCGGAGCGTCCCGGGCTGCATTCCCACGCGGACGGTTCGACGCCTCGACGTGGGAACGATCAGGTCAACAGGTGTTCCAGCGTCCGTGTCACGCCTTCTTCGCGCAAACTGTTCAGGCACCACTCAAACGCCGTCACAAACTCCTTCGAACGCGGTATCGCGACCCCGAAAATCTCCTCAACCCCCAGCAACCGCTCAGTGATCAAGGCATCATCCGCCA
Organism: Pseudomonas sp. GW821-FHT09E04; assembly: GCF_059416185.1. NCBI lineage: Bacteria > Pseudomonadati > Pseudomonadota > Gammaproteobacteria > Pseudomonadales > Pseudomonadaceae > Pseudomonas > Pseudomonas sp. GW821-FHT09E04. The sequence continues at coordinate 374,122 of NZ_JBWKOR010000001.1, forward strand.
CCAACGCCTGACAAAACGCCGCCCGAGGATCCGGAATCGAATAAGTGTCGCCATTCTCATCCACGCCTTTCAGATACAACGCCCAAGCTGCAACGACCAATGCCGCCCGTTTGGTCTCGCGGCCATCCGCAATCAACCGATTGATCGTCGGAATGGTGAACTTGGGAAACTTCGACGAACCATCGGAGCAAACACGTTCAAGCTGATCGGCAATCGCCTGATTGGAGAACCGCGCCACCAGCGTGTTCTTGTACTCGGTCAGGTCGATGCCCGGCACCGGCGCCAGTTGCGGGGTCACGTCCAGGTCCATGTAGGCGCGCATGTAGCGCACGAACAGTGGGTCATTCATGGTGTCGTGGACGAAGCGGTAACCCTTCAGAAAGCCCAGATAGGTCAGGGCCAGATGACTGCCGTTGAGCAGTTTGATCTTCATCTCTTCGTAGGGCGAAACGTCGTCGGTGAACTGCACGCCGACCTTTTCCCAGGCCGGGCGGCCGTTGACGAACTTGTCTTCCAGCACCCATTGCACAAACGGTTCGCACACCACTGGCCAGGCGTCGTCGACGGCGTGTTTGTCCGCCAGTTGCAGGCGATGCGCGGTGCTGGTCATCGGGGTGATGCGGTCGACCATGGCGTTGGGGAAGCTGACGTTGGCGTCGATCCAGTCACGCAAGTCCGGATCAAGCAGCGCGGTGAAGGCCAGCAGTGCCTTGCGGGTGACGGCGCCGTTGTGTGGCAGGTTATCGCAGGACATCACGGTAAACGCCGGAATGCCCGCCGCACGCCGCCGGGCCAGCGCCGCGCAGAGGAAACCGAACACGGTTTGCGGCTGTTGCGGGTAAGTCAGGTCGTGCTGAATCTGTGGCAGGTGCGTCATGAACTCGCCGTTGCTGTCATCGATGCAATAGCCACCCTCGGTGATGGTCAGCGAGACGATGCGGATCTGCGGGTCGGCGAGTTTGTCGATCAGCACCTGGGCGCTGTCGCTGGCCAGTAGCATGTCGCGGATCGAACCGATGACGCGGACTTCGGTATCGTCGCTGTCGCCCAGTTCGAACAGGGTGAACAGGTAGTCCTGTTCCTTGAGGTCGTCACGGGCGCGGCGGTCTTCGGCGCGCAGGCCGACGCCGCAGATCGCCCAGTCCAGCGCTTCGCCGGTGTTCATCAGCGCATCGGTGTAATACGCCTGATGCGCGCGATGGAAACCGCCGACACCAATGTGGGCGATGCCCTGGCGCGTGTCGCTGAGGCTGTAGGCCGGAAGCCGCACTTCGGCGGCGAGGCGATTGAGGTTCTGTTTGTTGAGTTTCATCGGGTCAGTCTCGAAATCAGGCGGCGGCGCGCAACGGGCGGGTCAACGCCACGCCGTCGGCATCGAACAGATGGCAGTGGGAGGCGTCCAGGTGCAGGTTCAGTTGTTCGCCGTAACGACTCGCCAGATCACCGCGCACGCGCATGGTCAGGGCTTCGCCGGCGTTGGTCTTGACGTGGCAGAAGGTGTCGCTGCCCAGCCGTTCGCTGACGTCGGCGGTGACTTGCAGGGTGCAGTCGCCCGGTTGCGCCAGCTCCAGATGTTCCGGGCGAATGCCCAGGGTCACGACGCTGCCGACGCTCAGGTTTGCCGCGTTGAACGGCAGGGTGATGCGCGTGCCGGCGTCCAGCGAAACTTCGCAGCTCTGGCCGTCGACCCGGGCGATCTTGCCCTTGAGGAAGCCCATTTTCGGCGTGCCGAGGAACCCGGCGACGAACAGGTTGGCGGGGTTGTGATACAGGTCCAGCGGCGAGCCGACCTGTTCGATCTTGCCGCCATTGAGTACCACGACTTTGTCGGCCATGGTCATGGCTTCGACCTGATCGTGGGTCACGTAGATCATCGTTGCCTTGAGGTCCTTGTGCAGGCGCAGCAGCTCCAGGCGCATTTGCACCCGCAGGGCGGCGTCGAGGTTGGACAGCGGTTCGTCGAACAGGAAGATTTTCGGGTTGCGCACGATCGCCCGGCCGATGGCCACGCGCTGACGCTGACCGCCGGACAGTTGCTTCGGTTTGCGTTCCAGCATCGGGCCGAGTTCGAGAATCCGCGCCGCTTCACCGACTTTCTTCTCGACTTCAGCTTTCGGCACACCGGCCAGATCGAGGGCGAACGACATGTTCTTTTTCACGGTCATGTGCGGATACAGCGCGTAGGTCTGGAACACCATCGCCAGATCACGCTTGGCCGGGCTGACTTCGGTGATGTCGCGCCCGTCCAGTTCGATGGTGCCGCCGCTGACTTCTTCCAGGCCGGCGATCAGTCGCAGCAGGGTGGATTTGCCGCAGCCCGACGGGCCGACGAACACCACGAATTCCTTGTCGTTAACTTCAAGGTCGATGCCCTTGATGATGGAAAAGCCTTCGAAGCCTTTTTGCAGATTCTTGATTTTCAGGTTGGCCATGGTGGCGCTCCTCATACGAATTCTTATTTCACGGCGCCGAACGACAGGCCGCGCACCAGTTGTTTCTGGCTGATCCAGCCGAAGATCAGGATCGGCGCGCAGGCAAGCGTCGAGACGGCCGACAACTTGGCCCAGAACAATCCTTCGGGGCTTGAGTAGGAGGCGATCAGCGCGGTCAGCGGCGCGGCTTTGGACGAGGTCAGGTTCAGCGACCAGAACGCCTCGTTCCAGCACAGGATCAGCGACAGCAGCACGGTCGAGGCCAGCCCGCCCTTGGCGATCGGCAGCAGCACCCGAAGCATTTCCTGCATCAGCGTGGCGCCGTCGAGGCGGGCGGCTTCGAGGATGTCTTTGGGGATGTCCTTGAAGTAGGTGTAAATCATCCAGACCACGATCGGCAGGTTGATCAGCGTGTAGATCACGATCAGCGCAATGCGCGTGTCGAGCAGGCCGAAACTCTTGGCCAGCAGGTAGATCGGCATCAGCACGCCTACCGGCGGCAGCATCTTGGTGGAGAGCATCCACAGCAGCGTGCCCTTGGTGCGCTGGGTTTCGTAGAACGCCATCGAGTAGGCCGCCGGCACCGCGATCAGCAGGCAAAGAGCCGTGGCGCTGAAGGAGATCACCACCGAGTTCCAGGCAAAGCTGAAGTAATCACTGCGCTCGTTGATGTGCAGGTAGTTCTCCAGCGTCGGCGTGAAGATGAACTGCGGCGGCGTGGCGAAGGCGTCGATTTCGGTCTTGAAACTGGTCAGCACCATCCAGAAGATCGGGAAGAAAATGATGATCGCGATGGCCCAGGCCAGCGTGCCGAGCAGCAGGCTTTGCAGCCGGCGGGATTGTTGAAGAGTCATGGCAGGCCTCAGGCTTTGTCAGTCAGGTTTTTGCCGATCATCCGCACCAGAATGATCGCGGCGATGTTGGCGATGACCACGGCGATCAGGCCGCCGGCCGAGGCCATGCCGACGTCGAACTGCACCAGCGCCTGGTTGTAGATCAGGTAGGCGAGGTTGGTCGACGCGTAGCCGGGGCCGCCGTTGGTGGTGGTGAAGATTTCGGCGAACACCGACAGCAGGAAGATAGTTTCGATCATTACGACCACCGCAATCGGCCGCGCCAGATGCGGCAGGGTCAGGTGCCAGAAGATCGCGACAGGGCCGGCGCCGTCGAGGCGGGCGGCTTCTTTCTGTTCTTGGTCGAGGGACTGCATGGCGGTCATCAGGATCAGGATCGCGAAGGGCAGCCATTGCCAGGAAACAATGATGATGATCGACAGCAGCGGGTAGTGCGCCAGCCAGTCCACCGGTTGCGCGCCGAACAGCTTCCAGAGGTAGGCGAGGATCCCGGACACCGGGTGGAAGATCAGGTTCTTCCAGATCAGCGCACCGACCGTGGGCATGATGAAGAACGGTGAAATCAGCATCACCCGCACGATGCCGCGGCCGAAGAACTCGCTGGCCTCCAGCAGCGCACTGATCAACACACCGAACACCACGCTGATCAGCAACACGCTACCCACCAGCAGCAAGGTGTTGGTGGCGCCGGGCAGGAACCCGGAGTCGGTCAGAAAGTAGGTGAAGTTATCCAGCCCGACGAATTCATTGATGCCCGGGTCGAGCAGGTTGTAGCGGATCATCGAGAAATAGACGGTCATGCCCAGCGGCACGATCATCCACAGCAGCAACAGGGCCACCGAAGGGCTGACCAGAAACCAGCCGGGATTGGCCACGCGGTTTTTGCGCTGGGGTTGCGACAGGTCGATGTGGGCTTTGGCAGTTGAAGTATTCATGGCGATCACGTACTCGAGATACAGCGAGTTCTTTGCAGGGAGGGAGCAAGCTCCCTTCCTTCAATTGAAGAGGGCAGTGGTTACTTGGGGTAACCCGCGCGCTTCATCTCGCGTTCGGTGGTTTGCTGGGCGGCGGTCAGCGCCTGGTCGACCGTGGTCTGGCCGATCAGTGCCGCCGAGAACAGCTTGCCGACCTGGGTGCCCACACCCTGGAACTCAGGAATGGTCACCAGTTGAATGCCGATGTAAGGCACAGGCTTGAGGGTCGGTTTGCTCGGGTCAGCCGCTTTCAGCGACTCCAGCGTGACCTTGGCAAACGGTGCGGCGCTCATGTAGGCGTCGCTGTAGGTCGAGGCACGAGTGCCCGGCGGTACGTTGGCGATGCCGTCGGTCTTGGCGACCAGTTCGCCGTACTCTTTTGAGGTGGCCCAGGCACTGAATTCTTTGGCGGCGTCCTTGGCCTTGGAACTGGTCGGAATCGCCAGCGCCCACGAGTACAGCCATGCCGAGCCTTTATCGGTGACCTGATGCGGCGCAAAGGTGAAGCCGACGTGGTCGGCGACCTTGCTTTGGGTCTTGTCGGTGACGAACGAGCCGGCGACGCTGGCATCGACCCAGATCGCGCACTTGCCGCTGTTGAACAGCGCGAGGTTTTCGTTGAAACCGTTGCTGGAGGCACCCGGCGGGCCGGACTTCTTCATGGTGTCGACGTAGAAGTTCAGCGCGTTCTTCCATTCCGGGCCACTGAATTCGGGTTTCCACTGCTCATCGAACCAGCGCGCACCATAGGCATTCGCCACGGTGGTGATCAGCGCCATGTTCTCGCCCCAACCGGCCTTGCCGCGCAGGCAGATGCCGTATTGCTCCTTGTCCTTGTTGGTGAGTTTTTCGGCGAAGCCTGCGATCTGCTCCCAGGTCGGACGCTCCGGCATGGTCAGGCCGGCGTCCTTGAACAGGTCGGTGCGGTAATAGGTGATCGAGCTTTCGGCGTAGAACGGCAAGGCGTACAGCGAACCCTTGACCGACAGGCCTTCACGCACCGACGGGAACACATCGTCGAGGGCGTAACTGGCCGGCAGATCCTTCATCGGTTCCAGCCATCCTTTTGCACCCCAGAGTGCGGCTTCGTACATGCCGATGGTCAACACGTCGAACTGACCGCCCTGGGTGGCAATGTCGGTGGTCAGGCGCTGACGCAGGACGTTTTCTTCCAGCACGACCCAGTTCAACTTGATGTCCGGGTGCTCGGTCTCGAAGGTTTTCGAGAGCTTTTGCATGCGGATCATGTCGCTGTTGTTGACAGTGGCGATGGTCAGGGTCTGGGCGCCAAGGCTGACGCTGCTGAGGGTCATGCAGGTGAGGGCAAGCAGAGCTTTTGCAGTGGGTTGCATCGTGCACTCCTTTTCTGCACCCGGTGGGGGACAGAAGGACAGTTATTGTTTTTGTGTCTTCCGGCTGCAGGAAGAATGTGCACTGATTACAGCCTTCAATCGCAGGGCTGACAAATCATCCCTAGCACTTGAATCGATACTTTTTTGCACTCTCGATTGAGGCGACAAACACAGGGAAGGGCGTTTCAGGACAGCGAGGGCAATGAATCCGTACAGGTTTTCGGGCGTCAGCCGTGGTTTTGCTCGGTCAGACGCTGCACCACCAGCCGCCGATAATGCGAGGGCGTCATGCCTTTGAGCTGCTGAAAGCGCCGATTGAAATTGGAGATGTTGTTGAAGCCCGACTCGAAACACACCTCGGTCACCGGTTTGTCACCGTCCGCCAGCAGTTCGCAGGATTTGCTGATGCGCAGACGGTTGACGAATTCGATGAAATTGCGCCCCGTGGCCTGCTTGAACACGCGGCTGAAATAGGTCGGTTTCATGCCCAGGTGCTCGGCGACTTCCTCCAGCGGCAGTTCACGGGCGTAGTGGGCGAAGATGTAATCCACCGCGCGGTTGGTGCGGTCGATGTTGTGTTCGTCGGCCAGTTGAGGCGTGGTTGCGCCGGACAGCAGTTGGTAGTCGTCGGAGGCAGCGAGCAATTCCATCAGGATGAAAAAGTGCCCGAGACGGGTGATCCCGCTGGAATCGGCGATGCGTTGCATCAGCGTCATGGCCTGACGAATTGTCTGCGGTGAGCGGAATTCGATGCCGTACTGCGCGCGTTCCAGCAGTGGCGCCAGAGTCTTCAGCTCGGCGAACACCTGATGGCCGCTTTCGAACAGCTCATCGGTGAAGTTGACCAGCATGTCACGCTTCTCGACCACTTCGTCTTCGGCCACCTGGCTGATCCAGTTGTGCGGCAGGTTGGGGCCGGTGAGGAACAGCGTCTGCGGGTAGAAGTTGCCGATGTAGTCGCCGATGAATACCTTGCCCGAACTGGCCACGATCAGGTGCAGTTCGTATTCCTTGTGGAAATGCCAGCGCACCAGCGGGCAGGGGAAGCCGTGCTGGCGATAAATGATGGACAACCCGTTGTGGTCATCCATCAACTCGTAGGAGGGGTCGGTCACGCGGGCGGTTCGGGTCATGGTCGGACGCTTTTTTTGTTATCGCCCGGCGATCATGCCTCTTTGCGCGCCCGTTACGCCAGCAGGCGATCAGCGGGGCGCTGGTGGGCCTTGGTTTGATTCACGGCACGGCAAAACGACACGATGTTGCTCTCTTCGATGAAGTCGACGTTGATGACGTTGCACTTCATTGCCCAATCACTGTTGTCTGGATCGAACCACTCGTTCAGTTCTTTATGAATATCCACCGGGCCGCCCAGTGCGGTGTAACAGGTGGCGGACAACGACCAGGGTTTCCACGAGCCAGGTGGGGATTTCATGACGTTGCCGATGAACTGTTTCAACTCCGCCGAGTCGGTCCGATTGCTGCCCGACCATTCATGGTTGATGTAATCGATGAACACATGGCGATCAAGTTGCCAGTGTGACCGAGCGGCCGCAAATACACGTTGCTCCTTGCTGATGTGTTTGAGTTGCCCAAGGCCGGCGCTCAGGTTTCTGCTCGGGATCAAGCGATGTCCGAGCAGGTGAATCATCATTTTATTGAAGTAGTCATAATCGAAGTCGTTACCGTCGAGACTGTGGAAGTCCAGAACAATGAACTCGTCCGGGTTTTGCTTCAGAAAGTTTTCTACGTCGGTGATCAAGTTGCCCAGGGTTCGGGAGTTGCGGTGTCCGCCATGGTGAGCACGGAATCTGCTGACGCCTTCGGCCTTTGGCTCGTAAGCCAGGCGAATGTCCAGCACCCGTGCGCCATGGTGAAGTTGGGCGTGAAACGAGTCATGCTGGCAAGCCAGCCAATGACGGGGTGGGCCGAACACTGGATAACTGGCGCGCCAGTCGCTGCCAGCGTTGTGGGTTCCCGGCAGGGTCAGTTCGGATATCGAAAGTGAATCGATGGACGGTGTCGCCGCCATCCAGTTATAGGAGGCGTAGTTATTGATGTCGGTCATGCATGCATCCTGCATAAGTTGATTGAGGCGCCACTCTTTAATAACGAAAGTGGCGCGGGCAGGATGTTTATAGTGTTTAGCTTTTCAGATGGCTATCTATCGATTGATACAGGTTGTTGGTTGTTGTGTTTATAAATTTCAGGGCTTTATTGTTTGTTTGCATTCTTTGCTTCAATCCACTGCGCCATGTATTGCGTGCTCTTGTGCGAGTGATGTCGCAACATGCTGCCGGTGAAGTTGTTGCGTCTTAGTTGGGCAATGTTTGCGCGACAGTCCAGCAGCTTATTGATCAGCGCCGGCCCATGTATGGCCTGCTGATAAACCTCCTGGAGTAGCGCGTGCCCCTGGGATTGGGCCGCTTGCCAACGCACCTCGTCGCGATAAAGCTCGACCGCGGCATTGGCCAGATCCTGCGCCGTACGGCAGACAGCGCCCGGCCAGGGTTGGTCGGTATGCATGCCTTCAGCGCCAATCGGCGTGGTGACACTCGGCGTGCCGCAAAGCATGGCATCGATCAGCTTGCCTTTGATGCCGGCGCCAAAACGCAGGGGCGCCAGGCAGATGCGCGCATCGGACATGACCTGCAACGCATCCTCGGCCCAGTTCATGATGTGAAAACCCTGTGCGGCGTTGTGCAAGGCTGCAGCCTTGGGCGGCGTGTAGGCGCCGTAGATGTGCAATTGTGCTTTGGGCAGTTGTTCACGGATCAGTGGCCAGACGCTCGACTTCATCCATAAAACCGCGTCCCAGTTTGGCGCGTGACGGAAATTGCCAATACTGAGGAAGTGCGCGCGCTCCTCGAAAGGTTTCGCCGGTGCGCTGGGCGGTTCGACCATCAACGGACACCAGTGCAGCAACTCGGGTGGCAGCTTGAACTGCTGCACCAGCAACTCGATTTCCACCTGCGAAATCATCAGGTTCAGATCGCAGCGGTAGAGCGCGGCGATCTCGCGCTTGGCCAGGTCGGTGTCGGCCATCAGGTCGAACTCTTCGGCCAGCGCCGGGGCAAACAGCTGATCGAAGTCGTTGGCGTCATCGCTGAGTTTCAGCCGGTCCTTCAACCGCTGGTGCCGGGCATGTCGCAGGCTTTGCAGATCCGAGGTTTCCAGAATACGCAGCGCGTCGGGACAGTGCTTCTCTACGCGCCAGCCGAACTGTTCTTCGATCATGAACTGGTCGAACAGCACGATATCCGGGGCGAGTTCGCTGATGAAGGTGTCGAAACTGCTGTTGTTCAGCTCGATCGGGACTTCGCGGATGCCCAATGCGGTCAGGTCGGCGCGATGTTCACCGGTGCCGGCCGGGCTGGCAAAGGTGATTTGCCAGCCCTGTTGCAGGAAAGTTTCAAGAATCTGCATCACATGCCCGCTCGCGGCGGAGGAGCGGGGTTCAGGCCAGACGTAACCAATGACGAGGACTTTGGTTGCGGGCTGACTCATGAGAAACGATTCCTGGGACGAAGAGACGAAAAAAAGGCGCGCGAATTAGACCACAACCCGGGTGTCGCGGGATCCGTTTTTCTTGGGTGGACATCGGACAAGACCAAGCGCAAAGCCTACTGGCAGGGCGCGTGACAGTTTTATCCAGGAATTGAAGTCGGGTGGCTCAGGACTGACCGAGAACCCCTTTGACCTTGTCGCGCAATTGATCAATGGAAAACGGTTTGCCGATCACATGCATGTCCGCCGGCACTTCAATGGTCTCGGCATAACCGCTGGCAAACAGAATGGGTAGAGCAGGGCGCAAGTTGCGCGCTTCAGTAGCCAATTGACGGCCATCCATGATCGGCAAGCCGACGTCGGTCATCATCAGGTCGATGTGTTGATTCACATCCTTGATAATCTCCAGCGCCTGCTCGCTGCCGTCCGCTTCCAGAACCTTGAACTCCAATTCCTCCAGTACGTCGACGATCAGCATGCGCACGATGGCATCGTCTTCTACTACAAGGATGGTGGACGCAGTGCTGGACATAGTGGCGGCTCTCAAGAATGGGGAGGGTGGCGCCGGTCGATCAAAATTGCCGGGCTCTTGCATGAGTAAGTGGCGCATAGCCACAAGTTCCCGAATGGATACAAAAAAGAATAGGCGCAAACGGGCGGGCAAGGATAACCGTTGGCCTGTGAATCGGCGCAGGCAAATGTGGGAAAACAGTGCTAACACTGTGAGAAAAATGGATCCATGCCGCCGTTTTGGGGCAAACTCCTTGGTTTTCAACAGTTCGACAAGGCTGCCACATGTCCTCTCCGTCTTCGGTTGATGAGCAACGGTTTCGCAAACTACTGAGTCGCAACGTCAGCCTGCCTTTGGGTGTGGGCGCAATCAGCGCGGTGTTCTTCGTTTCCCTGATCACCTATCTGTTGTCGGTGATCCAGTGGGTGGAACACACCGACCGGGTGATCAATAACGCCAATGAAGCGGTGAAACTCACCGTCGACCTGGAAACCGGCATGCGCGGTTTCCTGCTCAGTGGCGATGAACACTTCCTCGACCCGTATGAAACGGCGAAGCCGCGTATCTCCGTGGCGCTCAATACCTTGCTTGAACTGACCGCCGACAACCCGGTGCAGACCGACCGCCTGCGTCGCCTGCAAGCCTTGCAAACCGAGTGGGCGACCTACGCGCAATCGATGATCGACCTGCAGCGCGCCAGCGGCGACTACAAGGCCGCGGTCAAGGCCGGGCGCGGCAAACGCCTCACTGACGAGATCCGCAAGCAATTCGAGGACGTAATCGATACCGAGCAGACGCTGCGCACCACGCGCAACGAAGACGTGCGCCGCACCACCATCTGGAGCATCAGCCTGTACCTGCTGTTCATCGCCGGTATCAGCGGTTTGCTGGCTTATATTGGTCGTCGCGATCTGCTCAGCCTTTCCAGTAGTTATGGCGCCAACCTCGCTGCGCAAAGGGCCAGCGCAGAACGCCTGGAGCAGCAGGCCTGGCTGCGCACGGGCCAGACCGAGCTGGCCGAACAAGTCCTGGGGCAACTGACGCTCAATCTGCTGGGCCGCAACATTCTGCAATTCTGTGCCCAGTACCTTGGCACTGCCGTGGCTGCGTTGTATGTACGCGAAGAGCATGGCGGGCTGAAACGCGTGGCTAGTTATGGTTTCTCCCGCGAGCAGGAAGAGCAGGAACAATCAATCTACAGCGGTGAAGGCATTGTCGGCCAGGTCGCGCAGCAGGCGCGGCTGATTCGTCTTGATTCGGTGCCGGCCGACTACTTCAAGGTCAGCTCCGGATTGGGCGAAGGCCTGCCACACAGCGTGCTGGTGGTACCGACCAGCGATGACGACCGGGTCAACGGCGTGATCGAGCTCGGCTTCCTGCGTCCGCTCACCGAGCGTGATGTGGCGCTTCTGGAACGGATTGCCGGCAACATCGGCACATCCATTGAAGCGGCGCGTTACCGCCAGCGTCTACAGGAAGTGCTGGCCGAAACCCAGCAGCTCAACGAAGAGTTGCAGGTGCAGCAGGAAGAACTGAAAACCGCCAACGAAGAACTGGAAGAACAGTCGCGGATTCTCAAGGAGTCCCAGGCGCATCTGGAAACCCAGCAAGTCGAGCTGGAGCAGACCAACGAGCAACTGGCCGAACAGGCCCAGACCCTGGCCGAGCAACGCGATGCCATGGACCAGAAGAACACCGAGCTCAATCAGGCTCAGGTGCAACTGGAAGAGCGCGCCGAAGAGTTGCAGCGTTCGAGCAAATACAAATCCGAATTCCTCGCCAACATGTCCCACGAACTGCGCACGCCGCTGAACAGTTCGCTGATCCTGGCCAAGCTGCTGGCGGAAAACCCGCAGGACAACCTCAGTGCAGAGCAGGTGAAGTTTGCCGAGTCGATCTATTCCGCCGGCAACGATCTGCTCAACCTGATCAACGACATTCTCGACATTTCCAAGGTTGAAGCCGGCAAACTCGAAGTGGTCCCGGAAAACACCAGCGTGGCGCGTCTGGCCGAAGGCCTGCGTGGTGTATTCGAACCACTGGCGGCAGACAAGAAACTGGCGTTCAGCGTCGAGTTGCAGCCGGACGCACCGATTACGCTGTTCACCGATCGCCAGCGTCTGGAGCAGGTCATCAAGAACCTGCTGTCCAACGCCGTGAAATTCACCGAACACGGCACAGTCAGCCTGACCATCGCCGGACAACCGGACGATCGCATTGCCTTTATCGTGCGCGACTCAGGGATCGGGATTGCCCAGGACCAGCAGGAAAGCATTTTCGAAGCCTTCCGCCAGGCCGACGGCACCACCAACCGCAAATACGGCGGCACCGGGTTGGGCCTGTCGATCTCCCGGGATCTGGCGACCTTGCTGGGCGGCTCGATCAGCGTCAGCAGCGCGCCGGGGCAGGGCAGTGCCTTTACGCTGGTGTTACCGCAGCAATACAGCGAACCGGGTGATACGCCGGTTGCACCGCTGACCTTCAGTCCGCCGGCGTCCGCACCGGTCATTACACCTGCCGTCGCGGTGTCGCCGCTGGCGTCCGTCGACATCCCGCGTTTCAACGACGACCGCAACAAGGCACCGTTCGATACCCGCTGCATTCTGGTGGTGGAAGACGAGCCGAATTTTGCCCACATCCTCTACGACCTGGCCCACGAACTGGGCTATCAGTGCCTGGTTGCTCACGGCGCGGATGAAGGTTATGACCTGGCGAAAGAGTTCGTGCCAGACGCAATCCTGCTGGACATGCGCCTGCCGGATCACTCGGGCCTGACCGTTCTGCAACGCCTGAAAGAACACGCCGAAACCCGGCACATCCCGGTGCACGTGATTTCCGTGGAAGACCGCGCCGAAGCGGCCATGCACATGGGCGCTATCGGTTACGCCGTCAAACCGACCACCCGCGAAGAACTCAAGGACGTGTTCGCGCGCCTTGAAGCCAAGCTGACCCAGAAGGTCAAACGCGTGCTGCTGGTCGAGGACGATGATTTGCAACGGGAAAGCATCGCCCGCCTGATCGGTGATGACGACATTGAAATCACCGCCGTCGGCCTAGCACAGGACGCGCTGGAGCTGCTGCGCACGACGATCTTCGATTGCATGGTCATCGACCTGAAGCTGCCGGACATGCTTGGCAACGATCTGCTCAAGCGCATGTCCACCGAAGACATCTGCTCGTTCCCGCCGGTCATCGTCTACACCGGACGCAACCTGACCCGCGATGAAGAGGCCGATCTGCGCAAGTATTCGCGTTCGATCATCATCAAGGGCGCGCGCTCGCCGGAGCGTCTGCTGGATGAGGTCACACTCTTTCTGCACAAAGTCGAATCGCAGTTGTCCCATGAACGGCAGAAGATGCTCAAGACCGCGCGCAGCCGCGACAAGGTCTTCGAGGGTCGCAAAGTGCTGCTGGTGGACGACGATGTACGCAACATCTTCGCCCTGACCAGCGCGCTGGAAACCAAGGGTGCAGTCGTGGTGATCGGCCGTAACGGTCGCGAAGCGATTGAAAAACTGAATGAAGTCGAGGACATCGACCTGGTGCTGATGGACGTGATGATGCCGGAAATGGATGGTTTTGAAGCCACCATGGAAATCCGCAAGGATCCGCGCTGGCGCAAGCTGCCGATCATTGCGGTAACGGCCAAGGCCATGAAGGATGATCAGGAGCGCTGCCTGCAGGCGGGCGCCAATGATTACCTGGCCAAGCCCATCGACCTGGATCGCCTGTTCTCGCTGATTCGCGTGTGGTTGCCGAAGATGGAACGCATTTAGTGGAACGTAGTTACTCAGCAGAACGAAACAGCGAAATCGAATTACGCTTGCTGATCGAGGCGATCTACCTCAAGTACAGCTATGACTTTCGTGACTACTCCGGCGCGTCGATCAAGCGCCGGGTGCAACATGCGTTGAGCCAGTTCGAATGCGCGACGATTTCGGCGTTGCAGGAGAAGGTCCTGCACGACCCGACGGCGTTCATGCAATTGCTGCAATTGCTGACGATTCCGGTCAGCGAGATGTTCCGCGATCCGTCGCACTTCCTGGCGATCCGTCAGGAGGTGGTGCCGCTGCTCAAGACCTATCCGTCGATCAAGATCTGGATCGCCGGGTGCAGCACCGGTGAGGAGGTCTATTCGATGGCGATTCTGTTGCGCGAAGAAGGTCTGCTCGACCGCACGATCATCTACGCCACCGACATCAACCCGCGCTCGCTGGACAAGGCCAAGCAGGGGATCTTTTCGATGGAAAACGTGCGCGCCTACACCGCCAACTATCAGCAGGCCGGCGGTCAGCGCTCGTTCGCCGACTACTACACTGCTGCGTATGGCTACGCGATTTTCGACAAGAGCCTGTGCGAGAACGTAACCTTCGCCGATCACAGCCTGGCGACGGACAGCGTATTCTCTGAAACTCAATTAATTTCATGTCGTAACGTGTTGATTTATTTCAATAAAAAACTTCAGGATCGAGCATTCGGATTGTTCCATGAGTCGTTGTGCCACCGAGGCTTCCTGGTGTTGGGCAGCAAGGAAACGCTGGATTTTTCCGGCTATTCCAACCAGTTCGAGCCCTTGGTGAAACAAGAACGGATCTACCGCAAATCATGAACAGTGCAGCGGATTTGCCTCGGGTCGAGGCGATTGTGGTCGGGGCTTCCGCCGGTGGCGTCGAGGCCTTGCTGACGATGCTCGGTTCGCTGCGGTCAGGGTTCGGGCTGCCGATCATCATCGTCCTGCACCTGCCGGAAGAGCGGCGCAGCCAGCTCGCCGACGTGTTTGCCCGGCGAGTGGCGTTACCGGTCGCCGAAGCCATCGATAAACAGGACATTCAGCCCGGCACCGTGTATTTCGCCACACCGGGCTATCACCTGTCGGTGGAGCAGGACCGCAGCCTGTCGTTGAGCCTGGAAGACCGCTTGCATCATTCGCGGCCTTCGATCGATTTCCTGTTCGAGTCCGCCGCCGATGTCTACGGCCCGGCGCTGGCCGCGGTGCTGTTGACCGGGGCCAACCACGATGGCGCGCGGGGCCTGGCGCAGGTCAAACGCCATGGCGGGCTGACCATCGTTCAGGATCCGGACGATGCGCAGATCGCGACCATGCCCCAGGCGGCACTGAAGCTCCATCAACCGGATCACATACTTCCCATACGCGGCATCGGCCGTCTGCTTGTCGAGCTGGAACGAATCGCATGCTGAGTAATATCCAGGCAAAACTGCTGATCGTCGACGATCTGCCCGAGAACCTGCTGGCTCTCGAAGCGCTGATCAAACGCGAAGACCGCACCGTCTACAAAGCGCTGTCGGCGGACGAAGCGCTGTCGCTGCTGCTGCAACACGAATTCGCCATGGCCATCCTCGACGTGCAGATGCCCGGCATGAATGGCTTTGAACTGGCCGAGCTGATGCGCGGCACCGAGAAAACCAAGAACATCCCGATCATCTTCGTCAGCGCTGCCGGCCGTGAACTGAATTACGCGTTCAAGGGTTATGAAAGCGGGGCGGTGGACTTCCTGCACAAGCCGCTGGATATCCACGCGGTGAAGAGCAAGGTCAATGTATTTGTCGACCTGTACCGCCAGAGCAAGGCGATGAAGCAACAGGTCGAAGCCCTCGAACAGAGCCGCCGCGAACAGGAAGCGCTGCTTCAACAGTTGCAGAGCACCCAAGGCGAACTGGAGCAGGCGGTGCGCATGCGTGACGATTTCATGTCGATCGTCGCCCACGAAGTGCGCACGCCGCTCAACGGCCTTATCCTCGAAACCCAGCTGCGCAAGATGCACCTGGCCCGGGACAACGCCGCCGCGTTCACCCTCGACAAGATGCACGCGATGGTCGACCGCGACGAGCGCCAGATCAAAAGCCTGATCCGCCTGATCGAAGACATGCTCGACGTGTCGCGGATCCGCACCGGCAAGCTGTCGATCCGACCGAGCCGTTTCGATCTGGCGCAACTGGTCGGCAACCTGCTGCAAAATTTCGCCCAGCAGATCGAAGCGGCCGAGACCGAAGTCAGCTTCACCGCCGCCGAACCGGTGCAAGGGCAGTGGGACGAGTTCCGCATCGAGCAAGTGGTGTCGAACCTGCTGACCAACGCCTTGCGTTATGGCGGCAAGAGCCCGGTGCAGGTGCGGGTTTATCGCGAAGGCAATGAGGCTCGGGTCGAAGTCGCGGATCAGGGCATCGGTATCAGCGAGGAGAATCAGAAACGCATTTTTCAACAGTTCGAACGGGTTTCCGCCAAGACGGTGGTGGCCGGCCTCGGGCTGGGTCTGTTCATTTCCGAGCAGATCGTCGCCGCCCATGGCGGTTCCATCGTCGTCGAGAGCAAGATCAACGAAGGCGCCCTGTTTCGCGTTTGTCTGCCGCTCCAGGAAAACGGCGAAACAAACGCAACCTCTGAGTGACCACACGGTCGTATCAGCAGCTATTGACCGAACAAAGGCTTCCCATGAGCGTAGATGCACAAGATGTTGTACTCGTCGTCGAGGACGAACCGGTGATCCTGATGGTGCTGACAGACTATCTGTCAGGGCAGGGATATCGCGTATTGCAGGCCGAAAACGGCGAGCAGGCGTTCGAGATTCTGGCGAGCAAGCCGCATCTCGACATGTTGATTACCGATTTCCGCTTACCAGGCGGGATCTCCGGCGTGCAGATCGCCGAACCCGCCGTCAAATTGCGCCCGGATCTGAAGGTGATCTTTATCAGCGGCTATCCCCAGGAAATCCGCGAGACCGGCAGCCCTATTACCCGCCGGGCGCCGATCCTGGAAAAACCGTTCGATCTGGATGTGTTGCAGGAGAAGATTCAGGAATTGCTGGCCTGACGCATGCGTCGGTTGAATATCGACGCAGCGCACTGAGCACTACTTCACCTGATCAGCTTGATTGAATATGAACTGAGCATTCGCCGTAGGTGTAGTCGGCAATATGATTTTTATGATGGGAAGGACTAGTCCGCCAGTCGAATTGAAAAAGTCGACTTGATCGAATTGCGCACCTGCCAGCCCACCTTCCATATAGAAAAAAGCCTGCAAGGGCAGTTCTTTCGGAATGTCCTGTGGCCAGGTCGCGAGAATAAGTTCGATATAGTCATGGACACCTGCAAAGAAGTTCGCCAGTTGATGAGCCCTTATCGTTTGGTAAAAGGCATCCGCGGCTAGGTGATTCATCGAGTCGCTGACGTCAAAGGCACATTGATTCCACGTGTAGCTGTTGTAGTTGGCGATCCATTGCTCTGCGGTGGTTATTCCGAGGACCTTGCAGAGCCGGCTGCGATCCGGTGCATAAGGATGAGCCCCGCAACCGGGCTTTTCTCTTAGTGTTGTAGCTCCATCCTTGGGAAAGGAGCAGAGGATATCGATGTCTCGCTTGTCCGGAGGGGAGTTGAAAATCGGATAGAAAATAAACCCGTTTGTCTTCCGGTATACAAGCGTGGTGAATTTCGAATCCTGGCTCAGAAACGAAAATGAAACGCCACCACTCGATTGCGAATGCGGGCTTGGATTCCACGATTTGTAATTGGTTGAGGGAGTCGTTGCGCGAAGGATAATCCCCCGGCACAAAAACGCTGGCATTGAAGGTTTTCCGCAGTTCTGACGGAGGTCGTTGTACCGGGCGATCAAATCTGCAACTACTTGTGGGCCCGTCTGCTGAACGCTCTGGGCGACACTGATTGATTGCGTCGAGGATTGATCGTTGAATTGACACCCGGTCATCACCAGCATCAATAGCAGCGAGAAGATTCTTTTCATTGTTCTTTACCCGATTGATGTATGGCTCAAAAACCTTGCGCTCCGGCGGGTATGAAGCAACAAAAAAATCTTGATGAATAGCTGTCAGAGTTGACAGGTTTCAAGCATGAAAAAGCGGCCTATGCTGCACAGTTGGCCGCTTATGGAAAGTTACCGTCTGTCAGGATGGACAAGGAGCAAAGCGCTACCCGCGAATCATCTCCCGCACCTTCGCCGTCAACAGATCGAAGGTGAACGGCTTGGTGATCATCTGCATGCCCGGGTCGAGAAACCCGCCGCGTACTGCAGCGTGCTCGGCGTAACCGGTGATGAACAGGACTTTCAGCTCTGGCCGGTATTGCCGGCCGATTTCCGCCAGTTGCCGTCCGTTCATGCCCGGCAGGCCGACGTCGCTGATCAGCAGATCGATACGTTGCTCCGAATCCAGAATCGGCATGGCGCCGTCAGCATCGCCGGCTTCGACAAACCCGTAACCCAATTCACTCAACACCGCGCTGACCAGCACGCGCACGGCCGGGTCGTCTTCGACGATCAAGACGGTTTCGCCTTCCACGGCGTTCGGCGCCTGCTCCGTGTCTGCTGGCGCGTGAGGCAGTGACTCGCCCTGGAAACGCGGCAGATAAAGTTTGACCGTGGTGCCTTGATCGATCTTGCTGTCGATCGACACATGTCCACCGGATTGCTTGCTGAAGCCATAGATCATCGACAGGCCCAACCCCGTGCCCTGGCCGATCGGCTTGGTGGTGAAAAACGGGTCGAATGCGCGATTGATGACACTTTCCGGCATGCCGCAACCATTGTCGGTCACGCTCAAGACGACGTAATCACCGGGCTCAAGATTGCTATAGGTCGCGGTGTAGTCGCGATCCAACACCTGATTACCGGTTTCGACTACCAGATTGCCGCCGTCGGGCATCGCATCCCGAGCGTTGATCACCAGGTTGAGCAGGGCGCTTTCCAGTTGATTGGGGTCGGCTTCGGCCACCCACAATTGTTCATGTAGACGCATATCCAGCTGGATGCTTTCGTTGAGGCTGCGTTGCAGCAATTCGCCCATCGATTGCACCAGGTCATTCATCTGCACCGCTTTGGAGTCCAGCGACTGTCGCCGGGAAAACGCCAGCAAACGGTGAGTCAGGCCGGCGGCACGGTTGGCTGATGTCACGCCGAGATCGATCAGGCTGTCGAGATCTTCAGTCCGTCCACGAGCCAGTCGCCGGCGCAGCAATTCGAGACTGCCGATAATCCCGGTCAGCATATTGTTGAAGTCGTGAGCGATACCGCCGGTGAGCTGGCCGACCGCTTCCATCTTCTGCGACTGGCGCAGGGCTTCTTCGTTGTGCCGCAGTTGCGCCGTGCGTTCCTCGACTTGTTGCTCAAGGGTTTCGAGGGTCGATTGCAGGCGTCGCTCGCTTTCGCTCAGATCAATCAGACGGTCGCGGGCTTCGTACTGTCGTCGTCGCCCGCGCAGGGCAGTCGTGACCAGACTGATCAAGGTCGCCGGATGGAAAGGGCGTTCAAGGAATGTCACGTTGCCCAGCAATTCACTGAGTCGCGAGGAGGGGCCTTGTTCGGACCCACCGTGATGGGTGAGCAGGACGATCGGCAGATCCGACCACGCCGGTTGTTGCTTCAGGTAGGCCAGCAGGCCTTCCAGGTCCGGGCCATTCAGGGCCTCGGCGGCGATCAGCAGCAGACCGGCGCCGGGTTCCAGTTCGGCGCACAGATGCCCCAGGCCGGACGTGATGAGACCGCCGTAACCGGCCTCGTTGAGGATCATCAGCGCAATCTGGCTGTCGCGACCCAGGGGCGCGAGGATCAGCGCCCGTTCGGACAGCGGGACGGTGACGGTCACAAGTTGTCTTCCTTGAGCAGCGGATTGCTCGCGCCGAGGTACGTGGGCACACCGCGCAGCACCCCCTGGAAGGCTTCCAGTGGCTCGCCGATGGTCATGCCCTGGGCGGAAATACGGTATTCACGGATGGTCGATTCGTGGCTGCCGGTGCGTTTCTTGATGATCGAAATCGCCCGACGCACCTTGCCGAGGGCTTCGAAGTAGCGCAACAGGATCACGGTGTCGGCCAGATACGTGATGTCCACCGGCGCCTGCATGTCGCCGACCAGACCGTGCTGGGCGACGGTCATGAAGGTCGCGGCGCCTTTGCGGTTCAGGTACAGCAGCAGTTCGTGCATGTGCAGGACCAGCGCGTTTTCTTCCGGCATCGCGGCCTGATAGCCGTTGATGCTGTCGATCACCACGGTCTTGATGTCGGCTTCATCAACGCAGCGTCGTACCCGGTGAGAGAACTCGCCGGGGGACAGTTCGGCGGCGTCGACTTGCTCGATCAGCAGATTGCCGGTGGCTTGCAGGGCCTTGAGGTCGATGCCGATGTTCTTCATGCGCTCGAACAGCAGCCCCAGTTCTTCATCGAAAATGAACAGTGCCGCCTTCTCGCCACGCGTGACCGCAGCGGCAGCGAAGATCATCGAAATCAGCGATTTGCCAGTACCGGCCGGGCCGAGAATCAACGTGCTGGAGCCGGTTTCGATCCCGCCGCCCAGCAGCGCGTCCATTTCGTAGATGCCACTGGTCAATTGCAGACGCGGGTAATCGCCCCGATGTTCGGCCGCCACCAGACGCGGAAAGACATGCACGCCATCGCCCATGATGGTGAAGTCGTGAAAACCGCCGCGATATTTCTGGCCGCGGTACTTGATCACCCGCACACGTCGGCGTTCGGCGCCGTAATTGGGGGTCAACTCTTCGAGGCGGATGACACCGTGGGCCACGCTGTGCACGGTTTTATCGAGGGACTCTGTCGTCAGGTCGTCCAGCAACAATACCGTCGCGTCATACCGCACGAAGTAGTGCTTGATCGCCAGGATCTGGCGGCGATAACGCAGGGAGCTTTGCGCCAGCAGACGGATCTCCGACAGGCTGTCGAGCACCACGCGGGTCGGTTTGAAGCGCTCGACCACTTCGAAAATCTGTTTGGTGGCTTCGCCCAGCTCAAGATCAGAGGAATACAGCAGGCTCTGCTGATGCTCGGCGTTGAGCAGGCTTTCCGGCGGTGTCAGCTCGAAAATCTCGATGTTTTCGTTCAGGTCCCAGCCGTGGGAGAGCGCACCCTGGCGCAGTTCGCGCTCGGTTTCGGACAGCGTGATGTACAGCGAGCGCTCGCCGGCCCGGGCGCCGGCCAGAAGAAAATGCAACGCCACCGTGGTTTTACCGGTACCGGGCTCGCCCTCCAGCAGGAACACATGACCGCGAGACAAACCACCGGCCAGAATGTCGTCCAGCCCTTCGATGCCTGTGGCGGCTTTTGCGCTGATCAACTCGTTCGATGTAGACAAAAAATGCCCTCTCATGACTAAGGGAAACGAGACAGCGGGCGGGATACGCCTTTGCGGGCTGCCTGTTTACTTGACCCTTTGCCGAGAGGGCGGTTCCGAATTTCTTGCGAGATGTGTCGAGGATGCTGTCAGACGTCGCTCAGAGACCTTGCTGCAGAGACGGATCGTCCGGATTCATCTGTTCGAGTTGGGCCAGCAGAACCTGCACGTTCTGCAATTGGCCACTTTCCTTCCAGTAATTGATCAGCAGCACTCGCGCCTTGCGGTCGGCCGGATGACGCTGGACGATTTCCTGCAACTGTTTCTGCGCCGCTTCCAGTTCCTCGGCGCTGTGCAGGGTGGTGGCGAGGTCGTAGCGATAGTCCTTGTTGTCGGGCTCCAGCTCCACGGCTTTGGACAGGCCGAGCAGGGCGAATTCGCGTTGATCGTGATGTAGCAACCACAGGCCCAGTGCATGTTGCAGATAGGCGGAATCCGGCTGAGCCTTCAATTGTTGGGCCAGCAGTTGTCGGGCGGCGTCACTCTGGCCCTGACGGTCAAGCACTTCGATCTGCATCACCAGCGCCGGCAGGTTGGCGGGATCCAGGCGCAGGGTTTGCTCAAGAGCATCCTGTGCCTGCTTGAGCTCGGCATTGTGCAGATACAGACGTGCCAGTTGCGCGTAGTTGGCGGCGCTTTCCGGCTGGCTCTTGAGTGCCTGCTCCCACACGTCGATGCCTTGCTGCAACGGCGCGAAATACAGGCCCAACTGATCGGGGGACAAGCCGAGCAGAGCGTTGATCGCGGTAAATCGAACGTCCTGATCCTCATCGTCGAGCAACGGGCCGAGCAACAGACTGCGCTGGCCGCCCGGCACCAGGCCGGTCACGCTCCTGATCGCCGCCATTCGTACATCCGGGGATTCGTTCTGCAGATCGGCATCGGCCAGTTTCAACGCTTGCGGGCTCGGGTAGTTCGGCAGTTCGGCGTGCAGCCAGACACGCCGCTTGACCGACAGGTCCGGACGCCCCAGCTGTTGGTACAAAACCCGCGCCGCGCCCGGTTGACCGGCTCGTGCGGCGGCCAGCGCTTCACTGAAACCATGCTTGATGGCCTCCGGCACCACGGGCGCGGTGCTGCGCAGGGACAGCCATCCAACCAGGAGGACAAGCACGAGGCCAAGACTGATGAACAAGTAGCGGCGGGACTGAGGCATGCAGGTATCCGAAGCTTTTATATTGACGCAGAGGGGGCAAGCTTCGGTCAGCTGAAGCCGTGAGTCAAACACTGTGCCCGATATGACCGACCACCATTGATGAATAGCCCTACAACATCTGTCGACCCCGGAAGCCGGCCAGCTCTCGATGCAGTGACTACGCTTGGTGAAGTTCCTTTGGCGAGTGCGCTCATGCAAGCCCTGTTCAATTATTTCAAGGCCGTGATCCACCCCGGTCAGGCAGTGTTGTTGTTTGGTCTGCGCACCATTGCGGCCGGACTGCTGACGTTATACCTGGCGTTCCTGTTCGATCTGGATCAACCCAAGTGGTCGATCATGGCCGTGGTCATCATCAGTCAGCCACTGGCCGGGATGGCGTTGGCCCGCAGTTTCGGCCAGGTCATCGGCACCACGCTCGGCGCTGCGGTGGCGGTGCTGATCATGGCGATTTTTCCTCAGGCGCCTTTGCCATTCATCACAACCCTGGCGCTGTGGCTGGCCCTGTGCACGGCTGGCGGCACGTTGCTGCGCTACACCAGTTCCCAGGCGTTCGTGCTCAGTGGCTACACCGCCGTGGTGGTGGCGCTGCTGGCAATCCCGGATCAGGACGGCACCTTTCTGCTGGCGGTCACCCGGGTCACTGAAACCTTGCTCGCGGTGGCCTGCGTCTGTGTTGTCAGCCTGCTCACGGCCCGCCCCGAGGCGGTTTCGCGCAACTACTTCGCCAAAGTCGATCAGGTCATCAAACTGGTTGCCACCCATGCCGCCGCAGTGATTCGTACCGAAGAAAGCGAAGCCGAATTCCAGCGCCGGCAAATGCAGTTGCTCGGAGAAATCAGCGCCCTGGAAGGCTTGCGTCGCCATCTGTATTTCGATGCCCCGCGCCTGCGCAGTGCCAACAACCTGGTGTTGATGCTGGGCAATCAACTGATGCTGCTGACATCGCGCCTGACAGCCCTGCGTCATCAGCGCCAGTTGCTGACCGCGCGCTGGGACGGCGATCTGCCGCTCGAGGTCCAGCGCTTGCGTGCCGATGAGCTGGCGTTTCTCGATCAATTGGCACAGTACGGGCGTTCACTGCCGGAAGACATGCGGCACCAACTGGTTGTCCTTCAGCAACAATTCGAAGCGCTGGCCTACAGGGCCGAACAGTTGACCGAAGACATGAGCGCCACCTTGCGTTCGCTGGCATGGGCGCTGCGTTGGGAGCAGGCGCGGCTGTTGCAACAACTGGAGCAGATCCTCGAACTGAGCGAAGCGATACAGGAAGGACGGGAGGCCAGTTGCATGTTTCGCGGCCAGTCCAGTCCGCTGCACCTGGATTTCACCCTGGCAGCCATGAACGCCATCCGGGCCTTCAGCGCACTGCTGGTGGCCGGGCTGATCTGGATAGAAACGGCGTGGGACGGTGCACGTGGCGGAATGATTCTGGTGGGAATTCTGTGTTCACTGATGGCAACGTTCCCGCGCCCCTTGATCGCCGCACAGAGCTACGCCCGGGGATTGGGCCTGGCACTGGTGGTTTCGGCGCTGTATCAGTTCATGCTGGTGCCGGCGGTCAACGACTTCGAATGGCTGGCGCTGTTGCTGGCGCCTCTGCTCTATGTGATTGCGGTCGGACTGGCCAGTCCGGCCACGGCGGGCATCGGCATGGGGCTGGGATTGTCGAGTTTCCTGATGCTCGGTCCGCAGAACGTCGGCATCGGGCAGAACACCGCTATCCAATGGTTCGAGTTTGCCGGTGCCTACGTCAGTGCGGCGATGCTGGCCCTGATCGTCTATGCCTGGATTTTTCCGTTCCGCCCGGTGTTGCGAATCCGCCGGTTCTACAACGAAGCGCGGGAGCAGGTGTATCAACTGACGAAAGTGCCCGCTACAGACGAACAGCAATTCACGTTCGAAAGCCGCATGGTCGATCGCCTGACAACCATGCTGGGGCTGTTGCCGGCAGCCAATGATCCGGACATGCAACGACGATATGAAATCAGTCTTGCCTGTGTGGCACTCGGCGTGGCCATCCACCAGCTCAGGCAACAGGTGCAGGGCAACGCCTTGCTCACGGACGCTTTCGGCCAGCAACTGATGACCGCTTTGCGCCAGACCGGCCGCTTCGTCGCTGGCCGTCCGGATGTGCACCTGCCAGCCTTGCTGACTATGCTGCACGCGCTCGGTGATCAGTTGGATGACCTGCATGCCGCGACGCATGAACACCTGTGGTCCGTGTTTCGTATGCGCGTTGCTTTGTTGATCGTCGTCTCGTTTCTTGAGCGTCACGGTGAGTATCTGCAACACAACGCCCCTGAAGGAGAACCGGCCCTTGCCCATTGATTTCGAGGTCGGCGGCGTCTATTTGCCGCCAATCGCCCAGGCCCTGATTCTGGCCATCCCGGTCTTTCTATTGCTGGACTGGGTATTGCGCCGCCTCGGCGTGCTGCGTCTGGTCTGGCATGAAGCGCTGTTCGAAGGGGCGTTGTACGCCTGTGTTTGCGCCACATTGATTTTGTTGATGGGAGCCTGATGCCTTGAAGACGTTGCTCACTCGATTGACGACATTGGCAGTGGTGTTGCTGGCAATCGTGCTCGGCTGGTTCGCCTGGGAGCATTACACCCGAGCCCCATGGACACGGGATGCGCGGGTGAGGGCGGATGTCGTGACCCTGTCGGCGGATGTCTCGGGGCGTATCGTCAGTCTGGCGGTGCAGGACAACCAGCATGTCGACAAGGGCCAATTGCTGCTGGAGATCGATCCGGCTCGCTACAGCCTGGCGGTTGAACATGCCAGGCGTTCAGTCGAAGTGGCCAGGGCCACGCTCGGCCAATCCCGGGCCGCCATCGTTGCCAGCGAGGCGTTGCTCAAGCAACGCGAGAGCGAAGAACGGCGCAGACGCACGCTCAAGCAGGGCTTTGCGATCTCCGGGGAAGAATGGGAAAAGTCCAGTACCGAAGTGGCCGTGGCCCAGGCTGATCTGCTGCGCAACCAGGCCAATCTGGGTCTGGCGCAAGCCAACGTGCAATTGGCGATTGCAGCACTGACTCAGGCCGATCTGGACTTGCAGCGCACCCGTGTCGAATCG
Source organism: Pseudomonas sp. GW821-FHT09E04 (assembly GCF_059416185.1). Classification (NCBI taxonomy): domain Bacteria; kingdom Pseudomonadati; phylum Pseudomonadota; class Gammaproteobacteria; order Pseudomonadales; family Pseudomonadaceae; genus Pseudomonas; species Pseudomonas sp. GW821-FHT09E04. The sequence goes on from NZ_JBWKOR010000001.1 coordinate 399,128, forward strand.
CCGGTCAGCGGCTATGTCACCAACCTGTTGACCCGTCAGGGGGATTACGCGGTGGCTGGCGGTGCGTTGCTGGCACTGGTCGATAGCGATTCGTTCTATGTCAGTGGCTATTTCGAGGAAACCAAATTGCCAAGGATCGAGGAGGGCGACCGCGTGCGAATTGAATTGATGAGTGGCGAAAAATTTGGCGGCACTGTGCAAAGCATCGCCTTCGCCATTGCCGATCGGGAAAATGCACCAGGCAGTCGATTGCTGGCCAACATCAACCCCAGCTACACCTGGGTGAAGCTTGCACAGCGGGTGCCGGTGCGGATCGGCATCGACCCGGATTACGCGGGCAAGGACCGATTGAGGGCAGGCACCACCGCCACCGTCACGGTGCTGGAGAACCATGAAAGACAGGCACAAAAAAGCCCCGCGACCGAATGATACGCGGGGCAAAGAATTTGGTTGGTTGCGGCCAACCAAAGGAGCTCTTTAAAAACTGTTACTTGCTGGCGACCGTTTCTGGCTGCCAGCCGCCGCCGAGGGCCTTGTAGATCGCGACGATGCCGCGATACAGATCGACTTCGGCCTGGGCCTGACTGTCTTCGGCGTTCAAACGCTCACGCTGGGCGTCGAGCAGCACGAGGAAATCCGTGGTGCCTTCGCGATAGCGGATTTCAGCCAGATCGGCAGCCTTGCGGCTTGATTCGCTCTGGCGGATCAGCGAGATCAACCGTTGCTGGCGTTTGCCGTAATCGCTGAAGGCATTCTCCGATTCTTCCAGAGCCAGCAGCACTTGCTGCTCGTAGGTCGCCAGTGCGCCTTCGGCATCGGCGTCGGCACCGCGCAAACGGGCCCGCACGCTGCCAAGGTCGAACGCCGCCCAAGTGATGCTCGGGCCCAGTGCCCAGGCGTTGGCCGCCGAGGAACCGATCTGCGAACCACGCCCGGCCGTCCAGCCGAGGAAGCCGCTGAGGCTGACCCGTGGGAACAGGTCGGCCTTGGCCACACCGATACGCGCCGTGGCGGAAGCCAGTTTGCGTTCGGCGCTGAGAATGTCCGGACGACGTTGCAGCAGTTCGCCTGGATTGCCGATCGGCAATGCCTTGGCGATGGCTGGCAAGTCTTTCGGGCTCAGGTCGACGGTCAGCTTGTCCGGACGCTCGCCCAACAGGGTAGCGATGCGGTTTTTCTGGCGAACCTGTTCGGCCTGCAATTGCGGCACGCTGGCTTCGACCGATGCCAGACGCGCATCGGCACGTTCGACATCGAGCTGGTCGCCAACGCCGGCGTCACGCAGGCTGATGGTGATCTTGCGCGACTCCTGTTGGTTCTCCAGGTTGGCCACGGCGATCTTTTCCCGCAGTTGTGCACCGCGCAGTTGACCGTAAGCGTCCACCAGTTCGGCAATCATGGTGACTTGCAGCTGGTACAGATCGGCTTCGGCAGCCTGCTGGTCAGCGTCGCTGGCTTCCAGATTGCGCTGGATGCGGCCAAACAGATCGATTTCCCAGGCCATGTCCAGACCCAGGTCATAGCGTTCGCTGTTGACCCGTTTGGTGGTCTGGCCGGGAATCTGACCCTTGGCCAGATCGCTGCTGGCGCGGCTGGTGATGGTCGGCATGGCGTCGTTGCTGACGTCGTCGCGGATCGCCCGTGCAGCTTTCCAGCGGGCGAACGCCACGCGCAGTTGGCGGTTGCCTTGCAGCGATTGAGTCACCAACTGGTTGAGGGTCGGATCGTCGAACTGCTGCCACCAGATGCCTTCGAACTTCGAACGGTCAAAGTTCTTCTGGCCGGCGGCGCCGTCGGTGGCGGCCGTGATGTTGGCCGCCTCCGTGGCTGGGGTCTTGTAGTCGGGACCGACTGCACAGGCGCTCAAGGCCAGTACCAGCAGGCTCGGCAGGAAGACTTTCAGACTCATTGTTGCGCCTCCAGTTTCAGGGACTTGGCCGCTTTGCGAGCCTCACCGCGTTCCACGAAGTTGCGGATCAGCACATAGAACACCGGCGTCAGCAGCAGACCGAAAAAGGTCACGCCGAGCATCCCGGAGAACACCGCCACACCCATGGCATGACGCATCTCGGCACCGGCACCGCTGGAGAACACCAGTGGCACCACACCCATGATGAACGCGAACGAGGTCATCAGGATCGGACGCAGACGCAGACGGCAGGCTTCCAGTACAGCGGCCAGCGGGTCGAGACCTTCTTGCTGTTTGTCCTTGGCGAACTCGACGATCAGAATCGCGTTCTTGCACGCCAGGCCCACCAGTACGATCAGGCCGATTTGGGTGAAGATGTTGTTGTCACCGCCGGAGATGATCACACCGGTAATGGCCGACAGCAGGGTCATCGGTACGATCAGGATCACTGCCAGTGGCAGGCTCCAGCTTTCGTATTGAGCCGCGAGCACCAGGAACGCCAGCAGTACGCAGAGCGGGAACACGAACAGCGCGGTGTTGCCGGACAGAATCTGCTGGTAGGTCAGGTCGGTCCACTCGTAGGTCATGCCGTTCGGAAGTTCATCCTTGAGCAGTTTTTCGATGGCTTTTTCGGCCTGGCCGGAGCTGTAGCCTGGGGCTGCTGCACCGTTGATTTCAGCGGTGATGAAGCCGTTGTAGTGCATCACGCGATCCGGACCCGAGGTGTCGCTGACCTTGATGAAGGTCGCCAACGGGATCATTTCGCCCTTGTTGTTGCGTACTTTCAGCTGGCCGATCTGGTCGGATTCGAGGCGGAACTGCTGTTCAGCCTGAACGTTGACCTGATAGGTGCGACCGAAGCGGTTGAAGTCGTTGGCATACAGCGAACCCAGGTAGATCTGCAGGGTGTCGAAGATGTCGCTGACGGCCACGCCGTGGGTCTTGGCTTTTTCGCGGTCGATGGCAGCATCGACCTGTGGCACGTTCACGGTGTAGCTGGTGAACAGCCCGGCCAGTTCAGGCACGCTGTGGCTCTTGGTGATGATGTTCATGGTTTCCTTGTACAGCTCGTCGTAGCCAAGGTTGCCCCGGTCTTCGATTTGCAGGCGGAAACCACCGATGGTGCCCAGACCTTGTACCGGCGGCGGCGGGAAGATCGCCATGTAGGCTTCCTGGATCCCGGCGTACTGGCCGTTCAAGGCACCGGCAATCGCACCGGCGGACATGCTCGGGTCTTTACGCTCGTCGAACGGTTTGAGGGTCACGAACACGATGCCGGCGTTCGGGCTGTTGGTGAAGCCGTTGATCGACAGACCCGGGAACGCTACGGCGCTTTCCACGCCCGGCTGTTTCAGGGCCAGGTCGGACATGCGCTTGATCACGTCTTCGGTGCGGTCCAGGCTCGCGGCGTCCGGCAGTTGCGCGAAGGCCACCAGGTATTGCTTGTCCTGGCCGGGCACGAAACCGGTCGGGGTGCTGGAGAAACCGAAGAAGGTCAGCACCATCAGGCCTGCGTACAGGAAGAGGGCGATGCCGCTGCCACGGATAACCCGGCGCACGGTGCCGACGTAGCCATGGCTGGCGCGGTCGAAGAAGCGGTTGAACGGACGGAACAGCCAGCCACCGAAGATCTTGTCCAGCACTTTGGAGAAGCGGTCTTTCGGTGCGTCGTGACCTTTGAGCAACACAGCGGCCAGCGCTGGCGACAGGGTCAGCGAGTTGAAGGCCGAGATCACTGTCGAGATCGCGATGGTCAAGGCGAACTGCTTGTAGAACTGACCGGTGAGGCCCGAGATGAATGCAGCGGGTACGAACACCGCACACAGCACCAGCGCCGTGGCAATGATCGGACCGGTCACTTCACCCATGGCCTTTTTGGTCGCATCGAAGGGGTTGAGTCCCAGTTCAATGTTCCGCTCGACGTTCTCCACCACCACGATGGCGTCGTCCACAACGATACCGATCGCCAGTACCAGGCCGAAAAGTGACAGCGCGTTGAGCGAGAAGCCGAACAGGTGCATCACCGCAAACGTACCGATCAACGATACCGGCACCGCCACCAACGGAATGATCGAGGCACGCCAGGTCTGCAGGAACAGGATCACCACCAGAACCACGAGGATCAGCGCTTCGAAGAGGGTGTGAACCACCGCCTCGATGGAGCCACGCACGAAGATCGTCGGGTCATAGACGATGCTGTAGTCCATGCCTTGCGGGAAGCTTTTCTTCAGTTCTTCCATCTTGCCGCGAACTTCGTTCGAGATTTCGATGGCGTTGGAGCCCGGGCGCTGGAAGATCGGGATCGCTACGGCAGGCTGGTTGTTCAGCAACGAACGCAGGGCGTATTGGCTCGAACCCAGTTCAACGCGGGCGATGTCTTTCAGACGCGTGATTTCACCGTTGTCGCCTGCGCGAATGATGATGTTCTCGAACTCTTCCTCGGAGACCAGACGGCCCTGAGTGTTGACCGACAACTGGAAGCTCTGGGCATTCGGGGCAGGGGGGGCGCCCAGTTGGCCGGCGGCGACCTGACGGTTCTGCTCGCGAATGGCGGTCACGACATCAGTGGCAGTCAGATTGCGCGAAGCGGTCTTGTTCGGATCGAGCCATACACGCAGCGAGTAATCGCCCATACCGAACAGCTGCACATCACCGACACCACCAAGGCGAGCGAGCTCATCCTTGATGTTGAGGATTGCGTAGTTGGACAGGTACAGCATGTCGTAGCGTTTATCCGGCGAGGTCAAGTGCACAACCATGGTCAGGTCGGGCGAGGCCTTGTCGACGGTGATACCGATGCGCGTCACTTCTTCTGGAAGTTTCGGCTCGGTCCGGGTCACGCGGTTCTGCACCTGCACCTGCGCGTTGTCCAGGTCAGTGCCCAGGGCGAAGGTGATGGTCAGGGTGATCTTGCCGTCAGCGGTCGACTGCGAGGACATGTACAGCATGTTCTCAACGCCGGTGATGGCCTGCTCCAGTGGAGCCGCCACGGTTTCACCGATGACTTTAGGGTTGGCACCCGGGAAGTTGGCACGCACCACCACGGTCGGTGGCACGACTTCCGGGTATTCGCTGATCGGCAACTGGAACAGCGAGATCGCACCGGCGATCAGGATCAACAGCGAAAGCACCGCTGCGAAGATCGGCCGTGAAATGAAGAATTGGGAAAAATTCATCGGAGTTGTCGTCCCTTAACCGCGTGGGGTCGCAGCAGCCAGTTTCACAACCGATCCCGACGCGCCTTTGGCAGGTGCGACTTTGGGCAGGTTGCTGGCTTCCAGCGCTTGTCGTTGTTGAGCCAGTGCAGCAATGGTCTGCTCGCTGGCCATCGGGATCACTTCAGGCGTGACCGGAGAACCAGGGCGAACCCGTTGCAGACCCTTGACGATGATCGTGTCGTCCTTGTTCAAGCCGCTGCGCACGATGCGCAGGCCTTCGATCTTCGGACCGAGTTCAACGGCGCGGTAGGCGGTTTTGTTGTCGCCATCCATCACCAGCACGAACTTCTTGCCGAGGTCGGTGCCGACCGCTTCATCGTTGATCAACATGGCGTTGTAAGTGCCGCTGCCGACCAGTTTCAGTCGTGCGTACAGGCCCGGGGTGTAGGTGCCGTCGCTGTTGTCGAACACGGCGCGACCACGGATGGTGCCGGTCTTTGGGTTGACCTGGTTATCGACGAAGTTCATCTGACCCTGGTGCGGGTTGCCGTCTTCATTGGACAGACCCATGTACACCGGCGTGGTCGCGCCACGCTGACCCTGACGGGCGAGTTGGGTGTATTTGAGGAACACACGCTCGTCGGCGTCAAAGTAGGCGTAGACCTTGTCGGTGGAAACCACGCTGGTCAGCGGAGTGGTGTCGGCAGTCACCAGGTTGCCGGCGGTGATCTCGGCACGGCTGACGCGACCGCTGATTGGGGAGGTTACACGGGTGAAGCTCAGGTTCAGCTTGGCCAGATCCAGCTGCGCTTGCAGGGCGCCGACAGCGGCACGTGCTTCTTGTGCAGCGCTGGTGCGCGAGTCAGCCAGTTCGGCGGAGATGGCGTTGCTGGCACGCAGGCGCTCGCCACGGCCGGCTTCGTTTTCACTGCGGGTGGCGTTGGCGCGGGATTGGGCGACCAGGGCTTCGAGGCGGCGAACCTCAGCCTGGAACGGACGCGGGTCGATCTGGAACAGCAGGTCGCCTTTCTTGACCAGTGCACCTTCGGTGAAGGCGACTTCGTCGATCTGGCCGGAGACCCGCGGACGGATTTCAACGGTTTCCGGCGCCTCGAGGCGCCCGGTGAATTCGTCCCACTCGTTGACCGGTTGTTCCAGCACCTTGGCCACACTGACCTTGGCAGCAGGCATGGCGGCGGCGGTCTCTGGAGCTTTGCCGCAGGCGCTCATCACCATCACGGCCAACAGAGCCAACGGGAAGCGCAAATGTTTGAGTGATTGTTCCATGGATGCATCCGCCAATGTATTGAAGATGGGCGGATGATGCTCGGCGGGTTGATAGCAAACGAATCGAATGACACGAAGGTAACTATCATTCGGAATGATATAAGACCGAGCGAAGCCCTCTAGCATGCACCTTTCGTTAGGGGGCTATCAAATGAAATGATGACAAAACTGTGTTGCGTGGCAAGTAAAAAAGCAGCAACACCTTTTCAAAGGTGAATTGCAGAAACAAAGAGACGGCCACGTGGGCCGTCTCGATCAGCTAGGTGTCGACGTGTTTCAGTTGACGCCCTTGCGGTTTGGACCAAAACGATTCGGGCCCGGCTGGCTGTCTTGTGCAAGGAACACGATGTTGACGATTGGCAGCAACAACCACCAGCCGCTGCGGTCGGTGTCGTGCATGCGGCGTACGCCTACCGCGAGCGCCGGCAGGAACACTGCCAGACTATAAAGGTTGTACAGGATGCCTTTGGTGTTCAGCATGGCATCGAGAACGCCGATGACAATGGAAACCCCAAGGTTGATCAGAATGAACATCCAGTATTCACGGCGAGTGGCGCGGCCCTGAAACACTACGTAGTTCTTTAATGCTTCGAGGTATGGGTTACCCGTCGTGATGGCGGGGCCATTTGCATAGACTTGTTGTGTTGCTTGAGGCGCCCCGCACTGCGGGCAAGCCACGGCCAGACTGCTAATTTCCTTGGCGCAACCGCGGCAGAAAACCATGCTCATATTTTTTCCCTAAAATTATTCAATCGATAAACAGGACAACACAAACGCGGCAATACCTGACAAAACAATGCCGGCAATCGCGAGGTTTCTTCCTGAGTGTTTTTGGTTGATACAGACGATGCCGCAAATGAGGCCCGCGAGGCTGAGAGTTCCCACACCGACAATCGCGTCCCTGTCCCATTCGGAGTCATCAAACAGGGTGAGTGCGCTGATAATTCCGAGGATCAACGAAACGATGGCCAGCCAAGGCATTTCGGCTTGCGTTTGCGGCACTGAGGCCTGTTGGGCGGCCCCGCATTGGGGGCAGGTGAGCGCCGTTTCGTGTAGCTCCTTGGCGCATGCACGACAATAGACCATTGCCATCGTTTTCCTTAACTGAGTGCGAGTGCCCGACCTTCCATCGGTCGGGGCGGCGGTAAGTTAAACTTTATTACCGGATTTGTCATTAAGCACTTTGCCATTACTCATGAGCCAGGGTTTCTGGGCTCATCGTCCACACTGACCTTCAAGCGCAACGTCAGACCTTGAAGCTGTCTGTTTTTCAACATGCCCAGTTCCGGCCCCTTGCGTTCGTTGCCATTGGCGTCCAACCCTCGGCACTGGAGACTGGACTTGAGGGAACGATCAGACGATGGATCTTGCCAATGGCAACGCACGGCGAGTATTTGCTCATCGATTCGTGTCGCCGGTTTTTCATTCTCCCCAAGGAACGTTTCAACCTTGAGGCCGACCGAGGACGTGTCGATCGTTTTTTCGACTGTCGCAGAGTGACCAGCAATATTGAAATCAATGCCACTGAGCACCAAGAAACAATCTCCGACCTTGCGACTCACCGCTATCTCGAACTCGGAAGTGAAAGGCGTGGCGTGGGCATCGGCATAGAACTCTTTTCTATCAGGCTGCGGATCGCCCGCGTAATCGTCGGGCAATATGCATATCCCTCCGAACAGCTCGCTGTAATACGCGGTGGTGTAGACATTGAATTGTGCAGGCATTTCAGTCTTGAGCGTGAATGTGTTCGAGAGCATCGCGCAGCCGCTGCCCAGCAGCATGGAACTGGCGACAAGCAGGGTACGAACGGAGCGAAAAGCACGGTTGGTGAAGTGGTTTTGTTGCGAGGGCATCAGTACTTCCTTGTAACGTCTTGGGGGCATTTCTGGCTTTCAATGGTTTGCCGGAAGATCCACATGGCTGAATGTCAGGTCAACTGCAACATTGCTCGCGAGTAAGAAATGCGGGAGCTTGATATCCGTATGGCAATTGATTGCGCTACGCAGGCCAATGAAGCGCGCTGCGGTTCAGGGCAGCGGGGTGTACTCGAAAGTGTGCGCCGAGAGTTTCCCACCCGGCGGACAAGTCGCCGTTTCTTTATAGTAAAGTCGCCAGCGAACCACCTGTCGTCTGAGGCTTTTCGGCAATTGGTGTACGTAAAAACGACAGATGGGCACGACTTATAAATGAACAACTCCACGACTACAACCAGCGGCAATTGGTATGCGGTCATTGCACTGGCACTGGCTGCGTTTGTCTTCAACACCACCGAGTTCGTCCCAGTCGGGCTGTTGAGTTCGATCGGCAGCAGCTTCGACATGACGTCGGCTCAGGTCGGTTTGATGTTGACCATCTATGCGTGGGTGGTGTCGCTGACCTCGCTGCCGATCATGCTGCTGACGCGCAACGTCGAGCGGCGCAAGCTGTTGATCGTGCTGTTTGCGATGTTCATCGTCAGTCATATCCTGTCGAGTCTGGCGACCAGCTTCGCTGTCCTGCTGCTGAGCCGGATCGGCGTGGCGTTGTCGCATGCGCTGTTCTGGTCGATCACGGCTTCTCTGGCCGTGCGTCTGGCGCCACCGGGCAAGCAGGTTCAGGCCTTGGGCTTGCTGGCAACCGGCACTTCCCTGGCGATGGTGCTGGGCATTCCCCTCGGCCGGATATTGGGCGAGGCGATGGGCTGGCGAACCACCTTTATCGCGATCGCGGTGCTGGCGGCTACGTTGGTGTTCTGGCTGGCCAGGGTCTTGCCGTTGCTGCCCAGCCAGAACTCGGGGTCGCTCAAAAGTTTGCCTTTATTGTTGAAGCGACCTGCACTCGTAGCGATCTATATCCTGACCGCGATGGTCGTGACGGCTCACTTCACCGCTTACAGCTACGTGGAACCGTTCGTTCAGGTCGTGGCGGGCATGAGTGGCGAGACGGTAACGCTCATCCTGCTGTTATTCGGCGGTGCGGGGATTTTCGGATCCCTGCTGTTCAGTTGGCTGCATCGGTATAGCCCGCAGCGTTTTCTGATTGTCGCCGTGTCGTTGCTCGCGTTGTGCCTGGCGTTGCTGCTGCCCTTGAGTGGCAAGGTCTCTTACCTGTGCACGCTGAGCCTGTTCTGGGGAATGGCGATCATGGGGTTCGGTCTGGCGTTGCAGTCCAAGGTTCTGGTGCTGGCGCCTGATGCGACCGATGTGGCGATGGCGTTGTTTTCGGGGATCTACAACATCGGCATTGGTGGCGGGGCACTGATGGGGAGCTGGGTGGGGAGCCAGTTTGGTTTTGCTTATGTCGGGGTTGTTGGCGGGATGCTGGCGGCGTTGGCGCTGTTGCTTTATTGCCTGTCGGTCTATCGTCTGGCTCGGCCCGGGGCTTCTGTTTGAGTTTTTGAACCGCTTTGCTAGCGAAAGCAAAGCGGTTTCGGAAAGGCTTCTCAGAGGCTGTCCGGATCCCCAAAAAACATCTGAATCCGCGACCGCAACCAACGCTCCCCAGGATCGTTATCCTGCGACCCACGCCAGGCCATGTGCAGTTCAAACGTACGTGTCGGCAACGGCGGGTCTTCCGCGCGCACACCGCCCGCAGACGTCAGCGCATCAGCCGTGTAATCCGGCACCGTCGCGACAATGTCGGTCCCGGCCAGCAACGTGCTCAAACCGTTGAACTGCGGTACGGCCAGCACCACGTGGCGTTTGCGGCCGAGCTTTTCCAGTTCTTCATCGATAAAGCCACTGAGATCGCCGGCGAACGACACCAGCGCATGCGGGCGGGCGCAATAGTCATCCAGGCTCAATGGTCCCGGCACCGTATCGGCGCGCAGCAGTTTCGGCTGGCTGCGGCGCAAGACTTTGCGCTTGGCGTTGGCCGGCAGGTCGGTGGTGTAGCTGACGCCGATCGAGATTTCACCGGAGGCGAGCAAGCCCGGCATCAGGATGTAGTTGACGCGACGGACCACCAACACGATCCCGGGCGCCTCGGCCCGCAGGCGCTTGAGCAGCATCGGCAACAACGCGAATTCGACGTCGTCCGACAATCCGATCCGGAATACCGAGGTGCTGGTGGCTGGGTCGAATTCGGCTGCGCGGCTGACCGCTGTCGAAATCGAGTCCAGAGCAGGCGAGAGCAGGGCGAAGATTTCCACCGCACGAGCAGACGGTTCCATGCTGCGCCCGGTGCGTACAAATAGCGGATCGTCGAACAGTCCGCGCAGGCGCGAAAGCGCCGCGCTGATCGCTGGCTGGCCGAGAAACAGCTTCTCCGCAGCGCGGGTCACGCTGCGTTCGTGCATCAGCGTTTCGAATACGATCAACAGGTTCAGGTCGACACGACGCAGGTCATTACGATTCATCTGGAGTCCTGGCAGAGTCATCAAGCTTGACGAGAGCGACCATATGAGAACAATGGCCGGCATGAATCTTACGGGGAAAGGCTGGTAGTCTGCACCGGGTAATTCAGCTTTACTGAGAAGGCGGCAGCAGTTTTTTCATGGATTTGCTCAATGCTGGCCATACTGCGGAATCAATGACAGGCATGTCGACTATTAATAGCCACTGATAGTCTTGGCCGGAAAGCCCAGATAGAGTTCAGGGCATTAGAGGTTACTTTGACGAGGTTTGCGATGTCCCGCACGATCCGTTTTCACAAGTTTGGTCCGGCCGAGGTGCTCAAATGCGAAGAGCATGCGGCCGCTCAGCCAGGTCCTGGCGAAGTGCAGGTGCGTGTCGAGGCGATCGGCATCAGCTGGTACGACACGCTCTGGCGTCAGAACCTGGCGTCGTCACAGGCCCGCCTGCCTTCAGGCCTGGGTCATGAAATGGCTGGTGTGGTCACGGCCATTGGCGACGGCGTCGAAGACCTGATCGTCGGTGACAAGGTGGCGAGTTTTCCGGCCGAGAGTCCCAATGACTATCCGGTCTATGGCGAACTGATCGTTCTGCCGCGTACGGCGCTGACCCGTTATCCGGACGTGCTGAACCCGATCGAAGCCAGCGTGCATTACACGCCGCTGTTGATCGCCTATTTCGGTTACGTCGATCTGGCACGCGTCAAACCCGGGCAGTTTGCCCTGGTCACTGACGCCAGTCATTGCGCCGGTCCGTCCTTTGTCCAGTTGGGCAAGGCGCTGGGGGTGCGAGTGATTGCCGCCACGAAAACCGCGGAAGAGCGCGAATACCTGCTGTCCCTCGGTGCCGAGAAAGTCATCGTCACCGAAGAAGAAGACCTGTTGATGCGGATCAACAAGATCACCGACAACCGTGGCGTCAATGTCGTGTTCGACGGTCTCGGTGGCCCACAGATGTCGCTGCTTGGAGATGTGCTGGCACCTCGCGGCAGCCTGGTTTTGTATGGCCTGCAGGGTGGCAACCAGACGCCATTCCCGGCCTGCGCAGCGTTCCAGAAGAACATCCAGTTCTTCGTGCACTGCATCGGTAACTTCACCGGGAAGCCGGAGCTGGGCATCGTCCAGGATCACGTCGCCTTGCAACGTGCCCTGCGTGACATCAACCAGTTGACGGCCGACCGCGTGCTGCTTCCGCTCAAGACCCGGGTGTTCCCGTTCAACGAGTTTGTCGAAGCGCACCGCTACATGGACGAATGCCCTTGCCGTGAGCGGGTCGCCCTGCAAGTCGAACCTGCCTGACCGTTGTGATCAGAGTCCGTGGCCCCACGGACTCTTGTGCGTTCCATCCTTCAGACCAAGAGAAACCCTGGGCGCGACGCCTGGGGACGTTCAGCAACTGAACTGGTTTTTACTCTTGATCTGTATCTTCTAATCGCCCTCCAGACCCTGATAATTGAATGACTACTTTCATCTCAAGGAATGAGCTATGGCTGTGCATTCTCTTTTTTCTGCGCGATACAAAATGATTGTCGAGGGTCGATATCTTGATTCTTGTTTAATTGCTGTAGGGCGGTCGCGTAATCCCTTCTTTTTTTCTTGTGCTCATCATGCGCAGGCCATTGTAAGAAATTTCCCAGGAAAACTTCTTCCTCAAGAAAACCCTGTAACGGCGGGGGCTTGCGGCGTGCGAGTCATAAACATGAATTATTGCGAGCCCAACTGTTTCAAATAACTACAAAACCTTAAGTGTTAGCATTTCAGCGTCTATTAATTAATGAAGAATGATTGCGCGTCCGGCGTTCGTGGTTGCGCAATATAAAACCTTTGATATCGGGTGAAGTACTGATGAGCACGATCCATGACCAGGCAATGAACTATGTCTACCAGCAAGTATTGCAACGATTGCTGAGTTTCTTTTCCCGTGCAGAACGCACGGCATTGCAGCTGTTGATTCAGCGACTGGCGGTGGCTGCCGGGGGCATGGATCGAATCGGCGAATTCAAGGTGCTGGTGACGCAATCGGGCACTCGGGATTGCTGTTACAGCCTGGCCCTGATGCGCGCTGCGCAACTGAGCATCGCCGGACGGGCTCCGGGCACTTTTCAGTTACGGGTGGCAACCCTGCGCGGTTGCGCCACACCGCCCTCGGCACTGCACAACATGCACCGCAGTTTCAGCGCACTGTTTCTGTATGACGACCCAAGGGTCGAACTGCTGATGATCGACAATCGGGAGGTCTTGCCTTTTAACCATCAGGCGCCGCTCACCGACGATGGTCGGGAGGCGAATCGCATCAATCTGCTGATGGTTGGCCACCGCCGGCGCTGGGGAGAGAGCCTGGAGCTTTGGGACGACGCGTACCTGGCCACCGCCGAGTTCTACGGGCAGGTCGCACGCTGGAACAACGGCGTCGATGCCTTGGTCAGCAGCGACTCCGCACGCAGCCAGGAGCATTTTCTTCAGGGACTGGATCGCGCAGCCCAGAAGGCTGGCATCGGCGCGCTGCCGAAGCGGGGGACCGGATTCGAAGAGCTGTTCAATCTGCTCGACGGCATGGGGGGCGACTGCTATCGCGAGCTCCACGCAGAGTCCGATCTGCTGCCGTGGCGTCCTCTCGGTCAGTTCGAAGCCTGTCGGCGCACCCATTACATCGGCATCGATGACATGGTGGTGGGCAAGATGGAGGAGCGGTGGCCCTTGCTCAGCGACTTTCTCGGGTTTCAGACGGATGATTTGTTGTTCGAGCCAGGCACCGGCGAGTCGCCAGATCCCTTGGTCGCGGCCTACCTGAGCGGTCTGCAAGCCAACTACATCGGCGGTCACGATTATGAAGTCGGGGTCTCGGAATACCTGCAGCGTTGCCTGGCAGTGATGCGTCGCAAAAACCTGCCGGAGCAGATTTGCGAACGGTTTGTGGCGACGTTCGGCAACCTGTCCGATCTCAGCGCGCATCGATCGTTGGCCTCCTCATCCTTGCAAAAGAGTTTCGGGCTCAATGAAGCGCAACTGGTCTGTCTCTTGTTCGCGCCTTTCATCGAGGGCGGAGCCGGGCTCGAACGTTTTCTGCGCACCTGCCATCCGGGCATGCTGGTGGCCATGCCGGATCTGCATCGTGCGATGCAGGGATTGCACGCGCCGGAGCAGGTTCTGCAATGGATGACCGATGTCAGTGGGTTGCCCGTGCGGCTGATCAGTCGGCTGTATGCCATGGACGCCATTCAAATGGCCGATCAGGCAACGCACGCCCCGGGTCCGGCCGACCGCGAGGTTGCCGCAGGCGACCGTACGGCGGAAGGTTGAACGTGAGCGTAGCGCCCGGTCACCAGAGAATGCCTGCGGACGCCGGTTCATGAATGCCTCGCGTGAAAACGATTTCGCCTATCAGGCGGTCTATCGCTATCTCACCCAACTGATCGAAGGGCCAGGCGGCGAAGGAGCGGTCCGACTGCCCTCGTTAAGGCAACTGGCCGAACGGCTGAACGTGTCGATATCGACCATTCAGTACGCCTACGCACTGCTTGAACGAGAAGGCCGGGTCTACTCCGTGGCCAAGTCCGGGTATTTCGCACAGCCGGCATCCACGGTCATGCCGCCCGGGCGAGGCAATGATCTGCTGGAAACCGTGTACGTCAACGCCAGATGTCTCGGCATGCGCGTATTGAGTGCTGACGACCCGGCTTCGATTCAACCCCTGGACAGTCCGTTGCTGATGCTTGAGCGGGAGCTCATGCGCCAATATCCCCGGCCATCACAGGCACCGGCCCAGCCTTGTGGCGAGCTGGAGTTGCGCACGCTGCTGGCCGCTCGCTATACCTCATCACCCACTCATTGCTGGCATGCCGAGGATGTCTATATCGGCGCCGATGTAAGAGGGGTGCTGGAAATCCTGATCGCGGTCCTTGAGCTGCGTCACACGACCGTGGTGGTCGAGTCTCCCTGCGACTGGGTGATATTGCGCTTGCTTCAGTCTGCCGACGTGCGGGTCATCGAGCTGCCGGTACAGCCCGGCGGAGGGGTCGATCCACGGCATCTGGCCTCGTTACTGGAAACCGAACCGGTACGGCTGATCCTGCTGTCGTCGCAATTGAACATGCCCCATGGCAGCCTGGCGCCTGCCGATAATCGCGAAGCCATCGCGCGCCTGCTCAGGCTCCACGGTACCTGGGTGCTGGAAAACGACAGTTACAGTGAATTGGGCGATGACTGCGCAAGTCGACCTCTGCGGGACTTGCTGGACCCCGATCGCCTATTGGTGTTTTCCACGTTCGAAAAGGTCATCGGTGTCGAAGCGCCCTATGGCTATGTGCTCGCTCGCCAATGGCGCAACGACCTGCAACGGCACTTTCTGCTGCGTTCGTTTCGCTTGTCGCCGATTCGCCAGAAAGCCATTGCCCGACTGTATGCCAGCGGTCGTGTCGATCAACATCTGCCGGTGCTCAAGCGTCTGCTCAAGGAGCGTCGTACACAGTTGATCGAACTGCTGCGCGAAGGACTGGGCGATGCCCTGCACATCGCCGAGCCGCAGGGCGGTGCGACGGTCTGGGTGCGTTCATCGCGTCGGGTGGCGATGGGCACGGTGTTTCAACGGCTGCTCAAGCAACATGTGTTGATCGCGCCGGGAGAGCTGTTCAGTACCCAAGGCATGCATGGGCAACACATGCGTCTGAGCGCGATAGGCAGCAGCGGGCAGGAGCTGGCAGGCGTCGTCGGTTTGCTTGGCGATGCCTTGCGACTGGCCCCCGATGACTGAGCTGTTAAAAAACATCGGGGATGCACTGGATAGATCCCATCGCACTACGGTCAAACTGCCAGTAAACTCCGCTGTAATTTCCTGAACCACTCTATTTCAGAGGTTTTGCATGACACTCAGTCCTTTTGCGGGCAAACCGGCACCGGCAGAGTTGTTGGTCGACATCCCGCGACTGGTAACGGCGTATTACACCGGTCAACCCGACGCCTCGATTTCCACCCAGCGTGTGGCGTTTGGTACTTCCGGGCATCGTGGCAGCTCCTTCGACTTGAGTTTCAACGAGTGGCACGTTCTGGCCATCAGCCAGGCGATCTGCCTGTACCGCGAAGCCCAGGGCATTACCGGTCCGCTGTTTGTCGGCATCGATACCCACGCGCTGTCGACGCCGGCCGGGGCCAGCGCCCTGGAAGTGCTGGCAGCCAACGGTGTGACTGTGATGATCGCCGAAGGCGATGAGTACACCCCGACACCGGCAGTGTCCCACGCCATTCTTTGCTACAACCGCGGCCGCACCACCGGCCTCGCTGACGGCATCGTCATCACACCGTCGCACAACCCGCCACAAAGCGGTGGCTACAAATACAACCCAACCAACGGTGGCCCGGCCGACACCCACATCACCAAGTGGATCGAAGCCAAGGCCAACGAACTGCTGGCCAACAAACTGGCAGGCGTTAAACGCATCGGTTACGAGCAGGCGTTGAAAGCAGCCACCACGCATCGTCACGATTACGTGAATACCTACGTTGCCGACCTGATCAATGTCATCGATTTCGATGCCATCCGCAGTGCCAAACTGCGTCTGGGTGTCGATCCGCTGGGTGGAGCAGGGGTGCGTTACTGGTCGGCCATTGCCGAGCACTATCGTCTGGACCTCGATGTAGTGAACAAGGAAGTCGATTCGACGTTCCGCTTCATGACCGTCGACTGGGATGGCCAGATCCGCATGGACCCGTCATCCAGCCACGCCATGCAGGGCCTGATCGGCCTCAAGGAGCGCTTCGACGTCGCGTTCGCCTGCGATCCGGATCACGACCGTCACGGCATCGTTACCCCGTCCGGTGGCCTGTTGGCACCGAACAACTATCTGGCCGTGTCGATCGACTACCTGTTCCAGAACCGTCCGCAATGGCGCGCCGACGCGGCCGTGGGTAAAACCGTGGTCAGCAGTGGCCTGATCGATCGCGTGGCCAAGCGTCTGGGACGTCGCCTGTACGAAGTACCGGTCGGCTTCAAGTGGTTCGCCGACGGCCTGTTCGACGGCTCGCTCGGTTTCGGCGGTGAAGAAAGCGCCGGCGCATCGTTCCTGCGCAAGGACGGCGGCGTCTGGTGCACCGACAAGGACGGCCTGATCCCGGCCCTGTTGGCTGCTGAAATGACTGCCCGTACCGGCCGTGACCCAAGCCAGGCTTACCGCGCACTGACCGATGAACTGGGCGAGCCGTTCTCGGTGCGTGTCGACGCCAAGGCCAACCCTGAGCAGAAAGCCCTGCTGAGCAAGCTGTCGCCGGAGCAAGTCACCTCGACCGAGCTGGCGGGCGAGAAGATCCAGAGCATCCTCAGCAAGGCGCCGGGCAACGATCAGGCCATCGGCGGCCTGAAAGTGATGACCGAGAACGGCTGGTTCGCCGCGCGTCCTTCGGGCACCGAAGACATCTACAAGATCTACGCCGAAAGCTTCATCGGTGACGACCACCTCAAGCAACTGGTGGCCGAAGCGCAAACCCTGGTGGATGGTGCCATTTCCACGAAGTAATCCGCGCTGAATAAAAAAGGGCGACCTCAGAGGTCGCCCTTTTTTTGCCCGTCATTCAGCCGATCAGGCCAGATCCACCAACACGATTTCACTGTCTTCAATGGCTGTGACGGTCAGCACCGGCTCATGACTCACCGCGACACCGTCTCGAGCTTGCGCACGCAAGCCGTTGACTTCAATCACGCCGGTGGCCGGTACGAGGTAGGCGCGACGTCCGGCATCGAGGCGATACTCGGCGGTTTCCCCGGCCTTGATCGTGGCCGCCACCAAACGTGCATCGGCGCGAATGCGCAGACTCTCATCGTCACCGACCTTGCCGCTGGCGAGGGTCACAAAGCCTTCGCGCTCGCCTTTGGGAAACGGTTTGGCACCCCACGAAGGTGGTGCACCGGTTTCGGTCGGCATGATCCAGATCTGAAAGATCTTGGTAGCGGTCGCTTCCAGGTTGTATTCGCTGTGGGCGATCCCGGTGCCGGCGCTCATCACCTGAACGTCGCCGGCTTCAGTGCGGCCCTTGTTGCCCAGGTTGTCCTGGTGGGTGATCGCACCTTCACGCACGTAAGTGATGATTTCCATGTCCCGGTGCGGGTGAGTGGGGAAACCGGTTCCCGGGGCGATGATGTCGTCGTTCCACACCCGCAGATTGCCCCAGCTCATGCGCTGTGGATCGTAGTACTCGGCGAACGAAAAATGGTGATGGGCATCCAACCAGCCGTGATGGGCGCCGCCCAGCGAGCTGAAGGGTCTGAGTTCAAGCATGATCTTCTCCTCAAAAGGTTCGTCATGGGGCGTTTCGGCCGCAGCCACGAAGCGAGACCGGTGATTGATGGCGAGCATCATCTATCAGCCAACAATCGAGAAAAAGCGTAAAAAGTGCTGCATTCCCATCGAATTGATTGATGTTATAAACCTCGAAACGCTCTTACGCAGCCTTCAGTTCATCGCCTAACTCGATGACCTGTAAGCATTTCGCTAGAACTCAAGGGCAAATGCAGACACCATAGCCCCTAACAGCCTCACCTCCTGGAGTCCGTCAGCGTGGCGCAACACACCCCCGATCTTCCTCCCGAACTTCGTCCCTTGGCCGAGATGCCGTGGTTCAAACGCCTGGCGGCGCGTTTCCTGGGCCACGGCCTGACGCAACTGCGCGCCCAGCATCGGGCTTCGTGGCTGCACGGCCAGGCCGATGGCTTTCGCAGCGGTCACACCGCCGGGGTCGATTATGGTTACAAGGAAGGCAAGGCTGACGGCCTGGAAGAGGGCCGTCAGGTGTTGTTGATCCGCGACAGCCGCAGCACCGAGCATCGCGCGCCGAGCATCGACAACCACCTGTTCGATGACTGGCGTCTGCCACTGACGGCCGAGCTGAAAAAGCGCATGAAGGCTGACGTCGCCCGCTTGCTGCCGGCCCACGCCCAGCCAAGCGTTGCGCAATGGAAGATGATTTTCAGTGATACGCCGTCAACGTCGGTGATTGCTGGAGCGGGTGCTGGCAAATCGACCACGCTGGTGCTGCGCATTCTGCTGCTGACGCATTATCTGGGCTTTGAGCTGGATTCGATGACCGTCGTGACCTTCACCCGGGAGTCGCGCAAGGACTTCATCAACAAACTGATTGAGCTGTTTGCGCTTTGGGGTCAGGCCCTGAGCCACAAAACCGCCCGGGATCTGGTGCGAACCTTTCACTCGCGCATTCTGCCGATGGTTCGCAGCCTGCCGGGGTTCGAGCGTTTGCAGGCTTTTGAAAACCTCAGCCTCCGGCCGCAGGGCGGGGACGATGACGTCGACAGCAACCCGTTTGATCTGCGGATCAACGACGCCCAGCGGCAGCAGCTCAACGCCTGTTATCACCGTCTCTACACCGAGGACGAGCGTTTCCGGCAATTGATCCAGCCACTGTCCCGGCATGCCTTGCAGCTCAAGGAGCTGGAACGCGATCACCCGGACGTGCAAAAGCGCATGGCGGTGACCGAACTGGCCGCCAAGCGCGACGAAGAACTGTGCGATGTGATCGAAGACTTGTGGTTCCGCGCCGGTGCCTGGCCGATCAAGGGTGTCGAGCCGAACCGCCAGACCTTCGAGATCAACGGTGCGAACTTCCACTGTCATGGCTACATTCCAAGCCTCGATGCCTGGGTCATTTTGGGCTTCGATCCGCGCGAAAATCCGCAAGTCTGCCGCCCAAACGCCAAGCTGACAGTCCGTGCAGAGTGGGCAGTCAAGCGCACGCTGTTTCAAGCTTTCTGCCGTAAGCCATTGATTTGGATAGATAGTTACGAGTCATCAAAGCGCATCCTGGCCACATTGGCAGGTGATGCCAGTGCCGGGCCGGGCTTCGATTACAAGGTCAAGGGCGAGCTCGCATCCGCGCCGTTGCTGGACTGTTTTGTCGCCGCCGCCGGCTTTATCGAAAACCTGGGCCTGGATGTGCCGGACGCCGTTGGCCGCATGAGTTTCGCCAAGGATGATCCGGACCGGTTTTTCTTTGAAGCGCTGAGCCTGTTCTGGCGCGCGCTGGAAGATCATTTGCTCGATCAGAAACCACCGGTCATGACCTACAACCGCATGTTCGCGCTGTTCAGCGAGCACTCGCCGGAAAACCTCAAACTGCTCAGCGATGAACTGCTGCGGCCCATGTCGCACCTGATGATCGATGAATTCCAGGACGTGTCGCCGCAGATCGTTTCGTGGATTCGCGCCAGCCTTGCGGAAATCCGCAGCCGTGGCCCGGCCATGCACGTCGGGCGCGGGGCGCAGCGTTCTTCCTTGCTGTGCGTGGGGGATGACTGGCAGTCGATCTACGGCTGGCGCGGCAGTTCGCCGAGTTACTTCATGGAGTTCAACAAGGAGTTTTCATCGCCGAGCACCACCCGGGTGATGCTCAGCGACAACTATCGCAGTCATCAGCACATCATCGACGCGGCAGAGCACATCGTCCGTGCGGCGCCGGCGATTCCCGGCAAGAAAGCCAAGGCCAGCGGCGAGGAGAGGCCGCTGCAACCGGTCAACGTACTGGAGCGCGACGATCAAGCACTCGGCCAGCGCCTGGCGGAGCACTACAGAAACGGTGATTCAATCCTGATGCTTTATCGAAAAAGTAGCGATAAGTCATTGATAGAACAGCATATTCAGTCTGTAGTTAATGTTGATTCTAGCTTGCCGTACGAGTCCCGACGCTTGAAGCAACTGACCTATCACAGCGCCAAAGGCTTGCAGGCCGATGCGGTGTTCTTGCTCGGTGACTGTCAGCATCTGACCAGTTCGCCGTATAAAAATCAGGTCTACCGCATGGCCGGACTGGGCAAGGCCGGCGACAACGAGCCTTACGACACCGCGCAGAAGGACGAAATCCTGCGCCTGGCTTATGTCGGCATCACCCGGGCGGTGAGTCATTGCTACTGGTACGTCGAACCGCAGGACGCCCAGGCAGTGAACATGCCGCGCGCCTCCGATCGGGTAGCCAAGGGCAAGCCGTTCTTCGTCGATCACCGGCCGGAAAAGAAAACCGCCTGAAGCGAACGCCCACAAAAAAGCCCGCAAACAGCGGGCTTTTTAATTCAGATCAATAACTTAGGCGTAACTCCTGAGAGATTCCGGAGGAACAAACGCTTCCAGCTCATCCTCCACGGCTTCGATTATTCGTTCGACATCCGCCGCATTCATGACCGTGGCACAAGGAATGCCGGCAATGGCGATCAGGGTTTCGCCGCTGGCCCGGTCGAACAGGCGGGCGATCATGCTGCCCGGCGCGTCCATCGTGGCCTCGAAACCCATGGGATGAAAATGCCAGCGCATCAGCTGGCAGGCATTGGGGAACGTAACCTTGCTTGACCCTTTATTCATGTGTTGCCCGCCTTCTTCATCGAGCGCTTCCGTTTGCTCATGGTAGGTGGGAAGAGCCTTCATTGGCTCAACCGGTGACTGCCCTTAAAAGTAGCATCTGGATGTGAAAAACCTGTGAGAATTTTCAGGCCATTTGGCGATTGCAGGGATTTTTTTGATGTAAGTCATGGTCGACGAAAACCTTGCCAAAGTGCCATCACCACCGGCTGGTTGATGCCGCGCCCGAAGTTGGGCAAGCTCGGTTCTTTTTCCAAGAGTCCCCTATGCACGCCGATGATGACGGCCCGCAACAGACCCAGGCCACGGCCGAAACGGTCATGCGCTATCACCTGAGCTGGAAACACCGGGACCTGGATGGCGTCATGGCGCTTTACCATCCGGACATCCAGTACAACGACTTCTTCCAGAACCGCGTGCTCGGCCTCGACGAACTGCGCGAGTACGTTCGCGTCAGCATGCCCCGTGAATCCGACGAAGCGCTGGAGCATTGCGACCGGATCCGCATCGACGGCAACACCGCGTTCATTCAATATGAAGTGACACTGCGCGGCGGCAATGGCCTGGTGTCGTTCCGTTCCAGCGAAGCGATTACCGTCAAGGACGCGAAAATCTGGCGGGTCAATGAATACGCGTCACTGGTGCGCGAACAGGGCTCCAGTGCTGCGGCACCGAGTCAGCGTCCGGCGGCGAGCCGACTGGGCCTGTCGCCACGCCAGTTGAGTTTCATGGCCGAAGACCTGCAGCAGTATTTCCAGCGTCAGCAGCCGTACCTCGATCCCGAACTGGATCTGCAGCGGGTGGCGAAGGAGTGCGGTTACAGCCGCAACCAGATTTCCTATCTGCTGAACCAGGTGCTGGGACAGAGCTTCTATCGCTACGTCAATCAGGCGCGGCTCCAGCATTTGCTGCAATCGCTGGACAACGCCACGCCGCCACTGCGCATCGATGAGCTGGCGTTTGCCGCCGGGTTCAACTCGCTATCGGCTTTCTATAGCTGTTTTCGCCAGCACACTGGCCAGTCGCCCAAGGCCTACGCCAAGCAAATTTCTTTGCGGACACGCGCGCAAGACAGTCACTGAGGTCAGCCACTAGGATCGACGCCATCGAAACCTGGATTGGCGGAGTCTTGCATGCCGGCGTGGCGCACTATCAGTTTGTGGATGGACCAACTCGACGAGCCGCTCACAGCGCGCCCGGCGCTGGAACAAGACCTTGACGTCGACGTGGCAATCATCGGCGCCGGTTACACCGGGCTTTGGACGGCGTACTACCTGAAGAAACACGCGCCGGGCCTGGACATCGCCATCATCGAGGCGCAAACCGCCGGTTTCGGTGCGTCCGGTCGCAATGGCGGCTGGTTGATGGGCAATCTGCTGGGCGAAGATCGCCTGCTGGCAGGCCTGTCGCCACAACAGCGCCGCGCCTCATTCGATCTGCTGCACAGCATTCCTGATGAAGTGGAAGTCGTGCTCGAGCGCGAAGGCATCGACTGCGATTACCGCAAGGGCGGGGTGCTTTACTGCGCTGCGCGCTATCCGGAACAGGAAGCCAGCCTGCGCGACTATCTGAACAAGCTGCATGCCCAGGGCCTGACCGACGACGATTATCGCTGGCTCAACCCTGAACAACTGGCCCAGCAGATTCGCGTCGCCAAGCCTTACGGCGGGATCTTCGCCCCGCACGTGGCGACCATTCAGCCAGCAAAACTGGTGCGCGGCCTGGCCCGAACCGTTCAGGGCATGGGCGTGAAGATCTATGAAAACAGTCCCGTAACCCATTGGCAGGCGGGCAGTCTGCGCACCGACAAGGCCAGCGTGCGCAGTCGTTGGGTCGTTCCCGCCATCGAAGGCTATTCGGTGACATTGCCGCCGCTGGGGCGTTACCAATTGCCGGTGCAGAGTCTGATTGTCGCCACCGAACCGTTATCTGCCGCGACCTGGGACGAAATCGGCCTCAATCGTGGCCAGGCCTTCAGTGAATTCAGCCGTCAGGTCACCTACGGCCAGCGCAGCGCCGACAATCGGCTGATTTTCGGTGCCCGTGGCGGCTATCAGTTCGCTGGCCAGTTACGGCACAACTTTGATCTGACCCGTGACGAAGTGGAACTGCGGCGCTATCTGTTTGGCGAACTGTTCCCGCAACTGAAAAACACCGCAATCACCCATGCCTGGGGCGGCAACCTCGGCATGTCGCGGCATTTCAAACCGCACATGCTTTGTGATCGGGCCAACGGCATTGCGTTGTCCGGCGGATATGGCGGGGAGGGCGTGGGGGCTTCCAACCTGGGCGGTCGCACCCTGGCTGACCTGATTCTCGAGCGCGATACCGAACTGGTTCACCAGCCCTGGGTGCTGCCGGACGGGGGGATCCATGCGCTGCGGGCGTGGGAGCCGGAACCGTGCCGCTGGCTCGGCTACAACGCGATCATCAAAAGCTTCGTCCACGAAGACCAGACCCTGGCCAACCCGGCGACCGCACCCTGGCGGCGCAAACTTGCCAGTCGGGTGGCCGGGTTCATGGAAGGTTTCATGCACTAAACGTCGTTTAATTCCAGACAGCCTTTAAGACAGGAAGCGCCATGAGCATCACCCAATTCAAGAACACCGCCACGCTGCCACTGGACGAATCTAATCCGGTGGCCGTGCCGCTCGGCACACCAGTGGCCATTGCGTCGACCACCAGTGTGGAGCGCGACGACGGCGTCGAAACCGGCGTCTGGGAATGCACGCCCGGGCGCTGGCGGCGGCAGATCACCGCCCAGGAGTTCTGCCACTTCATTTCCGGGCGCTGCACCTTCACCCCGGACGACGGCAGCGAAACCCTGCACATACAAGGTGGCGACGCACTGATGTTGCCGGCCAACACACTCGGCATCTGGGATATCCAGGAGACCGTGCGCAAGACCTACGTCCTGATTTTCTGACGCTTTGATCCTTTTGATTGCCTGCCAACAACAATAGCCAATACAGGAATCGATCCATGATCCGAAAGACCCTCGCTCTCGCCCCCTTGATGCTCGCCGCTTCCCTTGCTCAGGCAGCGGAAACGGTCAAGGTCTACAACTGGTCCGACTACATCGCGCCGGATACCGCGAAAAACTTCGAAAAGGCCACCGGTCTCGGCATCACCTACGACGTCTACGACAGCAACGAAACCCTCGACGGCAAGTTGATGACCGGCAAATCCGGTTACGACGTGGTGTTTCCGTCCAACCATTTCATGGCCCGGCAGATTCAGGGCGGCGCGCTGATGAAGCTCGACAAGAGCCAGTTGCCGAACTGGAAGAACCTCAACCCGGTATTGCTCAAGGCCTTGCAGACGAACGATCCGGGCAACGAACACGGCTTCCCGTACCTGTGGGGCAGCACCGGCATCGGCTACAACATCGCCAAGGTCAAGGCGGTGCTGGGCGATAACGCGCCGGTGGATTCCTGGGACCTGATTTTCAAGCCCGAAAACATGGAAAAACTGCAGAAGTGCGGCGTGGCAATCCTCGATAACGGCCCGGAATTGCTGCCAGCGGCGCTCAACTACCTGGGTCTGCCGCATCACAGCAAGAATCCCGAAGACTATAAAAAGGCCGAAGCCCTGCTGATGAAAGTGCGGCCGTACGTCAGCTACTTCCACTCTTCGAAGTACACCAGCGACCTGGCCAATGGCGATATCTGTGTGGCGGTCGGCTTCTCCGGGGACATCCTGCAAGCGGAGAACCGCGCCAAGGAAGCCAAGAACGGCGTCGATATCGGTTATGCGATTCCCAAGGAGGGCGCCGCCATCTGGTTCGACATGGTCGCCATGCCCGCCGATGCGCCAGACGCCAAGGCCGGTTACGCCTTCATGAACTACTTGCTGCAGCCCGACGTCATGGCCGGCATCAGCAACTACGTGCACTACGCCAACGGCAACGAACAGGCCGACAGTCTGATCGACCCCGCCATCAAGAACGACACCAAGGTGTATCCGAGCCCGGAAATGATGGGCAAATTGTTCGCGCTGGAAGCCATGCCGCTGAACATCGACCGGATCCGCACTCGCGTCTGGAACAAGATCCGTACCGGCAGCTGAAAAATCTGCCGGAGCGGGTTTTCCTCCGCTCCGGCAGCGGTATATGACGCCTGCAACTTGTGTTTATTTGGTTGATATCACTTCGCTGGCACCGCACTAATAAAGTGCAGGAAAGTGAGACGCGTCTAACAAAAAGTAACTTACCGATATTTAATATTTAAATAAGAAATCGTCAGACAATTAGGCAAACTCACCACACTTACAACATTCTTCCCGCCGCACGCGCTTTGTTTACGGGACTTTCCCGGAATAGTTCAATTTGATCTCAAAAAAACGCTAGACGTTAGATTTCAAATTGTGTCAGGTTTCTAACGCCTTCATTGGGCGAGTGATAGGACAATCTCGCCAGAGGTTGTCGCTATCGGACAAAAACTGTTCCATTGCTAAACAAGGAAGTGTGTTTATGTCGAAAGTAAAAGCTAATGCTATTGATACCGCCGAACAGGCTTTCCAGCTGAACGCGGCACCACTGGCCGCGCCAAGCTCGGCGTTCAACCAGATCAATAGCTTCAGCCATCAGTACGATCGTGGCGGCAACCTCACGGTCAATGGCAAACCCTCCTTCTCGGTGGATCAAGCCGCTACCCAACTGTTGCGAGACGGTGCCTCCTGGCACGACCTCGACGGCAGCGGCAAGATCGAACTGACCTATACCTTTCTGACGTCCAAAACCGCCAACTTCAGCGGCCTGGGAGTCACCGGTTTCAGTCAGTTCAGCGCCCTGCAGAAAACCCAGGCCGTGCTCGCCATGCAATCCTGGGCCGATGTCGCCAACGTGACCTTTACCGAAGCAGCCAGAGGTGGCGACGGTCACATGACCTTCGGTAACTACAGCGGCGGCCAGGAAGGCGCGGCGGCGTTTGCTTTCCTGCCAGGCACCGAGCCAGGCTATGACGGTCAGTCCTGGTACCTGACCGGCAGTGGGTACGACGTCAACAAAACCCCGGGCCTGAACAACTACGGGCGTCAGACCCTGACCCACGAAATTGGCCACACCCTGGGCCTGTCTCACCCTGGCGACTACAACGCCGGGACCGGCAACCCGACCTACAATGACGCGACCTACGGGCAAGACACCCGCGGCTACAGCCTCATGAGTTACTGGAGTGAAAGCAACACCAGCCAGAACTTCAGCAAGGGTGGTGTGGAAGCTTATGCCTCCGGCCCGCTGATGGACGACATTGCCGCGATCCAGAAGCTCTACGGCGCCAATCTGACCACCCGTACCGGTGACACCACCTACGGCTTCAACTCCAACGCCGGTCGCGATTTCCTCAGCGCGTCCTCTTCGTCGGACAAGCTGGTGTTCTCGGTGTGGGATGCGGGCGGCAAAGACACCTTCGACTTCTCGGGTTTCACCCAGAACCAGAAGATCAACCTCAATGAAGCCTCGTTCTCCGACGTTGGCGGCCTGGTGGGCAACGTGTCCATCGCCAAGGGCGTCACCATCGAGAACGCCATCGGTGGCTCGGGCAACGACCTGATCATCGGTAACAGCGCAGCCAACGAACTCAAGGGCGGTGCCGGCAACGACATCATCTGGGGCGGCGGTGGCGCCGACAAGCTGTGGGGCGGCTCGGGTTCGGACACTTTCGTGTTCGCAGCCAGTTCCGACTCCAAGCCAGGTGCGATCGATCAGATCCTCGACTTTGTCAGCGGTCTCGACAAAATCGACCTGACCGGTATCACCAAAGGCGCAGGCCTGCACTTCGTCAGCGCCTTCACCGGTGCGGCGGGCGATGCAGTCCTGACTTCCTCGGGCGGCAACAGCCTGCTCTCGGTGGACTTCTCCGGGCACGGCGTGGCTGATTTCCAGGTCAGCACCGTTGGCCAGGCAGCGCTCAGCGACATCGTGGCGTGATGTGAACCGGGAAAGCGGCGCGTGATGCGCCGCTTTCTTCACTTGCATCGCTTTGGCTGGTAAGCAAGGCTACGCGCCGGAGTGAAATTTCCTATGATCCAATTCGCTTTTACCCGCAAAGCGGCGGCGTACCTGTTGCCGGTGCTGATGATGATTTCTGGAGAAACAACTATGGCAAGCAGCCTGAGACTCGAAGACCCATCGGTATTTGCCGGACAGTGGCAAGCGACCCTGAGCGACCGCAACGACGCTCCCGAAGCCCAGGCTTTGCAAGACAAACCGTCGAACACCTGCCTGATCGACCTTGAAGCCAACCAGACGCTGGGCAAGGGCGCCGACTGCCTGAGCGCATGGCTGCAGGACAGCGCCATCGGCTGGTTTCCCGATCCGGACGGTCTTTCGATCACCGGCAAGGAAGGCTCAAGAATCCAGTTTTTCAGCCGACAACGTGATGGGCTTTATCTGAGCACTTTGAAGTCAGGCCTGGTGATTACACTTGAGCGAGCTGCCAAACAGCCCTGATCACCGGAACCGACTCACAGTTTAAATATAAGGCACCCCGTGACAGTTATAAGGCTCTCTTCAATAACACGGACGCCGGTTTTAATCGCGAAAGTTGTTATCGAAGTGTAAGCGGACACTGTCGGTGTATGTCCCGCCCCGTGTGCGGGCTATTAATTGAAGTCTCGCCAAGCACGGCGGGGAATATCATTTCAGGAATAATCAATGAAGATGGCGAAGGCCCCAGCCACCGCTCCCTTATTCAAGGCATTGGGTGACTATAAAAGCATTCTGATCAGCGTCGGATGCTTTACCGCACTGATTAACGTGCTGATGCTGGTGCCCTCTATTTATATGCTTCAGGTCTATGACCGGGTGCTGTCTTCGCAAAACGAAACCACGCTGGCGATGCTCTCGCTGATGGTCGTGGGATTCTTCGCGTTCATCGGCCTGCTGGAAGTGGTGCGCAGCTTCATCGTGATCCGCATCGGCAGCCAGCTGGAGCGCCGCTTCAACCTGCGGGTCTATCAGGCCGCGTTCGAGCGCAACCTGTTCAAAGGCGAGGGCAATGCCGGCCAGTCCCTGGGCGACCTGACCCACATTCGCCAGTTCGTCACCGGGCCTGCGCTGTTCGCGTTCTTCGATGCGCCGTGGTTTCCGGTCTATCTGTTTGTGATTTATCTGTTCAACGTCTGGCTCGGCGTCCTCGCCACTGCCGGCGCGCTGTTGTTGATCGCCCTGGCGTGCCTCAACGAATACATGACCAAGAAGCCGCTGGGCGAAGCCGCCGGTTATTCGCAAAAATCCAGCCAGCTGGCCACCAGCCACCTGCACAACGCCGAAACCATTCAGGCCATGGGCATGCTCGGTTCCTTGCGCAAACGCTGGTTCCAGGTGCATTCGCGCTTCCTCGGCCTGCAAAACCAGGCCAGCGACACGGGCGCGGTGATCAGCTCGCTGAGCAAGACCTTGCGCCTGTGCCTGCAATCGCTGGTGCTGGGCCTGGGTGCCTTGCTGGTGATCAAGGGCGACATGACCGCCGGGATGATGATTGCCGGTTCCATCCTGATGGGCCGCGTGCTCAGCCCGATCGACCAGTTGATTGCCGTATGGAAACAGTGGAGCGGGGCGAAGCTGGCGTACCGCCGACTCGACTCCTTGCTGCAGGCTTATCCGCCGAGCGACGACGCCATGGCGCTGCCGCCGCCAAAAGGCCAGATCACGTTCGAACAAGTCAGCGCCGGCCCACCCGGGCAACGTACCGCGACCTTGCACATGGTCAATTTCAATCTGGCGGCCGGTGAAGTGCTGGGCGTACTGGGTGCTTCCGGTTCCGGTAAATCGACACTGGCGCGGGTGCTGGTCGGCGTGTGGCCAACCCTCGGTGGCACGGTTCGCCTGGACGGTGCCGACATTCATCGCTGGAATCGCGATGATCTCGGCCCATACATCGGCTACCTGCCGCAGGACATCGAATTGTTCAGCGGCACCATCGCCGAGAACATCGCCCGTTTCAGCGAGGCTGACCCGCAGAAGGTGGTGGCCGCCGCGCAACAGGCCGGCGTACACGAAATGATCCTGCGCATGCCGCAGGGCTATGACACGCAACTGGGCGAGGATGGCAGCGGTCTGTCCGGCGGCCAGAAGCAACGTGTAGCCCTGGCGCGTGCGCTGTACGGCACACCGAGCCTGGTGGTGCTGGATGAACCGAACTCCAACCTCGACACCGTCGGCGAAGCCGCATTGTCCAGCGCCATCGTGCAACTCAAGGCGCAGGGCACCACGGTGGTGCTGGTGACGCACCGTTCTTCGGTACTGGCCCAGGCCGACAAATTGCTGGTACTCGCCGATGGCCGTCTGCAAGCCTTCGGCCCGAGCCAGGATGTGCTCAAGGCGTTGTCCGGCAACCAGGCGCAACAACAGCCACAACCCACTGAAAAAACCGCGCAGGCACCGGGCGGGCTCAGCTTGAGCCGGCAGTACCAGCCCACGACAAGGAATTCGGGTGTATGAGCAGCGCGAGCATGAACACTGAAAACGAAGCAACGATGGAACACGCGTACATCACCGAACGCCCAGAGCGCGACGCTAAATTCTTCGCCCGCATGGGCTGGATTCTGGCACTGGCCGGCGCTGGCAGTTTCTTTGCCTGGGCCGCACTGGCACCGCTGGATCAAGGGATTCCGGTGCAAGGCACGGTGGTGGTCTCCGGTAAACGCAAGGCTGTGCAGTCGATGAGCAGCGGTGTGGTCAGCCGGATTCTGGTGCGCGAAGGCGAGATCGTAAAACAGGGTCAGCCGTTGTTCCGCCTCGACCAGACCCAGGTCGCCGCCGATGTGCAGTCGCTGCAGGCGCAGTACCGCATGGCATGGGCCAGCCTTGCGCGCTGGCAGGCTGAGCGCGACAACCTCAAGCAGGTGACGTTTCCGGCAGAGCTGAGCGACAACGCGGACCCGCGCCTGGCCCTGGTGCTGGAAGGTCAGCGCCAACTGTTCAGCAGCCGCCGCGAAGCGTATTCCCGCGAGCAGGCCGCACTGCGCGCCAGTATCGAAGGCGCCACTTCGCAACTGGCCGGCATGCGCCGCGCCCGTACCGATCTCAACGCCCAGGCCGACTCCCTGCAACAGCAGTTGAGCAATCTGCAACCGCTGGCGGACAACGGCTACATCCCGCGCAACCGCTTGATGGAATATCAGCGTCAACTGTCGCAAGTGCAGCAGCAGCTGGCTGAGAACACCGGCGAAAGCGGCCGGGTAGAGCAGGGCATTCTTGAGTCGCGCCTGAAACTGCAACAGCACGGCGAGGAATACCAGAAGGAAGTCCGCACCCAACTGGCCGACGCGCAACTGAAAAGCGTCACCCTGTCCGAACAACTGACCTCCGCCGGTTTCGATCTGCAACACAGCGAGATCGTGGCGACGTCGGACGGCGTGGCCGTCAACCTCGGTGTGCACACCGAAGGCGCCGTGGTCCGTCAGGGCGAAACCCTGCTGGAAATCGTTCCGCAAGGCACGCGCCTGGAAGTGGAAGGGCACCTGCCGATCAACCTGATCGACAAGGTAGGCACGCACCTGCCGGTAGACATCCTCTTCACCGCATTCAACCAGAGCAAGACACCGCGTGTTCCCGGCGAAGTCAGCCTGATTTCCGCCGACCAGATGGTCGATGAGAAAACCGGCGTGCCGTATTACGTGTTGCGCAGCAGCGTCAGCGATCAGGCCATGGAGAAACTCAACGGCCTGGTGATCAAGCCCGGCATGCCGGCGGAAATGTTCGTGCGCACTGGCGAACGTTCACTCCTCAACTACCTGTTCAAACCGCTGCTCGACCGGGCCGGCTCCGCGTTGACTGAAGAATAAGGATGTTCGGCTGTATGAATAAGCTTTCCATGCTGGCGGCAGCGTTCGCGCTGCTCGCGGGCAACAGTGCAGTGGCGGCCATGGGGCCGTTCGAGATCTACGAACAGGCGTTGCGCAATGACCCGGTGTTCCTCGGCGCGATCAAGGAACGTGATGCAGGCCTTGAAAACCGGGCCATTGGCCGCGCCGGGTTGTTGCCGAAAGTCGGTTACAACTACAACAAGGGCCACAACACCTCGAAGGTCACGCAGCTCACCGATCGCGGCAACTTTACGGAAAACCGCAACTACAACAGTTACGGCTCCAACTTGACCCTGCAACAGCCGTTGCTCGACTACGAGGCCTACGCCGCGTATCGCAAAGGTGTGGCGCAGTCGCTGTTTGCCGACGAGAACTTCCGGGGCAAGAGCCAGGAACTGTTGGTGCGGGTGCTCGACAACTACACGAAGGCCTTGTTCGCTCAGGATCAGATCGACATCGCCCAGGCCAAGAAGAAGGCGTACGAGCAGCAGTTCCAGCAGAACGAGCACATGTTCAAGCAGGGCGAAGGCACGCGGACCGACATTCTCGAAGCCGAGTCGCGCTATGAACTGGCGACCGCCGAGGAAATCGAGGCCCGCAACGAACAGGATGCCGCGCTGCGTGAACTGGGTGCGCTGGTTGGTGTGCCGACAGTGGACATCACCGATTTGGCGCCGCTGGATCAGAACTTCCAGACCTTCGCGTTGATGCCGGCCAACTACGACACCTGGCACGAACTGGCGATCAGCAACAACCCGAACCTGGCGTCACAGCGCCAGGCAGTGGAAGTGGCCCGTTATGAAGTGGAGCGCAACCGCGCCGGGCACCTGCCGAAAGTCAGTGCCTACGCCTCGATGCGCCAGAACGAATCGGAAAGCGGCAACACCTATAACCAGCGCTACGACACCAACACCATCGGCATCGAAGTCAACGTGCCGTTGTACGCCGGTGGCGGGGTGTCGGCATCGACCCGTCAGGCCAGCCGCACCATGGAGCAGGCCGAATACGAACTGGACGGCAAGACCCGCGAAACGCTGATCGAACTGCGTCGCCAGTTCAGTGCCTGCCTGTCCGGTGTCAACAAACTGCGCGCCTACCAGAAAGCCCTGACGTCGGCCGAGGCGCTGGTGGTCTCGACCAAGCAAAGCATTCTTGGCGGTGAGCGGACCAACCTGGACGCGCTGAACGCCGAACAACAACTGTTTACCACCCGCCGCGATCTGGCCCAGGCCCGCTATGACTACCTCATGGCCTGGACCAAATTGCATTACTACGCGGGCACCTTGAGCGAGCAGGATCTGGCTCGGGTGGACGAAGCATTCGGGCAAGGCCCACGGACGCAATAGCACCGTAGTTTTTACACAAAACAACAAAAACGAGTGGTGAACATGGACGTACGCTTCAAGCCGGCTTCGGTCGGCACCCTGTTGCTTGTGATTTTTATCAACCCGGCCCAGGCGCAATACGTGGATCCGGGCAAACCCGGCGATCCAGCCAGTTGGCGCTCCGCCGAAC
Organism: Pseudomonas sp. GW821-FHT09E04; assembly: GCF_059416185.1. Classification (NCBI taxonomy): domain Bacteria; kingdom Pseudomonadati; phylum Pseudomonadota; class Gammaproteobacteria; order Pseudomonadales; family Pseudomonadaceae; genus Pseudomonas; species Pseudomonas sp. GW821-FHT09E04. Next base: position 431,483 of record NZ_JBWKOR010000001.1, read on the forward strand.
TCCTGCGGGACTGGGGGCTGGACCGGATGCAGGCCGATCAGGCCTACGCCGCCGGTATCACCGGCAAGGGCGTGAAGATCGGCGCGCTGGACTCCGGTTTCGACGCGGCCCATCCCGAGTTCGCCAGCGACCGGTATCACCCGGTCTCGGCCAGCGGCAGCTATGTCGATGGCTCGCTGTTCACGGTCAACGGCACGCTTAACCCGAACAACGATTCTCACGGCACGCACGTGGTCGGCACCATGGGCGCCTCCCGCGATGGCAGCGGGATGCACGGCGTGGCGTTCAATGCGCAGATCTACGTCGGCAACACCAACAAGAACGACAGTTTTCTGTTCGGCCCCAATCCCGACCCGCGCTATTTCAAAGCGGTGTACGACGCACTGGCCGATGCCGGCGTGCGGGCGATCAACAACAGTTGGGGCAGTCAGCCGCCGGATGTCAGCTATCGAACCCTGGCGGACCTGCATGCGGCTTACGCCCAACACTGGAACAAAGGCACCTGGCTCGATGCCGCCGCCGATGTTTCGCGCCGCGGCGTGATCAACGTGTTCAGCGCCGGCAACAGCGGTTACCCCAACGCCAGCGTGCGTTCGGCGCTGCCGTATTTTCAGCCGGACCTGGAAGGCCATTGGCTGGCCGTGTCGGGGCTGGATCAGAGCAATCAGCAGAAGTACAACCAGTGCGGCATCGCCAAATACTGGTGCATCACCACGCCGGGGGCAAAGATCGACAGCACCATTCCCGACGGCGGTTACGCGATCAAGTCCGGCACCTCGATGGCCGCGCCCCATGCTACCGGCGCCTTGGCGCTGGTGATGGAGCGTTACCCGTACATGAACAACCAGCAGGCGCTGGAAGTGCTGCTGACCACCGCCACTCAACTCGACGGCAGCGTGACAAGCGCACCGACCGAACGGGTCGGCTGGGGCGTCGCCAACCTGAAGCGGGCGATGGGCGGACCGGGGCAATTGCTCGGCGCGTTCGACGCGAATCTGGCCACCGGGCAACGCGATGTGTGGAGCAACGACATCTCCGACAAGGCGCTGATCCAGCGTCAGAGCGAAGACCTCGCCGAGCACAGTGCCTGGCAGCAAACCCTGCAAAGCAAAGGTTGGCAGAACGGAATTTCGGCAGGCGCCAGCCAACAGGACCAGACCGATTACGCTGTCGGCATGGCCCGTGATGCGGCCGCCGCCAATCGGGTGTATCAGGGCAGCCTGATCAAGTCCGGCGCCGGGCAATTGATTCTGACTGGCGACAGCACCTATCGCGGCCCGACCACGGTCAATGGCGGCCTGCTGAGCGTCAACGGTTCGCTGACGTCCGCCGTTACGGTTAATGACGGCGGCACCCTCGGCGGTTCCGGCCGAATCGGCGCACTGATCGCCAACAGCGGCAGTCGCGTGGCACCGGGCAATTCCATCGGCACCTTGAATGTGGCCGGTGACGTGACCTTCGCGCCAGGCTCGACCTACGCGGTGGAGCTGTCACCGACCGCCAGTGACCGCATCGTCGCCGGCGGTACGGCGTCCATCAGCGGCGCAACCGTCAGTCTGTCGCTGGAAAACAGCCCGACCTTGCTCAGCACCGCTGAAGCGAAAAGCCTGCTCGGTCATCAGTACGACATTCTGCAAGCGGCCGGTGGCATCCAGGGCCAGTTCGGCGCCGTGGTGCCGGATTACCTGTTTATCGGCGGCAGCCTCGCGTACAGCGGCAACGGCATCGCGCTGAATGTCGAACGCAACGCGAGGTCTTTTGCCAGCGTCGGCCAGACCCCGAACCAGCGGGCCGTGGCCAGCGCCGTCGAAGGCATGGGCGCCGGTAACTCCGTGTACGAAAGCCTGTTGCTGTCGGCCACCGCCAGCGATGCACAGCAAGCCTTCCAGCAACTGAGCGGGGAAATCTACCCGGCCCTCGGTTCGGTACTGATTAACGACAGTCGTCAGTTGCGCGACGCCATCGGCGAACGCCTGCACGATGCAAACGCCGCGCAAAGCAACGGCTGGATCAAGGTCCTCGGCGCCTGGGGCACGACCGATTCGCAACACGACACCGCCGGCTACAGCACATCCATCGGCGGCCTGCTGGCAGGCGTCGACGGCGCGCTGGACGAGCAGACCCGCATCGGTCTGGTCACCGGTTACAGCGACAGCTCGTTGAGCATGGGTTCTGGCACGCATTCCTCGGCCAAGGTCGACAGTTACCACCTCGGCGCTTACGCCGGGCACAACATCGGCGACTGGCGTCTGAGCACCGGCGCGGCCTACAGCTGGCATCGCGCCGACGTCAAACGTGATCTGCAATACGGCGACGTCAGCGCCAAACAGAAAGCCAAGGTCGATGCCGCCACCACACAGGTATTTGGTGAAGCGGCCTATCGACTGAATCTGCAACCGCTGGTCCTGGAGCCGTTCGCCAATCTGGCCTACGTGCATCTGGACAGCGAAGGTTTCACCGAGAAGGGCGACGCTGCAGCGTTGAAAAGCAGCGGCGACCAGCGTGACGCGGTGCTCAGCACCCTCGGCGTCAGGGCGATCAAGACAATCAACCTGTCGGGCACGCAAAAACTCGATGTCAGCGGCCATCTCGGCTGGCAGCACAGCCTCACGGACATCGAGGCCGAGCAGCATTTGCGTTTCGCCAGCGGCAGCGCGCCGTACAACGTCGAAAGCTCGCCGCTGGTGCGTGACGCCGCGCTTGTCGGCGTGCAGGCCAGCCTGGCAGTCACCCGCGACGTGCGGATCAACCTGGATTACACCGGACAACTGGCCAACCGTGAGAAGAGTCACGGCGTCGGCCTGAGCCTGAACTGGCAGTTCTGACTCACCGAGAGATGATCGTTCCCACGCTCCCGCGTGGGGATGCAGCCCGTGACGCTCCGCGTCACTGGACGCGGAGCGTCCCTAGAGGCATTCCCACGCAGAGCGTGGGAACGATCAACGGGGAGGGCGTGGGAACGATCACTTCAATAGACGGATTTTGTGCAACATCACTAAGGAAGGTCGCTGGATGAAAAATAACAACACCCCCGCGAAATCGGGTGGATGCTTTCGCCTGAAAACTCTCAATCGCGCCTTGCTTTGCGCCTTGGCCACCTGGGGTAGCGCACACGCTGCGCCCTATGTGGAAAGCGGCCGGGCAGGGGATGCCGCCAGTTGGCGCAGCGCCGAATTCCAGGCGGATTGGGGCCTGGGCGCGATTGGCGCGGATTACGCCTACGCCGCGGGTTACACCGGCAAAGGCGTGAAGCTGGGGATCTTCGACCAGCCGGTGTACGCCGCGCACCCGGAGTTTTCCGGGCCGAACAAAGTGGTGACCCTGGTCACCAGCGGCATTCGTGAATACACCGACCCGTACATCCCGGTCAAAGCCGGGGACGCGTTCCGTTATGACGGTTCGCCCTCGGTCGGTTCCGACGGCAAGCTCGGCGCCCACGGCACCCACGTTGGCGGCATCGCCGCCGGCAGCCGTGACGGTGGGCCGATGCACGGCGTGGCGTTCGGTGCACAGATCATCAGCGCCGACAACGGCGACCCGGGCCCGGAAGACGGTATCGTGCGCGGCAACGACGGCGCGGTGTACAAGGCCGGCTGGGATGCCCTGATCGCCAGTGGCGCGCGGATCATCAACAATAGCTGGGGGATCGGTATCACCGACCGTTTCGATCTCGGCGGCCGTGACCCGGCGTACCCGCATTTCACCGTCAACGACGCGCAATTGCAGTTCAACGAGATCCGCACACTGCTGGGCACCAAACCCGGCGGCGCCTACGACGGTGCAATCGCCGCCGCGCGCAGCGGTATCGTGACGATATTCGCGGCGGGCAACGACTACAACCTGAACAACCCGGACGCCATCGCCGGCCTCGGTTACTTCGTGCCGGACATCGCGCCGAACTGGATCACCGTCGCCGCACTGCAAAAGAACCCGGATCTGGCCAGTGCCAATCCCTACATCATGAGTACGTTCTCTTCGCGCTGCGGCTACACCGCGAGTTTCTGCGTCTCGGCACCGGGTACGAAAATCTACAGCTCGATCATTGAAGGCACCAACGCCGACAACCTGACCACCGGCTACAAAAACTACAACGGCACCTCGATGGCCGCACCACACGTGGCCGGTTCCATGGCGGTGTTGATGGAGCGCTTCCCGTACATGTCCGGTGATCAGGTTGCCAGCGTGTTGCGCACCACGGCCACTGACCTTGGCGCACCGGGCATCGACGCCCTGTACGGCTGGGGCATGATCAACCTGCGCAAGGCCATCGACGGCCCGGCGATGTTTGTCACCGAGCAAGACATTCCCGAAGAATTCCGCATCCAGGGTGCCTATGGCTCCGGCCAGTTCGTGGCCGACCTGCCAGGCATCGGCGCGATCATCGACGCCGGCAAACCCACCGAGCGCGTGTGCACCGACATCACCTGCGGTCTCGACACCTGGCGCAACGACATTTCCGGCCACGGCGGTTTGACCAAGCAAGGGATCGGCACCCTGGTCATGACCGGCGCCAACACCTACACCGGTCCGACCCTGGTCAATCAGGGGCGACTGGCGATCAATGGCTCGCTGCAATCGGCGGTCACGGTCAACGATGGTGGCATCCTCGGCGGTAACGGGCACATCGCGGCACTGACCGCGAAGAGCGGCGGTATCGTCGCGCCGGGCAACTCCATCGGCACCTTGAACGTGGCCGGTGACGTGACCTTCGAACCGGGTTCGACCTATTCCGTCGAAGTCTCGCCGACCAGCAGCGACCGCGTTGTCGCTGGCGGCACTGCAACCATCGAGGGCGCAACGGTCGCCCTGACCCTGGAAAACAGCCCGACGCTGCTGACCACCGGCGAGGTGAAATCCCTGCTCGGCAGCCAGTTCAACATTCTGCAGGCGGCGGGTGGCATTCAAGGGCGCTTCGGTCAGGTCTTGCCGAGTTATGCGTTTCTCGGCGGCACCCTCGATTACTCCTCGGGCGGTGTTCAACTGGACGTCGGGCGTAACGGTGCGTCGTTCGCCAGTGTCGGCCTGACCCCGAACCAGCGTGCCGTCGGTGCAGCCGCCGAACGTCTGGGCGCGGGCAATGCGTTGTTCGAAACCCTGTTGCTGTCGCCGACCGCCGCTGTCGCGCAGGACGCCTTCCAGCAACTGTCCGGCGAGATTCACCCGGCCATCGGCACCATGCTGATCAACGATAGCCATTACCTGCGCGATGCCGTGGGCGAACGTCTGCGCGAGCGGGATCTGTTCGACGCCGGCGCACCGACCGATGACCGCAGCAACGCCTGGCTCAAAGTGCTGGGCGCCTGGGGCAAGAGCGATGGCGGCTATAAAAACGCCGACTCCAACAGCTCCATTGGTGGCTTGCTGGCCGGCGTCGACGGTTTGATCGCTGAAGATACGCGTCTGGGTTTCGTTACCGGTTATAGCGACAGCTCTTTGAACATGGGCAAAGGTACACATTCGTCTGCATCGGCCGATAGTTATCACTTGGGTGCGTACCTGGGGCATCAGATCGATGCCCTGCGTCTGACCGCCGGCGCGGCTTACAGCTGGCATCGCATCGACGTCAAACGTGATCTGCAATTTGCCGGTGTCAGCGGCAAGCAGAAAACCAAACGCGATGCGACCACCGCGCAACTGTTCACAGAAGCAGCCTACGATCTCGGTCTGCAACCGATGAATCTGGAGCCGTTCGCCAACCTGGCTTACGTGCACCTGAACAGCGACAGCTTCACTGAGAAGGGAGATGCCGCCGCACTGAAGGGCGGTGAAGATAACCGCGACGCCGTGCTGTCGACCCTCGGCGTCCGCGCCAAGCGTACGTTTGCCCTGTCGGACAAACATCAGCTTGAACTGGGCGCGACTCTGGGCTGGCAGCACAACCTGAGCAGCGTGGATTCCGACAGCCACTTGGCCTTCGTCAATGGCAACAGTGCATTCACGGTGCAAAGTGCGTCGATGGATCGCGATGCGGCAGTGGTCGGCGTTCGTGCCGGCCTGGCGCTCAATCGCGATGTCCGGGTCAACCTGGACTACAACGGACTGATCGGTTCGAACGAGAAGGACCACGGTGTGGGCCTGACGCTGGACTGGCAGTTCTAAGGTGTAGCGGCAGTTCGGCAAAGAACTGCCGTTTTTGAAAGGAAGAGAGAGCACGACATGGGACTGTTTGACTACAAAAATGCCGACGGCAAAGCGTTGTACAGCGATGCCATCGCACTGACGCTGTATTCCTACACGCCGACCGGGCAGGCTTTGCCCGGCACCGGTTGGGCGCCACTGGGCGCCACGGCACTGGGTTATCAAGGAAAGACCGACGCGAAAGGAACGTTCTTCGGCGAGAAGGACGGCTTCACCAGCGCCGAGGCGGAAGTGCTCGGCAAATACGACGCGGCGGGCAAGCTGATCGGTATCGGCGTGGCCTTTCGCGGCACGGGCGGGCTGGATTACAGCGACACCTTCGGTGACATGAAAAACAACCTGCTGGCAGCCATCGGGCCAGTGGATTACGCCACCAACTACGCGAAAAACGCCTTCGACAACCTGCTGAAGGCCGTGGCCGCGTTTGCCACGGCCCATGGCATCGCCGCCAAGGACGTGCTGATCAGCGGCCACAGCCTCGGCGGTCTCGGGGTCAACAGCGTGGCGGATCTGAGCGCGAGCAACTGGGGCGGGTTCTTCAAGGACGCCAACTACATTTCGTTCGCCTCGCCGACCCAGAGCAGCACCGGCACCAACGTGCTGAACATCGGCTACGAGAACGATCCGGTGTTCCGTGTGCTCGACGGCACCACGTTCAGCACGGCTTCGATGGGCAAACACGACAAGCCGCACGACTCGACCACCGACAACATCGTCAACTTCAACGATAACTACGCGTCCACCGCGCAGAACCTGGTGCCGTTCAGCATCGTCAATCCGCTGAACTGGTCGGCTCACAGCTCGCTGGGGTATGCCGATGGCCTGAACCGGGTGATCGACTCGAAGTTCTACAACCTCACCAGCCAGGACTCAACCATCATCGTGTCCAACCTGGAAGCATCTTCCCGGGGCAAGACCTGGGTCGAAGATCTGGGCCGCAGCGGTGAGCCGCACACCGGCAGCACCTTCATCATCGGCACCGACAGCAACGACTGGCTCAAGGGCGGGGCGGGCAACGACTTCCTCGAAGGCCGCGCCGGCGATGATCTGTTCCGCGATGACGGTGGCTTCAACATCCTGCTCGGTGGCCAGGGCCATAACACCTTCGACCTGCAGAAACCGTTGCAGAACTTCAGTTTCGCCAACGACGGTGACGGCACCCTGTACGTGCGCGACGCCTACGGCGGCATCAGCATGACTCGCGACATCGGCGCACTGGTGAGCAAGGAGTCGGGGTCGTGGTGGAGCAGCAAGGAAATCACCTGGACCGTCACCGGCAAAGGCCTGGCCAATGGCAGTGAACTGACCCAGTACAACCATTCGCTCAATGGCGGTGCTCTCGGCGACACGCTGAAGGCCACCGCTGACGGCGACTGGCTGTTCGGTCTGGGCGGCGACGATCACCTGTTCAGCGACAAAGCCCATGTGACCTTCGTCGGCGGCGCCGGCAACGACGTGATGAGTGCGGTGGGTGGCAACAACACCTTCCTGTTCAGCGGCGCCTTCGGCTTCGATGCGATCAATGGCTACCAGGGCAGCGACAAACTGGTGTTCATGGGCGTTCAGGGCGCAGGGCAGGGCTACGACTACAAGCAACACGCTTCGCAGTCCGGCGCCGATACCGTGCTGAAGATTGGCGACTATGCCGTGACCCTGATCGGGGTGGGTGTGGCTAACCTGTCCGACTCGAGTTTCGTGTTCGCCTGATTCCGTGTGGGAACCACCGCGGCTTGCGGCGGTTCCCATTGGGGTTGCATGACACAAATGTTGTAACTGAAATGCTCCGGAACGCCTCGGGAGGGGCGCTTTGGTTGTGAGCTATCTCTGAATAATTCCAACAAAGAGAGAGGCAACAGCAATGGGTGTGTACGACTACAAGAACTTCAGCTCAGCGGATTCCAAGGCGTTGTTCACTGATGCCATGGCCATCACGCTGTACTCCTATCACAACCTCGACAACGGTTTCGCTGTCGGGTATCAGCACAACGGCTTCGGCCTCGGCCTGCCGGCCACGCTGGTTTCGGCGCTGATCGGCGGCACGGATTCGCAAGGTGTGATTCCCGGACTCCCGTGGAACCCCGACTCGGAAAAACTCGCCCTCGACGCCGTGAAAAAGGCTGGTTGGACGCCTATCACCGCCTCGCAACTGGGCTATGACGGCAAGACCGATGCTCGCGGGACCTTTTTCGGCGAAAAGGCCGGCTACACCAGCGCGCAAGTGGAAATCCTCGGCAAATACGACGCTCAGGGCCATCTCACGGAAATCGGCATCGCCTTTCGCGGCACCAGCGGCCCGCGGGAGATCCTGATCGGCGACTCCATCGCCGACGCCATCAATGACCTGCTCGCAGCGTTCGGCCCCAAGGATTACGCCAAGAACTACGTTGGTGAAGCCTTCGGCAACCTGCTGAACGATGTGGTGGCCTTCGCCAAGGCCAACGGTCTCACCGGCAAGGACGTGCTGGTCAGTGGTCACAGCCTCGGCGGGCTGGCGGTCAATAGCATGGCGGACCTGAGCGGCGGCAAATGGGGCGGGTTCTTCCAGGACTCCAATTACATTGCCTACGCCTCGCCGACCCAGAGCAGCACCGACAAAGTGCTCAACGTCGGCTACGAGAACGACCCGGTGTTCCGCGCGCTCGACGGCTCGACCTTCACCGGTGCATCGCTTGGCGTACACGACGCGTCGAAAGTGTCGGCGACCGACAACATCGTCAGCTTCAACGACCACTACGCTTCGAACGTGTGGAACGTGCTGCCATTCTCGATCGTCAACGTCCCGACCTGGATCTCGCACCTGCCGACAGCCTACGGCGACGGCATGAACCGGGTGATCGAGTCGAAGTTCTACGACCTCACCAGCCGTGACTCGACGATCATCGTCGCCAACCTGTCGGACCCTGCGCGGGCCAACACCTGGGTGCAGGACCTCAACCGCAACGCCGAAACCCACAAGGGCAGCACCTTTATCATCGGCAGCGACGGCAACGACCTGATCCAGGGCGGCAGCGGCAACGATTACCTGGAGGGCCGCGCCGGCAACGACACGTTCCGTGACAGCGGCGGCTACAACGTCATTCTTGGCGGCGCCGGCAACAACACCCTCGACTTGCAGCAGTCGGTGAACAAGTTCGACTTCGCCAACGACGGCGCCGGCAACCTGTACATCCGCGATGCCAACGGCGGGATCAGCATCACCCGCGACATCGGCAGCATCGTCACCAAGGAGCCGGGTTTCCTCTGGGGCCTGTTCAAGGACGACGTGACCCACAGCGTCACGGCGGATGGCCTGAAGGTCGGCAACAACGTCACTCAGTACGAGTCGAGCGTGAAGGGCACCACTGGCGTCGACACCCTCAAGGCCCACGCCAGCGGTGACTGGCTGTTCGGCCTGGACGGCAACGATCACTTGATCGGTGGCGTGGGCAACGACGTGTTTGTCGGTGGTGCCGGCAATGACCTGATGGAGTCGGGCGGCGGGGCGGATACGTTCCTGTTCAACGGCGCGTTCGGCCAGGACCGGGTGGTGGGATTCACCGGCAACGACAAACTGGTGTTCCTCGGTGTGCAGGGCGTGTTGCCGGGCGATGACTTCCGCGCCCATGCCACCTCGGTGGGGCAGGATACGGTGCTGAAGTTCGGCGGTGATTCCGTGACGCTGGTCGGGGTTTCGCTGAGCAGTCTCAGTGCCGATGGCATCGTGATCGCCTGAGGGTGACGGTGGAGGGGGAATTCTTTCCCTCTCCACATCAAAAGTGACTCATTGGCCACTACCTGACTCAAACCCCTGCACCAACAGGAAATGCGGACTAAAGCCAATGACGATGTAACCGTCATGTATAGGCAAGCCGCCATTGAGTACAGGAGATTCAAACGTGAAAGGTTTCAAGGGGTATATCGGTATCGTCGGGTTGGCGCTGCTTTCGGCCAATGCCTGGGCCGACTTGCCTCACAGCTCGATTCTGAGCCGCTACGGCGTCAGTAGCGATGAATTGCCAAAGCCGGTCGAAAGCGATGAAGTCAAACCCGTTGAAGAGAAAAGCCGCTTTCATATCCAGCCCGAACAACCGTTCGTGACCGTGCGTATCGGCGAAAACAATGAGCCCGAAATGACCGGCAACCTGAGCATCGACCGCATGGCGCAACAGGAGCGTCAACGTTGCCAGCGCTTGCAGGAAGAAATGGTCCGGCGCGGTGAACGCGCGTTGAACTGCGACGGCACCCTTCCGGGCATGGCATTACCCCGCTGAAGAATGCAAAAAAGGCTGCGCTCCAACAGGATTGCAGCCTTTTTTGATGGAGTAACCGTCAATCTTCCTTGCGCACCGTGGCCACTTCGTCGGACTTCACGCGGATCTTCACGCCGGAAATGTCCCGAAACTCATAAAAACCATCGTCGGACTTGGTCTTCGGCATGTCCTGGGTCAAATACTGCGTGCCGTTCTGCAACGTCACCACCGTCGGGGTCGAGCAACCGGCCAATGCCAGCAAAGCCACAGCCGCCATCGGCATAGCCATTTTTCTGAAATTCATACCCAGCGTTCCTCATTCAATTCGACCGATGCCGGTCTTCTAACGCGGTTGGTGCCGAATAGCCCGCAAAAGTTCGATGGACTGGCGAAAAAACCCGAATCGCGGATGCCACTGATCCTTTTCCGTTTGCACCCGGCGGGGCGGAACTGGTATCTGTACGCATAACCAGTATTCGTTCGCCATGGCCCCTTATCACCGTGACTTCCAGCCCCCTCGACGATCCGTTCTATTACCTCAACAACTTCCGGCAAGTGCTTGACTGGCTTGAGCTTCGTTATGCCGATGTGATGAGCGAAACGGAACATGCTTTCATCCGCGACTTCAAGGCACTGCCTCGCGGGTCCCAGGGTTTGCTGGTGCGGATGGTGATGCGCAAGGGCGTGCATTTTCGGGCGGGCAAGCTCAGTTATGCGGAAATTGGCGACATCGCGTTGGCCGCGCAGCCGTTGCTCGACCACGGGTGGCTGGACGGGCAGGCGCTGCTGTCGATGCCGGAGTTGTTCGATCTGTGTTTGAAGGCCGAAGTCCTGCAAGCCTTCGGCCCGGCCATCAACGAACCGAAGGGACGGAAAGTTGACTGGCTGCTGGTCCTGCATGGGCAGTTTCCCGAATCACGCCGCTGGCACGACTGGTGCCCGCAAATCGCGGATCGGCTGTTCAGCCTGACGCTGATGGATTTGTGCGACCGGTTTCGCCTGATGTTCTTCGGCAACCTGTATCAGGATTGGTCGGAGTTTGTCCTCGCCGATCTCGGGATCTTCACCTACGAAAAAGTCGAATTCAGCGCCGATTCCCGGGGCCTGCGCAGCCGGGCCGACGTCGATGCCTGCCTGTTCCTGCACGATTGTCAGCAACGTTTCGAAGCGGGCGAGGCGCTGGAACCAATTGCCGAAAAGCTGAGCGCTTTGCAGTTCGACAACCCGTGGCTGCAGCGTCGGCTCGGCAAGTTGCTGTTCCAGATCGGCCAGCATTGCGAACGCATCGGAGAGTTTGCCCTGGCCCTGAGCCTATATCGCGACTGCGCCTATCCCGGCGCGCGGTTGCGGATGATTCGGGTGCTGGAGCGCTGTGGCGAATATGCGCTGGCGCTGGAGTTGGGCACGCTGGCCGAACAGGCGCCGGAAAGCGCCGCCGAACAACAGGGCCTGCAACGGGCGCTGCCACGTCTGCGGCGCAAACTCGGCGGGCCGGCGCTCAAACGCGTTGCTCCAAGACCGGTGGAACGGCTGGATCTGCACTTGGAACGGCTCGATCCGGCGCTGTCGGTGGAATATCACGTGCAGGCGCACCTGCATGAAGACGCAGGCCCGGTGCATTACGTGGAAAACAGCCTGATCAATTCACTGTTCGGCCTGTTGTGCTGGCCGGCGATTTTCGCGCCGCTGCCGGGCGCGTTTTTCAATCCGTTCCAGCGTGGGCCGGCAGATTTGCTTCATGAGGATTTTCAGGGCCGTCGGGCCGAACTGTTCGAGGCCTGCCTGGCGGAACTCGACGACGGCCGTTATGCCGACACCATCCGCAGCCGATTTGCCACCAAGTGGGGCATTCAGTCGCCTTTCGTGTTCTGGGGGGCGCTCAATGAAGAACTGCTGGAGCAAGCGCTGACCTGCCTGCCGGCCGAACACCTCAAGCACTGGTTCAATCGCCTTTTGCTGGACATCAAGGCCAACCGCGCCGGCATGCCGGACCTGATCCAGTTCTGGCCGCAGCACAAGACCTACCGGATGATCGAAGTCAAAGGCCCCGGCGACCGCTTGCAGGACAACCAACTTCGCTGGCTGGAGTTTTGCCATACTCACCAGATGCCGGTGGCCGTGTGTTACGTGGTATGGGCGGAGCAGGGCGCTTGAGCTACAGCATTGCGGTGCGGGCGTTGTGCGAGTTCACCGCCAAGTGCGGCGACCTGGACTTGCGCTTCACACCGTCGCCCACCGCGCTGGAAGGTATCGCCGGTCACCGCACCGTCGCCTCGCGGCGCAATGACGCCTATCAGAGCGAAGTCGCGCTGGAAGGTGAATTTCGCACTTTGAAGGTCAAGGGCAGGGCGGACGGCTACGATCCGACGCAGAACTGTCTGGAGGAAGTCAAAACCTACCGTGGCGACCTGAGCAAACAACCGGCCAACCACCGCGCGCTGCACTGGGCGCAGGCGAAGATCTACGGTTGGCTGATGTGTTGCCGGTTGCAGCTGGAGCAGATCAATCTGGCGCTGGTGTACTTCGATATCGTCAGCGAAAAGGAAACCTGTCTGGTCGAAGCCTTCAGCGCCGAAACCTTGCGCGGATTTTTCGAACAACAATGTGGCTTGTTCCTGGCATGGGCCGAACAGGAAATGGCCCACCGTGAGGCCCGCAATCACGCGGCGCAGCAGTTGAACTTTCCCCATCCAGAGTTCCGCACCGGCCAGCGTCATCTCGCCGAATCGGTGTTCAAAGCCACCAGCACCGGCCGCTGCCTGATGGCCCAGGCCCCCACCGGCATCGGCAAGACCCTCGGCACGCTGTTCCCGATGCTCAAGGCGCTGGCGCCGCAGCAACTGGACAAGGTGTATTTCCTCACCGCCAAAACCCCAGGGCGCAAACTCGCGCTGGACGCCGCTCAAGTATTGTTCGATCGCAGCGAAACCTTGCCATTGCGGGTGCTGGAAATGGTCGCCCGAGACAAAGCCTGCGAGCATCCCGACAAGGCCTGTCATGGCGAGTCCTGCCCGTTGGCCCAGGGCTTTTACGACCGACTGCCGGCCGCACGTGAAGCGGCCAGCCAATTGCAAGTGATGGATCAGGCGGCGCTCCGTGAAGTCGCCGCGCAACACTCGGTGTGTCCGTATTACCTGAGCCAGGAAATGGCGCGCTGGGCCGATGTGGTGGTCGCGGACTATAACTATTACTTCGATTTCAGCGCGCTGCTGTTCGGTCTGGCCCAGCTCAATCAATGGAAGGTCGCGGTGCTGGTGGACGAGGCGCACAACCTGGTCGAGCGCGGGCGGCAGATGTACAGCGCCACCCTCGATCAGGCGATCTTCAATGGCGTGCGCAAAACCGCGCCCGAGGCTTTGAAAAAGCCTTTGCAGCGGGTCAACCGTGAATGGAATGCCCTGCACAACGCGCAACTGGCGCCGTATCAGGCTTACGACAAGGCGCCGGAAAAACTGCTGCAAGCGATCATGTCGTGCAGCGCGAGCATCGGCGATTACCTCAACGACCACCCGCAAGGACTCGACAGTGGCTTGCAGAATGTCTACTTCGAAATGCTGCAATTCGGTCGCGTAGCGGAGTTGTTCGACGCGCACTACCTGTTCGACATCAGCAAGCGTGACATCGACCGCAAACGCCCGTTGTCGCAACTATGCCTGCGCAACGTGGTGCCGGCCGCGCTGCTCGGTCCGCGCCTGAAAGCGGCCCGCAGCAGCGTGCTGTTCTCCGCGACCCTCAGCCCGCGCCACTATTACGCCGACTTGCTCGGCACCCCGGCCGACACGGTGTGGATCGACGTTGAATCGCCGTTCAGCGCCGAACAGTTGCAGGTGCGGATCATCAGCCAGATCTCCACCCGATTCACCCATCGTCAGGCGTCGCTCGAACCGATTGTCGAGCTGATCGCCCGCCAGTTTGGCGAGCGCCCGGGCAACTATCTGGCGTTCTTCAGCAGCTTCGATTACCTGCAACAGGTCGCGCAACTGCTCGCTGAACGGCATCCGCACATCACGCTCTGGCAGCAATCGCGGGGCATGGCCGAAGGGCAGCGGCAGGCGTTTCTCGATCAGTTCACGACGCACAGCCAGGGCATCGGTTTTGCGGTACTCGGCGGCGCGTTCGGCGAAGGTATCGACCTGCCCGGTGCCCGGCTGATCGGTGCCTTCGTCGCCACGCTGGGTCTGGCGCAGCTCAACCCGGTCAACGAACAGATGAAACGGCGCATGGCGGCGATCTTCGGTGCCGGTTATGACTACACCTACCTGTTCCCCGGCGTGCAGAAAGTGGTGCAGGCCGCCGGGCGGGTGATCCGCACCCAGCAGGATCGCGGTGTGGTCATGCTGATCGACGACCGTTTCGCCGAGCGCCGGATCCAACAGTTGTTGCCGCGCTGGTGGCAGCTCGACCATGCAGATGCGCCTTTCCAATCCGCCGGTTTGACGCATACTCCTGTTATTGAAAATCTGCTTTGAGCCAAGCCTGATGAGCGAGAACAAGAAGTCCGCTGCGATCGAAGAAATGCGCTTTCGCCTGCTGATCGATGCCGTGGTCGATTACGCGATCTACATGATCGACCCCAGCGGCATCATCACCAGCTGGAACTCCGGGGCCAAACGCTTCAAGGGTTATGAGGAAGCCGAGATTCTCGGCGAGCACTTTTCGCGGTTCTACACCGACGAAGATCGCGCCGTCGGCATGCCGCAGCGCGCACTGGATACGGCGATCCGCGAAGGGCGGTTCGAAGGTGAAGGCTGGCGGGTGCGCAAGGACGGCACGCACTTCTGGTGCCACGTAGTGATCGACCCGATTTTCAGCCCGAGCGGGCAGTTGCTCGGGTTTGCCAAGATCACCCGCGACCTCACCGACCGCAAGATGGCCGAGGAAACCCTCAAGCAAAGCGAACAGCAGTTCCGGCTGCTGGTGCAGGGCGTCACTGATTACGCGATCTACATGCTCAGCCCGGAAGGCCGCGTGACCAACTGGAACCCCGGCGCGCAGCGGATCAAGGGTTATGCGCCGGACGAAGTCATCGGCAAACATTTCTCGATGTTCTACACCCCGGAAGACCGTGAGACAGGGGAGCCGCAACGCGCCCTGGAAACCGCCGTGCGCGTAGGGCGCTTCGAGAACAAGAGCTGGCGCCTGCGCAAGGACGGCACGCGGTTTCTGGCGCATGTGGTGGTCGATGCGATTCGCGGCGAAACCGGCACGCTGCTCGGCTTTGCCAAGATCACCCGGGACGTGACCGAAGCCCACCAGGCGCAACTGGCACTGGAGCAAACCCGCGAGGCGCTGTTCCAGGCGCAGAAGATGCAGGCCATCGGCCAACTCAGCGGCGGTATCGCCCATGACTTCAACAATCTGCTGACGGTGATCCTCGGTAACCTGGAGATCGTGCGCAAACGTGTCGGCGACGATCCGAAGGTCAGTCGTCTGCTGGAAAACGCCACCCAGGGCGCATTGCGTGGCGTGTCACTGACCCAGCGCATGCTGGCCTTCGCCCGGCGCCAGGAACTCAAGACCGAAGCCGTGGACATTCCGAAACTGGTGCAAGGCATCACCGGCCTGTTGCGCAGTTCACTGGGGCCGGGGATTCGCATCGAAACGCAGTTTCCCGAAAATCTCGAAACGGTGCTGGCCGATACCAACCAGCTCGAACTGGCGGTGCTTAACCTGGCCACCAACGCGCGGGATGCGATGCCCGAGGGTGGCAGCGTGGTCATCGGCGCGCAGCCGCAAGTGGTTCTGGAGCAGAGCCAGTCGAGCCTGGCAGCGGGGCGTTATGTCTGCCTGAGCGTGACCGACACCGGCGAAGGCATGGACGACGAGACACTGGCCTCGGCGACCGATCCGTTCTTCACCACCAAAGGCCTGGGCAAGGGCACGGGGCTGGGGTTGTCGATGGTGCACGGCTTCATCGAACAGCTGGGCGGGCGTTTCATTCTTAAAAGCGTGAAGGGGCAGGGGACTTGTGCGGAACTCTGGCTGCCGGTCGCCGTCGACGGGGTGGCGGCCAAACCTCTGAGCCCGAGGCCATCCACGGCGTCAGTGCCGCGACTCAGTGTTCTGGTGGTGGACGATGACAGCCTGGTGCGCACCAGTACCAGCCTGTTGCTGGAGGATCTCGGGCACCGGGTCATCGGCGCGGCATCCGGTGCGCAAGCTCTGGAATTGTTCGACCAAGGGGAAGTCATCGACCTGATGATCACCGACATGGCCATGCCGAAGATGAGCGGTGCGCAACTGGCCCACGCGGTGCGCCTGCTCAAGCCGGACCTGCCAATCATCCTGGCCACCGGTTATGCCGAGCGCCTTGAAGGCTTTGCGGCGGAGTTGCCGCGGCTGTCGAAACCGTTCAATCAGATGAATCTGGTGGAGATCATCGCCCAGTCGATGAAATGACAAAAAGAAGCCCGGCCATGAAGGCCGGGCTTCTTTTTTGCGTTGGTGTCAGGCCTTGCGTTGGGCCAGACTGCGTTCCATCCGTGCAATGCCTTCTTCCAGCAGCGAGCGCGGGCAACCGAAGTTCAGGCGCACGAATTGCTGGCTGTGATCACCGAAATCCAGTCCCGGGCTGAGCCCGACGCGGGCCTGTTCGAGGAAGAACTGCTGCGGATTGTCCAGCCCAAGCGCCGAGCAATCGAGCCACGCCAGATAAGTGCCCTGTGGCACATTGATCGTCACGCCCGGCAGACGGCTGCGAACCGCCTCAACCAGAAAATCACGGTTGGCTTGCAGGTATTGTTTGAGCTCCTTCAGCCACGGGCCGGCCTCGCTGTAGGCCACGCGAGTGGCTTCCATACCCAGCGGATTGACGCTGTCGACCATGCCGCAGCGGGCGTGGTTGACCCGTTCGCGCAGGGCACTGTCCTGAATGATCATGAACGAGGTCTTGAGGCCGGCAATGTTGTAGGCCTTGCTCGCCGACATCAGGGTGATGGTGCGACGGGCGATCTCCGGGCTCAGGGACGCGGTCGGAATGTGCACGCGACCGTCGTAGCACAACTCGGCATGGATCTCGTCAGAGATGATCCAGGCGTCCTGCGCCACGCAGATGTCCGCGACCGCTTGCAGTTCTTCACGGCCAAAGACCTTGCCGATCGGGTTGTGCGGGTTGCTCAGCAACAGGGCACCGCCACCGGTCAGGGATTCACGCAAGGCGTCCAGCGGCGTGGCGTAGGTGCCGTCGGCCTGGGCGGTGAATTTCAGCTCGACCCGGTTCAGACCCCAATGGCCCGGCGCGTGGCGCAGCGGCGGGTAGTTCGGAGTTTGCACCACGACGTTCTGCTGCGGCTGTACCAACGCTTTGAGCGCCATGTTGAAACCCGACTCGACACCCGGCAGGAACACCAGCTCCTGTGGTTTCACGCGCCAGGCGAATTTGTCCCACAGGTCGGCGACGATGGCTTCGCGCAGGTTGTCCTGGGCCACGCTGTAACCCACCAACGGGTGCAGCAGACGCTGTTGCAGCGCCTCGATGACTACCGGGGGGGCCGCGAAATCCATGTCAGCGACCCACATCGGCAACACGTCGGCCGCATAGCGGCTCCATTTGGTGCTGCCGGTGTTGTGGCGGTCGAATACCTGATCAAAATCGAAAGTCATGCGCGGTCTCTGAAGGCGGAGATGGGTCGTGCCCGGGATGATAAACCTCCATCCCCTGTAGGCGCGAACTTGTGACCGATGAATGGCCGACGGTCGGTTTTCACACTGGGCAAGCGCACGTTGTCTAGAGTGAAAGGATCGGCATTTGTCTGCCGCAACCGTGTTTGTCCAGAAAAACCCGGCTCAAGTACCGGGTTCCACCTGATCAGGAGTGCACGATGGATCTCAGCCGTCGTCAGTTCTTCAAGGTCGCCGGTATCGGCCTTGCAGGCTCTAGCCTGGGCGCGTTGGGCATGGCCCCGACGCTGGCCTTCGCCGAGCAGGTGCGCCACTTCAAGCTTGCCCACACCCATGAAACCCGCAACACCTGCCCGTATTGCTCGGTCGGTTGCGGCTTGATCATGTACAGCCAGGGCGATACGGCGAAGAACGTTGCGCAAAACATCATCCATATCGAGGGCGACGCCGACCACCCGGTCAACCGCGGCACGCTGTGCCCGAAAGGCGCGGGTCTTCTGGACTTCATTCACAGCCCCGGCCGCTTGCAGTACCCGCAGGTGCGCAAGCCCGGCAGCAGCGAATGGACCCGGATCACCTGGGACGAAGCGCTCGACCGCGTCGCCGACCTGATGAAGGCCGACCGCGACGCCAATTTCGTCGAGAAGAACGCCCAGGGGCAAACGGTGAATCGCTGGCTGACTACCGGGTTCCTCGCGGCCTCGGCGGCGTCCAACGAAGCGGGCTATATCACCCACAAGGTCGTTCGCAGTCTCGGCATGCTGGGGTTCGATAACCAGGCGCGTGTCTGACACGGCCCGACGGTGGCAAGTCTTGCCCCGACGTACGGCCGTGGAGCCATGACCAACACCTGGACCGATATTGCCAACGCGAATCTGATCCTGGTGATGGGCGGCAACTCCGCTGAAGCGCATCCGTGCGGCTTCAAATGGGTGACCGAAGCCAAGGCGCACAACGCCGCGCGGCTGATTGTGGTCGACCCCAGGTTTACCCGAACCGCCTCCGTGGCCGATTACTACGCGCCGATTCGCACCGGCAGCGACATCGCGTTCATGGGCGGGCTGATCAATTACCTGCTGACCGAGGACAAAATCCAGCACGAATACGTGCGCAATTACACCGACGTGTCGTTCATCGTCAAAGCCGGGTTCGGCTTCGAGGACGGACTGTTCACCGGTTACGACGCAGCCAAACGCACCTACACCGACAAATCCTCCTGGGGCTACGAACTGGGCGAGGACGGCTTTGCCAAGGTCGACCCGACCCTGCAGGACCCGCGCTGCGTCTATCAGTTGATGAAGCAGCATTACAGCCGCTACAACATCGACCTGGCGAGCCAGATCTGCGGCATGCCGGTCGATGCAATGAAAAAAATCTGGGAGGAAATCGCCACTTGCTCGACGCCGGGCAAGACCATGACCATTCTCTACGCGCTGGGCTGGACCCAGCACTCGATCGGCTCGCAGATCATCCGCAGCGCGGCAATGGTGCAACTGTTGCTGGGCAACGTCGGCATGCCGGGTGGCGGGGTCAACGCCTTGCGCGGGCACTCGAACATTCAGGGTCTGACGGACCTCGGGTTGCTTTCCAACTCGTTGCCGGGTTACCTGACGCTGCCGACCGACGCCGAACAGGACTACACCGCCTACATCAAAAAACGCACGCAATTGCCGTTGCGGCCGGGGCAGTTGTCCTACTGGCAGAACTACAGCAAGTTCCACGTCAGCCTGATGAAAGCCTGGTACGGCGCCAACGCGACCGCCGAGAACCAGTGGGCCTACAACTACCTGCCGAAACTCGACATCCCCAACTACGACATCCTCAAAGTGTTCGACCTGATGGGGCAAGGCAAGGTCAACGGCTACATGTGCCAGGGTTTCAACCCGATTGCCGCACTGCCGGACAAGAACCGGGTGATGGCTGCGCTGGCTAAACTGAAATGGCTGGTGGTGATGGATCCGCTGGCCACCGAAACCTCGCAATTCTGGGAAAACGTCGGGCCGTACAACGATGTGAAGAGCGCCGATATCCAGACCGAAGTCATTCGCCTGCCGACCACCTGCTTTGCCGAAGAGGACGGCTCGCTGGTCAACAGCAGCCGCTGGCTGCAATGGCACTGGAAAGGTGCCGACGGCCCGGGCGAGTCACGCACCGACGTGCGGATCATGACCGAGCTGTTCATGCGCCTGCGTCAGCGTTATCAGACCGAGGGCGGGGCCTATCCCGATCCGATCCTCAAACTGTCCTGGCCGTACAAGATTCCGGAAGAACCGTCGCCGGAAGAAATCGCCAAGGAGGTCAACGGCTACGCCACCACCGATTTCACCGACGCCACGGGCGCGGTGATCAAGGGCAACTCGCAACTGGCGGCGTTCGCCCAGCTCAAGGATGACGGCAGCACGGCGTCTGGTTGCTGGATCTTCTGCGGCAGCTGGACCGAGGCCGGTAACCAGATGGCCAGGCGCGACAATTCCGACCCTTACGGCATGCATCAGCATCAGGGTTGGGCGTGGGCCTGGCCGGCGAACCGGCGGATTCTCTACAACCGCGCCTCGGCGGATGTGTCGGGCAAACCGTGGGACCCGAAAAAACGTCTCGTGTGGTGGAACGGCAAGGCCTGGGGCGGCACCGACGTGCCGGACTACAAGGCCGACGTGCCGCCGGAAGCCGGGATGAACCCGTTCATCATGAACCCCGAAGGCGTGGCGCGGTTCTTCGCCGTCGACAAGATGAACGAAGGACCATTCCCCGAGCACTACGAGCCGTTCGAAACGCCGATCGGCATCAACCCGCTGCACCCGGACAACAAGAAAGCCACCAGCAACCCGGCGGCGCGGATCTTCGATTCGGTGTGGGACAGCCTCGGCGTGGCCAAGGATTACCCATACGCCGCCACCAGCTATCGGCTGACCGAGCATTTCCACTTCTGGAGCAAACACTGTCGGCTCAATGCGATCGCCCAACCGGAGCAGTTCGTGGAAATCGGTGAAGTGCTGGCCAAAGAGAAGGGCATCGTTGCCGGTGACCGGGTGCGGGTCAGCTGCAAGCGCGGGTTCATTGAAGCGGTGGCGGTGGTGACCAAAAGGATCCGGCCGTTGCAGGTCAACAACCAGGTGGTGCACCAGATCGGCATTCCGCTGCACTGGGGTTTCACCGGCCTGACGCGTCACGGTTACCTGACCAACACCCTGGTGCCGTTCCTCGGCGATGGCAATACCCAGACCCCGGAATCCAAGTCATTCCTGGTCAACGTGGAGAAACTATAAATGGCCAGCCAAGACATCATTGCCCGCTCGGCCACCACGACCCCGGCACCTTCGGTGCGCAATCAGGAGGAAGTCGCCAAGCTGATCGACACCACCAAATGCATCGGCTGCAAGGCCTGCCAGGTCGCGTGCTCGGAATGGAACGAGTTGCGCGACGAGGTTGGCCACAACCACGGCACCTACGACAACCCGCAGGATCTGAGCGCCGAATCGTGGACGTTGATGCGTTTTACCGAGCACGAAACCGACGCCGGCAACCTCGAATGGCTGATCCGCAAGGACGGCTGCATGCACTGCGCCGAGCCTGGTTGTCTGGCGGCATGCCCGAGCCCGGGGGCGATCATCAAGCACGCCAACGGCATCGTCGACTTCGATCAGGATCACTGCATCGGTTGCGGTTATTGCATCACCGGGTGCCCGTTCAACATTCCACGCATTTCGCAGAAGGATCACAAGGCCTACAAATGCACCCTGTGTTCGGACCGGGTGGCGGTAGGGCTGGAGCCGGCCTGCGTGAAAACCTGCCCGACCGGGGCGATTGTCTTCGGCTCCAAAGAGGACATGAAGACCCACGCCGCCGAACGCATCGTCGACCTGAAGAGCCGTGGTTTCGACAATGCGGGCCTGTATGACCCGGCAGGCGTCGGCGGCACGCATGTGATGTACGTGTTGCACCATGCCGACACGCCGAAGATCTACGCCGGGCTGCCGGAGAATCCGGCGATCAGTCCTTTGGTAGGATTGTGGAAAGGCATCAGCAAACCCCTGGGCCTGCTGGCCATGGGGGCGGCGGTGCTGGCCGGGTTCTTCCATTACGTGCGGATCGGCCCGAACCGCACCGAAGAGGATGATCACCCGGAACCGCCCGACACCTCGGTACACGTGGTCGACCCGGCGGTGCACACCTTCGATCCACGCGGGGAGGACCGGCCATGAGCAACAAGACGATCCTGCGCTACACCGCCAACCAGCGCACCAACCACTGGCTGGTGGCGATTCTGTTCTTCATGGCTGGGCTTTCGGGGCTGGCGCTGTTTCATCCGTCGATGTTCTGGTTGACCAACCTGTTCGGCGGCGGGCCGTGGACGCGGATCCTGCACCCGTTCATGGGCGTGCTGATGTTCGTGCTGTTCCTTGGCCTGGTGTTTCGTTTCTGGCGTTCCAACTTCTTCATCGACAACGACTGGAAGTGGCTGCGGCGCATCGACCGGGTGCTGGTCAATGACGAAGAGACTGTGCCGCCGGTGGGCAAATACAACGCCGGGCAAAAAATGCTGTTCTGGACTTTACTGCTGTGCATGCTCGGGCTGTTGTTCACGGGGCTGGTGATCTGGCGCGCGTACTTCAGTCATTACTTCGGCATCACCACGATTCGCTGGGCGATGTTGCTGCACGCACTGGCGGGGTTTGTGCTGATCCTGAGCATCATCGTGCACATCTATGCCGGCATCTGGATCAAAGGCTCGGTGGACGCGATGCTGCACGGTTGGGTCAGTCGCGCCTGGGCGAAGAAACATCACGCACTCTGGTATCGCGAGGTGGTTTCCAAGGAAACACCGGAGCGACCGGTCACCAAAAAGGGCTGACATTTGCCAACCATTCTTGAACCCGGGGAAATCGAAGCGGCGGCCAGTGCGCCGCCGTTTCTGTATTTGCCGCCGCACAATCTTTTCCTGCTGCGCGCCGAACGTCTGGAACGCTTGGCGGCCGGCCATCCGCTGGCCAACTACCTGCGCCTGATCGCCGGATTGTGTCGCGTGCAGCAGCAGATCCTCGACGATCCGCCCTCGACCGGGCCGATCGATGAGCAACGGATTGAGGTCTGCCGGCAACACGGCATGCCGCCGTTCGCCGCCGATACCTTGATCCGTGAGGGCGCGTGGCAGGCGTACCTCGACGCCTTGCTGCAACGCTACAACGCGCCGGAGCAAACCGCCGTGGCCGAAGCGCTGACAACGTTGCGACTTGCCAGCGCCGGTCAGTTGCGCGCCTGGGCCGTGGCGCTGGTCAGCGGTCAGTATTCGCTGGTGCCGGCGGCGCTGGTGCCGTTCCTTGGAGCGGCGCTACAAGCGGCCTGGAGCCATTGGCTGTTGAGTGCGCCGAATCTGCAACTGGCGCCCGGCAACAGCCTCAGCCAATGCCCGGCCTGCGGATCGCCGGCCATGGCCGGGGTGATCCGCCATCGCGGCAAACACAATGGCTTGCGCTATCTGGTGTGTTCTCTGTGTGCCTGTGAATGGCATGCGGTGCGGGTCAAGTGCGTGTACTGCGAACAGAGCAAAGGGCTGGAATACCTGAGCCTCGAGGATGATCGTCACGCTGCCAATCAGGCGCCGTTGCGGGCGGAGGTCTGCCCGAGTTGCAACAGCTACCTGAAATTGCTGTACCTGGAAAACGATGCGGACGCTGAAGCGCTGTCGGCGGATTTGAGCAGTCTGCTGCTGGACATGCGTCTGGCCCAGGACGGTTATCAGCGATTGGCGCCGAATCTGTTGCTGGCGCCCGGAGACGATTGAACCGAGCGTCTACACTCTGGCGCAACGGCTTTTTATCCGGAGCGCCTGATGCCTGCCAGTGTTGCCCAGCGTTTGCCATCCATCGACAGTCTGTTGCGTCATATCGCCTTGCAGCCATTGGCCGAACGCCACGGGCGTGAGGCGCTGCTGGCGGCGTTACGCCAGTTGCTGGACGATTTGCGCGAGACGGTGGTGGCGGGGCAGTTGTCCGCCGTTGAAATCAGCCCAGAAGCACTGGCCGGCAGAGTCGCTGAACGCCTGTCGATACAGCAGCGCAGTCAGGTGCGGCGGGTGTTCAACCTGACCGGCACCGTACTCCACACCAATCTGGGACGTGCGCTGTTGCCGGAAGAAGCCATCGAAGCCGTGCAACTGGCGGCGCGTTATCCGTTGAATCTGGAGTTCGACCTGACCAGCGGCAAGCGTGGCGACCGCGATGACCTGATCGAAGACCTGATCCGCGAATTGACCGGCGCTGAAGCCGTCACCGTGGTCAACAACAATGCTGCGGCGGTGCTGCTGACGCTCAACAGCCTCGGCGCACGCAACGAAGGCATCATCTCTCGCGGTGAGCTGATCGAAATCGGCGGTGCCTTTCGTATCCCCGACATCATGGCCCGCGCCGGTGTGCGCCTGCATGAGGTCGGCACCACCAATCGCACCCACGCCCGGGATTACGAAGCGGCGATCAGCCCGCGCAGCGGCTTGATCATGCGCGTGCATGCGAGCAACTACAGCATCGAGGGTTTTACCGCCCGTGTACCCACCTCCGAGCTGGCCGAACTGGCCCATCGTCATGGTTTGCCGCTGCTCGAAGACCTCGGCAGCGGCAGCCTGCTGGACTTGACCCGCTGGGGTTTGCCAGCGGAGCCGACGGTGCGTCAGGCGCTGCTCGATGGCGCGGATATCGTCACCTTCAGTGGCGACAAACTGCTCGGCGGGCCGCAGGCCGGCGTGATTGTCGGGCGCAAGGAGCTGATCGCGAAAATCAAGAAAAACCCGCTGAAACGCGCCTTGCGTGTCGACAAGATGACGCTGGCTGCGTTGGAAGCGGTGCTCGGGCTCTATCGTGATCCGGATCGCCTGGCTGAGCGTTTGCCGACCTTGCGTCTGCTGACCCGCCCGCAAGATGACATTCTGGCTCAGGCCGAACGCCTGCAACCGGTGTTGACCGGCGTTCTCGGTGAAGGCTGGACCGTCACTGTCGTGGCGGCGCTGGGCATGATCGGCAGCGGCAGCCAACCGGTGGCGCGTTTGCCGAGTGCCGCGTTGTGTGTGCGGCCGCAGGTTTCGAAACGCCTGCGTGGGCGCTCTCTGTTGAATCTGCAGACCGCGTTGCGCGAGTTGCCGATACCGGTGCTGGGGCGGATCGACGATGACGCGCTGTGGCTGGATCTGCGGCAACTCGACGACGAACCGGCGTGGTTGGCGCAGCTCGGGCCGTTGCAGACATGATCGTCGGCACCGCCGGGCACATCGACCACGGCAAGACCTCGCTGCTTCAGGCGCTGACCGGTCAATCCGGCGACCGCCGACCGCAGGAGCGCGAGCGGGGCATGACCATCGACCTCGGTTATCTCTATGCCGAACTGGCGCCCGGAGCAGGGCTGACCGGGTTCATCGATGTGCCGGGGCACGAGAAATTCACTCACAACATGCTCGCCGGTGCCCAAGGCATTGATCTGGTGTTGCTGGTGGTGGCGGCGGACGACGGCGTGATGCCGCAGACCCGGGAGCATCTGGCGATCGTCGAGTTGCTGGGGATTCCACGGGCGCTGGTAGCGATCACCAAGATTGATCGGGTCGAGGCGGGCAGGGTGGTGGAGGTTCGCCAACAGATCGAACACCTGTTGGCGCCCGGTCCGTTTGCCGGGGCGCCGATGCTGGCGGTTTCAAGTGTGACGGAAGAGGGTGTCGATGCCCTGCGGAAGGCTTTGTTGCAGGTGCAAAGTGAAGTGTTGAAACGTAGTCGCGAGGGTGGATTTCGTCTGGCCATCGACCGGGCATTCAGCGTGGCCGGTGCCGGGATTGTCGTGACGGGCACGGCGCTGTCGGGAATGGTCGCTGTGGGCGACAAACTGATCCTCGGGCCGCAGGGCAAAACGGTACGGGTGAGGGGGCTGCATGCCCAGAATCAACCCGCAGAACTGGCGTTTGCCGGCCAACGTGTTGCCCTGAACATCAGCGGTGATCGTCTGGAGCTCGGGCACATCCATCGCGGGCAATGGCTACTGGCCGAAGCGCTGTTCGCACCGACTCAACGCCTGGATATCGACTTCCAGTTGCTGCCCGATGAGACGCGCACCTTCGAACACTTCCAGCCTGTGCACCTGCACCTCGGCACGCAAGACGTGATTGCCCGTGTGGCGCTCTTGGAAGGCCCACGACTGCTTCCGGGCGAGCGCATGTTTGCGCAATTGCTGACCAATACCCCGGTGCATGGCGTGAAGGGCGACAGACTGATCCTGCGCGACTCGAGTGCCCAGCGCACGCTCGGTGGCGGTCAGTTGCTCGACCCGTTCGCCCCGGCCCGGCAACGGCGCAGCCCTGGGCGTCTGGCGCAATTGCGGGCGCTGGCGATCAGCAGTGATCTTGAACAAGCGTTGCCGACGTTGCTGGAATACAGCGAAAGCGGCATTGATCCGCAGCGTCTGGAGCGTCAGTTCAACCGTCCGCGTGAAGGCTGGGCGCTGCCGGACAACGTCCGTCTGATCGAAACCCGTCAGGGGCAGAGGCTGTTCAATGCCCAGCGCTGGGGCATTCTGAAGTTCACGCTGCTGGAGCAACTGGCGCGTTTCCATGAACTGGAACCCGACCAGATGGGCCCCGACCGTGATCGTTTGCGGCGCTTCAGCGGACTGAACATCGAACATTCGACCTTCATCAGCCTGCTGGAGGAACTGCGCAGCGCCGGCTCGCTCACCGCCAGCGGCCCGTGGCTGCATTTGCCGGATCATCAGGTGCGTTTGAATGCCGACGACGAAACCCTGTGGCAGGCCTTGCAGCCGCTGTTCGAACAGGCCGGCTTCGACCCTCCATGGATACGCGACGTGGCCAAAGCCGTGGGCCAGGACGACGCCACCGTTCGGCTGTTACTGCGCAAACTGGCGCGGCTGGGCGTGATGCATCAGGTGGTGCGGGACCTGTTCTTCACCGACATCACGCTGCGGCAAATGGCGGCCGTGCTGTTGCGCCTGGGTGAAGAAAATCCGCCGATTCAAGTCACGGCGTTCCGCGATGCGCTAGGCTTGGGACGCAAACGCAGTATCCAGATCCTCGAATACTTCGACCGCCTCGGCCTGACCCGGCGTCTCGGCGAGGGCCGGCAGATCCGCTTCGACAACGCGCTGGCCAACCCCGGCGCCGACTGAGTTCAAGGAAGGCAATCGCGCCCGGTGGCGCGGCCGGGCTTCAAACCCGGTTGGGGACGGCATCCGTTCCCGGGCAGGTTCGACTCCGGCTGCCTTCCGCCAATTACCTGTTCTTATCGGGCGAGGGGTGCCATCAATAAGCCACTGCCGTAGAATCACGCCTCTTTTTTCGCTTCAGGCTCGGATAAAACAATGCAAGGCAATCAGCAAGACATGGACGTACTTCGCGGATGGTGTGCTTTTGTCGAAGCGACCGGGTTGGCCAAGAGCCGGGTGAAAGAGACCGATGTTTATCAGGAACAACACGTCAGGCTCTCTGCAGACAATGTCGAAGAGGACTCGACCGGGTTTCGTTTTTCGCTGCCTGCTGATCAGACCCAAGTGCTCGAAGAACGCTTTGTCAAAGTCAGTGAAGAGGGCATTGCTCAGGCTGAGGCCCTGCAACTTGGCTTTCCACTGTTGCGCGTGATCGAGGGAAAACAAACGTTTTTCGTTCCGCTTTTCCGTTACTCATTGCCTGATAACTGGCATACCCAGTCCGAATTGAGTGTGTGCGTCCCGGTCAAGCAAGGGGTTGAAGTGGTTCCCGATATCGACGCGTTTCGGGCATACCTGGACGTCGATTTACAAGAGTTGGGCGCCGAACGTCACATGATGAGCCTGGCCGCAGCCTGTACGGGAAAGCAGGGTGAAACCTTCGTCGCGGTTTTCCGGTCGTTTCTGGCCTGGATCAATTATCGCCTCGCAGGGTTGAAAGCCATCCGTAACGATGTTGCCGATGTGTACCTGGAAAAAGCCGTGACCGGGCTGATCTGTCATCCAGTGGTCAGCGACTTCAACTCTCGCGAGCAACTCAAGGACTACAAGGTCCTGCTTCAACGTCCCGACCTGAAAGCCTCGCCTTTGCTGCAGCGTTACATAATGCAGCGTTCGCTCGGCAACCCGGCGCCGCGCAACCAGTTCTCACGCTTTCCGTATGGCCTGTTCGAGCGTAAATACCCTCTGGGCAGGGGGCAAATGCAAACGTTGACCCAGGTTGCCAGCGGCGTACCGCTGGTGGCAGTCCAGGGCGCTCCCGGCACAGGCAAAACGACCTTGTTCAAGTCGTTGATTGCCAGCCGGATTGTCGAAAGGGCATTAGTCTGTATCGCCGGAGAAGACCGTAACCTGGGCGTCGTCGTGACATCGACGGCCAAAAAAGCGGTGGAGAACGTCATTGACGATTTGCGTGACGACCCTTGCCTGAAAGATTTCAGCTGGTTCTATTTTCTGTGCGGGGACAAGGCACAGGTCACCTCTGAAATTGATCGGGTGCACACGCTTCTGCGCCAACTCGACGAGCAGTCCTACGACAAGGAAAAGCAGAACGCCTTAGCGGACCGGATCGTCGGGATCCAGCAAACGATTGATGGTTTTTACGTGACGTATCTGCGTTTGCTTGCAGGTTTCGGGGAGGCTCGCTCTGCCTTTTCGGATCTTTCACCCGAAATTTTTCGCGAGCGACTGGACGCATCGATCCGCAGCGTGTGCGAAAGCAGCAAAGCGCTGGGCCTGATCGATAAACCGGAGCAGTCGCTGGATTACGCTGTTCTAACCAGCCACTGCAAGGGTGCGCTGGATGCGCTGGCTGCCGACAAAGTCAGATACACGCAAGCGAAAGACCAC
Organism: Pseudomonas sp. GW821-FHT09E04; assembly: GCF_059416185.1. Lineage (NCBI taxonomy): Bacteria > Pseudomonadati > Pseudomonadota > Gammaproteobacteria > Pseudomonadales > Pseudomonadaceae > Pseudomonas > Pseudomonas sp. GW821-FHT09E04. The sequence continues at coordinate 460,288 of NZ_JBWKOR010000001.1, forward strand.
TTGTCTCGCAGATACACCAAACTCATTGATGCTCCATTTGATGAGACGGCGTATCAGCCGTGGCTCGAGAGCACACTCAGCGAAACACTCCAGCACCATTTTGCCGACTACCCGACGGGTTTTATGGCATCGCTGCGTGCATGGATCTCTCGCCGCAAATATACCCGTGCGTTCGACCACCTGAAAAAGAGCTGCCCCGAGGACATGAAGACCTACGGGCTCGATGGCCTCGATCATGCACACCTCGCGGAACTGGCCCGCAATCGGGGTGACGTATTCAGCGCCGGTAATGCCGAGCAGATATTTCAGACCTTGAGAGTGGGGCCCCCGGAAACCGCCCGGGAGGTGTCGCTCAAGCTACTGGCCAAGACCATTGACGAGGTCAAACAACGTTCCAGCGACTGGCGGCGTTACGAGGCGGCCCGTGACAGCTTTTACGCTGAGTTCCCGGAAGGCGACTGGATAGAAGTGTTGCGTCTGCGCTTCATCACACAGCAACGCGCGCTGTTTGAGCACGCCATTGACTACCTCTGGCAGGAGCTGCTTCGACAGAAAGAGGCGCTGGGGCAGGTATTGCCTCTCTGGTGCAATATGCTCGACGGCCAGACCGACAGCGGTTTTTACAAATGGAAGGACAAACTGCAAGAGTTCTATCGGTTGATCAGCCTTGCTTATCCGGTCATGGCCTCGACGCTGGCATCGGTGCAGAAGCTGCCAGGATACAAACTCGCTGACCTCAACGGATTCAGCCCCTACGCACTGAGCCTGGTGGATGAGGCGGGGATGGTTTCCGCAGAGTCGCTGGTTCCGTTGCTGGCACGCAGCGAAAGAAGCATCGTCGTGGGCGACCCGCTGCAGATCGAGCCGATCCGCACGCTTGGCTCGGCCATGGCCGGCAAGCTCAAGGACCAATACTTCGTCGACAATACTTTGTATGAAGCTGTGTCTCCGATGTTGGTGACCGCCTACCATCGCGCCGCCGGTTCCTTGACCGGTGCAGTCACGGACATGGGCGATGGCATTGTGCTCGACGAGCATCGGCGATGCCGACCGGCCATTGCCGAACTGTTCATGCAAATCGCCGGCTATAGGGGAGTACAGGTGTGCACGCAGCCTGCCGAACCGCGAATCCAGGCAGCGTGCGACAACATGGGTGGTTTCAATCTGATGTTCTATGGCGTCGAAGGTCGTAAAGGCCCGATGCCCAATACCAATCAGGATGAAGTCGAGGCAATCGGGTTGTTGCTGGACAAACTGGAGGGGGCTGGTTACGACCTCACCCAGGACGTTGGCATCATCACGCCATACTCCAATCAGAAAAACCTGTTGATCAAAGCCTATGGCGAGCGGGTCGCTCAGCGAAAGGCACTCAAAATCGGATCGGTACACCAGTTTCAGGGTGTCGGTTTCGAGGTGATCATTTACTCACCGGTGATTTTTCAACGGACCGATCGCGATCACTTCCAGAATGGCAAGCCCAACCTGTTGAACGTCGCCGTATCGCGGGCCAAGCAACAATTCATTGTTGTCGGTAACCAGCACCGCTTGTTAAGCGCCGGAAAATCGCTGGAAAAAATGGCGCGGGTCTGCTCTGCCTCGTTTTTCGTCAGCATGGAGCATCAGAGTCCATCCTTTGCCGGTGTCACACCTGGTGGCGTCAGGCACTACTTCGATTGCGACCACATCCAGGCATTCGAATCGCTTATTACGTCCAGCCAACGCTCTTTCGTTGCAGTGGTGCCGTGGATTCGCCAGGGAGTCAGTCATAACCATCCACCGCTCAAACTGCTGCAAGCGGCGCAACAGCGTGGTGTTGAAGTGAAGGTCTACTACGGGCATGACCATATCGAGCATCCCAATGCCGATGACGGTGAAACAGGCTTGATAAAAGCCTATCAAAACAAGCTCGGTCCCGAGAACGTCATCCGCCTTCCCGAAGGTACGCACGAAAAAATCCTGCTGGTTGATGATCAAGTCGCAATGGTGGGAAGCTGGAACTGGCTTTCGCACAGTTATTATCGCTACTGCGAAATGTCCACCGGCACGCCGCTGGCGTTACGTCGGGAAACGAGTGTCGAGTTGCGGGACCCCGCATTGATTAATCAATTGAAGTCGCGCATCACAAGCCGCAATGAGGGGCAATCGCCGATGCGCTGATTCAGAACCCCAACGGGTACTGAATCACCACGTAGATCCGGTCAGTATCATCCCCCGCCTGAGCACTGTTGGCCCGGTGCGAGACGTGGGACAGCTGCACGGAAAGATCCTTCGCGGCGCCGGACTGGACGATGTAGCGCAGGTCGATGTCACGCTCCCAGTGCTTGCCGCCGTCGCCTTGCTGTGGCTGGTATTGGCCGCTGTCTGCGTCGAACGGGTTGTAGGCACCGCCCTTGGGCGCGTGAGTACCGTCGATGTGGCTGCCGGAGACGTAGCGGGTCATGAAGTTCAGTCCGGGAATGCCGAACGCACCGAGATCGAGGTCGTAGCGGGCTTGCCATGAGCGCTCGTGGGCGCCGTTGAAGTCGGCGTATTTGATCGAGTTGGCCAGGTAGATCGAGTCGCCACCGACGAAATCGAATGGTGTGTCACCGTTGACGCGTTGCCAGCCGAGCATCACCGCGTGGGCGCCAAAGGTGTATTTGCCCGAGAGGCTGAACGCGGTGTTGTCGATTTCGCCGGCCAGGGCCTGCCCGGTATCGCGGGTGTGGTAGATGTTGGCGTCGATCAATACGCCGGACTGTTTGAAATGCAGGTTGGCGTAGTACTGGTGCCAGGTTTCGCTGAGGTCAGACGCGTACAGAGCGCCGCCTACCGGGCTTTCACTGAACAGGTCTGCGCCGATGAAGCTGATCCCGCCGGCCTTCGTATTGGCGCCATAACCCTGGAAATCGCCTTGGCTCGATGAACTGTCCTGATTCTTGAACGCCGTGAAATGACCGGCCACCAGATTCACGTTGTCGACTTCGCGGCTATTGAGTAGAAAACCGGTGGCGTATTCCGGTTGCAGACGTTTGTCCGAGGTATCGAACACGGGCGTCTCTACCGTCATTTCGCCGAAGGCAAGGGTGGTTTTCGAGGCCTTGAGTTTCAGCGCACCGCCCGCGCTGGAATAGTCGCTTTCGCTGCGACCGTCACTGTCCACGGGTAACAGCCCGGTGCCGGAATGTCCTCGGCCGCCATCCAGTTTCAGCCCATAAAAGGCATGGGCATCAAGACCGAACCCGATCGCTCCGTCGGTGAAACCGGATGCGAAAGTGCCGATAAACCCCTGAGCCCATTCCTGTTTGTAGTTCTTCCCGGAGGGAGAGGGCGAACGGTAGTCGTTGCTCAGGAAGAAGTTGCGGCTGAGCACTTCGCCTTTGGCGTCATCCAGAAAACCACTGGCGCAGGCTGAGTTGGCCAGACCGCCAAACAGCAGGGCCAGCGTGATACGCGATGGCGGAAAACCTTTCATGTGTCAGTGACCGGCGTTGATGAAATGTCGCCGGATAATCGTGTGGTCTGCTTCCGGAAGATTGAGCGGGTGTGCTGAGTTGCCTATCTGACAACCCTTGATCGCTGAACTACGCTGCGTTCTGTATTCCCGCACTCATAACTGTGGCGTAAGGAACTGACACATGCGGAGCCGGTTGCCTGCGTTGTTGATGGTTGTTTTCAGCGTGTTCTGCTCGACACTTCTGTGGGCTGAAGACAGCGCAAAACCTGCCGACGAGCCCGTCGAGTTGAAGGTAGCCAACCGCAGCATCATGGTGTTTCGCGCCACGCTGCTCGGGGAGGCGCCGGCATCTCGGGTCAAACGGGCCAAAGCGGTCATCGCCGAAGCCCTGGATGAGTCGGATGACCGTACCGTCACTGTTGACCCGATGCAGGACAACTACCTGGTGCTGCTGGGCAACAAACGGGCCTTTATCGTCTCGCCCAAGGATGTCGACAGCCTCGACTATCCCTCCGTGCTGATGGCGGCGCAGGGCGCGGCGGAAAAGTTGCGTCAGGTCGTGGCGGAAACGCAGGAAGCCAGGAGCCTGCATCGGATGCTACGTGCGCTCGGCGCTGCGGCGCTCGCCACCGGCATTTATTTCGTGCTGCTATGGGGTATCGCCTGGTTGCAGCGTCGATGGCTGAAGAGATTGCCCGAGCTGATGCGTCGGCATACCCAGGCGCTGAAGGTCGGACGAATTCCGGTAGTGGATGCCAATTACCTTTATCCACTGGTCATTCGCGTGTTCTGGCTGCTGCGCTGGTTCGTCATTCTGCTGTTGACGTATGAATGGCTGGGTTTTGTCCTGTCGCGATTTCCGTACACCCGCCCTTGGGGTGAGAGCCTCAACAACTACCTCATCGAGGTTGCCAGCTATCTCTTGCAGGCCATCGTGGGCGCCATCCCCGGGCTGGGCGTGGCGCTGGCGATTTTCTTCATTGCCCGAGGCGCCACGGCGTTCAGCCGTCGGGTGCTGCGGCGCATGGCAACCCCGGGAACGTTCAACTGGCTGAACGAGGAAACCCTGCAACCCACCCAGCGCCTGACGTCTCTGGCGATCTGGCTGTTTGCGCTGGCGATGGCCTATCCGTATTTGCCCGGGGCCGGCACTGACGCCTTCAAGGGGTTGTCGGTGCTGATCGGCCTGATGATTTCGCTGGGTGCCACCAGTGTGGTCGGGCAGGCGGCGGCCGGGCTGATCCTGACGTACACCCGAACCTTGCGCCCAGGTGAATTCGTGAAAATCGGTGAACATGAAGGCACGGTGACGGAGCTCGGCATGTTCACCACCAGCATCCGCACCGGGTTGGGAGAGGTGCTGACTCTGCCCAATTCGATGATCACCGGCACGGTCACCAAGAACTACTCACGCACGGTGCAGGGCCCTGGTTATGTGGTCGACACGGTGGTGACCATCGGCTACGACACACCGTGGCGCCAGGTGGAAGCGATGTTGCTGGAGGCGGCCCGACGGACGCCCGGCGTGCTGGAGATTCCGCCAGCACAAGTGTTCCAGACTGCGTTGTCCGATTTCTATCCCGAATACCGTCTGGTGGCGCAGGCCATTCCCAGTCAGCCTCGTCCGCGTGCCGTGTTGCTGAGCATGCTGCACGCCAATATTCAGGATGTGTTCAACGAATACGGCGTGCAGATCATGTCTCCGCACTATCTGGGTGACCCCGAAGAAGAAAAACGCGTGCCGAAGGAAAAATGGTTTCCGGCCCCGGCACAAGCGCCAACGGATACGTGACAGCCTCAATCGACAACAGGCAATTCAACCCTCGCCACCAGTCCCGAGCCTCGGCGATTGCTCAAGGTCAGTTCTCCGCCCTGTTCACGAACAATCGCCCGGGCCGCCGAGAGGCCGAGCCCGACACCGCCGGTTTCACGGTTGCGCGAGGTTTCGAGGCGAAAGAATGGATCGAACACCCGTTGCAGCGACTCTTCGGGAATGCCCGGCCCTTCGTCGCAGACTTCGATGCAGATCGAGCGAGCATTGCGACTCAGTGCAATACGCGGACGCTCGCCGTATTTCACGGCGTTTTCCAGCAGGTTGACGATCACCCGTTTGATCCCCAGTGGCCGACCGTCATAGACCATGTGGGCAGGACCGCTGAAGTCGATGAGCAGGTTCTGGTCGCGGTAATCGTCAAGGACGGTTTGCAGCAGCTCCGACAGATCGAACGCTGTAGGTTGTTCAAGCTGTGTGCCTTCACGGAAAAACGCTAGGGCGGCGTTGATCATCGATTGCATTTCTTCGATGTCGCGAATCAGTTTCTGCTGATGATCGAGGTCTTCCATGAACTCGCTGCGCAGGCGCATCCGGGTCAATGGCGCGCGCAAGTCATGGGAGATGGAAGCGAGCATGTGCGTGCGTTCGCCAATGAAATGCTGGATCTGCGCCTGCATGGTGTTGAAGGCGATGATGGCCTGGCGGATTTCGTGGGGCCCTTCGATCTCGATGGGCGGTGCGTTCAAATCACCGCCAAAACGCCTTGCGGCGCCGGCAAAACGTTGCAGCGGATTGGCCAGTTGGCGGGTGGCAATCCAGGCCACCAGCAAGGTCGCGACGAGTCCCAGAGCAATGATCACCGCGATCCGGGCATCCAGGCTCAGTCCCCAGCTTCGTTCCGGTGGCGTGAATGTCAGCCAGCTGCCATCGGCCAAAGGTACGAGGGCAACGTAATGCGCCTGCGCACTGCCCGGCGGCCAGTCGTCGGGGTTGAATACTTCGATTTCCCGGTCATCACCGAGCAATTGTCGCAGCGCAGGAACCTTGCCGGTCTCGACCGGTTCGCCGTCCCCGGGCAGATTGAACTGGCTGCGTTGCGCATTCCATAACACTTCAAGCGTCGAACTGCTGGCCGCGCTCGCCAGTTGCGGGCGCAATTGGGCGGGCGCCGCCTCGATCACGCGAGTGCTCGCGGCAATCCGCTCCAGCAATCCGGTTCGTTCGATGGGTGGACGAGCCCAGATGCCCGCGACCTGCACAAACAGCGCATTGAGAATCAGCGAGGCGATCATCGCCGCAACGATGGTCAGGGCAATCCGGCGACTGAGGGTGTCGCGCCGCAAGAGTCGGCCGATCATGAACGGCTGACCTTGGCCGTGAACATATAGCCGCCATTGCGCACAGTGCGGATCAGGTCCGGGCGCTTGCTGTCCGGTTCGATCTTGCGCCGCAGCCGGCTGACCTGCACATCGATGCTGCGATCAAAGGCTTCATGACCCTGGCCGTGGGTCAGGTCGATCAGTTGCTCGCGGGTCAGGATGCGCTGGGGATGTTCGAGAAAGACCAGCAGCAGATCAAACTCACCGCCGGACATCGGGATCATCACCCCCTCGGGTGAGCGCAGTTCCCGGCAGGTGATGTCCAGATGCCAACCGGCGAAGGTCATGACCGGACGCGCCGGTTCGCTGGTGCGCTGGCCTTGCTCGCCGGCGCGCCGTTGCAATGCGCGCACCCGGGCCAGCAACTCCTGGGGCGCGAAGGGCTTGGTCAGGTAATCGTCGGCACCCAGCTCCAGGCCGACGATCCGGTCACTCAGTTCAGCCATGGCCGTGAGCATGATGATCGGGATCCCCATCTGCGCGCGGATTTTCTGGCACAGGCTCAAGCCACCTTCACCCGGCAGCATCAGGTCAAGAATGATCGTGTCCGGCCGCGCCTGTTCGATGGCGGCCCACATGGCCTGGCCATCGGGCGCCACGTCGACGTCGTAGGCGTGCTGAACGAAGAACTTCTTCAGCAGGGACAGAATTTCCACGTCGTCATCGACGATCAGCAGTCTGCTCACGTTTGCAGGATCCATGAATCAAAAGAGGGCATCTAAAACCATTTCGAAGGCGGGGTCATATATTTCAATCGAGCAACATTCCTTCTCTGCGGACATCAGCCAGACATCCTCGGGCAAAAAACCTCGGGCACTCTGCCGGCATTCCATCCAAGGGGGCTCATATGAAGGATATGAAAAGCGCTTATTCCACTCAGGGGCATGGCGCGGTGCGTCCACTGATCCTGACTCAGCGCACCAATACCGGCGCTCTCAATGCGCCGATCTTTTTCCAGGAAACCTGTCTGGGGATCGCCCAGGACCAGAGCCAACTCGTCATGCGCCGCTACTTCGAGCGCTTCAGCCCGGCCGACAGTCATTGGGTGGAATACATCCACTCGATTCCCACCGCCGAATTCATTCACTGGATCATGACCCACGGCCAGTTGCGCATCGAGTGTTCTGAAAATACCCCGTTCAGCCAGATTCAGGCCGCAGGGGAAACGCATTGATGAGAAACCATCACTCACTGGCGCTGTTGCTCGCAGCCAGCCTGAGCCTGTCGGCATGCAGCAATAAAAAGGTCGCGCCTGACATGTATTCCGGGTTTCTCAACGACTACAGCACGCTGAAGGAGCAGCAGACGCCCTCGGGACAGACGATATTGAGTTGGGCCAGCCCGGCGTTGGCGAGTGGTCGTTACACACGGGTTTATCTGGCGCCAAGCCAGTTTTATCCGAAGTTTGAGCCGACTGGACGGATCCCGCAAAGCACCCTGTCGGGTGTGACCGGCTACTACGACGCGGCCCTGAGGCAAGAACTGGGAAAAATACTGCCATTAGCTTCGAAGCCCGGCCCGAATACGTTGGTTGTGAGGCCAGCCATCACGCAGGTCGCCACCAGTACCCAGGGCCTGCGGTTTTATGAATGGCTACCCGTCACCCTGGTCGCGGCCGGCGTCAGCACGGCTGCCGGCATTCGTGATCAGGACAGTGAAATCGCCACTGAAGTGTCCCTTGAGGATGGCTCGACCGGCGAGGTCGTGGCGAAGGTTGTCCGCAAGGGCACAGGCGTTCCACTGGAAAACGACAAGCAGGTGATGACGGCCGATAACGTCAAGGGTGTGCTCGATGGTTGGGCCACGGACTTGAGTCAGTCTTATGTCGTGGCCCGCAAAGCATCGCTACGCTGACAGCGCCGAGGTCAGAGACTTGCTTTCACCTGCAGTCCGAACACCAGTGCATTGTCGATGTCCTGCCCGGAAAACGCGCCCGGCTCGATGATGTACTGCACGTTCGGTCGCAGGGTCAGCCATGGGGTGGCCTGGTAGCCGTAATCGAGTTCGATCAACTGTTCAGCACCGTCCAGATTGGAGAGCGGCGTGCCGTTGGCCAGCGCAGCGTCTTGTTGCACGTCGCGGCTGCGTGGGTTTTGCACGGCCCGGCCGTAACCCAGGGCGACGGTGTCACGCGGGCGACCTTCGAACGGTTTGTACAGGACCACGCCGGTGCCGTACCACTTGCTGAACGGTGAAGCCGCTTCGCTGGCCGCCGAGTATTGACCGAAGGCGTGCAGGCTGCGGCCCTCAGATGTCTGCGAACTCCAGACGGCCTGATCGATCAGCAGGTAATGACCGCCGCGACCGGACACTTCCTTGTCGCTGCCGATGCGTTTCACGTCGGAGCTGTCGTAGTAGTAGCCGAGTTTGTATTCGCCGGGCAGGGTGCCCGCGTGTTTGTAGACCAGTTCGACAGGGACCACGGTGCCGGTGGTGTGTTTCGGGCCCAGGTGCCAGGCGCGACTGGAGTTGCCGTTGCTTTCGGGGTCGACGTTGAACGCGGCGACGCGCAGTTGCCATTCCGGCGACAGGTCGTATTTGACCCGCACACCGAGGTGAGCGTTGGGGTAGTTGGTCCAGCCGCTGCCACCGGACATGTTCAGCGGGTGCCCGCAGAAACCGGCGTTCATGAAGTTGCAGAGGATGCCGCTGTCGAGGCCGCCGAGGTCGTTGCCCATGGCCATGTAGCCGAGTTTGACGTTCAGTGCCGGGGTGAAAAGGGTGCGCTCGTAACTCAGTTCGGTCAGGCGCGTGTAGAGGCCGCCGTAGTTTTCCTGAATCGGCAGACGGTTGCCGACCAGGTCTTCCGAGGCGCTGTTGCCGCGACGGTCGTTGATGGTCAGTTGGACCTTGCCGGCGTTGTCCACACCATAGATTTTGCTCAGGTCGAACTGTGCGCCGAGCTTGATGTTCTGCGAGTAACGGGCCGAGCGATGCAGGCCGCCATCAGCGTTGTAGGCGGTTTCGCCAGTGTAATCACCGGTGAACTTGATGCCGTCTTCGTCGAGCTGGTGGCGCAGACCGCCCCAGTCGCCGGTCAGGGTATTGCGGGTGAACACGTTTGAATCGGTGTCGGCGAAGGCGGGCAGGGCGGTGCTGCAGGCAAGAGCGAGCAGTACTCCAGTGTGGGAAAAGCGAACAACGAATGACATTGCTGAAATCCAGAGCCAAGGACATGAAACGACGCGACACCCGAAGGTGTCGCGCACAAGTGAAGTGAAGGAGGGCGCAGCGGTTTACGGCAGGGCGTAAGCCATTACGTAGTCACCACGATCGGTCGATTGACGAGCGCCACCAGCGGTGATGACCACGTATTGCTTGCCGGTTTTCGGCGACACATACGTCATCGGGCCACCCTGGCTGCCGACCGGCAGACGTGCTTTCCAGATTTCTTCACCGTTGCCGCTGTTGTAGGCGCGCAGGTAGAAGTCCTGGGTGCCGGCGATGAAGATCAAACCACCTTGAGTCGACAGCGTGCCGCCGAGGGTTGGCAGACCGATCTTGATCGGCAGGTGCATGCGGATGCCCAGGGGACCTGTGTCTTCAACGGTGCCGACCGGAACCTGCCAGGCGACTTTTTGGGTCTTCATATCGATGGCGGTCAACGTGCCGAACGGCGGCGCCTGGCATGGAATGCCGGCCACCGACAGGAAGCGGTTCTTGTTCACCGCGTAAGGCGTGCCTTTCAGCGGAACGGCGCCCATGCCGGTGTTCAGCGCTTCGCCACCGGAGGTTGCCTGGCCTTTGTTCTGCGAAGGGATCATCTGAATCCACAGGCCCAGACGCATGTCGTTGACGAAGATGAAACCATGCACCGGGTCAGTGGAAATGCTGCCCCAGTTCATGCCGCCCAGCGAACCCGGGAAGCTCAGGGACTTGTCAGTGCCCGGCGCGGTGTACAGACCGTCGTAACGCATCGACTTGAAATCGATCCGGCACAGCAGCTGGTCATACGGGGTGGCGCCCCACATGTCCGACTCGGTCAGGTGCTGGGCACCGATCTGCGGCATGCCCACGGATTTTGGCTGGGTTGGCGAGTAGGGCTCGTTCGGAATGTTCGAAGCCTTGACTGGTACTTCTTTTACTTCGGTCAGTGGTTTGCCGGTGGCGCGATCCAGCACGTAGATCTGCCCGGCCTTGGTGCCGATCACCAGCGCCGGCACGGTTTTGCCGTCCTTGTTGAAGTCGATCAGGCTTGGCTGCATCGGCAGGTCGAAGTCCCACAGATCGTTGTGCACGGTCTGGTAGACCCACTTTTCTTCGCCGCTGTTAGCGTCCAGCGCCAGGATCGATGCGCCGTAGGTGTGGTCGAGTTTGCTGCGTTCCACGCCGTAGATGTCGGTGGAAGAGCTGCCCATCGGCAGGAAGACAGTGTTGGTTGCCGGGTCATAAGACATTGGCGCCCAGCTGTTCGGCGTGCTGCGAACATAGGTTTTGCCATCGGCCGGCGCCTTGCGATCCTGCGGGTTGCCCGGGTCGAATGCCCAGCGCATCGCACCGGTCATGACGTCGAAACCACGGATCACGCCGCCGGGCATGTCGGTCTGCACGTTGTCGGCCACGCGACCGCCAACGACGACGGTGGTGCCGGCCATCAGTGGCGCGGAGGAGAGTTGATAGTAGCTGTCCGGGACATCACCCAGACCGGCCTTCAGATCAACCTGGCCGTTGTTGCCGAAACCCTGGCAGAACTCGCCGGTGTCGGCATCGACTGCGATCAGGCGCGCGTCGATGGTGTTGGTCAGCAGACGGCGTGTGCAGTTGGCGGCGGGAGCGGCCGGGGTATCGGTCACAGGCGAGCTGGCTGGTTTGGCGACAGCGGCGCTCTCATCGAAATACGCCATGCCACGGCAGCGCTGCCAGACTTTCGACTGGGCGTTGATGGCGTTTTTCCAGAGTTCTTTACCGGTGTCGGCATCCAGCGCAATCAGGCTGTTGTGCGGGGTGCAAATGAACACCTTGTTGCCGATCTGCAGCGGGGTGAGCTGGTCTTCAGCGCCATTGCCGTCACTCTCGGCGATGTCGCCGGTGTGGTAGGTCCACGCGACTTTCAACTTGTCGACGTTGGTGCGGTTGATCTGGTCCAGCGCAGCGAAGCGGCTACCACCTTCGGTATTACCGTAGTGCGCCCAGTCTTTCTGCGCCTTTTCCGGTTCGACCGGAGTGAGGCCCGGGCCGGTGCCGGTAGGGGCGACCGTTGGGTGCGCCACGAACATGTTGCCGGCGGCCACGGCCAGTCCAACCGCCAGAACAGCGGCAACGCCGTACGCGCCACGACCTGGAACGCCGCCATTGGCACGCTTGAGCATCGGGTAGACCAGCGCGACCGCCAGGCCCACGGCACTGAACATGAACAGACGAGAGAACACCGGCCAGAACACCAGGCCTGCATCGCTCACGGCCCAGATTGCCGTTCCCAGCAAAAACGCTGCGAACAACCAGGCGCCGGCAGGTTTGCGACAGGCGATCAGCAGACCGGAAATGGCCATGACCAGACCACCCACCAGGAAGTACCAGGAGCCTCCCAGGCTGACCAATTTCACACCGCCAGCGGCCAGTGCCAAGCCGAGCAGGGCGATGATCACGCCCAGCCCGACCAGAATGAATGTTGATATGCCCGAGAGGCGTTGACTCTGCTTCACGTTGAATGTCCCGTTGAAATGAGGAGGGCATTATATAGATAGGTAACTACCTAGTTAAATCACTAATTCAGAATGAAGAGTGATTTGGCGCTCAATGGTGCGAAGGATCGACACTGGGCGCGTCCACGCGGATCTTCAGGGGTTATTGGAACGCCAGGAAAGTCGGATTTTTGCCAGCGGATATGGAATTTATGACAGGTTGATCGCGGCTTGGTGGTTCCCGCCGAACAGGATCGGCGGGAACGGTATTTGCTGTGGGCGAGAAGAGGGCTTAGTTAACCATCACCTCATCCAGTGCCTGCTCGAGGGTGCTGACCGTCCGCTCGATGTTGTGCAGTTTTTCGAGTCCGAACAGACCGATACGGAAGGTCTGGAAGTCGGCCGGTTCATCGCATTGCAACGGCACCCCCGCGGCGATCTGTAGGCCGTGGTTGGCAAATTTCTTACCGGTTTTGATATCGGGATCATCGGTGTAGCTCACCACGACGCCTGGGGCCTGAAAGCCGGCTGCGGCCACGCTTTTGAAGCCTTTGCCGGTCAACATTGCGCGCACCCGATCGCCCAGTACCTGCTGGTCGTCGCGGACCTTTTCGAAACCGTAGGCTTGCGTCTCTTTCATTACGTCGTTGAACCGCGCGAGAGAATCGCTGGGCATGGTCGCGTGGTAGGCATGTCCGCCCTGTTCGTAGGCCTGCATGATCTGCAGCCACTTTTTCAGGTCGCAGGCGAAGCTGCTGCTTTGCGTCTGCTCGATGCGCTCGAAAGCCAAAGAACTGAACATCACCAGAGCGCAGCAAGGGGAGGCGCTCCAACCTTTTTGCGGTGCGCTGATCAGCAGGTCGACTGCGCATTTGTGCATATCAACCCAAAGCGTGCCGGAAGCGATGCAGTCCAGGACGAACAGGCCACCCACTGCATGCACGGCGTCGCCGACGGCCCGCAGGTACTCGTCGGGCAGGATAATCCCTGATGAGGTTTCAACGTGGGGGGCGAAGACAATCTGCGGCTTCTGCGCCGCAATGGCTGCCAGCACTTCGTCCAGAGGGGGCGGGGCGTAGGCCGCCTGGCGACCCGTTTCGACCGGTCGGGCTTTCAGTACCGTAGTGGCCGCCGGGATGTTGCCCGTCTCAAGGATCTGGCTCCAGCGATAACTGAACCAGCCGTTGCGTATCACCAGACATTGCTGGCCGGTGGCGAACTGTCGCGCCACCGCTTCCATGCCGAATGTGCCGCTGCCCGGAACCACCGCAACCGCCTCGGCGTTGTAGACCTGTTTCAGGGTCTGGGAAATGTTCCTCATCACTGCTTGAAATGACTGCGACATGTGGTTGAGCGAGCGATCGGTGTAGACCACCGAGTACTCGACAAGCCCTTCAGGATCGATTCCGGGATATAGCTTTGACATGGGGTGACTCCTTAAGTGATTCCCTGGCAGTCAAAAGGTCTGGCGAACATCATCGGGAAGCAAGTCTAGGCAAAGGGCAGGGATGAGCTGATTGAATTGCAGAAATGAGGATAGAGTGCTCATCAATGTCTCAATCGTTGCGTGAAGAATGAATCGTCCGTTGTTTATTTCTCTGGATGGGCCAAAAGGAACCGGCAAAACCACATTACTGGAAGCCGTTACGGCAGTACTGAGGGCCGACAACAAGAAAGTCATCCGGCTTTGCGAGAGAAAAAGCGATCCCTACCGGGGTGCCACCATGGCCCTCGTTAACGAACTTGCCAGAAATCATTCCCGGGATCTGGAGTGGGCGGTGTGTCAGCGCTTTGCTGATAGCCGTAGCTGGATCTCCCGGCACGTGCTGACTGAACAGCCGTTGGGCAGCATTATCTTGATCGATCGCTGGTATCCGTCTGACGCCGCGTTTCGCCAAACCGTCCCGTTTGCAGAGATTCTCCAGTTGAACATCGAACGAAACGTGCAGGTGCCTGACCTGCATGTCGGCGTCGTCACCGCGCCGGATATTTCATGGGCCAGGGCAAAGGCACGATCCAGAGGACTGGGCGGTACTGTGATCCAGAAGCACGCTGAGCATGTCGCGTGTACAGAGACGTTCGAGCAAGCGGCTGCCGATCATGGCTGGGCTTTGTGCCGTAATGAAGGAACGATCGAAGACGCTACGATGCAGGTGGTTTCCGAGATTTATAAATTGATTAGCTGATCAAGAAAGACGCCGAGCAGCCAGCACCCCATTCAAAAACATCCGCTCAAGCGTCCGCGCCGAATCCGCATGAGCCGCGCGCCCGCGCAGTTCGGCATCCACCAGGCCGTAGACCAGCGATATGAACAGCTCGGTAAAGATCGCCGCGGTGATATCGATGCGAAACAGCCCAGCCTGCTGGCCTTTCAAAAAGAACCCGTCCAGCGCCTCCAGATAAAACAGCCATCGTCTGCCACCCTGTTCCAGGTCGAGGAAGTCGGGGCGGTATTGCGCCATCAGAAAGGCCAGCAACTCGCGGTGGGCGAGGTGTTCCCGGATCAATCGGCGCAGCGCCTCCAGCGGTTCCAGGTGCTGCAGGCCAGCGTTGTCGATGATCAGCTTTAGCGTGCCCTCGGCGTGCTCCTCCAGTTTTGCGGTCAGGTTTTCCCGTGTTCCGCAGTAGCGGTGCAGGGTGGCCTTGCTCACGCCAGCCAGTTGCGCCAGTTCCTTCATCGTCGCCCTCGGCCGGTTGGCCACGGCCAGGGTCAGCGACTTGAGCATCTGTTCATCATGGGAAATCGAGTTCATCAGAGGCCTTGAGCGGTGTTCATATAAGATTCACAAAATACTCACATGAGACATTATTGACTCATTAAGATTTGAAACGTAGCATTCGCGCCAAATTCGATCAAGCCTTGGGTGAGTTATGGGCAATTTGCGTGCAGTAGGGATGGCGGGATCGCTGGCAGTCGCCATTGCGTTGGCCGGGTGTGGACCGGCGAGTGAACAAGCGGCGGTGGCGGAAGTGGCGCGCCCGGTAGAAGTGGTGGCCGTGAAGACCGAGCCTTTGGCGCTGACGTCGGAGCTGCCGGGCAGGGTGGAGCCGATGCGCGTTGCGGAAGTGCGCGCTCGGGTGCCGGGCATCGTGATGCAGAAGCGTTTTGAAGAGGGCGCTGATGTCAAAGCCGGGGATCTGTTGTTCCAGATCGATCCGGCACCGCTGAAGGCAGCGTTGTCGCGGGCCGAAGGTGAGCTGGCTCGCGCTCAGTCTGTTGCGCTTGAGGCACAGGCGCGGGTCAAGCGCTATGAACCGTTGGTGAAAATCGAGGCGGTCAGCCAACAGGATTTCGACAGCGCCATGGCTGACCTGCGCAGCGCTCAGGCAGCCACCCGTTCGGCCCAGGCCGATCTGCAAAGCGCCCGGTTGAATCTCGGTTATGCCTCGGTAACCGCGCCAATTTCCGGCCGCGTCGGCCGTGCACTGGTCACGGAAGGGGCCTTGGTCGGGCAGGGGGACGCGACGTTGATGGCGCGGATTCAGCAACTGGATCCGGTGTATGTCGACTTTACTCAGTCGGCCGCCGATGCACTGCGTCTGCGCGAGTCGCTCAAGGACGGAAAACTCTCCGCCGACGACAACAAGGCACTGTCGATTCGCGTCGATGGCACCCAATACGAGCGTCAGGGTGCGCTGATGTTTACCGATGTCGCCGTGGATCGCGGCACGGGGCAGGTGTCGTTGCGCGGCAAGTTCGCCAATACCGACGGCGTGCTGTTGCCGGGCATGTATGTCCGTGTGCGTACGCCACAGGGCACTGACAGCCAGGCCATTCTCGTGCCGCAACGTTCGGTGCAGCGGGGCAGCGATGGCGGCGCCCAAGTGATGGTGGTCGGCGCAGATGACCGGGTCGAATCACGCAGTGTGGTCACCGGTGCCATGCAGGGATCGCGCTGGCAGATCAGTGAAGGCTTGAAGGCGGGCGATCAAGTGATCGTTGGTGGCCTTGCCGGTCTGCAACCGGGGGCCAAGGTCGTACCGGGTCAGTCCCAAGCCGTGGCTCAGTCCCCTGAGTCGAAACAGTAAGGGCGCCGTCGCCGCGAGGATTTCCCGATGTCCAAGTTTTTCATCAAACGCCCGAACTTTGCCTGGGTGGTGGCGTTGTTCATCTCTCTGGCCGGCCTGCTGGTCATTCCGATGCTGCCGGTGGCGCAGTATCCCGACGTCGCGCCGCCGCAGATCAAGGTGACGGCGACCTATCCCGGCGCCTCGGCGAAAGTGCTGGTGGACTCGGTCACCAGCGTGATCGAAGAGTCGCTCAACGGTGCCAAGAACCTGCTGTATTTCGAGTCGACCAACAACTCCAATGGCATCGCCGAAATTGCGGTGACGTTCCAGCCGGGTACTGATCCGCAGCTTGCCCAGGTCGACGTGCAGAACCGCCTGAAAAAGGCTGAATCGCGCATGCCGCAAGCGGTACTCACCCAAGGTCTGGAGGTGGAGCAGGCCAGCGCCGGTTTCCTGCTGATCTATGCGCTCAACTATAAGGAAGGCACTCAACACACCGACACGACCGCACTGGGCGACTACGCCGCACGCAACATCAACAACGAACTACGTCGGGTGCCGGGCGTCGGCAAGCTGCAATTCTTCTCCTCTGAAGCCGCGATGCGCATCTGGCTCGACCCGCAGAAGCTGGTGGGTTATGGGCTGTCCATCGACGACGTGAGCACCGCCATTCGCGGACAGAACGTGCAGGTGCCGGCCGGCAGTTTCGGCAGCACGCCAACCAGCAGCCAACAGGAACTGACCGCCACGCTGGCAGTGAAAGGTACGCTGGACAATCCGCAAGAATTCGCACGCATCGTTCTGCGCGCCAACGAGGACGGCTCGACGGTCAAACTGGGCGACGTCGCCCGAGTGGAAATCGGTCAGGAGAGTTACAACTTCAACTCGCGTCTGAACGGCAAACCCGCCGTGGCAGCGGCGATCCAGTTGTCGCCCGGCGCCAACGCAATCCAGACTGCAACGGCCGTAAAAGAACGCCTGGCCGAACTGTCGGCGTACTTCCCGGACGACGTGGAATATTCCGTTCCCTACGACACGTCGCGTTTCGTCGATGTCGCCATCGAGAAGGTGATCCACACCCTGATCGAGGCGATGGTGCTGGTATTCCTGGTGATGTTCCTGTTCCTGCAGAACATCCGCTACACCTTGATTCCGTCGATTGTGGTGCCGGTGTGTCTGCTCGGCACACTGGTGATGATGTACCTGCTGGGCTTCTCGGTGAACATGATGACCATGTTCGGCATGGTGCTCGCCATCGGCATTCTGGTGGACGACGCCATCGTGGTGGTGGAGAACGTCGAGCGGATCATGGCGGAAGAAGGGTTGTCGCCGGTCGACGCCACGATCAAGGCCATGGGGCAGGTATCGGGCGCGATCATCGGTATCACCCTGGTGCTGTCGGCGGTGTTCATGCCGCTGGCGTTCATGTCCGGTTCGGTGGGGGTGATCTATCAGCAGTTCTCGGTCTCGCTGGCGGTGTCGATTCTGTTCTCGGGTTTCCTCGCGCTGACGTTCACGCCGGCGCTGTGTGCCACGCTGCTCAAGCCGATTCCTCAAGGACATCATGAAAAGCGCGGTTTCTTCGGCGCCTTCAACCGTGGCTTCGCGCGGCTCACCGAGCGTTACTCGATCCTGAACAGCGGACTGGTCGCGCGTGCCGGTCGGATGATGTTGGTGTACGTCGGCATTATCGCGATGCTCGGTTTCTTCTACCTGCGCTTGCCGGAATCGTTTGTGCCCGTAGAAGACCAGGGCTACATGATCGTCGACGTCCAGTTGCCACCGGGCGCGACCCGGACTCGCACCGAAGCGACCGGCGAACAACTGGAACGCTATCTCGCGTCTCGTGATGCGGTGCAGTCGATGTTCCTGGTCTCGGGTTTCAGCTTTTCCGGGATGGGTGATAACGCGGCACTGGCGTTCCCGGTGTTCAAGGACTGGTCGCAGCGTGGCGAAGATCAATCGGCGATGGCCGAGGTCATGGCGCTGAACGAGCAGTTTGCCGTGACCAACGACGGCGCCGTGATGGCGGTGCCGCCGCCACCGATTGACGGTTTGGGCAACTCCGGTGGTTTTGCGCTGCGCCTGCAGGATCGTGCCGGTCTGGGTCGTGAAGCCTTGCTCGCCGCCCGTGACCAGGTGCTCGGTCAGGCCAACGGCAACCCGAAAATCCTCTACGCCATGATGGAAGGTCTGGCCGAGTCGCCGCAATTGCGGGTGGTGATCGACCGTGACAAGGCTCGCACCCTCGGTGTGCGTTTCGAGTCGATCAGCAGTGCGTTGTCCGCCGCATTCGGTTCCGAAGTGATCAACGACTTCACCAACGCTGGCCGTCAGCAGCGTGTGGTGGTGCAGGCCGAGCAGGGCGATCGGATGACCCCGGAAAGCGTACTCAAGCTGTACGTGCACAACAGCGCGGGCGATCTGGTGCCGCTCGGCGCTTTCGTCAACACTCACTGGGAGGAAGGTCCGGTGCAAGTGGTGCGTTACAACGGATATCCATCGATCCGCATCGTCGGTGACGCCGGACCGGGCTATAGCACCGGTGAAGCCATGGCGGAAATGGAACGAATCGCTGCGCAATTGCCGGCGGGTTTCAGCTACGAATGGACGGGGCTGTCGTATCAGGAAAAGGTCTCCAGCGGTCAGGCGACGCAACTCTTCGCGCTGGCGATCCTGGTGGTGTTCCTGTTGCTGGTGGCGCTCTACGAGAGCTGGGCGATTCCGTTGACGGTGATGCTGATCGTGCCAATCGGTGCCATCGGTGCGGTGCTCGCGGTGATGGTCGCCGGCATGCCTAACGACGTGTACTTCAAGGTGGGCCTGATCACCATCATCGGTCTGGCGGCGAAGAACGCGATCCTCATCGTCGAGTTTGCCAAGGAGCTGTGGGAGAAGGGCTACAGCCTGCGTGACGCCGCCATCGAAGCCGCGCGCCTGCGTTTCCGGCCGATTGTCATGACTTCCATGGCGTTCATCCTCGGTGTGGTGCCGCTGGCATTGGCCACCGGGGCAGGGGCCGCGAGTCAGCGTGCGATCGGTACCGGTGTGATCGGCGGGATGCTCAGCGCGACGTTGCTGGGTGTGCTGTTCGTACCGATCTGTTTTGTCTGGGTGCTGTCGCGGTTGCGCAGTAAACCCGCACCTGTCGAACAACCCGCTTTGGCTCAGGAGTGATTCCATGCGTATTTCAGCTTTCTCTACGCTGGTGATCACCATGCTGCTGGGCGGTTGCTCGCTGGCACCGACTTATGAGCGTCCTGTTGCGCCGGTTGCGGAGCACTGGGCGGGGGAGTCGACCAAGCAGGGCAGTCCGATTAACCAACTAGCTTGGCAGACGTTTATCGTCGATCCCGAACTGCGTCGCCTGGTGGTGATCGCGCTGGACAACAACCGCTCTTTACGCCAGACACTTCTGGATATCGAACAAGCGCGGGCGCAATACCGTATCCAGCGGGCGGACCGGGTGCCGGGCCTGAATGCCGGTGCATCCGGCAATCGTCAGCGCCTGCCGGCGGATCTGGCCAGCAATGGCCAGGCGGGGGTTGCCAGCAGCTATCAGGTCGGCGTGTCGCTGCCGGAATACGAGCTGGATCTGTTTGGCCGGGTAAAGAGCCTTAGCGACTCTGCATTGCAAGAGTATCTGGCGACTGAAGAGGCGGCCCGCGCCGCGCAGATCGCCCTGATTGCCGAAGTCAGTCAGGCTTATCTGATTCACGATGGCGCCCAGCGTCGCCTGGATCTGACTCAGCAAACGCTGATCAGCCGCGAGTACTCGTTTGCACTGATCAGCCAGCGCCGATCAAACGGTACGGCGACAGCGCTGGACTATCAGGAAGCATTGGGACTGGTGGAACAATCGCGCGCCGAACAGGAAAGCAATCTGCGGCAGAAACAGCAGGCTTTTAACGCGCTGGTGTTGTTGCTCGGGACCAAGGATGCAGCGAAAGCAATTCCTGAACGGCTGTCGACGGAGCCGATGCTGGTTCAGGACATTGCGCCCGACACCACCTCCACATTGATCGAGCGCCGACCGGACATTCTCGCCGCCGAGCATCGATTGCAGGCGCGCAATGCCGACATTGGCGCTGCACGGGCGGCGTTCTTTCCGCGAATCAGCCTGACCGGCAGCTTCGGCACATCCAGCGCACAAATGTCCGGTTTGTTCGACGGAGGCTCGCGGTCCTGGAGTTTTGTGCCGAACCTGTCGCTGCCGTTGTTCGATGCCGGGCGCAACAGTGCTGGCCTGAGCCTGGCCGAAGCCCGTAAGGACTCGGCGGTGGCGGCTTATGAGGGCACGATTCAGACGGCGTTTCGCGAGGTCGCCGATGCACTGGCCGCCACCGACACCTTGCGCCGGGAAGAGGCGGCCCGACGCGCGCTGGCCGACACCAGCAGCGAAACGTTGAAACTGGCCAAGGCGCGTTATGAAGGCGGCATCGACAGTCACCTGCGTTACCTCGATGCCCAGCGCACCCGCTTCGTCAACGAAACGGCATTTATCGAGGTCAGCACCCAGCGGCAGATTGCCCTGGTCGATCTGTTCCGCTCGCTGGGCGGAGGCTGGTCGCCAGAAAAGTCCTGACAACAGCTCCTTTGGGTTGGCACGTCCAGCCATTCAGCCCCGTGAACCGAGAGGTCACGGGGCTTTTTTTTGCTTGGTGGAACGTTACTGAGGACGGGCGGGATTGGCAGCGCCATGCAGGAACATCTGTTCCACGACATTGGCCGAGTTGGCACTGGCGGCACGCCCACGGCGTTCGGCATCGACCATGGCGAAAATCATGGTCAGGAACAGCTCGGTGAAGACCGCGGCAGTGATATCGATACGGAACGCACCCAATTGCTGGCCGCGCAGAAAGAATGCATCGAGGGCATCGAGATAGAACTGCCAGCGTTTGCCTTCATCGGTGTTCGCGAAGGTGTCGGGGCGATACTGAAAGAGCAGGAAAACCAGCATTTCACGATGTGCCAGATGCTCATTGACCAAACCGCGCAGGGCTTGCACCGGATCGCCATTCAACAGGTCGGTCGAGGTGGTGATCTGGTTGAGAACCGTCTCACCATGGCTTTCCATCATCAGTACCAGATTGTCACGGGTGCCGCAAAAGCGGTGCAGCGTCGCCTTGCTTACGCCAGCGGCTTCAGCCAGCTCCTTGAGCGTCGCGCGGGGGCGATCAACGATGGCCAAAGCCAGCGCCTTGATGAGTCGTTCGTCTTGGGGAGTCAGGGACATCAGTCAATCTCGGATCGAATTTCAATGTCGGGAATTGTGCAGGAAAAGCTCTTTACTGCAACGAAAACCAAAAAAATCGAGAAATTTACTTCATCTGAGACAATTTTTACTCAACGCCCCCGGCACGCCGCGCAACGCTCTTGCCTCCCGCCAATCCCAAGCCTGAAACGAGCGACGGGCGATTCTGCCGACCAAAAACGCCTCATCACGGTTACTGATTTGTATGTTTGGGCATTTCACAGAACCAGTAATAAGCATATGAATTTATAGTTGGTCGTTTGTTCACGAATTACTGATAGTTTAATAAGCGAAAGACGTCATTGTTCCTGCTGGCCAACAGAGCGGGTCATGTTTCAACGGATGAAAGTTGTACACGGACTTCACGGATGATAGACCTCTCAGCATTCGCTACATGGCCACTGGGAAATCGCTATGCCTGTTGGAAGTCCATTCAATTGGATTGATAAACGGTACCTGACATGACGGCTACGCTGAACTACTCACTGTCCCACCTTGCACCTGCCACGCCACAGTCCCTGGATATATTTGAGCTTAAAGAGTCTAACGTTCGTTCTTACTGTCGTGACTTCACTGCCACCTTTCACACCGCTGAAGGGTCGACCTTGACCAGTGAACAAGGTCAGGTGTTCATTGACTTTTTCAGCGGCGCGGGGGCTCTGAACTACGGGCATAACAACCCGGTTTTGAAAGCTGCGCTGCTCGACTATATCGAGAGCAATGGCATTACCCACGGCCTGGATTTCAAAACCACGGCCAAGAAGAACTTCCTGACGGCGTTCGATGAGCAGATCCTGGCCCGTCGCAACTTGCGCTACAAAGTACAGTTTCCCGGCCCTACCGGTACCAATGCGGTAGAGGCCGCCATCAAACTGGCCCGCAAGTACACCGGCCGCCAGAATATCGTGGCATTCACCAATGCGTTCCACGGCATGTCCCTGGGCAGCCTCGCCTTGACCAGTAACCCGCGAAAGCGAGCAGGGGCCGGGGTCACCTTGAACAACGTGACGTTCATGCCGTATGACCAGTATTTTGGCGACGACCTGGACACCTCGTTGTACCTGTCCAAGATGTTGCGCAGCGGTAGCGGCATCGATAAGCCAGCGGCCATCGTACTCGAGACAGTGCAGGGTGAGGGCGGTGTGAACAGTGCTTCGGCCGCCTGGGTACAAGCGGTGCAACGTATCGCCCATGACCATGACATTCTGTTGATCATCGACGATATACAGGCAGGCTGCGGCCGCACCGGGGACTTCTTCAGCTTTGAGGCCCTGGGTGTCACCCCGGATATCGTGACCTTGTCCAAATCCATCAGCGGCTATGGCTTGCCCATGTCCCTTGTTTTATTGGCGCCCCATCTGGATGTATGGGAGCCGGGGGAACACAACGGCACGTTTCGCGGCAACAACCTGGCATTTGTCACGGGCAAGGCGGTTATCGATCACTATTGGAGCGATAACCGCTTTACCCAGGAGCTCAGCGCCAAGGCAGACCTCCTGCATCAAGGGCTGCTGGCGTTATCCCGGGACTTTGCGAGCAAGGCGCCTAATCGCCTCAAAGGGCGCGGGTTCTTCCGGGGCATTGAGTTCGAGGACAAGTCCCTGGCGCAGAGAGTTGCGGCACAGGCTTACGCGGGCGGGCTGATCATTGAAACTTCAGGCATCGACAACCAGGTGCTCAAGTTCCTGCCGGCACTGACAATATCCCCCGCGCAGATCACTCAGGGTTTGCACATACTGGAGCAAGCCTTTGCCGAGGTGACCGCATCATGAGTGATCAAATCATTACCCGGCATGCGTCCCTCGACGACGCTGCGGCGATTGCGCCATTGCTGGACAAATACCGCCAGTTCTATGGTGAAGTCTCCGATCTGGTCCGCTCACTGGAGTTTATTAAACAGCGCTTTTTTCTGGGCGAAACAATTTTTGTTGTTGCTGAGGTCAATAACGAAGTCATTGGATTCACCCAACTATTCCCCAGTTTCTCAAGTGTCACACTGGAGCGCCTCTGGATACTCAATGACTTATATGTCGAATCGTCAAAGCGCAAGAAGGGAGTAGGGCTGGCGTTATTGAATGCAGCAAAAACATTTGCGCAGACAACAGGCGCCAAACAACTATTTATCGAAGGCGCAGACGATAATCCACGAGCACGAAACCTATACACTCGATTTGGATTTATCGAAAACACCGCGTATCACTATTATCATCTTCCATTAAAGCAAATCCAGGGATAGGAGCTTTTCCATGTCAAATACTGTCTTCGATATTGTGGGAATTGGCTTCGGCCCCTCCAACCTTGCATTGGCGATCGGCCTCGAAGAGTCAGCATCAGCGCTGACTTATCGCTTCCTGGACGCCAAGCAGACGCCGGACTGGCAGGATGAAATGCTGCTCAGCGGATCGGATATCCAGAACAACCCTTTACGGGATCTGGTTACGCCACGCAATCCACGCAGCCGCTATGGTTTCGTCAATTACCTGAAAGAAACCGGTCGCCTGTTCGACTACCTCAACTTGCCACTGACGTATCCGTTACGCCGGGAATATGCCGAGTACATCAAATGGGTAGCCAGCCATTTTCTCGGCGATGTCGAATCTTCGGCGTTCGTCCAGCAGGTTGAACCGCTTCTGTTCAAGGGAGAGCAGGTGTGGAAGGTCACCTATAACGATCAACGAGTCGTTTATGGGCGCAGCCTGGTGCTGGGCACCGGGCGTACGGCGAATATCCCGGCAGTTTTCGAAGGTCTGACCGGACCCCGAGTGTTCCACCTCAATCACTATCTGGAGCACATCAACAAGCTGCCACCGAGTGTGCAGCGTATCGGCGTGGTGGGTTCCAGCCAGAGCGCGGTGGAGATCGTCCTCGATCTGACTGCCAGGTTCCCGGACAAAGAGGTTTATTCGTTACATCGAAGCTTCAGCTTTCGACTCAAGGACACCAGCCCATTCAGTGACAAGGTGTACTTCCCGGAATTCATCGACTACTACTTTGACCTTCCGCCAGAAGCCAAATCGCGGCTGGACAAGCAATTGCGGGGCACCAATTACAGCTCTGCCGATGAAGATGTCATCAACGCGCTGTACGTACGCATCCATGAAGAAAAACTGCAGGGCAAGCAGCGCATCAAGATCCTCAATAACATCGCCATCGAGCAGGCACACATCGATACATCGGGCCAGGTACAACTGGCACTCAGGGAGGTCAATCAGCTGACGCATTCAACCCTTGCTCTGGATGCGTTGGTGCTCGCCACGGGCTTCAAGGATATTGCGGCCAAGGAAAACGGTGAGCTGTACCCCCCGTTGCTCGCGCCTCATCATCGCCAGTTTCGCGCCGATGCTCACGGGGCCCTGGTGGTCAATCGCGATTACAGCCTGACGCCTCTGGATGACTTGCCCGCGGTGTTTCTCAATGGGTTATGCGAAAGCTCCCACGGCTTGGGCGATGCGGGCTCGTTCAGCCTGATTTCCTTGCGGGTGGAACACATTCTTTCCGCCCTGGAGAATAAATTGGCTCAAATCGAGGCCCCGGTACAAGCATTGGCTTGATGCCACCCGGCAGCAGTCTGGAAAGACTGCTGCTCAAACAAGGAGGTTTTATGTTCACAGCGGCGTTGATTTACATACTGGCGGTAATAAGCCCTGGGCCGAATTTCATCATTGTCAGTCGATTCTCTTCACTGGGCTCGGTTTCCACTGGACTTGGCGCGACCTTGGGCATCTGCACTGTAGGGGTGTTCTTCTCGACCATTTCCCTCTTGGGACTGGCAGCATTGCTGCATGAGTACCCGGCCTTTTCCAAAGTGGCCACCTTGTGTGGTTCGACGTACCTGCTCTACATCGCCTACAGCATCATCAAAAGTGTGCTGGCAAAAAATACTGGCACCACCGAAAGCGCCGCTGTTGGCGTCACCAGCTTCAGTAAGGCTTATCGGGTAGGAGTCATCACCAACATCAGCAACATGAAGACGATCGCCTTCATGATCAGCATCTACGCCGGCTTCCTGTCCTCGCCACGCACCGACATCGAAAAAGTGCTGGTGGTCGTGTTGTGCTCAACCCTCGAAGTCATCTGGTATTCCCTGGTGTCGTTGCTCTTCGGCCAGGGCCCGATAAAGGCGCTGTTTCTCAAATACACCCGGCAGATTGACATAGGCCTGGCCGTGTTTCTGGTGGCGTTCTCTCTCAATAACGCAATTCCAGTATTGATTGCCAGTCGATGAGGTCGGGTCATGGAGTGGAACGATATGCTCAAGGATGTAAGCGTGCGCTTCAAATATCGCAGTTGGTTGCTGATCGATTTGCCCTGTGATGGCTTGCCACTGAACCGTCGGATGCGAAACCTGACAAGTGATTATGTCCCGGTCACTTTGATCCTCGACTGCGGCCTTGAGGACGTCTTTTCCATCGTGGATGTCTTGGGCCCCGGGATCAGCTACGCAGCCTCGTTACAAACGGCCAGGCGATATGTTCAAGCTGTTGTGGCTGAATTACCGGCGGCAGGAGCTTTTCAGGACTTCAAATGGGCGTGTTGATCTGCCACCTACAAAAAGGTCTCGGGCAATACGCGAGGAGGAGGGGGCCAACAACCAAAGGCCTGTTCTTTAGCTTTAGTGTGAACGTAGGCAAAAAGTACGAGCCTCTAAAGCTGATCTATAGTCTTGGAACGCAGTGAGCTGGAAGAACCGTGGTCCGGTAAAAACACTCGATGACAGGGAGGTCCGATCAGTGACTTTTATACGACGCAATGTCTGGAGCCTGCAACAACCGTGGGCTCCAGAACTACTGTGGTATGCCCGCGGAGTCAAGGTGCTGAAGTCGCGCCCGTTTGATGACATCACCAGTTGGAAATACATGGCGGCGATTCATGGCATTGAAGAGGTGGTCTGGCGCCAGTTCGGGTGGTTGGCACCGGATGAGCATGAACCGGACACGTCGGTATACCTCGATCAGGATCGGAATCAGTGCCAGCACCATAATTGGTATTTCTTTCCGTGGCACCGGGGTTATCTGTCGGCTTACGAATCGATTGTGCGAGCCGCGATACACACGTTGCCGGGGGCACCGGACGACTGGGCATTGCCCTATTGGAATTACAACGACACGGCGGTCGCCAATCCGCGACTGCTGCCGCAAGCCTTCGCGACGAATTCCTGGCCCGATGGTGGCGACAACCCACTGTTTGAGCCTCGGCGTTTTGGCCGTGGGGATGGCGTGGTGGTCATCCGAAAGGAGGATGTCGATCTGAAGGCGGCCTTGAGCGATCCCGATTTCGAAGGAGTTCGAAATGGCTCTCCCGGGTTCGGCGGTGTGCGTACACCGTTCCAGCACAACGCAGAGCGCCCGAATGAAGGCTTGCTTGAACAGGGACCACATGATCCGGTGCATGGTCTTGTTGGCGGTTACCTCACCGGAACGGACCCCCGGGACTGGCATAACCTGGGCTTGATGTCTATGCCAATTACAGCCGGGCTCGATCCGATTTTCTGGCTGCATCACGCCAACATTGATCGGCTATGGGAGGTGTGGCTCAACCGAAATTCGAACTTCAGGAACCCGGTGCTCAAGTCATGGCTCGATGGGCCGAGCGGCAAGCGGCGCTTTGTGATGCCACAAGCTGATGGCAGTCGAAAGGAATTTGCCCCAAAAGATATGCTGGACACGAAGGCGCCCGGGCTCAACTATTTGTATGAGGACATTTCCGATCCGCTGAGTGGTCAGCAGCGCCTGAACCTTCGGTTGGTATTGTTGAAAACGCTCATGGACGTCCCCGGCATCACTGACGGTCTGGAGGTCGAAACCATGCCCAAAAAGCCCACGGTTGAACTGCTCGGTGCAAACAGCAAGGCGATTACCCTGGGGAGCGATCCCTCGGCCACCGTTGTGAGGACCGATAAACCCACCGTCCGCAAGCTCACCGACAGCTTCAAACTGTCCACGTTCGCGCTGCGCGCGAGCCCGGAACCTGATCGCGTATTTCTCAATCTGGAGAACATCACGGGGGAAAACGACGCGGCCATTTTCGATGTATATGTCGGTTTGGCCGAAGGCGCCGTTGCCGCTGATCACCCGGAGAACCGAGCAGGCGTTGTGTCGTTGTTCGGTATCAGCGAGTCGACCAACATTGCCAAGCCCCATGGCGGATCGGGCCTGAGCAAGGTGATCGAGATCACCGATACGATTGACCGGCTTCATCTGACAGGCGAGGCCAATCTGAATGCCTTGCCGGTATTGATCGTGCCGGTCAATGACGCGCGCGGGATATCGATCAAACGGGTCAGCATCTATCGTCAGTCGACCTGACGATGTCCGTGTCGGCACGGCTTCGAGAAGCAGGCCTTGACCCGCTTGCTTGCACGTTATGGAGTATCAGCCTCGTCGCGTTCAGCGTCATTGCCCTCAGTGACAACGTCCACGCCGAACTGATGCTTCTGTGCCGTTCCAATCCCGGCCCGGTGTTCGCCGAGAGCCTGAGCTATCTGCATTTTTATTACTCGACCCTGGACCTCGCCGCGTTTGCGGCTGGCATGACCTTGATGTTGGTGGCGATGATGACGCCCGCCTTGGCGGGGCCTGCGCTGCACCTGTGGTTTCGCTCGCTGTCGCGCCATCGCTGGCGAGCCATCGTGCTGTTCCTGCTGGGCTATTTGTGTGTGTGGCTGGCGGCCTGTGCGCTGCTTTTTGTCATCGCACTGCTGCTGGTTTCGCTCACGGATTCAGAGCTTGTGGCCGGGGCCATGGCGGTGGTTGGGTGGCTTATCTGGCAATTGAGCGTCATGCGTTCACGCTGTCTTGCGCGTTGCCATCAACAGCCCAGGCTCTCCGTTTTTGGCATGGCTGCGCTGGTCGATCCGTTGTGCTTTGGCGTAACACACGGGTTCTGGTGCGTCACGACGTGCTGGGCACTGATGTTGATTCCGCTTTGCCTGCCTTACGCCCATTTGCCGGTCATGCTGGGCGGTGCCGTTCTGATCGCCTATGAGCGCGCAAGTACTAACGGTCCAGCGTTTTCTCAGATGACGGGCGCAATCCGTCGCGGTCTTGCGCCTCGTTGGAAGACCATCAGGCAGCGGCTTGCGGCTGCACCTGCAAATTCCCGTCCACATCCTTGACCAGTCCGCTGGCCAAAAACAGCGGCACCAGGCGCTTGTGCAGTCAGGGGGTGACAAACTCCTTGTCGGTCGCCAGCGCCAGGGTCCCGTAAACATAAGGCGTAGCTGGAATGTTTCACGCTGAGTTTCAACCCCGTGCAAAAACTTGCGGAGTAGTCATAGGGCTCCTATCGTCTTATTTGCTCGCCACGTAGTACGCCTCCGTGGGGGAGGCATAGTAGACCATGGAGGTGGTTCCATGCCGTTCCTGCACGCAACGTTCTCGGCTTTGTCCCAGGCGCTTATGGATGACCCACAACTAGACGAGCGACTGTGTGAGACGGTGTTGATGGGGATATCTGAAGGGCGCAAAGCTTTGGTTGAGCAGGTGCTGCGCACATGGGCCGAGGCACCAGCCGATGCAGATCCACAGCAATGGATCAAGCAGCGACTATGGACGGACCCGGCGTCTCAGCAGGTGTGCCGGGACATTGTGCTGTCATGGTGTTTCGGCCAGTGCTTTCGCGATGGTAAGCCGCAGGCAAGCGCCGATGTTGGGCCCGACACACTCACAGCTTTGTGGTTCTCCGGTTCGTTCTGGCGTCTCGCG
This sequence comes from Pseudomonas sp. GW821-FHT09E04, assembly GCF_059416185.1. Lineage (NCBI taxonomy): Bacteria > Pseudomonadati > Pseudomonadota > Gammaproteobacteria > Pseudomonadales > Pseudomonadaceae > Pseudomonas > Pseudomonas sp. GW821-FHT09E04. The sequence continues at coordinate 489,466 of NZ_JBWKOR010000001.1, forward strand.
AAAGCCCACCCCCCAGGCTTGCCAGGAGGCTACTTCGGTCATTGGTCATATCCGGGGGAAGCGTGAGCGAAGCCGACGTGGATGTCCTTATTGTTGGGGCCGGGGTTGCAGGGGCACTCTTGGCATGGCAGCTATCGCTCCAGGGCCATAAGGTGCTCCTGGTTGAAGCTGGACCATCTGTTTTACGAGAGGATGCACTGGGGCAATGGGCTGCTGCACCGGTCAAGACCCTGTCTTCTCCGTACCGCCAGTCACAGGCGGACAAGTTCGCGTTCTCTCCTGACGGCTCCGGCGACTACAAATATGTGGCGACACCGAAGAGCTTCAAGAGCACGTACCTTCGACGTGTTGGGGGCAGCACCTGGCACTGGCAGGGCAGCACGCCGCGACTGATCCCAAATGATTTCCGGATGCGTTCGGCCTTCGGCGTCGCAGTGGACTGGCCAATCAGCTACGACGATCTGGAGGCGTGGTACGCGCGAGCAGAAGAGGCGCTTGGAGTTTCCGGCGATCACGACGCCTGGAGCGGTGTACACAGCGCATGGCGCAGCACCCCGTTTCCCATGACGCAGATCTGGCCTTCGTACCTTGATAAGGTTATTGCCGCGAAGGTAAACGGCCTCGAATTTGAAGGCGCTACGTTGCGCGTCCGTACGACCCCACAGGCCCGCAATTCTCGCCCCTACCAAGGCCGGCCACCTTGCGCCGGCAACTCGATTTGCATCCCGCTATGTCCGATCCAGGCCAAGTACGATGCCACTGTGCATGTTAATTTAGCACTCACACAAGGCGCTGAGCTGCTCGATCGCACCGTGGCCACGAAGGTGGTAGTTGCTAACGGAAGCATCGATGGGATCGAACTCGCCGCCTGGACAGAAACGGGCGAGGTTCAGCGTTCCACTCTGCGTGCCCGTAAGTACGTAATCGCTGCTCACTCGATCGAATCGGCTCGTCTGCTGCTGGTCTCTGGAATTGGTGACCCTGCTGTGGTCGGCCACAACTTGATGGACCACCCTACGGGCGAAATGGTGGGTATCGCAGACGAACCGTTGTACGGCTATCGCGGACCGCCGGTGACTTCGGGCATCGACGATTGGCGCGATGGCCCTTGGCGTGGCGACCATGCGGCCTGGAAGATGTCTTTAGGAAATGACGGGCATGGACGCTTCAGGACACCGGAAGCAACCGTGCAGAAATGGATGGACGAGGGACTGTTCGGTACTGCCTTGCGTGAGCGAATCGCGGACGTTGCACCGCGCATGGTTCGAATCAGTTGGGCATCGGAACAACTACCCAGTGCTGGCAACTACGTTGAGCTCATCCCTCAGAGCTACGACGCGCTGGGAATGCCTGAAGTGCGCCTGAACTATAGCGTGGATACATACACGCTTGGCTCCTTCGTGCATGCACGCTCGCTGATTCGAGCCATCTATGAGCGCGCAGGCATCACCAATGTGGAAGCATCTGCTGACCCAGCGGCATACGGTGGATCAGGCCACGTAATTGGAACCTGCCGCATGGGCACCGATGCGGCTGCGTCAGTCGTCGACGCGGACTGTCGCGTGCATGGCTACGAGAACTTGTTCGTGGTCGGCGCTAGCGTGTTCCCAACGGCAGGCACCGCCAACCCGACCCTCACAGCAGCAGCTCTGGCCCTGCGTCTTGCCGCTGTAATCGCCACTGAACTCCCGGAAGGCAGATGATGCCCACCAGCCGAAACGAGCTCTTGAGTTTGCTGTCAGAGGCTTGCGAGATTGAGCATTCGCTCGCGTGTGCCTACCTGTACGCCGCCTTCTCCTTGAAGAAGGAAACGGAGGACAGGCCCAGATGGCGCGAACAGCAAATCACACAGTATTGGGCTGGTCAGATCTATTTTGTAGCCTCGCAAGAAATGCTGCATCTGGCGCAGGCATGGAACCTTTTGGCCGCGATCGGCGGAACACCCTATTTCATGCACCCAGTCTTTCCGCAACCTAAGAGTTATTGGCCCCTGCCTGCTGCGCTGACCCTGCAGTCGTTCTGCCTCGAGACCGTTGAACGCTTCCTACAGTGGGAAGCACCTGTCGAGTCGACGCTGCGCCCCGGCTTTATCCACTGGGAACATTCTCCAACTGAACAGGACCTGGCCTTCCGCAGTGTGGGAGAGCTTTACGAGTTGATTGCGCATGGCATAGAGGCAATGCCCGAGGCGGACTTATTCATCGGTAATCCGGACCTGCAAATTGGCCCCGATCTGGCTGACTTCCCGGACCTCGTGGCCGTGTATGACAAGCGAAGCGCACTAGAAGCAATTCGACGAGTTCAATTCCAGGGGGAGGGCATCCATGACGACCGCGAGGACTCCCACTTCGGGATCTTCCATGAAATGCGCATCGAACTTAACCGGATGCTGGGCGCGAACCCGCACTTCCAGCCCGCATACCCGACGCTTCAGAATCCAACTACACGGGAGCGTGCGGGCGCAAACTTGATCACGCATCCTGCGGCACGTCAGGCAATGACCCTATTCAACAACATCTACGTGTTGACCATTCGGATTCTTGGCTGGGTATTTGGGCCAGGCTCACCAGGACAGCCGCAAACACGTGGGTTCGCTCGCGCTAGTATCGGCGCCATGCCCGTGATCCTCAAGCCGCTGGGGGAAGCCTTGGCACGGATGCCCTCTGGCGACGGCACGCATACTGCCGGCGCATCTTTTGCGATGCAGAGGCATGTCCCGCTACCGCATGACGCAGATGACGCACTGCGACTCGTCAGCGAACGCATTGATGAACTTATCGCTGCCGCCCGTGAGTTGCAGCAACGCGAGGACATCGATCAGGACTTTTCTTGGTTAGCCGGGCGGCTGGAGTGGATGCTCGGTGTGGTTCACGGTGAATACTCAAGCACCCAAAAGGGAGGTCATGATAGCAAGGGCGATCAAGGAAAATGACGGCAAGCTCACAGGACATTCCTCGCGAAGTGGGGGGCACAAGCTCAGGCAGCGCTAGAGCAGGAGCTCCGGAACGACCTGGTGGGGCAGGGCGCAACCAACGAATCCTTCCACCTATTCCTTCGCTTTGCATCAGATGCATTAGATGGGTATGGCCGTCTGCTCGCCTACGTAAACACAACACAGGGGGGAGTGCCGTACACTACCTTTTTTGTGGATTACCGATGGCCACTCCCCCCGAGTCTTCAAGTTAGGTAGCGTGCTGGTTGCAATGTTTCGACGTCATTTCTTGATTTGTATAATTTTTACAGAGCCACAATCTCGTTTTCTAATTGCATTTATTTCAAAATGTGATCATTAGCTTCTTGCCGGATGGCAGGGTTAAGTCTTCACTGTTGTTGGAGTATTGCGGCGGAACTCGTATTGCTGTGTATTTTTATGGGGAGTCAACTGGCTCAAGCGAGAGATGAGAGTAGTGCTGCCTATTCAACAATAGGCGGCTAAGAGGATATAAAAAACCAGCAGCATTCTGGCCGCTAGACATTGCGTCTTGTCGAGAGTTAGTTGCAGCGGACTTCCAGAATCTCGCGTGAACTGAGCCAAGTTCACGCAATCCACGCATGAATGCCTTAATTTCGCAGGCAGGGAGTTTGCTATGTCACTTGGTTTCTACAAACTGATCAAGGGCCGTTTAATTGTGAGGGAGCGTCAGTCGCCAGATGGCGATAGCATGCGCTTCATTGCGGATGACATGTCGCTGTTCGAATCCCTGCCACGCTATACCAAACCCAAAGGTAGCGATGGTTTGGCTAGCTATCAGCTACGGTTTCAGGCCATCGATACGCCTGAGCTTCACTATGGAGGCGCCGCGCAACCCTATGGCGTGCAATGTCGTGACGGCCTGTTGCGATGGTTAGGGGTAAATCCAGAGGCGTGGCATTGGGAAGTGGCTCCGGCGGGTTTTGAGTGGGAGACGCCCGCCGAGATCCTGACCGATGGATTTGAAGCTCATTCTAGGCCAGTTGCTTTTGTATTACGCGAAACAGGTCTGCAGGATGGGAGCGAAATCAAGCTCACAAATGATCTTTTGATGAGCAGCTACAACCACCACGCGGTCGAAACTGGACTGGCATATCTGGGGCTCTATTCGGGAGGACTCTCGGCGGAGATCAAGTCTCACCTGATCGCCACTTATAAAAACGCAAGGGCCGATAAACGCGGCATCTGGGAGGCCGACGGCACCAGTCAGTTCACAATCAGCACCCTGGATGACCTTCTGCCGGAGCACGGGACGTTAATTTATCCAAAAATTTTCCGGCGGTGCGTTGATGCGCTGAAATGGGCAGGTGGCGAACTCAAGCCAGGAAGTGATCTGGATGACTTCTTGATGGCGAAGACCAATGAGAACGACAGTTTTTATGTCGAGGATGCCCATGGAGGCCGTCTAAAAAGCAAACTGAGCAATGTGCTAGAGCAGGTCAATAACCAAATCATAATCCAGGTCGATCTGAATACCGTTGAATTCGTTCCAAAGTAGACATTAAAACGGATCGTAAACATGTCATTGGCGGAAGGATGAAAGCATGTATAAGCGCAGGATTCTGGCGATTACTCTCGTTTCGCTCACTCCAGTACTTGCTACTGCCGAGCCGTCGTGCAAGGTGGATCCCGCAAAGAAAAAACTTTATCGCCTTGAGCTAACGGTTCCTGCTGCTTTTTGTCGGTCGGCAGATCAAGAGGATCCCAGTTGCAAGCAGCTTCCAAAGGAATCACTGGTACAACTCCACGGACTTTGGCCTAATTATGAAAAAAATTTCCCGGAGGGAGGTTGCAGTCCTGGCGAGTGTGAGGAGCAGAAAGTTAAGGACGGCAAATTCTGCAAGTTTCCAGAATTGCCTAAGCTGATCGCGTCCGAAACCTGGAAGGCCAATAAGGATTTCATGGCTGGAACTGAAAAATGTCTCGAACGACATGAGTGGGCCAAGCATGGCACATGCTCCCCAATGAACGTTGTAGAGTATTTCGACTGGTCGTTGAGTGAAACCCGGCACATCGTCGAAAGCCTCGATATAACGCCTGATGTCGAAATGACACGCTCGGAGTTTGAGCAAAGAGTGCAGCAGAAGCTTCCTGAGCTTAACGGGGCTGTCCATCTCAATTGCAAGGGTAAACTGGTTACCGGCATGTATGTACTGTACGAATGGGGGCAGACGCCAGGAGCCCCCATAAAAACGAAAAGTGGGCAGAATAGCTTTGGTAATTGCAAGAACGATTTTACGTTTGTGAGTAAATAACTGATTGCCCTTGAATCCGAGTTTGGAAGGGTATGTTCCCAAAAAGCTTTCGGATGAAGGTGCAAACGTCGCAAAAAGTACTCAAGGGCATTATTAGAGCGGACATGTCAAAAATGATAAATTCTGCTCCGGACTGCATAGCTTTTTTGTCAGGAGCCACATAAGGCGGGCCTGGTAAAGTTCCTCCCAGACACATCATTTAACATAATATACATTACACGTAACAAGATGTTACGAGATCAGCCCGGTTGCACACCCGATTTCAATCTCCACCATGGCTCCTCAAAGCACCTTGCCTTTGATGCCTGGCGATCGCTCTATTTGGAATGTGCTGCTCTCAATCCTCGTCACGAGTCAGCTTTTCAATCAGCGCTCGATGCTGCGGATACTGCGCCGTAAGCTTCCGCCGATTCCCCATTTCCATATCCGCGAAATCAAATCCTGGCGAAACCGCTTCGCTGATCAAGCCAAATCCATTCTCGCCATTCAATAGTCTGGAGGCTTTCCAGATTCCGCCTGGTACGTGCAATTGCAGATATTGTCCTGCCAATATGTCGCTGCCCATCACCAATGTCTGTAGCGAACCGTCAGGATGAATCAGGCTGTACTCGATGGCGTCGCCCAGATGGAAATAATGCAGGATGTCTGACTGATTGAAATGAAACTGGCCCACGGGCGATTCTTCGGTCAACAGGTAATAAATGGACGTCATCAAATAACGTGAACCGCCTTCGGTTTCGAGCATTTCTCGATGGTCGGCCTGAAATGTCCTGCGGAAATAGCCACCCTCAATATGAGATTCAAGTTTCAGGGCTGCAATGACGTCTTTTGCGCTCGCCTGGCGTTTCAACATAGCCTTCTCCATTGATTTCACAGTAGATTTTCGCATAGCTCAACTAAAGGCTCATTTAGTGTAGTTAACCTAATATGTCGACACATTCGAAGATGTTAGCCTCATTTAGCGTCTTCTTCGTTAGCTTGTGCTTACCAAACCGCAATATGCGAATCCGCCCTGGGCTCAGTCCCACCACAAAGCACACCACTGACCGGATCACGAATAATAATCTGCCCTCTGCCGTAATCCGTAAGGTCAGAGGCGATCTGTACCTCATGTCCCCGTCGCGCCAGCGCATTGGCCAAATCCCTCGAAGCCCCCTGCTCGATCCCGACCTTCATCCCTCCCAGCCATTGCCAGCGTGGAGCGTCCAGCGCCGACTGCGGGTTCAATCCGAAATCCACCAGGTTCATGACCATCTGCACATGCCCCTGAGGCTGCATATAGCCGCCCATCACACCGAACGGCCCAAGCGCCTGGCCATCCTTGGTCAGGAAGCCCGGAATAATCGTATGGAACGTCTTCTTGCCCGGCGCCAGACAGTTGGCATGTTCCGGATCAAGGCTGAATTCTTGCCCTCTGTTCTGCAGCGCAATGCCGCTGTCAGGCAGCACCACACCCGAACCAAAGCCGTGGTAATTGCTCTGGATGAACGACACCATGTTGCCTTGCCCATCGGCCGTGGCCAGATACACAGTACCGCTGACATGAGGATCACCTGGCTTGGGTGGCTGAGCCTTCTCACCGATCTGCCCACGGCGCCGAGCGCTGTAGCCATCACTCAATAAATCTGCCACCGCCACGCGCATATGCAATGGATCGGTGATGTAGTGCAAACCATCGCTGTACGCCAGTTTCATGGCCTCCAGCTGACGATGCCAGGTCTGCTGGCTGTCACGGTGATCAAAGTCGAAACCCTCGAGAATCTTCAGCGCCATCAGCGCAATCAGACCCTGGCCGCTTGGCGGGATTTCCCAGACATCCACACCACGATAATTGACATGGATCGGCTCCACCCATTGCGCACGGTAATGTGCCAGATCCGTAGCTCGCAGATACCCGCCAGTAGCGCGCGAATGCGCATCCAGTCGTTGGGCCAAAGCGCCGCGATACAAACTCTCGCAACGGCTCTGCGCCAACTCTTCAAGCGTCCGCGCTTGCGCTGGATTGCGAAACAGCTCCCCTGCCCTCGGCGCCCTCCCCTCAATCAGGAAAGTATCGAACCAGGCGTCCAGCACCTCGTCGCGATGGGGACTGAACTCATCCAAAGCGACTTGCCACTGATGGGCAACCACGGGCGACAGCGGAAAACCATCCCGTGCCAGGCTGATGGCCGGCTGCAACAAATCCGCGAACGGCAGCACGCCAAAGCGTTGCGAAAGTTCGGCCCAGGCCGAAGGGCAACCGGGCACCGTCACCGGCGTCCAGCCATACAGCGGCATCTGTTCATGGCCGGCCGCCTTGACCGCTTCGATGCTCAAAGCAGCCGGTGCATGGCCGTTGGCGTTGAGCCCATGCAACTGATCCTTGAACCAGACCAGAGCAAAAGCATCGCCGCCAAGACCACAACCTGTAGGCTCGACTACGGTCAGCGCTGCTGCGGTTGCGATGGCGGCGTCGATCGCATTGCCACCCTTTTGCATCATCTCGATGCCGGCCTGGGCGGCTAAAGGCTGGGACGCCGCCACCATGCCACGACGGGCAAAAACACTCTGGCGTTGCGACGGATACGGATACTCGTGAGCAGAAAATTTCAGCATGGCAAAGACTCTTCAAAACAAGGATTCATTGGCCGGACTTGATCCGGTTCCATTCGCGGGTCATCAGGCGCTGGATGTTTTCCGGCAGATCCGCAGAGACAAAGGTGTGACTGATCACCTCGTCACCCGGGTAGATTCCCGGGTTGCCGCTGACCTTGGGATCCATCAAGGGCGTGGCGTCCTTGTTCGGATTCGCATACCCCACATAGTCACTGACCGACGCAATGACCTCGGGCCGCAGCAAGTAGTTGATCACGGCATGGGCGTTGGCCACGTTGCCGGCATCCTTGGGAATCGCCAGCATGTCGAACCACAGGTTCACGCCTTCCTTGGGAATCAGGTAGCGGATATCGATGTTTTTCCCGGCCTCGCGAGCCCGGGTCTGGGCCTGCATCACATCGCCGGAATAACCGATCGCCACGCAAATGTCGCCGTTGGCCAGGTCGGCGGTGTACTTCGATGAGTTGAAGTAAGTCACCGAGGGCCGCAAGGTCATCAGCAGTTTCGACGCCTGCTTGTAGTCGTCCGGTTTGACACTGTTGGGGTCGAGCCCGAGATAAAGCATCGCTTGAGGAATGATCTTCACCGGCGCATCGAGAAAGGCCACGCCGCAGCTTTTAAGTCTGGAAAGATTTTGCGGATCGAACACCATCGACCAAGAGTCCAGCGGCACGTCCTTGCCCAGCACCGCGCGCACCTTCTCCTCGTTGTAGCCGATGCCCACGGTGCCCCACATATAAGGCACGGCATAGCGGTTGCCCGGATCGGCCGCTTCCAGACGCTGCATCAAACGCGGGTCGAGGTGCTTCCAGTTACCCAGCAACGACCGTTGCAGCGGTTGATAGGCACCAGCCCGGATCTGTTTCGACAGGAATTGGCTGGACGGCACCACCACGTCATACCCCGAGTGTCCGGAAAGCAACTTGGCCTCGAGCATTTCATTGGTGTCGAAGATGTCGTACTGAACCTTGATGGCACTGTCTTTTTCGAAGTTCTTCAGGGTGTCGGGACCAATATAGTCGGACCAGTTGTAGACCTTCACCACCGCGTCGGCGGCCTGGATCATGGGCACCACGGCAGCGCAGCACAGGGCCGCAAACACGCTCGATAAACGCATCGTCATTATCCTTGTGAGTCTCACAGCACGCGGCTGAGAAAGGCTTGGGTACGGGGATGAGAGGGGCGACTGAATATCTGTTCCGGCGGTCCCTGTTCGATCAGTTCACCCTGATCGAGCACCACTACTCGGTCGGCGACCTCTCGGGCAAAACCCATTTCATGGGTGACCACCACCATCGTCATGCCCTCCTCCGCCAGTTCCTTCATCACCTGCAGAACCTCGCCGACGGTTTCCGGGTCCAGGGCACTGGTGGGCTCGTCGAACAGCATCGCCTGCGGTTTCATCGCCAAGGCCCGGGCTATCGCCACCCGCTGTTGTTGGCCACCGGAAAGCATCGAGGGGTAATGGTTGGCCTTCTCCGCCAGCCCGACACGTTTGAGCAGTGCCCGCGCTTGTTCCTCCGCCGCTTTGCGCGGCACACCCAACACCTGAATCGGTGCTTCGATGATGTTTTCCAGCGCGGTCATGTGCGGGAAGAGATTGAAGCGTTGAAACACCATGCCGATGTCCCGCCGCTGACGGGCGATGTTGCGCTCCGAATCCCGCACCAGGCTGCCATCGGCCTTCGTGCGATAGCCCATGGACTGGCCGTTGACCCGAATTTGCCCGGACTGAATGTCTTCCAGCAAATTGATGCAGCGGATAAACGTGGTTTTACCGGACCCCGAGGCGCCGATCAGCACCACCACTTCACCGCGCCGGACTTGCAGGGAAATCCCTTTGAGAATCTCGAGGTTGCCGAACGACTTGTGAATGTTCAGCGCTTCGATGATCAGTTCGTCACTTTGGTGCGCCATGATTAACGTCCCCTCAGCAGTTTCAGCGTGCTGCGACCGAACATCCGACTGGATGCCGGCGGCGGCGACGAAGGCCGATCCGACTGGCCGAAACGTGTCTCCAGCCAGCGCTGGAAGAACCCCCACAGCGTCGTGAGCAACAGGAAATAGATCGCCACCACGAGGTACAACTCGAACACTCGAAAGGTTGCCGAAGTCACCATCTGCGTGCTGAGCAGCAACTCCTGAACACCGATCACACTGACCAGCGTGGTGTTTTTAAGCATCACGTTGAACTCGTTACCCAGCGGCGGCACGATGACCCGAAACGCCTGCGGCAAGACGATACGGCGCATCAACTTGGCGAAGGTCATGCCCAGGGAGCGCCCCGCCTCGTACTGCCCCTTGTCGACGGCACCGATACCGGCGCGAATGATCTCGGCCATGTACGCGCCTTCGTTAAGGCCCAACGCAATGATCGCGGCCTGGATGTTGCCGGGGATCATCAGCCCGAACAGTTCAATGTCTTCAAAGCGGAAAATCCCGCCCGCCGCCAACGCCGTATAGAGGAAGACGATCTGCACCAGCAAGGGCGTCCCGCGCATCAGCCACACATAAAAACGCACCGGCAAATGCAGCAAAGGGTTCTTCGACAATCGCAGCAACGCCGCCGCCAATCCCAGGACACACCCCAGCAACATGGCCAGCACACTGATCAGGCACGTCAGCCAGAGCCCGGTGAGGTAGACCCCGCTGGGCTGCAACAGGTACTGCCAGAACACATCCCAATTGAAGTTCATCAACGCCTACCTCAATCAAGAGTGTCGCTGGAGACGTGCCACTTACTCAGGAGCTGGCCGTAGCTGCCATCGCTGCGCATGTCGGTGATCACTTGCTGCACCGCGGCACTCAGTTGCGGATCGTCCTTGCGAATACCCAGACCGGTGAGGATCCGGCTGAAGGCTGGAACGCCTTCCTCGAACAGGTCCGGTGCCATGGCGGCGTAATACCCGGCGGTTTCCACCGTGGTGCCGTAAGCATCGACCTGACTGATGCGCAGCGCCTGGAATGCATCGGTGTCGGTGTTGTAGACCACCAGTTTCATCGGTGGCTTGCCGGCCTTGGCCAGGCTTTCATTCTCGGTATCGAGCAAGGTCTTGATGGTCGAACCGTTGAGCACCGCGATCTTGTGCCCGCTGAGATCGGGCAGCGCTTTGAGCCCCTTCGGATTGCCCTTGGGCACCACCACTGCCTGACTGGAATACATGTAGTTGACGATGTCGATCACCTCGCGGCGCTCGGGTTTGTCGAACAACTGATCGACGATCATGTCGCACTGTTTGGCCAGCAAGGCCGGCAGCAAGCCGGAAAACGGGATCACCCGCCACTCAACCTTCTTGTCTCCCAGACGTTTGGCGACTTCCAGACCCAGGTCGACGGTCAGGCCTTTGGGCTTTTGCGCCTCATCGAAGGACACCAGGGGCGGCGAGTCCATGCCCGAGCAATAGGTGAGTTTGTCGACCTTGAGCAAGCGCTCCGGCACAGTGGGTGCGGCAACCGCCCACTGCGTACAGAGCCCCAGGGAAATTGCAGCCAACAGCAGGCGAGACGTATGCATGACCAGACACTCCAGTTCGGTTAGTAACGGGGCAGTTCTCAAAGTCAAAACATCGGCGGGCTCGGTGCCCGCTCTGTGGTTATCGTTCCGATTGCAGAAACTTGATGAGCTCAGGGACCGTGCCTTCGATGTGCTCGCGCACCACGGCCTCTGCCTTCGCGGCATCACCGGCACGAATTGCGTCGAGGATCACCACGTGTTCCTGGCGTGCACTCAGTGGCTTTTCAACGTGCTGCAGCCAAAGACGCATGGGAGCTTCGATCAGCGAGTAGAGCGCGCTGATCTGTTTCACCAGACGAGGTCGTCCGCTGAGGCTGCACAGGTACTCATGGAACTTGCGGTGGCGACTGACCCAGGCCGCACTCTCGTCGCGGTAGTCATCCATTTCATCGAGCAGGCGTTCCAGGGCAGTCAACTGACGTTCACTGATCTTCGGCACCGCGACTCGAATCGCCAGTCCCTCAAGGGCGCTGCGCATCTCGAAGACTTCGTGCATTTCCTCGACATCCAGACCGCTGACAATCGCGCCGCGATTGGGCCTGAGCGTCACCAGCCCCTGAGCATCGAGACGGCGAAAGGCTTCACGCACGGGCATCCGGCTCATGCCGATTTCACTGGCAATGTCCTCGGCGATCAGCCGGTCGCCTTTGCGATAACGGCCGCCGCAGATGCCTTCCAGAAGAAAGTTGTAGGCCTCCTCCTCGGCGGTCATCGGTTGGCGCTGGTCGTAGGCGGGAGCGAATTGCATGGCGGCACCTTTTGTCTTTTTGTATCCAATTATCCACGGATACATAAAAGCAGAATGCATGCCAAAACCTGCATCTTCCCGCCAAGCGATTGATTCGAATGAATTAAGGAAAAATAGCAGCGCGCACAGCGATCAGATCTGCCGGTGCGACACTGGAGATTTGCTACCTAATGGCTCATTGCGAGACCCGGAAAGGTGCAGAACGGTAGCTGAGTAACACCTCTTGAAAACACTTCGGTCGGCACCCACTCGCCTGCCAACGCAGCAGGCGAGTGAAATGAGACATTGCGCAGTGCCAATCAGCGCTTCACGCCAAAGCAGTGCGAAAGCTCAGGGAAACTGCCCTCACGCACATCCGATGCGTACTGCCCCACCGCATCGCGGATCACCGCATGCACATCGGCATAACGTTTAGCGAAACGCGGTATGAACTCTCCCCCCAGCCCCAAGATATCTTCGATCACCAGCACCTGGCCATCGCACGCAGGCGAGGCGCCGATTCCGATGGTTGGCACGCGCAAGGCTTCGGTCAACTCGCGGGCCAGCGGCTCTGCTACGCCCTCCAGCACAATGCAAAACGCACCGGCCGCTTCCATCGCCAGGGCGGCCTCACGGATAGCGTCTGCCGATCGTTCGTCCATGCCCTGGGCCTTGAAGCCACCCATGGTGTTGACGAACTGGGGCATCAACCCGATATGCGCCATCACGGGAATGCCCCGCTCCACCAGAAACTGCACAGTGGGCGCCATGACCGCACTGCCTTCCAGCTTCACGGCAGCAATATTGGCCTCCATCATCAACCGCGCGGCACTGCGAAAAGCCTGAGCCGGTGACTCCTGATAAGAGGCGAATGGCAGATCAGCCACCACGCACGCGCGCTGTGTGGCACGCACCACCGCACGACTGTGCTGAATCGTCTGATCCAGTGTGAAATCCAGCGTGTTGGGCTGCCCGTAGGCAACCATCGCGGTCGAATCCCCCATCAGGATAACGTCGACAAATTCGTCAACGATCTCAGCAAGCGATCGATTGTGCGCGGTCAACGACACGATCTTGCGTTTGCCCTTACAAGCCCTGATGTCGGGTACGGTCAGACGGCGGGTTTCATTGACTGCGGTACTCATGACGTGAGCTCCTCGCGAAAACAGCGTTAAAGGAAGGACCTTTTGAATCGACGCAGACGCCAAATACGATCTCCGAACAAGGCTGGCCTCCACTTCTGATTTAATGTTCCCCGTCCTTGTATCCGGACGTTTTTCGGGGGCGATGGTAGAAGCATTTCTCCAGCCGGAGTGAGCGAACAATTTTTCTGAACCGTATGCGGAAATGGAATACAAGATGGACCTGAAGAACTTGCGCTATTTCGTGGAAGTGACAGAGCATGGAAGTTTCTCGAAGGCATCCCGCACCCTTCACGTCACCCAGTCGGCACTGAGCAAAGCCGTTCAATTACTCGAAGAGGAACTGGGCGCGACGCTATTGGTTCGCAGCCGTCCGGGCGTGCCGTCACGCTTGACCCCGTCGGGCGAAGTGGTCTTCCACCACGCCAAGGGATTGCTGAGCCGCAGCAAGCAAATGCTGACGGACGTGAACTTGCTCAACAGCCTCGTCACCGGTGTCCTTCAGCTGGGGCTGCCACCCTTGGGCAGTACCGATCAAGTAGCGGCCGTGTTGACCGAATTTCGGCGGCGCTTTCCCCAAGTGGAACTGCAATTGCGTGAGCAAGGAGGCCAGGCTCTGGAAGAGGCCGTTCGCAAGGGCGAGATAGAACTGGCGATCAGTCTGCGACCCGACGGAAACGACCTGGCCTGGCTGCCGATTTGTGAGGAACCACTGGTTGTCGTCCTGCCACCTCGCCACCCACTCGCCAACCGCCATCGACTGACACTGCCGGATTTGGCGCATCACCCTTGGGTGCAGTTGCAGGGTGCCTCGATTCTCAATCACCGCATCAAGCTCTGCTGCCCTGCTGTGGACGTCAGTCGTCTACAGGCAGCCAAAAGCGACAACCTGGCTTTTTGCTTGTCATTGGTGGCCGCGAACGCAGGCCTGCTGGTATTGCCCCGACTATTGGCGCAACACCACATCCCGCCCGGTGTGGAAATCGTCCCGCTCGAATGCGCGGAACTGGAGTGGCAACTCGTCGCCATCTGGCGCAAGAACGCGCAACTGTCGATCGCGGCACAGCAATGGCTTGAACTGTTGGCCTCTTGAATAGCGAGTCTGGTCTGGGCGATGCATAGCGCAATCGTCAGGCTTGGCTGGTCTGAATGGGGATGCCGAATGTTTGAATGAATCGGTTGTTCGTACCGCAACTTTCATTCAATCATTCGTCAAAACTTAAAAGCCCTGACACGCACCCATTCACCCAACGAATCAATCAACGTAAGTTCTTATAGCCAGCGGCAATAACTCAAATAACAAAAAATAATGCCACATCGCCACCATCTCAATAGCTTGCTAATTAATCCCGTTGAAAACTCTTCTCATTACGCTGAATAAACAGCATTTAAGCGACTGCAACAAACTCACTCATCACCCTGAATGCATTAGATATTTTCTCAGTAAACAACCGCCAGCTCCCGAAACTCCCACACCCACTAAACACCTCCTGAAAAAGCCCCTTTCTCAATCGACTTGCAAAACCACAACAACCGTCTAGGTTCATGAATATCTTCAAAGGCACGATCAACTGAACAATAAAAACAGCCTACCTGGCCGGAGATTTCATTCCCCTGAAATAATTCAGACTCTGCTTTAGTTGCTGAACGGAACTCAGTCATAACAATTCAAGAGGGATGCTTGATGAAGCACAGCCGTTGGTATCGTGCGCTCTCGAAAAAGGCGCCAGCCGAACATTTTTGGCTGTCACTGTTTTGCTTTGCGGGTCTTGTGATCGCCAGCTTCGTGTTGTTCGAACAGCAGATCCAGGACTTCCTCACTCATCTCGACCTGTACCTTCCGTCTTCCCCCACCCAGCAACTCAACCTGGCGCTTTTGCTGATCGCCCTGTTGGCGCTGGACGTTGTGCTGCCCGTGCCTTCCAGCGTGGTCGCGCTTCTGGCCGTGGCCATGCTGGGCAGTGTCGGCGGTTATCTGGTGATTTTCATTGGCCTGTGTCTGGGTGCCGGGTTGGGTTATGCATTGGGGGCTGGTTATTTCCGGATGCTGTCCAGTCGTCTCGGCCTGCATCAGCGCAAGCCTGGGCAACTGGCGTATCGGCTGGGTACGCTGTCGTTGATCTGCCTGCGCGGCGTGCCGGTATTGGCTGAAACCTCTGTGGTGGCGGCCGGCATGCAACGCTATCCGCTACGGGCGTTTCTGCTGGTGACTACCCTGGCCAACGCCGGTCTGGCACTGGCCTACAGCGCCATCGGCACGTTCCTCGTCGAAGAGAACGCGCTGCTGGTGACCATCCTCGCCAGCATGGTGTTGCCGGGGCTTTTCATCGCCGGCTACAGCCTGTTCAAGACCTTGCGCAAACGCGGCGCCGAGCAAGCACTGCACGGGCGTTTCGAGGTCAGTTACGACTACCCGGTGGTGTTCACTGATCACCTGTTCGATCCGCTCAACCCGTGTCTGCATCAACAACTCACCGCCCGGCAAAACGGCCGGGTGACGGTGATGGTTTTCGCCGATGAACAACTGCTGAAAAGCGCTCCGCAACTGCTGGAACAGATCGATAGTTACTTTGCCGCCCATGCGTCGGACCTGCATTTGCAGGCGCCGCCGATTGCCGTTCCAGCCGGGGAGCTGAGCAAGGATTCACAGGTGTTGCAGCAGCTCTACACTGACATGCTGAAACATGGACTGGACCGGCATTGTTATGTCCTGGCCCTTGGCGGCGGTGCAGTACTGGATTCCGTGGGCTACGCCTGCGCTACCTTCCACCGTGGCATCCGGCTGATCCGCGTGCCAAGCACCGTTCTGGCCCAGAACGACGCCGGCATCGGGGTGAAAAACGGCATCAATGCCTTCGGCCAGAAAAATCTGCTCGGGGCCTTCTACCCTGCCACGGCCGTGATCAATGACTTCCAGTTGTTGACCAGCCTGACCCGCCGCGACCAGATCGCCGGGCTGGCCGAGGCGGTAAAAGTCGCGCTGATCAAGGACCAGGCGTTCTTCGAATGGATGGAGCAACAGGCCGACGCCCTCGCCCGCTTCGATCACCCGGCCAGCCGTTATGCGATTCGCCGCTGCGCCGAACTGCACCTGGCGCACATCACCGGCGCCGGCGATCCCTTTGAGCGCGGCAACGGGCGGCCTCTGGATTACGGGCACTGGGCCGCGCACAAACTGGAAAACCTCAGCCATCACCGGTTGCGCCATGGCGAAGCGGTCGCGGTGGGCATGGCCCTCGACGGGCTCTACGCCAATGCCCTCGGGCTGTTGAGCGATGTCGACAGTGAGCGGGTGATGAGTCTGTTGACCAAGCTCGGTTTCAACCTGTGCCCGCCGGAACTGACCCTGAAAGATGCGCAAGGTCGCTCACCAGTGTTGCTCGGGCTGGAGGAGTTCCGCCAACACCTCGGCGGACAACTCTCGATCCCGATGCTCAGCGGAATCGGCCAGTCGGTGGACCTGCATGAAATCGACGACGCGCAAATGGAACAGGCGCTGCAGAAGTTGTCCGCCCGCAACGCTCCGGCGCTCGACCTGAGCGAGGGCTTTGCGAAATGAGCCAGACCCCGCAAAGCCTCAAAACCTGGTTGACGCTTGGCCGTGTCTCCAACCTGCCCACGGTGTGGACCAACACCCTGGCCGCCGCCCTGTTGGCCAGCAGCGCCGGTGCCCTGGCGCCGCCCTCGTGGCTGGTGTGGATTCTGCTGCTGTTCACCCTGTCGCTGCTGTATCTGGCCGGCATGTTGCTCAACGATCTGCTGGACGCTGACTGGGACCAGCAACACCACAATCCCCGGCCCATCACCCTGGGTCTGGTGAGCCGCCAGCAAGTGCGCCTCGCCACCGTGTTGTTGCTGACACTGGCGGCCGCCTCGGTGCTGGGCCTGAGCCAATTGATTGATCAGCCGCATTGGTTGCTGGCCAGCGTCACCCTCTTGGTGGGCTGCATCATCGGCTACAACGTGCTGCACAAAAAATACGCCCACAGCGTGTGGTTGATGGGCGCCTGCCGCTCGGCGCTGTACCTCACGGCGGCGGCCAGTCTGGCGGTGCCACCGGAGCCGATCTGGCTCTGTGCGATGTTGCTGGGCGTTTATATCAGCGGGCTGACCTACCTGGCCCGCAATGAGCACAACAATGAGTTGCTCAGTCGCTTGCCCCTGATCCTGATGCTGAGCCCGCTCGCGTTGGCGATCTACTCCGACAACCTGTGGTTCTGGCCGGTGCTGCTGCTCTGGCTCGGCTGGCTGGGCTGGCACTACTGGCGAAACTTGGCCAACCCGCAGCATCGAAAGGTCCGCGCTTTTATCGGCGCCGGCCTGGCAGCGCTGCCACTGTTCGACGCGTTGGTGATGGCCGTGGCCAACCAGCCGTTGGGCAGCCTGCTGTGTGTCCTGGTGTTTTTCCTGCTCCCACACTTTCAGCGCTGGATCAAACCGACATGAACATGGACGTCACTGCGCCGCCAACGGCGGCCCTCGGCATGCGCCACGATTGCCTCGCCGAACACCTTCAGGTCTTGACCCGGCAACTCGATGACACCGAGCTGCACTGGTGGCGTCAGGCACAGGCGCAACTGGCCCGGCAGCCGGACGCCAATACTGCGGCGCTCTTGAGCGGCCAGTGCAAGCGGCATCTGCGTGACCGTGCACTGCCCGACAGCCACTGGAGCCTGATCCAACTGGCTCGCGCGTTGTTGCTGGCGCAGGTCCTTGAACTGTCCTCTGAGGGCGGACAATTGTCCCTGCTGCGCCAGCTTTTTCTCTGGGGCGACGATCAGGAAAAGATCGCCACCCTCAAAGCCTTCGACTGGCTCGACAGTCACGGGGTGTGCGTCGAACTGGCGTTGCAGGCCGGACGTACCAGCAACAGCCAGGTGTTTGCCGCCCTCGCCCTCGACACCCTTTACCCGTCGCGTCATTACCCGGAACGGGCCTTCCACCAACTGGTGCTGAAAGCGCTGGGCATGGGGCTCGATGTCCGACGCCTGATCGATCTGCCACAGCGACGCAGCGTCACCCTCAATCAATTGGCCCTCGACCTGCTGGAAGAACAGCTCGCCGCTGATCGAACCGTGTCCGCCGGATTGCCCCTGGCGATTGCCTTCGACCAGCTCAGCCAGGCGCAACACCAGCGACTGGCCGACCTGAACCAACAGCAGCGCCTGCCGCCGGAATGGCGCAGCCATCTGAACTGATGCCCAACGATTCCTTTCCCTTGACGAGGATTCACCATGCCCAAGTACTTCGACCCGCATATTCATATGGTCAGCCGCACCACCGACGACTACCAGAACATGGCCGCCGCCGGCATCACCGGGGTGATCGAGCCCGCGTTCTGGCAGGGCCAGGCCCGGACCAGTGTCGGCAGTTTCATCGATTACTTCGACACCCTGTTGGGCTGGGAGCGCTTTCGCGCCAGCATGTTCGGCATCCATCACTTCTGCACCATCGGCCTCAATCCCAAGGAGGCCAATGACTTGTCGGTGGCCAATGAGGTGCTGGAGATTCTGCCGCGGTATCTGGTGAAGGACGGCGTCGTCGCGGTTGGCGAAATCGGCTACGACGACATCACGCCCGAGGAAGACCGCTTTCTCGCCGCGCAACTGGAACTGGCCAGACAGTTCAACCTGCCGGTGCTGGTGCACACGCCGCACCGCGACAAGATCGGCGGCACCAAACGCACCCTGGCGGTGATTCGCGAGGTGGGGATCAATGAGAACCTGGTGATCATCGACCACCTCAACGAACTGACCCTGCCGTTGGTGCTGGACAGTGACTGCTGGCGCGGTCACTCGATCTACCCCAACACCAAAATGTCGGAACAGCGCATGGTCGCCCTGCTCCAGCAGTACGGCACCGAAAAAATGGTGGTCAACAGCGCCGCCGACTGGGGCATCAGCGACCCGCTCAAAGTGCCGAAAACCGGTCAGGCGATGTTGGCGGCCGGCTTCAGCGAGGCGCAGGTCGAGCAAGTGCTGTTCCACAACCCGGTGGATTTTTTCGCCCAGAGCGGTCAACTGGACAAAACCCTGATCAGCACCCCGCTGCCCATCGATCAGCGCCGGCAGTGGCAGGAAAACTCCGCCCTGCGGGGCCAGGAACCGGTGATCAAATGAATGCCGGCATGGGCTGGACGCCCGGGCAGATCGGCTATTGCAGCAATGTGCACCCGACCCGCGACCTGGCCGGGTTGCAGTCTTCGATCGAGCAGCACTTTCAGGGCGTGCGGACCCTGCGCGGGCTGCCGGCGCAGGACAGCGGGCTGTGGATCAGTGCCCTCGCCGAGTCCAAGCTGCAACAGAAGTCGGCGCGTTCGGCGTTCCTCAGCCTGCTGCAACACAGCGGGCTACGGCTGACATCGCTGAACGGGTTTCCCTACGGTCAGTTTCATGACCGTGCAGTGAAAGCCGAGGTCTACCTGCCGAGCTGGGCCGAGCCGAAACGCCTGGCGTACAGCCTCAATCTGGCGCACATCCTCGCGCAGGCCTTGCCGCCCGATTGTCATCAGGGCGTGATTTCCAGCGTGCCGCTGGGCTATGCCGCCACCTGGAATCCAACGCTGCAACAACGGGCCGAGTATCAACTTCGCGAACTCACGGCTTCACTGGCCCAGCTGCATCGGGAAACCGGCAAGAAGATCGTGTTCTGCCTGGAAATGGAACCGGACTGCGTGCTGGAAACCACTGCCCAGGCCATCGCCTTCTTCCGCCGCTGGCAAACCACGGACCCGAACCATGCCTACCTGGCGCTGTGTTTTGACGTCTGCCATCAGGCGGTGATGTTCGAAGACTGCTATCAGTCGCTGGAAAAGCTGCGTCAGGCGCGGGTGCCCATTGGCAAGATCCAGTTGTCCAATGCCTTGATCTGTCGTCTGCCTTGCGATGACGACAAGCGCCGCGAACAGGTCCTCAAGACCTTGAGCGACTTCTGCGAAACCACCTACCTGCATCAAGTGAAGGCGCGCGATGCACTGGGTCAGCTGCAGGCCTGGGCGGATCTGCCCGCGGCCCTCGTCGAATGCGCCAAACACCCGCAGCGATACCCCGAGCTGAGGATTCATTTCCACATCCCGTTGTTCAGCGAACAGCTGTTGTTGCCCGAGCTGAGCGGCAGCCAGATCGCCCTGTCGCAGACCTTCGATTTTCTCGCCAGCTATGAGGATTTCAGGCCGGTGCTGGAAGTGGAAACCTACAGTTGGGGCGTCCTGCCCGCGCAACTGCGGCCGACGACCGAGTCCGCCCAGCTTCAGGGAATCGCCGCAGAGCTGAAATGGGTCGAGGACCAGTTGCGGCAACGGCAATTGCTGCAACCACAAGCGCAGGAGGCGTACGCCGATGCGCTCTGATCATGCACGTCAACCGCTGCTGCTGATCAATGTGGTCGGGCTGACGCCATCGCTGCTGGGTGACGCGACGCCGCACATCAATGCCCTGCTTAAAACCGCCAAAATGGCCAGCCTGCAACCGGTGTTTCCGGCCGTCACATCGTCGGTGCAGGCTTCGATCCTTACCGGGCGTCCGCCGTCCGAACACGGCATCGTCGGCAATGGCTGGTATTTTCGCGATCAGGCCGAAGTGCGTTTCTGGCTGCAACCCAACGCGCTGATCCAGGGTGAAAAGGTCTGGGAGACGCTCAAGCGCGAGCTGCCAGGGTTCCGCTGCAGCCAGTTGTTCTGGTGGTTCAACATGTACGCGGACGTGGATGCCGCCATCACCCCGCGCCCTCACTACCCGGCCGATGGCCGCAAGATGTTCGGTCTGTATTCGTCACCGGCTTCGTTGCACGAAACGATCGAACGGCAGATTGGCGAGTTTCCCTTTCCGGGTTTCTGGGGCCCGGCGGCGGGCATTGCATCGAGCCGCTGGATCGTCGATTGCGCCATCGCCGAATTTCAGATTGATCAGCCCGACCTGCAATTGATCTACCTGCCGCACCTCGATTACAGCCTTCAGCGTGTCGGGCCCGATCATCCGTCGATTGCCGACGAGGTTCGGGCCATCGACCAGGAAGTCGGTCGTCTACTGACCTTCGCCGAGGAACAGGGCGCGGCGGTGATGCTGCTGTCGGAATACGGGATCGAAGCGGTCAATCAATCGGTTTCGATCAACCGCCTGTTGCGTTCGGAAGGTTTGCTGGAGGTGCGCCAATCGCTGACCTGGGAATTGCTCGACCCCGGCGCCAGTGCGGCGTTTGCCGTGGCCGATCATCAGATCGCCCATGTCTACGTGAAACGGGCCCAGGACATACCCCGCGTCAAAGCGCTGTTGCAGCGCCAGCCCGGTATCGAGCAGGTGCTGGATAAAGCCGAACAGCGGGCGTTTCAGCTGGATCACCCGCGCAGCGGCGAGCTGGTGGCCGTGGCCGCAGCCGGTTACTGGTTCGATTACTACTACTGGTTCGATGATCGCAAGGCGCCCGACTTTGCCCGCACCGTCGACATCCACCGCAAGCCGGGCTACGACCCGCTGGAACTGTTCATCGACCCGGCCATTCGTTTCCCGACATTAAGAGTCGCGCGGCGCCTGCTGCAGAAGAAACTCGGCTTTCGCTACTACATGGACCTGATTCCACTGGACACCGGACTGGTCCGTGGCAGTCACGGTCGCCTGCCCGAGCGCGAGGAAACCGGCCCGCTGCTCATCACCAATTGCGATCTGCCATTGCCGCAAACCCTTGCGGCAATGGCAGTGAAACAACTGCTCCTTCAGCATTTTCTGGGGCACTCATACACCCACTCGGCCAATGCCAAGGAGCTTCCATGCGGCGAGCCATTTCTATAACTGTTCTCAGTGCACTGGCCGGTTTGGCTCAGGCACAGGACACCACCCCTTTCGATTGCAGCCAGTTCCTGAAGTTTGGGAATGACATCCCCACGACCAAAGCAGCGTTCGAAAAGAACCCCGAGACCATGGCCTGGAACTGGTTCGTCTGTCTGAACCAATTCAGCCCCACCCAGGCCAGCAACCGGGTGTGGGAAACCATGAAGCCTTCGGACCAGGTTTACCTGCCCGATGGCGCTGCGCCCGGCGCCTACGCCAGTCCCGTGCCGCCTCCGACCGAGGTGATAACACAGGCCCGAACGCTGGGGATGGACCTGAACCGGACCTTCCACAACATCAATGCCACGCAACAGGTCGATGGCCTGGCGCTGCACATGGGCGGTGCCGTACCCGCGTCACAGAAAGGCAACCCGGTGCGTTTTCAACTGCTGATGGGGCAGGACACCTTCGACTACATCGTGCAGCGTCAGGTCTACAACATGAACGGTCAGGCAGCCCTGGCCGGTGACCTGCACTTCCCGGCCACCTCGTGGGAGTTGAAGGCGGCGTGGCTCTGGATCGGTTCGGACACGACCTATCGCCAAACCCTGGCCAACGACGGTTACTACATTGGCCAGGCCTATTTCCAGCAGGACGACGGCACCTATCAGGTCGGTTATGCGGCGCTGAGCGGGCTGCACGTGGTCAACAAACTGGATGACAACTGGGTCTGGACCACCTTCGAAAACATCAACAACAGCAAATACACGGTGACCAACGCGCCGACACCGACGCCGATGACCAACACCACCGGGCCGACCCCGGCCGCCAAACCGGTGAACGTCAGCTTCCAGGCCAGCAACCCGACGCTGTCGAAGTACGAATTGATCGGGGTCGAGTACCAGCCCGTCACTCAGGTGCTGGCCAACTCGCAGCTGGAATCGGCGTTCCAGAACACCTCGTCCTGCCTGGCCTGCCATGGCACCGCCGCCTACTCGAACGACAAGGGCTACTTCAATTTCGCCCTCAAGCAAGGTGGCGGCATCGTCTACCCGACCACTCCGCTGCCGGCCTCCGACTTCGCAGGCTACAAAAAACTGGACTTTGTCTGGTCGCTGAAACGCGCCCAGTGGCAACGCTAAGGAGCATGACATGAGCGTATTGAACTTCCCCCGCATCTACCTCAACGGCCATATGTTCTGGAACCCGCCGACGGCCAACAACAACGATGTGCTGCCGCTCTATGACGCGGTGAAGATGGATATCAACTGGCCGTTCACCAGCTACTACGACATCACGCAGGAGAACGCGCCCACCACCCTGATGCCCTGGATCATTTCACCCGTGCAGCAGAATGATCTGCCGCCCTATGTGCAGCAGGTTCCGACCAACGGAAGCCCAAACACCTTCCCGTTCATACCCGCCGAATGGGACCTGTTTGGCGACAACGCCTGTGGGACAGTGAGCTACCAGAGTACCCGCTCGACCATTATTGGCGGCGAGTTGCAGGCCAACACCTACATTGCTCAGGACGCGCTGGTCGGCAGGGACTTCCAGCTGCTCGGCAATCCCTTTGGCAGTCAGAGCCCGACGGCCGCCCGCTTCGTCGATATCAGCCCGTGGCAGAACACCTTCACGGCGCTGTACTTCGACAAGCTGCAGCTGGGGGATGCCACCTGTGGCCTGACCCTGAACCGTCAATACCGGATGCTCGACCGCTTCCTGACGTTCAATTGGGCCGGTGACTTTGGCGGTCTGGCGTATGTCACCACCACCTGGCAGACCTGTTTTCCCCGGGACAATCTGGAATGGGTCATCGGCGATTCCGTCCTGCTGAGCAATCTCCAGCAACAGATGGAGGCTCAAAACGCTCAGGGCCTGATGTTCAGGTTCGCCACGTACCTCACCTGTTACGACAGGAACGGTGTGTTCAACGACTTCCCGTACATCAACACCCGCAACAATGACCCATCGGCGCTGGCCCGTATGACAGCGATGTATCAAAAGGGGCTGGACAACGTTTCCGATATTTTCTTCAACCCCGCCTACAACCGTACCGTAGCGACCCTGGGTCTGTGGTTCGACCACGAATACCCCACGGCACCCGCCGGCCCACGTCTGGTCACCGACCAGAAGATCATGGTCACTCGCCCCGGCATGTCTCAGCCGACAAGCACCAATCTGGGTGTGACATCGGCGCAGATCACCAACAACACGCTGTCGCTGGATCTGGCCAACACGTTTCCGTTCTATCCGCTGGACAAGAACGCCGATGTCCTGACTGCCGAGAAGTTCCAGGCCGGAGACTATAAGCTGGGCGTATCGCAGAACGGGAATTTCGTGCCGGTGGTCGACATCGGTTTCGATCAGTACCGACAGTCGGCATTCGACAAGCGCTCGGGCCTGCTGGATATCCCTCTCAACGCCACGCAAACGGCCACCTTGCAATCCGGTCCGCTGGAGTTGCAGCAACAGAACTCGACAGGATCCGTGAAGGCCGCCGTTCAGCAAGTCTGGACCGCCGAGGTGGTAGAAAGCGGCACCTTCGTCGACGTGAACGATCGCAAGACGCTGAACATCATGGTGCAGAAAAATGGTCAACCGGCCGCCAACACCACGCTCTGGGTGGTGGAATACGGCAACCCTTACAACGTGACCACCAGCGACTACTACCTGACGTTCAGAAACAACCCCGACTTCACGCTGTTCTACGACAACGCAGACCGCAACAAAAACACCGCCCACCTGCCACAGTTCAAGGGCGCGGCGCCTGTAGCGAACTACCTGGCCACCGGCAGCGGTCGTCGACTGGTCAATCTGGAAACCAAAGACAAACCGGTGGGCGTTCCGGTCAGTTATCAGTCATTCATGAATGGACCGAGCAAACCGATCACGGTCCCCCTGACCCCTTGCCTGGAGTTCGACGCCGGCGTCTACGTCAGTGGAACGCTGGATAACGATCAGACGGTGGATTACTCCTACGTCGCCACCACCACCGACGCCAACGGCATCGCCCAGGTGAGTTTCAAGGCTCTGGCTCCGGGTTTCCCTACGCTGCGCTTCATCGTCAAGGAAGGCACCAGCGACCCGGTCATCCCGTTCAGCTTCGCGCTCAACAAGGCTCAGATCGACTTCCTCACCCCACTACGCGTCCTGCCTCTGGACATGCAGTTGCAACAGGACTTCGTCAATTACTGGAACGACATCTACAAGGACAAGAATGCGCCCGAAGCGATCTGGGATGACTTCATCTACCCAAGGGTGCTCAAGACCTTCTACTACCTGTACCCGATCATGAACAAGTTCATGCCGCTCAACTCCCGCACGCGGGTGGAAGGCGCTGTCGATCAGTTGATCCGGCTGATCAGCAAGGAGTACCAGGAAGAAAGCACCCTCGCGATGCCCATCACCCGCGACCTGTCGCAAAGCCGGCGCGCCGTGCTGGAGTTGTGGGCGCAGAAACTGGTCAAGCGCAACTTCCCGCCCATGCCACTCCATATGAGTGATTACGACAACCTCTGACCCACGCTGCTCAATCAGGAAAGATGAGCCACTGCGGGAGTTCGCTCCCGCCGTGCGCTTTGCCAAGGAGTGACCCATGAAAGTCAGCCTCTTGAATCGTCTGTTGCTGCTGATCCTGCTGTTCAGTCCGCCTGTATTTGCCCAGGACACCGGCGCCGTGTACTTCACCATGGGGGTGCACAACACCGAAGGGTGTAATGAGCAGAATGGCAACTGCATCGCCACGCGTCTTCCCGGCGAGCCCTCCGATCCGTTCTTCCCGGCGTTCTGGATCAGCAACTGGACCATGTACCGGGTGATGCACAACTACGAAAAGAACCCGCCGCCCTACAGCAACCCACCTTCGACCCTGACGCCTGCGGACTACACCGTCTCTCGCGGAACCAGCTACTACGACACCACGTACATCCCGCCGGATGGCGACGGCTTCGGCGCGATGATGGAGCACTACGAGAAATACTGTTTGCCGATCTTCCCGATCAAGAACAACAACTACACCTGCTCGTTCGTGTCCCTGGGCAACAAGGCGTACTTCCTGACCTACCCGCAAGACCGCCCGAAAGACATGCCGGCCTGCTGCATGTTTTCCCCGATGAATCATCCGCCACGGCAGGACTTCATCGAACACCTTCCTTACAGCGCCGAGCGCAGTAAAAACCTCAACGGCAGCGTGCAGGCTTACGCCCTGGATCTCGATTCGCCGCAAGGTCCGATCCTGTTCGGCTATGCCTTCTACAAAAAAATGTCGGGACAACCGCCCTACCGGCCGCCGCAATCGTTCTTCTTTTCCGGCGATAGCAGCGTCGCCAACGCGCCGATCGTCAGCCAGAACTACACCGACTTTCACATCGCCAAACCGGACCCGGCAAAGACCTGGGCGCAGGTCGCCGCCATGTGCCCGTCGAACCCGCCGCCCTGCCAGTTGTTCGAGCCACCGGAATCGCAGAGCAATGGCCACAAAGCGCAGTGGAACAAACTCATGCAGCGTAAACCGTGATCAACGACGAAGGATCGCCATGAAAACCACATTCCGTTATTCCGTGATATTGCTGGGTCTGGCCAGCCTGCCGGTGCTGGCCAGGGAACAAGCCATGACATCGACGCAGGCCAGCCAGTTGAACTGCCAGCCGCCCAGCACCGCACCGGCCGCCACGGCCGGACAGGATCAGTTCGATCAATACAGCTGGCAGATGTTCATCGCCTTGAGCTGGCCGGCAAAGAACGGGCAGCGCGGCAATCCCGACTGCACCAAACAGCCCGGTGCGGCCGGCTACACCGTCTGGCAGACCTACAAGACCGTCGGCGAAATCTTTCTGCCGAATGCCGCCAATCCCGGGCCGTGGAATTCCCCGCAAATCGCAAAAAGCTTCAACATCATCAACATCGCCTCGTTGAAAAACAGCGCTCAGGTGAACGCCGTCGATCAGGCGGTCGGCGGCTGGTTGATCGATCAGGCCCGGAACCCGACCTACTACGACATCTCGGCCAACGAGACTTCGTACAACTACATCGTGGGCAACAACTTCTATAACGCCGACGTCGTTTCCAAAGCCAACAACATCCAATTCCCCTGGGGCGTCATCGAGATCAAATCGAGCTGGCGCATTCTCACGCCTCGTGACAACGCCCGCCGTTACCTGACCATGATCGCGCGCGTGGCCAGGTTCAATGACCAAGGCGAGAAGATCGGGGTCAGCGAGGCGTTTCTGGGGCTGGTGGGTCTGCACATCATCACCAAGGCGAACGGTTATCCGCAGTGGATCTGGTCGACCTTCGAGCAAGTCGACAACGTTCCGCCGAAGGTGCAGGTGAACGGTCAGTGGGTCGATCAGCCCGCGTCTGGCACGGCCTATTCCTACTTCAACGCCGCTGCGCCCGCCGCGACGCTCAACCAGTCGCCGTGCGACTGGCAGACTCAGGGCCCGCACCAGGTCTGCGTGCCCAAACCCGGCACCACGTTCCAGACCCCGAATCCGCTGAACCGGGTCACCCCGATCGCCGACATCACCAACCAGATCAACGCCAGTTACCAGGCCGACCCGGGGCTGCAAAAAAGCGTGTTGAAGTACTACCAGCTCATCACCACCCAACGCCCGCTGATGCCTGACAACCCCGGCAACCCGCTGGGTCAGCCGACGCCGGCACTGTCGGCCAACGTGACCATGGAAAGCTACATCCAGCCCAACAGCAGTTGCATGAACTGTCACTCCATGGCGACACCAGTCAAGAGTCCTTACAAGTCCGATTACTCCTATCTGTTCAAATTCGCCAATTCGCCTCTCGGCAAAACCATCAAGGACGGGAAATAAATCATGAGTATCCTCAATGGCCCGCGACTGAATTTCTGGGGTGGTATCCGCACGGATGTCAGTCTGCCGAACAATTCACCCACCATTCCTTATAACGGCGATGACAACTGGCCGATCTTCGACCTGACCACCTCGACTCTCGCAGCGGGGGCCCAGTCTTACACCGACGATCAGTTGAACAACATGATCAATGCGCCCACGGGCGACTACTACACTGCCGGCGGCTGGAATCATTACGGGCAGCATGTCGTCGACATGCAAAACGCGCTGATCAGTTCCCAGGGCAGCCCCGGCAGCGTCAGTACCACCGGGGATATGGTGGGCCAGCCGGTCTATCTGCTGGGTTCTGTGGACCCGGTGACCGGACAAGGGCCGGTATCGGGCCCGATGATGGTGGATCTCGACCCCACCTCGACCACCACCACCCAGATATTTGTCGGTGGTCTGCAAATCGGTGGCAGTAACAACATCCAATTGCTGATTCGCGCCAATACGGTTTGCAGCAGTCTGGATCTCGGCATGCGGGTGCTGCAGCCACTGCCGAGTGAGATGGATTCACCCGGCTCTTGCCGTATCAGTGGCACCTTCCAGCTGACCTTTCCCCTGAGCAGTATTGTCAGCTGGAACCAGAACAGCAGCGGCTTGCGATCGATCATCCAGGCGCCGGGGGCCACCGGTATCGTCCTGCGCTTCGTGATGTTCGAAATGTGCCCGACGATGACCACGCCCCAGCTGCAAGCCGATTATGCCGCCGGCAGAGACACCCCGAACCCGAGCATTGGCCGGGTCATCGGTACATTGGCTCCGGCGTTCGCCAATGAGCCGCTGAACTGCCAGGCGGGCCGTCAGATTGTCAATCAGGACACCGGCGGCACCGGCTACGCCGACCTGAGCAACGCGCAAATGCTGAGCGTCGACATGGTCAACATCATTCCGAAAGAGACGTTCAGAGTCGTCAGGGATGACATCACCAGCCCTATCGGACCTAACGGGAATTACGGTCCTGTGACCCTGGCAGCCGGTGAGACCACCCTGACTACACTCGATCCGACCAGCAGTCCCCTGTTCGACTATTACGTGTATGGCGGCATTGTCGATGTGCCTCTCAATACAACTCAGCAGTCTGCGGTCAGATCCTCAGCGCTGGCCATCAACGCCCCCGGCACGGTCGCCGGGACTACGTTGCAGGCAACAGAGTCCGTCTATCGGATCTATGCCGATCAACGCAGTGTCTATACCGAGGACTACCCACAGGGCCTGTCGATAACGCTGCAGGTCCGGTATCTGGGTGCTGCGGTGACCAGGACAACTGAAATCGATCTCACCGCCGCGCCCTCGGGACCGTATTACACGCAACAGCGGTACTGCGACTTCCTTTATTTCCCCCCGGCGTTGACGGTGAGCCCCGGTCAATTAGCCGTCACTTTCTCCGTCAACGTAAAACCCGCAGCAGCTCCCTTCGCCGGTTTCGTCGCCCTGACCTACACCGTCAACGGTCAGGAAAGCGGCACGTATTTCACCAACTTCCGCAAATACGCCCAGACCGACTTCGGCATCCCCAGGGGCACCACCATCACCTGGCAACTGATGTATCCGAACGTCCTGCGCTTTCACTACCTGGCATTCCCGGCCATGTCTCGCTACATCCCGCTGAACCAGCCCGACGCGATCATGGGCGCGAAGAACCCGATCCTCGCCCGAACCTCGGATGCCTACAAAGGCACCACGCTGTTCATGCCCGTGGTGCGCTCGATGTCGCCCTGTCAGCGGGCACTGCTGCGGGCCTATCTCACGGGCGAGCCGTGGCAACCGCCGCAGTAATCGCGTCCATCAGCCCATGGAGAGAAACCTATGACTGTTCATATTCCTGCGCGCCCCCGCGAGACCCTGCGCCCGAGCACCATCATCGCCGAAGGCCTGCTGAACCCTCGCGGCGCCTGCGTGCAAGCCGACGGCAGCCTGCTGCTGGTCGAAGCCGGTTCAGGCCTGCCGGACCAGACATTCAGCGGCCGCATCAGCCGACTGCGACCTAACCCGCTCAAGCCCGGCGCGTATCTCGCCCCTGAAACACTGGCGCAAGGTTTCCGCGCCATGAACATGCAGGCCCGCATGCTGCGCGATGAAATCATGGGGCTGTCGGACATCGCCTGCGGTGACGGGCGCTGCCTGGTCAGCCAGACCGACTATGTCGAGGGTTCGAAACTGCTGGACCTGCAATACACCCCGCCCGAGCCGCTGTTTCATAGCCGGGGCAATCTGAATGCGCTGTGTTATCACCCGACCCGCCGCAGTTGGCTGGCGGTCAAACCCGATACCAATCAACTGGTGGAATTCAGCACCGGCGAGGAGGAACAGGTATTGGTCCAGTTGCCCGATCTGGACATGGGCCAGGAAGCCGTCCCCGTCACGCTGGTGCACGAACCGGCGACGGACGCCGTGCTGATCAGCCTGTTCTCCGGAGAGCTGCAAAGCGATCCGAGCCGCAAAGGCATCGACTTTGATGATCAGGCCGGCCAGGTGATCCGGGTCTGGCCCGACACCGGCCGGATCGAAGTGCTGATTCGCGGCCTGCAGCTGCCTACCGGACTGGCACTGTGTCCGCAAGGAAACGTCTTGGTGCTGGAGCTTTGCAGTCGTCTTCAACAACCTTTGCCGCCTGACTGGAATGGCGAAACCCTGCATGGCGGCTTCACTCGATTCAGCGGGCGACTGTTGAGCTGCAACCTGCAAACGAGCGAAGTGACCGTGCTCGCCCGGGACCTGGATACCCCGTCCAACCTGTGCCTGGTGCAGGATGCGGTGCTGGTGAGCGAAGGCATGGGTTTGACGGGGCGCCCGCTGCCCACGCCGGATAACAAGGTGGTTGCGTTGAGCGGCAGGCTGCGCCGGGTGCAGCTCTGAAAACAGAAAAAGGGCACGGCCTCATTGAAGCCGCGCCCTCTGTTTACTGAGTCACCACTATCTTCCCGATCATCTGCGGATGCAGCACGCAGAAATACTCGAACTCGCCCGGCGTGTTGAACACCCAGGAAAAACTGTCATTGGTGTCCAGCGCCCCCGAGCGAAACACCTTGTGGGTCTCTGCCACCGTGTGCGGGATCTGATCGTCATTCACCCACGTCACCTTGGTGCCCACGGCCACGGTCAGATCCTTGGGGCCGAACATGAACTCCTTGATATCAACTTTCACCTCCTGCGCCCACGCCGGCATCGACAGCATCAGGCACAGCACAGCCAACAGTCGCGTTTTCATCTGGCTGCCCTCCCCTAGACCAGTGTCGAATCGATCAGCGCCAGCGGATGATCGCCTTGTGTCGCACGCACATCGGTGATCCCCAGATAGTTGCGCAACTGATCGGCCGCCACGGTCATCGGCCCCGGAGACGGCGCCGCGCCCGGTGCCGGTTGTGGATACGCCGTGCCACGGGCGGTGTGGAAGGTGATGTTGCCTTCGACCTTCTGGATGACCTGATGGATGTGGCCGTTCAACACCGTCACCGAGCCGTATTTGCGCAACATCGCAATCGCCTGATCGCCATCCTCGGTGCCCCAGCCCCATGGCTGATAGATCGTCCACAGCGGAATGTGGGTGAACACGACGACGGGCGTACTGGTCGAAACCGCGCGCAGATCATCAGCCAGCCACGCCAGTTGATCGGCGCCGAGCGTGGCTTCATGGCCGGCCTGAAAGTTGAAGACATTGACCAGCGCGATGAAATGCACGCCATGGTCATCGAAGCTGTACCAGCCGTTGCCTTTGGTGCCCTTGCCGTAACGTTCCAGATAGAGCTTGCCGCCGCCCTCGTCGAGGGTGTCGTGTTCACCGGGGATGTAATGCACGGTGGACGGCAGGCCTTTGAGCACCTGCGCCGCGGTGTCGAATTCCTCAGGCTTGGACAGGTGCGTGATGTCGCCGGTGTGCAGGATCAGCGACGGCCGTTTCGGCAGTGCGATGACCTTGTCGATCGCCACTTGCAGCGTTTTCACCGGTTCCGGATTGGCTTCCTTGTTGAAGCCGATGTGCGAATCGCTGATCTGCACGAAATGAAAGGTGCTGGCCAACGCCTTGGGGTCGGTGACGTTACCCGCCTCATCCATCGCAAACGCTCTGGGAATGCCGCCGCTCAATGCCCAGAGGACTCCGGCCCCGGCCCACGCCGAGCATTTGAGCAGCGTTCGCCGGTCAGGGTTGTGCAGCAGGCCGTCGGTGCGCAGTGGATGTTTTGCTTGATTGTCCATGGGGATGTCCTCGCTGGCGGACTACAGTGATGTAGCTGGCACCAGGTAGAACCACGCGGGGCGAACGTTTATTCCACGCTGCAAAACAAATTCTTTTCAGGGAATAAAACACGACGCATCACGGTTATAGGGGTGTGACGGTGCGGAAACCACTATGAATCGATTTGAGGAACTGATTGCGCCGCACCTGGACGCGGCTTACAACCTCGCGCGCTGGATCACAGGCAACGACAGCGCTGCACGGGACGTCGTGCAGGAAAGCGCCCTGCGCGCCTTCAGGTTTTTGCAGCGCTTTGCCGATGGCAACGCCAAGGCCTGGTTCCTGACCATCGTGCGCAACGAAAGCTACACCTGGCTCAAAGCCTCGGCCGGACGCCACTGGGTCGCTATCGATGACGAAACCGGCGATAGCAGCGATAGCGGCGGCGCACTGAGCCACAGCCAGAGCCCGGAACTGCTGGCCATTCACACGGAAAACGCGGCGTTGCTCCAGCAGGCACTGAGCGCCTTGCCGCCGGCGTTTCGCGAGGTCATTGTGCTCAAGGAACTCGAAGACATGCCCTACAAGGACATCGCCCTGGTGGTCGATATTCCCATCGGCACCGTCATGTCGAGACTGGCCCGGGCGCGTGCCATGCTCAAGCTGGAACTACTGAAGTTGCACGATCATGAATGAACTCCACTGCACGGTTTGCCAGACACAACTGCATGGCTACCTGGATCAGGAACTTGATCCGGCGATGGCTGCGGATGTCGCTACGCATCTGGCCACATGCGCTGACTGTGCGCGGCTGCATGATGAGGCCAAATTACTGAAGGTCAGCGTGAAACGCCATGCGCCGTATTACTCCGCGCCGCCATCACTGGCGGCCAGCGTGTTGGCCGCCGTTGCGCCTGCATCGCCGAGCCCGTTCGAACGCTGGCGAAAATGGTTCGCCCCGGCATTTTCCGCAGCGGCCCTGGCCCTGGCGATGGTGCTTTACGTGGCAACACCGGGCAGCGAACAACCGTTGATGGACGAAGCCGTCTCCAGCCATGTGCGCTCGTTGATGGGCCAGCACCTGAACGATGTGGTGTCGTCGGATCGCCACACCGTAAAACCCTGGTTCACCGGTAAACTCGACTTCTCACCGCCCGTCGTCGACTACTCGGCGCAAGGCTTTCCACTGCTCGGCGGACGGCTCGATTACCTGCAACACCAGACCACCGCAGCCCTGAGTTACGGCCGCGCCAAACACATCATCAATGTGTTTATCCTGCCGACAACGGACGCCGACAAACCGTCGCAGAGCCAGACGATTCGCGGCTTCAACGTGATTTCCTGGCAGGCCGGTCACATGCGTTTCGTGCTGGTTTCGGATGTGGAGAAAGGTGAGCTGGAGGCGTTCAGCCAATTGCTCGGAAATGGGGTCTGAAGCAGGCGCAGCCCATCGCTTGACCGACTGCGCCCGGCCCTCAGTTGATCATGAGGGCGTTGTAATCCGCACTCAGCGTGACCAGGTGCGTCTTGTACCGATTGATCAGCGAAGACAGATCGCTGCGCGAGTAGTCGCTGTTCTTCAGGCGCTCAAGTGCCAAGGCAAAGCCTTTCCAGACATTGGCCACTGCGGTGATCTCTTCACCCGCGACCCGCCGCTGACGGCTGATCTCGACGATCGCACTGGCATCCGACAGCACATCGTCAGCCGCTTGCAGATCGGTATTGAGCACATTCATTGCCTGGGAAATGCTCTGGATTTCCTTGTCCAGATTGTTGCGCGCAGTCGCCAACTCGCTGTACTTGATGCCATCGGACACCACGCCCAGCACTTTGCGCACCAGTTCGATGCCCTGCTTCACCGCCTCTTTCTTCGGGTTGGCCATGTCGATGCTGTCGAGCGCCTTGCCCGACGGGATCGCGTTCTTGTACATCTCGGCCAGATTGAACTCGCGAATCACCTCCTGAGCCTTGACCAGGGTGTCGCGTTGCTCCACACAGGTCGCCTTGCTCCGGCAGTGTTCATCCAGATGCGCCAGGATCCGTGCCTTGCGCTGTTTGGCAACGCTCAACGGCTCATTGGCGCGCTCACCGATTTCGACGCTGTAGACACTGCGCACATCG
Source organism: Pseudomonas sp. GW821-FHT09E04 (assembly GCF_059416185.1). Lineage (NCBI taxonomy): Bacteria > Pseudomonadati > Pseudomonadota > Gammaproteobacteria > Pseudomonadales > Pseudomonadaceae > Pseudomonas > Pseudomonas sp. GW821-FHT09E04. The sequence goes on from NZ_JBWKOR010000001.1 coordinate 523,603, forward strand.
TTGTCCAGACGCTGCGCGCACTCTGTAAACCGAGCCTCCACACGTTCGAACATCGCCTCGACGATCCCTTTGATATTGCGGATTTCAGCGTTGAGCAAGGTCCGGTCTTCGGTCGTCAGGTCATCCCGGCCGAGGGTGTCGCGCAATTCTTCGAGCGCCGAGAAATAGCTGTCCCCGGACGCGTTGCTCAATGCGGTCAACAGAACCGGAAACGCTTCGCGCAGGGTCTGATCGGTGTTGTTCAAATACGCGGCGACTTGTTGCGCGCGTTCTTGCAGCACGTCGGAATGAACATTGCGAAAACGCGCCAGGGTCGAAATGTCGCGAATGGTCTGCACGATGCTCTTCACGTCGACCGTCGGGATATGCGGGGTATTGATGGGTGTAACGCCGTTCATGGCAATAATCCTCAAAGCGAATGGGCAATCAGTTGAATGATTTCTTGTATTCATCCAGGGCGGCATTGAAAGTTGCCAGCAACTCCCCGGCGGTGCTTTTCACATCACGCCACGGGTCGATCACCAGCGCGAACTCGGCCACGAACGTGGTCAGGCGCAAGGCATCGTTGATGCGCTCGAACTGCTGCGCCGAGGCATCGATCTTGCTGAGCATGGTTTGCCACATGGTGTTGAGGATGTTCAGCGCGGCTTCTGCGCCGGCCATGCGAATGCCGATATCACCGAAATTCGACATCGAACTCTCGATGGCGCTCTGCAGGCTTTGCTTGCCGCTGGCGCTCTCTTCCAGCGCATCGACCTCGGCCTTCAGAGCATTGCGCTCCTTGCGCGCGGTCTCGGCCTTGGGGCCGAAGATCGAACCGGAAATCGGCCAGAAGATCGGCAGCACGCCGGAGAACGACATGCCGACGTAATAGTCGTAGTCCTTGTCCAGCTGGGTGATCCGCTCCTTCTTTTCCTTGATGGTTTGTTGGGTGCTGGCGATCGACTCCACCAGGTTGTTGCGTTCCATCAGGTCGTATTTGCCCTTCACTTCCGACTGCAGGCCGAACACCCGCTTGCCGGTCGACAAATCACCACCGGACAGTTCGATCTTGAAGTTGGAGATGCGATCCTTGAGTTCCCGCGTCGCACCTTGCTGGCGCTGAATGTCGACATTCATCAGCTTGATGATTTCAGTCACTGCCGAGGCCACTTCGCCGTCGTCCGACGTGTACGTGATACCGGCCAGATCATTCCCGGTCATTTGTCCGAAGGTGGTCCTGACGCGCTCCATGATCGGCATTTCCTTGATCACGGATATGATTTCCCCGCCGCTGCTGACGATGTTTTTCGCCGCCGCCGCCAGATCGCTGCTCTGCTGAAGGATCTTGGTTTCAACCGCATCCCAACTGGCGGCGTGAATGCGGATCTTTTTGAACAGCACCTGGATGTCGGCCGGCTCCAGACCTGCGACATCGATCTTCTTGTACTTGAGGTACGACTCGACTTCCGGCAGGTCGCCGGGCAGCGACAGGCCCTTTTTCACGTACTGCTTGATCTTGATCACATCTTCTCGGGTCAATAACCCGGCATCGCGTGCAACGCCCGGATATTGCCCGGAGATAAGATGAAGTACCGCTTGCGGCAGGTTGTTACTGCTTTCCGACTCTTTCAATGGAACAGCCATCTTGAATGCCTCTATTCATACGGCCGGTGCAACCATTGCACCGGTCCGCAGAACGCTAGATGACTTTTCTGAAGGAGCAGAAGAAACAGAACGATTCGATAAAACCTTCGCAAGCCTTTGATTTTTATTTATTTAAATCAGAATAGTCGTACACATGAAACATCGAGCAACAGACGCCGGAAGGGTCTTACAGACAACGGTTACTTTCGGGCCGTTAAACACACGGCAATCCGTACTCAACGCAATAAAGCGCACTTTTCATAGTGCGCTTTATTTGCTCGAACGCTTGAGCGTCTCACTGGGAAGTTCATTGAACAGCGCCCGATAGCTGTTGGAAAACCGCCCCAGATGCCAGAACGACCAGTTCATCGCCACTTCGGCCACCGTGGTGCCTGAAGCCGCTCCCTTGAGTAACTCCCGGCGGGCACTGTTGAGCCGGCGCAGGCGCAACCACTGGGTCGGTGACATCCCCGTGTAGGCCTTGAAGGTCTGCTGCAGTTGCCGCAACGAAACGCCGGCGACCTGGGACAATTCCAGCAGATTGAGGGTTTCCTCCGGCGAATCCGCCGCCCATTCCCCCACCCGTTTCATGGTCGTGCGCTCTTCCGCGCGGCGCTGCAAACCGCCGCTGTCGAGGCACACGCAAGCGTTGTCGAGGATGAACAGGCAGTCCTCCAGCAACTGTTGGGTCAGTGCTTCTTTGCTTGGTTGATCAAGGGTTTGCGACAACTTCGTGAGGGTCGAGCTTAACCAGCGACTGAACAGCGCGTTCTGTGCGCCGTTGAGCGGCGCCATGAACAAACCTTCCAGCCGGGCCACGTCCAGGCCGTTGCGGCGCACGAATTCGGGGCCGAACACCACGGCGATTTCCTGGTAGTTCTCCGGGGTGATCCAGATGTTGCGGCTCTCTTCGTTCAGCAGATACAGCGCGTTGTCACTGCGATCGAAACAGAACGCCAAAGACCCCGAAGGCGCACTGAAATTCTGCTCGACCCGGGTGTTCATCTGTTCTTCGTAGACCTCCACGCCTTCCAAGTCCAGATAGCGGATTCGCCCGGCAAAATGCCCCGGCGACATCTGTTGGTAATGCTGGACCCAGCCCGGTGTGGCGCGAACCTGTTCGGCGACATCGGCGGTGTTGAAAGCTTGAACCTGTAGCGGATTACACGTTGTCATGGGAGACCTTGCGCACTCTTTTGGTGCGCTTTGGTGCTGCTTAAAGTGGATAGATGGAACGGCAAGGCCCGCCCAAGATAGTCGTCAACGCGCCACAGGGGAAGCCTGCGAAAGATGAAATCGCACTTCCCCCGCGTCAATAAAACCAACGACGAGGTCTTTATGAATGCCCCTTTCGATCAGCTGTTCACGTGGCTGAAAGATCACAAGATTACCGAAGTGGAATGCGTGGTCAGCGACCTGACCGGCATCGCCCGCGGCAAAATTGCACCGACCAACAAGTTCCTGCATGAGCGAGGCATGCGCCTGCCGGAAAGTGTGCTGCTGCAAACGGTAACCGGGGATTTTGTCGACGACGACATCTACTACGACCTGCTCGACCCGGCCGACATCGACATGGTCTGCAAACCGGTGAGCGATGCGGTGTACGTGGTGCCATGGGCCATCGAACCGACGGCCATCGTGATTCACGACACCTTCGACAAGTTCGGCAACCCGATCGAACTGTCGCCGCGCAACGTGCTGAAGAAAGTCTTGCAGCTGTACACCGACAAGGGCTGGAAGCCGATTGTCGCGCCGGAAATGGAGTTCTACCTGACCCAGCGTTGCGAAGACCCGGACTTGCCGTTGAAGGCGCCGCTGGGCCGTTCCGGTCGCGCCGAAAGCGGTCGGCAGTCGTTTTCCATCGATGCGGCCAACGAATTCGATCCGCTGTTCGAAGACGTCTACGACTGGTGCGAACTGCAAGGCCTGGACCTGGACACGCTGATCCACGAAGACGGCCCGGCGCAGATGGAAATCAACTTCCGTCACGGCGACGCCCTGGATCTGGCCGACCAGATCACCGTGTTCAAGCGCACCCTGCGTGAAGCCGCGCTCAAGCACAACGTCACCGCGACCTTCATGGCCAAGCCGATTGGCGATGAGCCCGGCAGCGCCATGCATTTGCACCAGAGCGTGGTGGAAATCGCCACCGGCAAGCCGATTTTCGCCAATGCCGACGGCACCATGAGCGATCTGTTCCGCCATCACATCGGCGGTCTGCAGAAATTCATCCCGAAAGTGCTGCCGATGTTCGCGCCCAACGTGAACTCGTTCCGTCGCTTCCTGCCGGACACCTCGGCACCGGTCAACGTCGAATGGGGTGAAGAGAACCGCACCGTCGGCCTGCGGGTTCCGACCTCCGGCCCTGAAGCGATGCGCGTGGAAAACCGCCTGCCCGGCGCTGACGCCAATCCGTACCTGGCGATTGCCGCGAGCCTGCTGTGCGGTTACATCGGCATGGTCGAGGGCATCGAGCCAAGTGCCGCCGTCGAAGGCCGCGCCTATGAGCGCCGCAACCTGCGCCTGCCGATCACCATCGAAGAAGCCCTGACCCAGATGGAAGAGTGCGACACCGTCGCCGAGTATCTGGGCAGCAAGTTCGTGCGCGGCTACGTGGCGGTGAAACGTGCCGAGCATGAAAACTTCAAGCGCGTGATCAGCTCCTGGGAGCGTGAGTTCCTGTTGCTGAGCGTCTGATTTAAACGACAAAAACCAAACCCACGATCGTTCCCACGCAGCGGACGCGGAGCGTCCATTGAGGCATTCCCACGCGGAGCGTGGGAACGATCAGCAAGAGTCGCCTGAAAAATCCAATAATTCGAAGAGGTGTCGATATGCGTCTGTTGAAATCCCTGATCCCCGCCGCTCTGGCCCTGGCGTGCAGCGCAGGTGCGCAAGCCCAACCCCAGGTCAGCGTCTACAACTGGACCGATTACATCGGCCCGACCACCCTCGCCGACTTCCAGGCCGGCAGCGGAATCAAGGTGATCTACGACGTCTTCGACTCCAACGAAACCCTCGAAGGCAAACTGCTCGCCGGTCGCACCGGTTACGACGTGGTGGTGCCGTCCAATCACTTCCTGGCCCGTCAGGTGAAGGCCGGGGCGTTCCTCAAGCTGGATCGTTCGCAACTGCCGAACTGGAAAAACCTCGACCCGAAACTGCTGGCCCTGCTCGAGAAAAACGATCCGGGTAACGAGCACTCGGTGCCGTACCTGTGGGGCACCAACGGCATCGGCTACAACGTCGACAAGGTCAAACAGGTGCTGGGCATCGACCACATCGATTCCTGGGCCGTGCTGTTCGAGCCGGAGAATCTGAAAAAACTCACCCAGTGCGGCGTGTCGATGATGGACTCGGCCGACGAAGTGTTCCCGGCGATCCTCAATTACATGGGCATGGACCCGCGCAGCGAAAACCCGGAAGACTTCAAGAAAGCCGAAGCCAAGCTGCTGAGCATCCGCCCGTACATCACCTACTTCCACTCCTCGAAGTACGTGTCGGACCTGGCCAACGGCGACATCTGCGTGGCCTTCGGTTACTCCGGCGACGTGTTCCAGGCCGCCAACCGCGCCAAGGAAGCAAACAACGGCGTGAACATCGCCTATGCGATTCCCAAGGAAGGCGCGAACCTGTGGTTCGACCTGCTGGCGATTCCCGCCGATGCCGGCAACACCAAAGAAGCCCACGCCTTCATCAATTACCTGCTCGATCCGCAAGTGATCGCCAAGGTCAGCGCCTCGGTCGGCTATGCCAACCCGAACCCGCCGGCCAAGCAATACATGGACGTCGCACTGGTCAGCAATCCTGAGGTTTATCCGCCTCAGGAGGTGCTCGACAAACTCTACATTTCCACCACCCCGCCCCAGTCGATCATGCGTCTGATGACCCGTTCCTGGAGCAAAGTGAAGTCGAACAAATGAATCAGTACACCCAGGAACACGCCCGCTCCTACTACGCCGCGTCGGCCCGGTCGAGCACGCCCTACCCTGCACTTGAAGCCGACCTGATCGCCGATGTCTGCGTGATCGGCGGCGGCTTCACCGGCGTCAACACCGCCATCGAGCTGGCCCAGCGCGGTCTCTCGGTGGTGCTGCTCGAAGGCCGGCGCATCGGTTGGGGCGCCAGCGGGCGCAACGGCGGCCAGTTGATCCGTGGCATCGGCCATGAAGTCGAGGGCTTCGCCCGCCATGTCGGCGCAGAAGGCGTGCGCTACCTGCAACAGGCCGGCGTCGACTCGGTGGAACTGGTGCGTCGGCGCATCGGCGACAACGCCATCGAGTGCGACTTGCGCTGGGGCTTCTGCGAACTGGCCAACACCACGGCGCAATTCGAAGCGTTCAAGGCCGAACAGGACAGTCTCGTAACCTCGGGTTATGCCCACGAAACGCGTCTGGTCGGCCCCGAAGACATTCGTCGGCAAGTGGTCAACGCCGGTGTCTACAAAGGTGGCCTGATCGACATGGGTTCGGGCCATCTGCACCCGCTCGATCTGGTTCAGGGCGAAGCGCGGCTGGCAGCATCGCTCGGGGTGCGGATCTTCGAGCAGAGCCCGGTGCTGGAAATCATCCACGGTGCGACGGTACAAGTGCGCTGCGCCTCGGGCACGGTACGCGCCGGCAGCCTGGTGCTCGGTTGCAACGCACACCTGGACGAACTCGAGCAACAACTCAGCGGTAAAGTCCTGCCCGCCGGCAGCTACATCATCGCCACCGAGCCCTTGTCCAAGGAACGCGCCGCCGAACTGATCCCGCAGAATCTCGCGCTCTGCGACCAGAAGGTCGGCCTCGACTATTACCGGCTTTCGGCGGATCGGCGTCTGCTGTTTGGCGGTGCCTGCCATTACTCCGGGAAGGATCCGGCGGATATTGCCGCGTACATGCGACCGAAGATGCTCAAGGTGTTCCCGCAACTGGCGGATGTGCGCATCGACTATCAATGGGGCGGCAAGATCGGCATCACCGCCAACCGCTTCCCGCAGGTCGGACGCCTCAAGCAGCACCCGAACGTGTTCTACGCCCAGGGCTATTCCGGCCATGGCCTGAACGTCACGCACTGGTGCGCCAAATTGCTGGGCGAAGCGATTCACGCCGGCCACAGCCAGGGCATGGACGTGTTCAGCGGCGTGCCGCACATGACCTTCCCCGGCGGCCCGGCGCTGCGCTCGCCGTTGTTGGCATTGGGCATGTTCTGGTATCGCCTGCGGGAAATGCTCGGCTGAACCTCGCGGCTTGAAGCGACCTGCACATTTGCTCTATCGCAAAGCACTTCTATATTGATGAAGTGCTTTTGCGTTCCTGACGCTCAGTGCCCAACACACTCTGGAGGTCATGGATGGAGTCGTCAGCCGCCGATCAACCGCGAGCACCCGGCCAGGCACCGATCAAGACCCGGCGTTTCAGCATTTCGCTGGTGTGGATCGTGCCGATTGTCGCCGTGCTGGTGGGCATTTCGCTGGTGGTGCACAACCTGATGCAGGAAGGCCCGACGATCGTCGTCACCTTCAAGACCGGCAGCGGTCTGACCGCCAACAAGACCGAAGTCAAATACCGCAACGTGGTGGTCGGCCAGGTCTCGGATGTCGAACTGAGCGACGACCAGAAGAGCGTCAACGCCACGATCAAGCTGTCCAAACAGGCCGAAACTTTCACCCGCGAAGACTCGCAATTCTGGGTGGTACGCCCGCGTATCGGCGCGGGTGGCGTGTCGGGCATCGATACCCTGCTGTCTGGCGATTACATTGGTGCCGATATCGGCCAATCGAACGATCGCGCCAAGTATTTCAAAGGCCTGGAAAACCCGCCCCCGATCACCTATGGCGAACCGGGCAGGCGCTTCAACCTGCACGCCTCGGATCTGGGTTCGCTGGACATCGGCTCCCCCGTCTACTACCGCAAGATCCCGGTCGGCCAGGTGGTGGCCTATGCCCTGGACCCCGACGGCAAAGGGGTGAATATCGAAGTGTTCATTCACGCGCCGAACGATGCCTACGTCACGGAAAACACCCGTTTCTGGAACGCCAGCGGCATTGACGTGAACGTCGGTGCCAATGGTTTTGCGGTGAAAACCGAATCGTTGTCGACCTTGCTGGTCGGTGGCATCGCCTTCCGCGCACCCGATTACAGCCCCAACGATGTCGCCGCGGCGGATGAAAAGTCCTTCGATCTGTTCGAAGACCAGATGACCGCCCTCGCCCCGCCCAACGGCAAACCGCAGTACCTGAGCCTGCGTTTCGATCAGTCGCTGCGCGGTCTCAAGGTCGATGCTCCGGTGGAATTCCTCGGTATGGAGATCGGCCGGGTGGTCAGCATCAACCTCGACTTCGACGAGAAAAAACGCAGCTTCCCGCTCAACGTCGGCATCGTGATCTACCCGCAACGTCTGGGACGGGCCCACGAAAAGATGCTCAAGGTGCTCAACCACAACCCGGACGACGAAGCCGCCGGCGTGCGTCTGATCGGCACCTTCATCGACAACGGCCTGCGCGCCCAGGCCCGCAGCGGCAACCTTCTCACGGGTCAGCTGTACATCGCTTTGGACTTCTTCCCCAAAGCCGAAAAAGTCGCGTTTGACCCCACCGCTCGCCCGATCAGCGTTCCGACCGTCCCCGGCAGCCTCGAACAGTTGCAGGAAAAACTCGAGGCCATGGTCGACAAACTCAACAAGCTGCCGGTGGAACGCATCGCCGGCAATCTCGACAGCAATCTGGTGGAGCTGCGCAAAGGCCTGACCCAATTCAACGCCAAGACCCTGCCCGGTGTTCAGAGCACCCTGGCGGACGTGAGCAAGACCCTGCAATCGGCCAGCTCGACCCTGGCCGAAGACTCGCCGCAACGCGAGCAACTGACCCAGACCCTCGACGAACTCGGGCGCATGTCGCGCTCGTTGCGTGAACTGTCGGATTACCTGGGCCGTCATCCGGAATCGCTGATTCGCGGTCGCCCCGACAACGCCGCGCCGCTGGATCTCAAAGGACCGCCGCGCAATTGAGCACAGGAGCTGTCCCATGGCTTTACCGCTGAAGTTCACCGTGCTCGCTGCGTGCCTGCTGCTGGGTGCCTGTCGCAGCGACCCGATCAGCTTTCATACCCTGACCCCGGCACAACCGGCGGCCGGCAGATCGGGCTCGGACATTGCCATTGAAGGCATCAGCGTGCCGCCGCAGGTCGACCGGCCGCAGATCGTCATCCGCCAGGGCAACAGTGGCCTGGCGATTCTGGAAACCGAATGGTGGGGCGCCAGCCTGGCCGACGAACTGCGCAGTGCCCTGGTGGATCAACTGAGCAACGCCGGCGGGTCGCGCAAAGTCTCGGTGCGCATCGACGTGCAACGTTTCGATTCGCTTCCCGGGCAATACGCACTGATCGACGCCAAATGGCGACTGCGCGCAACCGGTGAATCCGACAATGGGCTGCTCACCTGCCGTTCAGTCCTGCAAACGCCGTCCGGGCCGAGCATCAATGAACTGGTGATTGCACAACAGAACAACGTCAAGCGACTGGCTGCGCAGATCACTCAGGCGGCGGGTAATGGACGGGGCTGTCCGCCGGCGTCCTGAGTGGCAGGGCTCAACTTCACGCTGAAGCGGCAACCGTTGGATTCGCCCGTACTCAGGTTCACCTGCCATTGCTGTCGCTTGCAGATCCGCTGCACCAGCGACAATCCCAGCCCAAGCCCCTCTCCCCGACCTTCGTCGCCGCGCACGAAGGGCTGAAATACGGCCTGACGCTGTTCTTCCGGAATGCCGATGCCACTGTCCTCCACCACGAAGCCGTTGGCCCTTAAGGTCAATCGGACAAAACCCCGATCGGTGTAATGCCAGGCATTACGCAGCAGGTTACCCATCACCGATTGCAGAAACGTCAGGTTGAAACGTTCCATGCAGGGCTGATCCACGTCGTAGAAAAACTCCAGCCCTTTTTCGCGAATCAGTCGGCCCCAGATCTCGCACTGAGCATCGGCAACTTCCTTGAGCGTGACGCAAATATCATTGCCGGCATCATCCTCGGCGCGAGCCAGCATCAGGAAGGTATCGACCAGTTGGCGCATCTCGTGGCTGGCCCGGGCGATGCGATTGACCTGTGCGGTCGAACGGGGATCCAGCGACGGATTGGCGAGCAACAATTCACAGGAGCCGCCCAGCACCATCAACGGCGTGCGCAGTTCATGGCTGACATCGCTGGTGAACAGTTTTTCGCGGCTCAGGGTTTCGCGCAAACGCCCCAGTGTCTGATCGAACGACAACGCCAGCTCTCCCACTTCATCCGCCGCATAGTCCGGGTGCAGCGGGGGCGCCAGCACCAACAGCTGATCGCGGTGGCGAACCTGGCGTGCCAGACGAATGACCGGCGCCATCACCCGCCGCGCCAACAACCGACCGAGCATGATCGCCAGCAGGATGCTCAGGAGAAACCCGACCGTGACCACGATGAACAGCAACCGCTCACGTTGTTCGAGGCTTTCCTGATCACGCAGCAGCACGTATTTGCGCCCGCCGACCACCTCGACCATCGCGAAAAAATCGTCGCCGTTGAACATGATTTCCTGGAATCCGGGTGACAGCGCGGCCAGTGACGGAATCAGTGCCATGGGCCCGGGCCCGCCTTCAAAGAAAAACAATTCACTCTTTTCCGGCTGATGACTCCAGCGATTGATGTCATCCATCGCCAGCAAGCGGTGCAGGCCGCCACTCAGAGTGCTGGTGGCCAGTTTGTGTTCGACCACATGCACGGCGGCAACGATGCCCAGCGCGAATACCCCGGCGACCAGGGCGCTCATCAAAGCGAACACGATGACGATCCGTTTCGTCAGGCTTTGCTTGAGATCCATTCGGGTCGATGACTCCACTGCTGATTTCAGACTTCCCGGTCAAAAACAGGCGAGCGCCGCGACATTGACCGAACCTGCGCAGCTTCACCGCAAACATAAACATTTGTTAAGCCAGGCCGGTAAAAAAAGGGTATTTGAGTATGGTTATCAAACACCCGGTTAATTGCGCATTTTCAACTCTCGCAAATTTTTCACATGTTCTTCACTGCCCCCCAACGTGCACAAACGTAATGTTCAGCCAATATTCAAGTTCACAACTATAAAAGTTGGTTAAATCGCCGGCCAATCTCGCCTGCGACGTCAAGGGGCATGCCGTGGAGCGACAGATGCAATTAACAGCGACATATAAACAACGCCGGACGCTGCGACTTGGAAGACTGCTGACCATCATCGGTTCGTTGCTGGTCATTGCGCTGGTCAGCGGCTTCGTCTGGATGACCCGTTCGCCCATCGATCTGGGCCAGGCCGGCCATGCGGCCAAGGCTGATTTGACCAAGGCCTGGCAGGCCGGCGAAGTCGTTGCTCTGGTGCGTCATGCCGAACGTTGCGACCGTTCCGACAATCTTTGCCTGGGCCCGGCCGACGGTATCACCAAGGCCGGCAACGACTCTGCAGCGCTGGTGGGCAAAGGCTTCGTGGCACTGGGCATGCAGCAGGCTCAGGTGTTCACCAGCCCGCTGACGCGTACCGTGCAAACGGCGCGTGCCATGTTCGGGCAGGACGCCACAGCCCAGATCTGGCTTGAGTCCTGTGGTTCTTCACTGCGCAACGACGTGGTGGCGCACAAGGTGGCGCAACGCAATCTGGTGCTGGTCACCCACAGCGGCTGCATCAGCGACTTTGAAAAACAGACCGGTTTCCCCCACGCAATCGCCGCCGATTACGGCAGCACCCTGTTCGTACGCATCGATGACAAGGGGCAACTTAAAGTGCTGGGCATCATGAATGCCGACGCTTGGTCCCAACTCAAAAATCATTAATGCTTTAGTTGGATCGGGTCGGCAAGGCTGAACTTTTTTTCAACTAACCAGCGCTGATTTCATTAATTTGTAATGAGACATGTATCTGCCCCCGATTTACTGGACAACTGTTTTTTTTAAGCTTGGCTTTATCGCGAGAACTTCGGCCTGGAGGTACGACAGTTCTCTGGATACAGGAAACGCCCGACACCTGCATTCATTCAACACGATGACACGCCCGCTCAGGAACGCGCCGGGCAGGTCATCGACACAAGAACTTCGTTCGGTACCAAGGCTCTGTCATGACGTCTGAAAACAACCCGCTGCGACACGCTGCCCGTCATTTTCCCCCCGCCACAACTTTCGAACGCTTGGCCATCCCCGGCCTGATTCTGGCTTTCGTGGTGTTTTACCTGCTGCCGTTGATGACTCACGGCCTGTGGATCCCCGATGAAACCCGCTACGGCCAGATCAGCCAGGAAATGCTGCTCAGCGGCAACTGGGTGGCCCCGCACTTCATGGGCATCCGTTATTTCGAGAAGCCGATCGCCGGTTACTGGATGATTGCGATCGGTCAGGCGATCTTCGGTGACAACCTGTTCGGCGTGCGTATCGCTTCGGCGCTGAGTACCGGTGCCAGCGTCTGGCTGACCTACCTGATGGCCCGCCGGCTCTGGAACAACCCGCGCATCAGCGCCGCGAGCGCCCTGCTTTATATGAGTTTCGGGCTGATTGCCGGTCAGGCCGGTTATGCCAACCTCGATCCGCAGTTCACCTTGTGGGTCAACCTGAGCATGGTTGCCGTGTGGTTTGCCATCGACAGCCGCACGCCCCGCGCTCGCCTGGGTGGCTGGGCGCTGCTGGGTGTGGCGTGCGGCATGGGCCTGATGACCAAGGGCTTTCTGGCCTTGCTGCTGCCGGTACTGATCGCCCTGCCCTACATGATCTGGCAACGTCGCTTCGGCGAACTGGTGCGCTACGGACTGGTCGCCGTGGTGGTTTGCGTGCTGATCAGCCTGCCGTGGGTGTTGGCTGTTCATTACCGGGAACCTGACTTCTGGCGGTTCTTCTTCTGGCACGAACACATCCGTCGCTTTGCCGCCGGCGATGCCGCGCAACATGCTCGCCCGTGGTGGTTCTACCTGCCGTTGCTGTTTGCCTCCACCCTGCCGTGGGCCGTGCTGCTGCCTTCGACGCTCCTGCGCACCTGGCGTGAAAAGCGTGAGGCGAAAACCGCTTACCTGGCGCTGTGGTTCCTGTTGCCACTGGCCTTTTTCAGCCTGAGCAGCGGCAAGCTGCCGACCTACATCATGCCGTGCCTGCTTCCAATCGCACTCTTGATGGGGCAGACCGTGGTCAACTGGCTGGATCAGCACAGTGGCCGCGTCCTGCGCCTGAACGGCGTGATCAATACCGTCATCGCCAGCGCTGCGCTGGTGGCGCTGCTTTATCTGCAAGCGACCAAGGAAATCTACGAAAACACCGAGATGTTCAGCCTGTCGCTGGTGTACATCGTGCTGGTGGGCTGGATCATCGCCAACGCCTTGCAGGTGTTGCGACCACTGACGTTATGGGCGATGCCGGCGCTGGGCATCGGTCTGCTGGTGGCGCTGCTGCCTGCGGCCATGCCGGCACAGATCGTCAACAGCAAGATGCCTGACCAGTTCATTGCCGAGCATCAACAGGAACTGGGTGAAACCTCATCCTTGCTGAGCAACGACCTGGGCGCGGCCTCGGCGCTGTCGTGGCGTTTGAAGCGGCCGCAAGTGGATCTGTTCAACACGATCGGTGAACTCAAGTACGGCCTCGAAGACCCGGCCATGGCGGCGCGTAAAGTCACCATGGAAAACGTCGGCCAATGGATGACCGATGCGCGGAAAAAAGGCGCGGTCGGTGTCGTCTTGCGCGTCAACAGTACCCAGGAAGAGCAGGAAGTCGAATTGCTGCCGGTGGACGGCAAGCACTACCGTCGCGGCAATCTGCAGATCTTCATCTTTGCGCAGAGCCAGCCATGACCTTGCGCAACAATGAACGGGGCGCCCTGCTGCTCCTGCTGGCCGCCAGCGCCCTGATGTTGCTGCTCGGCCTGGGCAGCCGCGAGCTCTGGGGCGCAGAAACCCGCTGGGCCAACATCGCGTTGCAGATGCTGCAAAGCGGCGATTACTTCGACCCGTACCTCAAGGGCGATCCCTACTACGACAAACCGTTGTTGTCGTATTGGCTGATCACCGCAACCGCCTGGCTGACCGGTGGCCTGGATCACTGGTCGTTGCGCCTGTCTTCGGTGGTGTCCGCGTGGTTGAGCGTCTGGCTGGTGTACCTGCTGGGCGAGCGCCTGTTTCGAAAAGGCACCGGCCTGATCGCCGGGTGGATGCTGGCGACCACGTTCTATTTCGTGTTCTGGGCACGGGTCGCCACGGCTGACATCCTGACCGTGTGCGGCGTGTTGGCGGCAGTCTGGTGGTACTGGCGCGGGCCGGAAGACACCCGGTTTTCGCGCTACGTGGTGTTTTGCGGCTTGCTGGCCCTGACCTCGCTGTTCAAAGGCCTGATCGGCTTCATCCTGCCGGGGCTGGTGCTGTTGCCACACCTGCTGAATGAAGGCCGCTGGAAGCGTCATCTCAACCTGCGCCTGCTGGGGGCGCTGCTGGTGGCCGGGGCGTTCTATATGACGCCATTCCTGCTGTCCCATCTCTACGGCGCGCCGAACTACGGGGAAAGCGGCCTGGGATTGGTGCTGAGGGAAAACGTCGTGCGGTTCTTCCAGCCGTTCGACAACATCGGCCCGATCTACACCTATTTGTTGTACCTGCCGGTGTATACCCTGCCCTGGGCGCCGTGCTGGATCATCGCCCTGTGGGTTGCCGCGCGGAACTGGAAACACATCGAACCGGACACCCGCTGGCTGATTCAGGGCCTGGGGTTGTTGATGCTGTTCTTCACCGCCAGCGGCAGTCGGCGCAGTTACTACGTGCTGCCGCTGGTACCGTTCGCACAACTGCTCGGGGCCTGGTGGATCACCCGGCGCATGGCTGCGCGCAATGCCGAAAGCCCGTTCGGCGGGCGTGGCCTGAAAATCGGTTTCGGCGTGGCTACCGTCCTGCTGCTCGGTATTCTCGGCGTGCTTTACCCGTGGACCAACAGCGGCGGCGGCGCGATCCGTTTCGGCGAGACCGTGCGCCTGCAAGCCAGCCAAAAGGCGCCATTGAGTCAGTGGCACATGGTCATGGTCGAGGTGGACAACAAAGTGCCGATGTACCTGCAGACCGGCGGTGCACCGTTCTACTACGTGCCGGAAACCCGGGATTTCCCGCGTGATGGCGATGCTGCCGCGATGTTCGAGTGGCTGGAGCGCACCAGCGGCCGGCATTGGGATCCGCAACGGACCATCTTTGTCGCCCAGTACCGCACCGGCGATCCGGTGCCGCTCGAGCAGCTCGGTCGCGACCATCAAGTCATCACCACCACCCCGACCCGCGGCGAACAAGTGTTCCACGGACGCGAAGATCAAAGCGTCGCCTACCTCCCCCAAGGCTCCTGAAAGACAACGCCGGGTTCGCCCGGCGTCCCCGCCAAGTGACTGCTAACCTGAATGGCAATGACATGTATTAACGGTTTGTTTGACGTTTTTTTCTCATTTGCCTCTCTACATTGCCAGCCAGCCAACATATGCAAATCATTCGCATTGAAATTTCCTCGCGAACGGTTGCCCATAACGTCTAAAAAACAGGAGCTGCCCCGTCATGAGTTCATCCATTCCGTCCTTTCTGAAGCACGCTGCTCTGGCGACGGCGCTGCTGGCTGCCGGCCAGGTGTTTGCCGCCGACTCGGTTGGTATCGTGGTCTACAACGCCCAGCATGAAACCCTGACCAAGGCGTGGGTCGCCGGCTTCACCGAAGAAACCGGGATCCCGGTCACGATCCGTAACGGCGACGACACGGAAATGGGCAACCAGATCGTGCAGGAAGGTGCGTCTTCTCCGGCAGACGTGTTCCTGACGGAAAACTCCCCGGCGATGGTGCTGGTGGACAATGCCAAGCTGTTCGCCCCGGTAGCACCGGCCACCCTTGAACAAGTGGGCGCAGCCTATCGTCCGGCGCACGGCCAATGGGTCGGCATCGCCGCTCGCTCCACCGTATTCGTCTATAACCCGGCGAAACTGGCGGAAAAAGACCTGCCAAAATCCCTGACGGACCTCGCCTCCCCTGCCTGGAAAGGCCGCTGGGCCGCCTCGCCTGCCGGTGCGGATTTCCAGGCCATCGTTGCCGCCGTGCTGGAACAGAAAGGCGAAGCCGCCACCCTTGAATGGCTCAAGGGCATGAAAGCCAACTTCACCGCCTACCGTGGCAACAGCTCCGTGCTCAAAGCGGTCAATGCCGGGCAGATCGACAGCGGCGTGATCTATCACTATTACTACTTCGTCGATCAGTCCAAGACCGGCGAAAACAGCAAGAACACCGCCCTGCACTACTTCAAGCATCAGGACCCGGGCGCGTTCGTGAGCATTTCCGGCGGTGGCGTGCTGGCGTCCAGCAAGCACAAGGACGAGGCTCAGAAATTCCTCCAGTACATCACTGGCAAGCAGGGCCAGGAAGTTTTGCGCACCGGCAACTCCTTTGAATACGCCGTGGGCAAGGACGCAGCATCCAACGCCAAACTGGTGCCGTTGAAGGATCTGGACGCGCCAAAAGTCGACGCATCGAAGCTCGACAGCAAGAAAGCCGTCGAACTGATGACCCAGGCAGGACTGCTGTAATTGATGCCTGAAACTTTACCGGCGGGGATCGCTGCGGCCTCCCCCGCCAACCTTTCACGCAGGACCCGCGCCCTCAACGGTCGCGGGAGCCCTTGGGTGGTCGTGCTGGCGATCGGTGTGTCACTGCTGTCGTTACTGCCGATCGGTTTTGTCATCGGCGTGTCGTGGTACACCGGTTGGGCGACCATCGAAGCCTTGATCTTCCGCCCCCGGGTGGCCGAACTGCTGATCAACACCGTATTGCTGGTATTGATCACCCTGCCAATCTGCATTGTGCTCGGCACCACTCTCGCCTGGCTGACCGAACGCACCAATCTGCCAGGGCGACGATTGTGGTCACTGCTGGCGGTCGCGCCGCTGGCGGTGCCGGCGTTCGTGCACAGTTACGCGTGGGTCAGTCTGATTCCGTCGATCAATGGATTGCCGGCCGGCGTGCTGGTGTCGGTGATCGCCTATTTTCCGTTCCTTTATCTGCCGATCGCAGCGACATTGCGTCGCCTCGACCCAGCGATTGAAGACGTTGCCGAATCCCTCGGCCTCAAGCCGTGGGCGGTGTTCTTCCGGGTGGTCTTGCCGCAATTACGGCTGGCGATCTGTGGCGGTGCGCTGTTGGTGGGTCTGCACCTGCTGGCCGAGTACGGCCTGTACGCAATGATCCGCTTCGATACGTTCACTACCGCCATTTTCGATCAGTTCAAATCCACCTTTAACGGTCCGGCCGCCAATATGCTCGCCAGTGTATTGGCGCTGTGCTGTCTGGCGATGCTGACCGTTGAATCCAGCGCCCGAGGCCAGGCACGTTATGCCCGGGTCGGTTCCGGCAGCGCCCGCGAACAGCGGACCGTGCGCCTCAAACGTGGCACCGCCGCGCTGGGCCTGTGCCTGCAAGTCCTGACCTGCCTGCTGGCGCTCGGCGTCCCGATGCTGACGCTGGGCAAGTGGCTGATCGCGGGCGGCGCCGAGGTCTGGCAAGGCGAAGAGTTGTTGCCGGCGCTGCTTCAGACCCTGTCGTTCGGCGTGGCCGGGGCGTTGTTGACCAGCCTTGCCGCGATTCCGATTGCCTGGCTGTCGATCCGCGCGCCCGGCAAGCTGCAGCGTCTGCTTGAAGGCTGTAACTACATCACCAGTTCTCTGCCGGGGATTGTCGTGGCACTGGCGCTGGTCACCGTGACGATCCACTTCGCCCGGCCGATCTACCAGACCACCATCACTGTGCTGCTGGCGTACCTGCTGATGTTCCTGCCGCGAGCGCTGGTCAGCCTGCGTGCCGGTTTCGCCCAGGCGCCGGTGGAGCTGGAAAACATCGCGCAAAGCCTCGGTCGCTCGCCCCTGCGCGCCTTGTGGCTGATCACCCTGCGCCTGGCCGCGCCCGGTGCGGCAGCGGGTGCAGCGCTGGTGTTCCTGGCGATCACCAATGAATTGACCGCAACCCTGTTGCTCGCGCCCAATGGCACGCGCACCCTGGCCACCGGTTTCTGGGCCATGACCAGCGAAATCGACTACGCCGCCGCAGCGCCTTACGCGCTGCTGATGGTGGTGCTTTCGCTGCCGCTCACGGCCATCCTCTATCACCAATCCAGGCGCAGTGCCGGCCGATGAACGCTCTCGACATCATCAATCTCAGCAAATCCTTCGGCGCGCAAACGGCGCTGGACACCATCAACCTGTCCGTTCCGACGGGCAGCCGCACCGTGATCGTCGGCCCGTCAGGCTCCGGCAAGACCACGCTGCTGCGAATGATCGCCGGGTTCGAATTTCCCGATGCCGGCAGCCTGACGCTCAACGGCCAGACGCTGGTCGACAGCACCCACGCCGTGCCCGCCTACCAGCGGCAGATCGGCTATGTACCGCAGGATGGCGCGCTGTTTCCGCACATGACCGTGGCGGACAACATCGGTTTCGGGCTCAGCGAGACCGGCAGCACCAGAACCGAGCGCATTCAGGCGCTGATGGACAGTGTGGCCCTGAACGCCAACATGGCCGCGCGCTGGCCCCACGAACTGTCCGGTGGCCAGCAGCAACGGGTGTCACTCGCCCGGGCACTGGCCCAGCAACCACGCCTGATGCTGTTGGATGAACCCTTTTCCGCCCTCGACACCGGCCTGCGCGGCGCCATGCGCAAAATGGTCGCCCGCCTGCTCGAAGAGGCCGGTGTGACCACGATTCTGGTCACCCACGACCAAAGCGAAGCGCTGTCGTTTGCCGACCAGTTGGCCGTCATGCGTGACGGACGACTGGTGCAATCGGGGCATCCGATGGACCTCTACCGCTATCCGGACGACGAGCAGACCGCACGTTTTCTCGGTGAAGCGGTGGTCATGCCGGCGCGGATCGAGGCCGGCTGGGCCCATTGCGATCTGGGACGGATCGCGGTGAACAGCAACGGTTTCTCCGGCCCGGCGCAGATCATGCTACGCCCGGAACAGCTTCAGCTGTCCGACCTTCCCGCCGACTCGGAGGGCTGCAATGCCGTCGTCACCGAACGCGACTTCGGCGGCAATACCTGCACCCTGACGGTCGAACTTTGCGCCAGCGTCAACGAAGAAGCTGGCCGCTCGCTACTGGTTCGCAGCACGGGCATGCACGCGCCACCGGCCGGCAGCGCCGTGCAACTGTCGATACTTGGGGCCGCCCACGTCTTCGAAGCGTCCTGACGTTCAGCTACAGATCGAAACGATCCACGGCGCGGCGCCGCTCGTTGTCGTCGCGCACGTCGTAGTTGGCGGTCGTCTGGATATTGCTGTGGTGCGCCAGTTTCTGGGCAATCGACAGGTCGTGCTCCTCGATCACCCGGGTGATGAATGAACGGCGGAAATCGTGGGGCATGATCTTCACCCCGACCTGCGTGCCGCGCTGGCGGGCGATGTAATAGATCGCATGTTTGGTGATGCGCTCGCGGGTGATGTGGCTGCCACGGCGGATGCGGTTGAACAGAAACGCATCGTCGCTTTCACCTTCCTTGAGCTCGGAACGGCGAAATTCCAGCCAGGTATTGAGTTTGGCGAACGCCCAGGCCGGTGCGTACTTGATCAGTTGCTTGTTGCCCTTGGCGTTGACGCACAGGCTGCGTTCAGTGAAATCCACCTGGTTCAAATCCAGGTCCACTGACTCGGATTTACGCATTCCGGTGCCGTACAACAGCGCAATCACGGCAGCATCACGCAGCCCCTGCGGGCGCGGGTCGGCGGCGCAGACTTCCATCAGTTCGTGAATCAGCGTGCGCTTCAGATTGCGCCCCTGAGACAGTCGCGTGCCGGCGATGCCCTTGACCGAACGCATCTTCAAAAGATGATCCTGAGAGATCAGGCTCATGCGCCAGGCTTCGTTCATCACGCCGCGAATGGCATTTACATAAAGTGAAGAGGTGTTGGGGGCATAGTTGTCTGCACGCAATGCCGCGACTAACGCCACAACATCTTCGGGTTGTAAGGCGTGCCACGGAATGTCCTCGACATTCATGTCTTCAAAGCCGAGACGGTCGGCGGCATCCTGCAAAACGTAACGCATGGTGAGTTGGCTGGAGGGTGCCAAACGCGCCAGATACAAGGACAAAGGGTTACTTCTGATGGATTCTGAAGGGGTAACGGATAAGCTGCTCAAACGAAAGGCCTTGAGTAAAAACAGTCCAGCACAACAACTAACAACTGCAATGAACTTGATGTAAAGAAGAGTCTTGTAGTAGGACTTTTCCGATAAAACCGCAGAAGTCTGAACAGCGGCTGTATGAATTTCAGATAAACGATTCACCGACCGGTTTTTCATATTCCTTTCACAAAATCGGGAATAACCTTAGGTGGATAGGTCCTCAGTCGGTACCGCCCAACCTGCCGGGCAACGCCTGAAAAGTCAACCAACCCCCGACGTCTTGCTGCTCCAGCAACTCGTTGATGCAAAACCCGTTTTTTGCGTCTACGCTGGGATTGGATCCGATGAACAGATGGATCTGTCCATTTTTATCGCAATGAGGTGTCCATGAGTCAGGCGTTTCTCCCCTTCTCCCGCCCGAGTATTGGCGATGAGGAAATTGCGGCCGTCGAACAGGTACTGCGTTCAGGCTGGATCACCACCGGGCCGAAAAACCAGGCACTTGAAGAACAGTTCGCGCAGTACGTGGGTTGCAAGCACGCCGTTGCACTGTCGTCTGCCACCGGCGGGATGCACATCACCCTGCTGGCCCTGGGCATTGGCCCTGGCGATGAAGTCATCACGCCTTCGCAGACCTGGGTCTCCACCGGCAACATGATTTCCCTGCTCGGTGCCACGCCGGTGTTCGTCGATGTCGACCGCGACACCCTGATGACCGACGCGGCCCGCATCGAAGCCGCCATCACGCCGCGCACCAAAGCCATCATTCCCGTGCATTACGCCGGCGCCGCGTTCGATCTCGATCCGCTGTATGCCCTGGCCGACAAGCATGGCATCGCAGTCATCGAAGACGCCGCCCACGCTGCCGGCACCCGCTACAAGGGCCGCCACGTCGGCTCACACGGCACGGCGATCTTCTCGTTCCACGCGATCAAGAACATGACCTGCGCCGAAGGCGCGATGTTCGTCACCGACGATGAAGCCCTGGCCGCCCGTGTACGCATGCTCAAGTTCCACGGTCTGGGCGTCGATGCCTACGACCGCCTGACCGGTGGCCGCAAACCGCAGGCCCAGGTCATGGAACCGGGCTTCAAATACAACCTGTCCGACATCAACGCCGCGATTGCCCTGGTGCAACTGCAGCGTCTGGACGCCATCAACGCCCGCCGTACTGAACTGGCCACCCAATACCTGCAAAAGCTCGAAGGTCTGCCGGTGCAACCGCTGGCCGTGCCGCAGTACGCCCAGCAGCACGCCTGGCACCTGTTCATCCTGCGCATCGACAGCGAGCGCTGCGGGATGGATCGCGAAGCCTTCATGAAAGGTTTGCAGGAGCAAGGCATCGGCACCGGTATCCATTTCATTGCCACCCACCTGCACACCTGGTACCGCCAGCGTGACCCTGATCTGTATCTGCCCAACACCGAATGGAACTCGGCGCGGCTGTGCTCGATTCCGCTGTTCCCCGACATGACCGACCAGGATCTGGATCGTGTTGTCGGTGCCATCGCCACCCTTATGGACAAACGCTCGTGAGACCTTACCCGATAAAATGCGTGTCGATCGTCATCCCGGTCTACAACGAAGAGGACAGTCTGCCTGAGCTGCTTCGGCGCACAGAGGCGGCCTGCGCCCAACTCAAACATGACTACGAAATCGTGCTGGTCGACGACGGCAGTCGCGATGAATCGGCCAACATGCTCGAGGAAGCCGCCGGGCGTGAAAACAGCCCGTTCGTAGCGGTCATCCTCAACCGCAACTACGGTCAGCACGCGGCGATCATGGCCGGTTTCGAACAGTGCAAGGGCGACGTGGTGATTACCCTCGACGCCGACCTGCAAAACCCGCCGGAAGAAATCCCGCGTCTGGTGGCCGAAGCCGAAAAAGGCTACGACGTGGTCGGCACCGTGCGCGGTAACCGTCAGGATTCGGCCCTGCGCCGCTATCCGTCGAAGCTGATCAACCTCGCCGTGCAACGCTCCACCGGCGTGGCCATGAGCGACTACGGCTGCATGCTGCGCGCCTATCGCCGCACCATCATCGACGCGATGCTCGCCTGCCGCGAACGCAGCACGTTCATTCCGATCCTGGCCAACAGCTTCGCCCGTCACACCACCGAAATCGTCGTGGCCCACGCCGAGCGTGAACACGGTGATTCGAAATACAGCCCGATGCGCCTGATCAACCTGATGTTCGATCTGGTCACCTGCATGACCACCACGCCGTTGCGTCTGTTGAGCATCGTCGGCTTCGCCATGGCCGGTCTGGGTGTGCTGTTCGCCGTTGCGCTGATCATCCTGCGCCTGGCGTTCGGCGCGGGCTGGGCCGGTGACGGCACTTTCGTACTGTTTGCGGTGCTGTTCGTGTTTACCGGTGGCCAGTTCATCGGTATGGGCCTGCTGGGTGAATACCTGGGGCGCATGTACAGCGACGTGCGAGCTCGCCCGCGTTTCTTCATTGAAAAGGTGTTGCGCAGTCAGCCGGCCTCCCCGGCACCTGCGGTCACCGTTGATGGTCTCTCTTCTACTTCCACTTCTTCCGATCAGGTTCTCTCATGAGTGCAAAAACCGTTGTCTTCGCTTACCACGATATTGGCTGCGCCGGCATTGAAGCCCTGTTGAACAGCGGCTACGACATTGCAGCAGTGTTCACTCACGCCGATGATCCGAAGGAAAACGCCTTCTACGCCTCGGTTGCGCAACTGTGCGCCAACAAGGGCATTCCGGTGCACGCGCCGGAAGACGCCAACCACCCGCTGTGGATCGAGCGCATCGCCAAGCTCGACCCGGATTACATTTTCTCGTTCTACTACCGCAACCTGCTGAGCGAGCCGCTGCTGGCCCTCGCCAAAAAAGGTGCGTTCAACCTGCACGGCTCGCTGCTGCCACGCTACCGTGGTCGCGCACCGGCCAACTGGGTGCTGGTCAACGGCGAAACCGAAACCGGCGTTACCCTGCACCGCATGGTCAAGCGCGCTGATGCCGGCGCCATCGTCGCCCAGCAACGCGTGGCCATCGAGCGCAGCGATACCGGTCTGAGCCTGCACGCCAAGCTGCGCACCGCTGCCAGCGATCTGCTGCGTGACACCCTGCCGAACATGCTGCAAGGCAAGATCACCGAAACCCCGCAAGACGAATCCAAAGCCACCGTGTTTGGTCGCCGTACCCCGGCTGACGGCAAGCTGGTCTGGGCAAAACCGGCCGAAGAGCTGTTCAACCTGGTTCGCGCCGTGACCCGTCCCTACCCGGGCGCCTTCTGCGCCGTGGGCGAGCACAAGCTGATCGTCTGGAGCGCCGAAGTCGTCAAGGGCAACGAAGGTCAGGCCCCTGGCCGCGTGATCAGCGTCGATCCGCTGCGTATTGCCTGCGGTGAAGACTCGCTGGTGATCAACGCCGGTCAGCGCAACGACAACGGCCTGTACCTGAGCGGCCCGCAACTGGCCAACGAACTCGGTCTGGTGGACGGTTCGCTGCTGCGCGGCGCCGAGTCCGGCCGTGCACCACGCCGCACCCGCGTGCTGATCCTGGGCGTCAACGGCTTCATCGGCAACCACTTGTCCGAGCGCCTGCTGCGTGACGACCGCTACGAAGTCTATGGCCTGGACATCGGTTCCGACGCCATCTCCCGTCTGCGCGACCACCCGAACTTCCACTTCGTCGAAGGCGACATCAGCATTCACTCCGAGTGGATCGAGTACCACATCAAGAAGTGCGACGTGGTCCTGCCACTGGTGGCGATCGCCACGCCGATCGAATACACCCGCAACCCGCTGCGCGTGTTCGAACTGGACTTCGAAGAGAACCTGAAACTGGTTCGCTACTGCGTCAAGTACAACAAGCGCGTGATCTTCCCGTCGACCTCCGAAGTCTATGGCATGTGCCAGGACAAGAACTTCGACGAAGACAGCTCGAACCTGATCGTCGGCCCGATCAACAAGCAGCGCTGGATCTACTCGGTCTCCAAGCAACTGCTGGACCGCGTAATCTGGGCTTACGGCGCCAAAGGCCTGAACTTCACCCTGTTCCGTCCGTTCAACTGGATGGGTCCGCGTCTGGACCGTCTGGACTCGGCCCGTATCGGCAGCTCCCGCGCCATCACCCAGCTGATCCTGAACCTGGTGGAAGGCACGCCGATCCGCCTGTTCGACGGCGGCGAGCAGAAACGCTGCTTCACCGACATCGCTGACGGCGTTGAAGCCCTGGCACGCATCATCGATAACGACAACGATGTCTGCAACGGCCAGATCATCAACATCGGCAACCCGGAAAACGAAGCCAGCATCCGTCAACTGGGCGAAGAACTGCTGCGTCAGTTCGAAGCTCACCCGCTGCGCTCCAACTTCCCTCCATTCGCCGGTTTCCGCGACGTGGAAAGCAAGGCGTTCTACGGTGCCGGTTACCAGGACGTGGAACACCGCAAGCCAAGCATCGCCAACGCCAAGCGCCTGCTGAACTGGGAGCCGACCGTGGAAATGCGCGAGACCATCGGCAACACGCTCGACTTCTTCCTGCGTGAAGCCATGCTCGAAATCGCGGACAAGCGTTAATGCAGGCAGGTCTTCGTATCGATGTCGACACCTACCGAGGCACCCGTGAAGGGGTGCCCCGGCTGCTGGAAATCCTCGACGAAGCGCAGGTCAAGGCAACGTTTTTCTTCAGTGTCGGCCCGGACAACATGGGCCGACATCTGTGGCGCCTGATCCGCCCGCAATTCCTCTGGAAAATGCTCCGTTCCAATGCTGCCGGCCTTTACGGCTGGGACATTCTGCTGGCCGGCACCGCCTGGCCCGGCAAGCCGATCGGTCGCGATCTCGGGCACCTGATGCGTCAGGCCCGGGACGCCGGTCATGAAGTCGGCCTGCACGCCTGGGATCACCATGGCTGGCAGGCCAATGCCGGCACCTGGAGCGACGCGCAACTGATCGAGCAGATCCGTCGCGGCGTCGACACCCTCAGCGACATCATCGGCGAGAAGATCCAGTGCTCGGCCGCCGCCGGCTGGCGTGCGGACGAACGTGTGATCGAAGCCAAGGAAACCTTCGGTTTTCGCTACAACAGCGACTGCCGCGGGCAACAGGTGTTTCGACCTCTGTTGGCCGATGGTTCGGTGGGTGCGCCGCAGATTCCGGTGGACATGCCAACCTTCGACGAAGTGGTCGGCCCGACCGTGGCGGCGAAGGACTTCAACACCTTCATCCTTGACCGGTTCCGTCCGGACAACCTCAACAACTACACCATTCATGCCGAAGTAGAAGGGATTCTGATGGCCGAAGAGTTTCGTCGATTGCTGGCCGATGCACGCCAGCGACACATCGAGTTCAAACCTTTGGGCGACCTGCTGCCCGAGTTTCTCAACACATTGCCTGTCGGCCGTGTGCAACGTGGCGCCCTCGAAGGCCGTGAAGGCTGGCTGGGAGTGCAAGGCGCATGAGCAAACGCTGGGCATTGCCGCTGCTGATCGGACTTTTTCTGCTGGCCTACCTGCTGCCGCTCGGCACGCATGGCTTGTGGATTCCCGATGAAACCCGTTACGCACAGATCAGCCAGGACATGCTGCTGAGCGGCAACTGGGTGTCCCCGCATTTCATGGGCCTGCGTTATTTCGAGAAACCGATTGCCGGTTACTGGATGATCGCGCTCGGCCAGGAATTGTTCGGGCAGAACCTGTTCGGTGTGCGTTTCGCCTCGGCCCTCAGCACCGGATTGAGTGTGCTGTTGTGTTTCCTGATCGCCCGCCGGTTGTGGAACGAGCCGCGCAAAAGCTTCATCTGCGCCCTCCTCTACATGAGCTTTACCGTCGTCGCCGGCCAGGCCGGTTACGCCAACCTCGATCCGCAGTTCACCTTCTGGGTCAACCTGAGCCTCGTAGCGCTGTGGTTTGCCGTCGACAGCCGCAGTACCGGGCAACGTCTGGCCAGTTGGGCGGTGTTGGGGCTGGCCTGTGGCATGGGGTTCATGACCAAGGGTTTTCTCGCCTGGCTGCTGCCGGTGCTGATCGCCCTGCCGTGGATGCTCTGGCAGAAGCGCTGGCGTGAGCTGCTGATCTACGGTCCGGTGGCGATTGCCGTGGCAATCATCGTCAGCCTGCCCTGGGTCCTCGCGGTTCACGCGCAGGAGCCAGACTACTGGCGGTTCTTCTTCTGGCACGAACACATCCGCCGCTTTGCCGGTGACGACGCTCAACATGATGCGCCGTGGTGGTTCTATCTGCCGTTGCTGGTCGCGTTCAGCCTGCCATGGGTCGGCATGCTGCCGCCGGCCTTCAAGCAGGCCTGGCAGACTCGTGCTCAACCGGGCATTGCCTTCCTGCTGCTGTGGCTGGTGATGCCACTGGCGTTTTTCAGCCTGGCCAACGGCAAGCTGCCGACCTACATCCTGCCGTGCCTGCTGCCGCTGGCGCTGTTGCTGGGCCATGCACTGGCCGACCGTCTGCGTCTGGAACAAGGTCGGGCACTGAGCGTCAATGGCCTGCTGAACCTGGTGCTGGGCGTCATCACGCTGATCGCACTGGTTTACCTGCAATTGAAAAAACCGGTGTACGACCACGAACTGCACAGCATGGTGCTGGTGTTCATCGCCCTGATCGGCTGGATCATCGCCAACCTGGCGCAAGCGTTTCTGCCACTGCAATGCTGGGCGGCTCCGGCCCTCGGCAGCCTGCTGCTGATCGGTGTGCTGCCGGCCGCGTTGCCGAAGTCCGTGGTGGCCAACAAGACCCCGGACCAGTTCATCCTGCATCACCTCGACGAACTGTCCGGCACCACTCACCTGTTGAGTAACGATCTGGGGGCCGCCTCGGCACTGGCCTGGCGTCTGAAGCAACCCAAGGTGGCGTTGTACAACACCGTGGGCGAGCTGAAATATGGCCTGTCCTACCCTGAAGGCGCCGAACAGCGGATCACCACCGATGAAGTCCAGCAGTGGGTGCGTGATGCCCGCCGCACCGGCTCGGTCGGCGTGGTCATGCGGGTCAAGGGCGACGACGAGCTGCACGAAGTCGACCTGCTGCCCAAGGACGGCACGCGTTATGAGCAGGGCAACCTGGTGATCATGGTCCTGCCCAAGGATCCGTCATGAGCTGGTTGCTGTTGCTGACCGCGTGTCTGCTGACGTGCCTGGGCCAGGTCGCGCAAAAGTATGCGGTGGAGAGCTGGCGCGGGGTCGACTCGTCCTGGGCCGACAAACTGCGCTCGCCGTGGTTGTGGCTGGCCCTGTTCGCACTGGGCTCGGGTCTGCTGGTCTGGCTGTTGGTGCTGCAACGCCTTGAAGTGGGCATCGCTTACCCGATGCTCAGCCTCAACTTTGTGCTGATTACGCTGATCGCGCGTTTCGTGTTTCGCGAACCGATCGATCGCCAGCACTGGATCGGTGTGGCACTGGTGATCGGCGGCGTGGCACTGCTGGGGCAACAGTCATGAACCAGGGACGCGGCATCGGCTTCGCCCTTGGCAGCGTGTTGCTGGTCAGCGGCGCCCAACTGGGCATGCGCTGGAGCATGACGCGCCTGCCGCAGCCTGAACAATGGTTGTCCGCGCTGACCACCGGCAACGTCAATCTGACGGCGCTGGCGGTGGTGTTCACGGCCATTCTCGCCTATGCGCTGTCGATGCTCTGCTGGCTCGCCGCCCTGCGCGACCTGCCGCTGGGCCGGGCCTATTCACTGCTGAGCATCAGCTACGCGCTGGTGTATCTGCTGGCGGCCAGTCTGCCGCTGTTCAACGAATCCTTCAGTTTTACCAAATCACTGGGCGTGGCACTGGTCATGCTCGGCGTCATCACTATCAACACTCGTCCGGCAAAAGCGCCCGATTTGAGGAGTGCTCCATGAAAATCACAGTATTTGGAAGCGGTTACGTCGGCCTGGTGCAAGCCGCGGTTCTGGCCGAGGTCGGCCATGATGTCGTGTGCATGGATATCGATCAGAAGAAGGTCGAACTGCTCAGCCAGGGTCACGTCAGCATTTTCGAACCGGGGCTGTCGAGTCTGGTCCGTGAAGGCCTGGATTCCAGCCGCCTGCACTTCACGTCCGATGAAAAGTTTGCCGTACAGCACGGTCGCGTAGCGTTCATTGCCGTGGGCACTCCGTCCAGCGAGGATGGCTCGGCCGATTTGAAATACGTCCTGTCGGTGGGCGATGCCGTCGCTCGTCATCGTGAGCAGCCGCTGATCCTGGTCGAGAAATCCACCGTACCGGTCGGCACTGGCGACACCTTGCGTGCGCACATTCAGGCCGCGCTGGACAAGGCCGGGCGTGCACTGCAGTTCGATATCGTCTCCAACCCGGAATTCCTCAAGGAAGGTTCGGCGGTCTCCGACTGCCGTCGTCCGGACCGCATCGTCATCGGCTGCGAAGGCGATGACGTGCGCGATGTCATGCGCGACCTGTACTCGCCGTTCAACCGCAACCATGACCGCATCATGTTCATGGACCTGCGCAGCGCCGAACTGACCAAATACGCCGCCAACTGCATGCTGGCGACCAAGATCAGCTTCATCAACCAGATCGCCGAGCTGGCCGAACACCTGGGCGCAGACATCGAGTCGGTACGCCAGGGCATCGGCGCCGACACGCGCATCGGTTACCACTTCATCTACCCGGGCTGCGGTTACGGTGGCTCGTGCTTCCCCAAAGACATGCGCGCGCTGATCCACAGTGCCGAACAGGCCCATTGCTCCAGCGACCTGCTGCAAGCGGTCGAAGCGATCAACGAGCGTCAGAAGCACAAGCTGTTCGACCGCATCAATGCGTTCTACAAGGGTGATCTGCGCGGCAAGACCTTCGCCCTGTGGGGCCTGGCGTTCAAGCCGAACACCGACGACATGCGCGACGCGCCTAGCCGCGTGCTGCTCGATTCGCTGTTTGCCGCCGGCGCCAGCGTTCGCGCCTTCGACCCGGAAGCGATGCAGGAAACCCAGCATCTGTACCCGAACGAAGAAAAACTGATGCTGATGGGCACCCCGGAATCGGTACTGTCCGGTTCCGACGCGCTGATCATCTGCACCGAATGGCAGCAGTTCAAGGCCCCGGACTTCGACCTGATCCAGCAACGCCTCAAGGACCCGGTGATTTTCGACGGCCGTAACCTGTACGACGCCGATCGCCTGGCACGCAACGGCTTCAAGTACTTCCCGATCGGCCGTGGGGATTCGCGCAAATTGCCGATCCCGCTGCAACAATGGCCTAACACTGCGGACGTCGCTTGATCCCGTTGTCGCCTGCCATCCGCCAGCAGTCCCTGATCGCAGGGCTGCTGGCACTGTTGTTGTTTATCGCCGGGGTTTACGGACAGGCACCCATTGGCTTCGATTCACGTTTTGTACTGTTTGCCCAGGAGATGCTGAGACACGGGCCGACGGTATTCCCGACCACGTATGGCCAGCCGTACGCCGATTATTCGGCGGTTTCGACGCTGTTCATCTGGCTGTTGTCGTTGCCCTTCGGCGCGATCAATACGCTGACGGCGTGGCTGCCCAGCGCCATCGCCGGCGGGGTGATCGTGACGTTGATGTACCGCTTGCTGGCGGTGCATTCGCAACGCTGGGCGTTGATCAGCATTGCACTGCTGATGCTCACCAGCACCTTCGTTACGGAAGTCCGGGCGGTGTCGCAGGACCTGATGCTGGCTGCCGTGGCGCTGTCGGTGTTCTACCTGGGCTACGCACACGACCATTTCGGCTCCGGCCGACGCTGGCCGCTGATCTTTGCCCTGTTGTTGCTGGGCTTCGGCATTCGCGGGCCGATCGGCCTTGTGGTGCCGACCGGCATGCTCTGCAGCTATTACCTGCTCAACCGCCAATGGGCACGGCTGTTAGTGTTCGGTGTGCTGGCGTCGATCCTGCTCGCCGCCTGCGTCGGTCTGCTGTTGTGGCTGGCCAAGCTCAGCGGTGGCGAGGCCTTTCTGCAAGACGTGATCCGCATGCAGTTCATGGGGCGCATGGATGGCAGTGAGGGCGTCAGCGGCTCGCTGTATTACTTCACCAGTTCGCTGGGCAACTACGCGCTGGCCTATCCACTGGCGCTGGTGGTCCTGGCAGCGGCATGGCTGAGCAAACCGCATCAGCGCGGGCCGGCGTTGCGGCTGGTGCAGTATTGCGCGGTGGCCGGGTTGATCGTGATGGTCGGCCTGTCGATTCCACAGGCGAAGAAGGCACGTTACCTGCTGCCGATGTTGCCGATGGCGGCGATCATCGCGGCGTACCCGTTTCAGGTGGCTCATGGTCGGGTGTTCGCGTGGTTGCGCGGGATCATTCAGGGGCTTTGGCTGCTGACGCCGGCGCTGCTGATGGTTGCGTTGCTGGTGGCGCAGCGCAGGTTTCCGGGCGTGCTGACCGGTGTCATGCCGGTGCTGATCGTGCTGGGCGTGCTGCAACTGCTGGCGTTGTCCCGACTGTGGAAATCGCGCTGGCGCGCTGAAGTGCTGGCCCTGAGCGCGGTGCTGGCGTTGTGGACGGTCTATGCGGCGGTGTTCGAGCCGGTAGAACGTGATCTCTACGACACCCGTGCCTTCAGTCGCGCTGCGTTCGCTCAGGTTCAACAGAACCCGGCTCCGCTGGTGCTGCACGGCATGGGCAAAGACGCCAAGGCGATCAAGTTCATGGTCAACGTCGAACAGGACCTGCAACCGCAGTTCACCGAAACCGTTCAGCAACTGGAAGCGCTCAATGCCCCGGCCTGGCTGATCATGGACAGCAAGGACCTGCAATCGCTGCAAGGTACGCCGCTGGCCGGCCTGCAACCGGTCTTGACCGGGCGTTTCGACAAGAACGATTACGTGCTGTTGTACCTGAAACCCTTGTAGACCTCGTTGAAGGCTGCGATCTTGCGGACTTTCCCAGGATCACAGCCTTCGGCAGTTAACGCATGACATTCACGCTTCGCCTCGCCCGGCCCGCCGACGCGGCCACCCTCCCCGCCATCGAACGCTCGGCCGCCGAGCTGTTCCGCCTCGACCCGACACTGGCCTGGCTCGCCGACAGCAATGTACCCGACGCCGCACAGCATTTGCAGGCCATCGAGCAGGGACATGTATGGGTCGCAGAAAATACTGTCGGACAACTTGCCGGTTTTTTAAGGGCCGTTGAAATCGACAACCAGTTGCACGTCGAAGAACTGTCCGTCAGCCAACACTTTCAGGGCCAAGGCATCGGTCGCAAGTTACTGTTGGGCGTGATTGAACACGCGCGACGGCAACAACTTGAGGCGATCACACTGACCACTTTCCGCGACCTGCCGTGGAATGCGCCGTTCTATCAACGAATGGGTTTCGTGCCATTGAACGAAGTGGACGCCGGACCCCGTTTGATCGAGGTACTCAACGACGAAATCGCCCACGGTTTGCCCGGTGAGCGACGTTGCGCGATGCGATTGATGCTCGGCTGAATTACAGCGGCGCCTTCAGATCAACGCCCAACGCCTGAGCGAACGCCTTCACCAACGGACTGCGCACGGTGTTGTGACGCAGGATCAGATTGAACGGCGTGGCGATGTTGATTCGCTCCGGCAGCACTGCACGAAACTGCCCCGCCGCCACCAGCGTGGCCGCGTAATGCCGGGGCAGGAAGCCTACGAAGCGCCCGGTCTTGATCAGCAGCGCTACGGCTTCGACCTGGGTCGCCGAGGCGGAAAAACTGTCGTAGCGGGCAAAATTGAGTTTGTCGCGATGGATCGCGTAGCGGTGGTTGATGCACTCGTAATCCTGCAGCACGTCGCTGTTCATTTGTGCTTCCGGCATGTCGAACAACGGATGGCCGACAGCGCAGTAAACCTCCGAACGTTCTTCATATAACGGGTAATAATCAAACTCTTCGCGCTTTTGATAGACCGGCACTATTCCCGCCACCAGGCGCCCCTCTACCACCCCTCTTTCCACCTCATCCAGCTGAGTGGCCTGAAGTTGAAACCTTACTTTCGGCGACTCTTCATTTATTCTTTTAAGCGCTGCAACTAACGGTGAATTAAGGTCACTGATCGTATTATCGATCACCCCCACGCCAAGGTCGCCAATAAGTTCGTTCTGCGCTGAACTAAGCCGATCCCGAAAGTTGTCGACCGAGGCGAACAGATCAATCGACGCCTGATACACCAGGCGCCCTTCTTCGGTCAGGTGAAACCCCTCGCGACCCCGGGTACACAGGCGCATGCCGATGCGGATTTCCAGGTCGGAGATCTGCTTGCTGATGGCCGCAAGGCCCACGTTCAGCTCGTTTTGCGCGGCGCTGAAGCCTCCCGCCTCGACCACGGCCTTGAACACCTTGAGCAGTTTGAAATCCAGTCCGCTGAGGGCCAGCGGTGCTCGGTGAGCCGTTTTCAGCGGCGGGTTTCCGGAATTGGAAAGTGGGGTTTCCATAATGCTGATTTACCTCTGGCGCAATGTTCAACAATCTGTGTCCAACAACAAAAACATCGCCGGCTAATAATAATGATCACAGAAAACAAGCCTTGGCAACCGCCAAAAATTCCCGAACATCAGTGCCAACTCACTGATCGCCAAACATTAAAAGCTGACACTTCGATCAGCTCTTGTCTCTTTGCAACTGCCCTCTTGAAAACTGCTTTGGCCTGATTCTGTCCGTTGCTGCTGTTCGCTAAATAGCCAGCGCGATTTTCAGGGCCAGCACACCGATTTCAGTTCGCGTTACCGACGAGGAAAACAACAAATGTCTCAAACCACCGACCGTCTCTGGGGTGCCCGTTTCAAAAGCGGCCCGTCCGCAGCCCTGGAGGCCCTGTCCCGTTGCCCCGAGCGCTATTTCCGCCTGACGCCGTACGATCTGGCCGGCTCCAAGGCCCACGCCGGGGAACTGCAACGTGCCGGCCTGCTGGACGAGCAGGAAACCCGCACGATGATCGAAGCCCTGGACGGCATCGGTGCCGATTTTGCTGCCGGGCGCATTGCCCCGACGCTGGACGACGAAGACGTTCACACCTTCATCGAGCGCCTGCTGACCGAACGCCTCGGTGCACTGGGCGGCAAGCTGCGCGCCGGCCGTTCGCGCAACGACCAGACCGCCAACGACCTGCGCCTGTTCCTGCGGGATCACGTGCGCACCCTGGCTGTGGAAGTCCTGGCCCTGCAAACGGCGCTGGTGAATCAGGCCGA
Organism: Pseudomonas sp. GW821-FHT09E04; assembly: GCF_059416185.1. NCBI lineage: Bacteria > Pseudomonadati > Pseudomonadota > Gammaproteobacteria > Pseudomonadales > Pseudomonadaceae > Pseudomonas > Pseudomonas sp. GW821-FHT09E04. The sequence goes on from NZ_JBWKOR010000001.1 coordinate 556,458, forward strand.
GCAGCACGTCGACAGCATCTGTCCGGGTTTCACCCACCTGCAGCAGGCGCAGCCAATCGTGTTTGCCCATCACTTGCTGGCCCACGCCCAATCGATGCTGCGTGACGTGCAGCGCCTGGTGGACTGGGACAACCGCACTTCGCTGTCGCCCCTCGGTGCAGCAGCCATGGCCGGTTCCGCCATCGCTCGCCAGCCGCAGCAATCAGCGAAGGAAATGGGTTACGCCGGGGTCTGCGAAAACTCCATCGACGCCGTGGCCAGCCGCGATCACGTCGCCGAATTCCTGTTCATCGCCAGCATGCTCGGGATCAACATCTCGCGCTTGGCCGAAGAGTTCTGCCTGTGGTCGTCGCGCCAGTTCCGCTGGGTCGATCTGGACGACGCCTATGCCACCGGCAGCTCGATCATGCCGCAGAAGAAAAACCCGGACATCGCCGAACTGGCGCGGGGCAAGGCAGGCCGCCTGATCGGCAACCTGACCGGCCTGCTGTCGACGCTCAAATCCCTGCCGCTGTCGTACAACCGTGACCTGAGCGAAGACAAGAACGGCGTGCTCGACAGCGTCGATACCTTGTTGTTGGTGCTGCCGGCGATGGCCGGGATGGTTGCGACCATGACCGTCAACGTCGAGGAACTGCGTCGTCAGGCGCCGCTGGGTTTTACCCTCGCCACCGAAGTTGCCGACTGGCTGGCGGTGCGCGGCGTGCCGTTCAAGGAAGCCCATGAAATCACCGGGGCGCTGGTGCAGGCCTGTGAAAAACACAGCCTCGAATTGTGGGAAGCCTCGCCGGCGCTGCTGGCCGAAATCGACCCACGCCTCACGGCGGACGTGCGCGACAGCCTGACCCTGGAAGCCGCCATCGCTGCCCGCAGCGGTTGGGGCGGCACCGCGCCGCAGCAAGTGCGCGAGCAGATCGGCCGACTGAAAACCGCCCTCGCTGCGCAGCAACAGTGGACCGAAAACTACCAAGGCTTCCGCCTCTAAGCCGGATCCCCCTCCTACCGGGAGGGGGTTGATCTGAAAGTACAGTGTACGGAGAAACACCATGAGCCAGACTCAGGCAGAACGACTCCAGGCGGAGCGCAAACTGGCGGAAAACCAGTTCGACATCACCCAATACCAGCACGTGCCACGGCGCTATTACGGGCGGATCTTCTTCGCCACGCTGATTGTGATCGCGATCATCGGTCTGGTGCGGGCCTTCGCCGAAGGCAAGATCGAATGGTCGTACATCGGCCAGTTCCTGACCTCCGAAGCGATCATGTGGGGCCTGCTCAACACGATCATCATGGCCGTGCTGGCCATGGCGCTGGGCATCGTGTTCGGGGTGATCACCGCGATCATGCGCATGTCGGCCAACCCGATCCTGCGCTACGTGGCGCTGACCTACACCTGGTTGTTTCGCGGTACGCCGCTGATTCTGCAACTGCTGTTGTGGTTCAACCTGGCGCTGATTTTCCCCACCATCGGCATTCCCGGCCTGTTCGAACTCGACACCGTGAGCCTGATGACGCCGTTCGTGGCCGCCCTGCTCGGCTTGAGCATCAACCAGGGCGCCTACACCGCTGAAGTGGTGCGTGCCGGCCTGCTGTCGGTGGACACCGGCCAGTACGAAGCGGCCAAGTCGATCGGCATGCCGCGCCTGCAAGCGCTGCGCCGGATCATCCTGCCGCAGGCCATGCGGATCATCATTCCGCCGGTCGGCAACGAGTTCATCGGCATGGTGAAAATGACCTCGCTGGCGAGCGTGATCCAGTACTCGGAACTGCTCTACAACGCCCAGAACATCTACTACGCCAACGCCCGGGTCATGGAGCTGCTGATCGTCGCCGGTATCTGGTACCTGGCCACCGTCACCGTCCTGTCCTTTGGTCAAAGCCGTCTGGAGCGTCGTTTCGCTCGCGGCGCCGGCAAGCGCTCGTAAGCCGCGCAGGAGAATCGAACATGAGAAGCATCGTCAAGGCTGTGGCCCTGAACAAATATTACGACCAGTACCACGCGCTCAAGGACATCAACATCGAGGTCGAGCAAGGCGAAGTGCTGTGCATCATCGGCCCGTCCGGCTCGGGCAAGAGCACCCTGCTGCGCTGCGTCAATCAGCTGGAAAAGATCGACAAGGGCGGCCTCTGGGTCGATGGCGAACTGGTGGGCTACCGCGTCGTCGGGCACAAGCTGCACGAACTCAACGAGTCGCAGATCGCCCGTCAGCGCCTGGCCACCGGCATGGTGTTCCAGCGCTTCAACCTGTTTCCGCACATGACTGTGCTGCAAAACATCATCGAAGGCCCGTGCCAGGTGCTCAAGCGTTCGCCCAAGGAGGCGCACGAAGAAGCCCTGGAACTCTTGGCCCGGGTCGGCCTGGCCGACAAACGCGACAGCTACCCGATCGAGTTGTCGGGCGGTCAGCAGCAACGGGTGGCGATTGCCCGCGCCCTGGCCATGCGACCCAAGCTGATGCTGTTCGATGAACCCACTTCGGCACTCGACCCGGAACTGGTCGGTGAGGTGCTGTCGGTGATGCGCGATCTGGCGCAGACCGGCATGACCATGATCGTCGTCACCCATGAACTGGGCTTCGCCCGGGAGGTTTCCAACCGCATGGTGTTCATGGACGGCGGGCAGATCGTGGAGGCTGGAAGCCCCGAAGAAATACTAATAAGTCCGCAAAACCCGCGCACCCAAAGCTTCATTTCTGCCGTTCGAACCTGAGGCCCCTTTGGCCTTCACAACACTCATAAGAGAACGTCCATGAAGAACTTCGTTATCCCAGCAGTACTCGCAGGCCTGATGGCTTCCAGCGTCAGCTTCGCCGCCGAATTGCCGGCCGGCATCAAGGAAAAAGGCGAGATCGTCGTCGCGATCATGCCCAACTACCCACCGATGGATTTCAAGGACCCGGCCACCAACAAGCTCACAGGCCTTGACTACGACCTGGGCAACGCCTTGGCCGAGCGCCTCGGGATCAAGATCAAGTGGCAGGAAACCGGCTTCGAGCAAATGATCAACGCCCTGACCACCGACCGCGTCGACATCGTGCTGTCGGGCATGACCGACACCGCCGAGCGTCAGGCCAGCGTGACCTTCGTCGACTACTTCACCAGCGGCCCGCAGTTCTACACCTTGCAGAAGAACACCGCGACCAACGAAATCACCGACCTGTGCGGCAAGAAAGTCGGCACCAGCCGCCGCACCACGTTCCCGGCGGAAATCGCCGCGTGGAGCAAGGAGCACTGTGAAGCGGCAGGCAAACCGGCGATCAACGTGATCGGCACCGAAGGCTCGGCCGACGCCCGTGCCCAACTGCGTCAGAGCCGTATTGATGCGGCGATGCAGGGCAGCGAGACCCTGTCGTACCTCAAGACCCAGGAAAAGGACATGTACAAGACGGTCGGCCAGCCGATCTCCGTGCAGTTCACCGGGCTGGGTGTGAGCAAGAAGAAACCTGAGCTGAGTGAAGCGGTGAAAGTGGCGTTGCAAAGCATGGTGGATGACGGCAGCTACAACGCGATTCTGAAGAAGTGGGATCTGGAGCTGGGTGCGATCAAGGAAGTGACCATCAACGCCGGCAAGTAAGGCTCGAGATCGCTCCCCCTCACCCCAGCCCTCTCCCCCAAGGGGGGCGAGGGGGAAAGGGAGCCGATTTGCGTGCTGTTCAGAACCTGAGTTCGACTTGGCTTTTTCAGAACCTGAGTTCGATTTGATTTTTTCAGGACCTGAGTTCGACTCGATTGCACAGGTCGATGTACATCTCAAGATCACCCCGATCGGCTCCCTCTCCCTCCGGGAGAGGGCTGGGGTGAGGGAAAGCTTGTCAATACCATCGGAGCGCCACACCCATGTCCGCCCCTCAACAACCCACCTGGCCCGACCAGCACAAAGCCTGCCTCGCCCTGGCCTTCGACCTCGACGGCCCGACCGGCGATGCGATGCTCAACGGCTCGATCTGGCACAAACCCGAATACTTCGGCTTCGGCGGCTACGGCCCCTACCGCGCCTTGCCGCGCCTGCTGGATCTGCTCGACACTTTCAAGATCCCGACCACTTTCTTTGTCCCCGCGTGGGTCGTGGAAAACTGGCCGAAACAGTGCCAGGCCATCGTCGAGCGCGGCCATGAAGTCGCCTACCACGGCTACAAGCACGAATCCTTCTACGCCCTGACGCTGGACCAGCAGCAGGCCGTGATGAACAAGTCCCGCGACGTCTTCTGGCAATACCTGCACATCCGCGCCGAGGGTTTTCGCACCCCGTCCGGTGATTGGCGTGCCGAAACCCCGGCGATGCTGGCCGACAACGGCGTCATCTATTCCAGCAGCATGCGCGGCGACGATCGCCCGTATCTGGTCAACGTCCCCGGCCACGACACCCCGCTGGTGGAGATCCCCGGCCGCTGGGAAATGGACGACTACGCCTCCCTCGCCTACACCCGCGCACCGAACTTCCCGTCCGGGCTCGACCGCACCGCCAGCTATGAGCTGACCCTCGACAACTGGCAACGCGAGTACGACGGCGCGATGGACGAGGGTCTGTGCCTGACCACCCTGTTCCACCCGAAAATCACCGGCAAACCGGGGCGCATCCTGTTGCTGGAGAAACTCTTCGAACACATGCGCCAGCGCGATGACGTGTGGTTCGCCACCTGCCGTGACGTCGCTCGCTGGTGGCTGAAGGAGCATCACCATGGCTGACGCTGACAACCTCTGGCCCGCCGGCAAACGCTGCGCGGTGGTGCTGTCCGTCGATTACAACGACATCCACGGTATTCTCACCCAGGCCCCGGAAGTCGCCGGGCGCGACAAGACGCTGTCGGTGTGGCGCTACGGCACGCAACGGGGTGTCGAGCGCTTGCTCGGCCTGCTCAGGGAGCTCGGGGTGCGCAGCAGCTGGTTCGTGCCCGGCATCGTCGCCGAGGAAAATCCGCAGCACATCGCCGCGATACAGGCTGACGGCCATGAAATCGCCTGCGCCGGCTACCGCCATCAGGATTACGACACGCTGGATCTGGCGGCGCAGAGTGCGGAAGTCGCCAAGGGTTGTGCAGCACTGGAAACGTTGACCGGCGTGCGTCCGACCGGTTTCCGGATTCCTGCGGGCAACGGTGCACCGGGATTCATCGAAGCCTTGAAAGATCACGGCATTCACTGGTCTTCCTCATGGCGTGGCGATGACCTGCCGTTCTGTCACCCGACCGCGCCCGACGTGGTCGAGCTGCCGCTGCATTACGAACTGGAAGACGAACCCTATTTCGCCTTCAACCTGAGCCCGGCCGTGCCGCCGGCTCAATCGCGAATCGCTTCCTACAGCCACACCCTCGGTAACCTGCAAATGGACTTCGCCGGGTTCCACCGCTTCGGCCTGAGCTACGTGCTGCGCCTGCACCCGGAAATCATCGCCACGCCGGGGCGTATCGGTGTGTTGCGTGAATTGCTGCAAGGCATTCAGCAGCACGACGACGTGTGGATCGCCACCGGTGCCGAAGTCGCACAATGGTGGTCGCAAACGGCGGCGCCAGTCGCGCAGGATCACCCGGCCTCCGTGTATGAGCGCCATTATCGGGACTACCTCGTATGACCCAACGCATGCAGCGGCTGGCGCAGTTTTGCGTCGAGACCCGGTTTGAAGATCTGCCCCCGGCGTTGGTGGAACAGGCCAAGCGACACATTCTCGATACCTTCGGTGCCGCGCTGGCCGGGGCCGACAGTGCGGTCGCGCTTCAGGCTCGGCAGGTGTTCGGCGCCGAACCGGGCACCGCACTGGTCTGGGGTTCATCACTGCGTGTCGGCGCCGGGCATGCAGCATTGCTCAACGGCATCGCCGCCCATGCGCTGGAACTGGACGATACCGGCGGTTGCGATCATTCCGGCGCGGTGGTGCTGCCGGCGGTGATGGCCGCGCTGTCGCTGGTGGATCGGCCGGTGGACGGTCGCGAGTTCATCACCGCCGTGGTGATCGGCTACGAAATCGGTCGACGGGTTCTGGAAGCCTGCGGCAGTTATTCCGCGCACAACGGCGCCGGTTGGCACTCCACCGCCACCTGCGGCGTGTTCGGCGCGGCGGCGGCCTGTGCGCGGATCTTTGCCCTGGATGCAGGGCAAACCGTATCGGCGCTGGGCATCGCCGGCAGTTTCAGCGGCGGGTTGTGGGCGTTCATCCATGACGGTTCGCAAAGCAAGAAACTGCACAGTGGCCGTGCGGCCGAAGGTGGTCTGCTGGCGGCGCGTTTTGCTCGCGAAGGCGTCAGCGGGCCATCGGTGTTGTTCGATGATGTCTGGGGTGGATTTCTCAAGACCCTCGCGTCGGGCAGCGCACAACCGGATGCACTGGACGCCGAGTTGGGACAGGTCTGGAAACTCGCGCGCTGTTCGATCAAACCCTACGCCGCCTGCCGTGGCACTCATTCGGCGATCGATGCGCTCGGCTTGTTGCTGGAGCAATTGCAGGTCGGCGCCGATCAGGTGGAAGACGTCCAGGTGAACCTGTGCGGGTTTCTGCTCGACATGTGCGGTGGTCGCGACACCCGCAGCCTGGCCGCCGCGCAGATGAGTCTGCCCTACGCGCTCGCCGCGCGACTGGTGCACGGGCACTGTCGACTCGAGGCTTACGATGAACAGCCGCGCAACGATCCGCGCATTGCGCAATGGCTGACGCGCATTCGCCTTGAAGTGGATGAGCGTCTGTCGGAGGATGGCGAGCCGGTGGTCATTGTTCGAACCCGCGACGGGCGTCAGGCGAGCCTGTGTGTCGAGGTGCCGCTGGGCGCGCCGGGCAATCCGTTGAGCGAAGCGGCGCTGGAGGAGAAGTTTCTCAGTCTGGCGTTGCGCGTGAGTTCAGCAGCCAAGGCTGAACGGCTGCTGGCGCAGTTGCGGCAACTGCAAACGCTGGATTCCGTGCGCGATCTCGAGCACCTGTTAACCGAATAAGGACATTTGATTTTCCGTGGCCACCTACTCGCTCGTTATCCGCCGCCTGATGATCGTCTCGCTGACCATCGTCGTCAGCCGCGCCATCACCAGCCCTTTGCTCACCTTGTTTTTGAGCAACAAGCTCGGCCTCAACCAACAGGACGTCGGGTTGTTGCTGGGCATCGCGGTGTTCATCGCCACCCTGCTTGCGCTGTACGGCGGCTACATCATCGACCGACTGGAAAAGCGTCGGTTGCTGATCCTCGCCATGCTTTCCAGCTCTATCGGTTTCGTGCTGCTGACCTTCGCCAAAGACCTGTACCTGACCACCGCGACCCTGGTCATCACCGAAACTGCCTCGGCGTTGTTCCTGATCGGTTCCAAGGCGATCCTCAGTGAAAACCTGCCCATGGGTCAGCGGGCCAAGGCGTTTTCCCTGCGCTACACCCTGACCAACATCGGCTACGCCACCGGCCCGATGCTGGGTGTAGTGATCGCCGGGGTGTACCCGATTGCGCCGTTCCTGATTGCCGCCGGTATCGCTTTCGGCAGCATCTTCCTGATGATCGGCATTCCCAAGGACGCCAGCCCGGTCGCCGCCATCGGTCAGCCGCAAAGCTTCCTGAAAACCCTGATTACCCTGAAAAACGACCGCACGCTGATCATGTTCACCTGCGGCTGTCTGCTCAGCACCGTGGTCCACGGGCGCTTCACGCTGTACCTGTCGCAATACCTGCTGGTGGTCGAAGACTCGCAGCGCGCCCTGCAAACCATGGCCGCCCTGCTCGCCTGCAACGCCATCGCGGTGATCCTGTTGCAGTACCAGATAGGCCGCTTTCTCAACCGGGAAAAACTGCGCTACTGGATTGCCGCCGGCACCAGTCTGTTCATTCTCGGCCTGATCGGTTTCAGCCTCGCCGACAGCCTGGTGAGCTGGTGCATCGCAATGTTCATTTTCACCCTCGGCGAGATGATCATTTATCCGTCGGAGTTCCTGTTCGTCGACACCCTGGCCCCGGAAGAATTGCGCGGCAGTTATTACGGCGCGCAGAACCTCGCAGCATTGGGCGGTGCATTGAGTCCGGTGATCTGCGGTTTCCTGCTGATGCACACGCCGGCGCCGACCATGTTCTACGCGCTCAGCGCGCTGACCGCGATGGGCGGTTTCCTGTGCTTCATGAGCGGACGGCGAGTGGCTTTACTTCATAAATAATGCATTGAAGATGCATTTATATGAATTTGTCAGCATCGAGATTGCTTGGCACACTGTGCACGTTCCTCCCCCAATAGTTGGAACACTTCGAAGGACTTTCCGGATTGACGGACAAGTCCTTTTTTTTGCCTTCAGTTTCCCCAAGAGGATCGGTTCTTCATGCTCGCTCGCTGGTTGCCCGCCGCCATCAACACCCGTCCCACCGAATGGAGCCGCGCCGCCATCGGTATGGCGCTGGGCACGTTGTTCAGTGTGTGGGCGTGCAGTCAGGTGTTCGGCATCGAAGTCGCCTACCACCTGATCGGCCCGCTGGGCGCCTCGGCGGTGTTGCTGTTCGCCGTGTCCTCCGGCGCCCTCGCCCAGCCGTGGTCGATCATCGGCGGCTACCTGTGTGCGGGTGTCCTGGCATTGCTGGTGGCCCACGTCCTCGGCCGAACCCTGGGCAGCGCTTGCCTGGCGGCGGGCATGGCACTGATCCTGATGTGCTGGCTGCGCTGCCTGCACCCACCGGCCGGCGCCGTGGCATTGACGATGGTGCTGGCCGACCCGGCGACCATCGCCATGGACTGGAAAGCCCTGGAACCGGTGATGCTCAGCGCCGCCTGCCTGCTGCTCGCCGCACTGGCGTACAACAACCTGACTCGGATCCGTTACCCGAAACGCCCGGCCGAACCCGCGCCTGCCGTGGCGCCGATCGATACGCAGGCCATCACGGCTGAAGACCTGAAACTGGCGCTGGCGGACATGGAGGCGTTTATCGATGTCACGCCGGAGGATCTGGAGCGGTTGATTCATGCCAGTGAACTGCATGCCAAGCGGCGGAGCATTGGTCAGGTGTTCACCTGAGCGCGACATATGGCGACAACGCCCCGCAAGCGATCAATCCGGCATCGACCGGATGATGTCCGTCAGATCCTCTTTGGTGATTTCATTGGCCTTGATAGCGGCGGCGATGTCTTTTTTCGAGAGAGGAAAACGTTGGAAAATGTCTTTCAACGCATCGGCATCGACGCTCGACAACCAACGAGGATCAATCAATGACCCTCCATACTCGGGCTTGATCGGCACTGGATCGCCGGCAATAACACCCTTGTGATTGAAAAAGACCATGTAACGACTAAAACCTTCGGGATAGCTTTTGTCGTAATAAAGCGTCGTGCTGACGGGCAGCACGTAATAGTGTTCATCATCGCCACGCCCCGCGATCAGCAAGGGTTCTTTGGTCCTGATCATCTCCATGCCATACACCCTGGAAAGCCCGCCACGCAGGACAAACGCCAACGCTGCGACATTGATAACCGTCAGCAGCAGTAGCAACACAACGATCAGTCTGCCTGTTGAATACCTTGTTATTGACATGGTGCGCCTCCATTGCGCGTTGAGCTCTGGTGAAAAAAAACTCTGGGGTTCTGTTGCAGACGCTATTGAAGCGAAGGTCTGTCTGCCGGCTCGTCGCAACCGCCGCGCAGCCTAGCAGGCGCCAGCGCTCCGGCCACAATTTTTCATTTTGTGGTCAAGGCAAAAATGCAGACACCCCATGCACATATCCCCGTTGTACACGGCAAATTTGCACTGTTACGATCCGGTAACGCTCGCGCGCGAGCTTCTCGAATAAAGACAATAAAAGCAGGGAGTTAGTGATGACTGCTCAGGCTTCATCCCCGCGGACTTCGTCCATGGATGCCACGCCACACGAAGTGCTGGCCGAGGTTCGCAATCACATCGGTCATCTGACCCTCAATCGCCCCGCCGGCCTCAATGCCCTGACCCTCGACATGGTGCGCCAGCTCCAGCAATACCTGGACGCTTGGGCCGCTGATGCCGATATCCACGCGGTCGTGCTGCGCGGTGCCGGCGAGAAAGCCTTCTGTGCCGGTGGCGACATTCGTTCCCTGTACGACAGCCATAAAAGCGGCGACACGCTGCACGAAGATTTCTTCGTCGAGGAATACGCCCTCGACCTGACGATCCACCACTACCGCAAACCGGTGCTGGCGCTGATGGATGGCTTTGTCCTTGGCGGTGGCATGGGCCTGGTGCAAGGCGCCGATCTGCGGGTGGTCTCCGAGAAGAGCCGACTGGCAATGCCGGAAGTGGCCATCGGGTATTTCCCGGATGTCGGCGGCAGTTATTTCCTGCCGCGCATTCCCGGCGAACTGGGCATTTACCTGGGCGTCAGCGGCGTGCAGATTCGTGCGGCGGATGCGCTGTATTGCGGCCTCGCCGACTGGTATCTGGACAGCAGCAAACTCGGCACCCTCGACGAGCAACTCGATCAGTTGCAATGGCACGACACGCCGTTGAAAGACCTGCAAAGCCTGTTGGCCCGCCACGCCGTGCAAACCCTGCCGGATGCGCCGCTTGAAGCCTTGCGCCCGGCCATCGACCACTTCTTCGCGTTGCCCGACGTGCCGAGCATCGTCGAGCAGTTGCGTGCCGTGACCGTCGCCGACAGCCATGAATGGGCGACCACTACCGCCGACCTGCTGGAAACCCGCTCGCCGCTGGCCATGGGCGTGACCCTGGAAATGCTGCGTCGCGGCCGGCACCTGAGCCTGGAACACTGCTTCGCCCTCGAACTGCATCTGGATCGTCAGTGGTTCGAACGCGGCGACCTGATCGAAGGCGTGCGCGCCTTGCTGATCGACAAAGACAAATCACCACGCTGGAACCCGCCGAGCCTTGCCGCGCTGCACGCCGAGCACATCGCGAGTTTCTTCCACGGTTTCGCTGAGAGCGGGAGCTGAGCCATGCACGATCTCGAATTGACTGAAGACCAGGTAATGATCCGCGACATGGCCCGGGACTTCGCCCGTGGCGAAATCGCCCCCCACGCCCAAGCCTGGGAAAAGGCCGGCTGGATCGATGACGGTCTGGTGGCGAAGATGGGCGAACTCGGGCTGCTGGGCATGGTGGTGCCGGAAGAATGGGGCGGCACCTATGTCGACTACGTGGCCTATGCACTGGCGGTGGAAGAGATTTCCGCCGGCGACGGCGCCACCGGCGCGTTCATGAGCATTCACAACTCGGTGGGCTGCGGGCCGGTGCTCAACTACGGCAGCGAAGAACAGAAACAGACCTGGCTGGCGGACCTGGCCAGTGGCGCGGTGATCGGCTGTTTCTGCCTGACCGAGCCCCAGGCCGGCTCCGAAGCGCACAACCTGCGCACCCGCGCTGAACTGCGTGACGGGCAATGGGTGATCAACGGCGCCAAGCAATTTGTCAGCAACGGCAAGCGGGCGAAACTGGCGATCGTGTTTGCGGTGACCGATCCGGATCTGGGCAAGCGCGGTATCTCGGCGTTTCTGGTGCCGACTGATACGCCGGGGTTCATCGTTGACCGTACCGAACACAAGATGGGCATTCGCGCGTCGGACACCTGCGCGGTGACGCTGAACAATTGCAGCATTCCCGAAGCGAATCTGTTGGGTGAACGCGGAAAAGGCCTGGCGATTGCCCTTTCCAACCTGGAAGGCGGACGCATCGGCATCGCGGCGCAAGCACTGGGCATCGCCCGTGCGGCGTTTGAAGCGGCGCTGGGTTACGCCCGTGATCGGGTGCAGTTCGGCAAGGCGATCATCGAGCACCAGAGCATCGCCAACCTGCTGGCGGACATGCAGATGCAGATCAACGCGGCACGCTTGATGATCTTGCATGCGGCACGGCTGCGCACGGCGGGCAAACCGTGTCTGTCGGAAGCTTCGCAGGCCAAGCTGTTTGCGTCGGAAATGGCCGAGAAGGTGTGTTCGTCAGCGATTCAGATTCATGGCGGGTATGGGTATCTGGAGGATTACCCGGTGGAGAAATATTACCGGGATGCGCGGATTACCCAGATTTATGAGGGGTCGAGCGAGATACAGCGGATGGTGATTGCTCGGGAGTTGAAGAACTATCAGTTGTAACCGAGTAACGCCTGCCCCCTCACCCCAGCCCTCTCCCGGAGGGAGAGGGAGCCGACCGAGGTGTCTGGCGTCATATATCGACCTGAAAGATCGAGTCGATTATGGATTCACAGGCGATCTTTCAAGTCGGCGTATCTCTTCAATATCCCCCGGTCAGTCCCCTCTCCCTTTGGGAGAGGGTTAGGGTGAGGGGGCTCTTGAGGGCACCGCGTTATTTGCCCTGGAACTCGGCAGGCCGCTTGGCCACAAACGCCGCCATCCCTTCTTTCTGATCTTGCGTCGCAAACGCCGCATGGAACACCCGACGCTCGAATCGCACGCCTTCAGTCAGGTTCACTTCGAACGCGCGATTCACGCTTTCCTTGACCATCATCGCAATCGGCAACGATTTGCTGGCGATCACCGCCGCGACTTTCAGCGCTTCATCCAGCAGTTCATCACTCGGCACGATCCGCGCGACGATGCCGCAACGCTCGGCTTCCACCGCGTCGATCAAGCGCCCGCTCAGGCACATCTCCATCGCTTTGGCCTTGCCCACGGCGCGGGTCAGGCGCTGGGTGCCGCCCATGCCCGGCAGCACGCCAAGGTTGATTTCCGGCTGGCCGAATTTGGCGTTGTCGCCGGCCAGGATGAAGTCGCACATCAACGCCAGTTCACAGCCACCGCCGAGAGCGAAGCCGTTGACCGCAGCGATGATCGGCTTGCGACGGTTGGCCACGCGGTCGCTGTCGCTGAACAGGTCGTCCATGTAGATCTGCGGATAGGTCAGATCCGCCATTTCCTTGATGTCGGCGCCGGCGGCGAAAGCTTTTTTCGAACCGGTGATGACGATGCAGCCAATGTTCGCATCGGCTTCCAGGCCATCGAGGGCGCGGTTCACTTCGCTGACCAGTTGCGCGTTCAGGGCGTTCAGCGCCTGCGGGCGGTTCAGGGTGATGACGCCGACGCGACCATGGGTTTCCAGCAAAATCGTTTCGTAACTCATGTGCAGATTCCTTCTCAAAGATTGCGCGAAATGACCATGCGCTGAATGTCGCTGGTGCCTTCGTAAATCTGGCAGACCCGCACGTCGCGGTAGATGCGCTCCAGCGGGAAGTCGTTCAGGTAACCGTAACCGCCGAGGGTTTGCAACGCCATGGAGCAGACCTTCTCGGCCATTTCCGAGGCGAACAGCTTGGCCATCGACGCTTCGACCAGCGCCGGCTGACCGCTGTCGCGCAGGGCGGCGGCGTAATGCACCATCTGCCGCGCCACGGCGATCTGGGTCGCCATGTCCGCGAGACGGAAGGCCACGGCCTGGTGCTCGATGATCGACTTGCCAAAGGTGTCGCGCTCGCGGGCGTAATCGCGCGCCGCTTCGAACGCGGCGCGGGCCATGCCCACCGATTGCGAAGCGATGCCGACGCGGCCGCCTTCGAGGTTGGCCAGGGCGATCTTGTAGCCCTCGCCCTCCTCACCCAAACGGTTGGCCACCGGCACTTTCACGTCTTCGAACAGAATCTGGCAGGTGTCCGAGGCATGCTGGCCGAGCTTGTCTTCGACGCGAGCGACTTTGTAGCCCGGCGAGTCGGTCGGCACGATGAACGCCGTGATCCCGCGTTTGCCGGCGCTCGGGTCGGTGACCGCAAACACGATCACAATCCCGGCGTTCTGCCCGGAGGTGATGAACTGTTTGCAGCCGTTGAGCACGTAGTGATCGCCTTCCAGCCGTGCACGGGTTTTCAGGCTGCTGGCGTCAGAGCCGGCCTGCGGTTCGGTCAACGCGAATGCACCGAGCATCGCACCACTGGCCAGCGGCTTGAGGAAGCGTTCACGCTGGTCGTCGTTGCCGAACTTGAGGATCGGCACGCAGCCCACTGAGTTGTGCACGCTCATGATCGTCGAGCAGGCGCCATCGCCAGCGGCGATTTCTTCCAGGGCCATGGCGTAGGCCAGGTAACCGGTGTCGCAACCGCCCCACTGCTCCGGCACCAGCATGCCGAAGAAGCCCAGTCCGGCCATTTCGCCAATGGCTTCTTTCGGGAAGCGGTGCTCGCGATCCCACTCGGCGGCGAACGGTTTCAGCCGTTCCTCGGCAAACTGCCGGGCCATATCGCGGATTTGTTGTTGGTCGTCATTGGGAATCATGGCAAATCCTTCACTCGGTTCAAACGCACTCGACGGCCATCGCCGTGGCTTCGCCGCCGCCGATGCAGATCGCCGCAACGCCACGTTTCAGGCCTTTCTGGCGCAGGGCCGAGAGCAAGGTCACCAGAATCCGCGCGCCGGACGCACCGATCGGGTGGCCCAGGGCGCAGGCGCCGCCGTGGATGTTGAGCTTGTCGTGGGGGATTTCCAGGTGGGTCATCGCCGCCATGCCGACCACGGCAAAGGCTTCGTTGACTTCGAACAGATCGACCTGATCCAGCGACCAGCCGGTTTTCTTCATCAGCTTCTTGATCGCACCGATCGGTGCCACCGGGAACAGGCCCGGAGTATCGGCGAATGCTGCGTGGCCGTGAATCACCGCCAGTGGTTTCAGTCCTTGTTTCTGCGCTTGCGACTGACGCATCAGCACCAGTGCCGCTGCGCCGTCGGAGATCGAACTGGAGTTGGCTGCGGTTACGGTGCCGCCCTCGCGGAACGCCGGTTTCAGCGAAGCGATCTTGTCCAGTTTGGCTTTTGGCGGCTGTTCGTCGTTGCTGATGACCACTTGTTCCTTGCCGACGGTCACGGTCAGCGGAACGATTTCGGCCTTGAAGCTGCCGTCCTTGATCGCCTGCTGGGCGCGGGTGGTCGAGGCGATGGCAAAGGCGTCCTGAGCCTCGCGGCTGAAGTCGTTGGTTTCAGCGCAATCCTCGGCGAAGGTGCCCATCAGTCGGCCCTTGTCGTAGGCGTCTTCGAGACCGTCGAGGAACATCGAATCCAGCACCCGGCCGTGGCCCATGCGGTAACCGGCACGGGCGCGGTCCAGCAGGTACGGCGCGTTGGACATGCTTTCCATGCCGCCGGCGATCACCACATCGGCGCTGCCGGCCAGCAGCATGTCGTGGGCCAGGATGGTGGTTTCCATGCCTGAACCGCACATCTTGTTGACGGTGGTGCAGCGGGTGGATTTGTCCAGCCCGGCACCCAGTGCAGCCTGACGCGCAGGCGCCTGACCGAGACCGGCCGGTAGTACGCAGCCGAACAACACTTCATCGACCGCATCGGCGGCGACACCGGCACGCTCAACCGCAGCCTTGATTGCAGCGGCGCCCAGTTGCGGCGCAGTCAGGCTTTTCAGTTCGCCCTGGAAGCCGCCCATCGGGGTACGAACGGCACTGACAATGACAATCGGATCGTTGGAGATAGTCATGAGAAATCCTCCTTATTTGGCGGCCATGCGCAAGGCACCGTCGAGACGGATCACCTCGCCGTTGAGCATGCTGTTTTCAATGATATGCCGCACCAGCGCGGCGTACTCGGCAGGTTTGCCCAGGCGCGGCGGGAACGGCACGCCAGCGGCCAGCGAGTCGCGCACTTCCGGGGTCATGCCGGCCATCATCGGGGTTTCGAAAATGCCTGGGGCGATGGTCATCACGCGGATGCCGAAGCGCGCCAGTTCACGGGCGGCAGGCAGGGTCAGGCTGGCGATGGCGCCTTTGGACGCGGAATACGCGGCCTGGCCAATCTGGCCGTCGAACGCAGCGACGGACGCGGTGTTGATGATCACGCCGCGTTCGCCATCGGCGTTGGCTTCGCTTTCGGCAATCGCTGCCGCTGCGAGGCGCAGCATGTTGAAGCTACCGATCAAGTTGACGTTGATCACCTGCGCGAAGCTCGCCAGCGCATGCGGGCCGTTCTTGCCGAGGATCTTCTCGCCCCGGACGATACCGGCGCAGTTCACCAGACCATTCAGGCTACCGAAAGCTTTTACCGTAGCCTGTACGGCGGCTTCGGCGGCGGTTTCGTTGCTGATGTCGGCCACTACGCTTTGCGCACCGAGGCGTTGAGCCTGAGCGGCGACGGCTTCGGCGTTCATGTCCACCAGCATCACTTTGGCGCCGGCGGCAACCAACAGCTCAGCGGTGGCTGCACCCAGCCCGGACGCACCGCCGGTGACGATAAAAACCTTGTTCTCGATCTGCATGACTGTTTCCTTGGATTCAAGCTGAAACGTTGTGCGCCGCAGCCTCTTGAGCCTTGGCGATTTCCTGGTTGCGCAAGATAAAGCGCTGCAATTTGCCGCTCGGGGTTTTCGGCAACTCGCTGACAAATTCGATTTCACGGGGGTACGAATGCGCGGCCAGACGTTTGCGCACGTGCTGACGCAGTTCTTCAGCCAGCGCCGGTTCGGCGCGGTATTGCGGGTTGAGCACGACGAAGGCTTTCACCAGTTCGGTGCGCTCGGGATCGGGTTTGCCGACCACCGCCGCTTCGACCACCGCCGGGTGCTCGATCAGTGCGCTTTCCACGTCGAACGGGCCGACGCGATAGCCGGAAGTGGTGATCACGTCATCGCTGCGACCGACGAAGCTGATGCTGCCGTCCGGGTTCCACTCGACGGTGTCGCCGCTCAGGTAGTAATCGCCGACGAAGGCCTTGGTCGGTGCACCTTCGTAACCGGCGAACCAGCACATTGGCGATTGCGTGCGGTCGATGGCGAGAATGCCTGGCTGACCGACGCCGAGTTCGTTGTTCTGCTCGTCGAGCACCACGATGCGATGGCCCGGCGAAGCAAAACCGGCGGCGCCGAGGTGGATCGGGTGTTCGAGGCCATGGTGATTGCACAGGACCATGCCCAGTTCGGTCTGGCCGTAGTGGTCATGAATGACCACGCCGAGGTTGTCGGCGAACCAGCGGATCACTTCCGGGTTCAACGGTTCGCCGGCGCTGCTGACGATGCGCAGCTTGCCCTTGATCGATTTGGCGAACTCATCGCCACCGGCAATCAACAGGCGATACGCCGTAGGCGACCCGGTGAGGTTGGTGATGCCGTATTTGTTGATGACCCGGCAGGTGCTTTCGAGGGTGAACGGGCCATCGTAGAAGGTGATTGGGTGGCCCATCGACAACGGGCCGGTGACGCCGAAATAGATGCCATAGGCCCAGCCCGGATCGGCAACGTTCCAGAACGCATCTTCCGGGCGCAGATCCACGGCATCGCGGGTGTAGCTCTGGAACGCCACGACTGCCTTGAGCGGCACCGACAGCGCTTTCGACGGGCCGGTGGTGCCCGAGGTGAACATCAGCAGGAACGGGTCTTCGCCGGTCAGCATGACCGGTTCGCAGACATTGGAATGGTTGGGCAGCTCGGCCCAGAAACTGAAGTCGCCACGGACGATGCCCTGGCCTTTCGGACCGCCGACGGTGACCAGCGTCGGGCAGTCGGCGACTTCACTGAGTTTCGGCCGGTTGACCGCATCGGTCACCACCACTTTTGCGCCGGAACTGTTCAGGCGATGTTCGAGGGCTTTCGGGCCGAACGCGGTGAACAGCGGTTGATACACCGCGCCGATGCGCCAAGTGGCGAACACGGTGATCAGCAATTCGATATTGCGCGGCAGCAGGCCGGCGACCTTGTCGCCCTTCTGCACGCCTTGGGCGAGAAGGAAATTGGCGAAACGCGCGGCTTTGTCCTGCAGATCGCTGAAGGTGTAAGTCGCACTGGCGCCGTCGCGGCCTTCCCAGAACAGCGCGATGCGCCCCGGCAAGGCGTGACGGTCACAACATTCGACGCAGGCGTTGAGCGCCTCGAGCGTGCCGCTGAGTGCGGCGTCCACGGTGTGCTGATAATCAAACTGCTGGGTGGCAGACAAGTAATCGCGCATTGCCAGAATCCCTCTGTGTTTTTATTAGGTTGGGGAACCGTAAACAACAGAGGAATACTCGCGCCGCACGCCGGCGGCGGCAATGGTCAAAGCCCTCAAAGTGGATGACTGGTTTGGCCAAGAATCCGGTTACAACTGATCGTTCCCACGCTCTGCGTGGGAATGCAGCCCGGGACGCTCCGCGTCCCAGCCAAAAGCGGACGCGGAGCGTCCCTTGAGGCATTCCCACGCAGAGCGTGGGAACGAGAGTTGGCGGTGAGTCGGTGAGTCGGTGAGTCGGTGACGAGTCAGACCGCTTCGTTGAGAATCAGGCTGCGGTAATGCCCAGGATTGGTCCCTGACCACTTGCGAAACGCCTTGTAGAACGAGCTCGCATCGGCAAACCCCAGGCGTGTGGCGATGTCGACAAAACTGATCGAAGGTTCCGCCAGCCAGATGATCGCCAGTTCCTTGCGCACGCTGTCCTTGAGGCCTTGGTACGTCTGCCCTTCTTCAGCCAGGCGCCGGCGCAGGGTCGAAGCCGACATGCACAGCTGCTGGGCCAGGGCTTCGGTTTCCGGCCACTGTTCGGCGGGCAACTGACGCAGATCCTGCTTGATCCGGCTCGCAAGGCTTTCCGGGTCGCGGTACTTCACCAGAATGTTGGCCGGGGCATGGGCCAGAAAACGCTTCAACTCCTCGGCGCTGCGCTTGATCGGCAGATCCAGCACCTCGGCGGCGAAGATCATCCGCGTGCGTGGCCGATCGAAGCGCAGGTTCTCGGAGAACATCACCCGGTAGTCGTCGCAGAAGTCCGGCGCCGGGCAGCGCAATTCAATGGCCAGGATCGGAATCCGCCGCCCCGCGAGCCAGCAGGCCACGCCGTGGACGATCATCCAGTAAGTGAAATAGGTGAAGGCCCGGCGCGGCTCGGGGTCGTCCTCCAGCAGGACGATCTCCGCCAGGCTTTGCTGGTGCACCAGTTGCGCCGGCATGCGCTCAAGCATCAGCGACAGGAAATTCAAACCGGCGCTCAAACCGGCAGCCAGATTCGGCTGGGCCATCGCGCTGCGGCAGAGGAACTCCAGGCTGCCGGACTTCAGCTTGCGCGGGTCCATGCCAAAGAACTCGTCATCGCCGCGCCGCGCCAGCAGTCGCCACAATCGTGCGTACTGGCTGGCCGGGACGCGGGCGTCATCGGTGGGCAGCAGCGCCGGATCGATGCCGACCTTGTTCAAGACTTCTTCCGTGGCCACGCCCGGGGCACAACTTTGCAGCAGTGCTTCGCGCACCAGTTGAATGGCGATGGTGTCTTTTTCCGACATGGATCGAGGCAAATCCTGTTGTTGTTCGGGTGGCAGGCATCTTAACGCAGCTGCCCTGGCACGGCTCGCTCCATCCGGGAATGTCCGTTGCGTATTTGAGAATGGTTGATCTTCAAGCTTGTTCAGCTACCGTTCAGGTAAATGTCAATGAGTGCCATGTGAGAATGACTTTCATTATGTTACAACTTGTAACCTCATTTCGTTACACAGTGGATGCCGAATGCTCGTTCCCTTTCTGATCATGCTGCGTGAAGGCATTGAAGCCGCGCTGATCGTTGGCATTATCGCCAGCTACCTGCAACAGACCGGCCGTGGCCAATGGATGCCGGCGGTGTGGATCGGCGTATTTCTCGCCGCTGCGCTGGCGCTGCTGGTGGGTGGTGGCCTGGAACTGGTCAGCGCCGAATTCCCGCAGAAACAGCAGGAACTGTTCGAAGGCGTGGTCGGCCTCGTCGCCGTGGGCATTCTCAGCTCCATGGTGTTCTGGATGCGCAAGGTCGCGCGTTCGATCAAGCATTCGCTGCAGGCATCCCTCGATCATGCGCTGACCGCATCGAAGCATCAGGTCATCGCGCTGATCGCCATGGTGTTTTTCGCCGTCGCCCGGGAAGGACTGGAAACCGTGTTCTTCCTGCTCGCCGTGTTCCAGCAGAGCGAAGGCCCGGGCGCGCCGATCGGTGCCCTGCTCGGCCTGATCCTGGCCATCGTCGTCGGTTTCCTGATCTACAGCGGCAGCATGCGCCTGAATCTGTCGGCGTTCTTCCGCTGGACCGGGCTGTTCATCCTCGTGGTCGCTGCCGGGATCCTCTCCAACTCGGTGCAGGCACTGCATGAAGCCGGGGTGTGGAATCACCTGCAAACCGTGCTCTTCGATTTCAGCGCGACGTTGCCAATGGACGGCCCGCTGGGCTCGGTGCTGGCCGGCATGTTCGGTTATCAGGATGCCCCGACCGTCAGCACCCTCGGCGCCTACCTGATCTACCTGGTGGTGGCGCTGGTGATGTTCTTCTATCCGGCCTCCGCCCCTGCGCCCAAAGCCGCCGCTTCGAATTCCGCTTCCAGCCAATAAGGGCCTCCATGTCAAAGCCTAATATTCCTCAGGCCTCCCCTCCCCGCGCCTTGCGCTGGGCGGTGGCCGGTTCGGTGGTCGTGATGATCGCCGCCGGTGGCCTGTTCTACTACGCCTCGAAAATGGCTGCGGCCAAGCGTCAGCACAACCACGACGAAGTGGTGGTCAACATCCACCCCGGCAGTTGCGAGCCCAACGAGCTGAGCGTGCCGGCCGGCCGTGCCAGTTTCCGCATCGTCAACCGCTCCGATCGGGCGGTGGAATGGGAAATCCTCGACGGCGTGCTGGTGATCGAAGAGCGCGAAAACATCGCTCCGGGCCTGAGCCAGGTGATCAACGCCAACCTGCAACCCGGCGATTACGCCATCACCTGCGGCCTGCTGAGCAACCCGCGCGGCGTGCTGCATGTGACGCCGACCGCAGCCTCCGATGCCGCCGCCAAGGCCAAGCCGTCGATGGTCGTTTTCGTCGGGCCGCTGTCGGAATTCCGTGTCTATCTGGCCACCCAGAGCAGCGCGCTGATCAGAGCCGTCACGGCGCTCAATCAAGCGATCACCAGCGGCGATCTGGCCCAGGCTCAAGCGGCGTACCTGCCGGCCCGTGTCGCGTACCAGCGTCTGGCCCCGGCCGCACAACGCCTGGCCGAGCTGGACAACAGCATCAACGCCCGCGCCGATTACTTCGAGAAACGCGAGCAGGATCCGGCCTTCGTCGGCTTCCACCGCATCGAGTACGCATTGTTCCAGCAACGCAGCCTCGACGGTCTGTCGCCGGTTGCCGAACGCCTGTTGGGCGACGTCACCACGCTGAAACAACAGTTGCTGGCCCAGTCGCTGCCACCGGAGCAACTGGTGGAAATCCTCGTGCGCAACCTCAACACCCTGGCCGACGTGCGCGCCGCCAGCGGCGAAGAGGAACGCTACAGCCACGGCGACCTCAACGGCTTCGCGGCCAATCTGGAGACGGCGCACAAAGTCGTCGAATTGCTGCGCCCGATGCTGAGCAAATCCGCCGCCGACCTGCTGCCGAAAATCGACAGCGCGCTGGCTGATTTCGATACCACGCTGAACGGCTTCAAGGTCAAGGACGGCTACGCCAGTTACGACACCGTCAACGGTGAGCAACGCAAGCAGATCGCCGACAAGGCCAAGGCTCTGGCCGACGCCCTCGACGCCATTGATCCCGCCCTCGGCCTCTCCGGCCTGTAAGTAGAAGACGAATACCGATGAACGATTCCGAACACTTCAACCTGCAACGTCGCCGCGTACTGATGGGCATGGGCGCCGCCGGTGTCGCACTGGCCGGTACCGCCCTGAGCTGCCCGGCGATGGCCGCAGCGCCTGCGCAAGTCACCGAAGCGCCGAGCAGCGACAAGACCCAGGATCACCACGACTTTCATGGCGCGCACCAGACCGGCATCGTTACCCCGCGTCCGGCGTCCGGCATGCTGGTGTCATTCGATGTGCTGGCCAGCGACCGCGAAGACCTCGAACGCCTGTTCCGCACCCTCAACGAGCGCATCGCGTTCCTGATGAAGGGCGGCCCGGTGGCGCAGATCGATCCAAAATTGCCGCCGCCGGATTCCGGCATCCTCGGCCCGGTGGTCACGCCGGACAACCTGACCATCACCGTGTCGGTGGGCGAATCGCTGTTCGACGAGCGTTTCGGCCTCGCCTCTGCCAAGCCCAAGCGCCTGATTCGCATGGTCGGTTTCCCCAACGATGCGCTGGAGGCCGATTGCTGCCACGGCGACCTGAGCCTGCAGTTCTGCTCCAACACCGCCGACACCAACATCCACGCCCTGCGCGACATCGTGAAGAACCTGCCGGACCTGCTGCTGGTGCGCTGGAAACAGGAAGGCAGCGTGCCGCCGCAAGCCCCGGCGAAACCCGGTGTGCCAGCGCAATCGGCGCGTAACTTCCTGGGTTTTCGCGATGGTTCGGCCAACCCGGATTCCAACGATGGCAAAGCCATGGATCGCATTGTGTGGGTGCAACCGGGCAGCGACGAGCCGGCCTGGGCCGTTCACGGCAGTTATCAGGCGGTGCGGATCATCCGCAACTTCGTCGAGCGCTGGGACCGCACGCCGTTGCAGGAGCAGGAAAGCATCATCGGCCGAGTCAAAACCACCGGCGCGCCGATGGGCGCCAGCCATGAGACCGAAGTCCCCGATTACAGCAAGGATCCGGAAGGCAAGCTGACCAAGCTCGACGCGCACATCCGCCTGGCCAACCCGCGCACCGCCGCGAGCCAGGCCAACCTGATCCTGCGTCGGCCGTTCAACTATTCCAACGGCGTGAACAAGAACGGCCAGCTCGACATGGGCCTGCTGTTCATCTGCTACCAGGCCGATCTGGAAAAAGGCTTCATCACCGTGCAGACCCGCCTCAATGGCGAGCCGCTGGAGGAATACCTCAAGCCGGTCGGCGGCGGTTACTTCTTCACCCTGCCGGGTGTTACGGGCGACAAGGATTTCATCGGTCGCTCGTTGCTCAACGCTACCCAACCAAAAACAACTGCATAGCATTCAACAGGAGCCGCCCCCATGAAAAAGACGCCCATCGCGTTATTGCTGACCCTCGGTCTACTCAACACCCCGCTGTCGGCGTTCGCGGCGACCGCACCGCTGGATCTGGTCGGGCCGGTTTCGGACTACAAGATCTACGTCACCGAGCAACTGGACCAACTGGGCACCCACACCAAGCAATTCACCGATGCCGTGAAAAAGGGCGACCTGGCCACCGCGCAGAAGCTCTATGCACCGACTCGCGTCTACTACGAGTCGATCGAGCCGATTGCCGAGCTGTTCAGTGACCTCGATGCATCCATCGACTCCCGCGTCGATGACCACGAAAAGGGTGTGAAGGCTGAAGACTTCACCGGTTTCCACCGCCTCGAGTACTCGCTGTTCTCGGAGAAGAGCACCCAGGGCCTGAACGATCTGGCCGACAAACTGGATAAAGACGTCCAGGACCTGCAGACCCGCGTCGCCGGCCTGACCTTCCCGCCCGAGAAAGTCGTGGGCGGCGCTGCCGCCCTGCTGGAAGAAGTCGCTGCCACCAAGATCTCCGGTGAAGAAGACCGTTACAGCCACACCGACCTCTATGACTTCCAGGGCAACATCGACGGCGCGAAGAAAATCGTCGACCTGTTCCGTCCGCAGATCGAAAAACAGGACAAAGCCTTCGTGGCCAAAGTCGACAAGAACTTCGCCACCGTGGACAAGATCCTGGCCAAGTACAAGACCAAGGACGGCGGCTTCGAGACCTATGACAAAGTGAAGGAAAACGACCGCAAGGCGCTGGTCGGCCCGGTCAATACCCTGGCCGAAGACCTGTCGACCTTGCGTGGCAAGCTCGGTCTGAACTGAGTTCGGCGCATAAAAAAATCCCCCGGACGCGTCCTGCGTTCGGGGGATTTTCGTTTTCCGGTCTTACAGAATCCGGTACAGCAACCGCTCGACCCGTACCCGGCTCACGCGTTTGAGGAACTTGGCCACCCCGCTCGGGTAATCCGGCAAGGCTTCCAGATCCTGGAATCGTGCGATTCGCTGGGTGTGTTCGAAGATGTTTTCCAGCTCCAGACGCCGAGGCTCCAGCCACTCGCCTTTCGGGTCATCGATCAGCAAGGCGTTTTCCAGATCGAGACGGAACGCCCGCGGGTTGAGGTTGTTGCCGGTCAGCAAGGTGTAGCGCTGATCGATCCACATGCCCTTGAGGTGATAGCTGTTGTCGCCCTCACGCCACAAATGCAGGTTCAACTGGCCGCTGTCGATGTTGCGCTGATGGCGCTTGGCGAAACGGCGCAGGCTGATCTCGTAGAGATACGGCAGCGCGGCGATCACCTTGAACGGCTCGGTCGGCGGAATGTAGAAGTCGTTGGCCGTTTTGTCGCCGACCACGATGTCGATCTTCACGCCACGAGCCAGCGCCCGGTTGATCTCGCGGATCACCCCCAGTGGCAGGTTGAAGTACGGCGTGCAGATGGTCAGTTGCTTCTGGGCGCTGGCGATCAGCTCCAGAATCACCCGGTTCAGCGGGTTGTTCTTGCCCACACCGAGCAACGGGCTGACGGACAGGCCGGTATGCGCCGTGCTGCCGGCGCTGGTGTCGTACGTCGCGTATTTGAGGCGGCTGCGCAGGTCGCCGATGTCGTTGCGCAGGCTGCGGGTGGTCGGCAGGTTCGGCAAGTCGAGGCGATGCACCGCTTTGGATTCGATCAGGCCGTGCTTGACCAGATGGTGCATCGAATCCGCCAGTTCCCGGCTCTGCAGCACGTGATAACGGTCGAAGCGGTACTTGTCGAACTTGTGCAGATAGACGTTGTTCAGGCTCGCACCGCTGTAGACCACACAATCGTCGATCACGAAGCCTTTGAGGTGCAGCACGCCGAACAGCTCACGAGTCTGCACCGGCACGCCGTAGACCGGCACCACGCTCTGGTGAGTGCGGGTCATTTCCTGATACCAGGCCGAGTTGCCTGGCTGCTTGCCGGCACCGATCAAGCCGCGCTGGGCGCGCAGCCAGTCGACGACCACAACGATTTCAAGCTCGGGACGCTTGAGTTTGGCGGCGTGCAAGGCATCGAGGATTTCCTGACCGGCTTCGTCATTTTGCAGATAGAGCGCGACGAGGTAGATGCGCTGGGTCGCCTGGGCGATTTTCTCCAGCAGGCAACGACGGAACTCGGCGGCGCCGGACAGAATGGTCACGGCCTCGGCGGTCAGCGGAAAGCTGCGCAACTTGGGCAGCAGAGAGCGTTTGAAAAGCAACGGCATAGGGCTCGCAATGGGTCGAATCCGAAGAACCCGAGAGCTTACACCATCAACTCCTTCGGGTCTTCCCGCCTGATTGATCGTTCCCACGCTCTGCGTGGGAATGCAGCCCGGGACGCTCCGCGTCCCTTCCAGAGCTGGAACGCGGAGCGTCCCTTGAGGCATTCCCACGCAGACGGTTCGACGCCTCGACGTGGGAACGATAAATAAAAAACATTTGACCAAGGAGAACGATCGTTCTACTGTTCGCCACATGAACGAAATCACTAGCAACGACACGACCCGCGACATCATTCTGGATGTCACCGAAAAGTTGATCTACAAAAGTGGCATCGCCGCCACTGGAATGGATCTTCTGGTGAAAACCGCCGGTGTCTCCAGAAAGAGTATCTACCGCTACTTCGCCAACAAGGAGGAGCTGACCGTCGCCGCCCTGCAGCGCCGCGACGTGCGCTGGATGCACTGGTACAGAAGCGCCGTCGATCAGGCCGAAACCCCGGCCGATCGCCTGCTCAACCTGTTTACCGTGCTCAAGGGCTGGTTCGCCTCGGAAGGCTTCCGGGGCTGCGCCTTCATCAATACCAGTGGCGAAACCGGCGATCCGCAGGATCCGGTGCGCCTGGTCGCCAAAGACCACAAACAAAAGCTGCTCGACTACGTGTGCGAGCTGTGTACCGAACATGGTGCCGAGGACCCGCAACTGCTGGCCAAACAGTTGCTGATCCTGATTGACGGCGCCATTACCGTAGCGCTTGTGATGGGTGATCACAGTGCCGCCGATAATGCGCAATGCATGGCGCGAAAGTTATTGGACCTGTAAAGCCTCAATAAGCGACAAGTTGTTCAATCGTTAATTTGATCGGGAGACAAACATGTCTACTGCAGCCGAAGTGCGTCCGCCATTGCCACCCTTCAACCGTGAATCGGCCATTGAAAAAGTTCGCCTGGCCGAGGATGGCTGGAATTCCCGCGACCCGCACCGCGTATCGCTGGCTTATACCCTCGACACAAAGTGGCGCAACCGCGCCGAATTCGCCAACAACCGCGAAGAAGCAAAAGGCTTCCTGACCCGCAAATGGGCCAAGGAACTGGATTACCGCCTGATCAAGGAGCTCTGGGCGTATTCCGACACCCGCATCGCCGTGCGCTACGCCTACGAATGGCACGACGACTCGGGCAACTGGTTCCGTTCCTACGGCAACGAGAACTGGGAGTTCGACGAGCACGGCCTGATGTTCCAGCGTTATGCCTGCATCAACGATATGCCGATCAAGGAAAGCGAGCGCAAGTTCCACTGGCCGCTGGGCCGACGCCCGGATGATCATCCGGGGCTGTCCGAGCTGGGTCTGTAATTAAGCCGTCGATCCTTCCTGCAGATTGTGCAGGAAGGGTCTTCAGGCCACTTCGGCGCTGTGCTTCAGCGTTGCTTTGGCTTCCAACTCCCGCACCAACGGCAACACTCGCTTGCCGAAATACTCCACCTCTTCCTGAAAGTGCAGGAACCCCGCCAACACCAAATCCACTCCCACCGCTTTCAACGCCACGATCCGCTCGGCAATCTGCTGCGGCGTGCCGACCAGGTTGGTCTTGAAGCCGTCGTTGTACTGCACCAGATCTTCAAACGTCGATTTCGCCCAGTTGCCCTCGCCCTCCGGCGATGCCCTGCCCGCCTGTTTCGCCGCATCACCAAAGGCATTCACCGCTTCCGGATCCGCCTGATCGATGATCTGTGCCAACACCGCTTTGGCTTCTTCTTCGGTATCCCGGGCAATGACAAACGCATTCACCCCGATTTTGACTGAATGATGGTTCGCTGCCGCTTTGGCGCGAATGTCATCGACCTGGGCCTTGATGCCTTCGACGCTGTTGCCGTTGGTGAAATACCAGTCCGACACCCGTGCCGCCATGTCCCGCGCCGCACGGGAGCTGCCGCCCTGAAAGATTTCCGGCCGGCCCAGCGGTTTCGGTTTGAGGCTGTAGTTATCGAAACGATAGAAATCGCCACGGAAGGTGAAATTGTCCTGACTCCAGATCCCTCGCAATGAACGGATGAACTCTTCCGAGCGACGATAGCGCTCGTCGTGCTCCAGCCAGTGTTCGCCGATGGCCTGGAACTCGCCCTTGAACCAGCCGCTGACGATGTTCACCGCAATCCGGCCGTTGGTGAGTTGATCGATGGTCGCCAACTGTTTGGCCGCCAGCGCCGGTTGCCACGGGCCGGGCAGAATGGCGGCAATGACTTTAAGCGTGCTGGTGGCGGCGAGCAGCGCGTGGCTGAACGCCACCGATTCATGCTGGAACTCGGCGCCGTAGCCGGCGGTGAAACGGATCTGCGTCAGGGCGTATTCGAAACCCGCCGCCTCGGCCAGTTGCGCCAGTTTGCGGTTGTAGTCGATGCCCCAGTCGGTACGTTGTTCGATCTTGCTGACCACCAGCCCACCGCTGACGTTCGGCACCCAGTAGGCAAATTTCACGGCTTGCTGACTCATTGGCGTGTCCTCGGGACAGTTGATGACGGTGAGAGAGGTAGAGCAGCAAGCGTGCCAGCCTCGATAGCCCGGTTTTATTGAGGCTTCAGGTGATCGGGATGCATGACGGGAGGGTGATTTGTTGTGTGCGTGTTGGCTGGGCAACAGTTGAACCCTCGGTGCCCGGGCCTTATGGGTCGCCGCAACACCCGGAAATGAGTAACATGACTGCCCTCCCCGCAGCCCAGCTCTGCAACCTGCCGAATAAGCCGATTCCATGCCTTTCGAACTCAGCGTTGACCTCACTACCCTGGCCGTTCTGGCCCTTGTCGCTTTCATTGCCGGATTCATCGACGCCATCGCCGGCGGTGGCGGTCTGTTGACCACGCCTGCGTTGCTCACCGCCGGTCTGCCGCCGCACCTGGTGCTGGGCACCAACAAGTTGAGTTCGACCTTCGGCTCGGCCACCGCCAGTTTCACCTTCTACCGGCGCAAGCTGTTTCACCCACGGCAGTGGATGCACGCCATTGTCGGCACACTGGTCGGCGCACTGACCGGCGCCATCGTCGCCCACTATCTGCCAGCCGAGTGGCTGAACAAGATGTTGCCGGTGATCGTCTTCGCCTGCGGCCTGTACCTGTTGTTTGGCGGCACGCCGAAGGCACCGCTGGACAGCGACGCACCGATCAAGAAGAAGTGGCAATCGACCCAGGGCTTCAGCCTCGGTTTCTACGACGGCGTGGCTGGCCCCGGCACTGGCGCGTTCTGGACCGTCAGCAGCCTGCTGCTCTATCCGATCGATCTGGTCAAGGCCAGCGGTGTGGCGCGCAGCATGAACTTCGTCAGCAACATTGCGGCGCTGTCGGTCTTCGTGTTTTCCGGGCAGGTGGACTGGATCATCGGCCTGAGCATGGGCCTGTCGGTGATGGTCGGCGCGTTCTTCGGGGCGCGCACCGCGATCAGCGGCGGCGCCAAGTTCATTCGTCCGGTGTTCATCACCGTGGTGCTGGGGTTGACCGTGCGTCTAGCCTGGCAACACTGGTTCAGCGTGGCCTAAGCGCCGCGCCACGTAGACGTCGATCAGGTAACGGGCAATCGATTTTGACGCCGGCAACGGCGGCAGATCGTGCACGTTGAACCACTGGGCGTCCTCGATCTCGTCTTCCTGACAGACAATTTCGCCGCCGGCGTATTCGGCATGGAAACCCAGCATCATCGAGTGCGGGAACGGCCAGCACTGGCTACCCAGGTACTGGATGTTCTTCACTTCGATGCTGACTTCCTCTCGCACTTCGCGAATCAGGCAATCCTCGGCCGACTCCCCAGGCTCCGCAAACCCCGCCAGCGTGCTGTAGACCCCGGTGACGAAACGCGGTGAGCGCGCCAGCAGCACTTCATCGCCACGAGTCACCAGCACGATCATGCTCGGCGAAATACGCGGATAACTGCGCAGATCGCACGGTTGGCAATACATCGCCCGCTCCCGTGGCACTTGAGTCATGGCCTGACCGCAATTGCCGCAGAAACGGTGTTCACGGGCCCACGTCCCGATCTGCGCTGCATAGCCCAGCACTTTGTAAATCGTGTGATCGCCGTCGAGCATGAACGCCCGCAAGCCTTTCCAGTTGCAGCCCGGCAACTCGCTGGCGCTGCGCAGTTCCAGCAGGTAGACCGGCTCGCCATCGAGATGGCCGATGCCATGCTCGGCGAGGATCGACAAGTCCTGGCGCTTGAGCCATTCCCGTGGGAACAGCACGCCGTTGTCATCGAACAGAAAACCCTCGGGGCTGCGTGCGACGGCCCAGCCGCCCGGTTGATCGGTGTCCAGTACTGCGGTGGTCCAGCGAGATGTCATGGTTTCTCAATCCAGAAATTCGGGTTTCTGTTTGCTCATGTGGGCGGCCATGGCCACGCGCAAGTCGGTGGATTGCAACATGGCGGCGTTCCAGGTGGCAACGTACTCCAGACCATCGTCGATACGGTGGTCGCGCATGTAGCTGATCATTTCCTTGGTGCCGGTGACCGCGATCGGCGACTTGCCGGCGATGTCCCGGGCAATGTCCATCACGCCTTCGATCAGGCTGTCCTTGTCGCTGTAGACGCGGTTGACCAGCCCGATGCTGCGCGCCTCTTCGGCGCCAAAGGTGCGACCGGTGTAAGCCAGCTCACGCAGCATGCCGTCACCGATGATCCGTGGCAACCGTTGCAAAGTGCCTACGTCAGCCGCCATGCCGATATCGATTTCTTTAATAGAGAATTGCGCATCTTCGGCGGCGTAGCGCATGTCGCAGGCCGCGATCAGGTCGATGGCACCGCCCAGACAATAACCCTGAATCGCCGCGAGCACCGGTTTACGGCAATTGTCGACGGCATTGAACGAGGCTTGCAGAGTCAGGATCTTTTTGCGCAGCAGGCGCGCATTGCGGCCGACGTCCTTGCCCAGTTCATTGGCCACGCCGGCCAGCATCATCAGGTCGATGCCCGAGGAAAAGTGTTTGCCGGCACCGCTGAGCACCACCACCCGCACTTCGTCGGTGTCGTCGATCCACTGGAACACCTCGACGATTTCGCTCCAGAACGCGGCGTTCATCGAGTTGATCTTTTCCGGACGGTTGATCTGCACATGGGCGATGTTGTCGGCCAGTTCGACGCTGAAGGCGGTGTATTGAGTCATGGCAGAAATCCTTTACCGGTCTGAAAATGAGGCCTGAACTATATCAAGGCCTCAGAACGGCGGTTCGGCCAAATGCAGGACTCTAGCCGCCCTTCACCGCCACGAACGCGGCAGTCTCGTAAGGCACGGTCATCACATCCCTGCCCCGCAGCTCGGGATCGGACGCGACCAACGCCCGCAGCTGCTCATCGATCCGGGCTCGCTCTGCATCCGGCAGCGCCGCGATGAAACTGGTGGAACGCACCCGGTTGAAAATCACATCCTCCGGCGAGCCCGTATGACCATGGTGAAAATGCTGAGCCTGCAACGGCCCGAACGCCGGGTGCGGAAACACCTTGCGCCAGGCGCCGGTGTAGTAGCGCGGCGTGTCACCTTCCTGAGCATTGACGATGGCATCGAGCTTCGGTACCCAGCCGACCTTGGTGTCGCGCAGGTTCCATATCAGCCCGAGCTTGCCGCCGGGCTTGAGCACCCGGGCGATTTCGTCCAGTGCCTCGGTGCTGGCGAACCAGTGAAAGGCCTGGGCGCAGACCACGGCGTCCACCGAGGCATCGGGCAATGGCAAATCGGTCGCCATGGCGCTGACGGCCAGCACTTCCGGCCAGTTGGCAGACAGTTTTTCCAGCATCTGCGCCACCGGCTCCACGGCAATCACCTGGGCACCGGTCGCCACCAGCCGTCCGGTGAACTTGCCGGTGCCGGCGCCGAGGTCGATAACAGTCTTGTGGCCATCCAGGTCCAGTGTTGTCGTCAGCCATTCGGTGACCGCCGGCGGGTAGTCCGGCCGGCCTTTGATGTACGTGTCGGCGGCGGTCTTGTAACCGGCGGCAGCCGAGTGGTGAACCTGATCTTTCATGGCGCGACTCCCAATGTGGAACGGCGGATCGACGACAGACGTCAGGAGCATAGCGCTCGGGTTTGCGCTTTCCTTGAATGGCACCTGACAAAGCAATGAATAAAACTTCACCTTGCGGTGTTCAACGTGAAACATGACCCACTATGGAGCCTTGCCCATGACTTTCCGTTCCGTTATGTTCGCCGCCCCGTTGCTGATGGCCGCGATGTTGTCCAGCCCGTTGGCCCTGGCCCACGGTGATGAAGACGAGCCGGTGCAGAAGCCCAACTGCCCGAAAGGCCAGGTGCTCGACAGCAAGACGCAGAAATGCGTCAGGCAGACCAGCAGCCTGGTGCCGGACGCCGATCGCACAGACTACGCCTATCGTCTGGCCAAGGACGGTCGCTATGAAGAAGCCCTCGCCTTGCTCGACACCCTGAAACAGCCGAACACCGCCAAGGCGCTCAACTATCGCGGTTATGCCACGCGCAAGCTGGGCCGAACCGACGAAGGCATCGGTTATTACCTGCAATCGGTCAAGCTTGATCCGCAGTACGCGCAAGTCCGCGAATACCTGGGCGAGGCCTATGTCATCAAGGGTCGCGTCGATCTGGCGCAGGAACAGTTGCAGCATATCCAGAAGATTTGCGGCACAACTTGCGAGGAATACCGGGACCTGGCCGAAGCTATCAACGATTCATCGAAAACCTGACACGACACGCGGAGGCGAACATTTTCAGCGATCAGGCATTCAGAGCCGAACTCGGACAACACCTGGCGCGCCTGTGGCGCTACGGCTTGCTGCTGTCGCGCAATCGGCACGTGGCCGAGGATCTGGTGCAAGCCACTTGCGTGCGGGCGCTTGAACGTTCAGGCCAGTACGTGGCCGGCACGCGCATGGATCGCTGGCTGCTGAGCATTCTGCATTCGATCTGGCTCAATGAAGTGCGCGCCCGCCGGGTGCGCCAGGGCCAGGGTGTGGTGGACGCCGACAGCCAACTGACGTTCGACGGCGAATACGCTGCGCAGACTCACGTGATGGCAGCGCAGGTGATCCGCCGCGTCGATGCGCTGCCGGAAACCCAGCGCGAAACGGTGTATCTCGCCTACGTCGAAGGCCTGTCCTATCGCGAAGTCGCCGAGATCCTGCAAGTGCCGATCGGCACGGTCATGAGTCGCCTCGCCACCGCACGCCTGAAACTGGCCGAATACCCGCCGCTGCAAGCGGTACCGAACACCCCCGCAGGAGACCGGCAATGAATACGCCTTCGGACGAGCAACTGGTGGCGTATCTGGACGATGAACTGGACCGCGAACAACGCAGCCAGCTCGACAGCCTCATCGCCGACGATCCGCTGCTTAATCTTCGGGTGCAGTGGCTGAGCCGCAGCAACCTGCCCTATCGCGACGCCTACGATGAACTGGCCCGACAGGCACCGCTTGATCGCCTGCAAGCTCGATTGGATGCCGCACCCTCCCCGCAGCGACCCGGTTTCAGCCGGCGCTGGTTTATCGGCGCGGCGGCAGCGGGCATGGTGCTCGCGGGTGTCGCGGCCGACCGTCTGTTCCTTGGCTGGCAAGCGCAACAATCGCACAACTGGCGCGAGCTGGTGGGCGATTATATGGCGCTGTACGTACCGCAGA
The DNA here is from genome assembly GCF_059416185.1 of Pseudomonas sp. GW821-FHT09E04. Lineage (NCBI taxonomy): Bacteria > Pseudomonadati > Pseudomonadota > Gammaproteobacteria > Pseudomonadales > Pseudomonadaceae > Pseudomonas > Pseudomonas sp. GW821-FHT09E04. Next base: position 589,033 of record NZ_JBWKOR010000001.1, read on the forward strand.
CCCTTGAACATCTGGCCACCGACGAAGCCTCCGAGCTGGCGCAGTTGCGAACTGTCGACGCGCGGCTGGGCCTGAGCCTGTCGCCGACGAAACTGAAACTGCCCGGTGCGCAGTTCAAACGCGCGCAACTGCTTGAATACGACGGCGTGCCGATTGCACAGATGACCTGGCTCGACGCCACCCATGGCCCGCTGGCGCTGTGCGTCACGCGCTCCAACAGCGGCAGCCAGCCGCTGGCCCATGAACGCCGGCACGGGATGAACGTGGTGTACTGGACCGAACGCGAACACGCGTGGATGCTGATCGGACATAACCCGGCCACCGAGCTGGAAGGTCTGGCAAAAATGTTTAAAGAGCGGCTGAGCACATGAGCCAGCCAGTCACTATGCTTGGCGAGTGATTATCCAGGGAGGAACCCTTACATGGCGATTTCACCGCGTACTGCATTGCTGGTCATCGACGTCCAGAACGACTTCACTCCCGGCGGCCAACTGGCCGTGCCCGAGGGTGACCAGATCGTCCTGCTGATCAACCGTCTCGCCGAGCAGTTCAAGCAAGTGGTCATTGCTCAGGACTGGCACCCGGCGGGTCATGCTTCATTTGCGTCAAGCCATCCCGGCCGTCAGCCCTACGACGTGATTCAACTGCCGTATGGCGAACAGACACTCTGGCCGGATCACTGCATTCAGGGCACACACGGTGCCGAGTTTCACTCGGGTCTCAACCTGCCCCACGCGCAACTGATCATCCGCAAGGGCTGCAACCCGGACATCGACAGTTATTCGGCGTTTCTGGAAGCGGACCGTGCCACCACTACAGGACTGGCGGGTTATCTCAAGGAACGCGGTGTCGACACGGTGTACATGGTCGGGCTGGCGCTGGATTTCTGCGTGATGTTCTCCGCGCTGGATGCGCGGGCGGCGGGGTTCAATACGTTTGTGGTGCTGGACGCCTGTCGGGCGATCGATATGAATGGATCACTGGCGTCGGCGATCGAGCGGATGCAAGTGGCCGGGGTCGGGTTGATTCAATCCACTGAATTGCTCTGACTGCGGCTATATGATCGTTCCCACGCTCCGCGTGGGAATGCATACCGTGACGCTCCGCGTCACAGTGGACGCAGAGCGTCCATGGCGGCATTCCCACGCAGAGCGTGGGAACGATCATCAGCGATCATCCGGTCGGGGTCGGCAACCAAAGCCTGAACCGTGCTCCGCCCAACGGCGAACCTTCCACGGTCAACGTCCCGCCCTGCGCTTCCAGCGCCCGACGGCTGATCGCCAGTCCCAGGCCAAACCCGCCGGTCGCCCGGTCGCGGCTGCGATCCAGTCGATAGAACGGTTCGAAAATCCGCTCCCGCTCGTCTTCCGGGATACCGATGCCATCGTCATCCACCCAGATCTCACAGCCTTTCGGGCAGACCTGAACACCGATCTGAATACGTTTTTCGCAGTAACGCATGGCGTTTCGCAGCAGGTTTTGAATCGCGCGGGCGGTCAGGCGCGGGTCGAGGGAGAAGCGTTCCAGCTGGTTGTGCAGCAGCACGTCGATGACGATTTCCGGGGACTCCAGCTCCTCGTCGACGCTGCCCAGAATACTGTCGATGAACTCGTCCAGCGCCACTTCGACCTGCTCCGGCAGACGCGCGGGGTTTTGCAGGCGGCTGTAGGACAGCAACTCCAGCACCAACTCATCCAGTTCACGAATGTGCGCGACCAGACCTTGCAGGCGTTCGCGGCTGGCTTGCGGCAAATCATCGGACAACGCCAGCGCCAGGCCGAAGTCCAGACGGGTCAGCGGCGTACGCAGTTCATGGGACACCGCGTTGAGCAAGTCACGCTGCTGGTTGAGCAGGTTTTCGATGTCGCCGGCCATGGTGTCGAACACCGTGGCCAGACTGCCGATGTTCGAGCTCGAGCCGATTTGCGTACGTTCGCTCAAGTGGCCTTTACCGAAGCGTTCGGCGGTGCCCTTCAGGCGTTCAAGATCACGCCAGTGCGGCCGCAGCCACAGCAACAGGCACGCCAGCAAACTCGCGCCGATCAGGACGTTGATGCTCCAGTACAGCAAGTTCACGTCCATCGGGTCCGGCGGCACCACCATTTGCACGGCCACCTGGTCGTTCAGCGGCGTCACCGCCAGCGTGCGCCAGCCCCAGTCGCCGATGCGCACCACGTTTTCGCCACGACGCAGGCGTTCTTGCTCGATCGGGGTGAAATCGGCGTTATCGATGCGGGCGAGGACGATGTGCAGCGGCTGGAAATCCTTGTCCATCGACGCCGCGACCGCCGGCCACTGATCCTGCGGCACCGCGCGAAACTGCTTGGTGATCAGCGATTGCAGGCCACGGGAATAATCGAGGTTGTAGGTGACGAACCGATCCCTGAACGCCATCACCACCAGATCCGGCACCAGATAGATCGCCGCGCTGTAGGAAACGATCGTCACCAGATAGAGGCGAAACAGGATTCTGAACATCGACTCAGCATTCCCACTCGGAACGGCTGAACAGATAACCCTTGCCCCACACGGTCTTGATCTTGCGCGCTTCGCCCGCGTGGTCGTCGAACTTGCGTCGCAGTTTGGAAATCGCCACATCCACCGAGCGGTCGGTGCCGTTGAACTCTATGCCGCGCAGGCGTTGCAGGATCTGGTCGCGGCTCAGCACTTCACCGGCGTGACGGGCCAGCACCACCAGCAGGTTGTATTCGCCGCTGGACAGCTCGACCGGTTGTTCGCGCCAGGTCACAGTGCGCTCCGACAGGTCGATGCACAGGTTGCCCATCAGGATCCGGTCGTTGGCGGTCATCGGTTCGCCAAGGCTGCTGCGGCGCAGCAAGGTGCGTACCCGCGCCAGCAAAACCCTTGGCTCACAGGGCTTGGTGACGTAATCGTCGGCGCCCATTTCCAGGCCCAGTACCTGATCGTGGCTGTCGTCGCGGGCCGTGAGCATCAGAATCGGCAGCGTTGCCGAGTCGGCGCGCAGCAATCGACAGACCTGCAAACCGTCGAGGCCCGGCAGCATCAGATCGAGAATCACCAGGTCCGGCGGATTGAGCCGCGCCCGTTCGCGCACATGGTCGCCACGACCGATCACGCTGACGGAGTAACCGTTGCGTTCCAGGTAGCTGGAAATCAGTTCGGCGAGGGCGGTGTCGTCTTCGACCAGGAGGATGTTGGGCATTGATGATCCAGAAAGTGCTGTGGCGACTGGCAGGGGCTCTTCGCGGGCTTGCCCGCGAAGGCTGCATATCTGTCGCAATAAATTTCAAGGCGTAAAGGATATACGCCCTCACTCGCCCCTGAGCAAAACCCTTACACAATTTCACACAGCACCTACAAAGCTTCACCGCTACCTTCGGTGCCTGGCCGTAGGATGCGCACATCAATATTGGGGGTTGTACATGTCGAAGAATCTGCTGGCCGGGCTCGGCCTGATCGCATTGGCGCTGACGCTGAGTGCCTGTGGTAAATCCTCAAGCACTGAGGAACAGGCGCCACCGGCCACCGTGCGGGTCGAAACTCTTGAGGCACGCCCCCTGTCGATCAGCAGCGAACTGAGCGGGCGCATTGCCGCGCCGCGCATTGCCGAAGTCCGCGCCCGGGTGGCCGGTGTCGTGCTGCAACGCACCTACCGCGAAGGCAGCGATGTGAAAAAGGGCGACGTGCTGTTCCGCATCGATCCGGCGCCATTCAAGGCTGACCTGGACAGCGCCGAAGCTGCCCTGCGCAAAGCCGAAGCCAATGCGTTCCAGGCAAAACTGCAGGAACAGCGCTACGCCCAGTTGATCGATGACAAGGCCATCAGCGCTCAGGACTACGACAACGCCCGCGCCAACGCCCGGCAGACCGCCGCCGACGTCGCCGCCAACAAGGCTGCCGTGGAACGAGCGAAGCTGAACCTCGGTTACGCCACCGTCACCGCGCCGATCTCCGGACGCGTCGGCCGTGCGCTGGTGACCGAAGGCGCACTGGTCGGCCAGAACGAAACCACGCCCATGGCGCTGATCCAGCAACTGAATCCGATCCACGCCGACCTCACCCAGTCGACCCGTGAATTGAATGAGCTGCGCCGTGCCTTCCGTTCCGGCCAGTTGCAACAGGTCGGCCAGGATCAGGTCAAGGCCACGCTGATCCAGGACGACGGCAGCCTCTATCCGTTGCCGGGCAAGTTGCTGTTCAGCGATATCACGGTCGATCCGGGCACCGGGCAGATCATTCTGCGCAGTGAGTTCCCCAACCCGGATCTCGATCTGTTGCCCGGCAGCTACGTTCGTGTACGCCTTGAGCAAGGCGTGATCCAGCATGGCCTGACCGTGCCACAACGCGCGGTACAGCGCGACAGCGCCGGTGTGGCGCAAGTCCTGACCGTCGACGACCAGATGCGCGTCGCCCAGCAGCCAGTGCAACTGGGCGCCGTGCAGAACGACCGCTGGATCGTCACCGGTGGCCTCAAGCCCGGCGACCGCATTGTCATCGAAGGCCTGCAACACGCCCGTCCGGGCGAAGTGGTGCAGATCGACGACACCCCTCTTCCACTTGCCCAGACCTCTGGTCAGTAAGCAGGACGCTCTTCTATGCCGCAGTTCTTTATCGACCGCCCGGTGTTCGCCTGGGTCGTCGCGTTGTTCATCCTGTTGGCCGGCGCGCTGGCCATCCCGCAATTGCCGGTGGCGCAGTACCCCGACGTCGCGCCGCCGCAGATCGAAATCTATGCCGTGTACCCGGGCGCCTCGGCGCAGACCGTCGACGAGAGCGTGGTCAGCCTGATCGAGGAAGAGCTCAACGGCGCCGATCACCTGCTGTATTTCGAATCGCAGAGCAGCCTCGGCAGCGCCACGATCAAAGCCACGTTCCAGCCGGGCACCAACCCGGAACTGGCGCAGGTTGATGTGCAGAACCGCCTCAAGGTGGTCGAGTCGCGTCTGCCGCAAGCGGTCAACCAGCAAGGCTTGCAGGTGGAGAAAGTCTCCGCCGGTTTCCTGCTGCTGATCACCCTGACTTCCAGCGACGGCAAACTCGACGACGTAGCGCTCAGCGATTACCTGGCGCGCAACGTGATGAACGAGATCAAGCGCATCGACGGCGTCGGTAAAGCCCAGTTGTATGGCGCCGAACGGGCGATGCGGATCTGGGTTGATCCGCAGAAGCTGATCGGTTTCAACCTGACGCCGGCCGACGTCAACGCCGCCATCGTCGCGCAGAACGCTCAAGTATCGGCGGGCAGCATTGGCGATCTGCCAAACCCGAGCACCCAGGAAATCACCGCGACAATTCTGGTCAAGGGACAACTGTCGACGCCGGAAGAATTTGCCGACATCGTGCTCAAGGCCAATCCGGACGGTTCCACCGTGCGCATCAAGGATGTGGCGCGGGTCGAGATCGGCAGCCAGGAATACCAGTTTGGCACCCGTCTGAACGGCAAGCCGTCCACCGCCGTCGGCGTGCAACTGGCGCCGGGCGCCAACGCCCTCAGCACCGCGACCTTGATCCGGGCGAAGATGGATGAACTGTCGCGCTACTTCCCGGCGGGCGTGGAATACAAGATTCCCTACGACACTTCGCCGTTCGTGAAGGTCTCGATCACCAAAGTGGTCTACACCCTCGGCGAGGCGATGCTGCTGGTCTTTGCGGTGATGTTCCTGTTCCTGCAGAACATCCGCTACACGTTGATCCCGACGCTGGTGGTGCCGGTGGCGCTGATGGGCACCTTCGCGACGATGCTGGCGCTGGGTTTCTCGATCAACGTGCTGACCATGTTCGGCATGGTGTTGGCCATCGGCATTCTGGTGGACGACGCCATCGTGGTGGTGGAGAACGTCGAACGGATCATGGCCACCGAAGGCCTGTCACCGAAAGAGGCGACGCGCAAGGCGATGACCCAGATCACCGGGGCGATCATCGGCATCACGCTGGTGCTGGTGGCGGTGTTCATTCCGATGGCGTTCATGCAAGGTTCGGTGGGCGTCATCTATCGCCAGTTCTCGCTGTCGATGGCGACTTCGATCCTGTTCTCGGCATTCCTCGCCCTGACCTTGACCCCGGCGTTGTGCGCCACCTTGCTCAAGCCGATCGCCAAGGGCGAACATCACGAGAAAACCGGGTTCTTCGGCTGGTTCAACCGCCGCTTCGAGCAACTGACGGATCGTTATCAGGGCTGGGTCGGTTACGCACTGAAACGCACCGGTCGTTATCTGCTGATTTACGTTGTGCTGCTGGTGGGTCTGGGCCTGTGCTTCGCGCGCCTGCCCTCCTCGTTCCTGCCGGTCGAGGATCAGGGTTACACCATCACCGACATTCAACTGCCACCCGGTGCGAGCAAGAACCGCACGGTGCAGGTGGTCGAGCAGATCGAAGCGCACAACGCCGGCGAACCGGGCGTGGGCGACAGCACCGTGATTCTCGGTTTCAGTTTCTCCGGCAGCGGGCAGAACGCCGCACTGGCGTTCACCACGCTCAAGGACTGGTCGCAGCGTGGTCACGACGACTCGGCGAGCTCGATTGCCGACCGCGCCAACATTGCCCTCAGCCAGATCAAGGACGCCGTGGCCTTCGCCGTACTGCCACCGCCCGTGGATGGTCTGGGTACGTCCAGCGGTTTCGAGTTCCGCTTGCAGGATCGCGGTGGCCTTGGTCATGCGACCTTGATGGAGGCGCGCACCCAGCTGCTGGCCGCCGCCGAGAAAAGCCCGATCCTGATGAACGTCCGTGAAAGCGCGCTGGCCGAAGCACCACAAGTGCAGCTGGAAGTGGACCGCAAGCAGGCCAATGCCCTGGGAGTTTCGTTCGCTGACGTCGGCAACGTGCTGTCCACTGCCATCGGTTCCTCGTACGTCAACGACTTCCCCAATCAGGGGCGGATGCAACGCGTGGTCGTGCAGGCTGAAGGCGATCGCCGCAGTCAGGTCGATGACCTGCTGAGAATGCACGTGCGAAACGACGCCGGAAAAATGGTGCCGTTGTCGGCATTCGTGAGAGCCACATGGACTCAAGGCCCGGCGCAGCTGACCCGCTACAACGGCTACCCGGCGATCTCGATTTCCGGCGAGCCAAAACCCGGCCACAGCACCGGCGAAGCCATGGCGGAAATCGAACGGCTGGTGGCCCAGGGGCCGAAAGGCCTGGGTCAGGAATGGACCGGTCTGTCGTTGCAGGAACGTTTGTCCGGCAGTCAGGCGCCGATTCTGCTGGGTCTGTCGCTGTTGATCGTGTTCCTGTGCCTGGCGGCGTTGTATGAGAGCTGGTCGATTCCGACTTCCGTGCTGCTCGTTGTGCCGCTCGGTGTACTCGGCGCGGTGCTGGCAGTGACCCTGCGCGGGATGCCCAACGATGTGTTCTTCAAGGTTGGCCTGATCACTATCATCGGCCTGTCGGCGAAGAACGCGATCCTGATCATCGAGTTTGCCAAGAGTCTGTATGACGAAGGTCACGATCTGATTGATGCCACGCTGCAAGCGGCACGTCTGCGGCTACGGCCGATTGTCATGACTTCGCTGGCGTTCATTCTGGGTGTGGTGCCGCTGGCGATTGCCACGGGCGCGAGCTCGGCGAGTCAGCAGGCGATTGGTACCGGGGTGATCGGCGGGATGATTACCGCGACGCTGGCGGTGATCTTTGTACCGGTGTTCTTCGTTGTGGTGATCAAGCTTGTGCGCAGGTTCGCCAAGCCTGATTGATTGTCCGCTCCCCGCGCGGTGGCCACAGGTCGCCGCGCTGGGCTAAGGTGTCTGAACCACCCTGGCCCATCGAGCTCCCATGCGCTTCCTCGCCCGTACCCATCCTCGCCTCTCTGCCGCTGCGCTGCTCGGCCTTGCCGTCGGCCTGTTGGTACCCGCCGAATCTGTCATCAGCAAGATCCTCATCGGCTGGAATGCCGGGGTCTGGACCTATCTGGCGCTGATGCTCTGGCTCACCGCCCGGTCCAAGGCACCGGACGTGAAACAGATCGCAGTCATCGAAGACGAAAACGCCGGGCTGGTGTTGTTCGTGGTGTGTATCGCGGCGCTGGCCAGTCTTGCCGCCATCACCCTGGAACTCGCCGGCAGCAAGGATCTGGATACCCACCACAAACTGATGCATTACGGTTTTACCGCACTGACGGTCATCGGCTCATGGCTGCTGATCGGGGTGATTTTCTGCGTCCACTACGCCCGGCTGTTTTACACCTGGGACGGCAAGGAGCCGGCGCTGCGCTTTGCCGAAGGCCTGACCACGCCCAACTACTGGGACTTTCTGTACTTCTCGTTCACCATCGGTGTGGCTGTGCAGACGGCGGATGTGGGCGTTGCGACCCGTGAGATCCGCAAGATCGTGTTGGCGCAGTCGTTGATCGGATTTGTGTTCAATACGGCGATTCTGGGGTTTTCGATCAATATTGCTGCCGGGTTGTTTGGCTAAAAGCTGTTTGTACCCATCGCAGGTCAACGGGCAACCCTCATTAAACAATCACATAAAAAGCGTGCTGTACACCTGTCAACTCTGACAGTTTACAGAGCCGTCTACTTGGCATCTGATGGGCTATCCCGCCTGCTGTTTCAAATGGCGAGATATCACTTGTCATGACAGCGGAGACTGTATCAATGAACGCATTAGCGAAAGTGGCACAACAATCTGTGATGGTGGGAACATGCACGGGAACAATCAACGGTACCGAGCCTTTTGATGCGGGCCTGGTGGTGCTTTCAAAAGCAACTTATCCCCTGCCGCACGGCGAAGCACACGTCATGCAGGCCACTCAGCGAGGGCCGGCACCGGATTTCAAGACAAAGGAACTGAAAGTCTCATTTTCCGTGGACAAACCGTGCAACTCTTATGGACTGTTCCCTGATGCCTACACTGTCCGAGTGATTTACGTGGATAGTTCGGATAGCGACAAACCGATTGCCTATACACAGCGCCAAGGTGTCGCGAAAGTTGCTTTCCACTCACAGCAATCGGTTTTTTGCGGCGAGGTCGCCGTCACACTTGAAAACCTGGATGAGGACACCTCAAAAACGGTCAATCTGAAATTCAAATTCAAGGCTATGCCTACGCCACCACAGAGACGAATTCATCGCCGTCCTTCGTCAGGTAAAACGCCTCGTATTGAGCCTGGCTCTCAGTCTGGTTCTGAATCTTGCTCGTGCTCTTGCTGAACGATCAGCAGCCATCAGCTTGTTAAAACGAAAGGGAGGCCGAGGCCTCCCTTTCATATAGGCTGACACCTCTCAGCTGTCGTCAAAACGCGTATCGCAGGCCAAGTGTCAATCCAGCCGGTTGACGGAAGTTCTTGCCGTCGCTGTATTCATAGTCCGCATGCATCTGCAGCTTGTCCGTCACAGAAGCGGCGACACCCGCCCCGAACATTCCGCGTGCCCCTGAGAGGTCATTCTTGAATACATTGTTGTTGACCTTCACTTCATTGTTCCTGGCGAACTCATATGCACCGCCAACCCGAACGTAAGGCTGAACCTCAAAGTCATTGTTCAGCTTGAAGTTGCGACCCGCAGTCACGCCTGCTTCTCCCAACAAAGATCGTGCACGTCCACCATCGGCCTGCAGGTCGTTGTCCAGTGAAAAGCTTTTGCCTTGAATCACCACCGCCGACCACTTTGTGAACGGTTCAATGAAGTAGCCGTCGTCAAATTTGATATGTCGACCGAACTCCACCGATCCGCCTACGCCCGTATTGTCGTAGTCGCCTTTGGCGCGGGAGCCATCGCTCAAACCAACCTTGGCATCGTTGTTGAAACGGTTCACTTTCAGGACCGCATCCACGTAGTAGCCACTTTTCGGCGCCATCCAGATCGCGTATGCGCCGCCGTAGACACTCTTGACGTTGCCAGAGGTGCCAGCATCCAGATTCAGATCCGATTCGCTTTGGCCGCCCATGATCCCGACGACCCAATCCTTTGCCAGTGCAGCATCGGCACCGAGGGTGAATCCACGTTGAGTTTGCTCATAGCCCACACCTGAACCGTCGGCAATTTGAAACTTGTTGCCATAGGCAATTCCCCACGCCCCTGACCGACCCGGGTTGTAACGCAATTCGCCCATCCGGGTTCGCAGTGATTTCAACTCGCCATACCAGGTTGGCAACGGAGTATTGAACAATGCCATGACTGACCGCGCTGCCGGGCTGACGGTGCGTGTACTTGGATCAAGAATCCAGTCATTGCCACTCTTGGCCAAGGCATAGGAGTAAGCCCCTTGGTCGGTCACATTTCCCGTCAACGAAAACTCGGCGGTTCCGCCATTTGTTTTGACAACGGTCACGGGCTGACCGGCAGCCGGCTCGATGCCGCTGCTGGAGATGAGCAATTGGTGAGAACCACTGGCCGTCCCTGTGACGTTCAACACATCGGTCTGACCGGTCGCCAGATTGGTTGCCATAATGAGCCGGCCGTTGCCCGACAGATCGGTAACGTTCAACTGATAGAACGCATCATCTGCTCCAAACCTCACCGAACCGCCATTGAGCGCGAGCTTTCCGACCTGGCTGTTATCCACGAGCACCCACTGCGAGGTGTCATTGATCGTTGCGCTGGCAACGTTTTCGAGACGGCCGGTCAAGGTGGAGTTGTTCTGCAACGTCAGTCCGGTCGTGCTGCCGGCTTCTGTCACGATGTTGCCCTTCAACGTGCTGCTGTTGACGGTCATCGAGACATCCGCCCCACCCTTGACCTCGAGCAGCGTGTCATTGCTTGCGAGCAATCTCGAATTGTTCAGTGTCAAGGTGGCGGTCGATGTACCGGCGTTGTCGAAATCCACCACGATGGCGGAACCGTTTTTGCCCTGTACGGTGGTGTTGTCCAGATTCAAGGTTGCCGGTGCAACGCCGGTCAGATCCAGATCAATGAAGACACCGTTTTGACCGCCGGTAATCGTGCTGTTTTTAGCGACGCCGTTGGCGCTTTGCAGCCAGAGGCCATATCCCGTGGCGGCGGTGCCTTCCAGTGTCGAGTCGGTGATATTGACCAGGCTGTGGGAGGTTGCGAAAGCACCGGCATCGACGCCCTTGATATCGCTGTTGTTCGTAACATTGACCGTCGAACCGTCTTGCGTGCCAAAGAAACGCAAGACCGACAAGCCGAAGGCATCTCCGCTGACCGTGCTGTTGTTGACGTTGCCCAGACTCGAAACAAGCTGCAACCCCGACTGCCCCGCCGTGCCTGTGACAGTGGCGCCGTTCAGGCTCACCGTCGAGTTGTTCGAGGCACTGATCCCCTGGGTGCTGCTTCCGGCATTGACATTCACTGCCGAGTTATCGGCACTGATCGTCAGTGTCTGGGCATTATTGACATTCAATGTAGCGTTCTGACTGAGAAACCAGCTTTCAATGGCATCCCCTGTGTTGACCGTCGCGGTTCCCCCCACCACAGGTGCAGCGCTGGCAAAAGGAGAAATCACCAACAAAGGCAAGCACAGATTTTTGATTGGAAATTGATGGAGTGAACGAAAGTGCATAAAGGCCACCTGCTTCGAGAAAGAATGATCGAGCACTACGAGACGTCGTCATCTCGTTTTTGAAGGGGCGCAAGACTATCGAGCAACTACGTTTTTTTATGTAGGACTTATCCTTTTTTCGAAGGCGATAAATCGCCCGGCATAAACGGCCAGATCTCGTTGAAATATCAAACGCTCAGGGGGCATGAAATCGAATTCATACCCCCCAAAAACGTTTGAACATTCGATCAAGGAAGCGGATTGGCGACTTCGCAATAGTCGCCATTGTTATCCTCCAGGAATACAAAGTGGACGGCAGAATCCGACTCAGGCACAACGCTTGAAATGGTATAGGTCAGTTTTCCGTATCCATTCGATACGGGTTTCAGGTGGGTCATATAATCACCAATCAAGAATTCCATACCCGCCGCGGGTGCAGGCGTTGGAACTACGAGAGGGACCGATACTTGGGTTCCTGTAATCGGCTTGTCCGCGCTTGAGTCAGTGAAGCCTCCCCATGTCAGCGTTACCGTGCGCCCACTTACCATTGAAGGACTGATAGGCACTACGACTTTCAGATTCCGTCGATTGGTACCATCTCCAGGCGGTATGAAGTTCAGTGTCGGACAGGAGATACTGTCAAAGACAAGACCGTCGACCACGGGTTTCGGCAAGTCGACTTTGGTGATTTTTACATCAACGTCTTGATTCGGTGAAGAAACCGGATTACGTCCCAGCACCTCGGAGAGCGTCCATTTAATCGGAATGAGCCCGTTTGGCTTCAGCTCGATGAGTCTCCATGGGACTACGGCCATCTTGATATCCCCTTGATCTCCCGGCGTCAAATAATAGTCGGGAGTCAGCGGTACGCCGTCATAATAAACCGTGACAAACTGGCCGGATGCTGCTGGTGGTGTGGCTGGTAGCTCGACGAATATATCCGCATCGTTGCCGTGGTCGTTATCGTCCAACGTATTGTCGACACCTTGGGAGGACACCAATCGAGCCTTTTTAAAGTTCGGATTGACGTCACTGGGTTCGTCCGGATTCGGGCCGCCTGGCTGGTAGATATTGACGTTGAAAGACGTACTGTGTGTTGCAATGGGCGTCAGGACCCCTTTTCGAAACATCTCATATCTAAACGTTGTTGGAACATCGACGTCCGTCACGCCGTATTCAGTCTTGATGTCTAGATACTTCACGTCAAAAACCAATAATGTGTTGGTGCCAACAAGTTGTTCAGGCCTTATCTCGGTATTCCCCCAATAAGCCCTGATGGAGTCAGTCGATGTGTTGGGGAGTGGCACTGTAACTTCGCCAGTTACCCCGGTTACGCAGTCCGCAACGTCAATCACGTCATCCCCGCCGGTTCCATCTGCCAAAGGCACAACAGGTTCCAGCGCCACAGGTGCCGCCAGACGTAGGACAGTACGCTGCTCGGGTTTGGAGCGAAGGCTGATGTTGCCTGCCAGGTCCTTGAATATGACGGTTATCGTATTCAAACCGTCTTTCAGGTCCTGAAGAATGGCAAGCGGGATATTGATGATGCCGGTCGCAGGTATCGCTACGTTTGACATGACTGGCGTGGCATACGCCGGATCAGACGGATTGCCAAAGTAGATGTCGCAAACGTCTGTCGGGTCATAGTTGGCAGCCAGGGTGATCGTGATGTCGATACCATTTGGGTGTAGACCCAGATAGGTATCGTCAATCTTCTGGGAAGGTGGCAGGTCCGTGGGGAAAGATATCGCCGGCGGCGACAGGTTGGATGCAGGGGTCTTGATTCGGTAGGGGGCTGTCCGGTCGATGCGGTATTCAGTGATGGCCTCCGGGTTTGGATTGGTCCCACGGGCAAAGAGGATATACACCAGTTCATATACCGTAGGTAGCTCTGGGGTCGGCAGCTCCTTGAGTTCCGCACGTGGAATGGTGAAGGGCATCGGCCATTGACGATTGGCAATCGGGCCCAAATTCAAACCTGTGACGAGTGGTATTGGTGTCGGGTTGTTTTCTACACGCAGAAATATACTCAATTTATCATTTCGGTTTGGATCATTCGGGTCGTCATATTCGAAAGGTGGCTTGGGAATTGTAAAGGCCAAATCCGCATTAAGTTTCTCAACACGAATGCGCCCATCACCGGGAATCTGACCGTCAATCGTGGCGCCATCCAGTAAAACAGTGCCACCGCTTTGCAGCGAAACTTTTTTGGTCAATGCCGTATTTGTCACTTTGGTGTTCATGCCATGATCTCCATTTCTCATACATAAAAGCACCTCGTCCAGCTCGCCGCGAAAGTCGGTGCATAGGGGTGAAACTTCGTTCCAATACAATCAAGGGCCGCATGGTTGATTTGAACCTGCCGGGTATCGATCAATCTTGACCACGCCATCCAGCGAAGAGCCAATCAACTTCGAGCCACGATAAATTGAGTACCTGGCCATAGCCGATGCGTTTTTTTCCATGGGTTCTATGTGAGGCACATACGGTTCAACCGTGACAGAGAAACCCAGGGCGATTTCCTGATTGGTCAATATTGGTTTGTCGATTTTTTTATAGGTCCCCGGAATAACCGTTCCGCTGGCATTCGGACTTAAATAACCAAACCACTCGACGGTGCAAGTATCCCCAATCTTGCTAAACGTTGGCAGTGGGGGAACTTTAACTTCCACACCGAACCATATCGCTGGCTGGGTATAACAATTAAATTCCCCCCAAATATTTGCCTTGGGGAAACCTGGCCGCACGAGATCCACGGGAACCGGTGTGTGGTCAATGGTCAAGGGCCGAGGTAGAGACGGGTGTGGGTTATTCAAATAGTTAAGCGTATCGTATAAAAGGACTACATCACCGTCATTGACTAAATACTCAGACCCGATGTGAATAATGATCTCGGGCAAGGTAATCGGTGTTGTGTACTGAGTTGTAGATTTGAATTCTTCGATGCCATTTCGAGTAAGCCGGACGTTCAGCGTGTCCTTTTGACCGTTAGGCGACTGTTGTGGCCAGACTGGAATAACGACATTCATGCCGTTCTTCAAAAGATCAGACGGGATCAAAACATCGTTATCGGACATTCCTTCTATTTTTGGAGCGTCGTAAACCAGAATATTGTTGTTGGACATGGTCATTTCCCATCGATTGCCAAGCCTGCGCTGGAATCAATTAGGCGCCAGTTCTCGGTATCGGCCTACTGTCAGATCTGACAGGTAAAACTACCGTCTGTCAGATTTCTTCTGATCACTCGCTGAATATCCCGGTTGACGTAGCGTGGCTGATGAGGTTTCCTGAAACCGGTTTCACGACGTATAAAAACAAGGCCCACCTACATGAACGATTTCTCCGCCGCCCAGCGCAGCCGCGTGACCATGCTCGACGTCGCCGAACACGCTGGCGTGTCCAAGGCTAGCGTCTCGCGTTTCATCGGCGATGACCGTGCCCTGCTCTCCGATGCCATTGCCCAGCGCATCGAGCTGTCCATTGCCGAACTTGGCTATCGCCCCAATCAGATGGCCCGTGGTTTGAAACGCGGCCGCACCCGCCTGATCGGCATGCTGGTGGCCGATATCCGCAACCCTTATTCGATTGCCGTGATGCACGGGGTGGAAACCGCCTGCCGCCGACACGGTTACAGCCTGGTGGTGTGCAACACCGATCGCGATGACGAGCAGGAACGCCAGCACCTGGCGCTGCTGCGCTCGTACAACATCGAAGGGCTGATCGTGAACACTCTCGGTCATCACCGGGATGAACTGGATGAGTTGAAGCGGGAAATGCCGCTGGTGCTGGTGGATCGCAAGGTCGACGGGCTCGACAGCGACATGGTCGGGTTGAACAACCCGCAAGCCATCGAAATTGCACTTGAACACCTTCAGCAGCGCGGCTACCGCGATGTATTGCTGGTGACGGAACCCTATGACGGCACCAGTTCGCGGATCGAGCGGGTCAGCAGTTTTCAGCAACAGATTGGCCAGCGCCAACGCATGAACGGCGCGGTACTGGAAACCGGCTCAAGCCTTGCGAACGATCTCCAAACCTTTTTGAACACACCTGATAACGGCCCAAAGGCCCTGTTCTGCGCCAATGGCGTGGCGGCGCTGGCTTGCACTCTGGCCTTGCGCGAGATTGGCTGCCGGCTGTTCGAGGATATCGGGTTGATCGCGCTGGATGATCTGGATTGGTATCCGCTGGTAGGCAGCGGGATCACCGCCCTCGCCCAGCCAACCGCCGAGATTGGGGCACAGGCATTTGAATGCTTGCTCAAGCGTTTACGTGGGAATGATGAAGCGGCGCGAACCCTGGATTTTGCGCCGGTGCTGGTCGAGCGTGGTTCGACGCGCAGTAAGGCGGAATAAGGCCCTTCGGGGTCACCAAATTTTTTTGAACAAAAATGAAACCGGTTTCAGAGGTAGATAACAATGAATAAACCTGACGTTTCCATCAGTCTTTCCAGCTACGGCGCTGACCTCGTCCGACGCCATGGCCAGGCTTCGTTCATCGAAGTGCTGGCCGCTGCGGGCGCCAATCGCATCGAATGGCGCGAAGAGCTGCTGACCAACGAAGTCCCCGAACAGCTCGCCGCCGCAACACAAGCCGAAGGCCTGCAAAGCATCTACTCCTCGCCCACCGAACTGTGGCTGGCCGGTCAGTCGCGACCCAATCCCGAACTCATCACCGCGCTGCAAAACGCCGAAGCGTTCGGTTCGAAATGGCTGAAAGTGTCGCTGGGCTTCTTCACCGACAACAACGATCTGCAGACGCTGGCGCAAATCCTTGCGCAAAGTCCGGTGCAACTGCTGGTGGAGAACGATCAGACCTTGCATGGCGGTCGCATCGAACCGTTCCAGCGCTTCTTCGCCGCCGTCGAGCAACACAACCTGCCGATCAAAATGACCTTCGATATCGGCAACTGGCAGTGGCAAGACCAGTCCGCCAGCAGCGCCGCACGGTTGTTGGGCCGTCACGTCGGCTATGTGCATTGCAAAGCCGTGGCCCGCCGTGCCGACGGCAAACTGGTAGCGGTGCCTCCGGCCGCCACTGACCTGCATCTGTGGGAACAACTGCTGCGGCATATGGCCCAAGGCGTTATGCGCGCCGTCGAATACCCGTTGCAGGGCGATGACCTGGTGCAACTCACTACCGAACACGTCGCCGCCCTCGCCCGCCTCGGCCAGTCCCGCCTGGAGCCAGCTCATGTCTGAGATCGATATTCTGTCGTTCGGCGAAACCATGGCCATGTTTGTCGCCGAACAGAGCGGCGATCTGGCATTCGTCGACCAGTTCCACAGGCGGATTGCCGGGGCCGACAGCAATGTGGCCATCGGCTTGTCTCGACTGGGTTTCAACGTTGCGTGGCTGAGTCGGGTCGGCGCCGATTCGCTGGGTCGCTTCGTGGTCGAAACCCTGCACGGAGAGGGTCTGGATTGCAGCCACGTTGAAGTCGATCCAGCACACCCGACCGGTTTCCAGCTCAAATCCCGCAACGATGACGGCAGCGATCCGACGGTCGAGTATTTCCGTCGAGGCTCGGCGGCCAGTCACCTGTCGCCGAAGTCGATCAACCCAACGCTGCTCGGCGCCCGGCATCTGCACGCCACCGGCATTCCGCCGGCGCTGTCAGCATCGGCCCGGGAAATGTCCCATGAGCTGATGACGCGCATGCGCAACGCCGGGCGCAGCGTGTCGTTCGACCCGAACCTGCGCCCGAGCCTGTGGGCGAGCGAACGGGAGATGATCACCGAAATCAACCGCCTCGCCGCCCTCGCCCACTGGGTGTTGCCGGGGTTGAGCGAAGGCCGGTTGCTGACCGGGTTTGAAGACCCGGCGGACATCGCTGCGTTCTATCTCGATCAAGGTGCCGAAGCCGTGGCGATCAAGCTTGGGCCGCAGGGTGCGTATTACCGCACGCATCTGGATCAGGGTTTTGTAGCCGGTGTGCCGGTTGAAACCGTGGTCGATACGGTCGGCGCCGGGGATGGATTTGCGGTGGGGATGATCAGTGCCCTGCTGGAGCACCTGAGTTTTCCCGAAGCCGTCAGACGCGCCAACTGGATTGGCAGCCGGGCGGTGCAGAGCCGTGGCGACATGGAGGGTTTGCCGACCCGATCCGAACTCACCGCTGATCGTTCCCCCGCTGCGGCGTGAGCACACGCAACAACCAATCTATTGAACCTGCTGCGACAAAAACAACAAGCTCAGGAGCAAGACCATGAAAACCGCAACCCTCGCCACCCGCCGCTGGTGGTACATCATGCCGATCGTGTTCATCACCTACAGCCTGGCGTACCTGGACCGCGCCAATTACGGCTTCGCTGCTGCCTCCGGGATGGCCGCCGACCTGATGATCACGCCGGGCCTGTCCTCGCTGCTCGGCGCGCTGTTCTTCCTCGGGTACTTTTTCTTCCAGGTGCCCGGCGCGATCTACGCGCAAAAGCACAGCGTGAAGAAACTGATCTTCGTCAGCCTGATCCTCTGGGGCGGGCTCGCCACGTTGACCGGCGTGGTCTCCAATGCCTATTGGCTGATCGTCATCCGCTTCATGCTCGGCGTGGTCGAAGCGGCGGTGATGCCGGCGATGCTGGTGTACCTGTGCCACTGGTTCACCCGCGCCGAACGCTCACGGGCCAACACCTTCCTGATCCTCGGCAACCCGGTGACCATGCTGTGGATGTCGGTAGTTTCGGGGTATCTGGTGCAACATTTCAGTTGGCGCTGGATGTTCATCATCGAAGGGTTGCCGGCGGTGCTTTGGGCATTCATCTGGTGGAAACTCGCCGATGATCGTCCGGCCCAGGCCAAGTGGCTCAGCGACCAGGAAAAGCACGATCTGGAAAGCGCTCTCGCCGCCGAACAGGTCGGCATCAAAGCGGTGAAGAACTACGCCGAAGCCTTCCGCTCGCCGAAGGTGATCATTCTGGCGTTGCAGTTTTTCTGCTGGAGCATTGGCGTCTACGGCTTCGTGCTGTGGCTGCCATCGATCCTCAAGGCCGGTGCGCAGATGGACATGATCGAGGCCGGCTGGCTGTCGGCATTGCCGTATCTGGCGGCAGTGATCGGCATGCTGCTGGTGTCGTGGGGCTCGGACAAGCTGCAAAAGCGCAAACGCTTTGTCTGGCCGCCGCTGCTGATTGCCTCGGTGGCGTTCTACGGCTCCTACGCCCTCGGTGCTGAGCATTTCTGGTGGTCGTACACGCTGCTGGTGATTGCCGGCGCCTGCATGTACGCGCCCTACGGGCCGTTCTTCGCCATCGTCCCGGAGATCCTGCCGGCCAACGTTGCCGGCGGCGCCATGGCGCTGATCAACAGCATGGGCGCCCTCGGCTCCTTCGGCGGTTCCTATCTGGTCGGCTACCTGAACAGCTCCACCGGTTCGCCCGGCGCTTCGTACCTGTTGATGAGCGGCGCGCTGATGCTCTCGGTGGTGCTGACGATTTTTCTCAAGCCCGGCGCCAGCAACCGGGTGACGGCCAAGCGCGTCGCACCGCGCCCGCTGCCGGCCCACTCCTGAATTGATAGAGAGATGACTGCGATGAAAAAGCAGGTTGTGTTGTACAAGAAACTTTCGCCTTCTCTGATGGCGCGTCTGCAAGAACAGGTTGATGTAACGCTGATCGACAGCCTCGACGCGGATGGTCTGATGAAACTGCGTGACGCCCTGCCCGCCGCCCATGGTTTGCTCGGTGCCAGCCTCAAACTGGACGCGGCGCTGCTCGATCTGGCACCGCAACTCGAAGCAATTTCCAGCGTTTCGGTGGGCGTCGACAACTACGACATCGACTACCTGAGCCGGCGCCGGATCCTGCTGACCAACACCCCGGACGTCCTCACCGAAACCACCGCCGACACCGGTTTCGCGCTGATCCTGGCCACCGCCCGGCGCGTGGTTGAACTGGCGAACATGGTGCGCGGCGGCCACTGGCATCGCAGCATCGGCCCGGCGCATTTCGGTACCGATGTGCACGGCAAGACGCTGGGCATCATCGGCATGGGTCGGATCGGCGAGGCGTTGGCGCAGCGTGGGCATTTCGGATTTGGCATGCCGGTGATCTATCACAGTCAGTCGCGCAAACCGGCGGTTGAAGCGCGGTTCGATGCGCAGTACCGCAGCCTGGAGGATCTGTTGCAGCAGGCGGACTTCATCTGCCTGACGTTGCCGCTGACTGCACAGACAGAAGGCTTGATCGGCGCCGAACAGTTTGCGTTGATGCGGCCGGAGAGCATCTTCATCAACATCTCACGGGGCAAGGTTGTTGATGAGGCGGCGATGATCGACACCTTGCGGCATAACCGGATTCGCGCGGCGGGGCTGGATGTGTTTGAGCGTGAGCCGTTGAATCATGACTCGCCGTTGTTGCAGCTGAACAATGTGGTGGCGACGCCGCACATGGGGTCGGCGACCCACGAAACGCGTGAAGCGATGGCGCGGTGTGCGGTGGAGAATCTGTTGGCGGCGTTGGCCGGTGAAAAACCCGCCAACCTGGTGAATCCCCTCCCTTGATTGATCGTTCCCACGCTCCGCGTGGGAATGCAGCCCGGGACGCTCCGCGTCCCTTCCAGAGCTGGAACGCAGAGCGTCCCTTGAGGCATTCCCACGCAGAGCGTGGGAACGATCAGGAGTAAACCCTCAGGGAACGATCAGCGTAAGCGGTCAGGCGCTGCGCACTTGCAAAAGTTGCGCAGCGCACAAGGCAATCCTTGAACACGCATCCGCCAGTTTCACCCGATCCACCACCAGCCCGATGCGAATATGCCCCGCCGCACTCGGCCCGAACGCCTCACCGGCCAGCACAGAAACCCCATACCCCTCCAGTAATTGCTCGGCAAAGTCCTGCGCGCCGATCCCGGTCTGGCGCACATCGACCATCACGAACATCCCGCCATCCGGTTTGATCGGGTACAACCCCGGACAGCCGCGCAACCGTTCGCACACCAGATCCCGGCGCAAACGGTATTCCTCGCGCATCTGCGTCACTTCCGGCAGATCTTTCTCCAGCGCCACTTGCGCCGCTTTCTGCACAAAATCCGGCAGACCGAACAACATGCTCAGCGACAGATTCACCAGATGTTCGGCCAAGGGTTTCGGTCCGATCATCCAGCCGATGCGCCACCCGGTCATCGCGTGAGACTTCGACAGACTGTTGATGGTCGCGGTGCGCTCAGCCATCCCCGGCAGACTCGCCGGGCTGACGTGCTCGCCTTCGTATAACAATTCGCTGTAGACCTCATCGCTGATCAGCCACAAGTCATGGCGAATGCACAGCGCCGCCAGCTCCTGCCAGATCAGCAGCGACAGACTGGCGCCGGAAGGGTTGTTGGGACTGTTGAGCAGCATGGCTCGGGTCCTGGGGGTGATCCGCGCCGAGACATCCGCCGGGTCGACTCGAAAGCCGTTTTCCGGACGAACCGGCACTGGCACCACGGTCGCGCCGCAAGCGCCAAACACGCCTTCGTAGGTGACATACATGGGTTCGGCGACGATGACCTCATCGCCCGGATCGAGCAGACACTGCGCCACCGAATACACCGCGCATTGCGCGCCGGGCAGCACGATCACATGGTCGGCATCGACATCCTGGCCGCTGCGTCGCCGATGGCGCTCGGCAATCCGCTTGCGCAGCTCCAGCCGGCCACGCACTTCGGAATAATGGGTATCGCCTGCCAACAGGCTGTCGATGGCGCCGTGGATGATCGGTAGCGGCGTATCGAAATCCGGATCACCCACAGACAGCAGCAAGACATCAATGCCCCCGGCGCGCAGCTCCAGCGCTCGGTCGTGAATCCGCCAGGCCGCTGCTCCCTCCCCGGCGATTCGTTGGGTCAAGGCTGAATAGCGCATGTACGTCTCCTGATTGCGCGGTCTCCAGCCTTCACCCTAGGTCAAATCACAAACCGCGCCACCATCGCATTCAAATCCACCGCCAGGCGCGACAGTTCGTGAGTCGCGGCGCTGGTCTGGTTGGCGCCGGCGGCCGATTGGGTGGCCAGGTCGCGGATGTTGACCAGGTTACGGTCGACTTCACGGGACACCTGCGCCTGCTCTTCCGAGGCACTGGCGATCACCAGGTTGCGCTCGTTGATCTGGTTGATCGACTGGGTGATCTGCTCCAGCGCGACGCCAGCGGCGCGGGCCATTTCAAGAGTGGACTGGGTGCGCTGGTTGCTTTGCTGCATCGACTCGACCGCTTCACCGGTGCCGTTCTGGATGCCGGCGACCATTTTTTCGATTTCCTGGGTCGATTGCGCGGTGCGATGGGCCAGTGCGCGAACCTCGTCCGCCACCACGGCGAACCCGCGTCCGGCTTCACCGGCACGCGCCGCTTCGATGGCGGCGTTGAGCGCCAGCAGGTTGGTCTGTTCGGCGATGGCGCGGATCACGTCCAGCACCTTGCCGATGTCGCGGCCCTGAGCCGCCAGGCCTTCGATCATTTGCGCGGTGTTCTGCACGTCGTGGGTCATGGTCTGGATCGCGTCGACGGTTTTCACCACCTGGTCGCGACCTTCGCGGGCGGCGTGGGTCGACTGGTTCGACGCTTCGGAAGTCGACACCGCGTTGCGTGCAACCTCTTCCACCGCAGCGGTCATTTCGTTGACGGCGGTGGCGGCCTGTTCGATTTCGTCGTTCTGCTGTTGCAGGCCACGGGACGCTTCTTCGGTCACGGCGCTAAGTTCTTCGGCAGCGGCGCCCAGTTGCGTGGCGGAACCGGCAATCTGTTCGATGGTTTTACGCAGGTTGGCCTGCATCGCGGCCAGGGCTTCGAGCAGACGCGCCGGTTCGTCCTTGCCGTCGATTTCGATGGTTTTGGTCAGGTTGCCGCCAGCAATGGTTTGCGCAGCAGCGACGGCGCGGTTCAACGGGGTGACGATGCTGCGGGTCAGCAACCAGGCCAACAGCACCGTGGCAAATGCTGCGAAGACCGCCACGATGACAATGCCGGTGATCGCGCTGTCGTAGTGTTCACCGGCCTGAATGGACGCGTCCTTGGCACCGGCGGCATTGATCGCAATCAGTTTGTTGAGCTGCTCGCCCATCTGGTCGGTGCCGTCTTTGATCTTCGTGTTGATCAGGGTGCGCATGTCCTCGACCTTGTCCTGACGCGACAAGTCCATCATCTGGTTCTGGGCTTGCAGGTAGTTGTCCAGGGTCGTCGCGAAAGCCTGGTATTGCGCGCGCTCTTCACTCTCGGCCGGCAATGCGGCGTAGGCGGCCTGAGCGCTGCGTACCTTGTCCACCAGCACGCCGATGCGAGTCTGTGCTTCTTGCAGGCCGGCAGCGTCACGGTTGACCAGAATGCGGAACGACAGGATCCGCAGGCGCAAGACGTTTTCCGTCACCACGCCAAGGTAAGTGACGCTGGGCAACTGATTGGTCTGCATTTCGACAGAGGCCTGGCGGATGACCGACATGCGGTTGACGGCGAACACGCCGAGCACGATCACCAGCAGGGCAATAAAGGCAAAACCGAGGAAGGCACGGGGCGCGATATTCAGATTACGCAAGGACATAGGAAGGCTCTCGGAAAGTCGAAGCTAAGAGCATCCATGCCGTAATCACTGGCCCGCGAGGGCGGGCTTCAGTCCGGCGTCACTGTTTGTGGAAGTCTTGTGCGCGCCTGATCTTTATATCGGCCAGGCTTGAGGAATTTTGCAGGTAAAGAACAAATATTTTTCAAATTATTGCGAGTGTTTCGCTATTGAAACACCCGACGTTTTAGATGATGGGTGACAGGTCAGTCCGGAGTCGCCATGCGCCAGACGCGGGCAATGTCCGTAGCGCGCTCGCGCAGCAGACGCGGCGCTTCGGCGCAGGCTTGTTCGAGGGTCATCGGGCCGCTGGTGACGGCGAATGCGGCGTCGATGCCGTGACCGTAGAGTTCTTGATAGCCCTCGCCCAAGGTGCCGGCGATGACGATCACGGGGACGCCGTGTTGCTTGGCGATCCGCGCGACGCCAAACGGGGTTTTGCCGCGCAAGGTCTGCGCGTCGAAGCGCCCTTCCCCGGTGATTACCAGATCTGCGCCTTTCACTGCATCGGCCAGCCCGACCAATTCGGCGACCACTTCAACCCCGGCCTGGAACTGCGCGCCGAGAAACGCTTTGGCGGCAAAACCCAGTCCGCCCGCTGCACCGCTGCCCGGCTCATCACGAACGTCTTTATCCAACGCTTGCGCGCAGAGTTCGGCGAAGTGGCCCAGCGCCTGATCCAGTTGCTGCACTTGCGCGGGTGATGCGCCTTTCTGCGGACCGAAAATCGCCGAGGCGCCGTGGGGGCCACACAGCGGATTGTTGACGTCGGCGGCGATGTCGAAACGGACTTGTGCCAGACGCGGGTCCAGTTCGTTGAGGTCCAGTTTGGCGAGTTGCGCCAGCGCGAGGCCGCCCGGCACCAGCGATTGCCCTTGAGCGTCCAGCAACTTCACGCCCAGTGCCTGCATTGCACCAGCGCCGCCGTCATTGGTGGCGCTGCCGCCGATGGCGAGGATCACCCGTTGTGCGCCGGCATCCAGCGCTGCGCGGATCAATTCGCCCGTGCCGAAGGTACTGCTGATGCACGCATCGCGTTGCCCCGGCGGCACCAGTTGCAGACCACTGGCCTCGGCCATTTCGATGATCGCGGTGTGGTTATGCGGCAACCAGCCCCACGCCGCTTCGACCGCCGCACCCAACGGACCACGCACGCGGGTGCGACGCAGTTCACCTTCACACGCGGCGAGAATCGACTCCACCGTGCCTTCGCCACCGTCGGCCATCGGGCATTTGACCAGCGTCGCCTGCGGCCAGACCTGCGCCAGACCCAGCGCAATGGCTTCTGCAACGCCTTGGGCACTCAGGCTGTCCTTGAACGAATCGGGGGCGATGACGATTTTCATGCGAATTCTCCAGTTCCAATGCCCCTCATGCTGCCAGTCGCTTTGCGCGTTGACGCCTGTCCGCTGCACAAGTTGGATAGGCGTTTATTGTTCATTTCGACAAATCGTCAGTCTGCGGCAGCAATTGCACCCCGAGATACAGTGCCAACATGCCGTCGAGCCTCAGCGGATCGACCCCGCTCAACTCGGCAATTCGCTCCATCCGATAGCGCAGGCTGTTGCGATGAATCCCCAACGCATCCGCGCAAGCCTGGCTCTGCCCGTCGTGATCGCACCAACTGCGCAGGGTCGCGAGCAACTGGCCGTTGTTGTCCTTGGCGATGACCTTGCGCAACGGTTTGAGCAGTTCATCCAGCGCATCATCGTTGCGATGGCGCCAGAGCATGACCGGCAAGCGATAGCGATTGAGAGTCAGCAGCCGTGAACGTGGCAACACTTCGCGGCCATAGGCGAGCAAGTCGCCGACCCGCCGATAGCAACGGCGTAACCCGGCCAGCCCATCGGCCTGCCCACCGACGGCGATGCGCAGGATGTTCCAGCCCAGGCCATCGAGTTTTTCCAGCAAACGATCATGCTCGAGGTTCTGACTCGCTGGCCGGCACCACAGCAGTGACGACTTCGCGGAACTCACGCACCAGCTGTCCGGATAGCGCGTCATCAACCAGGCACTCAGCGCCTCGACGGTCTGCCCCGGCCCATGCTCCAGACCTAATTCAAACAGATAGGGCACCCGCGTCAGTTGCGGTTTCAGCCCGAGTTGCTGAGCTTCATCGACCAAACGCGGCGAGTCCCCTGCTTCGCTCAACAGCAACGCGAGCAAGTCATCGCAGCGTTGCCGCCGCCACTGCTGCTCGGATTGCTGATTGCGCTGGCCGACCAGCATTTCAGCCGTCATGCGCACCAGTTCGGCGTAAGTGCGCAATTGCTCCGGCTCACCGGTGATCCCGAGCACACCGATCAAACGCTGATCGAGCAGCAACGGCAGATTGATCCCCGGCTGCACGCCTTTCAGATGCACCGCCGTCTGCGCGTCAATCTCCACCACTCGCCCGTTGGCCAGCACCAGTTGCGCACCTTCGTGACGGGTGTTGATCCGCTCCGGCTCGCCACTGCCGAGGATCAGCCCCTGGCTGTCCATGACGTTGACGTTGTACGGCAAAATGGCCATGGCCCGGTCGACGATGTCCTGGGCGAGGTCGTGATCGAGTTCGAACATAAGGGCTGGAATCCTTGAAAACAGGCGCGGACGGTTGTTCACCCGCACAGGGTCTGGCGGCAAACCCTGTGCTCAGGCACAAAGACAATCCGGCCAAAGGTGGCCGAGACTCTCAGGGCGATCAACGTTACCCTTTGCATCGCAAAAAATCATAATAAAGAGAGAGCCGCCATGTCGCAGAGCGCCGCTGCCACCCAGACCATCGATGACGATAAAAATGCCGTCTACAAACGCGTCACCCTGCGTTTGATCCCCTTCATCTTCATCTGCTACCTGTTCAACTACCTCGACCGGGTCAACGTTGGATTTGCCAAACTGCAGATGCTTGACGCGCTGAAATTCAGCGAAACCGTGTACGGCCTTGGTGCCGGTATCTTCTTCATCGGCTACGTGCTGTGCGGCGTACCGAGCAACCTGGCCCTGACCAAATTCGGCCCACGGCGCTGGATTGCGCTGATGATGATCACCTGGGGCACGCTGTCGACCTGCCTGCTGTTCGTCACCACGCCGACCGAGTTTTACACCTTGCGCCTGTTCACTGGCGCCGCCGAAGCCGGGTTCTTCCCGGGCGTGGTGCTCTATCTCTCGCAGTGGTTCCCGACCTTTCGCCGTGGCCGGATCATGGCGCTGTTCATGTCGGCGATCCCGGTGTCGGGCCTGCTCGGCAGCCCGTTTTCTGGCTGGATCTTGAATCACTTCGCTGCGGGCCAGGGCGGCTTGGCTGGCTGGCAGTGGATGTTCCTGCTGCAAGGTATTCCGACCGTGATACTGGGCGCACTCGCCTACTTCCTGCTCAGCGATAACTTCGCCAACGCCAAATGGCTGACCCCGCATGAGCGTTCGGTGCTGGAAGCGGATCAGGCGGAAGACCTGGCGAACAAACCGAAAACCACTTCCGATTCG
Organism: Pseudomonas sp. GW821-FHT09E04; assembly: GCF_059416185.1. Lineage (NCBI taxonomy): Bacteria > Pseudomonadati > Pseudomonadota > Gammaproteobacteria > Pseudomonadales > Pseudomonadaceae > Pseudomonas > Pseudomonas sp. GW821-FHT09E04. Next base: position 615,442 of record NZ_JBWKOR010000001.1, read on the forward strand.
CTGATTGCGGTGTTCAAGAACCCGGCGATCTGGGCGTTTGGCTTGATCTACTTCTGCATCCAGAGCGGCGTGTACGCGATCAACTTCTGGCTGCCCTCGATCATCAAGAACCTCGGCTTCAGTGACAACCTGGTGATTGGCTGGTTGAGTGCGATTCCGTATCTGCTGGCGGCGGTGTTCATGCTGGTGGTCGGGCGTTCGGCGGACTTGCGCAAAGAACGTCGCTGGCACTTGGTGGTGCCGATGTTGATGGGCGCTGTCGGCCTGCTGATCGCGGTGAACTTCGCGGCGAATCCGGCGATTGCGATCCTCGGTCTGACCATCGCGACCATGGGTGCGTTGACCGGTTTGCCGATGTTCTGGCCAGTGCCGACTGCCATGCTGAGCGCGGGTGCTGCGGCGGGCGGGTTGGCGTTGATCAACTCGATGGGGCAGATGGCGGGGTTCTTGAGCCCTTACCTCGTGGGTTGGGTCAAGGACAGCACCGGGTCGACGGATGCGGCGTTGTATCTTCTGGCGGGGGTGATTGTTGGCGGGAGTCTGCTGGCGTTGCGGATGACGCGGACGTTGCGGGCCTGATTATTGGCAGACACACAAAAACGGCCCACTTCGGGCCGTTTTTCGTTTGATCGTTCCCACGTTCTGCGTGGGAATGCCTCAAGGGACGCTCCGCGTTCCAGCTCTGGAAGGGACGCGGAGCGTCCCGGGCTGCATTCCCACGCGGAGCGTGGGAACGATCTAGCTAAAGGGGAGTTTCAGTCTTCAGTTCCAGATTATCCAGCACCCGATTGACCGCCAGTTCCGCCAGCATGATCAGTTGCCCAATGCCCAGCATCACATGCCGCTGCGGCGCATCGATCATCCCGGCGAAATCGCTGGCCATGGTTTTGGCGGAGGTTAGGGTTTCGCAGGCGTCGGCCAGCAGTTCTTCGCTGTCGATGCCGGGGGCGATGAGGTAGCGGGTGTTGGGCTTGAGCAGCGGTTTTCTGGGGAGCAGCGGATTGAGGTAGTGATCGAGCGCGCGTTCGGCGGCTTCGTGGAATTTCTTTGAATCGAGGGTTTCGTAGGGGGACGTTGAATCGGCTTCGGGTGGATTGGGTGTTGGTTTGATCATGGTGAAACTCCTAAGGCGCTTATTGGAGCCACCACACTCGCTACCAAACGATGGTGGTGGCCAGACGCAGGTTGGTAGACCGGGCCTTAGGAGAAACGGCGCACCCGAAGGTGCCCTGCGAATGACCACCATAAAACAGAGACAAAAGACTCTACAAAATGGAGCACTCTGCACTTAAAGACCCGGGCTACCAAACCCGATCGCTGTTCTTTTCAGCGACGGGATAACGATAAAACCCGGCCCCCAAGCGCACAAGCCGGCGGATTCTGGCTTAGTCGTAGGCAACGGCGCAAGGTTGTGTAGCCTGCGGTGCGTGTCTGGACGTGTCCTTTAAACACCACGATTAAGCGCTCACAAGATCCCCGTTTTCGCATCCAGTTCCAGCACCAACCCGCCCGGCATCTGCACAAAAATCTGCCAGATCCCATCCTCCGGCACCTGCGCCACCTGATACGGCAACCCACTGCCTTGCACCCGCTTCAAAATCACCGCTGCATCTTCATCGGTACGAAACGCAATATGACTCAAAGCAGTCTCGCCCGGCGCAGGCTGCTCAATCACATGCACCAACGCCTGCCCATCCTGATACAACCAGCGCCCGGGAAACGGAAACGGTGGCCGACGCCCCGGCGTCAATCCCAATAACCCGCCGAAAGCGTCCTGCAGCGTCTGCCCGTCAGCGGTGTTGAAGGCGAGATGATCGAATGTCCACGTCATGTCTGTCTCCTGCGGTTATTCAGGATTCCAGTATCTGCGCTTGCCAATCCCGGAAAAATCCCGCAAAACGCCAAGGATCTTTAAAGGATTTTTACCAATGAGCTCGATTCTGGATCTTGAGATCTTCGTCCGCACCGCCGACTCCGGCAGCATTTCCGCCGCCGCCCGGGCGCTTGAGCTGACGCCGGCCGCCGCCAGCATCGCGCTGAAACGCCTGGAAACCCGCCTCGGCATCCGCCTCTTCGCCCGCTCGACCCGCAGCATGCGCCTGACCGAAGAAGGCCGGCGCTATCTGGAAAGCGTGCGTCTGGCGCTGGCCACCCTGGCAGAGGGCGAGCAGGCGCTGAAGCAGCAGACCGAAGGCCTGAGCGGCGTGCTGCAACTGGCGGCGCCGTCGGACTTCGGGCGCAACGTGCTGCTGCCGTGGCTGGACGATTTCAAGCGCGAGCACCCGTACATTCAACTGCAATTGCTGCTCAACGACCGACATGCGGACCTGTTTCGCGAGACAGTGGATGTGGCTCTGCGCTTTGGCGTGCCGAGTGATTCGACGCTGGTGGCGTTACCGATTCTGCCTGAGCATCGTCGTGTCGCCTGCGCCAGTCCTGCCTATCTGAAGCGCCACGGTACACCGCAAAATCCTGCCGACTTGAGCGAGCACAGCGCCCTGCTCTACCTGCGCAACGGTCGGCCCTATAACACCTGGCGCTTCCATCGCGACGACGAAACGGTCGAGGTCGAAGTACGCGGCGACTATCTCAGCGACGACGGCGAAGTCGCCCGCCGCTGGGCGCTCGCCGGGCACGGCATCGCCTACAAGGCCTGGCTCGACGTCGCCGAAGACGTGCGTGCCGGGCGGCTGCTGACGCTGTTCGATGACTGGCTCGGCGAGAGCGTGCCGTTTAATCTGCTGTGCCCGCACCGGGTGCAGGTGTCGGAACGGGTCAAGGTGTTGCAGGCGTTTTTGCGCGAGCGTTGCGAGGCGTTGCGCCGATAAATTCACTTTGCCGCGTCGGGCGCTTCTGGTATTTGATGGAAGCTTTCCCACCGACAAAAGGATTTCGGCATGAGCTATCGCACACTGGGTCACTCGGGGTTGCAGGTGTCCACCCTCACCCTCGGCACGATGATGTTCGGCGAACAGACCAGCGCGGAAGAGTCGCTGCGCATCATCGACAAGGCGTGGGATCAGGGCATCAATTTCATCGACACCGCGGACGTCTACACCAACGGCCGCTCGGAAGAGATCGTCGGCGAAGCCATCGCCCGTCATCGGCATGAATGGGTGCTGGCGACCAAGGTGGGTTTCGGCCCGGTGGACGGTGTGCCGAACCGCAGCGGTTTGAGCCGCAAGCACATCTTCAATGGTCTGGAGGCCAGCCTGACCCGGCTCGGCACCGACTACCTCGACATCTATTACCTGCACCGCGAAGACCACAACACGCCACTGGAAGTGACGATCTCGGCGATTGGCGATCTGATTCGCCAGGGCAAGATCCGTTATTGGGGCCTGTCGAACTATCGCGGCTGGCGGATTGCCGAGGTGATTCGCGTGGCGGACAAACTGGGCGTCGATCGCCCGGTGATCAGCCAGCCGCTGTACAACATCGTCAACCGTCAGGCTGAAACCGAACAGATCACCGCCGCCCAGACTTATGGCCTCGGCGTCGTGCCTTACAGCCCGCTGGCCCGTGGCGTGCTCAGCGGCAAGTACGCACCGGACGTGACCCCGGACGCCAACAGCCGTGCCGGGCGCCAGGACAAACGGATTCTGGAGACTGAATGGCGCGTGGAGTCGTTGCGCATTGCCCAGCAGATTCAGCAATACACAAAAGAGCGTGGGGTCGGGATTGTCGAGTTTGCGATTGCCTGGGTGCTGAACAACGGCGCAGTGACCTCGGCGATTGTCGGGCCGCGTACTGAAGAACAGTGGGATGCGTACACCAAGGCGCAGGCGGTGAAGATCACGGCTGAGGATGAGGCGTTTATCGATTCGCTGGTGACGCCGGGGCATGCGTCTACGCCGGGGTTTAATGATGTGAGTCATTTTGTGTCGGGCCGGAAACCGCGCCAGGCTTGAGATCGCTGCCCTCACCCTAACCCTCTCCCGGAGGGAGAGGGAACCGATTGGGGAACATTGAAGCTAAGCTTTTGCCTGAAGCTTTCGTGGTGAATCCATAATCGACTGGCCTTTTCAGGTCGACGGATTTCTTAAGACACCTCGGTCGGCTCCCTCTCCCTCCGGGAGAGGGCTGGGGTGAGGGATCTTTTGATTGTTGGAAATATTGAGCACTCGACCAATATTCAGCACAAAAACCACGTATCCTGCGCGCCCCGTTTGACCATCACCCCCGCGAGGACAGTTTGTCTAAAGGCATTGCTCTATCGGTGACAGCATCGACGCTGTTTGCCGTCATGTATTACTACACCTCGTTGCTCACCCCGTTGAGCGGCGTGGAAATCTTCGGTTGGCGGATGCTGCTGACCGTGCCCTGCATGACTGTGTTCATGTTGCTGTCCGGCGAATGGCGGCGGGTGCTGGAGTTGCTGCGCCGGATCCCAGCGCTGCCGAAGTTGATCGTTGGCCTGATCGTTTCGGCTGCGTTGCTGGGTGTGCAGTTGTGGTTGTTCATGTGGGCACCGCTCAATGGCTACAGCCTCGATGTATCGCTGGGCTACTTCCTGCTGCCGCTGGCCATGGTGCTGACCGGGCGCATCGCTTATGGCGAAAGCCTGTCGTACCTGCAAAAAGTCGCGGTGTTTTTTGCCAGCCTCGGGGTGTTGAACGAGTTGTATCAGGTCGGCGGGTTTTCCTGGGCGACGCTGGTGGTGGTCGTCGGTTACCCGTTGTATTTCGTGCTGCGCAAATACCTCAAGACCGACAACCTCGGCGGCTTGTGGGTCGACATGACGCTGATGCTGCCGGTGGCGTACTGGTTTGTACGCGGCGGCGAACAGGGTTTTGGCGTTTTCGATCAGTATCCGGCGCTGGCGTGGTTGATTCCGCTGCTCGGTCTGATCAGTGCGTCGGCGCTGGTGGTGTACATCATCGCCAGCCGCTTGCTGCCGTTCAGCCTGTTCGGTTTGTTGAGTTACGTGGAGCCAGTGCTGCTGCTCGGTGTGGCGCTGCTGCTCGGCGAAAGCATCAAACCCGGTGAATGGCTGACCTACATCCCGATCTGGCTGGCGGTGGTGGTGCTGGTGTTTGAAGGGTTCAAGCATCTGATGCGCCAGCGGCGCCCGTAAGACGCGCAATAAAAAGCCCGGCCTGCAACATTGCAGGCCGGGCTTTTTTACATCCGCAGATTACTCGGTAGCGAGTACGCCACGACGCACCTGGTCGCGCTCGATCGATTCGAACAGTGCCTTGAAGTTGCCTTCGCCGAAGCCATCGTCGCCTTTGCGCTGGATGAATTCGAAGAACACCGGGCCCATCAGGGTTTCCGAGAAGATTTGCAGCAGCAGACGCTTGTCTTCCTTATCCGACGCACCATCCAGCAGGATGCCGCGCGATTGCAACTGATCGACCGGCTCGCCGTGGTTCGGCAGGCGGCCTTCGAGCATTTCGTAGTAGGTGTCCGGCGGCACGGTCATGAAGCGCATGCCGATCTTCTTCAACTGATCCCAGGTCTTGACCAGGTCGTCGGTCAGGAAGGCGACGTGCTGGATGCCTTCGCCGTTGAACTGCATCAGGAACTCTTCGATCTGCCCGGCGCCCTTCGACGATTCTTCGTTGAGCGGGATGCGGATCATGCCGTCCGGCGCAGTCATCGCTTTCGAGGTCAGGCCGGTGTATTCGCCCTTGATGTCGAAGTAACGGATTTCACGGAAGTTGAACAGCTTCTCGTAGAAGTTCGCCCAGTAGGCCATGCGACCGCGATACACGTTGTGGGTCAGGTGATCGATGATCTTCAGGCCGGCGCCGACCGGGTTGCGGTCAACACCTTCGATGAACACGAAGTCGATGTCATAGATCGAGCTGCCTTCGCCGAAACGGTCGATCAGGTACAGCGGCGCACCGCCAATGCCTTTGATTGCCGGCAGGTTCAACTCCATCGGACCGGTTTCGATGTGGATCGGCTGAGCTCCGAGTTCCAGAGCGCGTTTGTAGGCCTTCTGCGAATCCTTGACCCGGAACGCCATGCCACACACGGACGGGCCGTGTTCAGCCGCGAAGTACGAAGCAACGCTGTGGGGTTCGTTGTTGAGGATCAGGTTGATCGCGCCCTGGCGATACAGGTGCACGTTTTTGGAACGGTGGGTCGCGACCTTGGTGAAGCCCATGATCTCGAAGATCGGCTCCAGGGTGCCAGGAGTCGGCGATGCGAACTCGATGAACTCGAAGCCCATCAGGCCCATTGGGTTTTCGTATAAATCTGCCATGGTTGGCGCCTCATCATTCTTATCAATTAACCAAAGTTATTTGTCAGTAATGCTGAGACCGGTGGGTGGCGCACAGGAGATGCCACGCACACTGCGGGCGAGGAAGTCACCGTAGATCAGTTGAAACCCGAATATCTTCATTGTCGACCCAAGGCTCTTGCGGGCGAGGCTTCTGCTGCCAGAAGACGATTATTATTGTATGCGTAACCCGATTCTACACAGCGTAAATAGGGTTGTCTGCCCTCTCTATAAAATCCGCTTTTTTCCGCCCGGTGCAAGGGGTTTGTTGCACAGCCAGATGCCCGACAGAATCAGCACGCCGCCCAGGCACATGGGCAGCGTCAGTTGCTCGCCCAGCAGGATTGCACCGGCCAGCACGGCGGTCAGCGGGTTGAGCGCAATGAACACGCCGGAGCGGGTCGCGCCGATTTTGCGGATGCCATCGTAGTAACCGATGTAGGCCAGCGCCGAGCCCAGCACCCCGAGATAGATCAGGCTCAGCCATTGCGTCATCCCCAGACTGGCCACCGCCGCCCCGCTCACTTCGCCGCGAACGGCAGCCAGTGTCCAGAGCATCAGCGTGCCGAGCAAAATCGAAAAGGTCACCGTCTGCAATGGGCCGATGCTCTGGTTGAGGCGGCGGGAGAACAGCGAATAAACACCCCAGCTCAACACGCAGCCAAGAATCAGCAGGTCGCCGATCCAGGCGTCTGGCGTTGCGGCCAGCAATTGCGGATTGCGGCTGACGATCACTACACCCGCACCAGCGATGCAAACCAGGATGCCAATGACTTTCAATCGACTCAGGCGCTCCTTGAACAGCAGCCATGACGCCAGGCCAATCACCGCCGGATTTAACGCAACAATCAGCGAAGCCCGCGATGCATTGATGTATTGCAAGCCGTAAAAGAAGCACAGGTTGTAGAAGAAAATCCCGAAGAACCCCAGCGATGCCAGTTGCAGCCATTGCCCCGCAGTCGGCCGTGCGAAGGGAATCCGCGCCAGCCACAAAAATCCAAGCAGCGCGACGCTGGCCAGCAAGAACCGAAGACTGGCAGCGAAGATCGGACTCAGACTGCCGGCCAGAAACCGCCCGGCCACCCAGGTCCCACCCCAGATCATGCTGACCATGGCCAGGTTCAGATAGACCGACATGTCCGAGGCGACCGGACGAATGGATTCATGACTGTTCATAACACTCCCGACGATGAAACTGACGAATGACGTATCATTCGACTGATTCAACATCATCGTAAAATGAGTCTTTACTCATGACCCTGACCCAACTCGAGATCTTTTCGCTGGTGGCCGAGCTACGCGGCTTCACCCTCGCCGCTCATCGCTTGGGGATTTCACAGTCGGCGGTGTCCCACGCCTTGAAGTCGCTGGAGCAGGAACTGGGCGTCGAATTGCTGCGCCGGCATCAATCACACGTGGAGCTCAGCGACATTGGCGAACAATTGCTGTTGCGCGCACGGGCCATGCTCGGGCTGGCCAACACACTGCGCCAGGAAGCCGCCGATGCGCGGGGCATGAAACGCGGCACGTTGCGTATCGGCTCGTTCGGCCCGACGTCATCGATCAGGTTGCTGCCGAGCATTCTTCGGCATTACCGCGAGGCGCATCCGGGCATCGAGGTGCACATCGACGAAGGGCCGGATCGGCAAGTGGTCCAGTGGCTTGAGGAGCGGCGGATCGATATCGGTTTCGTGGTCCTGCCTGAAGATCGATTCGACACGTTTGCCCTGGTGGAAGATCAGATGGTCGCCCTGCTCCCTCTCGATCATCCGCTGGCGACTCGTGATGCGTTGACCCTGAAGGCGCTGTGCAACGACCCGTTCGTGCTGACCGAGGCGGGTTCCTCGGAGTTGGTGTCGCGGATGTTCAACGCGGCAAAGTTGAGCCCGAATATCCGCTACCGCTGCTCGCAGTTGCTGAGCACCCTCGACACCGTGGGCCGGGGCGATGCCATTACGGTCGTGGCCGAGGGTTCTCTGCCGGTTGAGGCGGATCCGCGCTACGTGAAGCGACCGCTGTCACCCACCGTGCAACGACAAGTCGGTCTGGCCGTGCTTGACCAACGTCAGGCTTCACCCGCCGCCCTGGCCTTTATCCAGCTGGCGACACGGCTGGATTACCGATGAGCGGCACAAGCGCCATCGGCCATCTATCATGGGCACAGAGCAAACGCTTTCCGGAAGGTGCCCCGTTGCCCCGTCTGCAATCGAGAATCCCATTTCATCGCGACAGGATGCGCCCATGCCGCTGACCGCCCGGCCCCGCCGCAAACGCAGCACCCGAATCATCGTGACACTGCTTTGTGGCGCGCTTCCGATCATCATCGGCAGCGTCATTCTCCACATGCAGGCCGAACGCACACTCCAGCAGAGCTCCCGGGAAACCGCCAACGAAGCCCTGCGCCAATTCGAACTGATGCTCGACAACACCGCCCAGGCCGCGCGTGATTTGCTGCCGCTGGCAGGCCAGACGTGCGAGAACGTCAAACTGGCCTTGCGCGAACAGGTGACCCGCCGCCCGTTCGTTCGCTCGACCAACCTGGTGTGGGACAACAACCTCTACTGCAGTTCGCTGTTCGGCGACTTCAAAGAAGCGGTCAATCCCGGCGATTATGCCCAGGGCAAGTTGTGGCTCATGAACGGCAACCCGGTCACGCCTGACACCGCGCTGCTGGTGTATCGGCTGAGCGACGGTCGTGGTGGCGCACTGACCACGCTGGACGGTTATCACTTGAGCAATATTCTGCGGCTGATCGGACGGCAGACATTGCTGTTGCTGCAAGTGGGCAACACCTGGCTTTCCGCCGACGGCAAAGTGCACCAAGGCCCTCTGCCCGAGTTGCCGGTTGCGCAAAGTACCTTGAACTCATCGCACTACGCTTTCACGGTGTCGGCCGGTTTCCCTGAAGGTGAAACCTGGCGGTACATGAGCAACGAGTACCCGCCGTTGTTCAGCCTGCTGATGTTTTTTGGCGCGGTGTCCGGCGCGATCGGCTACAGCATGCAAAGACGCTCTACGTCGCCGAGTCACGAAATGCTTCGCGCACTGGAAGCGGGGGAATTCATTCCGTACTTTCAACCGGTAGTGCATGGCGACAGCAAACAATGGTCAGGCACTGAAGTGTTGATGCGCTGGAAGCATCCCAAAGAAGGCCTGGTGCGTCCGGACCTGTTCATACCGTTTGCCGAACACTCCGGGCTGATCGTGCCGATGACCCGTTCATTGATGCAACAGACCGCCGTTGCACTCGGGCCGCTGTCGTCTTCCTTTGTGGCGCCTTTTCACATCGGCATCAACATTACGGCCAGTCACTGCCAGGATCTGGAGTTGCTGGAAGATTGCCGCGAGTTTCTGGCGGCCTTCGCCCCCGGCAGCATCAGTCTGGTGCTGGAGTTGACCGAGCGCGAGTTGATCGAGCCCACCGACATCACCCATCAACTGTTTGCACAACTGCGCGCCATGGGCGTGAAGATCGCCATCGACGACTTCGGCACCGGTCATTCGAGCCTGGGTTACTTGAGAACATTCAATGTCGACTTCCTGAAGATCGACCAGACATTTGTCGCCATGATTGATAAGGACGCCCTGTCCCGCCACATTCTGGACAGCATCATCGAACTGTCCGACAAACTGGACCTTGGCACGGTAGCCGAAGGCGTGGAAACACAGACCCAGGCAGATTACCTGACCGCGCACCACGTCAACTTTCTGCAAGGCTATCTGTTTGGCAAACCGATGCCGGCCGCAGACTTCATCGATGCATTAACTCACCATTAACTAAACGCGATAAAACCGGCGGGCTCAGAGCGATCGCACCAAATTGATACAAGACATCGCTGTTTTTACATAAAGAAAAAGTCATGATTTACTCTTGACGCATTAACTACTACAATTTTTCTTACCTGTTGCTAGATTGGCAGGTGAGCCACTATCACCGAGTCGCTTCAAGGCTCTTGGCTTATAGCTTTGTTTGCGGTTGGTATCAGCCAAACACACTATTGGAGTAAAGATATTGTCCAGACTCGCTGAATTTCGCGCAGCCGAAAAGGCCCTTCAAGAACAGCTCAAGCAGCTGGAGTCGCTGAAGAACGATGCCGGGCTCAAGAAAGAAATCGAATTCGAAGAAAAGCTCCAGGGGCTGATGAAAACCTACGGCAAAGGCCTGCGCGACATCATCGCCATCCTCGATCCGAATCCGGCAAAATCCGGCCTGCAACAGGCCGCGGCACCTAAAACCCGCCGCGCTCGCGTGGTCAAGGTCTATCAGAACCCGCACACCGGCGAGCTGATCGAGACCAAGGGCGGCAACCATCGCGGGCTGAAGGCCTGGAAGGAACAATACGGTGCAGCCACCGTTGATTCCTGGTTACGCGGTTAATCCCTCGCAAACATAAAAGCCCTGCATTTGCAGGGCTTTTTTTTGGACGATATCTAACAAATGCAACAATTTCTTGTTGCGAAAGTTGAGAGCCAAACACCGTCTTGCACTGGAACTATGCTTCCGGATGTTGCGTCATTGCCGGGCGATCAACTTTGTATTTAATCACTTCAGGTATCTAACGCCCCACGGACCACCGAACAGCTGACTAAAATTTCAAGCTGTTTCTCGCCGCCACTATTTCATCCGCACTGGCCTTGTAAACCTCGGCCTGCCCGGCATAGGAAAGTACATAGGCTTTGTCTGCCTCTACTGCGGCAACCAATGTTTGTGACAGCACATGACGGCCGTTTTCGGTGACGGTGCAAGTGGTCTCAAGGGCCGCCAATGAACCGAGCGTGCTTGCATGAACCTTGTTGCAAACGCTCTGATAGCCGCCCTGGAAAAAGTCTTTCTGTACCGACTTGCGCATCTCCAGCAACACGCCTTGCAAATTGACCTGATGACCCGTTTCCACACGCGTCATCGTCAACTCCATCACCATGACCTGATTGCCATCGGCATCAGTCTTCACCGCCCGCTGACGGGAAACCTCCGGTGCGGTTTCGGGCAGCGCTTCGACTTGCCAGCCGGCGGGCCAGGTAATGCTCGGCGCCTCAGCGCAGGCCGCAGCCGCGATGAGGGACAAGCCGAAGAAAACGAACAGCGATTTGAACGGTCGGATCATTACCAGAGGCACTCGCGGATTGAGCCGTAAAGTCTGAGGCTCGCCCGCTTGCAGGGCAAGCCCGCGCTTTCGGTTTGGCGATGCCGCAAGGCATGCGTATCATTGCGCCCATTCACTCGCCCCAATTTGTTACGGAGGGCTCATGAGCCTGCAAGAACTGAACACTTTCCCTGGTGTGACCGCCACCCCGGACAGCGCAACCCGCAATTTCGTCTTCAACCACACCATGCTGCGCGTGAAGGACATCACCAAGTCGCTGGATTTCTACACCCGCGTACTGGGCTTCTCGCTGGTGGAAAAACGTGACTTCCCGGAAGCGGAATTCAGCCTGTACTTCCTCGCGCTGGTCGACAAATCGCAGATCCCGGCCGACGCCGCTGCGCGCACCGAGTGGATGAAGTCGATTCCCGGCATTCTGGAACTGACCCACAACCACGGCACCGAGAACGACGCGGACTTCGCTTATCACAACGGCAACACCGATCCGCGCGGTTTTGGCCACATCTGCATTTCGGTGCCGGACATCGTCGCCGCCTGCGCACGTTTCGAAGAACTGGGCTGTGACTTCCAGAAGCGCCTGACCGATGGCCGCATGAAAAGCCTGGCGTTCATCAAGGATCCGGATGGCTACTGGGTCGAAATCATTCAGCCGGCGCCGCTGTAAGCGCTGAAACCTCTCTTCCTTGGGGAGAGGATGTTGAAGAAATAAAAACCCCCATCATCGCTGATGGGGGTTTTCTTTTTCAGGCCCGGGATTTACGCCGGCGCTGAAGTGCGGATCAGGTGATCGAAGGCGCTGAGGGAAGCCTTGGCGCCCTCGCCTACCGCAATCACGATCTGCTTGTACGGCACGGTGGTCACGTCACCGGCAGCGAAGATGCCGGGGATCGAGGTTTCACCACGGTTGTCGACGATGATCTCGCCACGCGGCGACAGCTCGATGGTGCCTTTGAGCCAATCGGTGTTAGGCAGCAGACCGATCTGCACGAAGATCCCTTCCAGCTCGACAGTGCGCAGCTCGTCACTGTTGCGATCCTTGTAACGCAGGCCGTTGACCTTCTGCCCGTCGCCGGTGACTTCAGTGGTCAACGCACTGGTGATCACGGTGACGTTCGGCAGGCTGTGCAGCTTGCGTTGCAAGACCGCGTCGGCACGCAGTTGTACGTCGAACTCAAGCAAGGTTACGTGGGACACGATACCGGCCAGGTCGATGGCCGCCTCGACGCCGGAGTTACCGCCGCCAATCACCGCCACACGCTTGCCTTTGAACAGCGGACCGTCGCAGTGCGGGCAGTACGCCACGCCTTTGTTGCGGTATTCCTGCTCGCCCGGCACGTTCATTTCTCGCCACCGCGCACCGGTCGCCAGAATCACGCTCTTGGCTTTGAGGGTTGCGCCGCTGGCAAAGCGAACCTCGTGCAACTCACCGTTCTTGCCCGGGATCAGCTTGTCGGCACGCTGCAGGTTCATGATGTCGACGTCGTACTGCTTGACGTGTTCTTCCAGCGCGGTCGCCAGTTTCGGGCCTTCGGTTTCCTGTACGGAAATGAAGTTTTCGATGGCCATGGTGTCCAGCACCTGACCGCCGAATCGCTCGGCCGCAACGCCGGTACGAATACCTTTACGTGCCGCATAGATTGCCGCCGAAGCACCGGCCGGGCCACCGCCGACGACCAACACATCAAAAGCCTGCTTGGCGCTGATTTTCTCGGCCTGACGCTCGATGGCGCCGGTGTCGAGTTTGGCGAGGATTTCTTCCAGGCCCATGCGGCCCTGGCCGAAGTTTTCGCCGTTCAGGTAAATGCTCGGCACGGCCATGATCTTGCGATCGTTGACTTCGTCCTGGAACAGCGCGCCGTCGATGGCGACGTGGCGGATGTTCGGGTTCAGCACGGCCATCAGGTTCAGCGCCTGAACCACGTCCGGGCAGTTCTGGCAGGACAGCGAGAAGTAAGTCTCGAAGTTGAATTCGCCCTTGAGCGAGCGGATCTGTTCGATCACTTCGACACTGGCCTTCGAAGGGTGGCCACCGACTTGCAGCAGGGCCAGCACCAGCGAAGTGAATTCATGGCCCATCGGGATGCCGGCGAAACGCAGGCTGATGTCGGCACCCGGGCGGTTGATCGAGAACGACGGTTTGCGTGCATCGTCGCCGCTGTCGATCAAAGTAATCTGGTGCGAAAGACTGGCAACGTCTTTCAGCAGGTCGAGCATTTCACGGGATTTCGCACCGTCATCGAGAGAAGCAACGATCTCGATCGGCTGGGTGACCCGTTCCAGGTACGATTTCAACTGGGCTTTAAGATTGGCGTCCAACATACGGGCGATCTCCTGACTTTATTTGAGGCGAAAAAAAGCCCGAGCGAATCTCGCCCGGGCTTTTCTATTGGGCGGTGCAGCTTACTTAGGTAGGTGCGGAGTTCCGCCCTGCGTTGCGTGTCACAGACTTAGATCTTGCCGACCAGGTCCAGGGACGGAGCCAGAGTGGCCTCGCCTTCTTTCCATTTGGCTGGGCAAACTTCGCCTGGGTGAGCAGCAACGTACTGAGCAGCCTTGATCTTGCGCAGCAGCTCGGAAGCGTCACGGCCAACGCCGCCATCGTTCAGTTCAACGATTTTGATCTGGCCTTCAGGGTTGATCACGAAGGTGCCACGGTCAGCCAGACCAGCTTCTTCGATCAGTACGTCGAAGTTGCGGGAGATGACGTGGGTCGGGTCGCCGATCATGGTGTATTCGATTTTGCCGATGGCTGGCGAAGTGTTGTGCCAGGCAGCGTGGGCAAAGTGGGTGTCGGTCGAAACGCTGTAGATTTCTACGCCCAGTTTCTGGAAGGCAGCGTAGTTGTCGGCCAGGTCTTCCAGCTCGGTTGGGCAAACGAAGGTGAAGTCGGCTGGGTAGAAGAACACTACGGACCATTTGCCTTTCAGGTCAGCGTCCGAGACTTGTACGAAGTCGCCGTTTTTGAACGCGGTAGCTTTGAACGGTTTTACTTGGCTGTTGATGATAGGCATTGATGACTCTCCGTCAGGGTTGTGAATTCGATGGGTGAATCCTACCCACTCACTCGACGGATGGCTCATTGGCAAACCTGATGCTGCTGATTTGTTTTCGCTATTAGCTGACTGTATTAATAGAAGAAAACGATATCTACGACGACAACGGCTTATCCGTAATCCGGGCCATCCCGTGAAAGGGGCTCGCTTCAACATAGCGCATGGCGGACTTCATATCCTTCCAGCCCACGTAACTCATCAACGACTTGAGATCCCAGCCGCTTTGATGGGCCCAGGTGGCAAAGCCGCGCCGCAACGAGTGGCTGGTGTAGCGCTCGGCGGAGATCCCGGCGCGCTCCAGGGCCTGTCGCAGCAGCGGAATCACGCTGTTGGCGTGCAAGCCCTCCTCGCTCAGGTTGCCCCAGCGATCGACAGCGCGAAACACCGGGCCGCGTACGAGCGCCGCTTCGGTGATCCAGTCGATGTAAGCCTGCACCGGGCACAGCTTCAGCAACGCTGGGGCCTGATAGGTCTGACCGAGGTTTTCCCGGTCGCCCTTGCTGCGCGGCAGGTACAGGGTGATGCCGCTGCCGGCGTGGGCCTGCACATGCTCGATCTGCACCCGGCACAACTCGTCACTGCGAAAGCCCCGCCAGAACCCCAGAAGAATCAACGCGCGATCCCGACATGCTCTGAGTAGCAACGGCCGGTCCTGTTGTTCTCGGGCCTCTTTCATTTCCTGTTCAAGCCAGGCCACGGTCTGTTCAAGATCACGCAGTTGCAACGGCTCGGCCTGTTTTTCCTGCGCGGGATGCAGCGCACGGATGCCCTTGAAGACTTTGCGCACCACCGGCGTCTTGGTCGGATCGGCGAACCCCTGACTGTTGTGCCACTGCGCGAGTGCCGACAAGCGCAACTTCAGCGTATTGACCGACAGCACGCCTGCATGAGCCACCAGATACCGCGCGACGCTGTCAGCCGTCGCGGGCAGGAACCCGCCCCATACCGTTTCGAAATGCTCGACGGCCGCACGATAGCTGCGGCGGGTGTTGTCACGGGTGGCGGCTTGCAGATAGCGATCGATATCGCTCATGGGCTGATTTCTCGCAGATGTACTGATTTGAAGATTGAAAAGCGGATTCTGGCGCTTCACACGGGGTAATACCAGTATATCCCGCCCGTTCATCTTGAAACATTTAACTTTATTTTCAGCATGGTACACTGCGTACTTTGGTGGCATGTACCACAGTACGTAATCGTAGGAGCACATATGGCCCGTGGCGGCGTTAACAAAGCAGTAGTCCAGATCGCGCGCTCAGCGATCCTCGCCCGTGGCGAACACCCAAGCATCGACGCAGTACGCATCGAGCTGGGCAACACCGGATCGAAAACCACTATTCATCGCTATCTGAAGGAGCTGGATGACGGCAGCGAACCGGCTGATCCGTCGGCAGAACCGATTGATGACGAGCTGCTGGCGCTCGTCACGCGCCTGGCGCAACGCCTGAAAGAACAAGCACAGGAGCCGATTGACCAGGCTCGCGAACAGTACGAGCAGCAACGGCAGGCATTGGAAGCAGAGCTGAATCAGCTCCGTCAGAACCATGCGCAACTGGAGCAAAAGCACGACATCCAGGGCGCTGCGCTGGCCAAAGAGTCCGAAGCCTTGAGCGACACCCGCTCGATGCTGCAAACCGAACAGACACGCAATGCCGGCCTGAATCAGGCGCTGGCAGATTTCGAATTACGCTTGCAGGACAAGGACGAGCAGATCCGCTCGCTGGAAGAAAAGCACCTGCACGCTCGCGACGCGCTTGAGCATTACCGCAATGCCGTCAAGGAGCAGCGCGAACAGGAACAGAGCCGTCACGAAAGTCAGGTTCAGCAGTTGCAGATGGAATTGCGTCAGGCGCAGCAAAGCGCACTGGTACGCCAGGATGAAATCACTCAATTGCACCGCGACAACGAACGCTTGCTGACCGAAAACCGCGGCACATTGCGGGAACTGAGCCTGCTGCAGGATCAGCTCAAACACAGCAATCAACGTCAGGATCAACTGCTGGAGCAAGCGACGCGTGTTGACAGCGAACGCACCCTCCTCCAGGAACGTTTGCGCGTGGCATTGCTGGACAGCCAGACACTCAAGCAGAGCGTCGACGAGCACGCCCAACTCAACCAGTCACTGGAAAAGCAACTGACCCAGGCTCAGGACAGTTTGCGCCTGGCCACTACCGCTGCGGCAGCGCCAGACGCAAAAACTTCAAAGGACGATTAAGCGCCGACCGGCGTGCGCATGGTGACAAACTCTTCGGCCGCCGTCGGGTGCACCCCGATGGTGTCGTCGAAGTCACGTTTGGTTGCGCCGGCCTTCAGCGCGATCGCCAGGCCCTGCACGATCTCGCCGGCATCCGGCCCGACCATGTGGCAGCCCAGCACCTTATCGGTTTTGCCATCGACCACCAGCTTCATC
Organism: Pseudomonas sp. GW821-FHT09E04; assembly: GCF_059416185.1. Lineage (NCBI taxonomy): Bacteria > Pseudomonadati > Pseudomonadota > Gammaproteobacteria > Pseudomonadales > Pseudomonadaceae > Pseudomonas > Pseudomonas sp. GW821-FHT09E04. The sequence goes on from NZ_JBWKOR010000001.1 coordinate 632,242, forward strand.
AGCGTGCGCTCCTGGCATTCGGTCAGGGTCAGTTTCATCGGGCGGAAACGGCTTTCGTAGATCACCACGTCGTGCCCCGCCTCCCGCGCCTCTTCTTCGGTCAGGCCGACGGTGCCGATGTTCGGCAGACTGAACACTGCCGTCGGGATCATCTTGTAATCCACCGGACGGTATTGCTCTGGCTTGAACAGACGTCGCGCCACCGCCATGCCTTCAGCCAGCGCCACCGGCGTCAGTTGAACGCGACCGATGACATCGCCTAGCGCAAGAATTGACGGTTCGGTGGTCTGATATTGCTCGTCGACCTTGATGAAGCCCTTGTCGTCCAGCTGCACCTCGGTATTTTCCAGCCCGAGATTGTCCAGCATCGGACGCCGACCGGTGGCGTAGAACACGCAGTCCGCTTCCAGTACACGACCATCTTTGAGGGTCGCCTTCAGGCTGCCATCCGCCTGCTTGTCAATCCGCTCGATGTCGGCATTGAACTGCAGATTCATGCCGCGCTTGGTCAACTCTTCCTGCAGATGCTTGCGCACCGAGCCGTCGAAGCCGCGCAGGAACAGATCACCGCGATACAGCAACGTGGTCTCCGCACCCAGACCATGGAAGATTCCGGCAAATTCGACCGCAATGTAACCGCCGCCGACGACCAGGACACGCTTGGGCAGCTCTTTCAGGAAAAACGCCTGATTGGAGCTGATGGCATGCTCATGCCCCGGGATTTCCGGAATCTGCGGCCAGCCGCCCGTGGCGATCAGAATATTTTTCGCGGTGAAACGCTCACCATTGACCTCGACCTCATGCGGGCCAACGATCTTCGCGTGAGCTTCGTGCAGGGTCACGCCACTGTTGACCAGCAGATTGCGATAAATGCCGTTCAGGCGATTGATCTCGCGATCCTTGTTGGCGATCAGGGTCGCCCAATCGAAATTCGCCTCACCCAAGCTCCAGCCGAAACCGGACGACTGTTCAAAGTCTTCGGCGAAATGCGCGCCGTACACCAGCAGTTTTTTCGGCACACAGCCGACATTGACGCAGGTGCCGCCCAGATAACGGCTCTCGGCCACCGCCACTTTCGCGCCGAACCCGGCCGCAAAACGCGCAGCCCGCACACCGCCGGAACCGGCACCAATCACATAAAGGTCAAAATCGTAGGCCATTTCTATCTCCTCGGCAGGCGATCAGCATACCCGGCGTCGTCCGCTGGGCAAGCACTCCTGCCGATATAGGGGCGAAAAATGAAAAAGCCACCCGAAGGTGGCTTTTTCGTACAGACAGATCAGGCGCTATCAGTAGGCCTTGCCAGTCTTGTAGAAGTTTTCGAAGCAGAAGTTGGTTGCCTCGATGTAACCCTCGGCACCACCGCAGTCGAAACGCTTGCCCTTGAACTTGTAGGCCATTACGCAGCCGTTCTGGGCTTGCTTCATCAGGGCGTCGGTGATCTGGATTTCACCACCCTTGCCTGGCTCGGTCTGTTCGATCAGGTCGAAGATGTCCGGAGTCAGGATGTAACGACCAATGATCGCCAGGTTGGACGGCGCGTCTTCCGGCTTTGGCTTCTCGACCATGCTGTGTACGCGGTAGATGTCGTCGCGGATCATCTCGCCGGCAATGACGCCGTACTTGCTGGTCTCTGCCGGATCGACTTCCTGGATGGCGATGATCGAGCAGCGGAACTGCTTGTACAGCTTGACCATCTGGGTCAGTACGCCGTCGCCTTCGAGGTTGACGCACAGGTCGTCCGCCAGCACCACGGCAAACGGCTCATCGCCGATCAGCGGACGACCGGTCAGGATCGCATGACCCAGGCCTTTCATTTCAGTCTGACGGGTGTAGGAGAACGAGCACTCGTCCAACAGCTTGCGGATACCGACCAGGTATTTCTCTTTGTCGGTGCCCTTGATCTGGTTTTCCAGCTCATAGCTGATGTCGAAGTGGTCTTCCAGGGCACGCTTGCCACGGCCGGTCACGATGGAGATCTCAGTCAGACCAGCATCCAGAGCTTCTTCGACGCCGTACTGGATCAGTGGCTTGTTTACCACCGGCAGCATTTCTTTGGGCATGGCTTTAGTCGCTGGAAGGAAGCGAGTACCGTAACCGGCTGCTGGGAACAAGCATTTCTTGATCATATAAGTCCTTGAAAGGGCTGTGTGTACGAGTTTCGGCGCAGTCTAATCAGGCGGCGTGCACCTTACAATGCCCCGCACTGGCTAACCGATGTCAACATAGAGAAATATTCTGGCGGATAGTTCAATCCGCAAGCAGAAGCTGCGCATTCAGCGTAGCCCAAAGATTCAGGAACACCGCATCGACCCGCGCCCGTCCGCCCGTTTCCCGTTATCATGACGCCTTTGAACCAGCCAACGAGGCCGCTAGATGTCCGCAGCAAAAATCATCAACGGGTACACCGTCGCCAAGGCAAAAGATGGCCAGTGGCATATCACCGCCGCCAACGGCGAAGATGTGTCCGGTCCATTGCCCACTGAAGCGATGGCGATTGAGGTAGCCGCGGTGCTTGATTACACGCCTCCTGCACCGAAGCGTCGCGGCAAGGATCAGGACTGATCAGCTGTAACGCATCCAGAGCCCTGCCATTGCGCGGGGCTTTTTTTGAACATGAAGATGTGGCCAATCGCTATAACCTTTTCATGCCGGCGCTGTCATAGCGTCTAGCCCTCTCCTTCCGAAGACGACATCGCCATGAACACCCGTACGCTGCACCGCATGCTGCCCCTGTTAGCACTTCTGGCCCTGGCCGGCTGCGCCAGCTCTCAACCCACTTACCTGGACAACGGCGAGCAAGGGTTGAGCATCGATTGCTCCGGCGAGGCCAACTCCTGGGCAACCTGTTATGAAAAGGCTGACGCCTCCTGCGCCGGCACCGGCTATCGCATCGTCGGAACCGATGGCACACCGGCGTCCAAGGAAAGCGACAAAACGCTGGGTATCGATGTCGGCAACTACAAGAACCGTAGTGTCGTGGTGGTCTGCAAGTAAGTTTTACATGTGAATTTCGGCGAACTTGATCCCTAGCCCGCGAACGACCTCAATCAGGTCATCCAGACGGCCAAACGATTCGACTTCGTCGTTTTCATCCACCAGAAAATAACTGCGCCCGGCGCTCTTCTTGAAAAACACGATCCATTCACCCGAATTCGCCGGGTTCTGAATCACATGGGTGGCCGCGATCAGCCCCTCTTTATGGCGCTCGCGCACCTGTTCTCGCTTCATGCACATCTCCAGAAATGACAATGCCGCCCAGGCGTGACCTGGACGGCATCAATACCGATGACTGACAGTTTATCAGCCGGAAATGCACACCGTGGCGGCATTGCGCACATCCCTTGGACGTATCGGCACGTTGGACATGCGCTCGTGCAACTTGATGCTGCTGCCGCCGGAGCGGTCCTCAATGTCAAACACCGCTGCCGGGCCGGACGACAACTTCCCTGGCACGATCACCCGAACCCCGTCCTTGTGCGGCTCCATTTGCAGGGCCCCGCGGCTTTGCGCCAGCTTGTCGGCCAGACACTGTGCGTACTCGTGGGGTTTCTTGCCGGAAATGACGCTCATGGTCGGCAGTGTTTCATTGATTTCCGAAACACTTGCGCAACCACCCATCGCCAATGCCAACGGCACAAAGACCACACCCCACTTCATACAGAATCTCCTATAAAGACCCTCGGACAGCGTGAATGCCGTTTTTCTCCGAGGCTCATTGCATTTAACGCACATGAAATCGCGAATAACTGTTTTTAATTGTCAAAGCGGCGCCCGACGGCCGGATAATAACCTGTCCGGGCTGATAAACTGCGCCAATCGACCCTGCTATCGTTTTGATTTTGTAGAAAAAGCCCTTCTGGAGGCGCCCATGAAATTTATTCACCAGCGCGAGCACCTCAACGAAGACGACATCGTCGTCATCCAGTGCTCACAAACCTGCAACATCCGTCTGATGAACGACGCCAACTTCCGCAGCTTCAAGAACGGCGGCCGTCATACCTATCACGGCGGCGCGTTCGACACCTTTCCGGCTCGCATTACCGCGCCGAGCACCGGGTTCTGGAACATCACCATCGACACCGTCAACCGCCGTGCGATCAGCGTGACCCGCAAGCCGACCCTGACGCACTCGATCAAGATCATCCGTCGCTCCAGCTCGAAACTCAGCTGATCGGCTCCCTTAACGCAATCAGGTAAGCATGACCGTGGCCCAAACGACCAAATACGTCATCAAGTACAAACTGAACGGCGAGCGCCGCTTCGAATTCGCCCAGCTGGAAAACGGCACGCCGGAAGAAGCCAAGGCTGCGCTGGATGCCCTGCACGGCCAGAGCGAAGACGTGATCAGCGACATCAGCGTCAGCAAGGCGTTGTAAGACGCGGGTGACAATTCGACCGCAAGCGCCGGAGTGTTCCGGCCTGGCGGGCTGCCTAGACTGATCACCTGGACGCAAGCCAAGGAATCAGTATGCCGATGTCACCCGAATCGCCCCTCGATGCGCTCGACTGGGTCGTACTGGAACAACAGCTGGATCAGGACGGCTGCGCCATCATCCGTTCGCTGTTGCGCCCGCAAACCTGTGATCGCCTGAGTGCGCTGTACCCGCAAAGCGAACCGTTCCGCTCACAGGTGATCATGGCCCGCCACGGTTTCGGTCGCGGCGAATACAAGTATCTGCGCTACCCGTTGCCTCCATTGGTGGAGCGCCTGCGCAATGCGCTTTATCCGCGCCTTGTTCCCCTGGCCAATCGCTGGCATGAACGGATGGGCTTGCCGCAACGCTTTCCACCCCTGCACAGCGAGTTTCTTGCGCGCTGCCATGCCGCCGGTCAACTGCGGCCAACCCCGCTCTTGCTGCAATACGGCCCACAGGACTACAACTGTTTGCATCAGGACCTGTACGGCGAACACGTCTTCCCGCTGCAAGTGGCGATTCTTCTGTCAGAACCTGGTGAGGATTTCAGCGGCGGTGAGTTCGTCCTGACCGAACAACGCCCGAGAATGCAGTCTCGCCCACTGGTGATGGACCTGAAGAAAGGCGACGCGCTGATCTTTGCCGTCAACCAACGCCCGGTCAAAGGCGCGCGCGGCGACTATCGGGTCACCATGCGCCACGGCGTCAGCCGCCTGCACAGCGGAAAACGGCATACTCTGGGCATCATTTTTCACGACGCTACTTGACCATCATGCACACCCACTTCGATCTGTTCGCCGACACCGAATCCGAGCAGCCCCGACGCGCTGAGCAGATCGGCGAACAATCCTGGGTGCTGCGCGGCTTCGCCCTTCCCCGTATCGAACAATTATTGCCGGCTCTGAAATCGGTCATCGAACGCGCCCCGTTGCGGCACATGATGACGCCCGGCGGCTTCAGCATGTCAGTAGCCACCAGCAGTTGCGGAGCGCTTGGCTGGATTACCGACCGCAGCGGTTACCGTTACTCGGTCGATGACCCTCTCAGCCACCAGCCTTGGCCGGAGATGCCCGAAGTCTTTCGCGACCTGGCGCAGACAGCGGCGAAGCAAGTCGGATTTTCCGATTTCATACCGGACTCCTGCCTGATCAATCGTTATGTCCCCGGCGCGAAAATGTCTTTGCATCAGGACAAGGACGAACATTCCTACACCGCACCGATCGTTTCTCTGTCATTGGGTTTGCCCGCCATGTTCCTTTTCGGTGGTTTCGCCCGCAGCGACAGGAGCCAGCGCATTCCACTGCTGCACGGCGACATGGTGATCTGGGGTGGCGTTGATCGGCTGCGCTACCACGGCGTCCTGCCGATCAAGTACGGCCGGCATCCGCAGTTGGGCGAACAGCGTTTCAACCTGACGTTTCGCACCGCCGGATAACCGCGCAAAGTTTGACCGCAAGGGCCGGAGTGTTACGGTTGGCGGCACTGGTTAACCTGAAATTCAACAGGTCAACGGACTCTCCATCATGAAAACGCTTTCGACCCCGCTGAACATTGAAGACGATCCACGCTGGTCTGCCGTCGTCGCCCGCGACCCACGGGCGGACGGTCAATTTGTCTACGCAGTGAAAACCACTGGCATCTATTGCCGTCCTAGCAGCCTGGCGCGTTTGCCTAAGCCGCAGAATGTCGAATTCTTCGACACCGCCGAAGAGGCCGAAGCAGCGGGTTATCGCCCCAGCAAACGGGCGAGCAAGGATCAAAGCGACGTGGCCGCGCAACATGCCGCAACGGTAGCCGCTGCGTGCCGACAGATCGAAACCGCGGAAACCCTGCCAGCGCTCAACGAACTGGCGGATGCCGCCGGCCTGAGCTCATTCCATTTCCATCGGGTATTCAAAGCCGTCACCGGCCTGACGCCCAAGGGTTACGCCGCGGCGCACCGTTCACGCAGAGTGCGGCAACGGTTGGCGGATGGCGACTCGGTGACCGACGCGTTGTACGACGCCGGCTTCAACTCCAACAGCCGTTTCTATGAAGCCGCTGACCAGTTGCTGGGCATGAAGCCCGGCGACTTCCGGGCCGCCGGGCAAAACAACGACATTCGTTTTGCGGTCGGCCAATGCTCGCTCGGCGCCATTCTGGTGGCACAGAGTGATCGAGGAATTTGCGCGATTCTGTTGGGCGACGATCCCCATCAACTGGTCTGCGACCTGCAGGATCAGTTTCGCCGGGCCAACCTGATCGGAGCCGACGCCGAGTTCGAACAACTGATCGCCCACGTCGTCGGCTTCATCGAAGCACCGGCCATCGGTCTCGATCTGCCGCTGGATGTACGGGGCACCGCGTTTCAGGAACGGGTCTGGCAGGCGCTGCGCGAAATACCGGTTGGCAGCACAGCCAGTTATGCCGACATCGCCCAGCGCATCGGCTCGCCAAAAGCGGTTCGGGCCGTGGCTCAGGCCTGCGGCGCCAACAGCCTTGCGGTGGCGATCCCTTGCCATCGCGTGGTCCGCAGCGACGGCAACCTTTCGGGCTATCGCTGGGGCGTGGAGCGCAAGCGTGAGTTGTTGTCCCGGGAAACGCAGCCTTAGCGGATGCCGATGTAAATCGACACTGACTCGGGGCCGAAATAGGCCTCGAAGTCAGTGGCGTAACGTCGCTGAATCTGCGGATTGGCTTCGAAGTGCTTCCAGATCCGGCCCCAAGTGGCAATGACCGCATCGGGCAATGCACCATGTCCCTGGAACACCAGATACTCACCGCTTTCGATCCGAATCGTTTCGAAATCCGTCTGCGGATTGACGACGGCAACACCCGCCGTCACATCGAATGCCCCCGAAGCATCCGATTCATAGGCCGAGTACACCCCGTAAATCGGCGACTCGGTCAGCTTGCCGGGAATGGCCTCCGCCAGGTTCTTGCCGAAGAATTGCCCCCACATCGGGCCGATTTTCGCGGTCTCGGCCTTGTGTTCTGCGGCGTTGGTGGTGCGAACGCGCAAGCCTGAAACCGTGAACGACTCAACGTGCTGTTGTTGTAGATCCATCGAAGTGCCACTCCCTTTTTTTGAAGTGCGGCCCGGCAGGTCCGCGATGGCGCTTAATGTGTCAGCGATTGACGTCCACGACAACCCGTCCGCGCAGCTGCCCGGCGAGCAACTTTGGGGCCGCTTCGATGGCTTCGCTGAGACCGATTTCGTGGCTGATCAGGGGCAACAGGGCAAAATCCAGATCCTTGGCCAGACGTTCCCACGCCTCGATTCGACGCGCTTTGGGCTGGGTCACGCTGTTGATTCCGGCCAGCGTCACACCCCTCAAGATGAACGGGGCCACCGACGCCGGGAAATCCATGCCCTGAGCCAGACCGCATGCCGCGACAGTACCTTCGGCGCGGGTGCTGGCGCAGGCGTTGGCCAATGTGTGGCTGCCGACCGAATCGATCACCGCCGCCCAACGCTCCTTCGCCAGTGGCTTGCCGGGCTCGGACAAGGTCGCACGATCAATGATTTCGCTGGCGCCCAATTGCTGCAGATATTCATGCTCCGACACCCGCCCGGTGGACGCCACCACGCGATAGCCAAGCTTGTGCAACAAGGCGATTGCAAAGCTGCCGACCCCACCATTGGCACCCGTGACCATTACTTCGCCCTGCTCCGGCGTCACGCCATTACGCTCCAGCGCCATGATGCACAGCATCGCCGTGTAGCCCGCCGTGCCAATGGCCATGGCTTGCGCGGCGGAAAACGCCTTGGGCAATGGAATCAGCCAGTCGCCGTTGAGCCGTGCCTTTTGGGCCAGGCCACCCCAGTGGTTTTCGCCCACGCCCCAACCGTTGAGCAGCACCTGATCGCCAGCCTTATAGTCGGGATGCGAACTGATCTCGACCGTACCGGCCAGATCGATCCCCGGTACCATCGGAAACTTGCGCACCACCGGACTGCTGCCGGTAATCGCCAGCCCGTCCTTGAAGTTGAGCGTGCTGTACGCGACGCGCACCGTCACATCGCCTTCGGGCAACTGCTGCTCGTCGATTTTCTGCAGGCTGGCGCGATAACCGCTGTCGTCTTTGTCGATCAGAATGCCGTTGAACATGATTGCCTCTCAGGGAATGAATTCAGGGTCTCGTGGCATTCAAATAGCACATCGCAACATTTTGCCCCACTCGACCTTCCGCCAATCGCTGAAACCGCCGGATGATTCCGGATCGGCCGGCTATGCTCTTTCGACGGCTTCCACTTATCCCCGAGAAGCCCTTGTCGATGGAGCTGACAATGTCCCGCGCCCGCCCTTTTCTTGCCTGGCTGATGCTCTGTCTGTTGGCATTCAATACCGCTTGGGCGGCGCCTGCGGCCAAGACGGCAGACGCCACTGCCGTTGAGCCGACATGGCCGCAAGTCATCACCAGCGACAAATCGAAACTCACCGTGTATCAGCCGCAGCTCGACAGCTGGGATGGCTACACCTTGCAGGCCCGCGCCGCCGTCGAGGCCACCGGCGCCGACGGCAAGTCGACTTATGGCATCGTCCAGTTCAGCGCTCACACGCTGGTCGACAAGGCCACTCGCTGGGTCATGCTCGACCAGTACAAAATCATCAAAGCCGATTTCCCCGCAGACGCCAGCCAGGCAGAGATGTGGATCACGACACTGCAAAACGATGCGGCCAAGCGCAAGAAAACCATTTCACTCGATCAATTGGAAGCTGCCGTTGGCGTACTGACCGCCGAACAGAAAGCCGACACCGCGCCCCTGGAAAACACGCCACCGACCATCCTCAGCTCGGACGTGCCGGCCTTGCTTGTCTATATCGACGGTGAGGCTGCGTATCGCCAGGTCGACGGCACCGGATTGCAACGGGTGATCAACACCCGCCCTCTGCTGCTCAAGGACGCCCAGGGCAAACATTATCTGCATGTGTTCGATGGCTGGTTGGTTGCCGATCAATTGCCGGGGCCCTACGCCCTGCTCTCATCGCCTCCAGCGGATCTGGAGAAAGCCAAGAAAGCGGCGATCGAGAGCCGGCAGGTGGATCTGCTCACCGGGCAAAGCGATCCGAAGGACAAAGTACCGAGCCTGGCCAAACCGCCACAGCCAAAGATCTTCATCGCCACGACACCGACCGAACTGATAGTCACCGACGGTGCACCACAGTGGCAGCCGATCCAGGGAACGCAATTGCTGTATGTCAGCAACACCACCGGGCACATCTTCAAGGAAATCGGCGACCAGAACAGTTATGTGCTGATCTCCGGTCGCTGGTTCCGCGCCGGTGACATGAACGGCCCGTGGACATTTACCCCGGCGGACAAACTGCCAGCAGACTTCGCCAACATCCCCGACGACAGTCCGAAAGAAAACGTCAAAGCCTCGGTCGCGGGCACGTCTCAATCCAAGGAAGCAGCCATTGCCGCCACCATTCCGCAGACGTCGGCAATCAAGAAAAGCGCGGTAAAAATGACGGCGCCACAATTTGACGGTGAGCCTCAACTCAAAGCCATCAGCGGGACCCCGCTTCAATATGTGATCAACAGCGCCACGCCGATCATTCGGGTCGACAACGACAGTTGGTACGCCGTGGAGAACGGCATCTGGTTCATCGCCACGGCAGTGACCGGGCCATGGACCGTCGCCAGCTCAGTGCCAGCGGTGATTTATTCGATACCGCCGAACTCGCCGATGCACTACCTCACTTACGTCAAAGTCTATGAGTCCAGTGGTGACACGGTCGTCGTCGGCTATACCCCGGGCTACCAGGGATCGACGCTGGATCCGGCGACCGGTGTTGTGGTCTACGGCACCGGCTATCCGTACACGCCATGGGTTGGCAGCGTCTGGTACGGACCGCCGGTGACTTACGGCTTTGGCGTCGCGATTCGCTACACGCCGTGGACTGGCTGGACCTTCGGCTTCGGGTTCGGCTGGAGCTGGGGCGGCAGCACTGCCGCCATGGGTTGGGGATGGGGCGCCTATCCATGGTGGGGCAATTACGGATGGGGTTACGCGTGGGGGCCGCACCTGTATCCGGCGCCGCTGGCCTGGGGCGGCGCAGCCTACGGCTATCACGGCGGCGCCGTGGCCTGGGGCCCGGGCGGCTGGGCCGGTACTACCGGCAACATCTACCGGCAATGGGGTGATCGGGCGACCGTCAGCCGCTATGGCGCAGGCTACAACGCCTGGACCGGCAACCGCTGGGCTGGCCAGGTCGGTTCCTCCTACAACTCACGGACCGGGATTGCGACCGCCGGCCAGCGTGGGGCGGTACACAATGTCTACACCGGCAACTATGCAGCCGGCCGCAGCGGTGAAGTGGTCGGACCGAACGGAGGTGCAATCGCCGGGGGCCGGGTGACGGCAGGCAACGCTCGCAATGGCACTCAGGTAACGGCCAACCGTGGCGCCGTTTACAACCCGAACACCGGCAACACCACGCAATACGGCGGGATTCACGGGCGCAACAGCGGCGCCGCACGGGTTGGCGACAATGTTTACGCCGGGCATGACGGCAACGTCTACAAGAAAACCGATGACGGCTGGCAGTCGATGGTCAAGGGGGGCGCAACCCACGCACCAGCCAACAACAATGCTCAGTTACAGAACCTCAATCGCGACTCCGCGGCGCGTAACGTTGGCAATCAGCGTCTGAACAACTTCCACAACTCTTCGCAGTTCATGAACCATTCATTCGGCGGAGGGGGCGGTGGACTTCATCGACGCTGACCCGAATCCCGCGAGGCTACAAATCTCGGCTGGCCCTGCACCCGGTTTTGCTGGTAAAAAAACCGGCTTCAGCTTCCCTGCCCTGCTTTGTCCTTCGGAGTCTTTTCCATGAACCAATGGCCAGATACGCGCATTCTTGACCTGCTCGGCATCGAATTGCCGATCATCCAGGGCCCGATGGCCGGTGCCACCAACTCGTCGATGGTCATTGCCGTGTGCAACGCGGGCGGTTTGGGATCAATGCCGGCAGCGATGTTGAGCATCGAGCAATTGCGCGAAGAACTGAAGGCCATCCGCCAGGGCACTGACAAACCTTTCAACGTCAACTTCTTCTGCCACCAGCCACCGGCCGCCGATGAACAGCGGGCGCGGGACTGGAAGAATCTGCTGGAGCCCTACTACCGCGAACTGGGTGCCGACTTCGATGCGCCGACGCCGGTATCCAACCGAGCACCATTTGATGGGGCGGCTTGCGAAGTGCTGGAAGAGTTTCGCCCTGAGGTGGTGAGTTTCCACTTCGGCCTGCCGGAAAAGTCCCTGCTGAACCGGGTCAAGGCCACCGGTGCGAAAATCCTGTCTTCGGCAACCAACGTCGATGAAGCCATCTGGCTGGAACAGAACGGTTGCGATGCAATCATCGCCATGGGCTACGAAGCCGGAGGCCATCGGGGCATGTTCCTCAGCGATGACCTGAGCAGCCAGGTCGGAACCTTTGCCCTCGTTCCGCAAATCGTCGACGCGGTCAAAGTGCCAGTGATTGCTGCCGGTGCGATCGCCGATGCGCGAGGCGTTGCAGCGGCGTTCATGCTCGGAGCATCTGCTGCTCAGGTCGGAACGGCTTATCTGTTTACACCAGAGGCCAAAGTCAGTGCCTCTCATCACAAGGCGCTGCGCACGGCGAAAGACAGTGAGACCGCTATCACCAACCTGTTCACCGGACGTCCGGCACGGGGAATTCTGAATCGAGTGATGCGTGAAGTGGGGCCGATGTCGGACAAAGCGCCGGCGTTTCCCTTGGCCGGCGGGGCCCTGATGCCATTGCGCGCCAAGGATGAGGCTGACTTCAGCAATCTCTGGGCCGGTCAGGCGTTTACGCTGGGCAAGGAGTTGAGCAGTGCTGAATTGACTCGCCAACTCGCCGAAGGAGCGCTCGCGAAACTGGCTCGGTAAAAGCACGGCAGACTGAGGGATTTCATGCCCTCACCTGCCCGCCTGAAACCAGCACTTTCCGTTTAGAGGCATTTCGCTATATATTCAGCTATATAGCGATTCACCCCCTCGCATCGGCGCAGTCTACCCCTCCAACAATAACTGCCCACTGCACTTGCCAACAACGGAGCTGTTCATGACCATTCGTGCCTCACGTTTTGCCCCTGCCCTGCTCGCGGTATTCGCCATCGGCGCCGCTCAGGCCGACGAAGTGCAAGTCGCCGTCGCGGCCAACTTCACTGCACCGATCCAGGCGATCGCCGCCGATTTCGAAAAAGACACCGGGCACAAACTGGTCGCGGCCTATGGCGCCACCGGACAGTTCTACACCCAGATCAAGAACGGCGCGCCGTTCGAAGTGTTCCTCTCGGCTGACGACACCACCCCTGAGAAACTGGAAAAAGAAGGCGACACCGTCAAGGGCTCGCGCTTCACCTACGCCATCGGCACCCTGGCGCTATGGTCGGCCAAAGAAGGTTACGTCGACGCCAAAGGCGACGTTCTGAAGAAAAACGAATACCAACACCTGTCCATCGCCAACCCGAAAGCTGCGCCTTACGGCCTGGCTGCCACCCAGGTGCTGGAAAAGCTGAAACTGACTGATGCAACCAAAGCCAAGATCGTCGAAGGCCAGAACATCACTCAAGCTTATCAGTTCGTTTCCACCGGCAACGCTGAACTGGGCTTCGTTGCCCTCTCGCAGATCTACAAGGACGGCAAGGTCAGCAGCGGCTCGGCCTGGATCGTTCCGGCGAGCATGCACGACCCGATCAAACAGGACGCCGTCATCCTGAACAAAGGCAAAGACAACGCCGCTGCCAAGGCACTGGTTGAATACCTCAAAGGCCCGAAAGCCGCTGCGGTGATCAAGTCCTACGGTTATCAGCTGTAAATGTCGCTGACGAGTGCCGATTTCGCGGCGATCTGGCTGACCCTGAAACTGGCGTCCCTGACCACCGCGATCCTGCTGGTCATCGGCACTCCGATTGCCCTGTGGTTGTCGCGCAGCCAGTCCTGGTTGCGCGGCCCCATCGGGGCAATTGTCGCCCTGCCTCTGGTACTGCCGCCGACCGTCATCGGTTTTTATCTGTTGCTCGCGCTCGGGCCCAATGGCTTTCTTGGGCATTTCACCCAGTGGCTGGGGCTCGGCACACTGACGTTCAGTTTCACCGGACTGGTCATCGGCTCGGTGCTCTATTCCATGCCCTTTGTGGTGCAGCCGTTGCAAAACGCTTTTTCCGCCATCGGCACTCGCCCCCTGGAAGTGGCCGCCACCTTGCGCGCCAATCCATGGGACACTTTTTTCAGCGTCATCCTGCCGCTCGCACGTCCCGGTTTCATTACGGCGGCGATCCTGGGTTTCGCCCATACCGTCGGCGAATTCGGCGTTGTACTGATGATCGGCGGCAATATTCCCGACAAGACCCGGGTGGTCTCGGTACAAATCTACGACCACGTCGAAGCCATGGAATACTCACAAGCACATTGGCTCGCCGGTGCGATGCTGGTGTTTTCGTTTCTGGTGTTGCTGGCGCTCTATTCCAGCCGCAAGTCGCGCGCAGGCTGGAGTTGATCGATGATTGAAGCACGCTTGAAACTCGCTTACTCCGGCTTCGGCCTGGATGTTGACCTGCACCTGCCCGGTCGTGGCGTGACCGCATTGTTCGGACAATCAGGCTCAGGCAAGACCACCTGCCTGCGTTGCATTGCCGGACTGGAACGGGCTTCGCACGCCTTTGTGCAAATCAACGACGAAATCTGGCAGGACAGCGAGAAAGGCATTTTCGTCCCGCCGCACAAACGTGCACTCGGCTATGTCTTTCAGGAAGCGAGCCTGTTTCCGCACCTCTCGGTACTGGCCAACCTGCAATTCGGCCTCAAACGGATTGCCAGGAATCAACGCCGGGTCGACATGGCACAGGCCACCGAACTGTTGGGAATCGGCCATTTACTGGAGCGTCATCCGCAGCATTTATCCGGTGGTGAACGTCAGCGCGTCGGCATCGCCCGGGCGCTCTTGACCAGTCCGAAACTGTTGCTGATGGACGAGCCGCTCGCGGCCCTCGACAGTCAGCGCAAAAGCGAAATCCTGCCTTACCTGCAACGGCTGCACGACGAACTCGATATCCCGGTTCTGTATGTCAGTCATGCCCAGGACGAAGTCGCGCGCCTGGCCGACCACCTGGTGCTGCTCGACAACGGCAAAGCGCTGGCCAGCGGTCCGATCGGCGAAACCCTCGCTCGCCTGGATCTGCCACTGGCAATGGGCGATGACGCCGGAGTGGTGATCGAGGGGCAGGTTATCTCCTACGATCACAACTACCAATTGCTCTGCCTGCAATTGCCCGACACGTTACTGAGCATTCGCGTGACCCACTCCCCCATGGAAGTCGGTCAGACGCTGCGCTGCAAAGTGCAGGCTCGCGATATCAGCCTGACCCTGCAAAACACTGAGCACAGCAGCATCCTCAATCGCCTGCCGGTCACGGTGGCCAGCGAAATGCCTGCCGACAATGCCGCTCATGTGCTGATCCGCCTTGATGCGGGCGGCACGCCTCTGCTGGCAAGAATCACCCGGTATTCGCGGGACCAGTTGGGCGTGCATGCGGGTCAACAATTGTGGGCGCAGATCAAGGCTGTCGCGGTTCTGGCTTGAATCGGTCGGCACGACTGCCATGGCATGCGGTCAATCGCTGTAACAGCCCGATTGCCGCCAAGGATTCCCGCCATGCCCGATACCGCGCTGACCGATGTGTTGCCTTCGGATCTGCATTACGTCGATGACACCCAGCCCGGGCTCACCCGCAAAAAGCTGCGCGGCAAGTTCTGTTACTTCGACACAGCAGGCCAGCGCATCAGTGACCCTAACGAAATCAAACGCATCAATGCGCTGGCCGTGCCACCGGCCTACACCGATGTCTGGATCTGCGCAGACCCTCGCGGCCACCTGCAAGCCACCGGTCGCGATGCTCGCGGGCGCAAACAGTACCGTTATCACCCGCGCTGGCGCGAGGTCCGTGATGCCGACAAATACTCGCGACTGCGCGAGTTCGGCATCGCGCTGCCGAAGTTGCGCAAACAACTGGAAACACTGTTGGCGGCGCCAGGGTTCAGTCGCGACAAAGTCATGGCCACGGTGATCACTTTGCTCGATGCCACGCTGATCCGCGTCGGCAATACCCAATACGCGCGGGACAACCGATCGTACGGACTGACCACCCTGCGCAGCCGACATGTCGAGGTCAACGGCAGCGCGATCCTGTTCCAGTTTCGCGGCAAAAGCGGTGTCGAACATCAGATCACGGTGAAGGACCGACGCCTGGCGCGGATCATCAAGCGCTGCCTGGAAATCCCGGGGCAGAATCTGTTCCAGTATCTGGATGAACATGGCGAGCGGCACACCGTCAGCTCTTCAGACGTCAACACCTACCTGCAAACTCTGACCGGTGCGGACTTCACCGCCAAGGACTACCGGACCTGGGCCGGCAGCGCCCTCGCCCTGGCAGTGTTGCGGGAGTTGCAATGGGAGTCGGAAACCGAAGCCAGGCGGCATGTGGTGGAGATGGTCAAGGGTGTGGCGCGGCAACTGGGCAACACGCCGGCGGTGTGCCGTAAATGTTATATCCACCCGGCCGTGGTGGAGCATTTCATGCTGGGCGCGCTGGCCGAGCTGCCACGACCTCGGGTGCGCAAGGGGCTGCGCGCCGAGGAAGTCGCACTGGCCATGTTCCTGGAACGGATGACCACCCTGACCTGAGCGTCTGCAACCGACGAACTGACCTGTCTATTTTTTGCACGATTTGTCAGGCCTTCTATAGTTGATCTGACACGAATCAACTGCGGTGACGCCATGGAAGACATATTCGTCGTGAAGCGTTGCAACAAGATCATCATTCACGGTCGCCGCGCCGGAGAAAGTCTCCATGAACCTGCCGAAGCCACCGGTTGGTACCGCATCAGTGACACGCGTACCGGCGGCTTCATCGGGGATGGCTACGATCTGGAAGAGGACGCCCGGCGAGAATGCCTGCGGCTTAACGCCGCCAGCTCGCGGGTGACGGTCAGCGAGTCTTCGGGCTGATAGCTGTCATTTACGGGTCTATACTCAAACCAGCTGAAGGAGCAGCGCCCCAACGGCAGAGAGCTCGCGCTTCGCGGGCTTTTTGCTGCCACAGAGCGGTTTGTTGAACGGAGGTGTTCCATGTCCGAAAGAGAGTCCATCACCACTCTCCTCACCTTGCTCGATGCCCGGGAGGCACGCCTCGCTGCGGCCTGCAAAGAGATCGCCGACTGGGTCGATCATCAAGGCGGGCACCCGACCGCCCTGCGCATTCGCGATCGTTTGAACGACATCGAAAAGGATGCTCCGCTGATTCGCAGCACCCTGTCGTCGCTCAAACCTGTCGACCGGCCGCTGCCACGCTTCAGGTGATCCGCTGATTGGCGCAATGCTGCAAAAAAGAACGTCCTTGGTGGTGAGAGGTCAAACCCTCTACACGTCACCAAGGAGGCGTCTCATGGTCATTCACTTCAAAGTCGACGGGCATCTGGCCTGTGGTCACAAGGGTAACAACCTCAGTGCCAGCCCCGAGCTCAATCGCGTCAAATGCCGCAGCTGCCGCAACACAGATGCTTATAAAAACGCACGCAAAGACCAACGTAATGCTGCGCGCCGGCTCTCTCGCCATGCAAAAGCAACGCACCATGCATCCAGTTGGCGCTCGGAGTGGATCGAGCGACTGACCGCGATGGCTGGCCTTCAGCGCTTGCCGAGAGGATTTGCCGGGCAGGCGTTTGTCTGAGCACGAAAAAATGGGCCGGTTCAGTCGGCCCTTTTCAGTAAGTGACAACAAACTACCCCAGCAGTGAGAAACTAGAGAAGTCAGCGGGCTGAAGTGATTGCGCGGACTCAGTGAGATATGAGTCATATGGTCGCCGAGCGCGCGGAGCTGATATTTCATCCGGGCCTGGTACGGCAGTTCGGCATAAGTCCGCAACTGCTCGACTTCCCAGACCAAGCGCCCCCAAAAAAAATCAGCCTTTGAAATCTTGGAAAAAGAAGAGGTCAAGGTCAGACTTACTCAGCTTTCGTGTCTTTATATACTTTCATCGCATATGCACCACCCGCCAGTGTTGCTCCCAAACCGACTAACGACCCACCTATCAGCTCGGCAATATTTAGTTCAACACTAATATCAACAGAGTCTGCAAGCAACACTCTATAAATAGCAGAACACAAAAGCAGAAGAACAATAATAGCAGGCAATAAATACAAAAATGCCAAAAACCTATCCTCAGGAGTCAAACTCCACCAGCCTGCCCAATTTAATTTATATTTTCCGGAAGCCTTAGCAGTAGAATCCAAATCCAGCAGTTTTTTAAGACTTTCATCTATGCTATCAAGCCTACCCTCAACATTAGCCAACCTGTTCTCCTGCAATAATACTTTTTCTGAATCCCTTCGACACCCTTCAGCCACTTCCTCCTCGGCCACCCCGCCTTGAATGCGGACAACTTCCAACTTAAGCTTTTCTTTCAGGCAATCCACCACCAAAGAAAGCTCTTTATAGTTTTCATTGTATTTACTCTCCAGAAGGGTGTACCTGACATGGTCCCGCCCATCACGCTTAAGCAAGTCCACCTCAATCTTAAGGCGCGCCAACGACACTACTTTCTCATTTAGACTAACTTCTTCATCCATTTCACACTCCAGTAATTGATCCAACTCAATGATTCTAGACCACGCCAGCGCCTCAACAGACATTTATAAGATAAATTCTTCGGCAAACGCCCACTGAAGTGCAGCCTACCTTTCAAAATCAACCGCCGCATCGACAAAGACGAAGACATCTTAATAAATCATCCCCGATCTGCATTGTGCAACATTGCCTCCCCTGGGTAGACGTCCGCGCTCTGCCAATCCAGCCAAATCAAGCCATTCCAGACCAGCTAATCCGAACAACTGGATAAGGCCTTTAGCAAAATCAGTAATAACTCCTATAGCAACTATGTCCAGCACCGCTCTGCCGCCCAGTCTATAGATTCAATGCAAGTGTTATTTTTGCAAGCGAGATTTCTCAAGCCTGCCTGTCAACAGTTGCACATTTTTTGGGGGCTTTTCCTGGCCTTTAAATAATCTGACGCTGTGCCTCGAGAGTCGGGGAGTCAGAAAAGCGGTACAGACCTGTCCCAATCATCTTGATAAGGAAAGTCCTATGGCCCGTGCACCAAGATCCAAGTCGTCCACCCCGAAAAAAACACAGAACACGTCTAAACCGCTCTGCCAAAATCTACCCCGAACTGCGCGACAACTTTCCCCCTCCGTGACTGTAGACCCGCGCAGGAAAGCTGCCATTCTGGCGACATTCACCAAATGGGCTAACGGAACGGTTCTTCACTATTGTTTTTTTAACAAAGGATCTCG
This sequence comes from Pseudomonas sp. GW821-FHT09E04, assembly GCF_059416185.1. NCBI lineage: Bacteria > Pseudomonadati > Pseudomonadota > Gammaproteobacteria > Pseudomonadales > Pseudomonadaceae > Pseudomonas > Pseudomonas sp. GW821-FHT09E04. Next base: position 651,008 of record NZ_JBWKOR010000001.1, read on the forward strand.
CTATGCGGTTCCGAAAGCTCAGGCGGATGCGATACGTGATGCATTCAAGACTTGGAAAGCGGTCGGCATAGGTCTTGAGTTCATGGAGGTTGGTCAACTGAGTGAAGCCGAAGTCCGAATTGGCTATTCGACCGCCGACGGGGTTTCTGCCTCTGCAGTCGGTCGCGACCTCCTGAATGTGCCGCTCACCGAGCCAACAACTGTGTATGGATGGGACCTCACAACACCCTACGGACGTGGAACCGCACTTCATGAGCTCGGGCATGTGCTCGGCATGGAACATGAACATCAAAACCCTTTTGCGGGAATCAAATGGCATGAGCAGGCGGTTTATGACTCATTAGGAGGCCCTCCAAACAATTGGGACCGTGCAACTACGTATCACAACATATTGGAAAAATTGACGCCGCAGCAAGTCAATGGTTCAACGTGGGACCCTGACTCAATCATGGAGTACGAGTTCGATTCAGGTCTAATCGACGAACCGCAACAATACGACATCAGCGGGCTTACTCCTCCGGGCGTGCTTTCGAATGGAGATAAGGAGTGGACTCGCAAGTGGTACCCACCATTGACGGGAAAACTGAAACAACTTGCCCATGCAGAGCCAGTAACCGTTGCGCTCGCCGCCGGAAAACAGATTGACTACACCATCGAACCTACAGAATCCAGAAGTTACCGTATCGAAACGAAGGGCGCCTCCGATTCGCTGCTTGTTTTGTTCGAAGAAATTAAAGGAGACCCACGATACTTAGCGGGAGACGATGATAGCGGCGAGGATCGAAACTCAACGATCACCTACAAACTCTTCAAAGGGCGAAAATACATTGTTAGAGTTCGCCTGTATTACCCTGGACTATCGGGAAAATTGACGCTGATGTATCTTTAAAGATATTCCATCGGGCCAAAAGTACCGTCCTTGATGCTTACAACGAACGGCGAACCAGATGCGGATAAGTGCAATAGATTCGCAGTCAAGCAGAGATCGAGGATGGTACTCATGATGCCGACTCTCCAAAACCATAGAAACTGTTGCGATTGCGGACATAACTGTCGAAGTGCGCTCTGGACTCTAGCCAGTAAGCCCTCATCGGCTCCAAGTTCCCACTTAAAGAAGCGACAGCCGCGGATACCGCCGCCGCGCCCTGCTGAAGCGCTGTCGTGATGCCACTTGAGGAAAGCGGGTCCACCGTCTGCAACGCATCACCGCAAGCTAACCAGTATGTCCCACCGGGGACGTCCAGCAGGGATGTGGACGCATTGGCCGCGCTTACGCCCGAGGCAAGCCACATGTCCTCATCTGACATCAGCGAGCGGATCTGGTAAGGAACTCGCTCCATGATTTTAGCCTCGGTCACCCGACCTGCAAGGCGGCCGTTGGTGTAGAAACACACATGTGCCTGGCCGGGTGAATCCGAGACAGCGAATACCCAACCATCCGCGACTGAAAACGTATGGACAACTCCCTCGGGCAAGCCATGAACCGGCCCCCTCACGCCGTAGGCGACAAGGTGGTCGAACGTCCGACGGCCGACACCTAATTTGCGCGCAAGCACTGCTGCTCGACCCGATGCATCGATCGCGAAACTGGCGTCAAGCACGAGCTCTTGCACTGGTCCGGTGAACTGAAGTTGCAGCCCCTGTCTCGTCGGGAGTACGCGATACAGTTCGTCGGCCTCGACGAAGGTAACCCCCTCTTCCGTCGCGCAAGCCCGCAACGCCCGCAACAGCTGCACCCTGCCCAGCATTATGTTTTTCGGAATACCGGGAGGGGGCGCACGACTCAGCATGGGAGACTCACCCCAGCGTGAGATGTACTCGCGAACTGGCGGTAGCTGGAGCTGACGGGCGTCGAGGCCGCAGTCGTGCAGTGCCCGCACGCCCTCCAGACTCAGGCACTCTGGCGCATCAAAGGCTCGTTCCCGGCCGGCTACAACAGTCACTGCAACGCCCAAATGGCGTGCCCGCAGTGCGGCCGAGAGTCCCGCAAAACCCGCCCCGACAATCAGTAGCATAGGACCATCAGTGCACGGCACCCATGCCGTGGGTGTGTATGTACAACCTCGGCCCCAGAGTCTTGAGCGGCGCAGCCACTTTGCCCAGAGCCCCTTCGTCAGGGATGGGACAGCCCGCAATCACCCACTCAATCACGATCTGTCGGCCGATGCGATTGTTAATGCGGGGGAAGCGGCGGTCGAGCGCCTTACCCATCGGCTTGTCGCCTCGAAGCATGTCCGCAACGAGTGGGCTAGCCGACGGGTCACCCGGGATGACCCACGTACCGACGAGCTTGCGCATCAGCTCCCGCATATCGTCGCCTTCGAAGAGTTTTGCGATGCTCGGACTACCATTCCCATCCGCGAGGTAGCGCGTATGTGCATGAACGCCTTCAGCGATCGACTTCATCTCGTATAGCAGGGCCTCCATCGCTTCGCCTTTTTCGAAGTAGCGTTTGGCGGTCCGTGTATCCCCTTCCCGCCCCAACCATTCAATCCAGTCGCGCCAGATTGCGAGATCTTCGACATTGAAAACCTGGTACATCGGCCCATTAAATGTGGTGAGGTGCTGCAGAAACTGGCTGGCGTCCGGCTGCCCCGCCACGAGCCATTTCGACTGAGCGAGCACGCTGCGAAACAGCTCCGGATCGTCGAAAAGGTCATTGATCCGGTATTGGCCGATACGATGCTGCATGTGGTTCTGTGAACCATAGGTCGCTTTGCGCATGATCATCTCGTCAAGTCGCGCAGCCGCGCTCCCCGTTCGGCGACGAGAGACGCCAAGGTCATCGCCGAACATGTCATTTCCGGCTACAGCAAATGCCACGTATCCGCGCCAGATGCGTTTCCATTGTGCCTGAACGGCCGCATCGCCGCCGTCGTGGCTAACATCGTCGAGGTAAAGCATGACTGCGTCCCGGGCCTTGGCACCGTGACCGTTGGAGGCATTGTCGATACCCACGTGCATCTGCCAGAAGTGACTGTCGATGCCCAGGTAGTCACGCCGCTTGATACTCGGTACTAAGCTAAGCACCTCCCACTCCAGAAACAGCGTCATACCCAGTAGCTCGGGCAGGAAGCGATCGGCATGCTGGGAGATGGCCAGTTGGAACACCGCCCCCGCGAACATGGATTCGTGGAACTGCGGGTCATTCGCATATTCGCGAGCAGCTAAGGGGTAGGTTTCGATACCGACGCTTCGCATTAGGCTCGTGTAGAGATTGCCATGGTGCAAGGCGGGGTTGCCATTACCGATCTCGTCGCTCCAGACTTCGAACAGGAGTGCGCGAACCTTGTCCCCTGCCCCCGCAGCGGAAATATTGCGCAACCACACACCGTCGCTCTGATTGAACGGCCCCCTGTCCCGAAGTACCTGAAGTTCCGTATCGCGGTTTTGCGTGCGAGCCAGCCAGTAGATATCAGTGTTCTGTGCCCGAAACCGCATTATCTCGTATACCTCGTCCAGCTTCGCCTGGAACGTCTCCTTACTGTACTCAACGAATGTCTCCGGGTGGCTCTCGTCCAAGATACCCGTCTGATCGATAACAGATTGCGCGTAGTCGAGGAACTTGTTCGCCATGTCCAGCGCGCTGGAGACGAAATCCTGATGATTGTGGATGTTCATCAGCCAGTAAAAGCAGTCTCGCAAGCTCGCACCATGAAATTTATCGCGCCCCGTTTCTACGTGCACCACTAACGAGCTGCCATCACGCAAGACCTGGTGACGCTTTTCAACAAAGCCGAGGTCCTTCCACGCCGTCACCATTGCATTGTCGCCGTTGGTTCCAGTGTGGGTGAGATACATGGCATCAAATACCGCGTCCCTGAACTCCACCAGGGCATACTGCCAATATTCGAGACTGTCGCGAAGCACCTCGCCTCGTTGCCGCTTATCGACTTCATCTGTGGACCAGGGAAAGCTATTCAGTGTCTGCCTGAAGGACACGGCGGTCGCAGGGCTTGTGGTCGAGTCACCGCATTCACTGCGCACTGCACAAGTCTTGAAATAGTCCTGCAGGCTGCCCTGTGCATATTCGGAGTACGACTGCACAATCGCTTGCAGGCTCGCAGCGACTTTATTCTTTGTACTCTGCGCTGCGTCACTCCACACGGCGTGAAGGTCCGCAAGCGAATCGATTGCATAGGCGCGCACGAGTACAGGGTGATCCTTGCGGATATCCTTGATCGTCAGAACCGCCTCCGGCTGCGGTAGCCGAGGCAAAAAGCATCTACCTGCAAATCGGTCGCAGGCTTCCTGCAACAAGTACATTTGCCGCCACGGATTGACCCCATCTTCGAGGGTAGCACCGCTGAGAATCGCTTTCGCCCAGATCGTTGCGACCTTGTCCAAGTAACTAAAGCAGCTCTCGCCTTCCTTGGGTTCCGGAAGCATTTGTGAGAGTAGGAACGCACCGGGTGGCCGAGGTTGCGACGTGCCGACGCCACGATCCCACCGTTGGCGCTCACCAAGCATTCTCTCCAGCGCACTCGCAAGGTCGGCCGTATCAGCACGCGTAAACTCCTGGAATACTTTTTTGAAAGTATCCTCATGGATTACGTCGTCTGGTCGTTGCGCTGGCCACCAGTTTTGCTGACATTCAAAAAAATCCGCCTGCCATGGCAGCGCCATATATTTGCTGATGTCTCCCGCTTCGAGCACGCGGTCATCGAATCGGAAAGCCTCACAGTAGAGCCGGCTTTCGCGAACAATCGAGGTGATCTCGATACCGGGAAAGAAGGCGCCCCCGCAGCAGCCTTCGAGCACAGCCCTAGTCAGTAGCTCCGGTTCTGAATCATCGGGAAGACAGTTGCCCTCCTCGTCTTGCGATTCGTCCTTGCAGATGTAGACAGCTGCCGTACCTTCAGCTGTGGTGGTAGCGTGCCCGGCGGCCCATGCCTGCAGACGCCTCGTCTGCAAATAGGTCAGGGAAAGCCACGTTCCCGACTCACCATCGCTGCGCGTTCCTTCGTCGCCGGACAGGGGCGGCATATAGAGGCTGGTGGCCATACGGGCAGCAGCCTCCATCTCTTCGTCGCTGGGTATGTGGATGCCTGGGCGACGATAAGAAGGCTTGCGCAACACCTTCATCACCGCTTCACCAATCATCGAGAGCCCTTTACCGGACGTTGCCTTCTCGAATTGCTCGAAGTCGTATGACTCACCGCGAAGGATGTCGCCAGGCCGGCCCTGACCGTGCCCCCTAAGCCCGAGCTTGCTTACCCACCGGTATCCCCCCATGCGGTCAAATATCGGCCATACATCCTTTCGAAGATCAGGCCGGTCCGGGTCCCGCAAGCGTGGGGTGGTCTTGTTGCACAGCCTGGGGTGGTCGTGTGCCACTTCCTCCATCACGTCGAACAACGTCACCAAGTCGCGAGTGTCTGGCGCGAAATCAGGCGGAGTGACAACTACCCAACTTGCGCCCTGAACCTCCACCGAATGGCGCGCCCCATCTTCTGCGCAAAGCACCACTTTGGCCCTGACAGGCCCGTCCGCGGTATCGTCGTGCCAGGAATCATTGTTCGCATAGTGAGTAATCCAGGCCTCGTAGGGATCGTCAAGAGCCCTGCCGTGTGCATCAACCGGTGCGGAAACACCGTGACCGCCCATTACAACGAGGCACCCCTGCTCATCTGTAGCAAGTTCTCCAAGATAAACATCGTGATTGTGGCGGAACTTGCCGATGAAACTCAGGTTCTGCTTGTCGGGCTGATGTCGCCGGTTACTGCCACAAACAGAACGCTCCGGACTATGAATTTCGAACTCTTTGGCGTGCGCCATACTGGCCACCCACTTGCGCCCACAAGGTCCTCCCTCGACGAGCGCCATTAATCCCGACCCGGAGTCGTCGTCGCCATCAAGTTCGCAGTTGCGCAGCCTTAGCTTGCGACCCAAGTTATTCTCTGGCCATCCGACAGCCTCGAAGGCCGAAAGCGCACCGTGAGCTCCCGAGAAGTTGAACCACGCCGCCTTCTTGTTGGCGAGCTCGACGCTCCAGGTGATTTCCACACCTTCGCCGCACAGCTCCCCCAGCGACCGTCCCGCACTGTCGAAGGCATAGACATGAAACTTCGCGGCTTGCCGGCGTATGGCTCCAGACGCGTCCTTATAACTGAAAGGTGTACCTGAAGGCATACCAAAAATATGGGGCTCGCCACCAGGTTTCTCCGGAGCAATGAAAACGCCGTCGGCGGCCATGCTGTTGCCTACGCGCGCGATGCCCACAGGGGGATAGATCTTGCAGTACGCGATTTGATCGTGAAGGATTGGCATAAAACCTCCATCATGAACGAGATGACAGCAGCTACGGCAGAGCGTTGCTGGACGGATGATGTGGTGAGTTCGACACTGTAGGCATCGGGGTCAGTACAAACATCGACCAGACTATTCCGGTGCCTTTATCGGGATTCAATGGCGCCATGTCGGCACACAATCTGTTAAATGGCAGCTGGAACTCATCCCCAACGGCAGAGAATGCAAGGTGATCAATTAGGATACGAACTCCCTCAGGATCGTCGGGCGCCGCGCAAAAGTGACTGCGGATAGGCCAAGGCTGATGTCGCCTCTGCCGATAATCTGCATATCGCTCCATTCGCGCGGCGTAGAAAAGCCGAACGGGTCGCGCTATCAGTCGACAGGACGCTCCAGATTGCCGACGCGGGGAGGCAAACTGCTGGGCCCCAAGCAAATTCAACAGAGAAACTGCGCACGCATTCGCCAGCGCCACCAAAGCGATAAAACGTGATGTCCTTTTCATGCCTCCACCTTTTATCGCACACCGTGTGATCTTCCTGATTGCAGGCTAGTTAGCTGTCTGTAGCGTAGTCTGTCATGAACCAATCCAACTGATATTTGATTCAGGCCCTGCATCCATGTAGAAGACAGTAGTACACCTGTAAACATTTTTCCTTTTCGAGATCAGACACTCGATTCCGCTGAGCAAAACTTTCCAGGCGTAGCAAGCAACCTTACGACCAGGAGCCACTCCATCACCTAATCTGCCATGAGTGTTCGTGATGCACGAGCGCGGTGTGCTCTGCGCTCGCACTATAGAAGATACCCCCCTTGTTACAAGTGAGCCCTGACGTCAAAAGCAAGACCAACTGGCAGCAATGCACTTCCACCACTGCAATTGGCACGAACTCCAGACGCTTCTTCAGGTGGCCGTTGAATGGCTTGCGAGCAACTCCCCATTCCACGTGGCGTGGCTAATTAGAGTTCCGCAGGGGAAGACGGAGGCCAAGCGAAATATCGAAGCCAGGGGCGAACTGGCAGCATCATGCAGACCAAGGATCAATTTAGGAATATTACTGCAGTAGTAACCGAGTCGTACGTTCGGAATCGCCGGAGTAAAGAGATCATGCCCACGAAGTGAATTGCGGACCAATGTCAAAATTGCGACCCAGAAACAAACAAGGGTTTGCATCAGCTTTCGCCCGCAAACCCTTGATTCAAGATGGTGCCCGAAGCCGGAATCGAACCGGCACGCCCTTACGAGCGGGGGATTTTAAGTCCCATGCGTCTACCAGTTTCGCCATTCGGGCGGTAGCGCGGTACTGCGTTGCCCTGATGCCGGTTCACAATCCTGACAGATTGCTGCCCGTACAGCAGAGGGGGAAATATATACATCACTTCCCCGTGAAGCAAGTTGGCAAAGGCCGTTTTAAAGACTAAATCTTTCAGCGCAATGCAATAAAAAAAGCTCCGTAAATCATGGATCTACGGAGCTTATTTATAGTGGAGGCCGAGGTCGGAATCGAACCGGCGTAGGTGGATTTGCAATCCACTGCATAACCATTTTGCTACTCGGCCTCAAAAACATTTGCTGTCAGTAGCGCGACAACAAACGCTGTAAAACTTGGAGCGGGAAACGAGACTCGAACTCGCGACCCCGACCTTGGCAAGGTCGTGCTCTACCAACTGAGCTATTCCCGCTTGGTGTGGCGCATTCTATAGAAATCAGAAGCGCCGTCAACCCCTTGATTCAAAAAAGTTTTATTTCTTTTCAACATCGGTCTTCAGATGCGGCCAGGCAGCCCGAAGGTATTGAACCATCGACCACAAGGTCAGGCCTGCAGAAACCATCAGCAACGTGTAACCGATGAAAACCCAGAAGCTGAAAACCTTGGGGTTGGCCAGAAGGATCACCAGTGCAAGCATTTGCGCAGCGGTTTTCCATTTGCCCAGGTTCGATACAGCCACATGAGCCCGCGCACCAAGTTCGGCCATCCACTCACGTAACGCCGAAACGACGATCTCGCGACCGATGATGACGGCCGCCGGCAACGTGAGCCACAGGTTGCCGTGTTCCTGCACCAGCAACACCAGTGCAACAGCAACCATCAGTTTGTCAGCGACAGGATCCAGAAACGCTCCAAACGGAGTGCTTTGCTCCAGGCGTCGCGCCAGATAACCATCCAGCCAGTCCGTTGCCGCTGCGAAGGCAAAGACCGAACTTGAGGCCAGATAACTCCACTGGTAAGGCAGATAGAACAGCAAAATGAAGATCGGGATGAGCAGGACACGGAGAACGGTAATCAGATTAGGGATATTCATCGGCACAACTGGCTACGAGGTGAATGGGCATTCTACTCACTATGCAGGTTTGCATAAATCGACTCTGCTAGCTTTTTGCTGATCCCCGGCGCTTTGGCGATCTCTTCGATGCTTGCACGAGACAGCTCCTGCAATCCACCAAAATGTTTCAACAAGTCCCTGCGCCGAGTCGGCCCCACGCCTGCCACGCCTTCCAGCGTCGACGTACGACGGGTTTTGCCACGGCGCGCACGGTGTCCAGTGATCGCAAAGCGGTGAGCTTCGTCACGAATCTGCTGAATCAGGTGCAACGCCGGAGAGTCGCCACGCAACGTGAATTCGTGCGCGGCATCATTCAGATACAAAGTCTCGAACCCAGCCTTGCGCGTCGCACCTTTCGCTACACCCAGCAGGATCAGGTCCGGCACGGCCAGTTCGTTGAGCACATCGCGCGCCATCGACAACTGCCCTTTGCCGCCGTCCACCAACAGAATGTCCGGCAACTTGCCCTCACCGTCCTTCAGCTTGCTGAAGCGCCGGGTCAACGCCTGGTGCATGGCGGCATAATCATCACCCGCCGTCACGCCTTCGATGTTGTATCGGCGGTAATCCGATTTGATTGCCCCTTCCGGCCCGAACACTACACAGGACGCAACGGTTGCCTCGCCGCTGGAATGACTGATGTCGTAGCACTCCAGACGCTGTGGTGGCTCGTCCAGTTTCAGCACCTCGGCCAATGCCTCGAAACGGGCCGCAACGTGCTGACGATTGGCCAGCCTCGCGCCCAGCGCCTGTTCGGCGTTGGTCACGGCCAATTGCTGCCAGCGCGCCCTTGTACCGCGAACCCGATGACTGATGGACAGTTCGCGACCGCGCAGCTCCTGGATCGCTTCGATCAATGTGGGAAAGTCTTCATGAACGACATTGACGATCAGTTCACTTGGCAGATCCCGCTCGGGGCTGCTGATGAAATACTGGCCAAGAAACGCAGCCATGACTTCGGCAACGTCTTCCTCGATCCCGACCTGCGGGAAAAAGTTCTTGCTGCCCAGAACCCGCCCTCCCCGCACGCTGATTAAATGCACGCAGGCGCCACCGGGGTTGACGAAGGCTGCGATCACATCGATATCGCCAGTCCCGCCTTCCATGCTCTGCTGATCCTGAACCCGACGCAGCAATGCAATCTGATCGCGCAGTTCGGCAGCGCGCTCGAACTCGAGGTTGATTGCAGCCTCTTCCATCGCAGTGGACAGTTCGTTGGTCAACGCATGGCTGCGCCCCTCGAGGAACATCACCGAGTGCCGCACGTCTTCGGCGTAAACCTCAGGCTCGACCAGCCCGACACAGGGAGCCTTGCAGCGTTTGATCTGGTACTGCAGGCACGGACGCGTCCGGTTCTTGTAGTAGCTGTCTTCGCACTGACGTACAAAGAATGTCTTCTGCAGAAGGCTGAGGCTTTCGCGAATTGCCCCTGCACTCGGATAAGGCCCGAAGTACTTGCCCTTGGCCTTCTTGGCACCGCGATGAATGCTCAGGCGAGGGAATTGTCCGTCAGACAGAAACACATACGGATAAGACTTGTCGTCGCGCAACAGGATGTTGTACGGCGGCCGCCACTCCTTGATCAGCGTTTGCTCAAGCAGCAGGGCTTCGGTTTCGTTAGCGGTAATGGTAGTTTCGACCTGGGCGATTCGCCCGACCAGCGCGGCGGTTTTAGGTGCCAGTCCGGTTTTTCGAAAGTAACTGGCCAGGCGCTTCTTCAGATTCTTGGCCTTGCCGACGTACAACAGACGCGCATCGCTGTCGAACATGCGGTAAACGCCGGGGCGCCCGCTGACAGTCGACAGGAAGGCGCCGGAATCGAATGTTTCAGTCATGGTCAGAGGCTGGCATCAACCATGCCGTGACGAACTGCCAGAAGCGTCAGCTCGACATCACTGCTGATCGAAAGCTTCTCGAAAATGCGATAACGGTAGGTGTTTACGGTTTTTGGCGACAGGCACAATTTGTCGGAAATGATCTGCACCTTCTGGCACCCGACAATCATCAAGGCAATCTGGATTTCCCGCTCCGACAAGGCATCGAACGGAGAGTCGTTGGTTGGCTGGAAGGACTTGATCGCCAGTTGCTGGGCAATCTGCGGACTGATGTAGCGCTGACCGGCAAAGACCAGGCGGATGGCCTGTACCATTTCCGGCAATCCAGCACCCTTGGTCAGGTAACCCGCGGCTCCCGCCTGCAGCAATCGGGTAGGAAACGGATCTTCTTCGCACACGGTGACTGCAACCACCTTGATGTCCGGATGGCTGCGCAACAGTTTGCGCGTGGCTTCCAGGCCGCCGATGCCAGGCATCTTGACGTCCATCAGCACCACGTCTGGCTTCAGCTCACGGGCCTTGATAAGGGATTCTTCCCCGGACTCGGCCTGGCCAACCACTTGCAGGCCATCGATATCGGCCAGCATCCGTGTAATGCCCGTACGAACGAGATCATGGTCATCGACCACTAGCACCCTAATCAAGCAGACACCTCGCGATATGGTCTTATTGGGATGCCGGACACCTTAGCAAAAAGTGCCAGACAGACCTAGCGGCAAGCAGCATATAAAAAGTTTCAATTCATCATTCAGGGCTTGCCGGCCGTGCGTTTCAGAGCACACGTGTACTGAATTCGAGATGCATCCTCAGGAAACACTCGTCCTCGCCCTGCACAACCATTCCCTTTCTGCGATACAGGTTTTGCGCCGGATTGTTCTTGAACACTGTCAGACGCAATGCCGGGCGACGTTCAAGGTGCGCAATTGCAACAACCTGATCGATCGCCCAGGAACCTGCACCTTGTCCCTGAAATCCCCCGCAGACCTGTAACTCGCGAATGTACAACGCTCGGGCATCACGACTGAGGCTGAAATAACCTACTGGCCTGCCTTCGCATTCGATCATCCAGTTTTCGCGCCCGGCCCAGGCGATATCGAAAGCTTCGTCCTGCCACAGCAGATCGTAGCTGATGTAATAGCGGAGCATATTCTGGCAAGTGATTTCTCGCGTAAACGACAGGTCATCGGGCGTCGCCGGTCGCAAATGAAACCTTGTTTGCACATCCACCACCTTCATGCCTTGCCCTCCCCTGATGCCAACCTCGACGCGACTCAACCTTGAACCGCTGAAAACGGCAGAGTGTGTCATAGCTTGCCGAAGGCTCAACCGATAGAGGACGTCTTGTACCTTCAATAGCATTTTCTGATTGCTGACGCGCATCAGGCTCTAGTAAGCTCGGCGCATTCATCGGAGACACATCATGTTCAACGCCCTTGCACAGCTTCTTGCCACCAGCGCCCAGCGCTCGGTTGCGGCTGCGCGCGTGAACAACATTTGCGCTCCAGCCAGCTTTTATTTTGGGTATTGGTTTAGCCACTGGCGCGCCTGATACCCACACGGCGCCCATATAGACGGGTCGCCTACCAGAGAATTCTCAACCCCCGGTCGGCCTCCCGACCGGGGGTTTTGTTTTTTCAGGCCCTGAACTTTCAGCGACACACCAGACATTTGAGGAATCACGACATGAACTACGCCACTTATTACCGCTACGACAGTTTTACCGCCTGGCGATTTAGCAGCCTCCGCTCGGGACAGCCTGCCGCCTCCGATCGGTCACCCACAGGTGGCAAGCCAACACATGTAGCCAATACGGCCAACTGTCGAACACCCCAATAGGGCCGAGTCGGCGGGAAAGACCCGCGACCAGCCCAGGAAGACCGAATATGAACTCGTCCGTTTCTGCTCTGCCACTGTCCACCCTGAACCCGGCCAACGAAGCATTGACCCTGCGTCTGCCCAGTTCGCTGCAACTCAAGCAGCAATTGCCCCTGAGCAATGTCTTGAACCAGCAGGTTGCCAATCACCGCCAGGCCATCCGCGCCATTCTCAACGGCGAAGACCACCGTTTGCTGGTCGTTGTCGGCCCTTGCTCCATTCACGATCCCGAATCAGCGCTCGAATACGCCGAAAAACTTGTCCGACTGGCCAACGACGTCAGTCAGGAAATGCTGCTCGTGATGCGTGCCTACGTCGAAAAACCCCGCACCACCGTCGGCTGGAAGGGTCTCGCGTACGATCCCCATCTGGACGGCAGCGACGACATGGCCGCCGGCCTGACGTTGTCACGCGAACTGATGCTGGAAATGATCCGCCTCGGCCTGCCTGTTGCCACCGAACTTCTGCAACCCATGGCTGCTGGCTACTTCGACGACCTGCTCAGTTGGGTTGCCATCGGTGCGCGAACAACCGAATCACAGATTCATCGCGAGATGGCCAGCGGACTCAGCATGCCAGTCGGCTTCAAGAACGGCACCGATGGCGGAGTATCCATTGCCGTCGACGCAATGCGCTCAGCGGCTCATCCACATCGTCATTTCGGCGTAGACAGCCAGGGCCATCCGGCAATCATTCCGACTTCGGGCAACCCGGACACGCACCTGGTCCTGCGCGGCGGCCATCACGGGCCGAACTACGACCGCGCCAGCGTTTCCCGAATCCATACCGAACTGAGCCGCCTGAAAATCCCGAGCCGGATCATGGTCGATTGCAGTCACGCCAACAGCGGCAAGGACCCTCTGCGTCAGCCGGAAGTATTCAACGATGTGCTGGAACAACGCCTGCAAGGCGATCGCTCACTGGTCGGCATGATGATCGAGTCGCACCTGTTCGAAGGATGCCAGCCTCTGAGCGAGTCGTTGCGTTACGGCGTTTCCGTGACCGATGGCTGCCTGGGCTTCAGTGCCACGGAACACCTGCTGCTCAATGCAGCCGACCGCCTTCGGACACAACCTCTGCCTTGATTGCAAAAGCAGCCTTCCGTAGCAGATACGCGCGGAAGGCTGTTTGATCATTCCTGTACGTGCAACAAGACACCCTCGGAAACCTGGCTGACATCGTCCAGTCGCTCGACGGAATAAGACACACGCACGACCGTATTGATGTGTTCACGCCAGAATCGATGGGGAACGATAAAGACGATTGGCTCAACTTCCATCCCGCTGCTGATTTCCCGATCATCACGATGAAAGAAGAACTCTCCATCGCACTTGAGATAAACCAGCTCTCCAACCTCCAGTTGCGCATTGCTGATCACCACACTGACCCCGTCAATGGTGTCCTTTACGTCGAGTATCCTGCCTTCCGCCTCCAACACTTGTGGCGCGGTCAGTTCGCCCCGCACCAGCGGAGCAATGTTGACTCGCGTAACCCCTGACTCACGAATCGCACCACTTTTCTGTTCTATGCAGTACTGAACCACCACCTCTCCACCCAGGTGCGGGGCGATGAATTGTGGGTTGACACCGAATACCAGCGGCTCTCCAACAGCAAAGGATTCGACGATCAGACAGTCCCGAAAGGAAGCGTGCTCTACGGGACCTTGCCAGATCAACGCCACCCGGTCTCCCGCTGCCATTCCGGCGTAAGGCTGCAGGGTGACCGTAGTTCCATCGATGACACGCGCAGGCTCAAGATTCCCTCCGACAGCATCGTCAATGATGGCCGGCAGCAGACTGTAACGAACATCTCCGACATCCAGTCGTTCTCGAGCGGAGGTCACCGGCATCGGCCTTGAAGCGCTGGTCAATGTCCAGAAGACCTCCAGTGAACCGCCGTCCAATGCCGCGATGTGAGGGCTTCTGACGACAAATACAATTTCCTTTCCCAACTGGGCTACGCTGACGAATCGAACGCCTTCGTTTCGGTACGGCATGCCCTCGATATCAAGACCGTGCCAGCTCAATACCACCCTGTCGCCGCAAGCCATATCGGGATAAGGCGCAATCCGCACGACGACCTTGTTCCGCGAGGGATCAAGAACCGCATCCTCCACAGCGTCGAGGGTGACTGCGGGCAGTGAGTCAACCGGCTCATGACTGCAAGACTGCCCGGATGACTCGATCATTGTTGCGACCAAAGCGTTGCCTTGCGTTGCTTCCTGCGCGTTCTGCGTATTCATTCGTAGCTCCATTCCCTGGAAATACCCTGCAGCTGGCTTGCTGCGTCGAAGAGCCTCTATTCAAGCCGCTTCATCAACAATTTAATGTCGTCCGTTCGCTGTGCAGAACGCGGGCAAGTGCATCACATGAAGTAGGCAACGGCAGGAAAAACACATGGGGCAACGCAGGAGATGTCCAAACATTCCGATCTGGACTTCAAACATCAGGGAAGTTTCGTTCAGGTGCTGATCCAGTTTCCGGTGCTGAACCGGGACTCTTCATACATCGTGAGCTCCACGGCTGTTTTAGAGTGGCACCGTGTAAATATCGATGAAGTTCTGCGATCAAGGATGAAAAATGCAACGAAATACCACAACTCTTTATCCCATCCTGCTGGTGCACGGTCTGTTCGGATTCGAGCGGATCGGCCCTTTTGAACTGTTCCACGACGTCAAACAGGCGCTGAAGGCCGTCGGCGTACAGGTGTTCGTGCCGCACCTCTCAGCCATTCATGACAATGAAGTACGAGGCAAACAACTGCTCGGGCAGATTGATTCTGTGCTCAGAGGCACAGGTGCGAGCAAAGTCAACCTGATCGGTCATAGTCAGGGCGCATTGGCGGCTCGCTATGCCGCAGCGGTTGCCCCGCAAAGGGTTGCTTCCGTGACTTCGGTCAGTGGGCCGAACCACGGCTCGGAGCTCGCGGATTTCTTGCGCAAGGCACTGATTCCTGGAAGGTTGCCAGAGAGCGTCGCGCAGAATGTGGCCACGCTGTTTTCCGACCTTCTATGCCTGCTCGGTGGAACCACAGTCCTGCCGAAAAATGCGCTGGCCGCATTGAATGCACTGACGACCGTAGGGGTCGGGGATTTCAATGACAAATATCCGCAAGCCCTGCCAGAGAGCTGGGGCGCGCAGGGAGCCGAACGGGTCAATGGTGTCCGCTACTATTCCTGGAGCGGCGTCGTGCCGGAAATGAATCTGCAAACATTCGATCCTGTTCATGGCATTTGCCGGGCGCTGTCGCAGTACTTCATCACCGAGCCCGGCCAGAACGACGGGTTTGTTGGCCGCTACAGCTCTCATCTGGGCACCGTGATCCGTTCCGACTACCCATTTGATCACTTGCGCAGCTTGCGTCGAGCCTCCGGTGAGCCAGCCGGCTCAGCCGATTCGATCCAGTTGTACGTCGAGCACGCCTTGCGCCTGCAGGCAGCTAATCTCTGAGAGCCGGCCTCAGACAGCCGAACGGAACTTTGCCGAGAAATCGGCCACTGAATCCGGTAGGCTCCACCCTTTACTGATTTGATTGGAGATTTTTCCCATGGCTAAAGCCACCGCCCGCCACATCCTGGTTTCCAGCGAAGACAAGTGCAACGAACTCAAGGCCCAGATCGAAGCCGGCGCCGATTTCGCTGAAGTCGCCAAAGCCAACTCCACTTGCCCGTCCAGCCGTCAGGGCGGTGATCTGGGCTCGTTCGGCCCGGGCCAGATGGTCAAGGAATTCGATACCGTGGTTTTCAGCGCCCCGATCAATGTCGTCCAGGGCCCGGTCAAGACCCAGTTCGGTTATCACCTGCTGGAAGTCACCAGCCGTCAGGACTGATCCTTCGTCCGCTGAGCTGTGTAACGGCCCGCAAGATGGCGGGCCGTTGTGTTTTGGTTACACCACGCGACTGGCGAACAGCGCTGCGCTCGCGTACAAATTGCGCTTATCGATTACCCGGCTCTAAGGCTGACAATGCGACTGGCTTTCTCCACTTTGATGTTCACTGCCGTGGCTCTGCTGCTGAGCGCCGCCGGTGTGAGCGCTGCACCGCAGCATGCATTGACCGTTTACGGCGAACCGGCAAAGTACCCGGCCAATTTCAGTCACTTCGACTACACCAATCCGCAGGCCCCCAAGGGCGGAACGATGCGCCGCTCGGCGATCGAAATCGGTCACTTCGACCATGTCCTGCCCTACATCGACAAAGGCATCGGCGTCACCCAGATCGATGGCCTGCTGTATTCCCCGCTGGCCCAGCGCTCGATGGACGAGCCCTACACCGTCTACGGACTGGTGGCACAAAAGATGGAGCGTTCCGAGGACGGTTTGTCCCTACGCTTCTTCATCAACCCCAAGGCACGCTTCGCCGACGGCAAACCGATCACAGCCGAAGACGTGCGCTACACCTACGACTTGCTGATGACCCAGGGCAGCCTGCGCTATCGCACCCAGTTCGCCGACGTCAAAGGCGTCGAAGTCGAGGCGCCGCTCACCGTGCGCTTCGATTTCAAAAGCAATGAAAACCGCACCTTGCCGCTGGATATCGCAACCCTGCCGGTGTTTCCCGAGCATTGGTGGAAGACCCGGGATTTCGCTGGCGGTGGCGGCTATGAACCTCCGCTGGGCAGCGGCCCGTACCGAGTCGGAAAAGTCGACTCCGGACGCAGTATCACCTTCGAGCGCAATGGCGACTGGTGGGGCAAGGACTTGCCGGTCAGCCGCGGGCTCTACAATTTCGATCACTTCAGCATCGAGTACTTCGGCGACACCGATGTCGCCCGCCAGGTGTTGCGCGGCGGCGCCTACGACTACAACCGCGAATTTTCCGCTACTGGCTACTCGATCGGCTACGACAGCCCGGCCCTGAGCGACGGGCGCCTGCAGAAGGCTCACCTGGCAACCGAGGCGCCGCAATCGGCCCAGGGCTTCGTGTTCAACCTGCAAAAACCGATGTTCCAGGACCGCCGCGTACGTCAGGCCCTGGCCATGCTCTGGGACTTCGAATGGAGCAACCGGCAGATGATGCGCAACATGTACATCCGCCAGCAGAGTTACTTTTCCAACAGCGCCCTCGCTGCCAGTGAACTGCCAGACGCCGCCGAACTGAAGATCCTTGAACCACTGCGCGGACAAATCCCCGACGAGGTATTCACGAAGGTCTTCGAGGCGCCGAAAACCGACGGCAGCGGACTGATCCGTGACAAGCAGCTTCAGGCACTCGAACTGCTTGAACAGGCGGGCTGGAAACCCGACGGCGACCAATTGGTCAACGCGCAGGGCGAGCCGCTGAGCTTCACCTTCCTGGTCAGCCAGAACGGCATGGACCGCTTGCTGCTGCCCTACAAGCGCACGTTGAAACAAATCGGCATCAATCTCGATATCCGCCGCATCGACTCCTCGCAATACGTCAACCGGCTGATGAGCCGCGATTACGACATGATTGTCACGGGCTACCCGGTCACCACCTCACCCGGTGGGGAACTGCTCAACTACTTCGGGTCCGCTTCGGCCAACGATCCTGGCGCCAACAACTACATGGTGCTGAAAAACCCGGCAGTCGACACCTTGATCAATGGTCTGATCCGCGCCTCGACCCAGCCAGATATGCTGCATTACGCCCACGCGCTGGACCGGGTGCTGCAATGGAACTACTACTGGATCCCCAATTATTACCCGCCCGGCACCTCGACCGTCTGGTGGAACCGCTTCGGCATCCCGACCGTGCAGGCGAGCAATGACGAAGCGATCGAGAGCTGGTGGGAAATCAGCAGCACGCCGCTGACCAACCAGCAGATGACGGCCGAGAAGATCAGCCGTGGCAGACCCGGAGGGCCGCACTGATGTGGGCTTACATACTGCGGCGTCTGCTGCTGATCATCCCGACCCTGGTGATCATTCTGCTGGTCAACTTCGTGATCATCCAGGCCGCCCCTGGCGGTCCGGTGGAACAGGCCATCGCTCATTTGCAAGGCATCGGTGGCGCCAATGTCGGCGGTGGTGCAAGCGAAACCATGAGCAGCACCTCCCGCGCCAGCCGGGGCCTTGATCCGCAGCTGATCAAGGACATCGAAAAACAGTACGGCTTCGACAAACCGGCCCATGAACGCCTGTGGCTGATGCTCAAGAACTACGCGCAGCTGGATTTCGGCAAGAGCTTCTTCCGGGGCGCCACGGTCACCGACCTGATCCTGCAGAAAATGCCGGTGACCATTTCCCTCGGGCTGTGGGCGACGCTGATCACCTATCTGGTGTCGATCCCGCTGGGCATTCGCAAAGCCGTGCACCACGGCAGTCATTTCGATATCTGGAGCAGTACGGCGATCATCATCGGTTACGCGATGCCGGCGTTTCTGTTCGCGATGTTTCTGATCGTTGTGTTTGCCGGCGGTACGTCGCTGAACTGGTTTCCGGTGCGCGGGCTTGTTTCGGACAACTTCGAGTCGCTGTCGACGCTGGGCAAGGTTGCCGACTACTTCTGGCACCTTGTTCTGCCGGTCACTGCACTGGTGATTGGTGGCTTCGCGACCCTGACCATCCTCACCAAGAACTCGTTCCTCAATGAAATCACCCGTCAGTACGTGGTCACCGCGCGCGCCAAAGGCCTGAGCGAACGCCGGGTGCTGTATGGCCATGTGTTTCGCAACGCGATGTTGCTGGTAGTGTCGGGCATTCCCCAGGCGTTCATCAGTGTGTTCTTCGCCGGTTCGTTGCTGATCGAGGTGATTTTCTCCCTCGACGGCCTTGGGCGCATGAGCTACGAAGCGGCCGTATCCCGCGACTATCCGGTGGTGTTTGGTTCGCTGTTCATCTTCACCCTGTTCGGCCTCCTGATAAAACTGATCGGCGACCTGTGCTACACGCTGGTCGATCCGCGCATCGACTTCGCCGCGAGGAATGCCTGATGTTCAAGCTCTCGCCTCTGGGCCGTCGCCGTTTCGAACGCTTCAAGAAAAACCGTCGGGGCTGGTGGTCGCTGTGGTTGTTCATTGGTCTGTTCGTGATCAGCCTCGGTGGCGAACTGATCGCCAACGACAAACCGCTGGTCGTCAGCTATCAGGGCCAGTGGTATTTCCCGGTGTTCAAGCGCCACACCGAACAGGAATTTGGCGGCCAGTTGCCGTTCCAGGCCGATTACCGCAGCGACTACGTCCAGAATCTGATCCGCAAGGACGGTGGCTGGTTGCTGTTTCCGCCGATCCCGTTCAGTGATGACACACCGAACTACGACCTCAACAAACCGGCGCCGAGCCCACCGACTTCGGTCAACTGGCTGGGCACCGACGATCAGGCGCGGGACGTGCTGGCACGGGTGATTTTCGGCGCGCGAGTGTCGATCCTGTTCGCGCTGATGCTGACCTTCGTCAGCGCCCTGATCGGCATCGCGGCCGGCGCCCTGCAAGGCTATTACGGTGGCTGGATCGACTTGCTCGGTCAGCGCCTGCTCGAAGTCTGGTCGGGGCTGCCGGTGCTGTACCTGCTGATCATTCTGTCGGGGTTTGTCGAGCCGAACTTCTGGTGGCTGCTGGGGATCATGGCGCTGTTTTCATGGCTGGCGCTGGTGGATGTGGTGCGGGCCGAATTCCTGCGCGGGCGCAACCTCGAATACGTCAAGGCTGCGCGGGCGCTGGGCCTGACCGACCGCAAGGTGATCTTCCGGCACATCCTGCCCAATGCGATGAATGCCACGTTGAGCTACCTGCCGTTCATTCTGACCGGGGCGATTTCCACCCTGACCGCGCTGGATTTCCTGGGTTTCGGCATGCCCGCCGGCAGTGCGTCGCTGGGCGAGTTGATCGGCCAGGGCAAACAGAACCTGCAAGCACCGTGGCTGGGATTGACGGCGTTTTTCACCCTCGCGTTGATTCTGTCCTTGTTGGTATTCATCGGCGAAGCGTTGCGCGATGCCTTTGACCCGCGCTCATGAACGGATCCTTGAAATGACTGACAACCTGATCGAAATCCGTGACCTCAGCGTCGCCTTCAATGGCCACACCGTGGTGCGCAATCTGTGCCTGGACATCCGCCCCGGCGAGTGTCTGGCACTGGTCGGCGAGTCGGGGTCGGGCAAATCGGTGACAGCCCACTCGATCCTGCAACTGCTCCCGGACAGCGAAGCCCAGACCACCGGCAGCATTCGCTATCGCGGCCAGGAGCTGTTGGGAGCTGATCCCAAGACCTTGCGTGACTTGCGGGGCAACCGCATCGCGATGATCTTCCAGGAGCCGATGACCTCGCTCAACCCGCTGCACACCATCGAAAAGCAGATTGGCGAAACCCTGCTGCTGCACCGAGGCCTGGGCGGCAAAGAGGCGCAGAAACGCATTCTCGAACTGCTTGAACTGGTCGGCATCCAGAAACCGAAAGAACGGTTGAAGGCTTACCCCCACCAATTGTCCGGCGGCCAGCGACAACGCGTCATGATCGCCATGGCCCTGGCCTGCGAACCGGAACTGTTGATCGCCGACGAGCCGACCACGGCCCTCGACGTCACCGTGCAGCGCAAGATTCTGGTGCTGCTCAAATCCCTGCAACAACGGCTTGGGATGTCGCTGCTGCTGATCAGCCACGATCTCAATCTGGTGCGCAGCATCGCCCAGCGGGTGTGCGTGATGAAGGCCGGGGAAATCGTCGAGCAGGCACCGTGCGAAACCCTGTTTACAGAGCCGAAACACCCCTATAGCTGCGTGTTGCTCAATGCTGAACCTGAGGGTGAAGCGCTTCCCCGGGATGAACGGGAAAACGTGCTGGAAGTTGAAGATCTGCGGGTCGACTTCGCGGTCGGCGGCGGGCTGTTCCAGCGCAAGCAATACCTGCGTGCCGTTGACGGTATCAGCCTGAACATCCAGCGTGGCAAAACGTTGGGCATCGTCGGTGAATCCGGCTCGGGCAAGTCAACGCTGGGTCAGGCAATCCTGCGCTTACTCGATTCCGAAGGCAGCATCCGCTTTCAGGGCCAGTCCCTCGATGACCTGAACCAGAAGCAAATGCGCCCGTGGCGCCGGCAGATGCAGGTGGTGTTTCAAGATCCCTTCGGCAGCCTCAGCCCGCGCATGTCGGTGGCGCAGATCATCAGCGAAGGGCTGGAGGTACACTGCCAGTCCACCGCCGATGAGTGCGACGCCCAGGTGATTCGGGTGCTCAAGGAAGTCGGCCTCGACCCCGACAGCCGTCATCGCTACCCCCACGAATTTTCCGGTGGTCAGCGTCAGCGCATCGCCATTGCCCGGGCACTGGTGCTCAAACCGGCACTGATCCTGCTCGATGAACCCACTTCGGCGCTGGATCGCACCGTGCAGAAACAGGTGGTCGCCCTGCTCCGCCAGCTTCAGGAAAAACATGGCCTGACGTACCTGTTCATCAGCCACGACCTGGCGGTGGTCAGGGCACTGGCCCACGACATGATCGTGATCAAGGACGGCAAAGTGGTCGAACGCGGCGCCAGTCACGACGTGTTCGACTCGCCGCAGCATCCCTATACCAAAGAGCTGTTGGCGGCGGCGCATCCGGGATAGGCATAATCGCGCCACCTGACTTCCGCCAATGGACGCCGCCATGAACACCACTGAAAGCCTCAAGGATTACCAACGGGTTCGCACGCTGGCGATCCGTTCGTTGTTCGAGATCATCGAGCAATCCAGTGAGGGCACGGTGATTGTCGACCGCGACGCGAACATCGTCTGGATGAACGAGCGCTATGCCCGGCGCTTCGGGCTCGACTCTGCGGCCGGCGCCATCGGCAAACCTTGCGAAAGCGTGATACCGGGCAGTCTGCTGCGTGAAGTGGTGCGCACCGGGCGACCGATTCTGCTGGACATGCAGGACACGCCGAAAGAACCGCTGGTGGTGATGCGCCTGCCGATCCATGACGACGCCGGATCGGTGATCGGCGCCATCGGCTTCGCCCTGTTCGATGAACTGCGCAGCCTGTCGCCGATGCTCAAGCGCTACCTGAGCATGCAGGAAGAACTGGCCTCGACCCGTTCGCTGCTGCGCGCCCGGCAGACCAAATACAACTTCGCCCACTTCATCGGCACCAGCGCGGCCAGCCTGGAAGTCAAACGCCGTGCCCGCCGCAGCGCGAGTGCGGAGTCACCGGTTCTGTTGCTGGGCGAGACCGGCAGCGGCAAGGAATTGCTGGCCCAGGCGATCCACGGCGCTTCACCCCGAGCGCACAAGGCGTTCGTAAGCATCAACAGTGCGGCGATTCCCGAAGCGCTGCTCGAAGCCGAGTTCTTCGGCACCGCGCCCGGCGCCTTCACCGGTGCCGATCGCAAGGGCCGCACCGGCAAGTTGCAGATTGCTCAGGGCGGGACGCTGTTTCTCGACGAAATCGGCGACATGCCGCTGCCACTGCAAAGCAAATTGCTGCGGGTGCTTCAGGAAAAAGAATTCGAACCCGTAGGCTCCAACGACGTGATCCAGAGCGATGTGCGGGTGATTGCCGCGACCTCGACGGATCTGGAGGCGGCGATCAAGCGCGGCGAGTTCCGCGCCGACTTGTACTACCGGCTCAATGTGCTGCCGATTCAGGTGCCGCCACTGCGTGAACGGCTGGACGATTTGCCAGCCCTAAGTGAAGCGATTCTTGAAGAGCTGCGCAGCCAGCATGAACTCAATCGCGAAGCCCTGGAGCTGCTGGGGCAGCACGCCTGGCCGGGGAACATTCGCGAGTTGCGCAACGTGCTGGAACGAGCGGCGTTGCTCAGTGATGACTTGATGCTGACAGCGAGCGACATTCGCGCGGCGATTGGTACGTTTACGCCGGTCGAGCGAGCATCGACGTCAGTGTCAGAGCCAACAGGCAACGAGACCTTCAGCCAGGCTCGGGAGCGTTTTGACCGGCAGTTGATTCAATCGACCCTCGCGCAATGCGGGGGCAAGGTGATTGAAGCGGCTGAGCGATTGGGGCTTGGGCGTTCGACGCTGTACAAGAAGATGATTGCGCTGGGGATTGCAGAGTCTCAATAAAGAGACACAGATCTCCATAAAGGGACGAGATCGAAAACTTCGCGAGCAGGCTCACTCCCACAGGGAAAAACGTCCAACTGTGAGAGCGGGCTTGCCCGCGAAGTCGCGCGCCCAGACATAAAAGTCTCAAAACAGAGACGAAATCTTCAAAATCGACAACTTAAATCAAATTAAATCCATATATTTCAACAGCTTAACCATCTGGCACAGTTCTCGCTAAAGCCCTTCCCACACCCGTTTCACCCACAAAAATAACAATCGAAGGAGCACACCATGAGTGTGATCATCGCCTTGGCAGCCCTCGCGCTGCTGATGCTCGCGGCCTACCGTGGCTACAGCGTTATCCTTTTTGCCCCGATCGCCGCCCTCGGCGCCGTCCTGCTCACCGACCCGTCCGCCGTCGCCCCAGCCTTCACCGGGGTGTTCATGGAGAAAATGGTCGGCTTCATCAAACTCTACTTTCCCGTCTTCCTGCTCGGCGCCGTGTTCGGCAAGCTGATCGAGCTGTCGGGTTTCTCCCGTTCGATTGTCGCGGCAGCCATTCGCTTGCTCGGCACCCGTCAGGCGATGCTGGTGATCGTGCTGGTCTGCGCCCTGCTCACCTACGGCGGCGTATCGCTGTTCGTGGTGGTGTTTGCGGTCTATCCGTTCGCAGCGGAAATGTTCCGCCAGAGCAACATTCCCAAGCGCCTGATCCCGGCGACCATCGCCCTCGGCGCGTTCTCGTTCACCATGGACGCCCTGCCCGGCACACCACAGATCCAGAACATCATTCCCAGCACCTTCTTCAACACCACCGCGTGGGCGGCGCCCTGGTTGGGCCTGATCGGCACGATTTTCGTGTTCTGCGCCGGCATGCTGTTCTTGCAGCGTCAACGCAACAAGGCTCAGCACGCCGGCGAAGGCTATGGCACCGAACTGCGCAATGAACCGGAAACTGCCGAAGATCTGAAACTGCCAAACCCCTGGCTGGCGCTGTCGCCACTGCTGGCGGTGGGCATCATGAACCTGCTGTTCACCCAGTGGATTCCGCAGTGGTACGGCAAGACCCACAGCCTCGCGCTGCCGGGCATGGCCGCGCCGGTAACCACCGAAATCGCCAAACTCACCGCGATCTGGGCGGTGCAGGCAGCCTTGCTGGTGGGCATCCTGATGGTGTTGGCGTTCGGTTTTCAGGCGATTCGCAGCAAGCTTGCCGAAGGCAGCAAAAGCGCGGTCAGCGGTGCACTGCTGGCGGCAATGAACACCGCGTCGGAATACGGTTTCGGTGCGGTCATCGCCTCGTTGCCGGGTTTTCTGGTGCTGGCCGACTGGCTCAAGAGCATTCCCAATCCGCTGGTCAACGAAGCGATCACCGTGACCCTGCTGGCCGGTATCACCGGTTCCGCCTCGGGTGGCATGAGCATCGCCCTGGCAGCGATGTCCGAACAGTTCATCAGCGCCGCCCACGCCGCCAACATTCCGCTCGAAGTGCTGCACCGCGTGGCCGCCATGGCCAGCGGTGGCATGGACACCCTGCCGCACAATGGCGCGGTAATCACGTTGCTGGCGGTCACCGGCCTGACCCACCGTGAGGCCTACAAAGACATTTTCTGTATTACGCTGATCAAGACCCTGGCGGTTTTTGTGGTAATCGGCACTTTCTACGCCACTGGCATTGTGTGAGGTATTCATGACGACTCTTTCTGGCAAGACCGCACTGGTCACCGGCTCCACCAGCGGCATCGGACTGGGCATTGCGCTGACGCTGGCCAAGGCCGGCGCCAACCTGATCCTCAACGGCTTTGGCGATGCTTCGAAGGTGATTGCCGAAATCGAGCAGTTCGGCGGCAAGGTCGGCCATCACCCGGCAGACGTCAGCAGCCCTGAACAGATCGCCGACATGATCGCCTACGCCGAGCGCGAGTTCGGTGGCGTGGACATTCTGGTCAACAACGCCGGCATCCAGCACGTCGCGGCGGTTGAAGAGTTTCCGGTAGAGCGTTGGGACTCGATCATCGCCATCAACCTGTCGTCGGTGTTTCACAGCACCCGCCTGAGCCTGCCGGGCATGCGCGACAAGGGCTGGGGACGGATCGTCAACATTGCCTCGGTACACGGTCTGGTGGGCTCCACCGGTAAGGCCGCGTATGTAGCGGCCAAGCATGGCGTGATCGGCCTGACCAAGGTGGTCGGCCTGGAAACCGCCGCCAGCAATGTCACTTGCAACGCCATCTGTCCGGGCTGGGTACTGACGCCTCTGGTGCAGAAACAGATCGATGATCGAGCGGCCAAAGGTGTCGACCCGCAGCAGGCGCAGCACGACCTGCTCGCCGAGAAACAGCCGTCGCTGGAGTTCGTCACGCCTGCGCATCTGGGTGAACTGGTGTTGTTTCTGTGCAGCGAAGCCGGCAGTCAGGTGCGTGGTGCGGCGTGGAATATCGATGGCGGGTGGCTCGCACAGTAAGCGTTCAACTGATCGCTCCCACGTTGCAGTGGGAGCTTTCTGACAAACAATAAGAGGCAAACCATGTCCGACATTCTCTGGCAGCCCGATGCCAAACGCATTGCCCGGTCCCGCATGGACGGCTTCCGGCGCTTTATCAATCAGCGCCATCATCTGCACCTCGACGACTACCCTGCCCTGCACCAATGGTCCATCGACCAGCGCGAAGCCTTCTGGCAGGCAATCGTCGATTTCTTCGGCATCATCTTTCACACCCAGCCCGATGCCGTTTTGCGTGAGGGCCTGCAGATGCCGGGCGCCGAATGGTTTCCCGGCGCCACCCTGAACTTCGCCGAACACCTGTTGAGCAGGCGCGACGATGCCGTCGCCGTGATTGCCATCGCGGAAAACGGCCAGCGTGAATTGTTGACCTGGGCCGAACTGGCCCAGCAAGTCGCCGGGTTCCAGGCCAGCCTGCAAGCGGCCGGTGTCGTGCTCGGCGACCGGGTCGCGGCGTGCATGCCCAACACCTGGCAAACCCTGGTGGCCATGCTCGCGACGACCAGCCTCGGCGCAATCTGGTCATGTTCCTCACCGGACTTTGGCACCCACGGCGTCATCGACCGCTTTGGCCAGATCGAGCCGAAAGTGCTGATCACCTGCGCCGGCTACCGTTACGCCGGCAAAGAGATCGACCAGACCGTCAAGATCAACGAAATCCTCGAGCAGCTGCCGACCTTGCAGCAGCTGATCATCGTGCCGTACGCACGCCCTCACGCCCATGCCACGGATTACCGGACGCCCGCCAACGTCACGTTGTGGGACGACTTCTATGAGCCGGGCGATGAACCGCAGTTCGTCCCGGTGCCGTTCGACCATCCGCTGTATGTGCTGTATTCCAGCGGCACTACCGGCGTGCCGAAGTGCATCGTCCACAGCACGGGCGGCGTACTGCTGCAACACGCCAAGGAGCACGGGTTGCATGTCGATCTGGGGCCCGGCGACCGTTTGTTCTACTACACCACCTGCGGCTGGATGATGTGGAACTGGCTGGTGTCCGCACTGGCAGTCGGCAGCGCAGTGGTGCTGTATGACGGCTCACCGTTTTATCCGGACAACCAGCGATTGCTGGAGCTGCTTGATGACGAACAAGTCAGCGTGTTCGGCACCAGCCCGAAATTCCTTGCGACCCTGGAAAGCAGTGGCATCAAGCCGCAAGAAAGCCATGACCTGAGTCACCTGAAAACCTTGCTCTGCACCGGTTCCGCGTTGTCGCCGCAGAGTTACGACTTCGTCTATCGCGACTTCAAACCCGACGTTTGCCTGTCCTCGATGTCCGGTGGTACAGACATCGTGTCCTGCTTCGTCAACGGCAACCCGCTGTCCGCGGTACGCCGGGGCGAGATCATGGGCAAGAGCCTGGCCATGGCGGTCGAAGTGTGGAACGACGCCGGGCAACCGGTGATCGGCGAAAAAGGCGAGCTGGTGTGTACCCGGCCATTCCCGGCGATGCCGATTGGATTGTGGAATGACCCGGACGGCGAAAAGCTGCGCAAATCCTACTTCAGCCAGTTCCCCGGCGTCTGGGCCCAAGGGGACTACGCCGAACAGTTGCCTCACGGCGGGATGCTGATCCACGGTCGCTCCGATGCAGTGCTCAACCCCGGCGGCGTGCGCATCGGCACAGCGGAAATCTACCGGCAGGTGGAGAAAGTCCCTGAGGTACTGGACAGCGTTGCCATCGGCCAACAATGGCAGGACGACGTGCGCGTGGTGCTGTTCGTGCGTCTCAAGGAGGGCGTAACACTGGATGACGCTCTGCAACAGCGGATTCGCCAAGTGATCCGCGCCAACACCACACCACGCCATGTACCGGCGAAGATCGTCGCGGTCACCGACATTCCGCGCACCATCAGCGGCAAGGTGGTGGAGCTGGCCGTGCGCAATGTGGTGCACGGTGAACCCGTCAAAAACACTGATGCTCTGGCCAATCCCGAAGCGCTGGCGCAGTTTCGGGATCGGTCAGAGCTGATGACCTGAGCGGACTTTCGTTTTGAATCAGCCGAGAACCGATAGGGTCACATGGATGTGTTCAACGTGATAACAACCGGGGCAACAATTGGCTCACCGTCACTGGCGTCGACTGCATCGCAAAGAATCGCCATGTTGCGGTCATACGTGACTTTATCGGTGTAAAGCTGACTCAGTAACGACGTTGCCACAGCCAGAGAATCGGCATTTGCAAAGGTCCTCTCCGGTTGATGGCAATCCGTGCCTTCCTCCGACACAGGGAAACAACCCAGGGCGATATTCAGCAACGCCGTCACATCGAGTCTCTGCCCCCTGTTACTCTCGAACTCTGCATCGGTGGCATAGCCAATGTCATCGGTTTGGGCAGCCCCATGAAACAGCTCGTGAATCAGGTCATCAGCAACCACATCATGGTTGAAGCCCAGACCTACGAAGTGCCTGTTGAGATTTCTGGTATAAATTTCAACAAAAGCAATATCCGCTTCATTACCGGATCCCGTGTTTTTCCAGCGTTTGTAACTGCCCACGTCGAACGCTGCGAGTGCATCGTGCTCCTTCACTGTATCAAGCAGAATGTTACTCATCGAAAAACCGGCAAAGTCAAAGCGGATCAAGCGTAGATAGTTCACCAGACGATTAGTGGCAACCGACGAAGTATCGCCGAACATAATTTTCATTACCTTGCTGCAATCTTGTTTGAAGTCATGCCCCTGAAGGACTGCGATAGCATCGTCAATTTTCGCTCGGGCACGCGGCAGACTTTGTTCAATGAACCTGCGCGTGTAGCTCTCTGGCAAGGTTTTAGGTGAGTAAGGCAACCGCACAGGCGCTCGATACGAAAAACCAACCAGCGGCTTGCCCCATAAGTCGCCGCGACGATTCAAGGCAAACCAATTTTTATCTTCACGTGCGGCAAGCACTGCGATGTTGTCGCCAGTAGTGCCACGCGGCCGCCATGTGCCAAGCCCAAATTGAGTTCTACTGGAGTTGTCGATCAAATCGAAGGCGACTCGGCGACCGCTGTGTGTGCGCAGTTGTTTTTGCGCCAGGGCAAGTAGCTCGTGGGTATTTTTATTGAACCGCAAAAGGCCTTTGTGCACGAGCTTTCCAGTTGACTGCAAGCCCGACGGCACACCGTCGAACGGATTGAAAAGGGAAACCGCTGAGGTAAAAGCCAACTTGGAAAAACGCGCAGCTTTTGATGTCGTGGAAATGGCCTTGGCAGAAATAGTCAACACTTTCGAGCTGGCTCCCGCCATCGTTCCCACCAGACCGATGCCGTCCATCAAACAGCCATAGATGCCGTCTACCACCTTGTCATGCTCGCCGGATGCAATGTCCTGAATACATTTTTTAAACGGCACCACCAGGTCGATGAAATAGGTAAGCAGTCGCTCACCCTCCTCTTGAGAACTCTCAAGAGGCGTCGGAATTCGCACCAGCTCTCTAAGTTCCCTGGCATCCAGGAATGGACGGTTTTTGACGATGAACTCGGCGATACGTGCAATGTTCGGATCATTGAAGCGCGGATAGAAACCCTGCTTGGGGGTTGCGGATGTGGCGGGCTTCGACAACACACCAAAATTATCGATGATCGCCATGCTGGTGGTCATAGCAGAATCCGGAGCCGCTGCGTGGGTATAGCATTTCACATTGAGCGGCAGGCTTTGCGGATAAGTCAGCGTCAGTTGAGTCGTCAGATCCGCCGGACGGCTCATCCGTGAACGCTGATCGAGTTTTCGCTCACGAATGATCAAGCTACCCAGATCATTATTTTTTCGGAACTCCGCACGTGACGTGAACAGTTCATAGCATATGAAGGCGTCTTCGTGAGAAGCACACATCACAAGTCCGAAGCGCCCGGTTGCAGCATCTCTGCTTTCCTGTGTTTCTCTTTCTTGATTGACATCGAACGGGCCACCGATACGACGTTTAACATAGTAGATCGCCGATTCACGCACCGTCAGAAAGTTTATCTGTGCATTCATGAACACTTTCAGGTCGGGTTCAGGCATCTGTGCCAACGCCAGTTTCACGGTCGACAACATGGCCTTGTTGAGTTCGTTCAAATGCACGGCCAACTGCCGATCCATCTCCTCGTCACAGGAAGTCAGCTGCCGCAATTTTGGATAGCGCGTGTACAGGCTGATACCCGACGGGTTGTAATTGATGGCCGGTTTGGGTATCCCGTTAGTCACCAGGCGCACGGTGCGCCTGTCCCACTTGCCTGTGACAAGATCGCCCGACTGATGCAGATCGACCATGGACATGAGTTGCTGCCCCCCCTGCAACGAGAGCGCTCTTTCATCCAGGGTGTCACAACCCGGTGCCGCCACTTTCAAAGCCGCTCGGGCGATATCTGCTCTGGAGGGTAATGGCGTCGAGAATGCACGGGCTATCTGGGCGAGTTGCTCCGAGTGTTGTTCGAACGCCTCAACCGCACGCCGGGTGGTCGCCTCTTCTGCTAGATCGAATTCAGTTTTTGTCACAATCCGGTTAAGCAGTGCCCAATCGACGATCGGGTCGATCATGGCCAGATCCCATAGATGTTTCTGTGCCTCACTGACTGGCTCAAAATCCGCATAAGCCATGATCTGCGAGTAACTCAGTACTCGCGACGCTCCGGTTTTCACCGCCTCCACCAGTGCTACGGCACGACTGAACTTTAGCCATGCAATTGATCCGAGTGTGACTGAAGCCGGGACCTCACTGACCAGAAACTCCGGTGCCGTCCGAGACAGTAGCAGGTGCGTTACCAGCGGACTCCAACGTCGATCAAGCCAGCCATTGCCCGCAAGATAATCAGTGAGCAACACGCGCACAGCCGACGGATGCCAATCAATAGAGGAAGGCGCATACAAGTCAAACAATTGAATGTGCCTGCGTTTATGGCTGTGGCCTACCCACGGGGCTATATCGAGCAATATGGCGGTTATCAAGAACTGCTGCAGAACAGTTTCGGAGAAAGCCCCCTGCTCGCGCTCTTTAAACCAGCTCAGCTCTTGCAAACACTTCTCCGCATATGCCTTAGGGAAGGGGTGACGAACATATTCGGAAATACGCTGACTGGCATTCTCATTGGACACCGGAGCGCGTCCAGTCTCGATATAAAAGGCGGTCAACATTGCATACGACGGCAAGAATTTTGGTTTCATCCGACGAATGTCCGAAAACTGCTCGTCCGATAACGTGACCAACGTCTGGCCTTCAGCCTCAAATTGCTCCCAATAGTTTGCTGGCTCTTCTACTTGCGGATCGAACTTTAACAGCGCAATGAGATTCCTGACCTGCGCATTGTTTCTCGGCAAGTTGATTTCATGGAACTTGAACCACTGCTCAAGCGTTACAGAGTGATTGGTCCATATGTACCCGCCAGCCGTGCGAGCCACATCTGAAATCACCTTGAGTGTTGAGAGAATTTCCTCACTATGGTCAAAGTGGTTAGCCGCAATCAGGTCCAGCCATCCTCTATCCTCGTGGAAAACCTCCATCTTGCCGTCTGCAGTAACGCAAAACAGTCCCTCATGATCGCGCACGTTCTCCCGAATAAGTGCTCCGAATACTGCTCCGAGCTTCTCCAGTTTATTGAACATGAGCATGCCGGGGTTATAAATCTCGAACAGCGACGACCCTTCTCTTAGCTCTACATCATAATCAAACCAGTAAATGTCCTGATCGTCGGAAAAACTGGCCAGAACGACTTCCAGTTTTTGCAATACTTCACGGCATTCATCTGCATCGCCCTGCGACCTTCTTTTCCACTCGGCAAGCGCAATGATCGATGAGCCGAACAACTTGTTTCTTTTAGCGACAGACATTTAAAACCTCATCAAGTTAAGTGCTGAATCCTCAGCCCGATGACGTTCTACTTATCTCCACGCGCAAGATCCAGTTCAGAAATATTAAATACCATTACCAACAGCTACCAAAAAACACAAAAAAACATGCAAATTTACTCCATCAAACCCCACTCCCCCGGAGTTGCATCAAGACCGTTATTCGAGTCCGCAAATAGCTTGATTCGCAACTTGAGATTATTGACCGAATCAGCGTTCCTCAAGGCTTCCTGTTTATTTACGACCCCCTGCGCCACCAAGTTAAACAAGGCACCATCAAACGTTTGCATTCCAAGTTCCATAGACTTTTCCATGATGGATTTTAGTTCATCGAACTCACCACGCCGGACAATATCAGTTATCGTCGGCGTGCCCAGCAGCACTTCCACGGCCGCGCGTCTTTGTCCATCAACCGTACGCACCAAGCGTTGCGAAATACATGCTTTCAGATTGTTTCCCAGCGCCTGCATTAACTGCGGTCGTCGCTCTTCCGAAAACATATTGATGATCCGATCCAGTGCTTGATTAGCGTTATTTGCGTGCAATGTGGAAAGCACCAAGTGGCCGGTTTCGGCAAAGGCGAGCGCATGTTCCATGGTTTCGCGGTCGCGTATTTCGCCAATCAGTACGACGTCTGGCGCTTGGCGCAGGGTGTTCTTCAATGCTGCATGAAAACTGCGGGTGTCCACACCGACTTCACGCTGATTGATGATCGAACGTTGATGTCGATGAATATATTCAATCGGATCTTCAATGGTGACGATATGCCCGCTGCTGTGCCGATTGCGATGGTCGATCAGGGCTGCCAGCGACGTGGACTTCCCCGAGTCGGTGGCGCCGACGAACAGGATCAGGCCTTGCTTGAGCATCACAGTTTCGAGCAGGACCGATGGCAATTTGAGGTCTTCAAAGCGCGGAATGTCGAGTTTTACGTTACGGATCACGATCGACACATCGTTGCGCTGTTTGAAGATATTGACCCGGAAGCGGCCAATCCCGGTTCGGGAAATCGCCAGGTTCATTTCCAGATCCCGGTCGAACTCGCGACGTTGTTCGGCGTCCATCAATGAAGCAGCGACGGCCGCCACCTCACCGGGCTTGAACGGCTGCTCGCTCAACGGTGTCAGCACGCCATCGAACCGCGCACTGGGTGGCGCCCCCGTGGACAGGAACAGATCTGAACCGTGGCGGCTGGCCAGTTGTTTGAGCAGTGCGTCGATTTCCATGGCAAAAAGCACCTGCGAAGCTTTCGATGAACTTAAGACCGTGCGTCGTGACGCGACGGGCCTTACAGCGTCTACCGCACTAGGATAGTAGACGCCGCCTCACCGACCGACGCTCAGGACCCTTTGATGAACGCTGTACCGCACACCGATGACGCCCAGGCATTGATTGCCCGCACCGACTGGAGCCGCAGCCCGCTCGGCAGCGCCGACAATTGGCCACAGAGCCTGCGCACCGCGGTGGACATCGTGATTCACTCGCCGATGCCGATGCTGCTCTTGTGGGGCCCGCAGCTTACCCAGATCTATAACAACGGCTTTGCGCTGCTGGCCGGCAGCAAGCATCCACACGCTTTCGGACAGCCGGCGCACCAGATATGGCCGGAACTTCGAGACTTTACCGACCCGATTTACAGCGCCGTCCTACAAGGCCAGGTGCGAACCTACAGCGAACGACGCTTTACCCTGCAACGGGACGGCAAGGATTCCGACTTCTGGCTGGACCTGACCTACAGCCCGATTCGTGACGAAAGCGCGCAAGTGGCCGGCATTCTGGTCACCGCCATCGAAACCAACGAACGCCGACGCATTGCCCTGGAACTGCAGCAACGTTCCGAAGACAGCCTCAAGGCCCAGCGCGAAAGCGAAGAGCGCCTGCAACTGGCGCTGGCGGCCACCGATGCGGTCGGCACCTGGGACTGGGACATTGGTGAAGATCGCTTCATCGCCGATGCGCATTTTGCTCAATTGCATGGCGTCGACCCGGCGCGGGCCAGTCAGTTGCCCATCAGTGAATACCTGCACGGCGTGCACCCGGAAGACCGCGCGCTGATCGCCCGCAGCATCAAGCACTGCATCACCCATGGCACCGAATACGCCGAGGAATATCGTCTGTTGCAGGCCAATGGCGAAGTGCGCTGGGTCTTCGCTCGCGGGCGTTGCTACAAGGATCACCACGGACGGCCGATGCGTTTTCTCGGCGCGGCGCTGGACCTGACCGAACGCAAGCACACCGAGCAGGCACTGCGGCAAAGCCAGACCGAGCTGCAACTGATCATCAACGCAATGCCGATCCTGATCAGCTACGTCGACCGCGAAGAACGCTTTCGCTTGAACAACGCTGCGTACCTGGACTGGTACGGGCTGACGCCGCAAGAGCTGTACGGACGCACAATCCGCGAAGTGATCGGCGAAGAATCCTACTTTCTGCGTGCCCCCTACATCGCCGAAGCACTGGCAGGCCGCCCTTGCTCGTTCAGCCTGTACACACCCCATCGCGATGGCAGCCAGCGCCACGCCTTGATGAACTACCTGCCACGCCACGGCCCGGATGGTGCGGTGAACGGTTTTTACATCTTCGTGATCGACGAGACAGAACGTAAAAAGACCGAAGAGGCCTTGCGCAACCTCAATGAAACCCTTGAGGAACGCGTGAGTGCGCGCACCGAGCAACTGGCCCAGGCCAACCAGCGTTTGCAGAACGAAATGTTCGAACGCGAACGCGCCGAAGACGCCCTGCGTCACGCACAGAAAATGGAAGCGGTCGGCCAGCTCACCGGCGGCATCGCCCATGACTTCAACAACATGCTGACCGGAATCATCGGCAGCCTCGACCTGATGCAGCGCTATATCGCCAGTGGCCGTACTGATGAAATCGGTCGATTCACCGATGCCGCGGTGTCCTCGGCCAATCGCGCCGCGGCGTTGACCCACCGCTTGCTGGCGTTTTCGCGGCGCCAGTCGCTGGATCGCAAGACCTTGAACGTCAACGAGCTGATCCACTCACTGGAAGACCTGATCCGCCGCACCAAGGGCGATCCGATCGAACTGACTCTGCGCCTGGCCGACAGTGTCTGGCCCGTCAGCACCGATGTCAGCCAATTGGAAAACGCCCTGCTCAACCTGGTGATCAACGCCCGCGATGCCATGCCGGACGGTGGCGAACTGCTGATCGAGACTGCCAACGTCTACCTCGACGGCAACGACATCACCACCCTCGAACCGGTCAAGGCCGGCGATTACCTGATGCTCGCGGTGAGCGACAATGGCACCGGCATGACGCCGTCGGTGCGTTCGAAGGCGTTCGACCCGTTCTTCACCACCAAACCGATCGGCCAGGGCACGGGGCTCGGGTTGTCGATGATTTACGGCTTTGCCCAGCAAACCGGCGGGCACGTCAGCCTCGACAGCCTGCCGGGCCAGGGCACCTGTGTGCGCCTGTACTTGCCGCGTTTGTACGCGCTGGAACCGGAGCGGCCGGTGATCGAAACGACGACCGAGGCCCCGGCAGCCGCCACCGGCGAAACCGTGGTGGTGGTCGAGGACGATCCGGCGGTGCGCATGCTGGTCATGGACCTGCTCAAGGAGCTGGGCTATCGCGCCCATGAAGCCGAAGACGCCAAAAGTGCCTTGCCGCTGCTGGAATCCGACCTGCGTGTTGATCTGCTGGTGACCGATGTCGGGTTGCCGGGCATGAACGGCCGACAACTGGCGGAGATCGCCCGCCAGCATCGTCCGGGGCTCAAAGTACTGTTCATGACCGGTTATGCGCAGAAAGCCGCCGAGCGTCAGGGTTTCCTGGAGGACGGCATGGACATGGTGGCCAAGCCGTTTTCCATTGAACTGCTGGCCGGCAAGATCCGCACGATGATCAGCCAAAACCCGTGACTTGAGGCATAATCCGCGCCCCGCCGTCACCCCGCTACAGGTATTGCACGATGAAAGCCCAAGCCCGCCACATTCTGGTGAAAACCGCCGAAGAGGCTGAAAAACTCAAACAACGCATCGCCAACGGTGAAGCGTTCGATGTACTGGCGAAGAAATTCTCGACCTGCCCGTCCGGCAAGCGCGGCGGCGATCTGGGTGAAGTGCGGCCGGGGCAGATGGTCGGCGTGATCGACGCAGTGATCTTCAAGAAGCCGCTGCGCACGGTGCACGGGCCGATCAAGAGCAAGTTCGGCTATCACCTGGTGCAGGTGTTTTTCCGCGATTGATCCGGTGCCCTGAAGGCGCGGCTGTCGGCAGCGCCTTCAGAGATCGGATTCATTCTTTGGGGATCAGTGCGCCAGGCACCTGAATCACCCGACTGGCCAACCGGTGCCCAGCCTCCGCCGCCTGCGCAGGGCTTGCGCCCGACAAGCGACTGGCCAGATACGCCGCACTGAACGAATCCCCCGCCGCCGTGGTGTCCACCACCTTCTCGACCCTCTGCGCCGGCACCTCGAACGCTTCCCCGTCACAACGAATCAGGCACGCCTCGGCGCCACGCTTGAGCACTACCTCCGGCGTGCCGATCTGCGCGTACGCTTCAAACACCGCATCACAGTCCTCGAAATGGAACAGCGCCTGCTCGTCGTCCACCGTCAGCAACGCCAGATCGACATGGGGCAGCACGCTGCGATACGCCGCCCGCGCCTCTTCTACCGAGGCCCACAGCCGTGGCCGGTAATTGTTGTCGAAGACGATCCGTGCATCGCGCTGACGGGCTTCGATCAAGGTCTGAATCAGCTTTTCCCGCCCCTGTGCGCCGAGCACCGCCAGCGTGATACCGCTGAAATACAGCACGTCGTAGTCCGGCAACGCCGCGAGAATCGGCGCGGCGGCCGGGGTCGTGAAACAGTCGCGTACAGCGGCCTCGTTGCGCCAGTACAGAAAACGCCGTTCGCCGGCGGCATCAGTCTGGATGCAATACAGACCCGGCAAACGACCGGGCAAGCGCTGGACCAGATCCAGACCAATGTTTTCAGCGGCCCAACTGCGGCACATGGCGTCACTGAAGCTGTCGTCACCCAGCGCCGTGACGTAATCGACCTGCGCCTTGTCGCCCATGGCTCGGGACAAATACACAGCGGTGTTCAGCGTATCGCCACCGAAGCTCTGTTGCAGGCTGCCATCGGCACGTTGTTGAAGCTCGATCATGCATTCGCCGATCAGGGCGATGCGCGGGGTGTTCGGACCCAAGGGACTGAGCGTGTTCATCAGAAACAGGTTTCCATGGTTTCGATCACCGACAACTGCTCGTCCACCAGCAGCCCTACGCGCCACTTGTCGAAGGTCAGGCACGGGTGCGAAGTGCCGAAGGAAATGATGTCGCCAACGCGCAGTTCCACCCCCGGCGCCACGGTCATGAACGCGTGCTGGTCCATCACCGCCGTCACCTTGCAGGCACCGACATCGTCGCCTACAGCCGGCACCACGCCAGCCTTGTAACGCAGCAATGGAACCGGCATCCCGGCATCAAACGCCACGTCACGCTTGCCCAGGGCAATCACCGCGAACCCCGGCTCCGGCATCGACTGCACGTGGGCCCAGACTTCCAGCGCCGGGCGCAGGCCTTCATGCAGGTCGCTGCGACGGTCGAGCACGCAGCACTGCGCCTCTTTATAAATGCCATGGTCGTGAGCCACGTAACTGCCGGGACGCAACACGCTGAGGAAACGCCCGCCTGCGTTCTGCGCTTCGAACGACTCGGCGATCAAGTCGTACCAGGCCGAACCCGATGCGGTGATGATCGGCTTGGCGATGGCGAAAGCGCCGCTGTCCTGCAATTGCACCGCCAGACGCACCAGCGAGGCCGCGAATTCTCGGATTCCGCTGACGGCGTGATCGCCATGGATCACGCCTTCGTAACCCTCGATACCGGTCAGGGCCAGCGCCGGCTGCGCGCCGATGGCCTTGGCCAGTTCGATGACTTCCTGCTCGCTGCGGCAACCACAACGGCCGCCGACCACGCCGTACTCGATCATCACGTTCAGGCGCACGCCACGGGACGCGAAGTAAGCGCCCAGATCGGCAACGTTGTCCGAGTGATCGACCATGCAATAGAAGTCGAAGGTCGAATCGGCCGCCAACAGATCGGCGATCAACGCCATGTTCGGCGTACCGACCAGTTGGTTGGCCATCAACACCCGGCGCACGCCGTGGGCGTATGCGGCGCGGGTCTGGGTGGCGCTGGCCAGCGTAATGCCCCAGGCGCCGGCGTCGAGCTGACGGCGAAACAGCGCCGGGGTCATGCTGGTCTTGCCATGGGGCGCGAGTTCGGCGCCGCTGTCGCTGACGAATGCCTGCATCCAGCGGATGTTGTGTTCCAGCGCCTCGCGGTGCAGCACCAGCGCCGGCAGGCTGATGTCACGCACCAGTTGCGCGCCGAGGGCGGCATCGCCTTTTTCCACGGCAGCAGTGTTGTTGGCAGTCGTCATGGTCGAACTCCTCACAGTCGCGCCCGCTGCCGGGCGCGGTTATTCGTTGATTCGCCGGGCGAGGCTGTTGGCGCTCTCGATCAAGACCCGGCGATAGTCGTTGTAGTTGGTCTTGGCATCGGCGCGCGGTGCGACGATGCACAGGGTGCAGATGGCCACGCCTTGAGGGTCTTTGACCGGGGCGGCGAAGCAGTGGGTAAAGGTGTCGGCGACACTGTCGAACGAGAAGAAACCGTCGATGCCGGCCTGGCGGATTTCCTTGAGAAATGTCTCCATCGGCAGTCGTTCGCCACCCGGCAGGATAAAGTCGTCGGGGTCGATCAGGTCGCTGATCTGCTGGTCACTCAAGTGCGCCAGCAGCAAGCGTCCGGACGCCGTCCACGGGATTGGCGCGTTCTCGCCGATATCGGAGGAAATGCGGAAATGCCGCTCGCCCTCCTTCATCAGCGCCACCGTGTATTTGCGCCCGTTGAGCAGGCACATCTGCGCGGTTTCCCGGGTCTGGCTGACGATCTCCTGCAACGCGTGATCGGCCTCGCGACTGAGGTCGAAATGCCGCAGATGCGCCTGGCCGAGGAAGTACAGCTGACGACCGAGATAGACATGACCGTCCTTGCCCACCGGTTCGAGAATCCGCCGTTCGAGCAACGAGGCCACCAGTTCGTAGACCGTGGATTTCGGGCTGCCGATGCCATTGGCGATGTCGTTCGGGCGCAGTGGCTGGCCGATTTCCTTGAGGAAATCGAGGATATCGAACGCCCGGTCCAGACCGCGTGCCCGGCGCTTGATGGTGTCTTCGGTCATTTCTGTTGTTCCCATAAAAGATGCCGGGATGGTAATTGGCCCTTGGCGTTGTGTCAGTTGGATCGCAGCCCTCACCCCCCGCCCTCTCCCGGAGGGAGAGGGAGCCTGACCGTATCGATACATGACTAGCTGCCAAACGCCGGACTCTGCATCGATAGAGATCAGTCCCCTCTCCTGGGGGAGAGGGCTAGGGTGAGGGGGCTACGGCCTCAGCGACGCCACATCTCTCAAGCCTTCTTCTTGTACGCAATGCAGTCGATCTCGACCTTGCAGTCAACCATCATGCTCGCCTGCACACAGGCCCGGGCCGGTGCGTGTTCGGGCTTGAAGTATTCGCCGAAAACCTTGTTGAAACTGCTGAAATCCCGCGGATCGTCCAGCCACACCCCGGCACGTACCACATCTTCCAGGCCATAACCGGCTTCTTCGAGAATCGCGATCAGGTTCTTCATGGTCTGGTGAGTCTGCTCGACGATACCGCCCACGATGATCTCGCCATCCACCGCCGGCACCTGACCGGAAACGTGCAGCCAGCCATCGGCCTCGACTGCGCGGGCGAATGGACGAGGCTGGCCGCCAGCGGCGGTGCTGCCGGTGCCGTAACGCGTAATGCTCATGGATGTGTCTCCTGATTGAAAAAGTGAAAAGTCAGAACCGCGTGCTTTTGAGAAACTCAGCCAGCCGCGGTGATTGCGGACGCTCGAACAGCTCCTTCGGAGGCCCCTGCTCTTCGATACGCCCCTGATTCATGAAAACGATCTTGTCCGAGACCTCGAACGCAAAACGCATTTCGTGGGTCACCAGCAACATGGTCATGCCGTCCTCGGCCAGGCCCTTGATCACGTTCAGCACTTCGCCGACCAGTTCCGGGTCGAGGGCCGAGGTGACTTCGTCGAACAGCATCAGGCTCGGGTTCATCGCAATCGCCCGGGCAATCGCCACGCGCTGCTGCTGACCGCCGGACAGCTGGCCGGGAAAGTGATTGCGCCGCTCCAGCAGGCCGACCCGCTCCAGCCATTTTTCGGCCAGCACCACGGCTTCGTCCTTGTGCATCTTTTTGACTTTGAGCAGGCCGAGGGTGACGTTCTGCAACGCGGTGAGGTGCGGAAACAGGTTGAACTGCTGGAATGCCATGCCGGTCATCGCCCGATGGCGCGCGATGACTTTTTCCGGGTGGCGC
The DNA here is from genome assembly GCF_059416185.1 of Pseudomonas sp. GW821-FHT09E04. Lineage (NCBI taxonomy): Bacteria > Pseudomonadati > Pseudomonadota > Gammaproteobacteria > Pseudomonadales > Pseudomonadaceae > Pseudomonas > Pseudomonas sp. GW821-FHT09E04. The sequence continues at coordinate 690,948 of NZ_JBWKOR010000001.1, forward strand.
ACGCGCTTGCCATTGAGTTCGTCATAACCGATGGATTCACCGTCGAGCAGGATCTGCCCGCCCTGGAACTCCTCCAGCATGTTCACGCAACGCAGCAGCGTGGTCTTGCCCGAGCCGCTGGAGCCGATCAGCGTCACCACGTTGCCGCGCTGCATGCTCAGGTCGACACCCTTGAGCACTTCGACCGCGCCGTATTGCTTGTGCAGGCCACGGATGTCCAGCAGCGGCTGGCCGTTCTGGACGTTGGAAACTTGAGCTTGAGTCATGGCAAGGCCACCCGCTTTTCAATGTGCCGGCCGAGTAATTCGATGCCGTAGTTGATGACGAAGAACAGAAAACCGGCGAACAGATAAAACTCCAGGGTCATGAACGTCCGGGCGATGATCTGCTGGGTGCTGAGCAACAGCTCCGCCACGCCGATCACCGACAGCAAGGTCGACGCCTTGACAATTTCCGTGGACGAGTTGACCCAGGTCGGCAGGATCTGCCGCAGCGCCTGGGGCAACAGCACGTAGCCGAGGGATTGATAAAACGTCAGGCCGATGGCTTTGCCCGCTTCCATCTGCCCGCGTGGCAATGCCTGCAACGCACCGCGCACGATCTCGGCCACGTGGGAGCCGCAAAACAGCGTCAGACCCAAGGCGCCCGCCTGAAACGCGCTGATCTGCCAACCGAGCGCCGGCGCCATGTAGAAGCAGGCCAGTACCAGCACAAACACCGGGGTGCCGCGAATCAGGTCGACATAAAAGCGGAACGGCGCGCGCATCCAGAACTTGCCGTAGGTCAGCACCAGACCGGCGAATACGCCGATGACCGTGCCGAACAGAATCGCCAGCGCCGACACCTGCACGCTGGTCAGAAAGCCTTGCCACAAGGCTTCGCGGGCAATCCACAACTCATGCAACCAACTGGGGGATTCGTACATCGCAGCCTCCTATCGGCGGATCGCCAGACGCTGCTCGAGGTAACGCAGCAGCATGGCAATGAGGTAACAGGCCGCGACATACAACGCCGTGGTCACCAGCCAGGTTTCGATCACCCGGTAGCTCTCGACGTTGATCTTGCGCGCGTAGTAGGTCAGCTCCGGCACCGCAATCGCGGCGGCCAGCGAGGTGTCCTTGAACAGCGAAATGAAGTTGTTCGACAGCGCCGGCAGCACGTTGCGCAACATCACCGGCACGGTGACGTAGGCCTTCACCTGCCACTCGCCCAGACCGATGGCCAATCCCGCTTCACGCTGACCCTTGGGGATGCTCAACAAGCCGCCCCGGAACACTTCGGTCAGGTACGCCCCCGCATACAGCGACAGCGTGATGATGAACGACGGGATCTTGTCCAGCCGGATCCCCAGGCTCGGCAACGCAAAGTAGATCAACAGAATCAACACCAGAATCGGCGTGTTACGGATCACCGTCACATACACCGATGCCAGCACCCGCAAGGCGCGATGCTTCGACAGCAAGGCAAACGCCATCAACAGGCCGATCACGCAGCCGATGGCGATCGACACCAGCGCCAGCTCAAGACCCAGACCGAGCCCCGCCAGCAAGGTGTCGAAATCGCGCCACACGGCGGCAAAATTCAACTGATAGTTCATGGTTGGCAGTACCTTGAGCGGGGCGCATCAGGGCGCCCCACTCTCACGGGATCATTTGAATTCGACAGGGAAACCGATAGCGGGCGATGGCAGATCAACGCCGAACCATTGCTTGAACGATGCCGCGTAGGTCGGGAATTCAACACCGGTCATGGCTTCATGCAAGGTGGTGTTGACGAAGTTCAGCCAGTCCTGATCGCCACGTTTGACGGCGCAGGCGTAGGTCTGCGGGCTCCAGGCGTATGTCGGGCTGCGATAGCGGCCAGGGTTCTGGACCATCAGGTATTTGACTGAAGACTGGTCGGTAGCAGCGGCATCGGCGCGACCGGAGTTCACGGCCTGATACATCAGATCGACGCTGTCGTACTGATCGACCTTGGCCTTGGGCAGCGCCTGGTGCACCAATTCCTCGGCGTACACGTTCTGCAGCACGGCCACAGTCACGCTGTCGCCAGCGGCTTGCAGGTCTTCGATTTCCTTGTATTTGCTGTTGTTCGGCAGCAGCAGGCCGACGCCTTCGCGGTAATACGGCAGGGTGAACGCCACTTGCTGCGCACGGCTGGCCGTGACGGTGATGAACTGGCAGCTCATGTCGACCTTGTCGGTCAACAGGTTGGGAATCCGCGCATCGGACGACTGCACCACGAACTCGACCTTGCTCGGGTCATTGAACAGACCTTTGGCCACCATCCGGGCGATGTCGATATCAAAGCCCTGCAACTTGCCGTCCGCGCCCTGGAAGTGCCACGGCGCGTTGGTGCTGCCGGTCCCCACGATCAGTTTTCCACGGGCCAGGACGCTGTCGAGCTTGCTGTCGGCCGCCTGGGCCATACCCATGACAGCGGACGAAGCCGCGAGAACAAAAACACACGCTTTGAACAAGGAAAGTCGGCGATGCATGGCAAGCACTCCAGAGGATTGTTTATTCCGCTATACCGGAACACGGTTTGTTACTACGGAATGAACAGCAGAAAGTGTGCCACAGGAATCGTCAGGAATCCGCAACGGATTGAAATGCGTTCTGAATCAAAGGGATGCGAAAAGTGTTCGGGACGGTGTTACGCGCAGTGACAGAAAGGCCGCGCTACTGTTGGCTACACACGACGGGTACTCGGGCCACATATCGGTGCGCGGCGCACAAAAAATTGCGCTCGGCACCTGTCAACTCTGACAGTTGCGACAGCGACCGCCGCTCCTTTAACGTCGTGACGTCTTGTGCATCGAATAAAGGAGGCTCCGATGACGACGCCGACTCGATATTCAGCGTTGCCCCCGACGTACCGGAAGGTCTTGAAAGCCAGGCGCCTTGTCGTCCTGTACTTCTTCAACGAGCACTGCGGTGCCTGCGTGTTCTCCGGCCCCGTTTTTCTCGAAGTCGCCAAGCCCTTCCGGCCCTGGATGGATATCTTCATGCTCGATACCGCACAGTCGTGTCGACATCCTGATGTCACGGGTACGCCGACGGTGTTGTTCTACAAGGAAGGCGTACTGCTCAAAAAACTGAAAGGCATCGGAACGGATGAATCGCTTCTGCAAGACTTCACCCAGTTCCTCGGCAAAACCAGACACCCCGCTGCGCTGCGCAAATCGGTCCATGACCTGAGCTGGCTTCGCCACACCCTGCGTACCCTCTGCACCATCCCCCGCGCAAAACGATGGAACTTTTCCTGAAAGTGCCACCTAAGAGCCATCAGATATGGCACTTTCGTTCCAATTGATCTGTAACAACTAGCCTCAAGGCCGGATTGGACAAGCTCCCATCCGGCTGCTTTTCTTTATTTCTCAGAAAGAGATAGGTGCTGCTGGCTATCCGGCCACGGCCTTGCTTCGTCCCAGGAGGGGTCAATGTCCTTTAACGTCATGATGGTTTTCGGTACTCGCCCGGAGGCCATCAAAATGGCCCCGCTGGCTCGGGTTCTGCGTCAGTGGCCCGACATCAAACTCAACATCTGCTCGACCGGCCAGCATCGGGAGATGCTCAAACAGGTACTCGACGCGTTCGAACTGACGGTCGATGAAGACCTGCAAGTGATGACCCAGGGCCAGACACTCAACGGTCTGTCGCAACATCTGCTTGCACAACTCGACCAGGCCTACGAACGGGTCAAACCGGACATCGTGCTGGTACACGGCGACACCACCACCAGCTTCATCGCCGCCCTCGCCGCGTTCAATCGCCAGCTGCCCATCGGCCACGTCGAGGCCGGTTTGCGCACCGGCAACCTGCGCGCGCCCTGGCCTGAAGAAGCCAACCGACGTCTGACCGGCGTGATCGCCGACCTGCACTTCCCGCCGACCGGCAAAGCCGAAGCCAATCTGCTGCGCGAAGGCGTGCCGCAGGACAACATCGAAATCACCGGCAATACCGTCATCGATGCGCTGCTGTGGATGCGCACGAACCAGCAACAGAGCAACTGGCGCCCGGCTGCCGATTCACCTCTGGCGGTGCTCGACGACAGCCGTCGCATGGTGTTGATCACGGGCCATCGCCGGGAAAACCTCGGCGACGGTTTCCAGAACATCTGCCAGGCCCTGGCCGATCTCGCCCTGCGTTACCCGGATGTGCAATTCGTCTACCCGGTGCACCTCAATCCGCAGGTGCAGAGCGCGGTGTACGGCATGCTCGCCGACAAACCCAACATCTATCTGGTCGCCCCTCAGGATTACCCGAACTTCGTCTGGCTGATGGGCCGCGCGCACTTCATCCTGACCGACTCCGGCGGCGTCCAGGAGGAAGCGCCGGCCATCGGCAAGCCGCTGCTGGTATTGCGTGACGTCACCGAACGCCCCTCCGTACTTGAGGGCGGCACCGTGCTGCTGGTGGGCACCGACACCGCAAAGATCGTCAAGGAAGCCAGCCAGTTGCTCGATGACGAAGCGACCTACAAACGCATGAGCCGCGTCCACAGCCCATACGGTGACGGTCACGCCAGCGAACGTATCGCCAAACGCCTCCACGCCTGGCTGAGCGCACGCTCGACGGCGGGTAACGGGGTATGAGCCTGGGCTGGGTCGATTTTTTTGCGTATGTGCTGTTTGGTCTGAAGTATGTGGCGATCCTCCTCGCCCTGCTGATGTTCATCCTCGGACTCGATGACCTGTTCATCGATCTGGTGTATTGGAGCCGCAAGTTAATTCGGCGCTGGCGGATCTACGAGAAATTCAAGCGCGCTGACGAGGAACGCCTGTATTCGATTCCCGAGAAGCCGCTGGCGATCATGGTGCCGGCGTGGAACGAAGTCGGCGTGGTCGGCGAGATGGCGCGGCTGGCTGCCTCGACCATCGATTATGAGAACTATCAGATTTTCGTCGGCACCTACCCCAACGACGCCGAAACCCAGGCCGACGTCGATGCGGTCTGCCAGCACTACCCCAACGTGCACAAAGTGGTCTGCGCCCGCCCGGGTCCGACTAGCAAGGCCGACTGCCTGAACAACATCATCGATGCGATCCTGCGTTTCGAGAGCGAAGCGAAAATCCAGTTCGCCGGTTTCATCCTGCACGATGCCGAAGACGTGATTTCGCCGATGGAGTTGCGCCTCTACAACTACCTGCTGCCGAACAAGGACCTGATCCAGATTCCGGTCTACCCCTACGCACCGGAATGGAAAGGCTTCACCGCCGGGCACTACGTCGATGAGTTCGCCGAGAACCACGGCAAGGACGTCATCGTCCGCGAAGCCCTCACCGGCCAGGTGCCCAGCGCCGGCGTCGGCACCTGCTTCAGCCGTAAAGCCATCAGCGCGCTGCTGGAAGACGGCGACGGTATCGCCTTCGATGTGCAGAGTCTCACCGAAGACTACGACATCGGTTTCCGCCTGAAGCAGAAAGGCATGAAATGCATCTTCGCCCGCTATTCGGTCAGCGATCCGAAACTGGCGCTGGAGCAACCGTGGGTGTTCGGGATGAACCGCGAGTTCTCCCAGGTGATCTGCGTACGCGAGCACTTCCCCCGGGACCTGCAACACGCAATCCGGCAGAAGTCGCGGTGGATCGTCGGCATCGTATTTCAAGGCACCAAGAACCTCGGCTGGAGTCGCAAGGGTCTGCTCAATTACTTCCTGTGGCGTGACCGTCGCGGGTTGATCGCCTACCTGCTGAGCTTTCTGGTCAACCTGCTGTTCCTGGTGCTGCTGGCGATGTGGGCCATCACGGTGATTGCCCCAGAGTCATGGCGCTATCCCTCGATCCTCGCCGACAGCTCGTTGCTGTCGGTGCTGCTGTGGCTCAACGGTTTGATGCTGTTCAACCGCCTGTTCCAGCGTGGCTGGTTTGTCACTCGCTACTACGGGCTGGTCGAAGGTCTGTTGTCGGCGCCGCGCATGATGTGGAGCAACTTCGTCAATTTCTTCGCCAACCTGCGCGCCCTGCGCCAGGTGATGGAGATGGGCGACTCACGGCGTGTGGCCTGGGACAAGACCACCCACGAATTCCCGGCACTGACCAAGGCACAACGCACCCCACTCGGCCATCGATTGGTGGAAAAAGGCCTGCTGACCGAAGAACAACTGGAAGCGGCGATCACCAGTCCGGTACGTCGTCGACTGGGTCGCGAACTGCTGCTGCGTGAGTACATCGACAGCACTCAGCTGGTTCAAACACTTGCCGAACAGCTTGACCTGGAGTGGGCGCCACTCAACCCGTTCAAGCTCGACAAGCGCCTGATCGATGCCGTGCCACGCCGGGTCGCATCGCACTACGGCGTGCTGCCGGTGGCCGAAGAAGGCGACACCCTGATTCTGGCCTCCGAAGGCCCGGTCAGCCAGGTCTCGCTCGGCGCGATCAGCCGTCAATTGAAACGCCCGGTGCGTAGCCGTCTGGCACCGCAGGGCCGCGTTACGCTGGGGATTCGTTACTGGTACGCCAGCCCCCGCCAGAATGAGGAAGTGCGTCATATGCTCGAAGTACTTGAGCGCCATCAGGACGATGAAGCCTTGCTGGAGCGGGTCAGCCGCCATCAGGTGCTGCTGGGCAATCTGCTGCAGGTTCGCGGTATGGTGCCGCCAACCTTGTTCAATCAGGCGTTGATCGATTTCGATGCGGAAAACATGTCACTCGGGGAGCATCTGATTTCCCGCGGCATGATCACCCAGGAAGTCCTGGAACAGGCCCTCGCCGATCAGGCCAGCGAACAGCAAGCCGCCTACCGCATTGTCCGGGAGGTCGCATGAAGCCTGTGCATCGTCACACCCTGCTGATGGGCAGCCTGCTGCTGGGCCTGAGCACTGCGTATCCGCTACAGGCTGCGCCGCTGAGCGACTTCGAACAATTTCGCAGCTATCCCTACATGGACCGAAGCTATCGCGAGGCGAAAAAGGGCAACTGGAAAGAAGTCGAACGACTGATGCGCCACTTGCTGGAAAAGGTCCCGAAAAACGACGAGGCCCGGGCGCTGCTGGTTGAGTCGCTGGCCAAACAACGCCGCTACAAGGACGCCATGCAGGCGCTGCCGGACAACAGCGACGCCCTCCTCGACCTGCGCCTGACCTGGATCGAACAGGATCCACCCACCAGCACTCAGGTTGAAAGCTGGATGGGTACCAGCAGCCTGAATGATCGCGTGCGCCTGTGGCAGGCCTACAGTCTGAGTCTCGCCAAGTTCGGCGGCGCGGCCAAAGCCCACGACTGGCTCGCACAACTGTCGCCCAAGGGCGATGACAATATCCTGCGTCTGGCGCGGGCCAACTGGTCGGAACAGCTGCGCGACTGGAGCGGCACCATCGATCAGCTCGCACCGCTCGCCGCCCGTAAACAGCTGGATGCCGAAGGCTGGCAACGTTTGGCCAATGCTTATGTACAGCGCCTCGACGAAAAACCGCTGCAACAACTGCTGCAACAGGCACCGACTCCGGAGGCCGCACGCAAGGTCCGTCTGGCAATGGTCGACCGCGCCATTGCCATGGGTCACGAACAACAGGCGCAACGCTGGATTCAGTCGTTGCCGGACTCCGATCTGGCCGATCCCACGCAACGTCAGCGCCTGTGGGAGCTGGCACGCAAGACCGAAGATGTGCCGACCGTGCAGCGTTTGAGCAACGATCTGCAACGGCCGTGCCTGGAGACCGCTGAATGGTTGTCACGCCAGGACCCGGAAGCAGCGCTCAAGCAATTTCGTGGTTGTACGCCTGACGACGACCCGCAAACCTGGCTGATACTCGCCCAACGCCTGCAAGCCACCGACCTGCTGCAGACCACCCGACTGCCGCAGCCGTGGGACAGTCGCCGTCAGGAGCAATTGCTGGGTGTCTGGCAGGAACAGGGGCGCAGTGACAAGGTCGACGCCTGGCTGGCCGGCCAGACGCAAACACCTGAAATCGTCAAACGTCGCGCAGAACTGTCGCAACGCATGGGCCGCATGACCGAAGCGCAGACCTTGTGGGAGCTTCACTACCGGCAGACCGGCAGCCTGAATTCGCTAAATCAGGCCACCTATCTGGCGGTAAACAATGGCGATCGCGCACAGGCGCAACAGTTACTGGAAACCGCTTTCGGCCGTCATCAAGGACGCTTGCCGGCCACTGCACTCCAACGTCTGGCCGGGCTTTATGCAGCTTCGAAAACCACAACACCGGAACAACAACGGCGAATGGCTTCGTTGCTCACCCATGTGGATGGTGCCACCCGTGGTCAGTTACTCGCGCAACTGGCAGAAAACGGTCAGTGCGATGCCGTTCAGCATGCCATCGGCAACCACCCGCAGGTCGCCGGCGATTACCGGGCACTGGGGCGTTGCGCGATGCCGGATCGGCCGGGCGAGGCTGTCGTCTATTACCAGCAAGCGGAAAAACTCGGCGACCGCGGCAGTCGTCTGCCGTTGGCGTACGCCCTGGAAGCCGCCGGTGATTCGGCTGGCGCACTGGCCATCTGGCGCAGCCTCCCGGCAGCGGAACTGAGCGACAACGCGCGCCTCACCGCGAGCCGCAGCGCGCTGAATGCCGGTGACAGCCAGACAGCCGAACGCTACTGGCAGCAAAGCACCACCCGCGGCGCCAACGAATGGGCCCTCGGCGCGGCAATCGCCGACGCTCGTGGCGATCATGTCCAGGCACTTGAACGTCAGCGTAAAGCCTTGCAACAAGCACCGGACGCCGGGCATTTCTACGCGGCGTCGGTCACTGCGCAAAAGGCCGGCGACCTGCCACAAAGTACAGCATGGCTGGCCGAGGCAGTACGCCGCGACCCGAACAACCCACGTTATCGCGCCGACTACGGCATGCGTCTGGCCGGTGCCGAAACCCGCGAGGAACGCGCCACCGCAATCCCCTATCTGCAACAGGCCACCCGTGATTTCCCCGAGGACTATCGACTGGGTGAAACCCTGGCCTGGCGTTATGACGAAGCGGAAGACAGCGCCTCTGCCCGCAAGGAACTGCGTCGGGTGATTGATCTGGAACAGAACCCGGTGGCTGTCGACGACGAGGACGGCAGCATGGAAGCGCGCCGTTACCGTCAGCGCCGCGCCCATGAAACCCTCTCCCGCCGCGACAGCCGGACGATTGCCAGCACCTGGTCACCGGCCGGGGTATCGACGAATGACTTCGTGCGACCGGACGAGAGCAAAGGTTCGCGCCGCCGCGCCGACTCGCAAAACGTGCAACTGGCGATGTGGGACCACGCCCTCGGCGACGAACCGAGCCGCGCCGGCAGCACGCTGTCGGTGTACGGTCGGGTGCTGCTCGGTGGCCAGGGTCGCTCCAGTTACGCTGAATCCCTCGCTGCCGGTGTCGGCCTGCGCTACAAACCGTGGGGCACGCAGAACATCAACTTCTACGGTGAGATCTACAAACAGAGCCAGTTCAACGATGACGACAACCACAGCCTGAGCCTCGGCCAGATGCTGGTGCCGGAAAAGTTGCTGGATCAGGTCAACGATCACCGCCAGGACGGCCACACCACCACCGACTATCTGCTGCGCGCGACTGCCTCGTTCCTCGATCAGGGCAAGTACCGCAACGACTGGCGCGTCGATGAAAACGATTGGGATGAGCGTTTCCTCTACCTCGACGCCGCCTGGTGGACCAAGGCCGGCGATCATCAATGGCTGTCGCGGTTCCAGCAGGGGCATGCCTGGAAGCTGCCAAACAGTGGCGCCCAGACAATCATGCCTTACGGCTTCCTCGAATTTGCCAGCCAGGACCCGAGCAACGATTGGCGCCAGGATCTGCGCACCGGCGTGGGTCTGCGCTGGCAGTGGTGGTACGACGAAGATCGCTACAACGCCTACCGGTCGAAACTGACGGTACGCACCGAATATCAACAGTCCCTGGGCGGCAATCTGTATGAAGGCGGCAACGGTGTGCTGCTGGGCGTGGAGTGGAATTTCTGATGGCTCGATGGATGTTGTTTTTCTGCCTGCTGATGGGCGCGACGCTCGCACGGGCCGATGAGCGGGTGTTCTATCAGCCGCTGAATGTCGACGCCGGCCTGACGCAGGCGCAATGGCAGAAAGTCTGGCAGGACACCGCCAGACAAGGCACGGGAACGGTGATCGTGCAGTGGACCGCGTATGGCGACTCGGACTTCGGTGGTGCCAATGGCTGGCTCGCCAACAGCCTGAAACTTGCCGAACAACAAGGTCTGCAACTGGTGCTCGGGCTGTCGATGGACCCGGCGTATTACAAGCGCATCGACGAACTGGACAGCGCCGGCCTCGGTGCCTACTGGCAGGCGCAACTGGGTCAATCGCTGGCGCAACAACAGAAGTTGCGCCAGGAATGGAAACTGCCGGTCAGCGGTTGGTATCTACCGCTGGAGCTGGATGACTTGCACTTTCTGGCGGCCGATCGACGGGCAACGCTCCAGCGTCAGCTGAAGGATTTCGCGGCAAAACTGGATGCACCGCTGCATGTCAGCGCCTTCAGTGCCGGCAAGCTTGCTCCGACAGTCAACGCCCAATGGCTGGGGGATCTTACAGCGGCCGGTGCGCACGTCTGGTGGCAGGACGGCGCTGGCACCGGGCGCCTGCCAGTGCTGGTGCGCAGCGGTTATGCCAGTGCACTGCCCTGCTCCGTCGGAATCGTGCGTGAAGCGTTCCGCCAGGTCAGTCGCGAAGGTGAGCCGTTCCGCGCGGAGCCGGCAACCCCTGATGCCACCTCGACCGGTTGCCATCAAAATGCAGTGTTTTCCCTGCGCTATCGACCGTGGGGACAGGTGATTCTCGACAACCAGCGCAAGCATCCGGGCAGCAATGTACAAAACCATTGAAGACGAAGTCCTGAAGCGAACCGCGCCCGCCGAGCTGTGGGACGAGTTCATCCAGCATGAATTCGAGCGGCTGCACTCGTTCTGCCTGCTGATCTATCTGGCCAGCATGTGCATCTGGCTGGCCTTCGACCTGATCGTCAGTTTCCTCGGCGATCAGGGCTTCACCTGGCGCTCGATGGTGTTCATCGCAGCGTTTGCGGTGCTTGCCGTGGTGCTGATGTTCACGCGCAAGGCCCGCCACTTCGACTGGCTGAACCTGACCTTCGTGTTCGTCATCACCTTGGGCATACGTCTGGTGATCGACGGCCTGCCGCCGACGTTTCATGGCATCTGGCTGGTACTTGCCGCCGCCACCACGCTCTACAGCGCCTCCGTGCTGCCGCTGAGTCGCTGGTCATTCTTCGGTGCGCAGGTCATCACCTGGCTGATACTCAACCCGTTCATGGGCACCGGTATCGGCCTGCTGGAACTCAAAGGGGTGATGACCATCTGCTACAGCGTGTTTCTCTGTGCGCTGACGATCTACACGTTCCTCAAACTGCGCGAGACCAAGCTCTACAACTACATCATGTCCAAGCTGTTGCTGGATCAGGCCTACAACGACACCCTGACTGAAATCCCCAACCGCCGCTCGTTCATGACCCGCGCCGAAAAGAGCCTGCAATCGGTGCCCCGCGAGCAGGACCATTACCTGGCGATGATCGACATCGACAACTTCAAGAAAGTGAATGATGTGCACGGCCACGACATCGGCGATGAAGTGCTCAAGCGGATCGCGGCAGACATCAAAGCGGTGATGGCACCGTTCGAGTACGCGCGACTGGGTGGCGAGGAGTTTGCGATTTATCTGGCCGGCGTACGCCGCGACGACGTCGAGGCATTGGCCGGTGAGTTGTGCCGGGTGGTGCGTGAGCAAACCACCCGGTACCCGGTGACCATCAGCATCGGCGTGGCCCGGGTCGAAGATGGTGACACCCTCAACCAGGCCCTGATCAAGGCTGATGAAGCGTTGTATGAGTCAAAGCACACCGGGAAAGACCGGTACACCTTTCATCAGTGAGGCCATCAGGCCTCACGCACCAGCAACACCCGCGTCACCCGCCGCTCCTCGACCGCCATCACGGTCATGCCCCAACCGTCGTGTACCAGGCGATCACCTTTCATCGGCAACCGATCCAGCAGGCTCATCACCAACCCGGCAAGCGTCTGGTAATCCTCGGTCGGCTCGACGGTGAAGCCGGTGCGCTGACGAATACGTGTCAGGTTCAAAGCGCCGTTCACCACAAACCCGCCCTGCTCTTCGACCACGTCCGGGCCGGCAATTTCGCTGGCGTCCGGCAACTCGCCGGCGATCGATTCGAGAATGTCGGTCATGGTCAGCACGCCGACAAAATCACCGAATTCGTTTACTACAAACGCGATATGGGTCGATGCTGCACGCATCTGCTCCAATGCGTTAAGGATCGAATAGCTGTCGAGCAGGTTCAGCGTCTTGCGCGCCAGGTGTTCGAGGTTTGGCTCGTTGCCGGCCAGATACTCCTTCAGCAGTTCCTTCTTGTGAACGAAGCCCAAGGGTTCATCCACCGCACCGTTGCGAATCAGCGGCAGGCGCGAGTAGGAGGAATGCATCAATCGCGTGCGAATTGCCCCCGCGTCATCCGCGAGGTCAATGTGATCGACATCCGCGCGCACGGTCATCAGGGTGCGGATCGGCCGTTCAGCCAGTTGCAGCACGCCGCTGATCATCACTCGCTCACGTCGGTCGAACAGCTCCGCGCTTGGCGCCTCGCCATTGTCCAGCAAGTCGGAGATCTCCTCGCCCACCTCTTCCACCGCCAGTTTGCGACCGCCCAACAAACGCATCACCGCGTGGGCCGTACGCTCACGCATCGGGCGCAAACCCTGCATCGAGCGCTTGCGACGAGCACGGGCGATCTGGTTGAACACCTCGATCAGGATCGAGAAACCAATCGCGGCGTACAGATAACCTTTCGGGATGTGGAAGCCCAGGCCTTCGGCGGTCAGGGCGAAACCGATCATCATCAGGAAGCCCAGACAGAGCATGATCACCGTCGGGTGGGCGTTGACGAAGCGGGTCAACGGTTTGCTGGCAATGATCATGACACCAATGGACACGATCACCGCGATCATCATCACCGCCAGTTCGTCGACCATGCCCACGGCAGTAATCACCGCATCGAGGGAGAACACCGCATCGAGTACGACAATCTGCGCCACGATCGGCCAGAACAACGCATAAGCCGTGTTGGTCGAACGCTCGCCGATATGGCCTTCCAGCCGTTCGTGCAACTCCATGGTCGCCTTGAACAACAGGAACACACCACCGAACAGCATGATCAGGTCGCGGCCGGAGAAACTCTTGCCGAACACTTCGAACAATGGTGCCGTGAGGGTGACCAGCCAGGAAATACTCGCCAGCAGGCCAAGACGCATGATCAGCGCCAGGCTCAAACCGATGATTCGCGCACGGTCGCGCTGATGCGGCGGCAGTTTGTCCGCCAGAATCGCGATAAACACCAGGTTGTCGATACCCAGCACCAGTTCCAGCACGATCAGTGTCAACAAGCCCAGCCATGCCGTGGGATCCGCTAACCATTCCATAATCTGTCTCTATCTCTCTTCAGTGAATTCAGGCTGCCGGACACGGCAAAGTGCGGCGCGAAAGCTCGAAGGCTGCGCCATCAACGATAGTCGGGAGTCGGAAGACTGGATGCTGCGAGTGCGTCAAGACCGCGCCATGGCGCGAAGGGAACGTGGTTCTTTGAGTCGAACTGGGAGGCTCCGAGAGGGTGTTCATGCAAATCCTGAATGAAAATAGGCCTTGAAGCGTACAGGCTCAGATGACTTTTCCTACAGCTGGAAATCATTTCAAAATCTGTACGCCTTCGCCGTCGCTTCAGGATTCCGGGTAGATCGAGGCCAGCACCCGTTCGGCATTCGCACCGCAGCTCATGCCTTCCGGCTTCGATTGAATGCTGTCGATCACCTCCAGCAGCCGCGCCTTGCTCTGGGCCAGATGCTGTTGCATGACTTCGATCTGCTCGACCTTGCGCGTCAGGCCTTCCACCAGTTCATCGTGCTTGAACTCTCCGGTTCCGGCAGCTGGCAGCAACTGCTTGAGTTCTTCAAGGGAAAACCCGGCCTGCTGGGCGCAGCGAATGATATTGAGGGTCTGCAGCACTTGCGGCGGGTAACGCCGATAACCATTGCCCAGCCTTTCCACTTTGGGAATCAGGCCCTGGGCTTCGTAGAAACGAATGCTCGAAGCGCTCAGCCCGCTCTGTTGCGCCAATTCACCAATTTTCATTCCAACCTCGAATTGCCTGCTTGACATTAAAGTTAACTTTAAGCTTAGCCTCTCTCCATCACTGATGAGGAGTCAAGCAATGTCGCCCTTCCAGATTTTGAATCTGCCCAACGGCCAGACCGTCGGCAACCGTATCGCCAAAGCCGCCATGGAAGAAAATCTCGCGGATCGTGACCAGGCACCGTCCCGTGAATTGTTCCGCCTGTACCAGGCCTGGGCCGAGGGCGGTGCCGGGTTGCTGCTGACCGGTAACGTGATGATCGACCGCCGCGCGATGACCGGCCCCGGCGGCGTGGTGCTCGAAGACGAACGGCATCTGGACCGTTTCCGCCAATGGGCCGAAATCGCCCGCAGTGGCGGCGCGCAGGTCTGGGTGCAGCTCAACCATCCCGGTCGCCAGACCTTCGCCAATATGGGCCAGCAAGCGCTGGCGCCGTCAGCGGTGGCCCTGGACATGGGTTCGTTCTCGAAACTGTTCGCCGAGCCCAAACCGATGACCGAGGACGACATCGAGGATGTGATTCAACGTTTTGCCAAGAGCGCAGCACTCGCCGAGAAAGCCGGATTCACCGGCATACAGATCCACGCCGCCCACGGTTATCTGCTCAGCCAGTTTCTTTCGCCGCTGACCAATCGTCGTACCGATCGCTGGGGTGGTTCGCTGGAAAACCGTGCACGCCTGCTGCTGTCGGTGATCGAGGCTGTGCGTCAGGCGGTGTCGCCACAGTTTTGCGTGGCAGTGAAGCTCAATTCGGCGGACTTCCAGCGCGGCGGTTTCGACACAGACGACGCCCGTCAGGTGATCGAATGGCTCAACGAACAGCCGATCGACCTGCTTGAACTCTCCGGCGGCAGCTACGAAGCGCCGGCGATGCAAGGCGAAGCCCGCGACGGGCGCACCCTGGCCCGTGAGGCATTCTTTCTGGAGATGGCCAGCGAACTGGCCAGCGTGGCGCGCATGCCGGTGATGGTCACCGGTGGCATCCGCCGCCTGCCAGTCGTCGAACAAGTGCTCGACAGCGGCCTCGCCATGGCCGGCATCGCCACGGCGATGGCCATTGAGCCGAACCTGGTCAAACACTGGCGCGAAGGCCGCCACAGTCAGCCGCAACTGCCACCGATCCGCTGGAAACGCAAACCGCTGGCGGCGCTGGCGAACATGGCCGTGGTGCGCTTCCAGATGGTGCGCCTGAGCCGGGGTCGCAAGCCGCATCCGGAAGTGTCGGCACTCTGGGCGCTGATTCGCGACCGCTTGTACCTCAGTCGCCGCACCCGTCAATACCGCCAGGCGATGGATGTATAAGCGCTAACGCCCGGCAAACCGCAGACGAGACAGCTGGCGCAAATCCCCTTCGACGTAATAGTCGTTGGTCCAGCTGTCATCCGCCGCCAGCGGCTGCACCTGCTTCAGCGCCAGTTTTTTCGCGAAATAGCGGAAGCGGTAATGCTCGTAGAACCGCAACAGTTCCAGGCCATAACGGTCCGCCAATTCGGTGTCGCCGCGAATGATCAGGAAGTTCTCGTCGTTGCCGTTGCTGGCCGCTGCGCTGAGATTGTGGCTGCCGCTGATGATGGTCGGGTTGTCACTGGTGAAGTCGGTGACGATCGCTTTGGTGTGCACCAGCAGGTTGCCCTTCTGGCCTTTCATGTTCTCTTTCAACCAGCCTTCCAGCCCGGTGTTGAGCAGCGCAGTGGCAGCGAACTCGGCCGTACGGTCGGCGTGGAATCCGGTGATGCGACTCACGGTGTTCTGCAGGCCGTAACGCAGGATGTCGTCGTGGGGCTGTCCGAGCAGTGCGTTGAGAATCGCGTCTGGCAAGGTAAATGCCGTGACGAATAGCACGTCCTTCTTCGCCGCATTGATGATGTCGACGAACGCCCGCAGATCGGCACCGCCACTGCGCGGCGAGAACCCGGCAAACAGCGGTTGCGCCGGGTTCATGGGGTTGTGCTGGGTGATCCAGTCGCGGGTGGCACCGACATCCGTCGGCGTCGCCCAGACCTGCTCGAACGTCTGCAGATAGCTGGCTGCGATGGCCGTGTCGTCCAGCACATGCACCACGTTGGCCTGACGATACACGCCGTTGGCGGTGAAATTGGTGCTGCCGCACAGCACGGCCTGCGGCTGCCGCTCACCACCGGCGATGTGGCTGAGAACGATGAACTTGTCATGGAAAATATCGTGGGTTACCCGGCCGCGCTTGCTGGTGTCCGGTAATTTGGCGAGGCTGGCCTCGTTCATCGTGGTGTCTTCGTCACCGGGCTTGGCGTGATACAGCACCCGCACCTGCACACCGCGATCGAATGCGGCGTTCACCGTGTCGATGATGGCTTGCAGTTGATACTCGTAGATCGCGATGTCCAGTGCCCATTGCCCGTCGACGGCGCGCTCGATAAACCCTTGCAAGCGCCCGAGCAGGCCGTTTTCCAGCCATTGTCGAGCGGCGTCTGGCCAGGCTTCGATAGGCATGTTCTTGTTGGCGCTGATCTGTGCGTCGAGATCGGGAAACTTGCGCTGGAATGCCTGGCTGGCGGCCACGGCGCGGTTAAAGATCACGCTCTGGTTGGCCGGGTGACCGTCATCCGAGGTAATGCTCAGTTCCAGCGACTCCCCCAGCACCGGCGCGTCGGCAGTGCCATAGGCCAAGTGCACGCGGTAGTGCATGGTTGTGCCGGGATAGACCGCGTAATCGGCCCAGCGAAATTTCTGCAGGGGCGCGATGTCACTCGGTGTGGCGTGAAACTGCGGGAAGGTGTGAGCCTTGCCGGGAAAAGTCAGGCTGTTGAACAGGAACTGCCAGGGTTTGTCGCCCTGCTGCTTCTCGATGGCAAACCCCAGCAGGCCTTTGCGGCGGGGTTCGGCGAGGTCCATCGCCAGCAGCACGCCGTTGGTGCCGGCGTAAGCCTTTACGCGAAAATCGTCCTGAGAATTGGCAACCAGTACGCGCATGATTCACTCCTTGTGAGATGGGCTGGTTGCAGCATAGACCTCAGATCGACGATAGATCGTCAATATGACGGTAATCCGCTTCCAGTGCAGTCGCCAACTGCCTGGCCCGGCCCAACCGGATCGGCCCGCGTTCGATATCGATCAGCAGGCCCGGACAAGCCAGCACCGGCAACCCTGACCATTCTTTCAAGCGTCCATCGGTGAGCACCAACAGACGCTGTTGCTCGGCGGGGAATCGCTTGCGACGCACGGTCAGCCAGTGTTCAGCCTCAGTCAGCGCCGCCAGCAATGGCGTGCCACCGCCCGCGCCCAAATCCTCGAGCCACGCACGCAATCCGCTGGAAGCTTTCAAACCCTGCACCTGCCATTTCGGCGCTGCGCCGCTGGCGGTCAGCAAGGCGAGACGCGCCCGTTGTCGGTAGGCGTCATCGAACAATTGCGCGAGCACACCCTTGGCATCGCTCAACGCTTGATGACGACGGGTCGAGGCCGAGGCGTCGACGATCACCAGCCACAGCTCATGAGGGGTGCGGGTGCGCAGTTGAAACAGCAGATCCGCGCGTACTTTCGGGCGGCCATTGAGTAATGTTCCCGGCCAGTTCACCGAGCCGCTGCGAGCTGCATGACGCTTGCCTTGCCGGCCACTGTCCAGGCGTCCGGCGCGGGGTCTGGCATTCGCCCCCGCGTCGGATCGGGGGCGAATGCCTAGGGCTTTTTTGGCCAGGCAGGGACTTCGCGGCGCGTGCCGGTGGCAAGGGCCGGCGCCGGCATTTCACCCCACTGCCCCTGCCCTTCACTCGGCGCAGTCTGGGTGCCGGACGGCGCTTGCGCCGGTTGCTGCGCATGGGATGGCGACTGTTCGCGGCGGCGATGACGCAGTGCAAATTCAGCCACGGCATCGATGTCCTGCTCGGCGATGCCTTCGGCGCCACGCCACGCCGCATGAGCCCGCGCCGCACGCAGCCAGACCAGATCGGCACGCAGGCCATCGACACCGGCCGCAAAGCAACGCTCGGTAATCTGCGCCAACGCTTCATCATCGAGGGGAATATTCGCCAAGGCATTGCGGGCGTTTTCACAGCGCTCACGCAGGGCTTGTTGCTCCGCTTCCCACTGCCCGCAGAAGGCCTGCGGATCGCTGTCGAAATCCAGTCGCCGGCGAATGATCTGTCCGCGCTCGGCCGGTGCCGTTTGACCGCTCAGGGCGACGTTGAGACCAAAGCGATCGAGCAGTTGCGGGCGCAACTCACCCTCTTCCGGGTTCATCGTGCCGATCAATACAAACTTCGCCGAATGACGATGGGAAATGCCGTCGCGCTCGATCAGGTTGGTGCCGCTGGCGGCCACATCGAGCAGCAGGTCCACCAGATGATCCGGCAACAGGTTCACTTCATCGACATACAGTACGCCGCCGTCAGCCTTGGCCAACACACCGGGAGAAAACTGCGCGCGACCGTCGCTGAGTGCCGCATCCAGATCGAGGGTGCCGACCAGCCGTTCCTCAGTCGCACCCAATGGCAAGGTGACGAACTGACCGCTGGCCAGCAAATCCGCCAGACCCCGGGCCAGGGTCGACTTGGCCATGCCGCGTGGGCCTTCGATCAGCACGCCGCCGATCTTCGGGTCGATGGCGGTCAGGTACAGCGCCAGCTTCAGATCGTCGGCGCCGACCACCGCAGAGAGCGGAAAATGTGGGGTATCGGTCATGTTCAGCTCTCTTCTTCTATATCCAACAACAGGTTTTCCAGCGCTTCGCGGTACGCGCCCGGCTCCTGCCACATCCCGCGCTGCTGCGCTTCGAGCATGCGCTCGGTCATGTCGCGCAGCGCGTGGGGATTATGCTCGCGCACGAACTCGCGGGTCGCCGGGTCCAGCAGATAGGCGTCGGCCAGCAACGCGTACTGGTGATCGTCGATCAGTTGGGTGGTGGCATCGAAGGCAAACAGGTTGTCGATGGTTGCCGCCAGTTCGAACGCGCCTTTATAGCCGTGGCGTTTGACGCCGTCGATCCATTTCGGATTCGCCGCCCGGGAACGGATCACCCGGTTCAGCTCTTCTTTCAGGGTGCGGATCTTCGGCAAATCCGGCTGACTGTGATCGCCGTGATAACTGGCCGCCGCTTCGCCGCGCAGGGTTTCGACGGCCGCGAGCATGCCGCCCTGGAACTGGTAGTAGTCGTTGGAATCGAGCAAGTCATGCTCGCGGTTGTCCTGGTTTTGCAGCACGGCCTGCACCTGGCTCAGGCGCTGGACGAATTGCTCGCGGGCGGCGGTGCCTTCATCGGAACCGCCATAGGCGTAGGCGCCCCAGTTCAGGTAGACCTCGGCCAGATCTTCGCGGCTCTGCCACAGGCGACCATCGATGGCGCCCTGCACGCCCGCGCCATAAGCGCCGGGCTTGGCACCGAAGATCCGCCAGCCGGCCTGACGCCGGGCAGCCTCTTCGTCCAGCCCTGACTGCCGCAAGGCCTCACGTTCGGCACGCACTTTGGCGGCCAGCGGATTGAGGTCGTCCGGTTCGTCCAGCTCCGCCACGGCTTGCACGGCAGCGTCGAACAAACGAATCAGATTGGCGAACGCGTCGCGGAAAAATCCAGAGACCCGCAGCGTGACATCGACCCGAGGCCGGTCGAGCAGGCTCAGCGGCAGAATCTCAAAGTCATCGACGCGCTGACTGCCCGTCGCCCACACAGGACGCACGCCCATCAGCGCCATGGCCTGGGCGATGTCGTCACCGCCGGTGCGCATGGTCGCCGTGCCCCAGACCGACAAACCGAGCTGGCGTAGATGGTCGCCGTGATCCTGCAGGTGTCGTTCGAGAATCAGGGTTGCGGACTGGAAACCGATCCGCCACGCGGTGGTGGTCGGCAGGTTGCGCACGTCCACCGAATAGAAATTGCGCCCGGTGGGCAATACATCGAGGCGACCGCGACTCGGTGCGCCGCTTGGGCCTGCCGGGACAAAGCGACCGCTCAGAGCGTCGAGCAGACCTTGCATTTCGGCTGGGCCGCAGGCGTCCAGACGTGGGGCGATCACTTCGCGCAGGGCACTGACGATCGCCTGCACATCTGACCAGCCAGAAGCGTCCAGTTGCGCCACATCACCCGCCAGTGACTGCTCGATCAATTGCGCCGCGAACAGCTCTAGACGCTCTCGGGTATCCCCCGCCGTACGCCAGACTTCATCGCTGACCGACAGCAGCTCCATTGGACGCGGGCCCGTCCAAGGATCAGCCAAAGCGCAATCCAGCGGATCGAAACCCAGTTGAAACGCCTTGGCCAATGCCCGCAACAGGCTCGACTGAGCACCTTTGCCATCGCCACGGGGAATCCGCAGCAGCGCCAGCAAGGTGTCGATGCGCAGCCGTCCGCTCGGCGACTCACCGAAAATGTGCAGACCATCGCGGATCTGCGACTCCTTCAGATCACACAGATAAGTGTCCAGACGCGGCAGCCAGATCGCCGCGTCAGCGTCGCTGTCGAGGGCTTCGTCGAGTTGCAGTTCGCGATCGATCTGCGTGTCACGCACCAGTTGCAGAATGTCGCGCTGCAATTCACGGGCGCGGCGCGGATCAAGCAATTGCGCTTCGTAATATTCGTCGGCCAGCAATTCGAGATTGCGCAACGGGCCGTAAGTTTCGGCGCGGGTCAGCGGCGGCATCAAATGGTCGATGATCACGGCCTGGGTGCGACGCTTGGCCTGGGCGCCCTCTCCCGGGTCGTTGACGATGAACGGATAGACATTCGGCAGTGGCCCGAGCAGCGCGTCCGGCCAGCAGTTCTCCGACAGACCCACGCCTTTGCCGGGCAACCATTCGAGATTGCCGTGCTTGCCGACATGGATCACGCCGTGAGCGCCGTAGGTCTGGCGCAGCCAGAAATAGAACGCGAGGTACGCGTGCGGCGGCACCAGATCCGGATCGTGATACACCGCGCTCGGGTCGACCTGATATCCCCGCGCCGGTTGAATGCCGACGAAGGTCAGGCCAAACCGCAGGCCGGCGATCATCATCCGCCCGTCACGGCACATCGGATCGTGTTGCGGCGAACCCCAACGTTCCAGCACAGCCGCGCGATTGGCTTCGGGCAGTGCATTGAACATCGTCAGGTAATCGTTCATCGCCAGGCTTTGCTGGCACGGGCGCTGATCCAGAGTATCGAGGTCGTTGCTGACGCCACCGAGCAATTGCCGGATCAGTTCGGTTCCGCTGTCCGGCAATTCGGCCGGCAGCGGATAACCTTCTGCCTGCAATGCCCGCAGGATATTCAGCGCGGCGGCCGGCGTGTCGAGGCCGACGCCATTGCCGATGCGCCCGTCACGGGTCGGGTAGTTGGCGAGGATTAGCGCGATACGTTTTTCAGCGTTCGGCACCCGCGCCAGATCGACCCAGCGCCGCGCCAGTTCGGCGACGAAATCCATGCGCTCAGGCTGCGCCCGATAACACACGACATCGGACTGACTGCGCTCGCTGCGCCAGGCCAGATCCTTGAAGCTGATCGGTCGGCTGATGATCCGGCCGTCCAGCTCCGGCAAGGCGATGTGCATCGCCAGATCCCGAGGGCCGAGGCCCTGCTCGCTGTCACGCCAACCTGGCTCGTTGTCCTGGGCGCAGATCGCCTGGATCACCGGAATGTTGCGACGGAACGGCCGCAGATGTGGCGCTTCCGGGCTGGACTGGGCGAAACCGGTGGTGTTCAAAATCACCCCAGCCTCGACCTCATCCAGCCAGTCCTCGACCACCGACAGGCAACCGGGCTCTTTCAAACTGGCAACGGCGATCGGCAGCGGATTGAGTCCGGCAGCCTGCAACCGTTGGCAGAACACGTCGATAAACGCCGTGTTGGCCGCTTGCAAATGCGAGCGATAAAACAACACCGCCGCGACCGGTTGACCGGGCAGCCAATCGGTTTGCCAGTCGCTCAGTGCGGCGGTGTTTTTGTTTGGGTGGTAAATCGCCGTGCGCGGCAGCGTTTGCGGCTCGCCCCACACGTAATCCCGCGCCAGCCAGCGATTGGCCAGACAGCGGAAGAAGTCCAGCGCATTGCCCATGCCGCCCTGACGCAGGAACTGCCAGAGCCGGTCACGATCCTCGGCGCCCACGGTGCTCAAGTCGCTGAGCTCCGGGTCGGGACGGTCATCGCCCGGCACCAGAATCACCTGCACGCCACGCTCGGACAACTCGACCAGCCGCTCGACGCCATAACGCCAATAAGCGATGCCGCCATGCAGCGAAATCAGAATGACCTTGGCGTGGCGCAGCACTTCGTCAACGTAGAGGTCGACCGACGCATGGTTCTGCACCTGCATCGGGTTGGCCAGCCGCACGCTCGGGTAATCTTCGGGCAGCTGCTGCGCGGCTTCGGCGAGCAGCGCAAGGCTGGAGTCGCCGCTGCACAGGATCACCAGCTCGGCGGGGGTTTGTCCTAGATCGGCAATGTTGTCATCCGACACGAAACCGCCGGGCTGGGTCCTGAGCAGGTGCATGGCTTAAACGCTGAGCGCGGCGCGCAATTGCGCTTCGAGCTTGGCCGCGTCCAGTTCCTGGCCGATCAACACCAGACGCGTCACACGTGCCTCATCGGCGCCCCATTGACGGTCGAAATGCTTGTCGAAACGCGTGCCCACGCCCTGGATCAGCAAGCGCATCGGCTTGTTCGGGATCGCCGCGAAGCCTTTGACCCGCAGGATGCCGTGCTGAACCACCAGTTGCGTCAGCGCATCGAGCAACAGGCTTTCGTCGGCTTGCGGCAGTTCGATGGAGATCGAATCGAAAGCATCGTGATCGTGGTCGTCATGATCGTCATCGCCTTCACCGTGGTGGTGATCGTGATGGCTGTGGCGACTGTCGATGTGCTCTTCGGAACCGGCACCGAGGCCGATCAGCACGTCCAGCGGCAGACGGCCGTTGCTGGCTTCGATGATTTTCACCGCTGGCGGCAGCTCTTCGGCGACTTCCAGGCGTACGCGAGCGAGGTCTTCAGGGCTGGTCTGGTCGGCCTTGTTGAGGATCACCAGATCGGCGCTGGCCAGTTGGTCGGCGAACAGTTCGTGCAGTGGTGATTCGTGGTCCAGGTTCGGGTCGAGTTTGCGCTGGGCGTCAACCTGATCCGGGAACGCGGCGAAGGTGCCGGCGGCCACGGCCGGGCTGTCGACCACGGTGATCACCGCGTCAACGGTGCAGGCGCTACGGATTTCCGGCCACTGGAAGGCTTGCACCAGCGGTTTTGGCAGAGCCAGGCCCGAAGTTTCGATGAGGATGTGGTCGAGGTCACCGCGACGGGCCACCAGTTCGCGCATCACCGGGAAGAACTCTTCCTGAACCGTGCAGCACAGGCAGCCGTTGGCCAGTTCGTAGACGCGGCCGGTGGCTTCTTCTTCGGTGCAGCCGATGGTGCACTGCTTGAGGATTTCACCGTCGATGCCCAGCTCGCCAAACTCGTTGACGATCACCGCGATACGGCGGCCCTGAGCGTTGTCGAGCATGTGCCGCAGCAAGGTGGTTTTGCCCGAGCCGAGGAAGCCGGTGACGATGGTGACGGGGAGTTTGGCCAGTGTTTTCATCGGATGCCCTTTGGCAAGGTGGCGGGCATACGGGACGAGACCGGCAACACGGGTGCGTGCCTGGAGAGTTCGCCACCGGATCACCCCGCCCGGTTGAAAGTGAGAATCTGTGACGAGGCAGGTCTCCTGGCTGACGGTGTTCAGGCCTTGGCCCGGCGTTTACTGCGCCTTCCCGCTGGCTCTGGATTGAGCTGGCAGTGGCGTGGCAGCGAACAGCACCGTTCACAGTTGCGGGGGCAGCCGCGGCTTGGACCGCGTTCCCTTCTTAGCTTCGGCGTGGGCCGAAGAACCTCGAAAGCGCAAGGCTACGCAGGGTGTGGGGATGGGTCAATGGTTCGTGGAGTTTGGGAACGAGAGCATATCCGTTGCTTCGGGTGCTGCCGCTGGCGGTTTCGCTCTTACAGCGAGTCCCTTTTTCAAACGCCAAAAAGGAACCAAAAGGCTTTTGCCCCGGCGTACGGCACTTCGCTTAGGCTCAGTGTTCCCTCGCTACGGTGTCCATCAGGGGGCATCGCCTCCGGTTTGCTTCGCTGCACCTCCTCTCGATGTATGCGGCTTCGCCGCACGGCGCTACGCGCCTACCCCCTGATGAACACCTCTGCTCGGCCTGCCGAAGGGGCAAAAAATCAAAAGCCAGAGCCAGAGCAAAAGCCAGATCAAAAGCCCCTCACCACGATGAGCGTTAGCTCAAGTACCGCTTTTGATCGCAAGGCCCGTCGGCAGGCTGAGTGGAGGGATTGATCCGGGGGTGGGAGCGCAGCGACCGTTTGGCGAAGCCAAACACATCGAGAGGAGGTGCAGCGAAGCAAACCGTAGGCGATGCCCCCGGATCAATCCCGGAGCGAAGGAACCCGAGCCACAGCGAGGGCCGTACGTCAGGGTAAAGCCTTTTTGGTGGACCTGCCCCGGCACTCCGGGCGTTTGGAAAAAGTGACCCGCCGTAAGGGCGGAACCCTAAGTGGCCATAACCGCAGCAACGGATATGCCCACAAAAACGGATATGCCCACAAAATTGACTAAATTCCCCAACCCATGGTCTCCTACACAACTTGTTACGGGTGCCCTGCAAAGGGTGAAACGGGAAACCGGTGAATCATGTGCTTTACTCTAAAGCCATGTCAGTCCGGTGCTGCCCCCGCAACGGTAAGCGAGCGAAGCGTCAGATCCACTGTGCCCCCAGGCATGGGAAGGTGACGCTTGCAGGTCGGCAGACAGCCACCCCTCGTGAGCCCGGAGACCGGCCCGCAACACACAGTACGCATCTTGCGTCACTGAACATAACAAACCCGCGGTGGGCGGGCGCTGTTCGAACCTCTGCGTGCCCGACTCGCAGGGGTTTTCATGCGCACCGTTCACCCGCTGACACTCCAGAGGGAAGCGCCATGTCGATCATCAGCAGCACCGGCAGCAACACGGACAAAATCTCCAGCACCACCACCCTGAGCCAACGCCTGACCGCTGCGATCTTCGCGTCGATCCTGGGTGCCAGCCTGGTCTATTTCGCCGGTTTCTCGCACATCGAAGCGGTTCACAACGCCGCTCACGATACCCGCCACAGCGCCGCGTTCCCGTGCCACTGAGACCTGACGACATGATCAAGCGTATTGCGCAGACCGCAGGTTTCACCGGCCTTCTGGCCGCCCTGCTCCTGACGTTGCTGCAAAGCTTCTGGGTGTCGCCGCTGATTCTTCAGGCAGAGACCTTCGAGAAAGCCGAGCCGGTTGCCGCCGTTCACGAACACGCCGCCGGCACCGCCGCCCACACCCACGATGCCGAAGCCTGGGAGCCGGAAGACGGCTGGCAGCGCGTGGTTTCCACTACCGGCGGCAATCTGGTCGTGGCCGTGGGTTTCGCCCTGATGCTGGCCGGTCTGTACACCCTGCGTGCGCCGACCAAGACGTCGCAAGGCCTGCTCTGGGGTCTGGCGGGTTACGCGACTTTCGTGCTCGCACCGACACTGGGCCTGCCACCTGAGCTGCCGGGCACCGCCGCTGCAGACCTGGCGTCGCGCCAGATGTGGTGGATCGGCACTGCCGCGTCGACCGCTGTCGGCCTGGCGCTGATCGCGTTCGGTGGCAACTGGTTGCTGAAGATCCTCGGCGTGGCGATTCTCGCTGTGCCACACGTGATCGGCGCCCCGCAACCGGAAGTGCACTCGATGCTCGCGCCGGAAGCACTGGAAGCTCAATTCAAAATCGCTTCGCAGTTGACCAACGTGGCGTTCTGGCTGGCCCTGGGCCTGATCAGCGCCTGGTTGTTCCGCCGCAAAAGCGATGGTCAATACCACGCATGACCGATGACAGCGCAGCGCCGACTCTGGTGGTCGGCCTGGGCTGCCAGCGCGGCTGCCCGGCCAGTACGCTGCGCGCCTTGCTCGACCAGGCCCTGCAGGCTCATCGCATCGAACTCGAAGCGGTCAAGGCCCTGGCCAGTATCGACCTGAAACGCGACGAACCCGGCCTGCAGGAACTGGCGGCACAACTGGCGCTGCCGCTGCTGTATTTCAGCAGCGAAGAACTGGCCAGTTATCAGCAACGCCTGAGTCACCATTCGCAGATCGCTTTCGAACGCACCGGTTGCTACGGGGTGGCGGAAAGCGCCGCACTGGCGCTTGCCGAACAACTGATCCAGGCCCCGGCAAAACTGCTGATTTCCCGGCAAAAGTACGCCCAGGCAACCCTGGCATTGGCCGGCGCGGCGTAAATTCCCGATAATCCTCGCTTTCGATCATGAGCATTCTTCATCTGAACTGCTCTTGAAGCCTCGACCTGCCCTACTTTCACAGGATCCAACGATGACCGTTTACTTCATCGGCGCCGGCCCCGGCGACCCGGAATTGATCACTGTCAAAGGTCAGCGACTGATTCGCAGCTGCCCGGTGATCATCTATGCAGGTTCGCTGGTGCCGGCGGCGGTGCTGGACGGTCATTCGGCTGAAACCGTGGTCAACAGCGCCGAACTGCATCTGGAACAGATCATCGATCTGATCAAGACCGCCCACGCCAAGGGCCAGGACGTGGCGCGGGTGCATTCGGGCGATCCGAGCCTGTATGGCGCCATCGGCGAGCAGATCCGTTATCTGCGCGAGCTGGACATCCCGTTCGAGATTGTCCCCGGCGTAACCGCCACTGCTGCCTGCGCGGCGTTGTTGGGCGCCGAACTCACTCTGCCGGACATCTCGCAAAGCGTGATCCTGACCCGTTACGCGGACAAGACCGCGATGCCCGCCGGGGAAGAACTGGGTAACCTCGCGCAGCACGGGGCGACCATGGCGATTCATTTGGGGGTCAATCATCTGGAGAAAATCCTCGCCGAACTGCTGCCGCACTATGGTGCGGACTGCCCGATCGCAGTGATCCACCGGGCGACGTGGCCGGATCAGGACTGGGTGGTCGGGACGCTGGAGGATATTGCCGCGAAGGTGGCCGCCAAGGGGTTTCGGCGTACGGCACTGATTCTGGTCGGGCGGGTGTTGGGCAGCGATCATTTCAGTGAATCGTCGCTGTATCGCGCGGGGCATGCGCATTTGTATCGACCATAAAAAAACGGCGCTCACGGGGCGCCGTTTTTTTATGCCGCAGCGAACGCCTTAGTAGTAGGCGTTTTCTTTCTGCGTGTGGTCGGTCACGTCGCGAACGCCCTTGAGCTCCGGAATGCGCTCGAGCAAGGTGCGCTCGATGCCTTCCTTCAGGGTTACGTCCGCCTGGCCGCAGCCCTGGCAACCGCCGCCGAACTGCAGCACGGCAATGCCGTCTTCAACGACATCGATCAGGCTGACCTGACCGCCGTGGCTGGCCAGCCCCGGGTTGATTTCGGTTTGCAGGTAATAGTTGATGCGCTCGTTGACCGGGCTGTCGGCGTTGACCATCGGTACTTTGGCGTTCGGTGCCTTGATGGTCAGCTGGCCGCCCATGCGGTCGGTGGCGTAGTCGACGACAGCATCGTCGAGAAACGCTTCGCTGAACGAGTCGATGTAGGCGGTGAAGCTTTTCAGCCCCAGCGCTGTGTCTTCAGGTTTCTCTTCGCCCGGCTTGCAATAGGCAATGCAGGTTTCGGCGTACTGGGTGCCAGGCTGGGTGATGAAGACGCGGATGCCGATACCCGGGGTGTTCTGCTTGGAAAGCAGATCGGCCAGGTAATCATGGGCGGCGTCGGTAATGGTAATAGCGGTCATGGAAACTCCTCGCAGGCTTGAGGCGGAGTTTACGCCAATCGGCGCGCGGCACAAAGTCCTAGTATTTACGTAGGAATAGTTCGCAAATCGGCCAAGCGCCAGGTTCGCCGTCAATCCGTGCTTTAAGCCTCGGATAGCTGTGTTTTTCTACCCATTCGCAGCTCAGCCATGAGGCGTCTCTGATGGCCAGCGCACAGACAAATAACATCAAATACGGGTTGATCCCATAGCGTCGGGCCAGATAAGCGCCTGCCCGACAGCACCAGCACGTACATCAGATACACCGAGTCGAAGAAAATCTGCATGAAGTGATGGCAGACCACCGCCCACGCGGCGAGCGCTCGCAGGGCCTGCACTGAAATCAACATCGATGGCGCTCCCGATCCCGTGCTGCACAGGATTGGGACAGCTGCCATCGATCAAACCGATCAAAGATTCTCGTACCGGTTCATATCCAGCACGCCCTCTTCCACCGGGTCGGTTTCATGGATGTACTGGCTCAGATCGTGGAAGTAGAACCAGAACTGTGGATGGCTGCGGCGAATACCCCAACGTTCGACGATCTTCTCGAACTGCGGCGCATCCTTCGCGCTTTCCATGGCATCGACAAACGCCGGCACCTGATCCGCCGGGATGTTGAACATGAAGTTCGGGTAGCTGCTCAGCACGCCCGGATAAATGGTCAGGGTGTCGAGGCCCGGTTGATAACGCAGTGACTCACCGAGCAGGAACGCCACGTTGCTGTGGGCGCGGTTGCGCAGCAGGCTGTAGACCTCGCGTTTGCCGCTGGCAGTTTCGATGCGCAGCATGGTGGCTTCCGGTAACTGATCGATCACCTTCAGGCCGGCTGCAGGGCGCGCCGTCAGGCGGCTCAGGGCCTGTTCGGCATTTTGCAGCGCCGGGTCGATGTTCGGCCGCGAACAGTAGGCATCCACGCAGCGATTGATCGGATCGGGCCGTGCGTTGAGGTCGCCGTAACGGGCGAGCAACTGCATGGCGAAGTCATGCTTCGGGTCTTTTCCGTCGAGTTTCAGTGCCGTTGGCTTGTCGTCGTCGATGGACTCATAGTCCAGCCACATCTTGAACTGGCCGCTGCTCTGATACCAATCGTCGAGGTAATCCTCGCGGGAATCGGCCGGCATCAGGCGCAGGAAGTTCTGCTCGGCGCCATTGCGGATCAGGTCGAAGTACAGTCGGGTCTGCGCCTGATGGGAGACGTTGCCGAATACATCGAAGTTGACCGCCAACTGGTAATAGGTGCGCTCCAGCAGCGGATAGTCGAACAGCCACATGGTCTGCGGCACTTCGCCGATCAGGCCTTTGGTCACCGACGCGCTGTCGAAGTGGCGGAAGATGCTCAACAGCGCATTGTCGTTGCCCGCCCACAGGGTCGACCAGCTCGGCGCCGGTTGGTCGGCGTAGCTGTCACGGCGCAAGGCTTCGTACTTGTTTCGCTTGTTGCGATAGTCGTGCCACAGGCTCAGGACGCTGCCGACATCGTCGTTCTGCCCCGGCATGGCCAGCAACGGCGTGGCCTGGCCGCGATAATTCGGATCGGTGATGTACAGGTCATGTTCCGGCGCCTGGAACAGCGCCCAGAAATTATCGCGGATCACGTCAGTTGCGATCTGGCCACGGCATACCGGGCCGCGAATGAACGTGCGCACGAAGTATTCGGCGTTATCGAGCATGAACTGATAACGCGCCTGCGCCGGAATCGCTTCGAAGGTCGCAAACGGGTTGGCCCGGCTCTGTGGCCCGTAACCCGGCAGCGCATGCACCTGCCAGTTGCCGTTGTAGAACAGGCTTTTGACCCGCGCCATCTTCGCCGCACTCAGCGGATAAGTGATGTGGGTCTTGTGCACGATCACGCCCTGCACCGGCCAGAGGCGGTAATACACCTGGGTGCCCGGATCATCGTTCGGGCGACGGGTGGCAATCAGGTCGATCGGCTGGCCGGTCGGCGTGCGCGAACGCACCCACTGGAAGAAATTCCCCGGCTCGCCGTCCTTGAAGTAGATGTGCGCCAGGAACCAGTGCTCATACAGCCAGCGCCCGACCAGACTCTCCCGCGCGCCAGGCTGATTGAGCAGGTTTTCCCACTGCACGATCTGCAGCGCTTCCTTGGCGCTCGGCGCCAGACCCTGCTCATCGATCGGCGCGCCGGACGCCAGCCAGCGCTGCAACGTCTGATATTGCTGGTTGGTCAGGCCGGTGACCGCCAGCGGCATGCCCTCTTTCGGGTGGGCGCCGGCATAGCCGTCGAACTCGGCCGGCATCGCGCACATGTTTTCCCGTTGCAGGCCGAGGACGATGTCTTCCGGCAGCTTGGCGTTGGGTGTCAGTGGCGTTTTGTGCCCCAATTCCAGCATGCGCGCCATCAGTGCCGCCTGACTGCCCTGGGCGTCGAGTACCGAATAGAAGTCTTTCTGCTGCCAGGCACGTTTGCCAAAAGCGTCGTAGAACAGCCGCGTGGTCGGCGCCGCTTGAGTACGCTCGCCGTCGTAGACCGGCATCTTGCTCGCGCCACGGGCCGCGCCTTCACCGCTGCCCAGGTTCAACTGGCAAGCGGAGTCGTAGCACGCATGGCAGGCCACGCACTTCTCGGTGAAGATCGGCTGGATGTCGCGGGTGTAAGAAATCGAAGGCGAGATCGCAGGACTTTGCGCCGCCGCGCCAAAGCTCAAAAACAGCAACACCATGCTGACGACGCGGTACGACATATCCTTGATCCTGATCCTGAATAAAAACGCCGCGATTCTACCGTTATGACGCCCGTGCCAACATGAGCGATATTCATGCAAAAGTGCCGCATGCTCTAAATCCGCACAGGTTTGTTATGATCCCGCTCCTTCGTCATGGTCTTTTTCGAGTAGTCCCAATGTCCGATCGCAGCGTCCGCCTTCAAGCTCTCAAGCAAGCCCTCAAAGAGCGCATCCTGATACTCGATGGCGGTATGGGCACGATGATCCAGAGCTACAAGCTCGAAGAGCAGGATTATCGCGGCAAGCGTTTCGCCGACTGGCCGAGCGACGTCAAGGGCAACAACGACCTGCTGGTGATTACTCGTCCCGACGTGATCGGCGGCATCGAGAAAGCCTACCTGGATGCCGGTGCCGACATCCTGGAAACCAACACCTTCAACGCCACCCGCATTTCCATGGCTGATTACGGCATGGAAGAGCTGGCCTACGAACTCAACGTAGAAGGCGCACGACTGGCGCGCAAGGTCGCCGACGCCAAGACCGCCGAGAACCCGGACAAGCCGCGTTTCGTCGCCGGCGTGCTCGGCCCGACCAGCCGCACCTGCTCGCTGTCGCCGGACGTCAACAACCCGGGCTACCGCAACGTCACCTTCGATGAGCTGGTGGAAAACTACACCGAAGCCACCAAAGGCCTGATCGAGGGCGGCGCCGACCTGATCCTGATCGAAACCATCTTCGACACCCTCAACGCCAAGGCCGCGATCTTCGCCGTGCAAGGCGTGTTCGAAGAGCTGCACATCGAACTGCCGATCATGATTTCCGGCACCATCACCGACGCCTCCGGCCGTACCCTGTCGGGCCAGACCACTGAAGCGTTCTGGAACTCCGTCGCGCACGCCAAGCCGATTTCGGTCGGTCTGAACTGCGCACTCGGCGCCCGTGAACTGCGTCCGTACCTGGAAGAGCTGTCGGACAAGGCCAGCACCCACGTTTCGGCGCACCCGAACGCCGGCCTGCCGAACGAATTCGGCGAGTACGACGAGTTGCCGGTGGACACCGCCAAAGTCATCGAAGAGTTCGCCCAGAGCGGTTTCCTCAACATCGTCGGCGGTTGCTGCGGCACCACCCCGGGCCACATCGAAGCCATCGCCAAAGCCGTTGCCGGTTACGCGCCACGGCAGATTCCGGACATTCCCAAGGCTTGCCGCCTGTCGGGTCTGGAGCCGTTCACCATCGATCGCAGCTCGCTGTTCGTCAACGTCGGCGAGCGGACCAACATCACCGGTTCCGCAAAATTCGCCCGTCTGATCCGTGAAGACAACTACACCGAAGCCCTGGAAGTCGCCCTGCAGCAGGTCGAGGCCGGCGCCCAAGTGATCGACATCAACATGGACGAAGGGATGCTCGATTCGAAGAAGGCCATGGTGACCTTCCTCAATCTGATTGCCGGCGAGCCGGACATCTCCCGCGTACCGATCATGATCGACTCCTCGAAATGGGACGTGATCGAAGCGGGCCTGAAGTGCATTCAGGGCAAGGGCATCGTCAACTCGATCAGCATGAAAGAAGGCGTCGAGCAGTTCATCCACCACGCCAAACTGTGCAAACGCTACGGCGCCGCCGTGGTGGTGATGGCGTTCGACGAAGCCGGCCAGGCCGACACCGAAGCGCGCAAGAAAGAAATCTGCAAACGCTCCTACGACATTCTGGTCAACGAAGTCGGCTTCCCGCCGGAAGACATCATCTTCGACCCGAACATCTTCGCCGTGGCCACCGGTATCGAAGAACACAACAACTACGCTGTGGACTTCATCAACGCCTGTGCCTACATCCGTGACGAACTGCCGTATGCGCTGACCTCCGGTGGTGTGTCCAACGTGTCGTTCTCGTTCCGTGGCAACAACCCGGTGCGCGAGGCGATTCACTCGGTGTTCCTGCTGTACGCGATCCGCGCCGGCCTGACCATGGGTATCGTCAACGCCGGTCAGCTGGAAATCTACGACCAGATCCCGCAGGAACTGCGCGACGCCGTTGAAGACGTGATCCTCAACCGCACGCCGGAAGGCACCGACGCCCTCCTCGCCATCGCCGACAAGTACAAGGGCGACGGCAGCGTCAAGGAAGCCGAGACCGAAGAATGGCGCAGCTGGGACGTCAACAAGCGTCTGGAACACGCACTGGTCAAGGGCATCACCACCCACATCGTCGAAGACACCGAAGAATCCCGTCAGTCCTTCGCCCGTCCGATCGAAGTGATCGAAGGCCCGCTGATGTCCGGCATGAACATCGTCGGCGACCTGTTCGGTGCCGGCAAAATGTTCCTGCCGCAGGTGGTGAAATCCGCCCGCGTGATGAAGCAGGCCGTAGCCCACCTGATCCCGTTCATCGAACTGGAAAAAGGCGACAAGCCGGAAGCCAAGGGCAAGATCCTCATGGCCACCGTTAAAGGTGACGTGCATGACATCGGCAAGAACATTGTCGGCGTGGTACTGGGTTGCAACGGCTACGACATCGTCGACCTCGGCGTGATGGTGCCAGCCGAGAAGATCCTGCAAGTGGCCAAGGAACAGAAGTGCGACATCATCGGCCTGTCCGGCCTGATCACCCCGTCGCTGGATGAAATGGTCCACGTGGCCCGCGAGATGCAGCGCCAGGACTTCCACCTGCCGCTGATGATCGGCGGCGCGACCACCTCCAAGGCACATACGGCGGTGAAGATCGAGCCGAAGTACAGCAATGACGCGGTGGTCTACGTCACCGACGCCTCCCGCGCCGTGGGCGTGGCGACGCAGTTGTTGTCCAAAGAGCTGAAGGCCGGTTTCGTCGAGAAGACCCGCGAGGAGTACGTCGAAGTCCGCGAGCGCACCGCCAACCGCAGCGCCCGTACCGAACGCCTGAGCTACGCCGCATCGATCGCGAAAAAACCGCAGTTCGACTGGGCCACTTACACCCCGGTCAAACCGACGTTCACCGGCAGCCGTGTGCTGGACAACATCGACCTCAACGTCCTGGCCGAGTACATCGACTGGACGCCGTTCTTCATCTCCTGGGACCTGGCCGGCAAGTTCCCGCGCATCCTCGAAGACGAAGTGGTCGGTGAGGCCGCAACCTCGCTGTACAAGGATGCCCGCGAAATGCTGACCAAGCTGATCGACGAGAAGCTGATCAGCGCCCGTGCGGTGTTCGGCTTCTGGCCGGCCAATCAGGTGCATGACGACGATATCGAGCTGTACGGCGATGACGGCAAGCCGATGGCGCGCCTGCATCACCTGCGCCAGCAGATCATCAAGACCGACGGCAAGCCGAACTTCTCGCTCGCCGACTTCGTCGCGCCGAAGGACAGCGAAGTGACTGACTACGTCGGTGGTTTCATCACCACCGCCGGGATCGGCGCCGAAGAAGTGGCCAAGGCCTATCAGGACGCTGGCGACGACTACAACTCGATCATGGTCAAAGCCCTGGCTGACCGCCTGGCCGAAGCCTGTGCCGAATGGCTGCACCAGCAGGTACGTAAAGAGCACTGGGGTTACGCCAAGGATGAAGTTCTCGACAACGAAGCACTGATCAAAGAGCAGTATTCCGGCATCCGCCCTGCCCCGGGCTACCCGGCGTGCCCGGATCACACCGAGAAGGCCACGCTGTTCGCCCTGCTCGACCCTGAGGCCCAGGAAATGCGCGCCGGTCGCAGCGGTGTGTTCCTCACCGAGCACTACGCGATGTTCCCGGCGGCAGCGGTCAGCGGCTGGTACTTCGCGCATCCGCAGGCGCAGTACTTTGCCGTGGGCAAGGTCGACAAGGATCAGGTGCAGAGCTACACCTCGCGCAAAGGCCAGGAACTGAGCCTGACCGAGCGTTGGCTGGCGCCGAACCTGGGTTACGACAACTGATCCAGCTTCACGCGACACGCGACACCCTGTGGGAGCCTATTGGCTCCCACAGGTATTTCTGCGCCCCGGAAAGGGTTGGCTATGCTTGTCTGACACACACGGCAGACGAGGGATTTATGGACGATCCAGTCGACAACAAGCCACCGACCTTCTGGCAGATGCTGCAAAGCGTCATGGCGGCGGCGTTCGGGGTGCAGAGCGGCAAGAACCGGGCAAGGGACTTCACCCATGGAAAGCCCAGCCACTTCATCTTCCTGGGCATTGCGTTCACGGCGGTGTTCGCCCTGACGCTGTTTGGCATCGTGCAACTGGTGGTGCATCTGGCAGGCGCGTGACCGGCGTCAGTGCATCAGGGTTTGCAGGTTGAACGGATAGCGATACGAAACCGGACGGCCCTTCGCCGAGAGCTTGCGAAAATGCACGCCGTAGTCCGGCGAAGTGCCCATGGCCAGCATTCGGCGGGCATGATCTCTGTCGATCAGTTGCAACAATGGAATCTGCCGGTCACGACCGCCGTACCGATTCAGATCGACGCCTTGCGCGTGATCATGCAGTTCGACAAGCGCCCAGCCACCGAGAGTGAAATGCCCGCCGAGCAACGCGCTCAGGCGACCGTCAACCATCGCCTGCAAAGCTTCGGGCGAGGTATTGACCGCGCTGAACAACACGTCCTTGCCCGGTACTTTGCCGGCCTCTGAAACGGCGCGCATCGCACCGAACGCCATTTCATCGTTGGCCGCCCACACCAATGACACTTTTGGATATCGGACCAACAATTGCTTCGCCTGCTCGTAGGCACGTTGTTGCGTCCAGCCGCCGTAGACCAGTTGCCGCAAACGTACCTGAGGATGCTCGGCCAGCGCCCGCTGCATGCCCTTTTCACGCAGTTGCGCCGAAGGTGTGATCTTCAGGCCGGAGAACGCCAGCAGGTCGATGTTTTCACCGGGGGCCACGGGTGGATGCAGGCGAATCAGCTCCTTCATCATCAGGTAACCACCCTCCTCATCGTTGGGCACCAGGCTACCGATACGATCCGCGTGCTCTGCCACCAGCGCCTGCTGGTTGGGTGTCAGTGCCGAATTGACGATAAAGAGCTTCACGCCACTGTCATTGGCCATGCGCAGAATCTGCGGCGCGACGTACTGTTCATTGACGAACACCAGATAATCCGGGCGATCAGGCCCCTGCAACGCCAGTCGCGCCTGCGCCAGGGTCAGTTCGGGCTGGCGCTGGGCATAGAGGATGTGCAGGTCGATTCCAAGATCCCGAGCGGCGGCCTGCATGAATTGCGAGTAACTGACCCAGAACGCTTCCTGGGTCGAGCCCGGATTCAGGAACAGCACGGACTCCGCCCGCGCACTGGTCCCGAAGGCCATGCCCAGCAAAAGCAGACTGATGTGGAGAAACTTGAACATGAAGCATCCGGGCCCGGGGAAAAATGGCCGCGCATTATAGCCATTCAATCGCCGGCCATTAGCGCCTGATCCCGCTTTTTGTCCGACAATCGTCGGAAGCGGGCCCGGAGGGGTCGTTTTACTGATGACTGACCCAGAACACCGCTGTTCCAACGACCAGAATGATCAGGAACAGAATGGCCCACGCATCGACACTGCTATCGCTTTTCCTTGCCTTGGTTGGGTTGCTCATTGCATCGCCTCTTGTCGGTTTTATCGGTGATTGCAGAAAGACTCGACCACAGTTAAGACGATGATTGTCCGCACGACAAATGTGGGTTAGTTAACAGTGATTCTCGTTAGTCGTTTTGGTTCTTTCCATATACTCAAACATCACTTTTGCGCATAACTGCAAACGGGTATATTGCCCCGGCTCCATTAGGGAGTGCGCGGCCGTGCGCGCGTAATTGCAGAGGCACCATCGGACTCCAGCAAGCGAAAACGCAGCGTTTTCCGAGTAGCCCAAAGCCTGAGAACAGGACTTATATGTACGTATACGACGAGTACGATCAGCGGATCATCGAGGACCGCGTCAAGCAGTTCCGTGATCAGACCCGACGCTATCTGGCAGGTGATCTGAGCGAAGAAGAATTCCGCCCCCTGCGCCTGCAGAATGGCCTGTACATCCAGCGTTTCGCGCCGATGTTGCGGGTGGCGGTGCCTTACGGCCAACTGACCTCGCGTCAGATGCGCATGATGGCGAAGATTGCCCGTGACTACGACAAGGGCTACGCCCACATCAGTACCCGCCAGAACGTACAGTTCAACTGGCCGGCACTCGAAGACATCCCGGACATCCTCGCGGAACTGGCCACCGTGCAGATGCACGCGATCCAGACCAGCGGCAACTGCCTGCGCAACGTCACCACCGACCAGTTCGCCGGTGTTGCGTTCGACGAGTTGATCGATCCGCGTCCGTGGTGCGAAATCGTTCGTCAGTGGACCACGTTCCACCCGGAATTCGCCTACCTGCCACGTAAATTCAAGATCGCCGTCAACGGTTCGACCTCCGACCGCGCGGCCATCGAAGTCCACGACATCGGCCTTGAGCCGGTCCACAACGCCGCTGGCGAACTCGGTTTCCGCGTGCTGGTCGGCGGCGGTCTGGGTCGTACTCCGGTGGTGGGTGCCTTCATCAACGAGTTCCTGCCGTGGCAGGATCTGTTGAGCTACCTCGACGCGATCCTGCGGGTCTACAACCGCTACGGCCGTCGTGACAACAAATACAAGGCGCGGATCAAGATCCTCGTCAAAGCGCTGACTCCAGAAGTCTTCGCCCAGAAAGTCGATGCCGAGATGGAACACCTGCGCGGCGGCCAGACAACGCTGACCGAAGCCGAACTGCATCGCGTCGCCAAACACTTCGTCGACCCGGATTACAAGGCGCTGAGCAATCAAGACGCCGAACTGGCCGTCCTCGACAAGGAACACCCGGGTTTCGCCCGCTGGCGCACCCGCAACACCCTGGCGCACAAGAAGCCAGGCTATGTGGCGGTGACCCTGTCCCTGAAGCCGACCGGTGTCGCACCGGGCGACATCACCGACAAGCAGCTCGACGCCGTCGCCGACCTGGCCGACCGCTACAGCTTCGGTCAACTGCGCACCTCCCACGAGCAGAACATCATTCTGGCCGATGTCGAGCAGAGCCAGTTGTTCACCCTGTGGGGCGAGTTGCGTGAACAAGGTTTCGCCACCCCGAACATTGGCCTGCTGACCGACATCATCTGCTGCCCTGGCGGTGATTTCTGCTCCCTGGCCAACGCCAAGTCGATCCCGATCGCCGAATCGATCCAGCGCCGTTTCGACGACCTGGACTACCTGTTCGACATCGGTGAGCTGGACCTGAACATCTCCGGCTGCATGAACGCCTGCGGTCACCACCACGTCGGCCACATCGGCATCCTCGGGGTGGACAAGAAAGGTGAGGAGTTCTATCAGGTCTCCCTCGGCGGCAGCGCCAGCCGCGACGCCAGCCTGGGCAAGATCCTCGGCCCGTCCTTCGCCCAGGACGACATGCCGGACGTGATCTCCAAGCTGATCGACGTGTACGTGGAGCAACGTACCGAAGACGAGCGCTTCATCGACACCTACCAGCGTATTGGCATCGACCTCTTCAAGGAACGCGTCTATGCAGCGAATCATTAAGAACAACGAGGTCGTCGACGAAACCTGGCACCTGCTGCCGAAGGATTTCAACATCGACGAGATCAGCAACTGCGACGACCTGATCGTCCCGCTGCAACTGTGGCGTGAACACAGCCGCATGCTCAAGGCCCGCGATGGCGGTCTGGGTGTGTGGCTGGACGCCGACGAAGAAGCCGAGGAAATCGGTGACGACGTGAATGAGTTCCAGGTAATTGCCTTGAACTTCCCGGCGTTCACCGATGGCCGCAACTACTCCAACGCCCGCCTGCTGCGTGACCGTTACGGTTTCAAAGGCGAACTGCGGGCGATTGGCGACGTGCTGCGCGACCAGTTGTTCTACATGCGCCGTTGCGGTTTCGACGCCTTCGCCCTGCGCGCGGACAAAGATCCGTACGATGCACTGGAAAGCCTCAAGGACTTCTCGGTGACCTATCAGGCCGCCACTGACGAACCCCTGCCGTTGTTCCGTCGCCGCTGACCGTGTACCCCGAGCCCGCCTGCGCGGGCTCGGGGGCTCTGCTTATCCCTCTCTCGTTCCTAACCTGCCGGGCCCCGGCGTGACCGGCAAAGTCAGCCCCGGATGCCTCGCCAGTGCCGCGCTGGTCAGTTGTTTTCGCAGTTCCAGGCTTTCATTTCTGAAGTTGTCGAAGATCGTCGTCATTTGCTGACTGGCGGCCTCACGAGACAACCCGGCCTGTGCTTCCAATCGCGAAAACGCTTGTGCACTGCGATCGAGAACGCTGGTAAATGCATCCTGACGTGTCGTCAGCAAATACTCGGACCAGAACTCCTGCCTGCTGACCGACTCAGTCAGTTGCGCCGTCTGCTCGGCCCTGACGACCTCCAGATACGCGTGATCGATCTGCGCGTCAGTCACCTCGGTATCCAGCGGCATATTCAGCTCTGTGGGTTGTGCTGGCAACGCCAGGCGCTGTGCCAGTCTCACCCGGTAAATCAGGCTGACATCCAGCGCCTGACGTTGAGTGAAGGTCCCTGAGCGGGAACGTCGCGCAATATCGAGCAACGCTTGCTTTTCCACCTGCTGCAAACGAAACAACCCGCGCAACAGACGGACCAGGTCGCCTTCCAGTGTCTGTGTACCGGTGCGGGCCGCTGCCGCTGCCCGATAACACAGCACCCTGACCTCCAGATCGCTGAACAGCCCCGCAACATTGGGGGCACTGACCCAACCTGACCGGGCCATGCGAAACAGCGCTCGACGCAACGAATCATCCTCGCAGGCCGCCTCCAGCACATTCCACACCCGCTGCCCGAGCTGTTCGCGGGTTCGGAAGTAATCGGCCGTTTCACGCAGTTGCATGAGCACTTCAAAAAAATCCCGGGAGTCCGGGGCAGCCGACAGCGATGACAGCACCTGCTTCGCCCGGCCGATCTCCACCGCCGGCAGACCGTTGACCCACCCGGCCCCCTCACGATCACCCGCCAATCGTACGGTGTGGGTGTACTCGGTGATGAGCACGCCGAGGCTTATACCTTGTGACTGTTGGTACGCAGCGATGTCTTTGAGGCTTGCCGCCGACAGCGGGTTGCCATCGATCGTGGTGCCCCGGTTCAGTACCGCGCGGGAGGTGAACACGGACGACGGGATATCGACGATCTTGTTGTTGCGCAAATCGAGAGACTCCAGATGCGCAAGCACATCGGTGTTCCCGGGCCATTCGCTGATGCCGGTGTCACGCAGGTTCAGATGGCGCAAACTGCGCATCGTACTGACATCAGGCGTCCGCCCCAAAGTCGAGTTGAACCCAAGGTCCAGCGTGCGCAAATGCTGCTTGCCGCCCAGTTCCTGCATCGATCGCTCGGTCAGGCGAATGCGGTTATTGCTCAGATCCAGCCCGGTCAGCGCCGGCATATCGCCGATCGCAAGAGGAATGCGCGTCAACCCGTTCCCTGACAGATCCAGCACCCGCAATCCGGAAAAGTTACGCAAAAATGTGTTCAACCCCGCACTGGCGCCGACGCCACTCATCTCCAAAGCGGTGATGTGGGCAAAATCACCAACGAGGGTCGGCATTTCCCCCAGCGGCGCTGCATCGAATGTCAGACTGTAGGTCGGATGACCCGAGTGCACGGAGTGGCGGGTTTCCTTGCGCCAGGCGCGCAAAATGGCTTGCATTGCCCGAGCCTTGCTATGGGTAGGCACCTTGATTCTCGGTCCCTCCTCTTCCTGATAATACGTATCGCGGTGAGTCCAGCGCTCCAGGGTTTCGACCATCGTCCTGTATTGCTCGCGCAGCCGCTCCAGCGATCTGATGACCAAGACTTCGTCGGTGCCCAGCGAGGCCACGAAACGTTTGAGCTGCGCGGGGGATTGGGCCGGATACAGCTCCTGCGCCCGGCGTATGAGCATGGGAGATGTTCCCGATGCAGAACTCGAAGGAGCCGACTGCTGGACGAAGGCTTGCTCGATCCGACGATCCGCCAGGCCCATGGGTGAACGGTAATCGGCGCTCACCGGTTCAATTCCCAACACCTTGGCGAATGCCTCGCGCCGCTGCAGTGCCGATACAGTGATTTTCTGCCGCAAGCCAGTGCCGTCGATGTCCTTGTCGACCCCGATGGCCTTGCGACTGTGGGCCGGCAAGCTTTCCCACAATGTCTGGAAAAAATTCGCCCGGGTGCGCGTTGGCTGACTGGAGATGACCGTGTGACGCGTGTCCTGGCCCTGATAGCGCTCGGCGTAGGCTTCGATCAGCACTTTGTGCGCGGCGTCACTCGGGCCGATGGTTGCCCGCTGATCGGCATACACACCCCAATCCAGAATTTCGACAAACACATCGCCAGGCCAGCCAGGCAAATGGGTCAACGTGTCGAGTATCAGCATGTCGGGATCGCGCCCGCAGGCCGCGTCCAGGTACAACCCCTCATAGGCCCGGTTCAGACGCTGGATCGGCTGATAGCGCCGCGCCTCTTCGGCCAGGCGCAGCGGTACACTGTCGGATTCCAGCTGCTCCCACTCGCGCGCATCGGCGTGTTGCACCAGTTCGTCGACAACACTGGCTGAAAGTCCCGGAAATGCCTTGACGATCGGCTCGTTTCTGGAAAGTTCGCAAATGTCGGCTCGCCGGAACAGCCGATCCATCATCGCCATGCGCATGCGCGGTGCCAGCGCGGCAATGTGACTGACCAGCAGCGCCGTCTGGTTTTTCCGCTCCACGGTAGCCGAACTCAGCAAACGCGAACGTTCACTGTCATTGAGCGCTGCCAACAATGGCGTATGGAACTGTCCCTTGCTCAGCAAGTCCTCACTGATTTTCACCTGACGGGCCGCATTATCTGCACCGTAGCGCGTCACTTCGTCGCCGGTGATGTCCTCCACAACAATCGCCATGTCTCGAGGCCAGCGCCCTTCCCCCGTCAGCAAATACAACTGCAGATCGGCGTCTGCCATGGGGGCAGACGCCGGTAAGGCCATCTGCTCCATGAACAACCCGACGTCGGTATCTGCGCGAAAACGCCTTACAGAATCCGACAGCGCCGCCATCGGTTTGCCGCGCTCGACAAACAGCTGCCGCATAACCGCCTCATCGATGCCACTGGCCGCAATGATTTGCAGCGCACGAGTATCTGAAACCTTCTCTTCCCGGAACCCCAAACGACGGAACAGGGTCAAGGAGCTCCATTCGTGAGGCAACTCGGAATCGTGACGCCAGGCGCCCGCACCGTTGGTCTCAAGTAAAGGTGAATAGCGTTCGGGCAACTGCGGGTCATGCACCTCCCACAAGCCGGTGCCGGTTACCGGACGCACCGCGTACGCATCGGGGCCCAGCGGCAAATAGCGCTTGTCTGCGCGCCAGACCAACCCTTGTGCGTCGGCAGCAAGGTTGCTCGGCAAGGATTCACGATGACGGTAAGCCGTCATGTCCGGATTCCAAAGTCGATGCGACATCGCGCCAACCGGGACGCGCCGCAACCTCTGCATGAAACTCGACGAGCGCACGAGTCTATAGGCCTCGCCGGTGGCCACACCGCCAGCGGCGAAGCTCGCCATGAGGATCAGGTTCTCAAGGGTGTCAAACAGACAATCGGCGGCATGCTCCTGATCGCCGTGAGCCCAGCTGTCGATGCCCTCGTAAATCTCGCCGAGCAATTGCAGCCCGGCAACGGCGCACAGGACTTCACCGAGCACCGGCACAAAGGAGACAAAAAACAACAGCGTATTCAGTCCGATGGCTTTGTAGGTGTCGAGCCTGGCCAGACGGGTTTTCTCATCCTCATCGTCGGTGGGCACCACCAACAGACGAGTGTCGGCCCGCACCTGAGCCGCGCGGTGCTGGAAGATGGCCAGAAACAGATCCCGTTTTGCGTCACCTTCAAGATCGATGCCTGTCAGCGACAGATAGGTCGAAGTAATGGGAAACTGGCTCGGCCTGGCATTCAACAACCGCACACTCAGTCCGGTCAGGAAAAGCGAGCGATCTTGCATAGGAAGAAATCGCATGAAAAAACGTCGGAACTCGGAATTGCGTAAACGCCCGCTCAGCTCAAGCTCGAATTTCTGGAATGACGCATACTCTTTCAATGGATGATCAGGATCGCCCGGCATATAGATCACACAACGGTAATCGTCTTCCTCTGGCTCGCTGATCAGGCCGATGAACATGGCGCCT
The DNA here is from genome assembly GCF_059416185.1 of Pseudomonas sp. GW821-FHT09E04. NCBI lineage: Bacteria > Pseudomonadati > Pseudomonadota > Gammaproteobacteria > Pseudomonadales > Pseudomonadaceae > Pseudomonas > Pseudomonas sp. GW821-FHT09E04. Next base: position 733,583 of record NZ_JBWKOR010000001.1, read on the forward strand.
CGAAGTTGCACACCGAGCATTTCAAGACTTTGATAGCCGAACGTGTTTTTGCCCAGTTTGATCGAGGACTCCGAGTTCTTGACCGACTTGAGCATCTGATAAACATCGGCGCTGATGTGACCACGCATGTAGGCGATATGCCGATCAACATCGAATTGATCCCTGGAATAAGCGACAGATGTTTCCTGCAAACTGGCGATTTGAGTGTCGCTGCCAAAGAAACCTTCCACATGTTTCTGGTATTGCTTGCCAAGATCCAGGTATCGGCAAAGTCTGGCGAACTCATGGGGCTGTATCGGCAAAACCCGGTTGGATCGCCCCGTTACTTTCTGCGGAACGTAGAGCAAAGAGCTCTCGTGATAGCTGCTGGCCAGGGTTTCAGACAACTCGAAATTTTCACAGGCGGCCGTCAACAGATCGCGATTGATCGGCAACACCAGTTTCTTGCGCAGCCCCAACAGACTTGACGTTGAGCGTACATGCTGAAAAATCGCCCCATCGACTTCGAAGGGCTCGCCCATTTTCTCAGCCATGGCCTTGGCCAGAAGGGGTGTGCAAAAGCTCTGTGGGGATTTTAGCGCCCGCAGTTTTTCCAGCGCGGCATGACGTGATTTGAAACTGGCCTTGAAACTTTCATAGAGATCATTGCGCGCGGCCTCTGAAGACCCAAGCAGCCAGGTGGGTATTTGTTTTTTATATAACTCATAGAAGACGCCTTGTTGAGCTGGCGTCATGACGGGCAAACTTGATTTATTCTTTTCAACATCCATGTTTAACAACTTTATCTTGAAGTGGACATTCAGAATAAAGTTGAAACACCGTTCAATACAGTGCGACTAGTTGATGCATTACCCACCAAAACAACAACATTATGCGACGATAAGATATCTATATACCGCACTGTCTTACGATAAAAGCGCTTCACGCTCGCGAGGCTGAAACCTCACGAGCGTACGCAACACTTACCAGAAACGTTGCTGGGTCAGCCGGCTCCACCAGCTCAGCAACACGCGATCCACCGAGCCGCTGGCCGCCATGCCGATACGCTCCTGCAGGCTTTTGCGTTCGGCATAGTGCAGGTGATAGACCTCGGATTGTTTAGCGCGCTCAGCCAGGTACTCGTCGCTGGTCTTGAGTTCGTCTACCAGTTGTTTTTCCAGGGCTGCGATGCCGAGCCAGACTTCACCGGTGGCCACTTCGTCGATCGCCAGCTGTGGGCGATAACGCGCGACGAAGTTCTTGAACAGTTTATGGGTGATGTCCAGGTCTTCCTGGAATTTCTCTCGGCCTTTCTCGGTGTTTTCGCCAAATACGGTGAGGGTGCGCTTGTATTCGCCAGCGGTCAGCACTTCGAAATCGATGTCATGCTTTTTCAACAGGCGATTGACATTCGGCAACTGCGCAACCACACCGATCGAGCCAAGAATGGCAAACGGCGCGCTGATGATCTTCTCGCCGATACAGGCCATCATGTAGCCGCCGCTCGCCGCGACCTTGTCGATGCACACGGTCAACGGCACGCCGGCTTCACGGATGCGCGCCAGTTGCGACGAGGCCAGGCCATAGCTGTGAACCATGCCGCCGCCACTCTCCAGACGCAGGACCACTTCATCCTTCGGTGTAGCCAGGGTCAGCAGCGCGGTGATTTCGTGGCGCAGGCTTTCGGTGGCCGACGCCTTGATGTCGCCATCGAAATCCAGCACGAATACCCGCGGTTTGGCGTCCGGGTTCTTCTTCTGTTTCTTCTCGGCCTTGGCCTCGCCCTTGCGCAAGGTCTTGAGCTGATCCTTGTCGAGCAAGGTCTGTTCCAGGCGCTCACGCAGGCCCTTATAGAAATCATTGAGCTTGTTGACCTGCAACTGGCCCGCAGACTTGCGTCGGCCCTTGCTGCGTAATGCAGCAAAACTGGCCAGCACCACCAGAATCGCGATGACCAGTGTCACGGTCTTGGCCAGGAAACTGGCGTATTCAGTCAAAAACTCCACAGTGACTCCTTCAAACGATGCGCAATTGCTTAACACGCGCGGGATACCCCCAGCATACCCATGCACTGCTTCGTCGGCCAGCCGTGAAACCTCTGGAAACAGGCCTGTAACGGGCATTTCAAACAAGCGTATGTTTTTTCATTGACAGCTCTCCGCCATCCCCATAACCTCGCCACAACCTTCAACGTACCGGGATGACGCGGACGTGGGCAGCATCTACTTGATTCGACATGGCCAGGCCTCCTTCGGTGCAGACGACTATGACGTCCTGTCGCCGACCGGTGTACGCCAGGCAGAGATCCTCGGCCGCCACCTCGCCGAGCTCGGCGTCAGCTTCGATCGCTGCCTGTCGGGCGATCTGCGCCGTCAGCAACACACGGCCAACAGCGCGCTGGAACAGTTCGCCGCCGTGGGCCTGCCGGTCCCCGCTCTGGAAATCGATTCGGCCTTCAACGAATTCGACGCCGACGCCGTGATCCGCGCCCTGCTCCCGGCCATGCTGCCCGAAGAACCCGAAGCGCTGGAGATCCTGCGCAACGCCGCACAGAACCGTGGCGAGTTCCAGCGCATCTTCGCCCTGATCATCGAACGCTGGCTGGCCGGCACCTACGACACGCCGGGGCTGGAAAGCTGGCTGGGCTTCGTCGAACGGGTCCAGGCCGGGCTGAACCGCCTACTCGATCAGGCCGACAACACCCAGAAAATCGCAGTGTTCACCTCGGGTGGCACCATCACCGCCCTGCTCCACCTGATTACGCAAATGCCTGCACGGCAGGCCTTTGAACTGAACTGGCAAATCGTCAACACCTCGCTCAACCAGCTGAAGTTTCGCGGTCGCGAGGTGGCTCTGGCTTCCTTCAACAGTCATGCACACCTGCAACTGCTGAAGGCCCCGGAACTCATCACTTTTCGCTGAGTCCGGATTACTGTGACCCTGCTGCAATCAACCAAAAAGGATCGAACCATGACCTCCGTAGCTGATGCCGTAAAAGCAATGCAAGCCAAGTTCAACCCAGCCGCTGCTGCCGGTCTGGATCTGATCTTCGGTTTCAACATCACTGACGAAGACAAGCACTACGCCCTGATCGTCAAAGACGGCACTTGCGACATCCAGGAAGGCGAAAATGCCGACGCCAACTGCACGCTCGTGCTGGACAGCGAAACCCTGAAAGGCATCGTCAGCGGCGAAACCGACGGCATGCAAGCCTTCATGGGCGGCAAGCTGCGCGTTGAAGGCGACATGATGCTGTCGATGAAACTGTCCGAGCTGTTCCCGGCATAAGTCGGCAGCCAGACTGCAAACAAATCCCGCCCCTGTGGCGGGATTTGTCGTTTCAGGCGCTCGAACCGGCAAACGACGCCGCCAGCAACTCCCGCGTATAAGGGTGTTTTGCCGAGCCGAACAACTCGCCCGTTTCCCCTCGCTCCACCACCTCGCCATCCTTCATCACGATCAGGTCGTGGGCCAGTGCCCGCACTACCGCCAGGTCATGACTGATGAACAGATACGTCAGACCGTGTTCCTCCTGTAACCGGCGCAACAGCGCGACGATCTGTTTCTGCACCGTGCGATCCAGCGCCGACGTCGGCTCGTCGAGCAGGATCAGATCCGGCTTGAGCACCAACGCCCGGGCAATGGCGATGCGTTGCCGCTGCCCGCCGGAAAACTCGTGGGGATAGCGATGACGTGTCGCCGGATCGAGGCCCACCTCCCGCAAGACATCAATCACGGCCTGCTCACGTTCCCGCGCATTCATGTCGCTGTGCACCTGCAGCCCCTCGGCGATGATCTGCTCCACGCACAAGCGCGGACTGAGGCTGCCGAACGGATCCTGAAACACCACTTGCAGGCGTTTGCGCAGCGGCCGTAGCTGCTTTCCGCTCAGGCCTTCCAGCGCCGTGCCTTCGAAACGGATGCTGCCGTCAGCCTCGATCAGCCGCAGGATCGCCTGGCCGAGGGTGGACTTGCCGGAGCCCGACTCACCGACAATCCCCAAGGTCCGCCCCCGTTGCAGGCTCAGATCGATACCGTTGACCGCGTGCAGATACGACTTTGGGCGCAGCCAGCCGCCACCGAGTCGAAAGCGCACGTTGAGATCGCACACTTGCAACAGTTCCTCCGACTTGTCCCGACACAGCGCCATGCCCCCGGGTTCGGCGTTAAGCAATTCAATACTGTAGGGATGCTGCGGCGCCCGGAACAGTTGCTCGCAAGTCGCCTGTTCGACGATCTCGCCGCCGCTCATCACCGCGACTCGCTGGGCGATGGTGCGTACCAGATTCAAGTCGTGACTGATGATCAGCAGCGCCATGCCCAGGCGTTGTTGCAGCTCTTTTAGCAACAGAAGAATCTTGCGCTGCACGGTAACATCGAGGGCAGTGGTCGGCTCATCGGCGATCAGTAACTGAGGCTCGCACGCCAGCGCCATCGCGATCATCACTCGCTGCCGTTGCCCGCCGGAGAGCTGATGTGGATAAGCCTTCAGACGTTCACTTGGGCGTTGAATGCCCACCAGTTCCAACAGCTCCAGAATCCGTTTGCGCGCCGCCGCGCCTGCCAGACCTCTGTGCAGCGCCAGACTTTCGCCGAGTTGTCGCTCGATGCTGTGCAACGGGTTGAGCGAACTCATCGGCTCCTGAAAAATCATCGCAATGCGGTTGCCGCGCAATTGCCGCAGATAGCGCTCGTGCACACCCAGCAACTCTTCGCCGCCATAACGAATGCTGCCGTCGATCTTCGTGATGTTCGGGTCCAGCAGTTGCAGAATGCTGTGGGCCGTCACCGACTTGCCGGAACCGGACTCCCCCACCAGCGCCAGGCATTCACCCGGACGGATGTCGAGATCGATGCCGTGGACCACTTCCTGGCCTTTGAAGGCAACCCGCAGGTCGCGTATTTCGATTAAATGTTCACGCATATCAAGTCCTGGGGTCGAAGGCATCACGGCACGCTTCGCCGATGAATACGAGCAATGAAAGAATCAGCGCGAGTGCAAAAAACGCTGTCAGGCCCAGCCACGGCGCTTGCAGATTGGTCTTGCCCTGACCGATCAATTCACCCAGCGACGCACTGCCCGCCGGCATGCCGAAACCCAGGAAATCCAGCGCAGACAACGTCGCGATGGCTCCGGTGAGAATGAACGGCAGGTACGTCAGCGTCGCGCTCATGGCATTGGGCAGGATGTGCCGCACGATCACCTGCGCATCGCCGACGCCCAGTGCCCGCGCCGCTTTCACGTACTCGAGCCCACGGCTGCGCAGAAACTCGGCGCGCACCACGTCGACCAGGCTCAGCCAGGAAAACAGCGCCATGATGCCCAGCAGCCACCAGAAATTCGGCTCGACGAAGCCCGACAGAATGATCAGCAGATACAACACCGGCAGCCCCGACCAGACCTCCAGCAAACGCTGTCCGATCAAGTCGACCCAACCGCCGTAGTAGCCCTGCAACGCACCGGCGGCGATGCCGATCAACGCACTGGTCGCGGTCAGTGCCAAGGCAAACAGCAGTGACACCCGCGTACCGAAAATCACCCGCGCCAGCACATCCCGCGCCTGATCATCAGTGCCCAGCCAGTTCTCACCGGTGGGAGGGCTCGGTGCCGGTTCCGTGAGGTCGTAATTGACCGTGTCGAAACCGAAGGGGATCGGCGCAAACCACATCCGCCCGCCCTGCCCCTCGATCAGCTCGCGCACCTGGGCGCTGCGATAGTCGGGCTGAAACGGCAACTCGCCGCCGAAATCCTGTTCGGTGTAACGCTTGAACGCCGGAAAATACCAACCGCCCTGGTAGCTCACCAACAGCGGTTTATCGTTGGCGACCAGTTCACCGCCAAGGCTCAAACCAAAGAGCGCAAGAAACAGCCACAACGACCACCAGCCGCGCCGATGGGCCTTGAACCGCGCCCAGCGGCGCTGTCCGATGGGAGATAACGTCAGCATCGGGCGGCCCTCGCAGAGAAGTCGATACGCGGGTCGACCAGCGTGTAGCACAAGTCACCGAGCAGTTTTATCAAGAGTCCGAACAGGGTGAAGATGAACAGCGAACCGAACACCACCGGGTAATCCCTCGACACCGCCGCCTCGTAACTCAGGCGCCCGAGACCATCGAGGGAAAAAATCACCTCGATCAGCAGCGAGCCGCCGAAGAACACGGTCACCAGCGCCTGAGGCAACCCGGCGACCACCAGCAGCATCGCATTGCGAAACACGTGTCCGTACAACACCTGTCGCTCACTCAACCCCTTGGCCCGGGCCGTGACCACGTACAGCCGCGAGATCTCGTTGAGGAAGCTGTTCTTGGTCAGGATCGTCAGGGTCGCGAAACCACCGATCACCAGCGCGCTGACCGGCAACACCAGATGCCAGAAGTAGTCCGCCACCTTGCCCCACGGCGTCAGCTCGGCGAAGTTGTCCGAGACCAGCCCGCGCACCGGAAACCAGTCCAGCGCCGTACCGCCGGCAAACACCACGATCAACAACAGGGCGAACAGAAAGCCCGGCATCGCGTAACCGATGATGATCGCCGCGCTGCTCCAGACATCGAACGCCGAACCGTTGTGCACGGCCTTGCGAATGCCCAGCGGGATCGACACCAGATAGGTGATCAACGTCGCCCACAGACCCAGCGACAAGGTCACCGGCAATTTCTGCCAGATCAATTCCGTCACCGTCGCGCCCCGGAAGAAACTCTTGCCGAAGTCCAGTTGCGCGTAGCTTTTGAGCATCAGCCACAAGCGCTCGCTGGCGGGTTTGTCGAACCCGTACTGACGCTCGATATCGGCCACCAGTTTCGGGTCCAGGCCACGGGTCGCGCGGGACTCGCCGCCAATGGTTTCGACATGACTTGCACCCACTGCCCCACCGACACCGATCCCCTGCAAACGGGCGATGGCCTGCTCGACCGGGCCACCGGGCGCAGCCTGCACGATCACGAAGTTCACCAACAGAATCGCCAACAAGGTCGGCACGATCAGCAGCAGACGCCGCAGGCTATAACCCCACATGGGCCAACTCCTTTTGCTGTTTTTGCGCCTGAGTGGCGGTCAACGCCGTCGGACTGATTTCCCACCAGGTATCCAGGCCAGCGTCGTACAGCGGCGCAATCGCCGGCCGGCCGAAACGGTTCCACCACACCGTGGAAATACCCGGTGGGTAATAGTTGGGAATCCAGTAGTAGCCCCACTGCAACACCCGGTCCAGCGCACGGGCATGGCGCAACAGACTCGCGCGGCTGTCGGCCTGCACCACGCCTTCGAGCAGCGCATCCACCGCCGGATCACGCAGCACCATGTAGTTGTTGGAACCCGGATCATCGGCGCCGTCGGAGCCGAAGTAATTGAACATTTCGCGCCCTGGTGCCTGACTCACCGGATAACCGACGACGATCATGTCGTAGTCGCGATTGCGCACGCGGTTGGTGTATTGCGCGGTGTCGACCTGACGAATATCGAAGCCGATGCCGATCTGCGCCAGGTTGCGGTTGAACGGCAGCAACAAGCGCTCGAAACCTTTCTGGCCGTTGAGAAAGGTGAATTGCAGCGGCTCGCCGGCGGCATTCACCAGTTGATCGCCACGGGGTTTCCAACCAGCGGCCTCCAGCAGTTTCAGCGCCTGCAACTGTTGTGCGCGGATGTTGCCGCTGCCGTCGGTGCGCGGCGCCTCGAACACCTGACTGAACACCTCATCGGGGATCTTGCCGCGCCAGGGTTCTAGGATTTTCAGTTCTCCGGCGTCCGGCAATTCAGTCGCCGACAGCGCGCTGTGGGAGAAGTAACTGCGCTGGCGCAGGTACATGCTGCGCATCATCTGCCGATTGCTCCATTCGAAATCCCAGAGCATGGCGATCGCTTGGCGCACCCGGCGATCCTGAAACATCGGTTTCTGCAGGTTGAACACGAAACCCTGAGCGCCTTGAGCGGCACCGGGAGCGAGGTGTTCGCGCAACAGTTTGCCCTGCTCCAGCGCTGCGCCGGCATAACCGATGGTGTAACTGGTGGCGGAGAACTCGCGGTTGTAATCGAAGCCGCCGGCCTTGAGCACTTGCCGCGATACGTCGGTATCGGCGAAGAACTCCACACTCAACTGATCGAAGTTGTAGAGCCCGCGACTGATTGGCAGATCCTTGCCCCACCAGTCCTGAACCCGCTGGAATTTCACACTGCGACCGGCATCCACCGCACTGACCCGATAGGGGCCGCTGCCGGGCGGAATCTCGAAACCAGCGCCTTCGGCAAAGTCCCGGGTGCGCCACCAATGCTCGGGCAGCACGGGCAGCACCGCCAGATCCAGCGGCAACGTACGGCTGTCGTTGTTCTTGAACACGAAGCGCACCTGGGTTGGCGACTCGACCTGCACTTGGGCGACATCCCGAAACTGCTGCCGATACTTCAGGCTGCCCTGGGTGGTGAACAGCTCGAAGGTGTAGCGCACGTCCTCGGCGGTGATCGGCGTGCCGTCATCGAAACGCGCCGCTGGATTGAGATAGAAGCGCACCCAGCGCCGATCCGTGTCCAGTTCCATGCGTTGTGCCACCAGGCCGTAGACGCTGTAGGGCTCATCCTTGCTGCGATAAGCCAGTGGCGCGTAGAGCCAGCCATCGATCTCTGCGACGCCGGTGCCTTTTTCGACATAGGGAATCAGGTGATCGAACGGACCGCTTTCCAGCGAAGAACGCCGCAGGCTGCCGCCCTTGGGTGCGTCGGGGTTGGCGTAGGCCAGGTGCTGAAAGTCCGGGGCGTACTTCGGGGCCTCGCCGTAGACCGTGAGGGCATGTTGAGGCTGCGCAAATATCGCCGGGCTCAGCACAAGACATACGCCCAGCAAAGTGAGTCTGGAAAACATGGGCAGATCCTTTAACCGCGTACCTGCCTACCTTTGATGTGCAGCGGGCAGGCATTTTTTATAGGGCCGGTTTTAGAACGATCGGTTACTAAAACCGGCACCGACTGGTCACTCTCAGAACTTGTAGTTGACCCGCGTGAACAGCGTCCGCCCGAACGGATCGCCGTATTTCGGGTCGTAGCCGCTCTGGAACGTGTAGGTCTGGTTGCTGAATGGCGGCTCGCGGTCGAACAGGTTCTTCACCCCCAGCGTCACGGCCAGGGTCTTGCGCCAGGTGTAGGTACCGGCCACGTCCCAGACGTTGTAGGAGCCAACGTAGTCGTGGGTCTCACGATCCGAGTCGTGATAACCGCTGGTGTAGCGGTTGGTCAGGCTTGCGCCGAACGGGCCGTAGTTCCAGCTGCCGGTCAGGCTGTGACGCCAACGGGCCACGGCACCGGCCGAAGCAAAGTCGCCGCCGCGAAAATCGCCGAGTTTGTCGATGTAGTCGCCCTTGAGCTGTTGCTGATACTCGTAACGACTGACATAGGTCCCTTGCAGACCAATCCCGAAATCGCCGTAAGCCGTGCTTGGCAAGCGGTAGTCGAAACTCACGTCGACACCGTTGGTCTTGATCTTGCCCAGGTTGGCCAGTCCCGTGACGATGTGATCGATGGAGCCATCAGGCTTGCGGATTAAACGATCCGGGTACAGTTCCGGGTTTTCGAACACCGCCGACTCAGGGAATTCGGCGATCTGGTTGGCGATATTGATCCACCAGAAATCCAGCCCGGTGGTCAGGCGATCGAACGGCTGATACACGAAGCCGAGGGTGACGTTGCGCGCGGTTTCCGGGCTCAGGTCCCTGTTGCCGCCGGTCCGACTGTTGAACTGCTGAGCGCAGTCGCGGTTGGCGATCCCGCCGTTGCTCGGGTTGCCACCGGCACACAGCCGCGGGTCGTTGTAATTGGCCACGGTGAACGTGGTGAAGTTCGGGTTATAGAGCTCATACAGCGACGGCGCGCGGAAACCTTCACTATAGGCGCCGCGAACCACCAGCTCCTTGAACGGCTGGAAGCGGAACGAGTATTTCGGGTTGGTGGTGCTGCCGAAATCGCTGTATTTGTCGTGGCGCACGGCGGCGGACAGTTCCAGGCTGTCGAGCACCGGCACGTTGACCTCGGCGTACTGCGCCGAGACGCTGCGGTCCCCGGTGACGCTGGCATTGGGGTCAACGCCCAGGCTCTGCACATCAGCCGCGAACTGGGCGAAATCCTGATGGAAGTCTTCCTTTCGGTACTCGCCACCCAGTGCCAGCGCCGAAGGGCCTGCGCCAAACCAGTCACCAATCTCGCGGCTGACACGGCCATCAATCGCCTTCACCCGGCCAACAGCTGTTCCGTAATCGCCGTCCACCGCGTTGGCCGCCAGCAACGCGGAACCTGCAGCCGTCTGCGGGCCGAACGGGTTGATCACGCCATTGGCAATGCCCTGGCTGACAGCCCGGTCGTTCACATAACCGCTACGGATGGTATTGACCACTTTGTTCTGGTTGTACGAGGCACCGACGTTGTAGTCCCAACCGACGAGCGTGCCGTCGAAGCTCAGCAGCAGGCGCTGACCCGTGTTGTCGTCCTCATGCTGGCGAGCACCGACAGCGGTTTCGCGCCAGTTCACGTCTACCGGTTGCGTTGGATCAAGGGCAAAACCGCTCGGCCCCGGGGTGATGCCGTTGCCCGGATAAAACGCAGTACCAGGATTGACCTGATTGCCCATCAACGTACCGGGGCCGATCTGGGTGCGGTTTTCGTTGCGCGCCCAGAAGTATTCGAGGCTGACGTTGTGATCGTCCGACAGCTTGCCGGTGGCTTTGGCGAAGGCCGACGTCTTTTCGGTTTCCGGCACCAGATCGAGGTAATTCCACAGGCTCTGGCGGCAGATGCCGTTGCGCGACAGCAGGCCCGGTGCATTGCAACCGGAACCGGCCAACGGGTTGGTGGCGTTGCTGCCCTGACTCCAGTTGGCGGGTGACGCGGTACCGGAGGTGTAATCAAGTCCTCGCCCCGGCTGGTAGTTGTAGGTGTAGGCGCGATCTTCGGCGGCCAGCCGTTGCTGCTTGTCGTAACTCACAACGCCGAACACGTTGAAGCGATCGTCCTGCAAATCTCCAAAACCCCAACTACCGCTGAAGTTGCGGCTTTCACCGCCACCGGAATGGGTCGGCGTGTCGTAGTTGGTGCTGATCTGACCTTCGGTGAGGCTGGTCTTGGTGATGAAGTTGATCACCCCGCCGATGGCATCGGTGCCGTACAACGCCGAAGCACCGTCGCGCAGCACTTCAACCCGGTCGATGGCGGCGAACGGGATGGTATTGAGGTCCACGCCGGAGCCGTTGATGGCGTTGGTCGCGTTATTGCTCAAGCGGCGACCGTTAAGCAGCACCAGCGTCTTGTTCGGGCCAATGCCTCGCAGGTCAGCGTAAGACGCCCCGCCGCTGCTCGAACCTACCGAACGTCCGGAGCCCACGGAAGACTGGTTGGCAGAAATGCGATTGACCAGCTCTTCTGTGGTCGTCACACCTTGCTTCTGCAATTCTTCGACCCGGAGGATGGTGACGGGTACCGCTGTTTCGGCATCGACTCGGCGGATCGCGGTACCAGTGACTTCAACCCGTTGCAGTTGGGTGGTCGGCTCTGTAGCACTGCTGTCGGCGGCAATCGCCGGCAATGTGTTGATCGCCAGCAGCAAGGCCAGGCTCAACGGGGATTTAACGGGTGAAAATCGAATCATGAACAGCCATCCCTGCGTTTTGGTTTATGCAGGGATGTGCGATGGCAGATGGCGATTTATAGGGCGCGATTTAGACCGTTGGGTGCTGAGGTTATGCAAAAAAAGGCATGTGGATTGCTCAGGCCAGTTCTGCATCCCTCAGCAATCGTGTATCCAGCCCGAACCGCTCTTGCGAGACCATCCTGAATTGCCCTTCCGCCAAATCGCAGCTCACCAGCAAGTTCCACGAATGCCGGGTGGCTGCCGAGGGGATCAGTACGAACGGATGCTCGGCGAGCAATGCATCGGCAAAATCCTGCTGGTTAGGCGAAGACTGTGCCGGGCTCATCCAGTAAGGGTTGGGCAGCTCCTCGGGTTGCACGATTTTCACAAGTGCCTCACTGATCACCTCAAAGCACGTCAGCACATAGGGACTTTTATCCAGTGCGTTAAAACTCCCATGAGCTGCCACCTCCAGAATGGCGGTAGAGGGATCGATCGAGGCATAAACGACACGCCGGCCGGGCCGGTTCCATCGGCCACCCTGCAGTTCCGAACCAATACCGCTGTCCCAGGTGCATCGATAAACCTCAGGGTCCAGCCGCCACGCGTACCAACGGTCGTCCCAAGGCAACGGGTTCATTGATAAACCCCGTATTTGATTCGGTGCAGATAAGCATCGACCGATTGATACCCCAAAGAGCTCTCAATCAATGCGACGGGTCTGTAACCGTTTAACCATTTGGTTGCCTTGTTCAACCATTCCTCGGCGCTCGACTGATCGTGGAACACCTCGATGGCGGACTCCAGAGCGTGCGCATACTGGAAGGCGATCATGCTCTGCTGGCGGCTCAGGCGCGTAGGCTCGTCGCTGTTAAGCAAGCGCCGTACGGTTCTGACGGACCTTCCGGTGATGAGCTGCACAAGTTCGCTTTCCCGGTACAGCTCAGACGTTGAAATCATGTTGACGACGTCACGCAGATCAAAGCCTTCCAGCGCATAACGGATGATGTACATGGTGTCCCTGTCCCATATCCGGCCATGCAGCAACAACTCCACGGGTTTGCCCTCGACTCTCTTCAGCCCGGTGAGCCGGGGTGCTTTTGTCTGGGGCATGGGAGCACCCTCCGTAGGGCACCTGGCGTGATCGGCACGCCAGAAATCACGAGGGGAATAAGTAGAGTTTTCGTGCTCGAGATGTGCGGTTCGCATAATCCATCCAATGTCAGGGGCCCGAGCGTTCAGGCCGGTCAGTGACTTCATGTCACGACCGATGCTATAGGCCCCGCTTCCGACGGCCAACCTTAAAAAGTCGTCGGAAATATCCCTGCTTTCACTCAAAATCCGGCAACTTCCGTAGGACGCTGCCGAGCAGCGTTCCTCGCTCAACTCCCGAAGTGATAACTCACATCCAGCCACCACTGACGGCCGTAAGGGTCGTAGTTGCCGGTCGGGTAATACGGCCAGCCTGCCGAGTCGTCATGTTTGACCTGATTGAGCACGTTGTTCACGGTCAGCCCGACGCTTGCCCGGTCGTTCAAGCGATAGCGCGCACTGGCATTGAACACCGTCCACGGCGACAGACGCCCGTCACCCGCGCCGTTGGTGACCGAGCCATACCGAATGCCCATCAGCGTCGCTGTGGCCTTCTGATAGTCCCAGGTCAGGCTGGCGTTGACCTTGCTGCGCCAGTCGTAGTTGGTGCGCGAAGTGCGCCAGTCCTGGGTCGGGGCTTCGTCCGATTCCTTGTAGAAGTGCGACAACACCAGGGTGTAGCCCAGCGCCGAACTGAACGCGCCGTACTGGCCCGCGCCCCAACGAATATTGCTCTTGAAATCGAGACCGCTGACCCGCTCGCTGGCCGCGTTGATCGCATTCACCCGCACCCGCTGCAACTGGTTGGGATCGATGGCGGCATTGCCGGGATTGCGGTCAACACGCGCGAGGGTCGACTGGCAGTTGGCCGAGTTGATGTCCTGGGTGCCGTTGCGGCATTCGTTCTCCTGCTGCAACAGGCGGTTTTCGTCGACGGTGGTCAGCAGGTCATCGATTTCCACGCGCCAGAAGTCGGTGGAAAAATCGAAGTTGCGCGACGGCGACCAGACAAAACCGTAGGTCCACGACTTGCCGCGTTCGGATTCCAGATCCGCCGTGCCGCTTTGTGTGTAGTCGACCCGCCCACGATCACACGCGCCCGCCACGCCCTGGCTGCAACCGTAATAATCGATCTGCGCCGGGTAGTAACCGTTGCTGTCGGACTGGTAGATGTAGTTCAAGTCCGGAGCCCGGAAACTGGTGCCGTAGCTGCCGCGCAACAACAGGCTGGTGACCGGTCGCCATTCGATACCGAGGTTGTAGGTTTTCTGCTGTTCGCTGCGCCCGCTGAATTTGTATTGGTCCCAGCGCCCCGCCGCCGTCGCCAGCACTGTGTCGGTCACCGGAATGCTGAACTCACCACCCGCCGCGTATCGCTTGCGCGAACCGCCGGAGCTTTGCGCCGGCGTCACGCCATAGAAACTGCCGTCGTTGAGGCTGTCGTCCGGGTCGATCCGGTATTCCTGTTTGCCTGCTTCCAGTACGCCGGCAAATCCGACCGGGCCGGCCGGCAGGTCAAACAGATCGCCATTGACCGAGGCGTTGTAACTGGTGGACACCGACTTGCTGCTCTGGGTCAGGTTGCCGCGAAACTGCTCCCATTCCTGCGGCGTCAATGGCCGGTCGAGGCGCGCGGCGTCCGGGGAAAATACCAGGTAGCCGCCGCGCGTGCCGAGCTGCGGGCCGAGATAGAAATCCTGGATCGACGACAGCGGCGTGTAGCGTGTGGTGCGCACGCTTTTATATTCCGAGCGATTGGCCGCCAGATCATAGTGCCAGCCGGTGTCGGCGATTTTGTCCGACAGCCCCAGCGTGCCGGTCCACGAGGTGTCGCGCCACTTGCTGTTGTTACTGGTGCGCCCGCCGATTTCTTCTTCACCGAAACGGCGATACCAACGTTCCAGATTGCCGCTGTTCTGGTTGATGAAGTCCGGCGAGGTGAAGGTCGGGCCACGGGTGTTGTTCTGAATGTGGTCGAGGCCATACATCAGATCAGCGAACACCTGGCCGCTATCGCTGAAATGCCAGGTGCCGCGGGTGTAGCCGTCGTAGTTTTCCTTTTGCGTCTGGATCGTCCAGTAATCGTTGTACATCTGGTCGGTGCGGCAGCGCCCGCCGCTGTTGAACAGTTTGTTGTCGAACGTGCCTTGATAAGCGCCGCAGCCCGGCCCCAGATAACGGTTGTTGCTCAAGTCGCGGCGGTAACCGACATCCGCCAACGGCCCGCTCTGCATGAAACCTCGGTCATCGGCCCAGATCGGATCACGATTGGTCAGCTCAAGCCCGAACAAACCATCGAAGTCGCCCCAGCTGCCGCCGCCGCTGATCTGCAACCGCTGATTGTCACCGCCGCCGCGCTCGCTGGTGCCGCCCTTGAGGTTGACGTCGACGCCATTCATTTTGTCCTTGAGGATGATGTTCACCACCCCGGCAATCGCATCCGAACCGTAGATCGCCGAGGCGCCGCTGCTGAGGATTTCGATGCGGTCGATGATCGCCGACGGAATGTTCGCAAGATTGGTGAAGTTGACCTTGCCGTCGTACGGCGTCGGGTAATCGGCGACCCGCCGGCCATTGATCAGCACCAGCGTGTGGTTGGGCCCCAGGCCGCGCAGGTTGAGGGCGCTGGCGGCCGGTTGCCAGGTGTTGCCGTAATCTTCGCCCTGGGTCATGCCGGTGTTTTGCGTCTGCGTGGCGAGCGCGTCGTAGACGTTCTTGTAGCCCCGCGCTTCCATTTCTTCGTGGGTGATGACGTTGACCGGCGTCGCGCCATCGGACTGCGCCCGGGCGATCCGCGAACCGGTGACGGTGACTTTTTCCATGCGGTAATCGGCGTTGCTGGCAGGTGCCACGACGGCAGCCTTGACCGGTGCGGCGCTCGTTACCTCGGCCTGGCGAATGCTCAAACCCTGAGTGCCCTGCTCGACTTGCAGACCGCTGCCGAGCAACGCCTTCTCCACCGCCTGCCGGCCGCCCAACGCACCGCGCACGGCACTGCTGCGCTTGCCCTGCACCAGATTCTGACTGAAGGAAATCGGCACGCCGGTCTGGCGCGAGATATCCAGCAGCACCTCGTCGAGGGCTCCTGCGGCGATGTCGAAGGTAAAGACCTGAGTGGCGGCGTCTTGCGCCAATACGGCCGAAGGAACGATGCCCATCGCCAGCGCGGCGGCCAGCGTCAGGCGGGGTAATTGTTGTTTGAATAAGAACATCGAGGGGCTTCCCTGTTGAAGGCGTCTGCAGGGAATGAGCAGCGGGCCGGCGCTTTTTATAGGGTCGCGGATAGACCAGGAAGTTATGGTTTTATAACCGTGCTTCGATGCTCACCCAGTACGGGTTGTGCCAGGTGACGCGGATCGGCAGCGAACGTTCGAGCAATTGCAAGGTGCGGTCGCTGTCGTCCAACGGATAGAGGCCGCTGAGGCGCAGACCGGCGACGTCGGGGCTCAGGTGCAGAATGCCGCGACGGTAGCTGCGCAGGCTGTCGATGACTTCGCTCAAGGGACGATCACGCACTTCGAGTCGCCCTTGCACCCAGGCGCTTTCCTGCCCTTTGCTGCGTTCCAGCGCGAGGATTTCCTGCCCGTTGAACAGCAGACTCTCGCCCGCCTCCACCACTTGCCGCGCGCCGCCAGCAGTAACCACTTCGACCTGCGAATGCAGCATCACCAGCCGCGTCGAATCCTCAGCACGCTGCACCAGGAATTTCGTACCGAGTGCGCGCATCCGCCCGTGCTCGGTTTCGACCACAAACGGTCGAGCCAGATTTTTCGCCACATCGACCAGCAGTTCACCGCTGCGCAATCCCAGCAGGCGCTCGACGTTATCGAATCGCGGCACCACACGGCTGCGGGCGTTCAGCGTCAGGGCGCTGCCATCCTCCAGCGTGAATTGACGGCGCTCCCCGGTCCCGGTCGACAACTCACCGGCCTCCGGCAGCCAGCCATAACGTCGGCCAAGCAAACCGGCCAGCACCGCAATGCCGAGCACACTCAGGCTGCCGCTGATAAATCGGCGGCGACTGCTGGAGGGCGTATTCAGGCTGTGCAGCACACTCTCACGCGGCAACCCGCGCAGGTTCGAATGACGCAGCAGATTCAGCCCGCCGCCCATTTGCTCGATGATCTGTTGATGCCGTGGATCCGCCGCACGCCAGGCGTCGAACGCTGCGCGCTCCTGCAGGCTGACATCCCCTGATTGCAACAGCGCCATCCATTGCGCGGCTTCGTCGATCAGCGTTTCGTCCGGCCTCATGCCTGCATCGCCTGATAGCAACGTTTGAACGCCTCGACCATGTATTGCTGCACACGGCTGGTGGACACGCCGAGGCGCTCGCCGATTTCACTGTAGGTCAGGCCGTCGAGCTGATGGTAGAGAAACGCAGCCTTGGCCTTGGCCGACAGACCGTTGAGCAAGCGATCCACCGCCAGCAGTGCTTCGATCACCAACGCCCGTTCTTCGGGTGACGGATGCACCGGCTCTGGCGCCAGGGCCAGGCTTTGCAGGTAGGCACGTTCAAGATCCTGCCGGCGCCAGCCTTCATACACCAGCCGCCGGGCAATCGTGGTCAACAGTGCGCGGGGTTCGCGTATGGCCAGTGGATCGGGCAACGCCAACACCCGAAGAAAGGTTTCCGAAGCAATGTCCTGTGCGCTGTGCGGGCAACCGAGGGTACGGCTGACTGCGGCGCACAACCATCGGTAGTCCTTTTGGAACATTTGCCCGATGACCTGGTAATGCGGGTTGTGACTCCCCATGCCTTACTCCCTGAAAACGGGCTCCACCCGCTGCGAAAATCCATGGATACGCCGGGATCGTCCGGCGTTGATCAGGGGAGCGACTGTGCAATAGCGTCGAAGACATTTGAAGTAATAAAAAATCAGGATCAGCAAACCTTTGAGAATAAGGCACGTCGTCGCCACGGCAACATTGGCTGACACAACGTTGATCTCGATCAGTGGTGCCGGCCACGCCAGTCTCTAACCTTGCGCCTCCATCGATAGCCACGGACGGCTCACCGGGAGCCTGCGGCTGACCCTTCAAGGAAGAGCAATCATGCGATCACTCAACATCATTCTTTTGTCGTCGGCGTTCAACGGTCTGACCCAACGTGCCTGGCTGGACCTGCGTCAGGCGGGCCATTCGCCCAGCGTGGTGCTGTTCACCGACGAAGCCGCCGTGTGCGAACAGATCGAAAACAGCGGCGCTGACTTGGTGATCTGCCCGTTTCTCAAGGACCGTGTCCCCCATGCGCTGTGGAGCAACCCGCAACGCCCGGTGGTGATCATCCACCCCGGCATCGTCGGCGATCGCGGCGCCAGCGCGCTGGACTGGGCGATCATGCGCGAACTGCCGTCCTGGGGCGTGACCGCCCTGCAAGCGGTGGAAGAAATGGACGCCGGCCCGGTCTGGGCTACCTGCGAATTCAACTTGCCGACAGGCTTGCGCAAATCCGAGCTGTACAACGGCCGGGTCAGTGACGCAGCGATCCGTTGCATCCGTGAAGTGGTCGAGAAGTTCATCGACGGTTTTGTCCCGATGGACCTGGATTACGCCGACCCGAAGGTTCTGGGGCGCCTGCAACCGAACATGAAGCAGGACGATCGCACCTTCGGTTGGCACGACTGCTCGCGCTTCATCAAGCGCTGCATCGACGCGGCTGACGGTCAGCCCGGCGTGCTCGCGAGCCTCGCTGGCGGCCAGTATTACGTGTACGACGCGCACCTTGATCAGCGCACCGGGATACCCGGCGAGATCCTCGCGGTGCACGACGATGCGGTGCTGGTGGCGACCGGTGATCACAGCCTGTGGATCGGCTCGCTGCGGCGCAAACCGCAACCGGGCGAAGAAACCTTCAAGCGACCGGCACGGCATGTGCTGGCCGGGCAACTGGCGCACGTGCCGGTGCTGGACTGGTCGATTGCCAATGCGCCGTTCAGCGACGAGGCGTATCAGCCGATCCGTTATCGCGAATCCGGGCAGGTCGGCGAGCTGACACTGGAGTTCTACAACGGCGCCATGAGCACCGAGCAGTGCCAGCGCATGGTCGAGGCCCTGCGCTGGGCCAAATCCCGCGACACTCAGGTGCTGTTGATCAAGGGTGGACGCGGCAGTTTTTCCAACGGTGTGCACCTGAACGTGATCCAGGCCGCCGAAGATCCGGGTGCCGAAGCCTGGGCCAATATCCAGGCGATCGACGATGTGTGCGAGGAATTGCTCAGCGCGCGGCAACTGGTGGTCAGCGGCGTCACCGGCAATGCCGGCGCGGGCGGTGTGATGCTCGCCCTGGCGGCTGACATCGTGTTCGCTCGCGCCGACATCGTGCTCAACCCGCATTACAAAAGCATGGGCCTGTACGGCTCGGAATACTGGACCTACAGCCTGCCCCGCGCCGTCGGCCCGGCCATGGCCGAACAACTGACCCAGGCCTGTCTGCCGGTCAGCGCTGCGCAGGCGCTACAACTGGGCATGGTCCAGGAAATCGGCCCGCGTTGCCCGGACGAGTTTGGTTTGTGGCTGCTGCAACGGGCCAATTCGGTACTGAGCGATCCGACGTATGCGCCAGTGCGTGAACGCAAGCTGCGGGTCGATCATGAGCTGATCCGCCAATGCCGCGAAACCGAGTTGCAAGAGATGCAGGAAGACATGCTGTACAACCGCAATCAGTTCGCCGAGAAGTGCCGGAATTTTGTGTACAAGCGCAAGACTTGCTGTACGCCGGCGCGGTTGGTGGAGGATTGGGCTCGGGTGGTTGAGACCGAGCTGGTCAGTTGATCGGCGGGTAAGAGGATCTAAAACCGTCCACCATGTCTCCGAACATGTGTTCACCATGTCTCCGGTACATACAGGGAGAGGGCTAGGCGGGCGGCGTTCCGATGAGGGGCTTTTGACTTACAATGCGGGCACCTCAGACACCGGCCCGCCCATGGACATCGACCTCGCTCGCACCTTTCTGGAAATCGTCCGCCACGGCAGTCTCGCTGCGGCGGCCGAGAAGCTGTTCGTCACCCAGACCGCCATCACCGCCCGTGTGCAGAAACTCGAAAGCCAGTTGGGCAGCACGCTGTTCTTGCGCAACCGCGCCGGTGCGCGCCTGACCGCCAACGGCGAGGCTTTCGTGGTCTACGCCAATCAACTGGTGCAGACCTGGGAAGCCGCCCGCCGCGACCTGCCGCTGCCCGAAGGCTACGACAACGTGCTGCACATCGGCGGCGAGGTCAGTCTGTGCAACCCGTTGATGCTCAGTTGGGCTGCCGAACTGCGCGAGAAGATTCCCAGCCATGCCCTGCGCATGGACATCCGCGACGGCGAGAACCTGCTGCGTCAGCTCGAACTCGGCGTGCTCGACGCAGCGCTGGTCTACCAACCGGAATACTGGCCGGGATTGCAGGTCGAGCAAGTGCTGGAAGAGAAACTGATTCTGGTCAGACCCCCCAACCGCCCTGCTCCCTACGTGTACATCGATTGGGGCGAGGACTTCCGCCGTCAACACGACGCTGCGCTGCCGGAAAAAGCCAAGGCGGCCCTGAGCTTCAACCTCGGCCCGCTGGCCCTGCAATACATTCTGGAGAACGGCGGCAGCGGCTATTTCCGCACGAGGGTGGTGCGCACCTATCTGGACAGCGGCGCACTGGAAACCGTCACCAAAGCCCCGGAATTCGGCTACCCGACCTACCTCGTCTACTCCCGTGACCGCGATTCGGCGACGCTGCAGCAGGCATTCGATCTGCTGCGCGAAGTGATCAAGGCCGATGACGACTGGTCGCAACGCTGGAACCCGTTGAGCTGACGACCGCTATGCACCGGAGCATGGCAGTTGTGACCTCAAGGTAGACCCTGCACAAACGGCGGGATCGGCTAATCTGCCGGGTATAACGACAATATCCGCAGGTGACCGCAGTGAGGCAGACCACCGAGGCATTTCGCAGCCGCTATCGTGCGGCGATTCATCCGCTGTACAACCCGTGGCTGCACGGAGCCTTCGTGCTGCTGTTCGGAGTGCTGGCCATCGGCGGGTTCTGGAGTAGCGCACATCAGGTGCGTCCATTGGAATGGCTGGCCCTGCCGCTGACCTTGCTGTTCTTCAATTTCGGTGTGTACGTGGTGCACCGCCACCTCGGGCATCACAAGAAAGCCTTCGCCAAGATGTTCTATGCCCGTCATGCCGGCGACCATCACAGCTTCTTCACCCCCGGCCACATGACCTGGGACAGCGCCCGCGACTGGCGGGTGATCCTGTTTCCGGCGTGGTTGATCGTGGTGCACACGCTGGTGATCACCCTGCCCCTGTGGTGGCTGTTCGCGCAGGTCAACGCCAACGTCGCCGGACTGTTCGGCGGCAGCATGGTGCTGGGCTACCTGACCTACGAGGTGTTTCACGCCTGCGAGCACTTGCCGGCGCAACACCCGCTGAGCCGCCTGCCGTGGATCCGCCAGATGCGCCGTCTGCACGAGTTGCATCACCGGCGCGAGCGCATGCAGGAGCGCAATTTCAACATCGTCCTGCCCCTGATGGATTACCTGTTCGGCACCCTCTATTGGGAGCCGGAGCCCGTCCCTTTGACCGATTCGAGAACGCCCATGACCCGCATGCAGCATCCGATCGACATCGCCGGCGACCCGATTGCCGTACTCGCCTACGCCGCTACCGTCAGCCGCTGGCCAGAATGGCACCCTTCCTCGCTGAAAATCGATGGCCCCGCCGGGCCGCTGCATGCCGGCGCGCGTTTCGAGGAAGACATTCATGCCGGTGGCCGCGAAGGCCATTTGAGCTGGGAAGTCACCGAATACCTGCCGGGACGACGCTGGTGTGCCCGGGCCCAGGGCGATCATGGATTGTCATTGCATCTGACCTACGAATGCTCGGCCGCAGGCGAAGGTACGGCTTTCGTGCGTACTCTGGATTATCGCTTCGAGAGCCTGGGCATGCGCATCGCCAATCAGTTGCTGCTCAAGCGCCGCATCGAGCGTGAATCGGCGGCCTCGATGCTGGCCCTGCGCGACAGGGCGACCCGGCATCTGGCACTCGTGGGAGCTCACGTGTGAAGCTGCGCCATTTGATCTTGCTGCTGATTGCCCTCATCCTGGCCTTTCTGCTGCTGATGCCGACCAAGGTTGAACCGGTGGCGTGGACGCCACAACCGGCACCGTCGCTGACCGAAGGGATATACGCCGAAAATCAGCGCCTCAAAAGCGCAGCGCAGGTCGGCCCCAGCGACATCGAAGGCCCGGAAGCCCTGCTGCTGGAAAACGATGCGCTGATCACCGGATTGCACGATGGGCGCCTGATCCGCACCAGCCTCGACGGTCAGCAACGCAAAGTGCTGGCCGATACCGGCGGCCGGCCTCTGGGTCTGGCGCGGCACCCCAACGGCTTGCTGGTGATCGCCGACGGGGTCAAGGGTTTGCTGTCACTCGATGCCCAGGGCCGACTGACTGCGCTGACCACTGAAGCCAATGGCCTGAAGTTCGGTTTCACCGATGACGTGGCCATCGACAAATCCGGGCATTACGCCTACTTCAGCGATGCCTCCAGTCGCTGGGGTTACGGCCATGACGGCGAAGCGATCATCGAGCACGGCGGTGACGGGCGTCTGCTGCGCTATGACTTCCAGACCGGCAAGACCAGCGTCCTGCTCGACAAGCTGGAATTCGCCAACGGCGTGACCCTCGGCCCGGAAGACGCCTATGTGCTGGTCAATGAAACCGGCGCCTACCGCATCAGCCGCTATTGGCTGACCGGGCCCAAGGCCGGCACCCATGACCTGTTTATCGACAACCTGCCGGGGCTGCCGGACAACCTTGCGTTCAATGGGCGGGATCGTTTCTGGGTGGCGCTGTACACGCCGCGCAATCCGTTGCTGGATCGCACCGCCGGCCATCCGTTCGTGCGCAAGATGCTGGTGCGGGCAATGACCGTCCTGCCCAAACCGCTGGAAAAACGCGGGTTCGTGTTGGGGCTGGATCTGGACGGCAAGGTGATCGCCAATCTGCAGGATGCCAGCGCCGGCAATTACTCGCCGATCACCACGGCGCGCGAGTATGGCGACTGGTTGTATTTCGGCTCGCTGAAGGCCACGCACATGGCGCGGATGCCGCTGGATGCGGCCTTGAAATGAAGGCCTGAAATTCGTGTTGAACCGGCGGGCGCCATCGCTGCGATGCGGCGGGCCGACGATCCAGCGATGGCGGACGGTCAGTTGTTGGACCGATCGAATTTTTCCGGGTCTTCATCTTCCGGCAGATCCGCGATCTTCCGTTCCTCCTCAGGATGGCGGACGGTATGCGCCGGGCTGTTGGGCTCGGGATGCGTGGGAACCGGGTCGAATGCGCCCAGCTCTTCACTGGGGAACTTGTAATTGGGGAGCTTGGGTTTGTTCATGAGGCACCTCGCAGAGAGTCGCCAAGTGAAGACTCTGTACATTCGAGGTGCCGTCGTGGCTGTCGTTCCAGTCGTGCACCACCGAAGATCAATGGCGCGACTGACGGTCAGGTTCGCGCCTGCAACTGCTGAACGATCTTGTCTTTGACCTGCAAGCGTTTCTCTTTGAGTTTCTTCAGCGTGTCGTCGCTCGGCGCATCCGAGGTCGCCGTCTCGGCCTTGACGACTTCGGCGTCCGCCTGGGAGTACTTGTTGATCAGTGCATCCAGATGTGGATCCGCGGTGCGTTTTTGCTGGATCTCTTCCTTCGTAAGCTTCAAGTCCTGTAACAGATCATGGGTCACCGGCATGGAACACCTCCGTCAGTTGATCGGCAGCCAACGCGACCGATTGCGCTGGCCAGTTATCAGAATGGCCTCGGTTGACCGGTTCTGTCGACCACCTGTCAGACCAGCGGTGCCCGTTCGTCGCCCTTCGTTGATCCGCGACAGTCAGGTACTCAGCACCGCACGGATCATCTGCAACAACGCCTCAGGTCCGTAAGGTTTGCCGAGCAAATGGGTGTCGGGGCTGAGCTGATGATTGCGCGAGATGATGTCCCGGGTATGTCCCGACGTGAACAGCACGGCCACCGGCGGCATCTGCACCTTGGCCCACGCCGCCAGGTCGGAGCTCTTGATCAGCCCGGGCATGACCACATCGGTAAAGATCAGGTTGACCCGGGCGCCCTCCAGCAACATCTGCATCGCCGTATCGCCATTGCTGGCGACCAGCACGCGGTAGCCTTCTTCACGCAGCAATTCGACCGCCGAAGTACGCACCGCTTCGTTGTCCTCGACCACCAGAATGGTTTCGTTGCCGCCCGCCTGCTGTCGACGCACACCGGGCGTCTCATCGATCAGCGGCCGCAGGCTGCGCGGGAAATACAACTGCACCCGCGTACCCTCACCGACCTGGCTGTCGATCTCGACATGCCCGCCGCTCTGTTTGACGAAACCGAACACCATGCTCAATCCGAGGCCCGTGCCCTGGCCATCGGCCTTGGTGGTGAAGAACGGTTCGAAGACCTGCTCCAGCATGTGCGGCGCAATGCCCACGCCGCTGTCGCTGACCGAGACCCGCACGAAATCCCCCGGCACGATGCCCTTGCCGGCGCAGAACGCCCGGTCAAGCGAGGTGTTGGCGGCGCCGAGCACGATGGTGCCCTCGCCTTTCATGGCGTCCCGGGCATTGATCGCCAGATTGAGAATGGCGTTTTCCAGTTGGTTGCGGTCGACGTTGATGTGCCACGGTTCCTCGGGCAACTGCACATCGATCTGGATGGTTTCGCCCAACGCCCGTTGCAGCAGCTCCCCGACGCCTTCGAATATCTGCCGCGGATCACACACCGCCGGCGACAGCGGCTGGCGGCGGGCAAACGCGAGCAGTTGCGAGGACAGCTTGGCGCCGCGCTCCACCGCCGCCAACGAGGCGCTGACCCGGCGTTGCACGTTGGCATTGTTCGGTTCGTGGCGCGCCAGCAGATGCAGATTGCCGGCGATCACTTGCAGCAGGTTGTTGAAGTCATGGGCCACGCCACCGGTCAGGCCGCCGATGGCTTCGAGCTTCTGCGACTGGCGCAATTGCTCTTCGGCGCTCAGGCGCGCCTCAACCTCATCGGCCACACGCTGTTCGAGGTTGCGGGTGAATTTGAGCAGGGATTCTTCAGCGGTCTTGCGTTCATGAATGTCGATCAACACACCGGGGAATCGAAATGCCTGGCCCTGCTCATCGAATTCGCAACCGCCGCTGGCCAGCACCCACAGATGAGTGCCATCGGCGCGCAATACGCGGTATTCGGCGTTGTACGGTTCACCGGTACGCACCGAGTTCTCGACACATTCCTGCACCCAACTGCGGTCATCGGGATGAATGTGCGCTTCGGCAATGTGCTGCGGCAGGTTGGTCAGGTCCTGGTCCGGCGGAAAGGAAAAGGTGCGGGCGAATCGCTCGTCGGCGGACAGCACGTTGTTACGCACGTCCCAGACAAACGAGCCGAGCAGTGCCCCGGCGTTCAGCGCCAGTCGAACCCGTTCGTTGTCGGCGCGATAAGCGTCTTCGGCGGCCTGGCGCAGACGCTCGGACAGCACCAGTTCAGTGGTTTCCACCACCATCGCCATCACGCCCGAAGGCACCCCGGCATCATTGGCCACCGGGCTGTAATAAAGGTCGAGCCAGACATCCTCGGGCACGCCGTCGCGCAACAGCACCAGCACTTTGTTGCGGTATTCGAGGGTGCCGCCCGCCAGACAGGTGTCGACCACATGCCGGTTGAAATCGGCGACTTCCGGCCAGCCCAGTTCCACCGGCACACCCAACAGATAAGGGTGCCGTCCGCCGGCGAACCGCGAGTAGGCGTCGTTGTAGATCATGTAGCCGGCATGGCCCCAGAGCATGACCATCGGCAACGGCGAGGCAAGCATCAACTGCACCGTGCTGCACAGGCTGGCCGGCCAGGTTTCAAGGGGGCCCAGGTCGGTCCCGCTCCAGTCAAAGGCGCGGATGCGTCCGGCCATCTCGCCCTGCCAGCCGTCACACCCGTGGCTATCGGATAAAAACTGCATCGACTGCTTCAACGCCTTGTGGTTGGTTCGCTCGATCGCTACGCCCGATGACGTGGCGCCCGTCTGTTTCGAGCGCATCGGGCAGCGATGGTTTCATAGAGGTATAGCCGATTTCACTGGCGGCCGGCGCTCAGACTTCGATCAGGTGTTTGAGCGGGTGGTAGCCGGTCTTGAGCTTCGCAGCGACGTCGAGAATCGCCTTCTGGATGCCGTCCAGGTGCATGCAGGTCAGCTCGATCGCCGCGCTCTGATTGCCGGCCTCAATGTACTCGATCAGGCGCAGATGCTCGTCGTCGCGGCAGGCTTCGTGGCTGTCGTCATCCAGCGCGGCGGCATACAGCGAGGCGCGGGAAATCAGCTTCTGGAACCAGTCGAGCAACACCGGGTTGTTCAGGCTGCGGGCCAGTTTGATGTGGAACTCGCCAAGCAGGTGAATCAGCCGTTCGTGGTCGCCGGCCGCGTGTGCTTCATCTTCCAGCAGCAAATGTTCGCGCAGGTCCTGCATCGCGGCAGAGTCCTTGCGTCGGCACAGCTCGGTGACGATGCCGATCTCGATCAGGCGCCGGGTTTCGAACAGCGAACGGATCTCTTCATCGCTGGGCAGCGACACCGACGCACCTTTATTGGGCTCGGTGGTGACCAGGCCGTCGGCCTCCAATTGCTTGAGCGCCGCCCGAACCGACGTGCGGCTGACATTGAACAATTCGGCCAGTGACGCCTCGCCCAGTTTCATCCCCGGACGCAGCGAGCGCTTGCTGATCGCCTCGTAAACCCCTTGGTAGACGCGGTCGACCGTGGTTTCCAGTTTCTTCTCGGTCATTTGAAAACTCCTTCAGTGCGGGCAACGGTTCCCGGCGCGATCCCTACAAGAGCGTCAGCCAGGGAAAAAGGGGGTTGCACCCGCAGATTAATCCGGGTATTTCTAAATTGCATTCATATATTGCATACAATAATTAGAGGATTGCACCATTATGGGTCAACCAATAGCAATTGAAGTGCGTAATGTCTCCAAACGGTACTCTGACGATCCTGGCCTCGCGCCGGCCCTCGACAACGTGTCGGTGAACATCGCCGACAACGAGTTCTTCACCCTCCTCGGCCCTTCGGGCTGCGGCAAAACCACCTTGCTGCGCACCATCGCTGGTTTCGAACACGTCAGCGACGGCGAGATCCGTCTGGCGGGCGAAACAGTGAACCACCTGCCGCCGTTCAAGCGTCGGGTCAACACGGTGTTCCAGAGTTACGCGCTGTTTCCGCACATGAGTGTCGCGCAGAATATCGCCTTCGGCCTCGAGATGCAGGGTCTTGATCGCAAGACGATCCCCGGACGGGTCGACGAGATGCTCGCGCTGGTGCAGATGGAGCACCTGGCCGGACGTAAACCGGCGGAACTGTCCGGCGGCCAGCAGCAGCGCGTGGCGCTGGCCCGGGCCCTGGCGCCGAAACCGAAAGTGCTGTTGCTCGACGAGCCGCTGTCGGCGCTGGACCTGAAGCTGCGCAAGGAAATGCAGGTCGAACTCAAGCGCGTGCAGCAGGAAGCCGGGATCACCTTCATCTTCGTCACCCACGATCAGGAAGAAGCCCTGACCCTGTCCGACCGGATTGCGGTGATGTCCGCCGGCAAGATCCTGCAGATCGGCACCCCGACCGACATCTATGAACGCCCGCAGCACCGTTTCGTCGCCCAGTTCATTGGCGACATCAATTTCCTTCCCGGACAGCTCAAGCGCGGCGAGCACAACGAAAACATTTTCGTGCCCAACGGCATGCCGGTGGAAATCCCCTGCCCGCCGCAGGGCGTCAATGGCAGCAGCGTGCAACTGGCGTTTCGTCCCGAGCGTTCGCAACTGGTCACGGCGGACCAGCCGCATCATCTGCGCGGCGTGATCGAGGCCGTGCTGTATGTCGGCACCGCGACCCTGTACCAGTGCCGTTTGAACAACGACATCAAAGTCATGCTGCGGGAAAACAACGAAGGCCTGAACCGTGGTCGGGCGGTCGGCGAGCGCGTGGCGGTGCACCTGCCGCCCCAGGCCTGCCTGTTGATGGAGGCCTGAGATGAGCGTCAGCAGCACTTCCCCCTCCCTCAACCGCGCGCTGTTGCTCAGCCCGGTGGTGTTGACCCTGCTCGCCCTGATCGCCATTCCGCTGGGGATCATGGGTTACATCAGCCTGCTGCCGCGCAACACCTACGGCGGCGTCGACTGGCAGGCCCAATGGCAACTGCAGAGTTACGTGCAGCTGTTTTTCCAGGAAGGTTTCGACGGCGAACTGGAGCTGAACTGGGTCTACGCCCAGGCGCTGTTGCGCTCGGTGTTCCAGGCCGGCGGCACCACGGTGCTGTGCTTTTTGTTCGGGTTTCCGGTGGCGTTATGGATGTCTAGCCTGACCCCGCGCCGGCGCAACCTGATGGTGTTGCTCATCACCATTCCGTTCTGGACCAACCTGCTGATCCGCAACTACGCGTGGCTGATCATCCTGCGTGAACAGGGCTGGGTCGCCCAGAGTCTCAACGCGCTGTTCCCGAGTGCCGGCGGCATCACCCTGCTCTACAACGACTTCGCGGTCAGCATCGGTCTGGTCTACAGCTTCCTGCCGTTCATGATTCTGCCGATCTACTCGACCCTGGAAAAACTCGACTGGCGTCTGGTGGAGGCCGCCTATGACCTGGGCGCCAATCGCTGGCATGCGCTGCGCCGGATCATCCTGCCGCTGTCGATGCCCGGCGTGATTGCCGGTGCGTTGCTGGTGTTCGTGCCGAGCCTCGGCGCCTTCATCACCCCGGCGATCCTCGGCGGCGGCAAGACTTTGATGATCGGCAACCTGATCCAGCAGCAATTCGGCACCGCGCGCAACTGGCCGCTGGGCAGTTCGCTGTCGTTCCTGTTGCTGGGGATTCTGCTGTTGTCACTGGTGCTCTACGCCCTCTACAGCCGCAGCGCGGCGAAAACCCTGAACCGGGGAGCGAAAGCATGATTTCTCTGCACCTGAAAAAACTCCCCGCGACCCGGGAAATCAGCCTGCTGATCCTCGCCTACCTGTACGTGCCGATCCTGGTGTTGATCGCCTACAGCTTCAACGCCAACCGCTCGGCGACGGTGTGGACCGAGTTCTCGTTTGCCTGGTACGGGCGGATCCTGGCCAACCCGTCGATCCAGACCGCGGCGCTGAACTCGATCATCGTCGCGACCATCGCCACCGTGTGCGCCACGGCGATTGCGCTGCTCGCAGCATTGGCGACATACCGGCCGTTCTACGGGCAGAAAATGGTCGAAGGCGGGATCAACCTGCCGCTGATCCTGCCGGAGATCGTCACAGCCGTAGCTACCCTGCTGCTGTTCATGGCGCTGGGGATCAAGCTCGGCCTGATGACGGTGATCGTCGCGCACATCGGCTTCTGCATACCGTTTGCCTACCTGCCGATCCGCGCACGGCTCAACGATCTGGACAAGAGCCTGCTCGAGGCCGCCAACGATCTGTATGCCAACCCGTGGCAGGTGTTCCGCCGCGTGACCTTGCCGCTGCTGTGGCCGGCGGTGTTGTCCGGTTCGGTGCTGGCGTTCGTGGTCAGCCTCGACGATTTCATCATGACCTTCTTCGTCGCCGGCCCCGGTTCGACCACGTTGCCGGTGTACATCTTCTCGGCGATCAAGGCTGGCGTAACGCCCGAGATCAACGCGATCTCGACCCTGATGCTGGTGATTTCCATCGTGCTCGTGGTGCTGGCCTTCTGGCTTGGCCAACGCGGCAAACAACAATAAACCTGGAGCGCTCTCATGAAATTGAAAAATATGCGTCTGGCAGTATCCGGTCTGGCCCTGAGTTGTTTCACCGCGTTCGGCGCCCACGCCGCCGAGCCCAAGGAATTGTTCTTCTACAACTGGACCGATTACTACCCGGTGGACCTGCTGGCCAAGTTCGAAAAGGAGACCGGGATCAAGGTCACCATGGATGGCTACGACAGCAACGAAACCCTGCTCGCCAAATTGCAGGCCGGCGGCGCCGCGTATGACGTGATCGTACCGTCGCAGTCGATCATGCAGACGCTGATCAAGCAGGACCTGCTGCTGGAAATCGACACCCCGACCTTGAGTAACTTCCAGTACGTCAAAGGCCCGTTCCGTGATCCGAGCTTCGACCCAGGGCGCAAGTTTTCGGCGCCGTACCTGTGGGGCACCACCGGTTTCTCCTACGACAGTGCCCGCGTACCCGGCGGCAAACTGGATGATTCGTGGAAAGAGTTCTTCGAACCGCGCAAGGAACTGCAAGGCCAGCTCGCCGCCCTCGACACCTCCAGCAGCGTGATCAACGCCGCCAGCCATTACCTGAATGTCGACGAATGCACGGAAAACCCGCAGGACGCCAAACGCATCCTCGAACTGCTGCAAAAGCAGAAACCGTTTTTGAAGATGTACAGCTCGGACAACACCGTCGACCGCATGGCCTCGGGCGAAGTGATCATGATGCAGAACTGGAACGGCTCGACGGCCCGGGCCACGTTGCAGAAGAGCACGATCAAATACGTGTACCCGAAAGAAGGCCTGGCGATGTTCCAGGACAACTTCGCCGTACCGAAAAGCGCCCCGCATCCGGGCAACGCGAAGATCTTTATCGACTGGATGATGAAACCGGAAAACGCGGCGGCCGTGTCCAACTCGATTGCCTATGCCAACGGGATTCAGAGCGATCAGTTGCTGGATGCGAAATGGAAGGTCATGGACGCGATCAACATGCCCGAGGAATACGCCTCGCGCCTGCGGCCGGAGAAGGAATGCAGCAACAAGGCGCGGGAGCTGCAGGATCGGATTTGGTCGAAGCTTAAGGGTTGATCCTGGATCGCTGGTTTATCTGAACGCCGACCACCCAGACCGATCTGGAGAGCCCCCTCACCCTAGCCCTCTCCCCGAGGGAGAGGGGACTGACCGAGTCGTCTTGCGCTGTCCGCCGACCTGAAAGACCTGGTCGATTATGGATTCAGAGATCGAGTCGATTATGGATTCAGAGCAGTTCGTTCAGGTCGGCGTAACTCTTCAATATCCCCCATTCGGTCCCCTCTCCCTCCGGGAGAGGGCTAGGGTGAGGGAAAAAATCTCAAAGAACACCGAGGTTCCCATGTCCCACCCCCGCTGGCTCAGAAACATCCGCCCCTACGGCGCCCCCGCCGAAGACCTGCTGATCGAAAACGGCCGGTTCAGCCAACGCCGCCCGGCCTCCAGCACCCCGTTGGCCGCCACCGACATCGACGGCCAGAACCAGTTGCTCACCGCGCCGCTGGTGGAAAGCCACGTCCACCTCGACAAGACCCTGTACGGCCAGCCCTGGCGCCCGAACAGCGCCGGCCCGACGCTCAAGGACTACATCAGCAACGAGCGCCGCGTCCTGCGCGAAGTGAAAGCGCCGATTGCCGAACGCGCCGGCGCCCTGCTGGAAAACTGCATCGCCCGGGGTTCGTTGACGATGCGTTGTCACGTCGACATCGACCCGGAATTCGGCCTGCGTCACGTCGAAGCCATGCAACAACTGCGCGAAACCTACAGCGACCTGATCGACCTGCAACTGGTGGTCTTCCCGCAAACCGGCCTGATCAGTCGCCCCGGCACCGCCGAGCTGATGCGCGAAGCCATGGCCCTGGGTGTGGAAAACGTCGGCGGGCTCGACCCCTGCGGCATCGACAACGACCCGATCGCGCAACTGGAATTCGTGTTCAAACTGGCCCGCGAATTCCAGCGTGGCGTCGATATTCACCTGCACGACAAGGGTGAACTGGGTCTGTGGCAGATCGCCCGGATCGCCGATTACACCGAGCGTTTCAACCTGCAGAACCGGGTGATGATCAGCCACGCCTATTGCCTCGGCATGCTGCCCTGGAGTCAGGTCAAACCGGTCGCCGAACGCCTCGCCGCGCTGGGCATTTCGCTGATGAGTTCGGCGCCGGCCGACTGCGCCGTTCCGCCGTTTATGGCGCTGCGCGAGACCGGGGTCAACGTGTGCCTGGGCTCCGATGGCATTCGCGATGCGTGGTCGCCGATGGGCAATGGCGACATGCTGGAACGGGCGATGTTGCTGGCGTTTCGTTTCGATCTGGGCAAGGACGATGAATTGGCGGCGGCGTTCGAAGCGGCGACAGTCAACGGTGCGCGCGCATTGGGGATCGAGGATTACGGCTTCGACATCGGCAAGCAGGCAGACTTTCTGTTGATGCCGGTCGAAACCCTCGGTGAAGCCGTGGTTTCGCGCCCTGTGCGTCAGGTGTATCGCGGCGGCGAATTGATCGCCAGCGGCGGTCGCTTGCTGGGCAGCCGTCTGTGAAACGGATCGGCCTGAAGGCCAGTTGCGTGGTCGGTTTCGACGGCACGCAGCATGTGCTGTGGCGCGACGGCGAAGTGGTGTTTGCCGGCTCGCGCATCGAGTTTATGGGGCGTGGTTATCAAGGGCCGGTGGATCAGTGGATCGACTACGGTAACGCGCTGATCGGCCCCGGCTTCATCGATCTCGACGCCCTCGGCGACCTCGATTCCACCGTACTGACTCTGGACAACGGCGATGAACGCAGCATGGGCCGCATGTGGTCGGCACAGTATCTGGCGACTGGCCCGCGTGAGTCGTTCAGCCCGGAAGAAGAGGTCTTCAAATACCGCTACGCCTTCACCCAGTTGATCCGCAACGGCATCACCACGGCGATGCCGATCACCTCGATGTACTACCGCGAATGGGCGGAAACCTACGACGAGTTCGCCGCTGTCGCCGACGTCGCTGGCGAGCTGGGGCTGCGCACGTACCTTGGCCCCTGCTACATGAGCGGCATGAGTTACTGGCGCGCCGACGGCACCCTCGCCCATCACTGGGATGAGGCGCGGGGACTGGCTGGGCTGGACGCGGCCGAACGGTTTTTCAAGGATTTTGATGGCGCACACGCCGGGCTGATTCGCGGTGCGCTGCTGCCGGATCGCATCCAGACCTGCACCCCGGCGCTGCTTCAGCGCACCTCCGCCCTGAGCCGCGAACTGAACGCACCGATGCGCCTGCACTGTTGTCAGGCGCTCGGTGAAGTGGCGATGGTCGAGCAGTTACGCGGCACCTCGCCGCTGGGCTGGTTGCAGCAACTGGATTTGCTCACGCCACGCAGCCTGTTACCTCACGGTATCTACACCTCGGGCGATGACGATTTGCAGCGGGTCATCGACGGCGGCGCGAGTCTGGTGCACTGCCCACTGGTGTTCGCCCGCGACGGCGAGGCACTGAATTCGTTCGGACGTTATCGCGCCAAGGGCATCAACTTCGCCCTCGGCACCGACACCTGGCCGGCGGACTTGCTGGCAAACATGCGCCACGGCTTGAACATCGCACGGTTGATGGAGGGCGGTTCGGCGCTGACCAGCAGCCTCGACCTGTACAACGCCGCCACCCTCGGTGGCGCCAAGGCCTTGGGTCGTGACGACCTCGGTCGCCTGGCACCGGGCGCCAAGGCCGATATCACCGTGTTCAATCTGCGCGGCCTGCACCTGGGCCCGCTGTTCGACCCACTGAAAAACCTGCTGCTGGCCGGGCGCGGCGACGACTGCATCGCCAGTTACATCGACGGTCGCTGCGTGATGCACGACGGTCAGGTCATCGGCGTCGATTACCCCACTCTGCAACGCGAGGCCCAACGCCAATACGAAAAACTGATGCGCAGCCACAGCGACCGGGCCTTTGGCCGACCGGACTGGAAAACCCTGTTCCAGCCGGCCATTCCGTTCGCCGATGACTACAGCGCCGAAGCGCCCTTGAGCGCCATCGATCCACTTCTTTAGAGATAACTGCCATGCACAGCTTCGATTTCAGCCAACTGAGCCCACGGGAAAAGTACAAGATTCTGATCGGCAGCGTGGTGCCGCGCCCGATTGCCCTGGTCACCACCATCGACGGCGAAGGCCGGGTCAATGCGGCGCCGTTCAGCTTCTTCAATGCGCTGTCGGCGGACCCGCCCATTCTCGCGCTCGGCGTGGAGAACTACGGCGACCAGAGCCCCAAGGACACCACCCGCAACATTCAGATGAACCAGGAATTCACCGTCAACATCGTCAACGATGCGCTGGTGGAAGCCATGAACGTCTGCGCCGTGCCGTTCGCGCCGGGCTTCGATGAGTTGACCGCTGCGGGCCTGACGGCGATCCCCGGCACCTCGGTCAAATGCCCGCGAATCGGCGAAGCACCGGTGGCGCTGGAGTGTCGGCGGATGATGGCGCTGAACATCGGTCAGTCGCGGGAGATCATTTTTGGCGAGGTGTTGATGGCGCATGTGCGCGACGAGTTGATCGACCCGAAAACCCTGTACATCGATCAACTGGGGCTGGATGCGATCGGGCGCATGGGCGGCCATGGTTATGCACGGACCCGGGATTACTTCGATTTGCCGACCCGCTCGTTGCAAGCGTGGACGGAGGCACCGGGGGGTGGCGAGCGGTTCTGGCCACAGCGCTGAAGGCTATTGCTCGTTCCCACGCTCCGCGTGCTGATCGTTCCCACGCTCCGCGTGGGAACGATCCCGAGCAGCCGCTCTGCGTGGGAACGATCAGTGCGGAACAGGTCGATCAGTCAGTGCCGTACTTCGGCGACCGTGGCCCGTACAGCAGGCCTGCCGGATGACCGGCCGACAGCAGACGATTGCTGGCCACACCGGCAATCGGGTAGCCGGCATCGGTGGAGCTGTTGACGATCTGTTTCACCGCAGCGGTGATCAGTGCGCCGATCAGGCCGCCGCCACTGTTGTTGCCGCCCTCTTCGCTCGACGCCCGGGCTGCACCGGTCCACAGGGTGGTGCCGGTTTTCAGGTCGACCAGTTTGGCGCTGGCGGTGACAGCGGTTTCGCTGCTGATCACCATGTAGCGTGTGCCGTACTCGCTGACGGTGATGTACAGCGCCGCGTCGGCACCGAAGATTTCGTGCAACTTGTTGGCCGGCGCCTGATGGATGTCATCCGGCGTGGTCAGGCCGTTCTGGCGAAACGTCTCGTCGACCAGCGTGATCGGCAATACGTAGTAACCGGCTTCGGCCAGCGGGAACGTCACTTGCGACAACAGGCTGTAGGACGCCTTGACGTCCGGCGAGGTGTTCAGCGGCGGCAGCACCAGAATGGATTTCGGGCGCGCTTGCTTGTACGCCGAATAGTCCACGGCCTTCGGGGCAACGCAGCCGCCGAGAACGGTCAGCGCCAGGCCCGCAGCCAGCAGTTTCAGGGCGCGCGCGATCATTTGGCGTCCCCGGTCTTGGCGTTTTTAAGCAGAAAATCCATGTACGTGCCGGACTCGGGGAACAGGGTCTTTTCGGTGCGCAGTTGCTGCACCATCTGATCGTCCTTGCCCATGCTCAGGTACAGCAGACCGAGGTGTGCGTGGTAACCCGGCGGTACGGGCTTGCCACTGGCGCGGATCTTTTGCAGATCGGCTTCCAGCGCTTCGGCCTGGGCCTCTTTCGGCGTTTCGCTTTTGAAGTATTCGTAGACTTGTGGCTGGTAGCCTTCCCACTGGTACAGGGTTTGCGGGCTGCTGCAACCAGCCAGCAAGGCGCTGGCGGTCAGTGTCAAGGCCATCAACGGCCGGGACAGGGACAGATTCATGGTGTGTTGCTCCTTGCGATGGGCGTCTATCAGTTGCCCGGTTTCCAGGCACCGGCGTTCATGCCGTCGACCAGGCGATTGATCGCCTCGCGCATGGCCAGATCGAGGACTTTGCCGTTGAGGGTGGAGTCGTAGGCAGCAGTGCCGCCGAAGCCGATGATTTCGCGGTTGGACAAGGCGTATTCGCCGGCGCCCTGGGTCGAATACACCACTTCGGAGGTGCTGATGTTGACGATGTTCAGGTTGACCTTGGCGTAGGCGACTTGGGTCTTGCCACGGCCGAGAATGCCGAACAGTTGATGATCACCGGTCTCTTTGCGGCCGAACTCGGTGACGTCACCGGTCACCACGTAATCGGCGCCTTTCAGACGCTGGGCCTGACCCTTGATCGCCGCTTCCTGCTGTATCTCACCCATGTTGTCGCGATCGAGTACGGAGAAACGGTTGGTCTGCTGCAAGTGAGTGATCAGGATGGTCTTGGCCTGACCGCCGAGGCGGTCAACGCCGTCGGAGAAGATCCCGCGCATGTAGCTCGAACGGTTGTCGAACTTGCCCACGGCCATCGGGATACGGACACCGGACCAGGCCTGAGAGGCGCTTTCCACCTTGGCCACCGGCAGTGCGCGGGAGCTTTCGGTGGCGCAACCGGAAAGCGAGCCGGCCAGGGTGCCGAGGACGGCAATCGCAACGCCCGAGACCAACATCCGGGAGATCATTCTCACTGTGCATTCCTTCTGAAAAATGATGTGTCCCGGCACGGCAAAAATCGTGGGGGATCGGGAAAGGGCGCGCATTATGCCAAAGTGCCATCAGTGAGGACAGGTTTTTTTGACGTCAGCGAATTGGCTTTCGTATCGGCCAGCAGCCGTCAGTTGCCGATCGTTCCCACGCTCCGCGTGGGAATGCATCCCGTGACGCTCTGCGTCACAGTGGACGCGGAGCGTCCATGGCGGCGTTCCCACGCAGAGCGTGGGAACGATCACTAACGATCAACACAGGTTCAGAGGTTGTCAGTGGAAATCGCGGCTTTGCACCCGAATCCCGTTGAGTAACGGACTGAGGTCACTCAAGCGTCCGGCAATCAGATGCCGGACTTCGCCTTCACGCTCCCAGCGGCCATCGACCTTGAGCAATTGCGAGCCGACCAGCACCTGACGCTGGCGCTCGGCCAGATCACGCCAGACCACCACGTTGACGTTGCCGAACTCGTCCTCCAGCGTCACGAAGGTCACGCCGCTGGCGGTGGCCGGTCGCTGGCGGCCGGTCACCAGCCCCGCCACGCTGACCGGTCGCCCGTGCTCGACCTCCAGCAACTCCCGGGAACTGCGACAGCGTCGTGCCCGCAACTCATCGCGCAGCAACGTCAGCGGGTGCGGCCCCAGCGTGGTGCCCAACGTGGCGTAATCGGTGAACAGGTCTTCGCTGACACTCGGCGTGGGCAGCGCCACATCGGGCTCTTCCTGACTCGGCAACCCGGCAAACAACCCGAGCTGTTTCTGCACCCCGGCCACTTCCCAGCGCGCCCGATGGCGGTGACCGGCCAGGTCGCGCAAGGCCCCGGCATCCGCCAGCAATGCCTGGGCTCGACTGTCGAGACCGGCCCGTTCGCCCAGATCGGCGACATCGGCAAACGCGCCCCTCGCCCGAGCGTTTTCAATGTTCCGCGCATCTTCCTCGCGAAAACCCTTGATCATGCGCAGGCCCATGCGGATTGCCGGTTGCTCGCCGGTGATCGGCTCCAGACTGCAATCCCAGTCACTGGCGCGCACGTCCACCGGACGGATCTGCAAATGATGCCGGCGCGCGTCCTGAAGAATCTGATCCGGGCTGTAGAAACCCATCGGCCAGCTGTTGATCAGCGCACAGGCGAACGCCGCCGGTTCATGGCACTTGAGCCAGCAACTGGCATAGGTCAGCAAGGCAAAACTGGCGGCATGGGACTCGGGGAAACCGTAACTGCCAAAGCCTTTGATCTGTTCGAAGATCTGCGCGGCGAATTCCGGGGTGTAGCCGTTTTTCTTCATGCCGGCAGCCAGCCGCTCCTTGTGCGGTTCCAGCCCGCCATGGCGCTTCCACGCGGCCATGGAGCGGCGCAACTGATCGGCCTCGCCGGGGCTGTAGTCAGCGGCGACAATGGCGATCTGCATCACCTGCTCCTGAAACAGCGGCACGCCGAGGGTGCGTTTGAGCACCACTTCCAGCTCCGGCGACGGATAGGTTGTCTTTTCCTCCTTGTTCCGGCGGCGCAGGTACGGATGCACCATCCCGCCCTGGATCGGCCCCGGCCGGACGATGGCCACCTCGATCACCAGGTCGTAGAAGTTCTGTGGGCGCAGGCGCGGCAGCATCGACATCTGCGCCCGGGACTCGATCTGGAACACGCCGATGGTGTCGGCGCGGCTGATCATGTCGTAAGTCGGGCGATCGTCAGGCGGGATGGTGGCCAGACTCAGATCCTGATGGCGATGGCGACGCAGCAGGTCGAAACAACGGCGGATCGCACTGAGCATGCCGAGGGCGAGGATATCTACCTTGAGCAGCCCGACCGCATCGAGGTCGTCCTTGTCCCACTGGATGATCGTGCGGTCGGCCATGGCGGCGTTTTCCACCGGCACCAGCGTGTCCAGCGGTTGCTCGGAAATCACGAAACCGCCGGGGTGCTGCGACAGGTGCCGGGGGAAGCCGATCAGTTGCCCGGTCAGGCTCAGCACCCGGTGCAGGATCGGGCTGTCCGGGTCGAAGCCACTTTCGCGCAGGCGCTCCACGGGCGGCGTTTCATCGCTCCAGTGGCCGCAGCAGTCGGCCAGCGCATTGATCTGGTCCGGCGGCAGGCCCAGCGCCTTGGCCACATCGCGCACCGCGCCGGCGGCGTGATAGGTGCTGACCACCGCCGTCAGCGCCGCACGACGGCGGCCATAACGACGGAACACGTATTGCAGGACTTCTTCCCGGCGCTCGTGTTCGAAATCCACGTCGATGTCCGGCGGTTCGTTGCGCTCCCTCGACATGAAGCGCTCGAACAGCAGCGTGGTGCGATCCGGGTCGATCTCGGTGATGCCCAAGGCAAAACACACCGCCGAGTTGGCTGCCGAACCTCGGCCCTGGCAGAGGATTTTCTGCTCCCGGGCGTAACGCACCACGTCGTGCACGGTGAGGAAGTAGCTTTCGTAACCGAGTTCGGCGATCAGCTCCAGCTCATCGTCGATCTGTTTGAGCACCTTGGGTTGCGCGCCTTGTGGCCAGCGCCAGGCGATGCCTTCTTCGGTCAAATG
The DNA here is from genome assembly GCF_059416185.1 of Pseudomonas sp. GW821-FHT09E04. NCBI lineage: Bacteria > Pseudomonadati > Pseudomonadota > Gammaproteobacteria > Pseudomonadales > Pseudomonadaceae > Pseudomonas > Pseudomonas sp. GW821-FHT09E04. The sequence goes on from NZ_JBWKOR010000001.1 coordinate 772,108, forward strand.
ACGCAGCCAGGAACTGGCGTCGTGTTCCTCGGGCACCAGCTCTTTGGGGTATTGATAGCGCAACTGGCCGAGGTCGAACGTGCAGCGGCGGGCCAGCCTCACCGATTCGTCCAGCAAGGTCTGCGGATACAACTCGCTCAATGCGTCGAGACTGCGCAAATGCCGCTCGCCATTGGGATGCAGACGCAACCCGGCCTCAGCCACCGGGACGTGATGACGGATCGCAGTCATGGTGTCCTGCAAGGCCCGCCGGCCACGGGCATGCATGTGCACATCACCGCTGGCCACCGCTGGAATCTGCAACTCACCCGCCAGACTCAGCAGCGCGGCCAGCCGCTGTTGATCGTTCTGCCCGCGATGCAACTGCACCGCCAGCCACAAACGTTCGCCGAAGGTCTGTTTCAGCCAGCAGCCCTCTTCCACGTCGTCGACCGCATCCGGTACCCACAGCACCAGCAATCCCGGCAGCGGTTCATTGAAATCCTCGCGCAGTATTTGATACTGGCCTTTCTGGGTGCGCCGTCGAGCCTGGGTGATCAAGCCACACAGCGCCTGATAACCCTCGAGGTTCTCGACCAGCAACACCAGTTTCGGGCCGTTCTCGATGCGGATCTCGCTGCCGATGATCAGCGGCAGCTCCACGGACTTCGCCGCCTGCCAGGCACGGACGATCCCGGCCAGGGTGCATTCATCGGTGATCGCCAGCGCCTGATAGCCGTGTTTTTTCGCCCGCTGGAACAGCTCCAGCGCACTGGAGGCACCGCGCTGGAAACTGAAGTTCGACAGGCAGTGCAGCTCGGCATAACCCTGATTCATGCGAACCAGCCCTGCAGCCACAACGGACCGCCCTCACCCACAGCCCGGTACGCCCAGCCTTGCTGGCCGGCGCGGTTCTGGATCAGGTAATAATCGCGGCGCACGTCGTCACCGTCCCACCAGCCGGACTCGATGCGTTCCGGGCCCATGAGGATGCGTGCCGAACCTTCGGGCACAGTCTGCGGCTCGCCCAACAACCAGCCCGGACGCTGCACGCCCGGCAACGCAGCGCAACGCTGCTTGTCATCGGCGTTCTGCCACGCGCACTCCGGTCGATGATCAGCCTGGAAGCGCAGGCCCTGCACCGCTTCATCCCCCAGCCGCGCACGCAGGCGTTCGCGCAGTTGCTCCCAGGGCAAGGTCTGTTGCGGGCGGTCGTCGAACAGTTCCTGGAACTGCGGCACGAAACTCGGCAGATCCTCGGCGCGCAGACGAAAACCGCGCACTGGGGCTTCGACCTGGACCTGCTCCAGTCGACCACGGGCCAGCTCGAACAGCATCGCCGGATCCCGCTCAGCGCTGAGCAGGCCGACCTTGATCAGCGTGTCCGGCAACCCGGCGTGCTCCAGGTGCAGATCGAAGCGCTGCACGCCGCTGTCGCGCCCGCACAGAAACGCCGACAGATCGCCCGTCAGGCGGCGCAACGGGAACAGCAGCGCCTGATGAGACTGCACGTCGAAATTGAGTTCGATCCGCACATCAAAGCGATCCGGTGGCAGGTAGAACGCCAGCGCCAGTGGTCGTGCGCCGAACAGCGTATCCAGATGCTTGAGCATCGGCGCCTCGAAACGCCGGGCCAATGCCTGACGCGGCAGGCTCTGCACCTGATGGAGATTGCGAAGGCCCATGCGCGACAACGCCGTAGCCACGCTCGGCTCAAGCCCGACACGGTCAACCGGCAGTTGCCCGAGGTGATGGCGCAGGGCTTCACCGTCGGGCACCACCAATCCGTCATAGGCGTTGGCCAACACCCGCGCCGCCACCGGGTTGGGCGCGGCGACGATGCGGTGACGAAAGCCCAGCTCCGTCAGTTCCGTGCGTAACCGCGCCTCGAACTGCGTCCAGGAACCGAACAGCCCGAGGCTCGACTCGATCTCGAACACCACGGTACGCGGGTAATGTACGCTGACCTGCGCGCTGAAACGATAGGCCCAAGCCGCGAGAAACTGCTGCCAGTGCTCGACCTCGGCCGCGTCGTAATCGACGGTGGCGAAACCTTTGCTCATGGCCTGCGCGGCGGTCATCGACTGCCCCGGACGCAAGCCCAGCGCCCGCGCCGCCGGGTTGACCGCTTGCAGCACCCGGCGCTGGGCCGGGCCGCTGAGCAGCGCCAACGGTTGGTCGGGATCGGGGCGCTGACGCAGCACGGCGTCGAGGGCCAATTGCGGGAACAGAATGCAAACCCAGCGCATGGCGACCTCAGTGCCCCACGGCGAAGGCAATCGGTGCACTGCGCGCCAGTCCGCCCCGGCACTTGAGTACGCGCAATTGCGCCGGGCGGGCATCGATGGCAATGCGCAATGCGGCCGGCGACGGATTGACCGCTTCGCTCAATGGCCGCCACGCGAACGCCAGGGTCTGGCCGGTTTCCGCCGCCACCTGCAAACGGCGCAAGGCGCGGTCATCGGCCTTGTGCGGCCAGCACAGCACTGCACCGCAACTGCCCGAACGCAGGCATTGTTCCGCCGCCCACAACGCATCGCGCTCGCTGGCCTGGATCACCGACAACTGCCGCAGATCGACCCCGGCATTGGCCCAGGCCTGCGGATACGGCACGAACGGCGGCGCCACCAGCACGATGCGCTCGCCCGCTGCCGACAGCCGCGCCAGAGTCGGCCACACCAGTTGCAGTTCGCCGACACCGGGCCCGGCCAGAAGGATTTCGCTCAGCGCCGCTTCCGGCCAGCCGCCACTGGGCAAGGCGGCATCCAGCGCCGCGTGCCCGGTGGGTTGCGGGCTGGCGGCCGGTGGCGCAGGCCGGCCCTTCCAGACCTGGCCGCCATTGAACAGCGTATCCAGCGCGACGACGGCACCCATCAGCCTTGCCTCACCAGACCGCAGAACACCCCTTCGATGGCCAGGTCCTGATCGGCCCGCACGACAATCGGCTGGTACGCCGGGTTGCGCGGCAACAGGCGAACCTCATCGCCGATCCGCTCGAAGCGTTTGATGGTGACCTCACCGTCGAGCCGCGCCACCACGATCTGGCCGTTGAGCGCCTCGGGGTTGCGGCGTACGCCGACCAGATCGCCGTCGAGAATCCCGTCCTCGATCATCGAATCACCCTGCACCCGCAGCATGTAGTCGGGCGTGCGGGAGAACAGCGCGGGATCGAGCATCAACCGATTGTGGATGTCGGCATCGGCGCCAATGGGCGCACCGGCGGCCACCCGGCCGAGTACCGGGACTTCGAGCAGCTCCGGTCGCGCCGGTTGCCCGAGCAAACGAATGCCCCGGGCCTGATGCGGATTGACCTCGATAAACCCGGCCTCGGTCAGCGCCAGCACATGCTTGCGCGCCACGCTGCGGGAGGCAAAACCAAAAGCCTCGCTGATTTCAGCGAGGCTTGGGGGCTGACCGTGTTCGGCGATGCGTTCGCGGATAAAGGTCAGGATGGCGGTACGGCGGGGAGTCAGAGTCGTCATGGAGTACATTTGTACTCCTGTGGGAATTTCCTGACAAGCACCGCCAGTCAGCTCGAATCCTGTGACTGATCGTTCCCACGCTCTGCGTGGGAATGCAGCCCGTGACGCTCCGCGTCACTGGACGCAGAGCGTCCCTAGAGGCATTCCCACGCGGAGCGTGGGAACGATCAGAAGCACGGAATCAGCTCAAACCGCGCTCCGCCAGAAACCCCGCGATGTAATCGATAAACGCCACAACCTTGGCCGTCGCCCGCCGATGGCTCGGGTACACCGCCAGGATGTGCGGGCCGAAGCTGTCCGGGTCGATGTCGTAATCAGCCATGACCCGCACCAGTCGCCCGTCGGCGATGTACGGCGCGGCGCTCCACAGCGGTGTGTGCAGCAAACCGCGCCCAGCCAAAGCGCTGGCCAGCAGCAAATCGTAATTGTCGCTGCGCAACAGCGGCGCCGCCGGTTGCGCCAGGCTCAGGCGCTGGCCGTCGCGTTCGGCCCACCAGAATTCGCGGCTGAGCAACGGATGCCGGTACAGCAGCCATTCATGTTGATCGAGGGTTTGCGGCGTCACCGGCAAGCCCTTGCGCGTCAGGTATTCGGGGCTGCCGCACAGCGCCAGACGATTGCTGCCGACCACCCGGGCAATCAGCCCCGGCAAGTCATCGTGCCCTTCGCGCAGCGCCAGGTCGTAACCGCTTTCCAGCAGATTGACGAATTCGTCGCACAAATCCACTTGCAGGCTGATCTGCGGGTATTGCTGCAAAAAGCCGTCACACACCTGATCGAGAAACGCCCGCCCGTAAGCCAGCGGCGCGGTGATTTTCAGGCTGCCGCGCAGGCCGTGCTGCAACTGCTCGATTTCCTCGCTGGCCTCATCGAGGCGCTGCAACACCTGTCGTGCGGTTTCCAGATAGAGCCGGCCGATTTCGGTCAGCAGAATCCGACGCGTGCTGCGCTCGAAGAGCCGCGCACCAAGTTCGGACTCCAGATGATTGACCGCTTTGGTCAGGGCCGACGGGGTCTTGCCCAGTTGCTCGGCAGCGCGGCTGAAACTGCCGAGCTGCGCGGTGACCACGAACATTTTCAGTGCACCCAGCTTGTCCATGCTTTTTCCATTCAGGCAAAAACGTTTTTCGTGAGGGAGGCGTTCTGTCGGGCGTTGGCAGCCACTAATCTGGCCATCAGACGCAATAACAAGGAAATGTTCAATGAAAAGATTCATCCCGATTTTCACAAAAAATGTACTGATCGCCGCTATGAGTTTTGCCTCGATGGAAGCCATGGCCGCCACCGATCTGGTGCTGCTCAACGGCAAGATTTTCACCGCCGACCGCGCTCAACCGCAGGTTCAAGCACTGGCCGTGGAGAACGGCAAGGTGCTTAAAGTCGGCACGGATGCGCAGATCAAAGCCTTGATCGAGCCCGGCACCCAAGTGATCGACCTCAAAGGCCAGACGCTGATGCCCGGCCTGATCGACAGCCATTCCCACGCGATTTTCGGCGGGCTGGAAATGGTCTCGGCGAACATGGAAGACGACGTGGTCGGTCTTGATGAACTGGAAAAACGCCTGCGCGGCTGGCGCGATGACGGCAAGGCCCGGCATGGCGATGTGTTGAGCGTGGCCGGCATGAGTTCGGCGTACTGGGCCAAAGCTGAGGCCCTGGGCAAAATCTTCAACCACGGCGAATGGGCTGAAGTACCCGTGGTGTTCACCGGCAGCGATCACCACACGGCGTGGGCCAACAACGTCATGCTCAAGCGCGCGGGCATCGACGCCGCACTGCTGAAAAACTTGCCGGACGCGGAAAAAGACACCATTGGCAAACTGGCCAGCGGTGAGCCGAACGGCTTTGTGGTCGACGCCGGTTGGGATCGCGTCGCCTCGAAAATGCCGGTGCCGAGCCCTGCCGATATGCTCAAGGCCGCGCAATCGGCGGTGCGCTTTAACAACAGCCTCGGCATCACCGCGTGGATGGACCCCGCCGCCAACGCCGCGCCGGGCGAGCCGGTGTTTGCCCTCAAGCCCACCGAGAAAACCGTTGGCGTGCTGCCGGCCTACAAGGCCCTGTCGGAAAGCGGTGGCATGACCGCCCACGTCGCCGCGCTGCTGGTGGCCAACCCGAAAAGCGTCCCGGCCGATCTCGATACCCTCGACAAGGTTCGCCAGCAGTTCCAGGGCATCCCCAACCTGACGCTGCCGGGGATCAAGATCTTCGCTGACGGCGTGATCGAATACCCGGCCCAGAGCGCGGCGATGATCGATCCCTACAGCAACTCCCACAAACAGGGCGAACTGCTGATTGATCCGCAGCACTTCGGCGAACTGGTCAGCGCCATCGACCAGCGCGGCTGGCTGGTGCACATCCACGCCATCGGTGACCGCGCGGTACGCGAATCCCTCAACGGTATCGCCCAGGCGCGCAAGGATCGACAAAGCGGCGTGACGCACTCGATCACCCACCTGCAAATGGTCAATCCGAAAGAATTTGCGCGCTTCAAGCCATTGAACGTGATTGCCTCGATGCAATTGCTCTGGGCCAGCGCCGACGACTACACCACCGACATGATCAAGCCTTACGTCAGCGCCCTCGCCTTCCGCTATCAATACCCGGCGCACTCGCTGCTCAAGCAAGGCGCGACGATTGCCGGCGCCAGCGACTGGCCGGTGTCCTCACCGAACCCGTGGAACGCCATGGCCCAGGCCATCACCCGCACCGGGCCGCTGGGCGTGCTCAACGCCGACGAACGCCTGGACCGCGAAACCATGTTCTACGCCTACACCGTCAACGCCGCGCGGACCATCGGCCTGGAGCGACAGATCGGTTCCCTGAGCCCCGGCAAACAGGCCGATTTCATCGTGCTCGATCGCGACGTGTTCAGCGTCGATGACAAGGCCCTGCATGACACCCGGGTTCTGCAAACCTGGTTCGCCGGCCGTCAGGTCTACGCACCGACCCTCTAATAACAATCGCCGTACCCCCTGCCCGACCCCGCGCCAACCGCCGGGGTCCGGCGCAGCCTTGCCTGCTTCCTGCCCATAACAATCACAACATCGGGACTTCACATGAAAGCCATGCCCCTGCTCGCCCTCACTTCCTTGAGCCTGCTGCCCTTGAGCAGCCACGCGATCCCCTTGAACGATGATTTCGCCGTGCTGGTCGACCTGACCCTGGCCAGCGACTACCGCACTCGCGGCATCTCCCAGACCCAGAACGACCCGGCCGTGCAGGCCGGTCTGACCCTGGCCCACAGCAGCGGTCTGTACCTCGGCGCGTGGAGTTCGAACGTCGATTTCGGCGGCGGCCTGAAAACCCGTCAGGAGGTCGATTACTACGCCGGCTGGCTGTGGCAGGCCACCGAGCAGGTGAGCCTGGACCTCGGCACCATTCGCTACGTCTACCCCAGGGAAAGCCAGTTCAATCAGACCGAGGTCTACGGGATTCTCGGCGTCTACGGCGTGAAGCTGGCGGCGTACTACTCCAGTGATGCGCCGGGCATCGACAGCAAACAGAGTTCGCTCTACAGCTACATCGGCTATGAAACCGAATTGCCGTTCGATTCCGGGCTGAAGCTGCGCTACGGCAACATGGACTTCAAGGACCCGCACCTGTATTCGGCATCCGGTCACAGCGAAGAGTCCTACCGGGAGTGGGAAGTCAAACTGACCCACAACCTGGCCGGCGTGGTGCTGGGTCTGAGCTACATCGACACCGACCTCTCGCAGAGCCAATGCCTGAGCAACTGGGGCTTCAAGGATGTGTGCACGGCGACGATCGTGGCCAGTGTCAGTAAATCCTTCTGAGCCCCGGTTGATTGCGGTGAGTTCAGGGCGAGAGTTGCGCAAGGTATTGCCATGGGTAGATCCCGCGTTGATGACCATCGCTGAACACCAGTTGCAGGCCGTAACCCTGGGGGTTGAGCTCGATCACACGCACTCGATCATCGACCAACGGGGCCGAACCCCGCAGGCGAAACGCCCGGCACTGCGAGCACGGGCACTGGCGGCGCAGTTCGGCATGGTCGAGCAACTGCTCGCGGCCATCCGGCCAGCTCAGCCGCAACCGGTGTTCACTTTGGGAATTGCCGATCGCCAGCGGATTCATTGCAGCTGACTCAAGGCAATCCGCACGGCCTTGCGCACTTCCGGGTCGCCGTCATCCTGCGCGGCCTGCAACGCCGCCACGGCCCCGCGATCATTCAACTCGCCCAGCGCCAGCGCCGCTTCCTTGCGCAGGTTGCTGATGCGATGGCCGAGGGTGTCGATCAAGGCGTCGAGGGCCGGCACGTAACGCAAACGGCCGAGGCTGCGAGTGGCGCGCAGGCGCACTTGCCAGTAGTCGTCGGCCAAGGCTTCGATCAGCGCCGGGCCTGCGTCGGTGTGGCCGACCTTGCCGAGGGTGGTCGCGGCTTCTTCGCGTACTTGCCAGGCCTGATCCAGCAGGGCCTGACGCAATGCGGGCAGCACCTCGGCGTCACTTGCCAAGCCCAGAGCGCCGGTGGCGGCGCGACGTACTTCGGTGTCCGGATCATTGCTGGCCAAACGTGCCAGCGCCGGCAAGGCATCCAGCTGTTTGAGCCAACCGAGCACGCCGACGGCTTCGCGACGGACACTGGCGTCGGCATCACTCAACGCTTGAATCGCGGCGGGTGCGGCGCCGGGGAAGCGCAACTCGCGCAACGCCCGGAACACGGCAATCCGCACGCTGGTTTCGGCATGGGCGGTCCACGGCAGAATCACCCTGCCCGCCGCTTCGGTTTTGAGCAGGCTCAGGCTCTGCGCCGCAGCGGCTTGCACCGCTGGCGACGGATCCGTCAGCGCCTGGCACAGCGCTTCTACCACCGGTTCGTCTTCCCAGGCTTCCAATAGACGTGCCGCTTCGGCACGCACTTCTTCGGCCGGGTCTTCGGCCAGACGCTCGACCAACCAGAGCAGACCGTCCGGCTCTTCGAGGTCGGCAAGGTCGATCAGGGCAATCCGGCGCACTCCGGCGTCATCAGCAGTCAGGCGCGGTTGCAGGGCAAGAATATCGTCGTTATCGGTCACAGCAAAAAATGAGGTCACAGGGCAAATCTCGGCAAGGCGTTTTCAGGAGGCAAACCGAGCGGATTGAGGCGCGGCAGCGGTCGGTCGTTGTCGTGGCGCAGCAGGTCGAGGCAGTGGCGCTTGAGGCGCGAGAAATCGCTGCTGGTGACCAGTTCGGTGGTGCGTGGCCGTGGGAAATCCAGGCGCAGGTCTTCGATGATCCGCCCCGGCCGCGCGCTCATCACCAGCAAACGGTCGGCGAGAAACAGCGCTTCGTCGATGTCATGGGTGACGAACACCACCGTGGTGCGAATCCGCGTCCAGATGTCCAGCAGCAGTTCCTGCATGTTCAGTCGGGTCAGCGCATCCAGCGCGCCGAAGGGTTCATCCATCAGCAACAGCCGTGGCCGGTTGACCAGCACCCGGGCGATTTCCACCCGTTGCTGCATGCCGCCGGAGAGTTGATCCGGCCAGCGTTCGGCGAAGCCTTCAAGGCCGACCAGTTTGAGGATTTCATCAGCGGCGCGATGGCGTTCGGTCTTGCCAATGCCGCGCATCTTCAGCCCGAAGGCGACGTTGTCGCGCACCGTGCGCCACGGGAACAGGGTGTGATGCTGGAACACCATGCCGCGCTGTGGCGACGGGCCGGACACCTCGGCGCCGTCGACTTTCAACTGCCCGCCATGGGGTTGCAGATGCCCGGCCAGCGCGCCGAGCAAGGTCGATTTACCGCAACCGGACGGGCCAAGAATGCACACGAACTGGCCCGGTTCGATCTGGCAATCCAGCCCCTGCACCGCTTCAAACGCTTGCCGGCCCTCGCCGAGGACGATGGATAACTGGCGGATGTCGATCCGCCCTTCCGGGGTTTGCATCACGCTCATCAGGCTTTTCCTCGTGGTCGGTGCCAGGGCGTGAACAGACCGCCAAGGCGTTTGATCAGCAGGCTGCTGCCCATGCCCAACACGCCGATCAGCAACATGCCGACCACGATGTCGGCGTAGTTCTGAATGGTGTAGGACTCCCAGGTGTAGTAACCGATGCCGAACTGGCCGGAGATCATTTCGGCGGTCACCAGACAGAACCATGAGGTGCCCATGCCGATCGCCAACCCGGTGATGACGCTCGGCGCAGCGCCCGGCAGGATCACTTCCAGCAGGATCGCCCGGCGTCCGGCCCCGAGGCTTTTGGCCGAGGCGATCAGGCGCGGGTCGACACCTTCGACGCCATGCACGGTGTTGAGCAGGATCGGGAACAGCGCGCCGGTGAAGGTGATGAACACCATCGACAGCTCCGACGACGGGAACATCAGGATGGCCAGCGGAATCCATGCGACGGCGGGGATTGGGCGCAGCACTTCCAGTGGAGGCAGCAGCAGGTCTTCGGCCCATTTCGAGCGGCCGATGGCCAGGCCCAGGGCGATGCCGATCACCAGCGCGGCGAGGTAGCCGGCGAAGACTCGGCCGAGGCTGGCGCTCAGGTGCTGGATGAGCTTGCCGGAGTCGCCCAGGCCGAGGGCGGCTTCGATGACGGCCAGCGGGGTTGGGACGTTGGCGAAGGTGACGAGGCCGAGGTTCCAGTGGTGGCTCGCGGCTAGTTGCCAGAAGAGCAGGCAGAGTAATAGGGAGGTTGCTCTTGATATCCAGCGATTTTTTGGGATTTTCATGGATCGGAATTCCGTGTGATGGCTGAGATCGCCCCCCCTCACCCCAGCCCTCTCCCCCAAGGGGGCGAGGGGGAAAGGGAGCCGATCTTCATGCATTTCAAGACCTGAGTTCGGCTCGATTTCTCAGGTCGGCGTAACTCTTCAGAACAACACCGTCAGTCCCCTCTCCCTCCGGGAGAGGGTTAGGGTGAGGGGCTTTTGATCTGCCTTTGATCGGGTGTTAGCGGCTAGCCACGGCCTGCGCGGTGGCATCGGTGAAATCAAACACCTTCCCCCCCTGCGCCGAAGCAAACTGCTGCGCCTGCCCCTTCAACAAAAACGCACTCAACCGCCCCTTCCCATCACTGGCAAACCACGCCTGCTCCGCCAGCAACTTGATCCCGCTGTCACTCGCCTGCGCATACACCGCGCGGATGTTCTTGCCTTCCGATTTCAGGCCGGCCAGTGCGGTAAACGCCTCTTCAGCCGAGGCATAACGCCGGACCTTGTCCTCACCGCGCACCCAGATTTCCGCAACATGGCTGAAATCAGAAATAACTTTCCCAGTCACCGCATCGACAGACTTCAACGGCGTCTGCGCGTAATTGGCCAGTTGCGCCGTGTAATCCAGATTCGAAGCCTTGAACGCAGCACGAATGTACTGATCGTCGATAAAGGTGTTCAGGTCGAGCCCGCGATCCGCCTTCTTCAGCAACTTCAACGTGTCGATGGCGGTACCTACGGCCTGGCGATATTCCGGCTTCCAGCTCAGGTCGCGGGTCTGCACGCCCAGCGGGCCGTGGAACAGGTAATTGACCTCGGCATCGACGCCAGTGACTTTGGCGATCAGCTCGCTGTACTTCTCCGGTTCGGCGGCCAGCAGTTGATTGGCCTCGATGCTCGCCCTCAGATAGGCGACAACGATTTCCGGGTACTTTTTCGCATAGGCCTGATCGACCAGCGCACCGTGGAAGGTCGGCGCATTGGCCTGGGCGCCGTCGTAGATCTTGCGGGCGAAACCACGGCTCGGGAACAGTTCGGCGAACGGTACAAAATCAGCGTGGGCGTCGATCTTGCCGGCCTGCAACGCGGAGCCTGCGACCTCTGGCGGCTGGGCGATGATGTTCACATCCTTCAGCGGATCCCAGCCCTGCTCCGCCACGGCGCGCAGCAACATGCCGTGGGCGGTGGAAGCGAACGGTACGGAAATGGTCTTGCCCTTGAGTTCGCTCAGCGACTGCACACCAGACGCGCTCGGCACCACGATGCCATTGCCGCTGCCCTTGATGCTGCCCGACAACACGCTGATGAACAGGCTGTGTTTGCCAGCGGTTTCGAACGCCACACCATTGAACGCACCCGGGAAATCGGCCATGGCGCCAAAGTCGAGTTTGCCGGCGACCATCTCGTTGGTCAGTGGCGCGCCGCTGGTGAAATTCTTCCACTGCACGTCGTATTTGGCGTCCTTGTAGGCGCCGTCGTGAGGCAGGTATTTGTCGAGCAGGCCCAACTCGCGAATCAACAGGCCGCCGGCGGCGCAGTTGATGGTGGTGTCCTGAGTGCCGATGGCAATGCGGATGGTTTCGGCCGAGGCCGACAAGGTGAACGAAGCCAGTACCAGACCGGCGATTGCTGCACGCAACATGGTTGAATCCCCTCGAATCATTTATAGGATATTCGTCTCCGCCGCGATCAGGGCGCGGTGGGAAACGAGGGGTGTCTTGAATCAGGCGTCCGGTGTTGCCGGATAGCGTTTTAGCGGAGCAGGTACGGGATTTCGACTTTCACCGCACCGGTCGGGCAGTCCTTTTCGCACGGCATGCAGTACCAGCATTCGTCGAAAGCCATGTAGGCCTTTTGCGTGGCCGGGTTGATCGCCAGCAGGTCCATCGGGCAGACGTCGACGCACACGGTGCAGCCCTTTTCGGCGATGCATTTGTCCTCGTCCACGGTGACGGGGGCGTTGGAGCGGAAGAAGATTTCCTGGGCTTGATAGGCCATGGTTCGGACTCTCTCTAGTGATGCCTCAAGCGGCGAAAGCGCCGACCCGCAAACGGTCGTAGGCCTGCATTTCCTCGGCATCGAGCGGGATGATGTAAGGCTCGACGGCTTTCTTGAAACTGGTCATGCGCCCGTCTTCGCCCTTCTTCAGGTGGCAATGGCAGAACCATTCGCGGTCGTCCCGTTGCGGGTGATCGACGCGGTAGTGGTACAGGCCCCAGCGGCTTTCAGCGCGGAACAGCGAGGCGCGCGCAGCCATTTCGGCGCAGTCGCGAATCACGCTGGTTTCCATGGCGCGCATCAGTTCGTGGGCGTTGTTGGCCTTCATCTCGTCGAGATCGCGCTCGATGTCACTGAAACGCTGCAGGCCGATTTCCATCTTCTTGGTCACTTTCGGCGGTTGCAGGTAGTCGTTGACGAAGCGCCGCAGCTTGTACTCGACCTGAGCCGGCGGCAGACCGTGCTCGCGATCCAGTGGTGCATAGACCCGGGCCTTTTCCTTCGCGATCTGTTCGACATCCAGCGTAGAGAACTCACGCCCGGCGACAAACTCCGCCGCGTTATGGCCGGCAAACCAGCCGTAAGTGAACGCGCCGAGCATGTAGTTGTGCGGCACGGCGGCCATGTCACCGGCCGAGTACAGACCTTTCACCGACGTCTCGGCCCGCTCGTTGACCCACACACCGGACGCCGAGTGACCGCTGCAAAAACCGATTTCCGAGATGTGCATCTCGACCATCTGCGTGCGGTAGTCGGTGCCTCGATTGGCGTGGAACTGGCCGCGACTCGGGCGCTCGTTGCTGTGCAGGATTTCCTCGATGTTCTGGATGGTTTCCTCGGCCAGGTGATCGAGTTTCAGGAACACCGGGCCGTTGCCGCTTTCCAGTTCCTGGTGGAACTCCCACATCATCTGCCCGCTCCAGTAGTCGCACTCGATGAAGCGTTCGCCCTTGTTGTTGGCGGTGTAGCCACCCAGCGGGCCAGTGACGTAGGCGCAGGCCGGGCCGTTGTAGTCCTTGATCAGCGGGTTGATCTGGAAGCACTCGAGGTTCGCCAGTTCCGCCCCGGCGTGATACGCCATCGCATAACCGTCGCCAGCGTTGGTCGGGTTTTCATAGGTGCCCATCAGGTAACCCGAGGACGGCAAACCAAGTCGCCCGGCGGCGCCGCAGGCGAGGATCACTGCCTTGGCTTTGATCACATGGAAGTCGGCGGTGCGGCAGTCGAACCCCATCACACCGTTGACGGCGCCCTCCTCGTCGGTCAGCAAACGGGTGCAGACGAGACGATTGGTAATGCTCACCCGCGCCCGCTTCAACTGGCGATACAGGACTTTCTTGATGTCGTGCCCTTCCGGCATCGGCAGCACGTAGGCGCCCATGTGGTGGACTTTTTTCACCGCGTAATCGCCGGTTTCGTCTTTCTCGAACTTCACACCCCAGCGATCGAGCTGCTCGATGGTTTCAAAACTGTGGGTGGCATAGGCGTACACCGCCGCCTGATTGACGATGCCGTCGTTGGCGATGGTGATTTCCTTGGTGTACTGCTCCGGCGTCGAGTGGCCGGGAATGATCGCGTTGTTCAGGCCGTCCATGCCCATGCTGATCGCGCCGCTGCGCTTGACGTTGGCCTTGTCGACCAGCAGCACGCGCAGCTCCTTGTTTTTTTCCTTGGCCTTGATCGCCGCCATCGGGCCAGCGGTGCCACCGCCGATCACGACGATGTCGTATTCCTGCTCTAAGGTATTGCGGGTCATGTCACGCCCCTTTTTGCCGGTCGATCCGCAGGCGGTACTGGAACGCATCGCCACGGTAGTAAAGGTGTTCGAAGTCCAGCGGCTGGCCGTTGGCGTCGTGGGTCAGACGTTCGATGCGCATGATCGGCGAGCCGGCCTCGACGTTCAGCGCCTGGGTCAGGTCGCTGTCGGCCAGCACCGCGTCGATGGCCAGATCGGCGTGGCCGAGGGCAATGCCGCAGTCGTTTTCGAGGATCAGGAAGATGTCGCGGGTGACCAGATCGGCCTTCTCCAGCCGTTCGCCAACCGTTTTGGGCAGGTAGGTGATTTCCAGCGAAATCGGCTCGCGGTTGATCAGCCGTACGCGTTTGATCTGCGCAACGATTTCGCCTTCGGCGACCTGCAAACGCTCGGCGACCAGTTTGTTGGCGGCGATGAATTTGAAGCTGCGCAGGCGGTTGATCACCTCGTAGCCACGGCCGGTCATGGACTCGGCGAGGCCTTGCAGGGTGCTGACGTTCTGGAAGGTCTTGGGTTTGGCGACGAAGGTGCCTTTGCCATGGATCTTGAAGATCAGCCCTTCTTTCTGCAGATCGCCCAGGGCCTGGCGCACGGTGATGCGGCTGACCTTGAACAACGTGCCGAGCTCGCTTTCGGACGGCATCTGGCTGTCTTGCGGGTATTCGCCGTCGAGAATCCGGGCGCGCAGCACGTCGCGCAGTTGGGTGTGCAGCGGGACGCTGCCCAGGGAGAGAACGTTATCGGTCATCACGGGATCACTTGTCATAACGAGTTATGACGTGATCTTAGAGACGTTATGACAAGCTTGAGAAATATTGTTTGGGCATAACCTTAGACGCGCCTTCAGTGGCGCTTGAGGATTTGATCCATGACCCAATCGGTCTTCAGGGCTTCGGCGGCGACTGCCGGGTGCCGGGACTCACCGCGAATCTGCGCGTTCATGCCGAGTACGTGATGCCACTGGATGTGTTCGTGATGGTCGATGATAAGGCTGAGCGACTCATCGGCATGCAACTCGACCGGATGCTCATCGAACACCGAAAAACCGATTCGCCCTTGGCTGCCGATGATCTCGACCCGATCCTCCCGCCGATCCGCAACAAAGCTCCAGCAACCCATGCCTAACGCGCCCGAGTCAAACCGCCAACTGGCGCTGACCGCATCCTCCGCCGCGTACAACCCGGCCTGACGCGCCGTGAATCCGGCGACTTCAACGATGTCGCCGAGCAGGTACTGGAACAGATCAAAACCATGGCTGGCGAGATCCGTGAAATACCCGCCCCCGGCCACCGCCGGATCGGTGCGCCAGTTGGCGCTGCCGTCCAGATCCTTCGGTGATGGCGCCTTGGTCAGCGTCCAGCTCAAGTGCCGCACTTCGCCAATGCGGCCCTGCTCCAACCATTGTCGAACCTGCTGGAAACGCGGTAACGAACGGCGGTAATAGGAGACGAACAGGTGCAGACCGGCATCGGCAAACACCTGCTGCATTTCGCGGCTTTGCCCGGCGTTGAGCGCCATGGGTTTTTCGACGCAGCAATGCTTGCCGGCGGCGGCGACTTTCAGGCTGTAGGCATGGTGGCTGTCGGGTGGCGTGGCGATGTACACCGCGTCCACTTCGGGGTCGTTGATCAGCTCATCGATGTCGGTGTAAGTCCGGGCGATGCCGTGGCGCGTGGCGTAATCGGTCACCGCTTCGAGACGTCGCCCCATCACTGCCACCAACGCCGAGCCGGGGGCCTTGTAGAAGGCCGGCCCGCTCTTGCGTTCAGCGACACTGCCGCAACCGATCATGCCCCAGCGCACCACGTTCATTGCTCTTCCTTGTGTCTTAGCCGATGCGCAAGGCGCGCAGGTCGAGGTGGCCGTCCTTGAGCGGCGGGCACCAGTAGTAACCGCCGGTGATCGGCCGGCTGATGCGGTACAAACCGTCGGTGATGCCGTCTTCCAGACCGCTCATGCGGCGCAGTTGCGCTTCGAACGCGTCGAGGGAGAAACCGAACGCCAGGAACATCAGGCCCGCGCGGTCGCCTTCGATCCACGGCATCGAACGGCGCACAACGAAGGCTTCCGGAGCGAAGCTTTCCTGGGCGGTGCGCTTGACGTGGGCGGACACCGGGGCGTCGTCGATCTCTTCGTTGTCGCTCAGGCGACGGCCCATGATGTTGTCTTTGTCTTCGGCGGACAGTGCATGGAAACCCTTGAGGTCGTGCTGCCATTGCTGGATCGCGGCAAAGCTGCCACCCACCAGACCTTCGGCGCCTTCACTTTGTAGTGCGGCGGCGATGGCGGCTTCGTCGTGAGGGTTTTCGGTGCCGTCTTCATAACCGGTGAGGTCATGACCGTCCTTGTGACGGAAGGCTTCCTGCATCTGAACCAGACGCAGCGCCGGGGCCAGTGCGGCCTCAAGTGCGGTGCTGCAGTTGAGCAGCTCGCCACGGTCGACGCCGTGCAGCCAGACCCACAGGGCGTGCTGGGTCGACGGGTTTTCCACGCCGACACCGGTCAGCGCCGGGAAGCTGCGCAGGCCGTCGATGTTCACATTCAGGGCCTTGGCCAGGGATTCACCGAAACCGACCACCGCCGACTTGCTGTCCACCAGGTTCAGCAGGTTGTCGATCGCCTGCGGCAGTGCTTCCACCGATTCGAGGGCGAAAAACAGGTGACGTGCTTGCGGCGGAACAGGGGTGGCGAGGATGCCCGGCTGGTAATAACTCATGTGAACTCCTTGGGAAAGAGCGCGGAGTTTAACTGTAGCCGGAGGGTTTGTGTGGGATCAGATGACGCACTCGTTGCGCCACGCACTCGGGCTCTTCCCCGTCCAGCGCTTGAACGCCCGACGAAAACTGCGCACATCGCTATAGCCAACTTCTTCGGTGATGCGCTCGATGGGCATGTCGGGATTGGCCAGCAGACTCATCGTGCGCGCCTGACGCACTTGCTCCAGCAGCGCTTCGAAGGTCAGCGAGTGCTCGGTCAGCCGCCGACGCAAGGTGCGGCTGCTCATGTTCAGGTCACCAGCGATCTTTTCGATGTGGCTGCCCCGGCTCAGGTCCCGGGCAATGGCGCGCTCCACGGCCTGGATCAGATCAAGTTTCTGGTGGACTTGCGCCGCTTCCAGCTCCAGCAGTGTGACCGCCTGACGCAGCGCCAGCGAATGATGATTGGGCAGGTTCACATCCAGCCACTGCACATCGATCAGCATGCGATTGTGCAGACAACCGAAGCGTACGTCCGGCCCCAAAAGCCGCCGGTATTCATCAACGTAATCCGGCGCCGCATGCATGAACTCCACGGCAATCGGCTTGAACGTCTCGCCCACCAGCGCCCGGCCGTAGACCAAGAGGCTGGCGAAAAACTCTTCGACCGCAAACACCTGCACCTCGGCGAACGGCAAGCGGCATTCCACGTCCAGGTACACCTGCTCGCCCACGACATCGACGCTGGAAACGACAATCCCGCCGGACGTGTGCTGATGACGAATCCCCAGTTCGAACGCATCGCGCAGGTTCTTGCACAGCGACAGCACATGCCCGAGCAGACCGAGGGTACCGAGCACGTTCTGCGCACCGACCCACAGGCCCAGCCCCTGATTGGGCAAAGCTTTCAGCGCTCGCTGAATCATGGCCACGGCCTGGCGATAGGAAATCCGCTGCGAAGGATCCTGCAGGTCTTCGAAAGTGAAACCGAGGCCACGGCACAGGCTTTCGGCCTCAATACCCTTGTTGGCAGCAACTTCGGCCAGGGTCTGCAGCAGAAACGGCGACACCAGCGCCAGTTCGAAGGTGGGGTCTTGGACTTTTACATTCATGGGGGCTGACATTCCGGATCACGCTGAATTGTTATTTTTGTAACCGGTTATGTCGAAGGAAGTTAGCACAGGGTTGGCGGACTGTCCGCAGAAGTCCCCTTCCGTGTCCGCCAATACCCTGCCCCGCTGTGCGCCAAGGGCTTATTTCTATAGTGGCCGGGCGTCCTGCGCGCCGGCGGTGCGCCCAAACACAATAATAATGAGGACGGACATGACCCCGAACCGCGCGACATTCCCTGTGCGACTGGCGCTGAGCCTGCTCGGCTGCGCCGTGACCCTGCCGGCGCTGGCCACCGAAGCCGGTGTCGACAACATCGGCACCGGCACCGACGGCTTCTTCATGCTGCCGCAGGAAGTCGACAGCCTTCCCGAGAACATGGTTGCCTTCAACCTCTACTACAACCACTACAAGGCGAGCAAGCTCAACATCAGCTCGTTCGGCGGCAAGGTGCCGAATGTCGAAATCGAATCCACCGCCGTCATCCCGCGTATCGACTACCTGAGCCCGGTACGGGTGTTCGGCGGACGCCTCGCCGGTTACATCGCCCAGCCGTGGCTGAAGCAGGAAGTGTCAGTGTTCGGCCTGAGCGACACCCGCGAAGGCATGGGCGATACCACCATCGCGCCGATCATCCTGTGGGACATGGGCAAGAACCTGACCCTCGGCGCCGCTCTGGAAATCACCGTGCCCACCGGCGAATACAGCGTCGATCGCCTGGCCAACACCAGCAACAATTTCTACACCTACAAACCGCTGTTCTCCTTCACCTGGCTGCCGACGGACAAGACCGAAGTCTCGATGAAGACCACCTACAGCTTCAACGAGAAGAACAAGGACACCGACTACAAGTCCGGGCAGATCTTCCATTTCGATTACTCGGCCAGCTACAAGATCACCGACGACCTGATGCTCGGCATCAACGGCTACTACCTCAAGCAAACCACCGACGACAAACAGTTCGGTCACACCGTGCAGTTCGCCGGCCAGGACGTTGATGACGGCGTACGCGGCAAGGTGTTCGCCATCGGCCCGGCGCTGCACTTCACCTTCCTCAAGTACGCCAGCGCGGAGATTCGCTGGGCCAAGGAATTCGACGTGGAGAACCGGCCGGAGGGGGAAATGTTGTGGGCAAAAGTGAGTATTCCGTATGCGTTCTGAGTGCATTTGTAGGAAGGCGCGCGCAGATTTGTAGGCTGGAAACCTGAAAAACAAAGAGGAGGAATAGGCCTACAGCGGCGGTCGAGATTGCCGAACAACGGAGAGAAACGTCCGGCAGATTTCAAAGGGGGTGTTTGCAGATACTGGATCCCGCAGCTTCATGGTTCTTCAAGGGCTCATGGAGTGCATCGTCTGCCAGTGACGACAATGGGCCAATCCCCCCTTAGACTGCTGAAATTGATCACGGAGATCACTATGAGCATATTGCATTCCCCGTTTTACTCTGACTTCGAATCCGAAGAAGAGGCAGAGAGCTACGATCGCTGGTTTCGTGCAGAGGTACAGGATGCACTGGATGATCCTAGTCCTGGTATTCCTCATGATGAAGTTATGGCAATGCTCGACCAGATGCTGGAAGAGATACGCAGGAAGCGCCGCGCTGCAGCTTGAATGGAGCAGCAAGTCCTCGCGTCAACTGGCTGACATCTTCAAATACATCGAGCAACACAATACCAATGCTTCAATTTCGCTAAGACACAAGGTGGGTGCAGCAGCACAGCGACTTTCATCAATACCTTATGGCTACCGACCTGGCCGAGTACCTGGCACTCGCGAAATGGTGATTCATCCGAACTATCTGCTGGTCTATCGAGTGAATGGCCACATCAAAATACTGAGGGTGCTTCACGCCCGACAAAAATACCCTTCAACTTCAGCAACATAAAAAAAGGGCGGCCAAATGGCCGCCCGAAGCGTACTACACGAGAGTCCTTTTACAACGTCAGTTGCCCCCGCTCCTCCTCGGTCAACTGCTGTTTCGCCTGTTCATCCAGCGCCCCGGCGCCCAGCACCTGCACCGGGCTGTTGGGGTTGTAGCCCGGTGCAGGTGCACGGCTGGCGCCATCGCGGGTCGGGGCCAGTTGTTCGTTGCCGAAGCTGAGTACCTGCACGGTGAACACCGAAGCCTGGTTCTGGCGCGAGGCGGCTTGCTGCTGACGGGCGACGTCTTCCGCTGCCTGGGTCGCCGATGACGCAGCCGAGCTGGCCGAGGTGATCGCCCCGGTATTGACGGCCGAGACCACCGGCACACCGGTTGCCTTGCCCTGCACCGCAATGTTGGCGGCATTGACCACCGTCAGCGCGGCGATGTTGACGTTGCCCGAGACGCGAATCCCCGCCTCGCCCGCATCGATGGTGCCCAGCGGCGCAATCAGGTCGATGTCCCCCGGTGCCACTTCGGCAATCGGATTGAGCGTGGCGATACCGGCACCGGTGCTCGGCACTGATGGCGACAGGGTCACGTTGCCCCAGGTGTCGTACACGCGTTTCGGCGGTGTGTAGACCACGGTGGTTTTCGAGCCGCGACCGGCGTTGATGTCGCCCTCGGCGGACCAGCCGAGGATCGAGCCGCCAAACGTGGTCATGATCCGGCTCTGCCCCAGCAGAATGCTGCCCTGGGAGTAGAGCTGAATGTTGCCCGAGCCCTGAGTGATGATGCCCGCCGTGGACGGCGGCGCCGCGCCCTCGATGCCGAACACCTGACCACCGCCCGGCGTAAGCATCTGGATGTCGCCACCGAACAGCGTCTTGACCCCGGCGCCGCCGTAAAGCGTGATATCGCCGTCGTAACGGATCGGGTTGCCGGCCACATCGGTGGTCGGGAAAAGCGCAGCAATGGCGTTGCGACCGCGCAGATAACTGCCTTTGCGTGGGCCATCGGCGTCGTTGTATTCCAGGCCGCCGGCACGCAGTTCGGCGAAGTACACCTGACGGGCGAAGATCGCCTGCTCGGCGCTTGGCAGCGCAGCGAAGAAGGCTTGCGCCTGTTCTGCGTTGCCGCTGAAGCCGTAGCCGAGGGTCAGCCAGCTCTGCAGTTCGTCGAGGTAGGTTTTGACCACCTTGCCCGGTTGACCACTGAGGGGCACATCAGGATTGGCAAGGTTCTGCGAGTTCAGGTAATGCGCAATGAACCGCGAATAATCCACGCCCTGCGCGCCCGCACCCGCCTGCATGACCACACTGGCGCCAGGCCGGTTATCCCCGGCCACTAGCGGCCCGATGCTGCTGATGCCGGCACGATCCTCCATCAGGATGTTGCGCCCGGCACTCATATCCAGCAGACCAGGACCGGCGATGTCGAAGCTGCTGTAGAGGATGTCGCGGCCGGCGGAAACCCGTGACACGTCATGCGCACTGTTGTGAATGAACAGGTTGCCCGAAGAACTGATGGCTTCGTTATTCCCCATTTCCTTCGGCGCCCTTGTCGGCTGGCCCAGATTGGCACCCGACGCCACGATATCGCGCCCCGCCAGCATCCATACCGGTGCTGCCGCTTCGTACCAGGTGCGCAGTGTGGTTGCAAAAGACAGGGTTTCGCCGCTGCGCACACCCACCAGATCACCGGACAATGCATAAAAACGAGCCGGTGCCTGTACGCCGCTCAATCCCGAGTAGGTGTCGGCACCAAAAGCGAACAATGGATAACGCGAGTTCAGACGCGGTGCTATGCCATCGTTGCTGTAGTTACTCGTTGTCGGCCTGCTGTCGGTGTATTGCGCATACCCCGTGAACGCAGGGGCAAACGGCGTTGCAATGGCCAACAGGCTGGCGCCGGACTGATTGATCGCGTAGCCACCGGCGTAGATCGAGTCACCGGCCAGCATTTCCAGTTGCCCCGCCCTTGAAGGCGCCAGCAAGAGTGAATAGTTCGTTGCGGCAGGCGTCCCGTTTTCACTGAACGTGGCCGAAGCACCGGCATAGATGGAACCTTGCCCTGCCACGGCACGCAAAATCGACGGATACACGAAGCGTCCGTCAGTGGGGGACGTGTTGAGATTCGGGACAGCCCCCTGCGAGTCGGTTTCGGCCAATTGGGTACTTGGCGTCAGGTTGCCCCCCGCCGAAAACAAGTCGATAGCCGTGTGATCGGTCCACAACGAGAAAGCCGACAAGCCGCCTCCTGCGTGAACAACACCGTTTGCATCCGTGAACGGCGTGGAGTTCTGCAGTTGGACCCGCCCAGGGTCGGCTGCGCCACCGAGGACCAGATCA
Organism: Pseudomonas sp. GW821-FHT09E04; assembly: GCF_059416185.1. Taxonomy (NCBI): domain Bacteria; kingdom Pseudomonadati; phylum Pseudomonadota; class Gammaproteobacteria; order Pseudomonadales; family Pseudomonadaceae; genus Pseudomonas; species Pseudomonas sp. GW821-FHT09E04. The sequence goes on from NZ_JBWKOR010000001.1 coordinate 794,007, forward strand.
CCACGGGTGCTCAAGCGCATGCCCGAGTCGCCGGGTATCAGCACCAGCCCACCGGAAGCACTGCCCAGAGTCGAGGTAAACGGATCGAAAGCCCGGGTTTCGCGCGGGTCCTGATAGGTTGCGTAAGCACCATACTGCAGCTTGATCGCACCCGATGCGCCAGCCGACATTTGTGCCGCTCCGCGCAGGTTGATCAACGCACCCTGCAAATCGTGGCGTGGCGTGGCAGTACCGGTTTGCCCGGCACGTGCCTGCAATGACGGGTTCAGCATGCCGCCAATGCGAATGTCCATGTCGCCGCCACCGGTCAATTGCAGGCTGCCATCACTGCCCACTCGTCCGGTACTGCCCACTGCAACGATCAGACCCTGACTGCGTGGGTTGGTCACGCTGTCGCCCAGCGGCTTGAGCATACCGGCATCGCCTCCGGCTCGCAGGCTGACGTTGCCGCCGCCGAGTGCGCCGAAACCGGTAAAGCCCACCAGGTAAGGGGCGGTATCACTGCCCGCACCAGGCAGCGGCTGGGTAGCATAGCTGCCGAAGTTGATCCACCACGCCGTCGGCACATTGCTGTTGCCCGAGCCCTGACGCCAGAGCCAGTTGCCCACCGATGCGCTGGCCACCTGCTCTCGATAGACCGCCGTGTTGCTCGGCCCACGACGTCCGACCGCATCACCGGACACCGAGCCGCCGGCATTGATCGTCAGGTTGCCACCCAATGTCGGGTACCAGGCCTGATAAAGACTTTCGGTACCGCCATTGACCCATTTTTCGTAGTCCGCCCCTTTACTGCCCAACACCGAGTTGTCGTCGGTCAAACGTCCACGTGGCTGGTTATATCGCTGATCGATGTCGCTGGACTGAGTGCCGGCCGTGTACACACCGTAAGGTGAATCCATGCTCAGGTTGCCGGCCGCCAACAGATCGAGATCGCCGGTACCGGTGCGCAGCACGCTGAACATTTGCGAGTGAGTGGTGACAGCGATGCCACCCTTGTTCGGCATGCAGCCACCCGGATCGATGTCGCACCAGTACAGATCCTCTTCACTGATCGGTGTACCCGGCTCCTTGCCCAACCAGTTGCCTTCGGCCCACAGGAACTTGGCGGGAGCGACACAGTCCGCAGGATTTTCATCGCAGAAATGCAGATCGGCATCGGTCACGACCGAACCGGCCGGGCGGTTCTTGGAGTTGCCTTCAGCCCATTTGGTGTCGAGCTTTTTCTCGGTCACTTTCAACCCGTAATGGGTATCCGCCAGACGCAGATTGCCGTCAGCCGTCAGCGGCTTCAACGCACGGCTGTCGGCGGACTCAAGGTCGGCGCCGGCCACTACGCGCATCGACCACGACGTGCTGCCCGGTGCCAGCATGCTCGCGATGGCCCAGTTGCTGCCCTGCTGCGTTGTGTTTGTGTAACCACGCAGCTCAATGAATGCGGTGCCATCGGCAAGCACGACGTCGGTCATGGACGGAATCAGCGAGCCGCGCAACAACGCCAGCGGGCCGCGCAATTTAACGCCCACAGCGTTGTTATCCGCCCCGATCGCACGAGGCAGCGGCACATCTTTTGGCCAGAGCATGGCAAGCAGGCTGGTGGCATCGTTCAATCGAGTGCCAGCCCCCAGCCGACTGCCTGCCGGCAATGTCACGCGGTCATTGAGCAAGGTGCCGGCGGCGTACAACAGGTTGCCCGATGCATCATGCACGGCGCCTGACAATACCGTGCCGGCGCTGATCGTATAGGCGTTGACCAGAACGCCTTCGGTCGGCAGCAACGTACCGCCCGCCAGCGTGGCCGCTTGAATCGGCAAGTCGTAATTGAGCGTGGTGCCCGCCGGAAACAGAGTGCCTTCGGCCAGAGTCACGCCGCTGCCCGGTACAATCAGGTCGCCGCCAAACGGCTGGACACCCGGCAGCAGTTTCCAGCCAGCATCATCGACGGTTTCCAGGGGCTTGGCGAAACCGTCGTTGATGCTGCCGTAGATATCCAGATTGCCGCCGGCACGAATCACCAGGCTGCCGGACTCACCAGAGCCATAGACCGGCGTCTTCTGCGAGTTCGGGTTGAGGCTGGCGTAGCGGTAATGCGACAGGTCGATATCACCTTCTACCACCAGATCGCCATCGGCCGTCTTGCTGACGATCTCGACACCGGGTCGCAGATGGAACGCATCGGCGTAGGACGCATTGTTGAGCCCGGCGAGCTTGCGTTGCAGCAGATCATTGTTGGCCAGCGCCGCATCGATGAACGTGGTGTTGTCACCGTCGATACGAACGAACATGGCCTGATCGATCACCTGATACGGCCGGCCGCTGGCGGCCGGATCGACACCATCGCGGGCATCCGCATAACGTCGCACGCCATTGAGGCCGATGGAGCGCGCCCCTTCAATGGTCAGCGTACCGCTGGCATCAATGGCGATATCACCGACGCCAAGCCGTGGCGCGTTCAACTCCAGCGTACCGCGCGGCATCCCGTCGTTTTGCCCTGGCAGCTTGCCATTGACTGCATCGGTGCCATGACGCAGATCGATCCGTGCACCGGAGGCCAGTGTGAGCAAGCCATCACCGGAATTGAGTTCGACCATGGCGCGGTTCGGCGCGTCGATGATCTTGCCGTAGCTGTCGACCCGCAACACACGACCATGGGCATCGAGCACGGCATTACCGGAGAGGGTCAGGCCGTTTTTGCCGGACAGGCGAATGCTGCCGACCCGCTCACCACTGGCATCGACACGACCGCCAATGGTGAGGCTGCCATTGTCCACCACCACATTGACTTCGCCGGCCTTGAGCCCGTCGCCGATCAGCAGGTCACCCTGTTTGAACTGGAAGCTGCGACTGCCGAACACCTGCCCGGCGTTCAAGCGCTGATTGAGTGCGGCGAACTGTTCATTCAAATCGCCACCCAGCCGTTGCGCACGGATGTCCACACCGGCGGCCTTGTACGGCACCAGCGTACCGCCGGCATCGTAATAGCCGCTGCTGGCACCGAGGATTTCACCTTGCAGATCGACCTCCCCCGCATTCACCGCCAGTGCCACAGCACTGAGATTGCCGGCCTGATTGTTCTGCGCCGACAAGTCGATACGTGAGCCCGCCGCCTGGCGAATGTTGCCGTTGTGGCTATAGAGCGACACGTCTCCGCCCCAGCTGTATTTCTTCACGTCATTGAACGGCAAGGTGCGCCCGGCCAGATCCAGTTGCGCGTTGCCGGTCAGGCTCAGGTCGCCTTCTGCCTTGACCTGCAGCTTGCCGCTGGCCAGCACGATACGGCCGTCGAGTACGACGTTGCGCGCTTCAAGACTCAGCTCTGCGCCCAGCGCATCGGCCAATGCAGCGCCACCGGTACCGGTGAGCGTCAAATTGTTGCCCGCCTTCAATGCGTTGACCGATGCTGCTTCGCCCGTCAGCAACGGCGTCAGCAGCGTAAGGTTGCCGCCGCTGTAGGTGTAGCCCTTGACCGGGTCATACGCGCCCTGTTCCTGGTACACCGACAGGCTGCCTTTGTGGTTGGCGGTAATGCGCTCACTGGCCCTGAGATTGACGTTGGCGAAACCCAACGCCAGGCGATCGTTCTGATCCAGTCCACTCGGTTGCGGACTTGGCCCATAGCCCAATTCGATCCGCTGCGCCTGGATGTCGAGGGTCCCGTGACCGCTGCCGGCCCCGCCCTTGACCACTGCACCCGGCTCTTGCGGGGCACCATTCCAGATCAGGTTGGCGGTACGGATGGTTGCGACATCCCGGGCATCACCCTGTCCGTAGATCGCCGGTGTGGTCAGGATCAGGTTTTGCAAATTGCTGCGACCAGTTTGCGGGTCCAGCGTATCGAGCGAGACACTGCCGAAGAAGTTGAAGGCGTCACGGGCTGTCAGGCTCAAGGACTCCAGCGCCGGAGCACCGAATTGCGTATCGCCCCGCAGCAGACGATCAAGCACGTTCTGGCTCAGCGTGAGGCCGACTGGCACGCGCCCTTCTGCACCCGTCAGCGCCTGCGCATTACCGACATTGATCGCACCCACCGCAAGCCCCAGGTGGCGTGTGCCGAAACGCACCGCGTCGCTCAGCTCAAACTGATTGTCGGTCGCCGCGGTGATGCTGCCGTTGGAGTAAAGTATCGCCGGGTTGCTGCACGGCTCAAGCGAACAGCTGCCGATACGGATACTGCCCGCTCCATTGATACCCACGGCCTTCGCCGGTGCCAGCACGCTGTTCCAGCCATTGGAAACCAGCAGCAGGCTGGCATTGCCGGGGTCGTAGACAAACCCGTCGGTTGAATCGAACGGGGCGTCACCACGTCCCAGCGTGTTGATACCCGCGCCGGCCTCAAGGGTGATGGTGCCGTCGATCTTGCGAGTCCGCAGAACCACTTCCGGCGCAGAAAGCACGGCACCTTCACGCACCGTGATGTTGTCGGAGCCGATGTTGTTGGCGAAGGTGACAATATTGCCCCCACTGCCGTAGTCCACCGTTGGCAAGGCGCCAATCGCCAGCCTCCCGGCATTCATTTGATTCAGGCTGTCGGCGTACAGCGAAATACCCGTGAAACCCTGTGTACGCTGTCGACCCGCACCCAACACCTCGATGGTGCCATCGACTGAACGCACAACGGCGGTACCCGCCACACCGCCCTCGGTCGGCTTGAACAGCACCTGTCCGTTGAAGTCCAGGGCAATGTCACGGTCCCCGCCACTGTTGAAACGCAGCTCCAGCAACTTGCCATCCATCGGCGCCAGCGCCCGTGACACGCCCAGGCGCGCCGCATCGTTTTTGATGAACTGGGTGAAGCCGGTTTCGTTGTATTGCGAATAACGCCGCAGTACATCGGCCGAGGTCAGAATCAGCGCGCTGGAGAGACTGTCGCGTACACCGCTGTTGGCGATCGACATCTGCCCGTTGCTGGTCCATGAACCGTTGCGCATCTGCAACGCAGCACCGGTCTGCCCGCCCATGACCTGACCGTTGACCTCGACGCGAAATGCACCGGGCAACAAGGCGAATGTCGACGGCAGCAAGGTATAAGTGCCGGCCGCCAGCCCCGGCACACCGGCGGCGATGGTAATTTGCTGGCCGATACGCGGATCGACCGCCCCCGCCTCGGCGAGCACCGGCGCATAAACACTCTGATTACCCGGCACGATGGCATAAACCGGATTGCTCGCCAGCCCCGGCAGGCTGAAGGTGCCGTCATTGGCATTGCGTACCAACGGGTTGAAACGCGCATCGGTCGAACCGCCACGACCGGAGACAAAGCCTGCGCCACGCAAGTCGCCGCCTCCCGAAAGATCAATCACGGCACCTGACGCGACGTCGATGTATTGCGACAGCAGGGTCACTCCCGTCGAAGCGCCGACAATCCCTTTGAGCGCTACAGGGCTGCCGTTGTAGCGATAGTCGATGCCATCGGTTGTACCGCCGTAAGGCATGACCAACCCGGCAGCGCTGACGGACGTGAGACTGCCGGGCAATAGCTGGACTTCACGGGTCAGCACTGACTTGGTGTTCTCGCCCAGCATGATCGAACCGAGCGGCGCCCGTAGCACACCACCTTGCTCGATGCGGCTGGCAGCGAGCGTCAGATTGCCGAACACCGAGTAAGGCAGCGCAGTCGGCGCCGCGCCGTTGGAGAGAATGCGCAGAGTACCTTCAGAGGGTGACGTCTCCTGCTGAAAACCGGCACGCACCCTGGCACTCGCCCCAGTCACCGGGTAGATCTGAGCCGCGCTGAGGCTCAAGTCACCCGCCGCCCAGAGTTCGGACTGTGTTCCAGTGGTGGAGGCAAGAAACCGCATATCACCCGAACTGGCGAGAGAAACCTGGGCGAAGCCACGGCGACCAACCTGCCGGGCCGGGCCATTGAGTTGCGCAATCGAACCCGACGTACCGAATGACAGACTGTTGCCGATGTCCAGCAGGTTCGACGTGGCGACGAACTGCGCCGCCGACAGGTTCGGTGTCGGCGCATTCATGACCCTTGGGCGGATGACGGCGTTGGAGCTGTAATAGACGCCCGTGCCCAGCATTCGCAGGTAAGGCGCAGACAGATTGATTCGCGCGGTGCCTTTCGAGTTTTCGGCCAGCGACACGGCGCCGGCATACAGGCTCAAGCTCTGATTCAGATGCAGGTCGACATCGCCGTCGAAGGAAATCAAGCCGTTGCTCAACAGGCCAAGATGATCGAAACCGCCTGTCATCAATGCATCGGCACTCAGCCGCGTGCGACCGTAGACCAACTGCCGGTCTGCCTCACCGGGCTCAAGATCCGCCGGCAACAGCGGCTCGCCCTTACCCTGGCCAATGATCAGTTCCCTTGGCAGGCGTACCTCGTTGGTGGCCAGGTTGGGATTGTAGATCGGCGTTTCCAGTGCGATGTCCAGTCGACCACCGGCAGCACCTGCACCGCCCGCCGCCGCCCGCAGATCGCCGTCGATAAACAGGCCGTTGTAGGAACTCAGGGAAATCTTGCCGCCATCCGTGGCAACCGTGGTCGACCCCTGACCGGCGATGTCCAGCACCGCCTGAGTGCCAGAAGCGTCAAGACGTGCACCGTTGCGCACGATGACATAAGCGTCGGCCGACGTGGCGGTGGCCTTCTTCGCATCGATTTCACCACCGATGATGATGCTGCCACCCTTGCCGACCTGGCCATAGACGCGTCCCAGTGCATCGACTGCCGTGGTCGCGCGACCGGCCACATCCAGCACGGCGCGTTCGCCAATCCAGATCGAACGGTTATGGGCTTGATTGGCGGCTTCCAGGGCATTCTCGGCCGGATCGCTCAAGCCGAACTGCTGCTGGCGAATATCAAGGGTGCCGCCCCACGCGTTCAGTTCGCCATTCACCGTGATCTGCCCCGGCCCGCGCAGACCGATCCGTTGCCCGGGATCGACGCTGATGCGTGAACCCGCGCCAAGCGTCAACGCGGACTTGAGCGGATCGATCAGGCCGGCCTCGCTCGATCCAGCCTGCAACGACAGGCTGGCGCCACCTCGTTGAGTCAACACAGCCTTGGTCGGGTTTTCCTGGAACAGCGTCGGCGTCCACAACTCCAGTGCCGTCTGCGGATCGACGCCGCTGACCTGTTTCGACGCCGCTTCAGCGAAACGATAGACCGGCATCGTGACGTCGAGCACGCTGTTGTCGGCGACCTCCAGGCCGTTCAAACCAATAATGCTGTACGCCGAGAAGCCCTTGCCGAACAGGTTCGGTGCCAGTTGCAAGGTGCGTTCGGCCAGCGTCTGGTCGGTCTGCCCGATCATGACCTTATTGGCCTGTACCAGCAGCGTGCCGCCCCCGGTGACACCGTATCCGCGCACATCACCATCAAGGATGAGCTGTGTGTTACCTGGCGCGGCGTTGGCGCTGGACTCCAGCGTCACACTGCCGCCCTTCCCGCCGCGAGTCTTGCCGTTCGCCAGCACAGCGGCGCCAGACGAAACATCCAGCAAGCTCCCGGCCTGGACGTCGATATCGCCACTGCTGCGGATCGAAATCAGGCCACCGTTCAAATACGCAAGGTGGCTGCCGTCATCCGGGTTGGTGCCCAGATTGCTCCACAGACCGCGCGTATCCAGTTGCACACCGTCAGCCACAGTGACGCGGGTTGCGTGCCCTGTCGCGGCAGAAATCTTCGTGTCAGCGACCTTGTTGAGCTGCAGCTGATTGAGCACGTTACCCAAACGCACACTGCCACCGCGGGCCGTGAGATCGGCATCGATCTGCACATCCGGCGCGTATAGCGTGATGTCGCCGCCGGCATCGACCTTGAGCGCATCGTTAACGTCGATCAGGTCTTTGGCAGACACTTTCAGAGCGCCCAGCCTGAAACCGTTGAGTTGATCGGCATCGAGAAACAGTTTGCCTTTGCGCGCCTCGGACACTGAAGCGAGCAGATTCTGGTCATTGCCATCGGCCGGTTTCTCACCGCCAATACGTACCTGGTCGAACGTTGGATTGAGGCCGTACAACAGGCCGCCAGCGGAGGCGACATAGGCCGGGTCATAACTGCCGACGATCAGTTGCGCACGCCGCGCCACGGCTGTCTGAGACTGTTCATAACCGTCCAGTACAGCACGCGGTGACTGGGTCTGGCGCTCACCCTGATACACCTCGCCGAGCATTTGCCCGTTGAGCACGGCGCTGCTGGTCGCAATCACCAGTTGCCCGGCATCGCGGCCCACGGTGTAGCCCGACTCGACACGTTTGGTCGGCGCGATCAGCGGGCTGTAGTAATAATTCGTCTGGCCCCAGCGCTTGCTGCTGTCCTCGTAGCCTTTGTACAAACCGCTGTAAAGAATATCTCCCGGCGCTCGAGAGATTTCATACAGACGCCCGTCGGCACCGCGCAGCCAGCTCTGGCGAATCTCGCCGCTCTGTACATCCAGCGTACCGCCGGACAGATTGATCAACGAACCTTGCTCGGTGACCACATCATTGCCGGCGAAACTGACCCGGCCGCCTTGCGCCATCCACTCACCGATGCTGTGGTTCTGCGTGCCCAGATAGCCGCCGACTTCGAGCAAGCCGCCGGCGGTGTACCAGCGGTCCGTGGCATAGCCGTTGGTGCCGGCGGGGACATACACCAGTTCGCGCACATCGACCCACACGTCATTGCTGTTCAGCGCACCGCTCTCGCGGTTGACCGACGCATCACGCTGCTCGTTGCCCTGTACGTTGATTTTGATGTTGTTGGATTCCATCGCGACTTTTACGCCGATGGCGCCGGACACATCGATCATCGCGCCGTCACGCACCAGGCTGCGACGCCCTGCCGTCACGGCGACCTGACCGCCTGTGGCAAGCGTGATCGAGCCGTTCTGGAACTCGACGCTGCCGCCGCTCTGCACCTCGATACGCGACTGGTCGCCGCGCACCTTGTTGTTGGCGTTGACACCGGTCAGCGCGGCTTTGTGCTGACTGTCGAGTGCCGTCAGATCGCTGCTGTCGAGCAAGATCGCCGTGGCGCTGCCCTGCCCCAGGGTGACGCTGCCGTTGGTGTCGGTGGCCGGGTTGAGCAAGTGGATGGTGCCGCGCGTTGCCACCGAAGTGCTGGCCAGCAGCACACCGTTTTGCTGCACCTCATGGCCGGTCAGGGTGATGTCGCCCGTGGCGGCCTGAATCAAACCGCTGTTGCTGACCTTGCCGGCACTGCTGCCAGCCTTGAAGCCCGGAACGACTTCACTGCCGAACGTCGTGGAGAAGCCGTTGCCTTCGGTACCCGAGCCTTTGCGGATATAGAAACGATCGCCGGCGCCGAGCACGGTCTGGCCTTTGGCGGTGTTGATGCTGCCGTCGTTCTGCACCTCGTTGCCCAGCAGCAAGGCATAGCCGCCGGCATCGGTGGACGTCGCGGGCGCGTGGGTTGCAATCGCCGCGCCGCGCTCTACCAGTACCTTGCCGGCAGCGTCGGTAAAGGTCGGCTGACTGGCGTTGCTGTCGAAGTACAAGCCGCGGTCACGGAACTGGATGTCGGTGATATTGGCGGCAGCGGCCACCAGGTTACGCACGTTGACCTGGCTGCTGCCGCTGAACACGATGCCGTTGCGGTTGATCAGCATCACCGTGCCGTCGCCCTTTATCTGCCCCTGAATCTGACTGGCGCGTGCGCTCGGATCATTGACCCGGTTGAGCACTGCCCAATTCGATTGCTGGGCAAACTCGACCGTGGTGTTGCGGCCGACGTTGAAGGTTTCCCAGTTGAGAATCGCCTTGTCGGCGGTCTGTTCGATCTTCACCGTAGTCTTGCCATCGGCCTGGGACTGCTGCGGGCCTTTGGCATTCTGCCAACCCTGGGCAAGGCTGTTATCGACCTTCAACCCGCCCTCGCCCAGACCATCCGGCACAAACTGCACCGTACCCAACGCCGCCGAGCGCCCGGCAGCCTGAGCCGCTTGCTGCGCGGCAATCGCGGCCACGGTGTTGTTCAACGTCTGAATCGAACGTTGCAATTGCTGATTGGCTTTCTGTTGCTGCGCCAATGGCGGCGTCATTCCCGGTAACCCACCGGTGCCGGGCCTTGCAGCGGCGGCTTGCTGGGCGGCGCCCTTGGCGGCAAACCAGCCCGAGCTGAACGCCGTTTGCGCGTGCGCACTGCCTGCCACCAGACACAACGCCACCGCCTGAGCCAGCGGCTTGAGCAGCCACAATGCCGGGTCCATGGCATCACGCTTGAAAGACTGGACGTTGGTACGACGACGGGATGGGCGAGCGAGCATCACTACGAGATCCTTTTAAGAGCTGCAGGTCGGCAACCACCTGCTGTTAGGACATAGGCGGTTGGCAAGGGGCACGACCGAACGGATGTCACACAAACTTCATGTTGGGGGAGTAATTGCGCGCGGTTCCGGCAAAAAAAATGGCAGCCCCAAAAGGGGCTGCCATTCAAACCGCTGACTTGAAGTGAAACCTTACAGAGGACGGCCAACAGTGTTGCAGACGCTGGCGTTGTTGATGTCCAGGTTGTTGCCGGTGGAGTTGGTGATGAAGTTGGCGGTCACAGCGTTTTTCCAGTTGGTCGGAACCACGCTGAAGCCGTGAGCTACGGTCGCAACGGTGTTGCCTGGAACGCTGTAGTGAGTGGTCAGGAAGGCCTTCACGTCAGCAGCCACGGATGCATCCTTGTAGCACTGGCCGAAGATGAAGTTGGTGTAGGCAGCAATTGGGTAACCGGTGGCTGGGTTGGCAACAACCGGAGCCCACTGAGCTGGATCAGCCGGGTTGACTGGCAGTGTGGCCGAAGACAATGCGGTAGTGACGTTTGCGGTGGTCGGCTGAACACCGTTGACGCGCGAAACGACGGCATTGCTGTTGGCATTCACGCCATCCGGACCCACGTAGCCGATGGAACCGTCAACAGCGTTCACGGCAGCAGCGACGTCAGAGGTGTTAACCACGCCTACGAAAGTGGTTGGCAGTGGAGTGCCGGCTGGCTTCAGGGTGTTGGCGAACGTGGTGGTGACGGCGAACTTGGTTGGGCAAACCGCGTTCAGGTGGCGAGTGAGGATTTCCGAAGTGCCGCTGGAAGTGGAGCGATACACAACGCGAATCGGGGTGGCGTCAGAGTTGTTCAGCAGGTCGCCCCACTTGGTGGCAGTGCCCGAGAACACGTCGCACAGCTGAGCGCTGGTCAGGTTCAGAGCGGTCTGGCCGGTCTTTTTGTAAGGAATGGCAACCGAAGTGGCGACCGAAGGCAGTTGGATCAGCGGGCCGTAAGTGGTGCTGTAAGCGGTGTTGTAGTTACCGATTTCGGTAGCGCTGAGCACCGAGTCGCTGCCAGCGAAGTGAACCGTACCGGTGGTTTTGAACTGCGTCGAATCGTTGGTCAGGAAAGCCACTTTACCCACGCCGCTGCCTGTGCCCAGGTAGCTGAAGTTGGCTGGCAGGATGCTGTTGGCAGAACCTTTGTACAGAGCGGCAGGCAGAGTCGCGCCACCACCGGTTACGTTGGCGGCCATGGCCTGGGCGGAAGCCAGGGCAGCGACGGTCAGGGAAGCTGCGATCAGAGTGCGCTTGAACATGAAGAATCTCCTTTTCAACTAGGTTGGGAACACAGGTTTTCGGATTGCTTGCATGACACTGGGAGGACTCACCGCTGACCTTCGCAAGCGGGGTCCGTGGTTAAGTCGCACTGAGAAATTCGCAGTTTCCGGTGACAGATAAAGGAAAAAACCTCGGGAGGTGCAGGCTGATTTTCGAGGGATTTACTCGGGTGTTCTGCTGGTTATCCGGCGTGTCTAAGACAAGCTTTTCGAGGGAATCGGCCACAGCCCTTGAAGGGCCGTTGCAGATGACAGAAAGGAGAACCCGAGGATGCTGTTTTTGGCGCTCGGGTGAGATCCGGCACCGGTAAAAAAAGTTGAGAAAACTACTGCACGAGTTGGTTGATCTCGATGATCGGCAGCAACACCGCCATCACAATCACCAAAACCACCCCGCCCATCACCACGATCATCAACGGCTCCAGCAACGCAGTCATGCCCATCGCCCGGCGCTCGATATCACGGGACAGGGTTTGCGCCGCACGTTCCAGCATCGGTGGCAGCGCGCCGGTTTTTTCGCCGCTGGCGATCAGGTGAATCAGCACCGGTGGGAACACGTTCTCCACTTTCAGCGCTGCCGCCAGGTTGACGCCCTCGCGCACCTTGGCGGTGGCCTCATTGACGCTCAGGCTCAGACGATCATTCGACAGCGTCTGCCGCGCCGCTTCCAACGCGCGCAACAACGGCACCCCGGCGCCACCGAGAATCGCCAGGGTCGAGGCGAACCGTGCGGTGTTCAGCCCCAGCACAAACCGCCCGATCAGCGGCAACTTCAGCACCCGATGATGCCAACTCAAGCGCGCCGCCGGATTGCGCAGATACAGGCGCCAGCTCCAGAACGCGCCGGCCATGACGCCGGCGCACAGCCAGCCCCACGCACGGATGAAATCACTGGCATTGAGCATCGCCAGCGTCAGTCCCGGCAAATCCTGCCGCGCCTGGGAAAACGCACTGACCACCTGCGGCACCACGTAGCTGAGCAGGAAAATCACAATGCCGATCGACACCAGCCCGACCACGCCCGGATAGATGAACGCGGTAAGAATCTTGCCGCGCAGGTTGTTGCGCTCCTCGATGTAATCCGCCAGCCGCTCCATCACCTGCGCCAGATCACCAGACTCCTCGCCCGCCGCAATCAGCGCCCGGTAAATCTCCGGAAAATCCCGTGGCCGCGCCGCCAGTGCTTCGGCCAAGCGCATGCCGCTGCGCACGTCTGCGCGCACGGCGCTGAGGGTGTGAGCGATGTGCTTTTTCTCGGCCTGTTCGACGGTGGCGCTCAAGGCCGCTTCCAATGGCAGGCTGGCGCCGAGCAGGCTCGACAGTTGCCGCGTGGCCCACGCCAGATCGTTGTCCGAGAGTTTGGCGCTGAACAAGCCACCGCCGCCATGCTGGGAGACGTTGCTTTCCTTCTCCACCGACAACGCCGTCAAGCCACGACCGCGCAGCACGCCAAACGCGGCGCCCTGACTCTCCGCTTCCAGATGCCCGGATTCGATCTTGCCGCTGGCATCGGCGGCCTCAAAACGATAGCGATTCATCAGGCGTCCCGTGTCACACGAAGGATTTCTTCCGGCGCCGTGGCACCGCTGCGAATCCAGCGCTCGCCGTCCTCGCGCAGGCTGAACATCCCGGCCTTGCTCGCCGCTGCGCGCAAGGCCTGCTCCCCTGCCCCTTGGTGAATCAGGGTGCGGATGTCGTCGTCGATGCAGAACAATTCGTGAATGCCGGTTCGGCCGCTGTAACCGGTGTGATTGCACGCCGCACAACCGACCGGACGCCAGGTGCCGGGCGTCGCCGGGTCTTCCTGTTTGCACTGATTGCACAGCCGCCGCACCAGCCGCTGGGCCAACACCCCGAGCATCGACGAGGCCAGCAGAAACGGCTCGACGCCCATGTCGACCAAGCGGTTGACCGCCGACACCGCGTCGTTGGTGTGCAGGGTCGCGAGCACCAGGTGACCGGTCAGCGAAGCCTGCACTGCAATCTGCGCGGTTTCGAGGTCGCGGATCTCACCGATCATGATGATGTCCGGGTCCTGCCGCAAAATGGCGCGTAGCGCGAGGGCGAAGGTCATGTCGATCTTGGCGTTGACCTGAATCTGGCTGATGCCCGGCAGGTCGTATTCCACCGGGTCTTCCACGGTGAGGATGTTGCTGGTGCTCGCATCGAGCCGTGCCAGTGCCGCATACAAACTCGTCGTTTTGCCGCTACCGGTCGGGCCGGTGACCAGCACGATGCCGTGGGGCTGGCGGATCAGGTGATCGAGTTTCGCCAGCACCTGCGCATCCATGCCCAACGTTTCCAGATGCAAACGCCCGGCCTGTTTGTCCAGCAGACGCATCACCACCCGCTCACCATGACCGGTGGGCACAGTGGAGACGCGAATATCAATCGGCCGCCCGGCCACGCGCAACGCAATGCGCCCGTCCTGCGGCAGGCGTTTTTCGGCGATGTCGAGCTGCGCCATGATCTTGATCCGCGACACCAGCGCACCGTGCAACGCCTTGCGCGGCGAGACCACGTCGCGCAGCGTACCGTCGACCCGGTAGCGCACCACCGAATGGGTTTCAAACGGTTCGATGTGAATGTCGCTGGCCTCATCCCGCGCCGCTTGCGTGAGCAAGGCGTTGATCATGCGGATCACCGGCGCGCCGTCCTGGGTGTCAAGCAGGTCGGTGATTTCCGGCATGTCCTGCATCAGGCGGTCGAGGTCGACTTCGTTTTCCGCCGCGCCAACCACCGCCGCCGCGCTGCCAGTGTCGGCGTAGGCTGTGGCGAGCAAGCCGTCGAGTTCGTCATCGCGCACCCGCTCAAGCTTCGCCGCGCCGAACTGCCGCCGCACCTCGCTGATCGACCAGCCCGGCGTCGACGGGCACACCGTCAGCACGCCGTCGCGCAGCAGAATCCGCTGCGCCTTGGCCCAGGCGTAAGGCAATGCGCTCATTGCAGCGGCACCGCTTTGATGGTCGCGCGCGGGCCTGTCCCCGGCAGCGTCGCCGGCACGCCTTGCGCAGCGGTCGGCAACTGCGGCGCCTGCATGTCCGGCATCGCCCAGCTGCGTTCCGGTTGCAGACCACCCTGAGCGCGGCGCATGAAATCGTAGCGGTTAAGCGTGATGCTGCGCCCCGCCGCGCTGTCGCGAATGATGTACGGGCGCAGGAACACCATCAGGTTGGTCTTGGTGATCGAGCGGCGCTCGTTGCGAAACAGCGCGCCGATCCCCGGAATCGTCGACAACCAAGGCACTGCGTCGTTGCTCTGGCTGTAGCCGTCCTGCAGCAGACCGCCGAGCACCATGATCTGGCCGTCGTCGAGCAAGATACTGGTGTCGATCGCGCGTTTGCTGGTGACAATCCCCGCCGAAGTCGAAGCCGCCGAAGCGCGCTCGTCGATGCTGCTGACTTCCTGATAGATGTCGAGCTTCACCGTGCCGCCCTCGGAAATCTGCGGCCGCACGTTGAGCTTCAAACCGACTTCTTCGCGGGTCACGGTCTGGAACGGGTTGTTGCTGGTGCCCCCGCCGCCGGTGACGTAGCTGCCGCTGACAAACGGAATGGTCTGACCGACAAAAATGCTCGCCGCTTCGTTGTCCAGGGTCAGCAGGTTCGGCGTCGACAACACGTTGGTGCCGCCCTTGCTCTTCAGCGCCCGGGCCAGCACTTTCAGGTCGAGGATCTTGCCGATGCCGGGGATATCGACGGTGCCGTTGACGTAGCCGAGGTTCAGACCTTTGGGCAACACGTCGACACTGGTCTTGCCATTGACGTTGATCCCCGATCCGCCAAGGTTGGCGCCGCCGATCACGCCGTTGCCGGCCAGATTGCCGGTCTGCCATTGCACGCCGAATTCGCTGGCATCGTCCTCGCCGACTTCAACGATCAGGCTCTCGATCACCACTTGCGCGCGGCGCTGGTCGAGCAAATCGATGACTTCACGCAGGTTGCGGTACAGCGGTTCCGGCGCGGAAATCAGCAAGGTGTTGGTGGTCGCGTCCGCCTGAATGGTCACGCCGCCGGCGCTGAAGGCAACGTTCTGTTCACTGCTTTGCGCATTGCTGCTGCCGCTGGTGGCGCTGCTGCCCTGGGCGTAGCTGCCGCTGGTGCTGCCGCTGTTGGTGGTCGAGGTGCTGCCGTTGGTTTGCGTGCCGCTCTGGCCGTTCTGCCCACCGTTCGAATTAGTGGAACTGCCCATGGCGCTGAGCACCGAGCGCGCACTGTCGCTGGTGCCGCTGTCGCTTTCGCCGGTCAACAAACCGCGCAAGGCCTGCGCCAGTTTGCCGGCCTGGGCGTTACGCAGATAAACCACATGCAGATTGCTCGGGTTGCTCTGGGCGTTGTCGAGTTTGTAGATCAGGTTGCGCGCCAGCTCCGTGCGCTCGGGGCTGCCGGCGCGGATGATGATGGTGTTGGAGCGCGGGTCGCCGATCACTGCGATTTTCTGCGTCAGGTCATTGCCCGGCGCGTCGAGCAGGTCGGCGACCATCGGCGCGATGTCGGCGGCGATACCGTTCTGGATCTGCACCACGTCGGTGTCGATGGCGCTCGGGGTGTCGATGCCCTGAATCAGTTGCGCGACCCGCGTGAGGTTCTCGGCGTAATCGGTGACGACGATGGTGTTGTTGCCCGGATAGGCGTTGATCGGGTTGTTCGGCGACACGATCGGGCGCAGCACCGGGATCAGGTTCACCGCGTTCTCGTATTGCAGGCGGAACGTGCGGGTGAGCATGCCGTTGCCGGCCGGTTTGTCGGCGCTGTAGATCGGCCCGCCGAGCAACTTGGCATCGGCCTCTGGCACCACTTGCGCCACGCCGCCGACGTCCACCACGCTGAAACCCTGCATGCGCAGTGCCGCCAGCAGCATGTCGTAGGCCTGATGCGCCGGCACCTGACCTTCGGAGACCAGCGTCAGGTTGCCCTTGACCCGAGGATCCACCAGAAACTGCTGACCGGTTGAACGCGACAACGCCCGCACCACCGCTTGAATATCCGCGTCGACAAAATTCAGCGTCACCGGTTGATCGCCCAGCGGATTGGCCGGCAACGTCGTGCCCCGGGCCGAACCGCCGCTGCGGGCGCGTTCGGTGATGTTGTGCAATTGCTTCGGCGCAGGTCTTGCCTGAGCCTGCGCCCGTTCGCGGTCGAGCACTGCGTCGCCACTGCGCTGGGTGTTGGCCAGCGGCCGGCCGAGTTCGCTGTCCACCAGCAGCGGCGGTTGATTCGGTGGTGTGGTGTTGCTGCACGCGCTCAATGCCATCAACAGCATCGGCAACGCCATGCGTTTGGACCCTGACCCCTTCATGAAGCTTCCTTAGCGCCCAGCGCCTGATCCATGCGTACGGTGCCCGACAGAGTGCCGGCCGTGTCATCGGTCGCGGCGTCGTCTGCGCGTTGCAGACGGGCCTCGACCACTTGCAGTGAAAAATTCCGGGGTTGGCTCAGCAGCCAGTCGAGCACGGCGTCGGCCGGTGCCGCGTCGAAGGTCAACTGCCAGCCAGCGGACGCGGCCGCCAATTGGTAACGGCCGCCCAGTCCGCTGGCCTGCAAGGTCTGTTGCAGCGACTGCTCCAGGTTTTGCCCGTCGGGGCGCACGCTGACGTCGCGCAACAGCACTTCCAGCGCTTCAGCCTGGGCGCGCAGTTTTGGCGTTTCGACTTGAGAGGCGGCGATCTTCTTCAGCGGCGGCTGAATCAACGCCACCCACACAAACAGCCCCAGCAACAACGCCGCCATACCACCCACCATGCGTTTTTCCCGCAGCGCCAACGGCTGCCAACGGGCCTGCAACTGAGCATTGAAGCGCTGCCAACCGGTGCGGTATTTCGCAAGCGATGGGCTATTCATCTTCGGCTCCGCTGCTGTCGTCGTTGTTGTCGGCGGCGGTCGCCTCGCCGGCCGGGCGCAAGACCCAGCCGTCGTCATTCGGGCTGATGCTGATGCCGGCCTGGGCCAGCGTGCCTTGCCAATCCTTGTCGTTGCCCGAACGCCGGGCCTCGGGCAGCAGGCTCAATTGCAACGCGCCGTCGACAAACTCCAGCCGCTGCACCGTGCCCGCCATGGACGGCATGCCGCTGCCGGCCTGCAACACCAGTCGGGTGAAATCCTGCCCCGGCGCATCCACCGCGCCTTGCTGGCGCGCAGCAATTTGCTGACGGGCCTGTTGCAGCGGATTGAGGATCACCGGCAGCTCGGGAAACGCCTGCTTCACCCGCTGCGCCATCTGCGCCTTGAGCTGCTGACCCTGCCCGGCCTCGTGGGCGGCGTAGAGGTTCAAACCGATCACCCACACCGCCAGCGCCAGCGCACAGCAACCGATCGCCCTGCCCCAACCGCGATGTTCGGTGCCCGGTTGCTGGAGGCCGCCATGCAGGCCCCAGTTCGGCAACGGGCCGGAGCAGCGTTGCGTGTCGGCCAATATCGACTGCACCGTTTGTGGCGCGCCGTCACCGATCCAGTGCGCGGGCAGACCGGTTTCCAGCAGCCACGCTTCGTCGATCATTGGCTGCACCTGTGCCGCATTCGGGCCGTGGCGCAGCAACAGATGATCATCGTGCAGACAGCCGACGCCGCCGCTCATCACCGGCAAACTGTAGGCCGCCGGGTACAGACCTTTGAGGTTCAAACCGAACTGTCCGAGGTGCTGCAAATCCTTGCGTGCTACCCAGGCAATCTGCACCTGGCCGCTTTCATTGCGAGTGCTGTGGGCGATGTGCATCTCGGCGCTGTCACCGAGCATCAAGGCCTGCGCCGCACACTGCACAGCCGCAGCGGTTTTGTTCGCGGGCAACGGCGGCAGATCGATACTCGCCAACAAGCTGTCCGACGGGTGCAAAAAACACACCAGCGGCTGCTTCGGCAGCGCGCCAAGCCGCACGCGTTCCTGGCGAACGACCTGCCCCTGACGATCCAGCCACGCACAATCCACTTCACTGTCGAGACTCAGCTCCGCCAGCGGCGGCAAACTCACGCGCAACTGGCTCATACGCCCACCCGCGACCAGATCACTTGCGGCAACCGATCCTGACTGCGATGCAGCAACGCATCGAGGTTGACCCGCCGCTGATCGCGCCGCGCCTGCCCGCGCAGTCGGAACCAGTCGCTGGTGATGCCGACCTTGACGCTGGTGATCTCCAATTGCGGCAGTCGCAGGCGATTGACGAAATCCCCGCGATTGATAAACCAGCGCCCGGCGTCGCGCTCATTGATCAACGCCTGCGCCCGCTCCAGCGACAGCCCCGGCACATAAGCCGCCAGCACTGGTGCCGTGGCGGTGTTGCCGTTGAGCCAGGTGGTCGCCGGAATCACCGTCAGGTACGGCGCGAGTTTCGCCAACACCGCATCGTTGACCCCGTCGACACTGCGCAGATCGTCAAGCGTGCGCAGCATCGGCAAGGTCGGCGATTGCGGTTGGCGCGAAGCGGACGGCGACGTGGCGCGCCCACTGTCGAAGGTGTTTTTCGCCACAGGCTTGTCCACCACTTGGGCATTCAGCAGGTGCGGATACGAGCCGATCACCCGCTGACTAATGCGCCGGCTCAAGCCGCTGCTGACACCGATCAACTCGCACAAGCGCTCGAACGCCTGCACCTGCGCGTCATCGATCCGCTCGTTGGCCACCAGATTGCGCAGGTTGAACTTGCCCTGCTCGTCCTCCAGCCGCCCTTCGAAACCCTGGGTGTTCAACCGCTGCGCCCAAGGCTGATCGAGGCGGGTCAGCGGATCGCGCTGCCGCGCATCCCACAACAATTGCCGGCTGATCTCCAACCCGCCGTGCAACACCCAGCGGCCCTGCACACGCAGTTGTTCGGCTTCCAGCGCCCGGGTCGAAACACTCTGGCGGGTCAGCATGCCGGCGGCGATCACCGCAACCACCGCCGCAATCAGCAGCGCACTGATGATCGCCATCCCCTGCTGGTTCGATTGGCTGTTCATGACCGGCCTTACAACTGCCAGGAACCGATGTCGGCATTCACACCGTCGCCGTCAGGCTGGCCGTCGGCGCCGAGGGAAAAGATGTCGATCTCGCCGTTGGCACCGGGATTGAGGTACTGATAAGGACGACCCCACGGGTCATTCGGCAGGCGCTCCAGGTACGAACGCCAGTTGGTGTTCTTCGCATCGGCCGGCCGCTCCACCAGCACCTTCAGGCCCTGGCTCTGACTCGGGTAAGTACCGTGATCGAGGCGATACAGCTTCAGCGCCTGCATCAACCCGCCAATGTCCTGCTTCGCCGCCGTGGCCCGCGCCTGATCCGGCCGGTCGAGCACCTTGGGCACCACCATCGCCGCCAGAATCCCGAGAATCACCACGACCACCATGATCTCGATCAGCGTGAAACCCTGCTGCCCACGGGGCATCCGGCTCGGTCGACTGGGCTGTTTGAATTGCGCGATATCCATCTCGTCATTCCCTGGCTTGATTCGATTCGACGCGCAGTGTTGCAAGAAGATATGTCAGGGATGTTGAAAATCCTCGGGTGTTTTCGTCGTCAAGCCGTCAAGCACGGGCGTTAGCGTCAAGGGCTGCCCGACCGCCCGAGACCCCGATGCGCACCCCCTCCTCGCAAGCCGGATTCACCCTGATTGAAGTGCTCGTGGCGCTGGCGATCATCGCCGTCGCCATGTCCGCCGCTGTTCGTGTGGCGGGGTTGATGACGCAGAGCAGCGGGATACTGCGGGATCGCTCGATTGCGATGATTGCGGCGCAGAGTCGGATGGCGGAATTGCGGTTGGAGGGGCGATTGCCGATGGGGGTTAAGGCGGTGGAGTGTGATCAAGGGAGGTTGTTGTTGCGGTGTGAGCAGGCGATCGCAGCGGCAGAGAATGGACGGTTGCTCAAGGTTGGAGTTCAGGTGTTTGACCGCAACCAAGATGCGCCGCCGCTAGCTCGGCTGGAGACGTTACTCAGCCGCCCCGAGAATCCCTAGCCCGCCGGAAGCGTTGGACCGCTTGTATGCAAGCGAATCGACCGTGGGAAATTTCCGATACCAACCTGAATATCTTCACCAACTCGCACCAACCGCGTTGAACCCAAAATCGACGTGAACGCTTGCCTCCAAATACATAATCAACTCGGTCGCTCAGGTCGATGTACAACGCCAGACACCTCGGTCGGCCCCCTCTCCCTCCGGGAGAGGGCTGGGGTGAGGGCCGCTTGTTGAATCACCCGTTTACCCACCCCAAAAACCCCGTTTAAAAGACACCAACCGTTACTTCCCCAAGGCTACACAACCTTGCGTCATTACCTACGACTACGCCAGAATCCGCCGGCTTGTGCGTCTGGGGTGCGGGTCTTATCGTTTCCGGGTCACTGAAAAACAGTGATCGGGTTTGGTAGCCCGCACATGAGAGTTGCACAGCATCACCATTCGCGGCGTCGTTTCGTCTCGGCTTTATGGTGGTCATGCACAGGGCACCTTCGGGTGCGCCGGGTTCCTCATGTGCCGGTCTACCAACCTGAGCATGGCCGCCACCTTCGTTTGGTAGCGAAATTGGATGGCCTCCCTTTTTGAAGCATGAGGAGTTACATCAATGATCAAACCAACACCAAACCCACCAGAAACCGACCCAGTTTCCCCCTACCAATTCCCCGACTCCCGAACCCTCAACGAAGCCGCCGAACGCGCCCTCGACCACTACCTCACCCCACAGCAACGCATCATGGGCAGCCACACCAAACACGACCCCATGTTCCTGGCCAACCCCGCCTACAACAGCGAATCCCTCCTGGCCAACGCCAGCGAGTCCCTCGGCTCCGCCAGCGAAATGCTCAGCAACTTCGCCGCGATCCTGGAACCCGCCCACCGCAAGACAGCGCTGGGGATTGCGCAGGTGGTTATGGTTGCGGGGTTGGCTGTGAATCAGGCGTTGGATCATGTTGAGGTGAAGACGTAAGCGGCTGAGCGCTGTCGCTCAACAGCCGGAAAGAAAATGGCCGAGGTTGTCAGGTGTGACTGACGATCTCGGCCAAATAAGCAGTTCTATTTTTTGCGGCACATCTCGACGTCATCCTGAGTCTTCAGGTCTGTGTCGATTCCCAAGCGATACCTGCAGTAATCAATAATCCACCCCCTCTCCTCTGCTGTCAGGCGCTCTACCTTCCTGATCTCTCCATCGTTAGCGTGGATGTTGTAGAACTTCATCTGAAACGTCGGGTGCTTCTTGATGAAGACAATGGTCTCGATATCCCCGTCCTCAAGGGCTTCGTAGTAGCCGACATACAGCACGGTTACTACGGCGAGGATTGCTGCGATTAAAAGCTTTTTCATTCCATTGGTGCCGGTGGTAGAGGCTGAAGGGTTCTAGCATGAAAGGAGACTGATTGAATGCCAGAAAGTAAATCAGCCCCCATTTTTTGCTGCCAGCCAGCTCCCCCAGATTTCAGCGTCCTACACAATATCTGTGATCAACATAAATCCCTGTGGGAGCGACGCTGCGACGATTCGACGTGCTCGCGAAGGCGCCAGAGACACCAGCTTAATCAGCAGGTGATCCCGAGGTCTGCCTCACCGGCAATTGCAAATTATCCAACGCCCGATTCACCGCCAGCTCCCCGAGCATGATCAACTGCGCAATCCCTACCAACGCCCGACGCTGCGAAGCCGGCACCAGACTGGCGATGTTCTGGGCAATGGTTTGGGCCGAGGCGAGTGTTTCACTGGCATCAATCAGCAGTTCTTCGTTTTTATTGTCCGCAGTCACGGCATACATCCCGCGGGTTCTGCGTGGAGGCGGCGTGGAGCCGGGGGGACAGAGGTAATGGTCGAGCGCGCGGTCGGCGGCTTCGTGGAGTTTTCTGGAATCGATGGATTCGTAGGGGGAAACCGATTCGGTTTCGGGCGGGTTGGGTGTTGGTTTGATCATGGTGAAGCTCCATTTTTATACCTGGTGGAACCACCAACACCTGTCGCTAAACAAGTAAGGGTGGCAGCTGTGCGCGGGTTAGCGAACCGAGAGGTATAAGACCCGGCAGACCCGAAGGTCTCCCACGCACAGCCACCATATCGTCATCGCAAATGTCTGCGACAAACGGGAGCGTCGTTGAACTTATACCTGGTCGGGTCGCTAAACCCGGTCGCTGGGTTGCCAGCGACACGTAGACGATAAAGACCAGGTACAAAGCGCACAAGCCGGCGGATTCTGGCGTAGCTGTAGGCAACGGCGCAAGGATATGTAGCCTGAGAGAGTGTCTGGAGATGTCTTTTTAAACGTTCGTGTTTATCGGAATTCTCATTGCGTCTCGGATCCCACGACAGATCCGTCCCCATGCCCCAACAAACGTAAGCGTCCGGCGAACACATCCCCCTGAAGCTGATATCATTTGAAAAAATGACTGATTTATATTCTACGATTGAAATAAATCAGTCCCCTTTCATAGATACAGCACCACAAATCGCAACGATAAGGACATACTTGTGACCGATAATTATTTTCGCCCTATTCAAGAGTATGAAAAAGAACAGTATCAGCGAATCAAGATGAAAATATTTTCCACATTCCCGTCAGGGCGAATAACTGAGCTGGAAGAAATTATTTCCGTCTGCATGGTTAAGTATAGCGAGCACGAGCTAGTACTAAAAGAAAACATTCAAATTCTTGACGCACTATCACTGGTCATGTTTGTACTCGACCAATACGAGGAATATGCAAAGAAGAACGCAGCACATCACCAGTTCTCCTTGTCCACCGCCGATGATAAATATTGGCAAAGTTACTCCAGTCACTCCAGGCGAGGAATGAAGTATCTACTGGAACACCTTTGCAGACATAGCACAATTTTGCTAGGAACGAAGGAAGACAACC
Organism: Pseudomonas sp. GW821-FHT09E04; assembly: GCF_059416185.1. Taxonomy (NCBI): domain Bacteria; kingdom Pseudomonadati; phylum Pseudomonadota; class Gammaproteobacteria; order Pseudomonadales; family Pseudomonadaceae; genus Pseudomonas; species Pseudomonas sp. GW821-FHT09E04. The sequence goes on from NZ_JBWKOR010000001.1 coordinate 817,344, forward strand.
TAACTGATCGAGAAAAAATAGCGGCATTATCTAGAATATTTATTTCAATTGAGGAAATGTGCTCAACCTATTTACGGATCGACGGTTACAAATTTCTTCACGAACGTGTCGAACTCATCTTAAATGAGCGAGAAGATATTTATTTTAATGTCCCACAAGACTCAGACCCCCGCTATATTTTAGATATTCGAAGTGAGAGGCAAGAAATAACATCTAGAATCAAAGGCCTCCCTTATAGCGTTGACATAGAAGATCACAGCCGCGTTCTTAACCCACCATTTCATGAACACCTTGGTTTGAATTACGCGCAGCTAGTTAATTTCTTGAGAGTCTATATCGAGTCGGAGGCTAATCCTACTGGAGTAGTTCCTAAAGCTACAATTATCAGGGACCTAAGGAAAGAATTTAATATTAGCGCTGAACAAGCCGAACAAGCCGTTCATGGTTTCAGCGTACGCGCCAAGAATTTGGAAAATCGAACACTATTTAGCCCAAAACAGGAGCATCGAGCGTATCATCGCGGCTTTTTTGAGTTTATTCACAATGGCATTCCTGTACTATTTTTTTCTAGATCGATGGCGCTCGATGCGTTAAATATATTAATCAACAACACATGCTACCAAAAACTACCAGAAGAATGGAAGACTCCAGACATAGAAACCCATCTAACCCTTCTATCTAACAAGGCGGGAAAATGGTTTGAAAATGTGGTATCTAAGAGCCTTGCGCAAGTTGGCATTTACGCAATATCTTCGGTAGAGCGCTATCGAACGCAAGGAAAAGTAGTTACCCCGCCAGAAAATGTGGGCGAAATCGACTTTATCGGTTACTTTGAAAAACAAAATGCACTGTTCGTAATTGAGGCAAAAAACGTTCGATTCAACACCGAACCAAAACTCTTCCGTGATGATTTTAGCAAGTTCATCACGGGAAAGAAATCCTACGCTAGCAAGTTCATATCAAAGTGCCATTGGGTTGTGAAAAACCTGCCAACTGTGATTGACGAGTTAAAACAGCGAGGCATTGCGATTCAAAATATTAGAAAAGTCTATAAAATAATGGTAATTCTTGCTCCGTCACCTGTTGAAAAAAGAATTTCCGACTTCAGTTGCGTAAACCTGGTTGAGTTCATGCGAATCATGGAGACTGGTAAATTGACATCCCTGGTCGCGATTGATATAGATATCGAAAATACATCATTAATTATAGATTAAAATCCTCTTACAAAAAGTACTCAGAGGATTGATCTATTTAGTTTCCCCTTTCTTGAAGGTGGGGATACAGGTGTTTAATTTAAGCCAGAATTGGCCAGCGCTGGCTCGGCTGAAGACGTTGTTGAACAGAGCGCGCAATGCCTACGACTACGCCAGAATCCGCCGATTTGTGCGCCTAGGGAACCACTAAAAAGGGGGGGGTGATTTATTTCTAGAAATAAATCACCCCCCTTTTAATTCAAACAAAATTTCCATCTTGTGAATGGGCAGAATGATCGCTTTTTAGATAAAACCGGAGCCTCTTATTGGAGCCCCGAGAGAAACACCGTCCCATAGAGGGTGATGAAACTCAGGCCCGCTGGCCCCAAGATTTGAAATATCATGGCAAATTTGATATCGAGCACCGTCAGCTGAAATCAACTCAACGCTAACTAGCTCATAAGCATTAAAGACATAGTCGAAATCACTGGGGAGCTTAAGCTCAAGGGGGTGATTTATATAAATTGGCAGGATTTGCCCCGGATCGAGTAGGCAGGAAGTCATCTCTGCATCGTATAAAACTGTGAATGGATGAGTTGAACGCATATGACCGAGCTTGTCAGGCCCCCTAAGGATCTCTACAGATTTTACATATAGCGCCTGTTTGCCATTATTGCTTAAGGTGTATCTGAGATGTCGTATTGCAGGGCTAACGGTACGATCCTTAGGTATATCGTAAATATTGTCTCCAAATTGCAACAAAACAGATTCAGGTGTAAATGTTCTTTCGAGAAGAATTAACATCGCGCTGGAAGGTTTATGTAGTTGTGAAAAATATAGTGCTGCGAATGAAACGAGTAATGCCCCACCTGAGAAGGCCAACGTCATTAAGTCTTTCACTTCCATATATAAAGCTCCATTTTCACTCTGTTTGTCACTCCCCCGGGGCTGAATATACCCCAATTTGATAGAGGTCTTGAATTTTCGCTTCTGGCCGCTCGGCAAGGTCTGATTTCGGCCAGAGTAGTCGGTTAGCGCCTACGAAATCAGGGGCAATTCAGTACGACCCTGGGCAGGATTTTGAACGCATGTCATAAAAATCAAGAGCCACGGTTGCTGAGTGATTAATTGATCATTATTGGTCGTACAATATTAAACATTGATAGCATGTTTCCCGCCTCAAAGTATGCAGCCAGTATCAGGCCATACGAACTGATAATAAGTATTAAAAATAGATTCTGAAATCGATCTCCGATCTTTTTGTGCTGGGGCTTTCGTAACAAGTAGAAGTGCTGGGCTAAGTATTTCGAGCATCCAGCCAGTGCTGTTAAAAAAATCGCAAAGCCTAGAATTTTTAGGGTAATGCCTAGCGACTCTATCCCTTCAGGCTTTAACGAGTTCCATGCCGAGCCAGCAAAAGCTAGCAACGCTACTGCAGATCCGCCAGTGATGACTAAGCTCGCTTTGAGCACACTTTGGCTAGCCTCAACCGAAGAACGCCAAGTTTCGACTTCCCATTGATGTTCTTGATCATTTATTTGAATTATTAATTCTAGAGGATCTTCATCTTCCTCGTCTTCATCCTCTCCCTCTTCAGTAAATTTGTTATTTTTTAGCTTTTTAAGTAGACGCTCGAGGGTGGCAATATCCGCAACCGCGCTGCGGCTGCCTTGTAATTGCTCCAAATGCGACTGAATAAGACTTTTTGTGTCGTCTGAATACATTTGGCGTGGACTCTTTAATAATTTAATTTTTTTGTATTGCGGCGATGGCCCGTGTAACAAACGTAACAAAGGGGACTGATTTATTCCCTCTACCACCAAGCTTCTACGCTATACCATATTTCCTTTCACGATTTTCGAAAGCGGCATGTCCACCCTCTAATATGCGGCAAACCATTGCTTTTATTCCCTGTTCGTCCCTAACGTTTCCGTCCTCAAGCGCACCGCCCGTGTAGGAAATTATATCACCATCGTTACTGGCGACTACAACTTGCTCGGCGTCAGAATTAACAACAAGGTTTGCATTATGCGTAACAATTATAACTTGTCTATATTTTTTAATTGCTTTAAACAAAGGCACAAGATCCGAGACAATAAACTCATTATCAAGATCATCTTCCGGCTGATCAAAAACGAATGGACTACCAAATGGATCGGTTGCAAGTTTCAAACAAACATAAAATGTTCCTCGCTGCCCAACTGAGAGCTTACTTACTGGCTTTCCCTTATACGTGAATTGAGCATTAACATAGTAGTAAACCTGCATGGATCTCGGATTGAAAAGAAAATTCATCAACTCATATCGCCCTCCTTGATTAAAATACTCCGATTCCCAGAAAAACTCCTCAATACTAACTATTTTCTGCCCTATAAAAACAATTTTTTGCCCACTAATGAGCTGGAGAAACGAAGCGCTATCCGTCACATTAAACGTCTCCTCCAGCTTTTGCCTTGTAGTTCTATCACCGGAGGATCGAAATTTTCCACGATTAAGACAGCTTTCTAAGCCATTGTAGAACTTATCCGTATCAAAAGTAGCCATACCGGAAATATGAATATTTTTAAGAATATCTTGCACAATCCTATTTTGCTCGTCATTCCACTCATTATTGACTTGCTGCAAAGCTCCAAATGCAACATCTACAGAAAGCCTGTTTCCTTCAACAAAAACATTATAACTTGTCGCAAGCTCTCCTCGACGCGCTACCAACTTATGGTAACGCTCGGTTCTCTCTTTTATTTCGACAAGCTTTTGATTGGCGTGATCTATGGCGGACTGATACTCCTTTACTTTATTAAGTAACGAAGAGATATCTTGATTTATGCCTTGCTTTGTAAATTCCGCTTTAATGGACTCATTTGCGCTTGAAACCTTTAGCGATTCTTGATGTGCGTTTTCAATATTCTCCGCCAAAGCAAGCAGAGACCGTTCAGCATTAATGGACTCAACGCTCTTCGCCGATGCATTCTGATTATTGTACTCAGTGATCCGCTCATTTAAAGACTTCAGAGTGCGCTCAATTAAGGCTTTTAGCTCATTTGAACTTGCCATGGTCTTTGCATATGCATTTAAAGCACTAGAGTTCTCTTGATACTTCTCAATCAGCCCCTTATTTTGATCGCTAGTTAAAGTTATTATTAGTCTTGAGTTTTTCTCGATCACACCTTCTTGATATTGCGGTGTATTTATTAACTCCCCAGCGTTATCTTTGGTTTGCCAAAATTCTATAAAGTCTCGGTAGGCACTTAGATTTTCACTAATTTCCTGAGTGGTTACTTGGTCAAATTCTTCATCCCTGATGCTCAACATGCGTTTTATTTCTGCGCTTAGTGAGCTAGGATTTTTGCTAAAACTATGTATATCGCCTTGCGAAACATGTAAATACGAGTAGGCATCACTCGTAAGCTCATCAAAAGTTAGGCGCCTACCAGAATCACCCCCTTGATTCAATGTGATCGTAATTTTTTCAACGCTAATTTCGCCAGCTCTTTGTGAAGGTGACTGCTTGCTAAGCCTAGAAAGCATTGAATCCAAAAAAATGCTTTTCCCTGTACCCCGCCCCCCGATGATGGCGACCAAATTTGGATTCAACGGTATTACTTGTTTTTTAAAGCTCAGCTCGCTGTCTTTGAATATTCTACCGGATATAGATATTTCACTAAAATACGGCTTAATAAAGGTTTTTTCAGTAAAACTGTCCGATTGCTGCACCCTATCTGAGGGCTCGAAGATAGTCTGCCTTAAACCCTGAAAGTTTGGGGAGGCTTTAACCCACGTGTATTTAGAGCCAACCAATTCAATACTGTGCGCATCTGAGCAAACATAAACAGGCTTAGCGACGGCACCTTCATAGCGTGTGCTATCAAGAAAAAAAGCTCGATCTCGCTCTCTACCAAAAACTAACTGTCCATGTTTATCAATTTCTTTCGCAACGGCCACTGAACGTCCTTCAGTCGCCTTAGGCTGAAATCCACCGTATCCACAGGGGCATATAGCCAGCAGAAAATCGCTACCCAGTTGCATCGAACCTTGAATATGCTCAAGTAGAGATTTTAGATCAACGACAATGTCTGATATTTTTACAGAATGCTCTTTGAATGATTCTTCCGAGCACCAAATTGTCATTCCTTGGTCGCTGGTATTCACTACTTTAAATTTTTCAAGCACTGAGTTTATTTGTTTTGTTGTGAACCGCTCAGAAAAAATTAGATGGACGTTAATCCACTCGCCATCTTTGTTTGGTTGTGCTAGTCGAAATTCTAAGTTTCCTAGAATGGTTGTATCGGAATTAATCTGGGATAGCGCACCTCTAATTTTCTCGAGCTCATCTTGTTGAAAGAAAAAATAATTGGTTATACCCGCCAGCGCGATATTGTGTTCAACAATTTTCTTCGCAAAGTCTTCGATAGATGTTTTAAATTGGTTGTTTAAGTTTGTCAGCGGGCTATGCAGGTGCAAATCCCATTTTGTCCACATTGATCCACGCATTCCGTTATCCTTTATTAATCAGCTTGAGCGAAGCTTTAACTTGGATTTCTTGTCATTGTTATTTGGTAGCAAGCGGTTGTAGTGCATGGTCCGTCGCTGGACGGTATTGCTTTTCGCAGAGTGTCTAGGGCTATCGGATTTTTCCGACCGATCAATAGCCTCAGAAGCAAGTGTAGCGTCGGTTGGCGGAGGTGCACGGTGTCTGGGCGTCGCAGACCGTGGGTCTTGAATAACGGATTAGGGTCGATATCTTCATTTTTTGTGCGCCTGCTAATGGCTGAACGCGAACATTTACAACATGCCTCCTCTGGTTAGTCTAAAGCAATCAAGTACATCCCCGGCGATTCAGTACCAACCACCCGACTGAAACGCCAAAATAACTACCTCCCTCCCTAAAAAATCACGGCCTCACCAACCTAGGCATCTCCACCTCCTCCCCCAACCTCTCAACCCCCAACCGCACCCGCTCCCCCCCCTGCTCAATCACCACCCCATCCCCCTCCACCGCCACCAACTTCACTCCTGGACTCACCCGCTCCCCCTGCAAAAAACTCCTCGGCGGTCCGTCGTTCAAACTCAAAATCGCCACCGCCCCGCGACTCCCCGCCATCACGCCGCTGACCTTGATCTCCACCGGCGCCGTGCGGTTGGAAAACCACTGCAACGCCGGGTTATCGCTGCGCGCAGCGAGCAGTTGCGGAGTAGCCGCCGGTGTGTGGGATTCGGCGGTGGTCAGGAGCAGGGATGACCAGGTGGCGATGCCGACCAGGGCGGCCAGCAGTGCGGCGGCCTGGATGATTTGGGGGGGTGAAAAGCGTGCGGTGTATCTCATGGGCTGAATCTCCTTTTAGTCCCGGTGACCAGACTACGCGGCAATTCTCACGGTTTTATTTCACACGCCTTACATGTTGGCCGTGCAGGATGGTTTTTTGGACGGGGCTGGACGCAAGGGAGTGCGCAATCGATGAACCGGTGCAGGCAGCAGGGTTTTACGCTGATCGAGTTGATGGTGGTGCTGGTGATCATCGGCATCGCCAGTGCGGCGATCAGTCTGAGTATCAAGCCCGATCCGTTGCAGTTGCTGCGCAAGGACGCCGAGCGTGTGGCGCAGTTGCTGCAGATTGCCCAGGCTGAGGCCCGCGCCGATGGCCGGCCGATTGCGTGGTTGAGCGATGGCAAGGGGTTTCGGTTCAGTCGGCGCAGTGACAGTGGCAAGGGTTTTGATCATTTCGATCGGGACCCGCAGTTGCGGCCGCGTCCCTGGCAGAGTCCGAAGCTGGAGGTGCGGGTGGAGCCGAAGCAGAAAGTGGTGCTCAACGCGGAGTGGATCAATCCGCCGTTGCAGTTGACGCTGTCTGACGGGCTCAATCGGTTGAGTGTGCTGCGGGATGCTTCGGGCCGGATTAGCGTGCAATGAACAGACAACAAGGTTTTACGCTGATCGAGGTGATGGTCGCGATTCTGTTGATGGCGGTGGTCAGTCTGATTGCCTGGAAGGGGCTGGACAGTGTCACGCGCGCCGACAGCCATTTGCAGGCCAGTGGTGAGCAGAGCGACAGCCTGTTGCGGGCGTTGAATCAGATGCAGCGGGATGTGGAGATGCGCGCCGGGATCGAGCTGACGGAGCCGAAGAAGGTCGGCACGGAGGATGAACCAGCGACGGCGCCGCCCGCCGTTACGGTGCGCAGCAGTGACAGCAAGGGGTTTCGACTGGACATCATTCGTAGTGCGGCGGATCAGCCGGGGGCGTTGCAGCGGGTTCGGTGGTGGCTCAAGGGGGACACGTTGTATCGCGCGGTGGCGCCGGCGCGGAGTCGGTATCCGTTGCCGGCGCCGACTGCGGGGGTGGCGGTTTTGGGTGAAGTGAGTGATTTGCAGGTGCGGGTTTGGGAGGCGGACAAGGGGTGGCGGCAGTTGAGCGGGAACCGGCGGGAGGATCCGTTGGGGTTGGAGGTGCGGTTGACTCGGCAAACACCGCAAGGGCCAGAGAAGTACCGGCAGGTCATGGGGCCCTTGCAGTGATTAGCTGAGAACGACTACGCCGCCCGGCAACTCGGTGCATTTGACGCCGTAGGCATCACGGATCAGTGCACCTACGCCGGCCAGTTGATCGAGGGAGAACCGCGCCTGCACCCGGCGCTGGCCGAGATCGCGATTCAGCAGCAACAACATCCCCGGGCGATAGCGGTTGATCTCATCAATCATCTGACTCAGGGTCGCACCGTTGAACACCAGCACTTGCTGACGCCAGTTCATCACCGCCGCCGTGTCGACGCTTTGCACCGTGCCAACCTGTTGCGCGTCATAGGTCAATTGCTGGCCCGGTTCCAGTCGCAGGCTGCGGCCTTCAACTTCCACTTCTACTGCGCCATCCAGGCAAGTCACACAGACCTGTTGATCGAGGTTTCGCAAGTTGAATCGCGCCCTGCTCGCCCGTAGCCAACCACTACCCGCCTGCATCGCCATCGGCAGCCGTGCGGTTTGCACTTCGACTTCGCCGCTGACCAGTTCAAAGCCTTGCACGCCCTCATCCACCGAGCGCTGGTTGATGCGGGTCTGGGTGTTCAATTCCAGGCTCAGGCCATCGGCCGGTTCGACCCGACGTTGCTGGCCGACTTCAGTGATGTAATCGGCGCCGAGCCCGGAGAACCCGCCCGGAATCGTGCCGCGTACCAGCAGGAACGCCGCCGATGCGGCAATCGCGCCACCGAGAAAGGCCCGGCGTCCAAACCGACGTGGCGCCTGCGTCGCTTCGGCCGCCGGTTGCAGCAGGTGCCACAAGGCTTTGCACTCTTCGAAGGCGCGGGCGTGTTCGGGGCTTTGGGCGCACCACTGGCGCAACGCTCGGGCGTCGGCGACCGTGGCGCGGCCGGAGGTCAGCAGGATCAGCCAGTCGCGGGCTTCGCTTTGCAGACGCTCGGCAGGCGTGGGCTCGGCAGGTGTCAGACGGAAGATGTTCAAACGCACAGGTACTCGACGGGTTGATCGGGAGCTTCATTCACTAGACGGTTTTCCGGCCCCGCGACCGAACCGCTGAAACACTTTTCTTTCCAGTTTGGCCGCGCAGTGTCCGAGGGCAGCCTTGATTTCCTTCTCGACCATGCGCGTGGAGATGCCGAAACGCTGGGAGATTTCCAGGTGCGGCGCTTCTTCCAGGCGTGCGGCGATGAAGATCCGGCGGCGCCGGGCCGGCAGCTCGTAGAGGGCGCTGAGCAGGGACTGGATTTCCTTCTGGCCGCCGACCACGCGCATCGGGTCCAGCGCTTCGTCGCTGACTTGCAGCAGTTCTTCGACTTCGCTGCCGGTGAGCAGCCGCGCATCGGCCTGGCGGCGGTCGGCGGCGATGTTCAGGGCCATGCGATAGAGGTAGGCGTTGGGCCGCAGCAGGTTTGGCGGCGCTTCCATGCGGTCGACCCGCAGGTAGGTTTCGTGCAGCACGTCGTTGGCCAGGTCCTCCGAGCCGAGGCGGCGTCGCAGGCGCACCCGAAAGTCCTCGTAGGACGTCAGGAACAGCTGGACCATCGAACTTTGTCCGGCGTCTTTCATCCCCCGGAAACTCCTTCCCATTGTGTGCATTCCATGCGCTTTCCTGACGATTCGGGTAACAACAGCAAGGTGACTGGCTGGCGCAATGCGCCGGGTGTCGGCCGGTCGATCCTGAGCGTGTGAAAACTGTCTACCAGCGCGGCATCGCGCCGAACATCGCCGGTCGAGGTGACCAACCGGTTGTGCTGCACCACGCCGTCGCGGCCGATCCACAGCTGCAACACCGCGCGAAAACTGCCGGGCCGGGTCAGTGGCGAACGGCACAGGTTGCGTTCAATCGCTGCCTGCACCGCCGTGGCGTAACTGCGGTTGACCGCGACGCTGGCGGGGGTTGGTTTCTCCGCCGGCAATGGCACTTCCTCGACTTGCGCCACCTGCAAGGTGAACGCGTCGTCGCGGCTGTACTTGGCCATCAACCCGCTGCCACCGAGCATCCGCCGCAACGCTTCGGCGGCGGTGAATTCGCCATCCACCGCCAACGAGCGTCGACCGCGACTCAACTGGCTGTCGACAAGTACCGCCATGCCGGTGGCGCGGCTGAACTGATCGAGGGCGCGGGCCAGCTCCTGGGCCGGGATGTGTAGCGTCATGCGCATCGACGCTGGCACCGGGTCGGCGCTGGCGCGGCTCAGAAACAAGCCAAGCAGCAGCCCCAGACAGAGCTGGCGCACGAGCGCTGAGCGCACAACATCCTCCCTGGCACGGCCTCGCTGCACGGCTGATGTATCCCTGAAAACCGTCATCCTGAGGGCTGTTTATGAATCTGGTGTGACGGCCACTGCAAAAAAACCATCACGGGATCGGCGCCGCCGTTGCACTAGACTCTTGAGCTAGAGCGGCCCCTTCGGGCCGGCCAGGAGGCCAGCATGAAATCACTGTGGACATTGGCGCTGAGCGGGCTGTTGTTGACGCTGTCGGGCGGCGTGCATGCCGAGCAGGCAGTGGGTTGCGTCGAGGTGACCGTGGGCGGTTACAAGGCGCCGAATTACGACTGCCTGAGCCAGCAGATGGGCAACAACCCCGACGGCGCGGCGGCTGCGCAGAAGAATCAGGAAGCGATGAATGTGCCGGTCAACAAGCGCCCGCCGAATCAGGTGGGGCTGGCGACGCCGGCGGCTACCAGTACGCGGATGGGCAATACGTTTGGCACGTCGGTGAAACCGCAGCGGCCGCCGAACTAACTGATCGTTCCCACGCTCCTGCGTGGGAATGCAGCCCGTGACGCTCTGCGTCACTGGACGCGGAGCGTCCCCAGAGGCATTCCCACGCGGACGGTTCGACGCCTCGACGTGGGAACGATCAACGTGTGGGGGCGTGGGAGCGATCAACGGCTAGTGATCAGTCACTGGGAATCTGCCGAAAACTCACCGCCAGGCGATTCCAGCTGTTGATGGTGCTGACAGCCATGGTCAGGTCCACCAGTTCGGTTTCGCTGAACTGTTCCCGCGCCTGCTGATAAACATCGTCAGGCACCCGGCTATCCGCCAGCAGCGTCACCGCCTCGGTCCAGGCCAGCGCCGCCCGCTCGCGCAGGTTGAAGAAGCCGCTGTCGCGCCAGACCGCGATGGCGTACAGCCGCCGATCCGTCTCCCCTGCCCGCCGCGCTTCCACCGAGTGCATGTCGGTGCAGAATGCGCAGCCGTTGAGTTGCGAGGCGCGGATCTTGATCAGGTGCAGCAACGGCGCCTCGATGCTCAGGCTGCTGGTCAGCGCTTCCAGGGCAATCATCGCTTTCATGGCTTTGGGTGAAGCGCTGTAGTAATCCAGACGCGGGGACATGGGCGGGTCTCGGGCAGCAGAAGAGTGATTTCACGGTATGCGCTGACAGGCCAGGGTTACAGCCCCAATTCCACGGAAAACCGGCAGACCACTGAATCCGAGTCGAACACGATACCTGTGGGAGCTGGCTTGCCAGCGATAGCGGTGTGTCAGTGAACATCCATGTTGAATGTGATGCCCTCATCGCTGGCAAGCCAGCTCCCACAGGGTTTTGCGCCAATTCCGGATATTTGCACTACGCAACTTCTGCCCCGCGTGCATTCGGGAGTAATCTGGCGGGCGCACAATCCGCCTCATTCGCCCCCAGGAGCCCCGTCGGTATGGAACTTCATGTCGTGATCAACGGCCGCAAGGATCTGGCCGGTCAGTTGTATCAGCAACTGCGGGGCGCCATTGAATCCGGGCGTCTGGCCGCCGGCACGCAACTGCCGCCCAGCCGCTTGCTCGCCGAGCAACTGGGGATTTCGCGCAAGACCATTTCCGACACTTACGCGCAGCTGACTTACGAAAACTTCCTCACCGGGGTGATCGGCAAAGGCACTTACGTCAACGCTCGCGCCACGCCGATGCAGCGCAAGCAAAGTCATTCCGAACTGGCCAGTTCCGAGGTGATCGAGAGCTGGTGCAACCTGCCGGTGTTCCTGCGCCACCCGACGCTGGAAGGCTCGCTGCGTTACGACTTCATCGGCGGCGCCACCAGCAAGGGCCAGTTCCCCCACGATGACTGGCGCCGCTGTGTATCCCATGCGATGCGGCAAATGGCGGGTTCCAAAGGTTTTTACAGCGTTGCGGAAGGCTTGCCGGCGCTGCGCAATGCGATTGCCCGGCACATCGCGTTTTCCCGTGGCGTGAACTGCCAGGACGAAGACATTGTGGTGTGCAACGGCGCGCAGCAGGCGCTGGACCTGATCGCCCGGGTGCTGCTGCGCCCCGGCAGTCTGGTGGCGATGGAAGATCCGGGTTATCCGCCGGCACGGCTGCTGTTCGGTACTCACGGCGCCACCGTGGTCGGGGTGCCGGTGGATGCGGAAGGGATTCAGGTGCAGCACATTCCCGACGGCACCCGGTTGATCTACGTGACGCCGTCGCACCAGTTCCCGCTGGGCATGTCGATGAGTCAGGCGCGGCGCGAGGCCTTGCTGGCCCGGGCCTACGAGCTCGGCGCGATCATCATCGAGGACGACTATGACAGCGAGTTCCGCTACGAGGGCCGGCCGACGGATTCGCTGCACAACCTCGATCAGCGCGGCATCGTGGCTTACGTCGGCACCTTCTCCAAGACCCTGCTGCCGGAGCTGCGGCTCGGTTACGCGATTCTGCCGCCAGCGATCCTCGAAGCGGTGATCCGTGCCAAGCAGCTCACCGATCTGCACGCTTCCACCCTGCCGCAATGGGCGCTGGCCAAGTTCATCGCCGAGGGCTGCCTGCTCAAGCACATTCGCCGCTGCCACACCATTTACGCCCAGCGCCGCGAGCGGATCCTGGCGCGCATGGCCACCGACCTCGCGCCGTGGCTGGAGGCTGTGCCGGCGAGCGCGGGCTTTCATATGGCGGTGTTCTGCCGGGTGCCGATCGACTTGCCGCTGGTGATCGAACTGGCGAAAAAGGTCGAAGTCGGGCTGTACGCCATCGACGGCTTCTATTACCAGCAGCCGGCCAGAAGCGGAATGTACTTCGGCTTCGGCGCCATCGAGACGCTGGACATCGATATCGCGCTGGATCGCCTGCGCGACATTCTGCAACAGGTCGCCTGATAGATTGGTCTAACGGATTACCCGCCGATTGGTTATTGGTGATCCGGGGGTGCAGGCCTATTCTGCACAGGCGTTATCCCTCAATGAGCAGGATTCGTCCGGCCTGATTCAGGAGTGTGAGCAATGTCCAACGAAGTGATCAACACCGTACAGGTGCAGGCTGCGGCCGGCCGCTCCGAGGAGCTGGGCAAGCAGTTGCAGAAGATCGTCGAAACCCTGCGCGAAACACCGGGCTGCGATTCCTATATGGTCGACCGCTGCCCCGACGACAGCCACCGCTGGACGGTCAGTGCCCATTGGCAGTCGGAAGCGGCGATGCAGGCGCATTTCAACCGGCCTGAGGCTCAGGGGTTTATCGATCTGATCGACAGTCGGCTGGCCAACAGCGTCGATTTCAACTCGTTTCCTATCGTTTGAAACTCCAGAAAATTGCAGCCTTCGGCAGCCTCGGGGAAACCCGCGGGGCTGCCGAAGGCTATGGTTTTTCTGGTTTGCGGGGAATCAGGATTGGTCACCCGATCTTCCCGAATATTGGCCGTTTGATTAGACCGGCACGCGGACTACTGTGAAGACCGACTCCCCCACTTCACAGGTGACCCGCCATGAAACTCCTGCACTGCTTCGCCGCCGCGCTTGCCCTGAGCATCTCCGTTCCAGTTCTGGCCCACGATGCCTCCGAGAAAATCTCGGTCTTGCAGGACCAGATGCTGAAAAACGCCCCCGGCAAAAAAGCCATGATGATCGAAGTCGACTACAAACCCGGCCAGTCTTCCATCGCCCACAAACACGACGGCACGGCCATGGCGTATGTGCTCGAAGGCGAAGTGACTTCCCAGGTCAAGGGCGAACAAGCGATCACCTACAAGAAGGGCCAGTTCTGGTACGAACCCGCCGGCTCCGAACATCTGGTGTCGAAAAACGCCAGCAAAACCAAGCCAGCCAAGTTGCTGGTGTTCATGGTGCTGTCGCCGGACGAGCAAGTGCTGATCCCATTGAAAAACTGATGGTTGTTTAACCAGCCATAAATAAAAGGCGCAAATCGTTGATTGGCGCCTTTTTTATTTCCCGCGGCAATTAATCAAAAACGCTTACAGCCAATAAAACTATTGCATGACAGTCATTCAGCAAATTGTCAGGTTGTTTTCAGTTTCGCGGGAGTAGTCTGAGGCAACTGTCGCCGGTTCCATTTAATCAACCCCGACACCTCTGACTTTCCGACTGAAGTTGCTTCACGGGAGACTCACCATGAAACTTGCCTTTGCCAGTACCTTGGCGATATCAGTTTTAGCGTTGTCCGCCTGTTCCGTTCCCACCGCTCCAAAAGCGGTTTCTTCCCTCGACACGCTGTTCACCCAACCGGTCGGCCGCAGCAGCGTCGCTCAGGTCAAAAGCGGTCCCGGTGTCTCGCTGGGCGTCGTCTACAGCCCGAGCACCCAGACCAACCGCGAATACCTGCGCGACTATCAGGCCAACGCCGGCACCGGTTTCGGCCAGAGTTTATTGGTACAGCCGATCCATGACGCCTACGTCGCCACTTCGAAACCGGACATGGCGGTGGATTGGGTGAAAGCCTCGCTGCAACGCCAGTTCGGCTCGGTCACGGTGTACCCGGACATGCAGAGCCTGCGTGCGGCCAACCCGGATGTGGTGGCGATCGTCGACACTCACAGCCAGTTGATTACCTCGCGCAGTTCGGACATCAAGGCGGATGTGAGTGCGGACTTTTATGACGGGAAGTTGAACTACATCGGGACGGCCAAGGGCTCCGAGGCGAAAGAGTTGACGCCGGTCTGGGCGGACTTCAAGCGTTCGGAGGAGATTGTTGCGGATATAAATCAGCAGCAGGAAGTTCAGGTTCGGGCGTTGCAGAAGTTTGATCAGTCGCTCAGTAATTTGTTGACTGGGCCGGCAGGTAAAGTGTCGATGCTTGAGAGTAAACAACTACATAAGTTGCAGTGACTGTCAGGCCGCTGCCCTCACCCTAGCCCTCTCCCGGAGGGAGAGGGAACTGATCGAGGTGTTTGTTAGAGTTACGCCGACGTGAAATACCGAGTCGAACTCAAGTTTCAAAAAACACACAAATCGGCTCCCTTTCCCCCTCGCCCCCCCTGGGGGAGAGGGCTGGGGTGAGGGGGAACGGTTTAAGCTACACCACCGCAATACCGCCAAGCACAGGCAAAAAAAAGCCCCCGCATCTCACAATGCAGGGGCTTTTTCATTCAACAGCTACTCAAGCAAGCTCAAGCTCCGCAGTCGCCGCAGCAGGCACAACGGCCTGACCGCTCAGCGCCACGTCGTTCAGCTCGCGGTTGGCCACCGCGTACATGGCGTAGTCGGTGCCGCTGGCGGCACGGATTTCCACCAGCATGGCGCGCCAGCGCTGGATCATCGCGTCGTGTTGCGCCATCCACAGTGCCAGACGCGCTTCCACGTCCAGATCACCGCCGCCCGCTTGCAGAACGGCGATGGTGATCGCACGTTGCTGCCAGTCGACGTCGTCGCGGAACGCTTCACGGGCCAGGGCCTGCCAGTTGTTTTCAACCGGCAAGGCGCTGATCTGCGAAATGTACCAGGTGATGTCCAGCGCGCTGCCCACGGCGAAGTACGCCTTGGCCACTTCGGCTGGGTCCTGACCGGTCACGTCGGCAGCCTCGATGATCGGCAGCAGCGTGTAGAGGTGGGTAGTCCCTGCCACCATACGCGCCAGCAGTTCCGGTACACCGGCTGCGACGTAAGCCTGATAACGCGCCTGCCAGTTTTCGCGGATTTCGCCGCTCAGCAGTTCGTCCAGCTTCAGACCCAGCTCCTTCAGGTGCGGACCGAAATGCGCGACGTCACGGGCAGCGTTCTGCTCGTTGCGACGGGCACGCAGGAACCAGCGCGTAGCGCGACGGCCCAGACGCATCAGCTCGTCCATCAGCTCCAGTTGCACGTCAGCGGAGACCTGATAGTCCAGGGCTTCGATCTGACGGAACCAGTGCGGGAGGTGGAAGATGTCACGCACGATCACGTAAGCGCCAGCCACGTTCGCCGGGGTCATGCCGGTGGACTCTTTGAGTCGCTGAACGAAGGTGATGCCCATGTGGTTGACCAGATCGTTGGCGATCTGGGTGCTGACGATTTCGCGCTTCAGACGGTGACGGCGCATGGCTTCGGCGAACTTGCTGACCAGGGTCGGCGGGAACGCGGTTTCCATGTCACGGGTCAGGTAATCGTCGTCCGGCACCAGGGAGCCCAGCAACTGCTCCTTGAGGTCGATCTTGCTGTACGAGATCAGCACCGACAGTTCAGGACGGGTCAGACCGTGGCCTTCGGCAACGCGTTCAGCCAGTTGCTCTTCGGTCGGCAGGAACTCGATGGCACGATCCAGCTTGCCACGGCCTTCCAGGTCGCTCATCAGACGCTTGTACTCGGCGATGCGCGCATAAGCGCGGCGGGCCGCCAGGGACAGGGCCTGAGTCTGCTTGTAGTTGTTGCCCAGCACCAGACCACCGACTTCGTCGGTCATGCTCGCCAGCAACTGGTCGCGTTGCTTGCCGGTCATGTCGCCAGCCTGAACCACTTCGTTCAGCAGGATCTTGATGTTCACTTCGTGGTCGGAGCAGTCCACGCCACCGGCGTTGTCGATGAAGTCGGTGTTGGAACCGCCGCCATTGAGACCGAACTCCACACGACCCAGTTGGGTCATGCCGAGGTTACCGCCCTCGCCCACGACTTTGCAGCGCAGTTCGTTGCCGTTCACGCGCAGCGCATCGTTGGCCTTGTCGCCGACATCGGCGTGGCTTTCGGTGCTGGCTTTCACGTAAGTACCGATACCGCCGTTCCACAGCAGATCCACCGGCGCCTTGAGCAAGGCGTTCAGCAGTTCGGTCGGGGTCAGTTTGTCGGCCTTGATGTCGAAGCGTTCCTGCATCTGCGGGGAGATGGCAATGCTCTTCGCGCTGCGCGAGAAGATACCGCCGCCTTCGGACATGATGCTGGTGTCGTAGTCGGACCATGCCGAACGCGGCAGGTCGAACATGCGCTGACGCTCGACGAAGCTGGTGGCCGGGTTCGGGTTCGGGTCGATGAAGATGTGCATGTGGTTGAACGCAGCAACCAGTTGCAGCTTGTCGGACATCAGCAAGCCGTTGCCGAACACGTCACCGGCCATGTCGCCCACGCCGACCACGGTGATGCTGTCTTCCTGGACATTGATGCCGCGCTCGCGGAAGTGGCGCTGTACGCCAACCCACGCGCCCTTGGCGGTGATGCCCATTTTCTTGTGGTCGTAACCGGCCGAACCACCGGACGCGAACGCGTCACCCAGCCAGAAGCCGTAGTCGATGGCGATGCCGTTGGCGATGTCGGAGAAGGTTGCAGTGCCCTTGTCCGCCGCGACCACCAGGTACGGGTCATCGTCGTCATGACGCACGACGTTGGCCGGCGGTACCAGTTTGCCGTCCTTCAGGTTGTCGGTGATGTCCAACAGACCCGAGATGAAGATGCGGTAGCAGGCGATGCCCTCGGCCGCGATCTCGTCACGGCTGCCGCCCAGTGGCAGGCGACGCGGCAGGAAGCCGCCCTTCGCACCCACCGGCACGATGACCGAGTTCTTCACTTGCTGGGCTTTTACCAGGCCGAGGACTTCGGTACGGAAGTCTTCTTCACGGTCGGACCAGCGCAGGCCGCCACGAGCGACGTTGCCGAAGCGCAGGTGCACGCCTTCGACGCGTGGCGAGTAAACGAAGATTTCGAATTTCGGAACAGGCTTCGGCAGTTCAGGGATCAAGTGCGGGTTGAACTTGAAGCTGAAGTACGACTTGTTCTGACCGTTGGCGTCGGTCTGGTAGAAGTTGGTACGCAGGGTCGCTTTGATCAGGTCCAGGTAACGACGCAGGATGCGGTCTTCGTTGAGGACTTGAACGTCGTCCAGCGCGGTCAGGATCGCTTGTTCCAGACGCAGTTGCTTGTCGTCCAGATCATCGCTGCCCAGCTTGCGTGCCAGGTAGAAACGGGTTTTGAACAACCGGGTCAGTTCGCGAGCGATGTCAGTGTGGTTGTTCAGGGTGCTGGCGATGTAGCCGAGGTCGAAGCCCAGACGGATCTGCTTCAGGTAGCGAGCGTAGGCACGCAGCAGCGCGACGTCGCGCCATGGCAGGCCGGCGGTCAGCACCAGACGGTTGAACGCATCGTTTTCGGCATCGCCGCGAACGATGTGGACGAACGCGTCCTGCAGGGTGTCATTGAGCTGCTGGATGTCCAGGTCCATGCCTTCAGCGGCAGTGAACGCGAAGTCGTGGATCCAGAACTCGCGGCCGTTGTTGTGACGCAGGCGATACGGGAACTCGCCCAGCACGCGCAGGCCGAGGTTTTCCAGGATCGGCAGCACGTCGGACAGGGCCAGCGGGGTATCGGCGTGATACAGCTTGCAGTGCAGCTCGCGTGGGCCGGAAGCCAGCGGCTGGTAGAAGCTCATGGCCAGCGGCTTCTTCTCGCTCAGGTTGAGCAGGTGCTGCATGTCGACCACGGCCGAGTGCGCAGCGAAACGCTCGCGGTAACCGGCCGGGAAGCCTTTCGGGAAGTCGGCCAGCACGTTGGTGCCGTTGGCTTCGCCGAAGGTCTCAACGGTCAGGGCGGCGTAGTCGTCCTGCCAGCTGCGGCAGGCCTGGATCACTTCGTTTTCCAGTTGCAGCGGGTCGATGTCGATGCGGTTTTTCGGGTCTACGCGCAGGATCAGCTGCACGCGGGCCAGCACGGACTCGGAGAAGAAGGTCCAGAACTCGCAGTCGGTCGCCTTCAGGCGCTCCATCAGCACTTGCTGGATTTTCTGACGGACTTCGGTGGAGTAGATGTCGCGCGGCACGTAGGCCAGGCAGTAGCAGAAACGACCGTACGGGTCTTTGCGCAGGAACACGCGGATCTTGTTGCGTTCCTGGATCTGCACGATCGACATCACGGTGCTGAACAGTTCGTCGACCGGGGTCTGGAACAGGTCGTCACGCGGCAGCACTTCCAGAACCTGTGCCAGTTCCTTGCCCAGGTGAGCCTTGGACTGGAAGCCGGAACGGCGCTCGATCTCTTCGACCTTGCGGCGGATGTACGGGATGACACGTACGCTTTCGCCATACACCGACGAGGTGTACAGGCCCATGAAGCGGTGTTCCTTGATGACTTTGCCGTCGGCATCGATTTCGCGGATCGACACGTAGTCCGGGTAAGCCGGACGGTGGACGCGGCTCGGGTGCGCAGCCTTGGCAAACGACAGCAGCGTCGGTTCGCGCAGGTAGTTCACGGCGTAGTCTTCGATGTGACGGTCTTCGTTGGTCAGACCGGTGCGCAGCATCCGGGTCAGGCCGAGGAAGGAGTTCTGGTCGTATTCGATGTGGCCGCCATCGGCCTGATCGACAACGGTGAACTCTTCATAGCCGAGGAAGGTGAAGTGGTTACCCACCAGCCATTCCAGGAAGCTCTTGATTTCGGTCTTCTCGTCGGCTTCGACGGCGAATGCGCTGTTATCGAGCTTGGTGAGGATTTCCTGCACCTTGGCCTTCATCGGCTCGAAATCGGCGACCGCAACGCGGACTTCACCCAGGACCTGTTCCAGTTCCTTGGTCAGCACATTCAGTTCGGCCGCGTTGGCGCAGCGGTCGATTTCCAGGTACATCAGCGATTCGTGTTGTACGCCTTCGCCGGTCGAACCTTTAGGCAGGATTTCCAGCAATTCGCCCTTGCTGCCACGACGCACGCTGAGCACGGTGGTCTGCAGGGTGTGGATGCTGTAGCCGCGGCGGTTCAGCTCGGTACGCACCGAGTCCACCAGGAATGGCAGGTCGTGGTGCAGCACTTCGACCGCGGTGTGGGTCGACTGCCAGCCGTGACGTTCGTAATCGGGGTTGTAGACGCGCACTTGCGGTTGCGCGTGATCGAAGCGCTCAAGCAGGCGCCACGCAGAAAGAGTACAGCCAGCGAGGTCGGAGAGGCGACGTTGAGTCAGCTCGTCCAGGGAAATGATGCCGAAGAATTGTTCAGAGAACAGCGCCACTTGTGGCAGTGCCTGTTCACTGATGTGCTGCGCCAGTGCCGCTTGCAGTTGGTGCTGGAAGTCGGCTTTGCTGGCTGCGGTGAAGAACGCCATCTGTGGTACTCCGCTTGGGCTTGTTATTGATGGAAAGCGTCGCGTACAAAACCCCTTTCGGGGCGTTCCGTCGCCCTGTTCCTGAATCTCGGGCAGAGGAAACAGGGTGACAGGTGGGTGAAGCTGGACGAGACACTCAGGTCACATTCACCTTCCATGAATGGGCATCTGCAAAAACGACTGTCCGGGCTGCCGACAATGTCTTTACGGGTGCTCATCCGTTGCGCAGCTTAATGGGTGCGACAATGTGTCTGCTTGCGGTGCTGCGACATATTCGGTCATTGGCACGTAAACCGAGGCAAGTGCATCGGTAAACACTAGCATTCATGGGGCAGAACGCCGGTCTGAATCCCCGGTTTTACGGTACATGCGTGCCAGAAATGACCATTGACCTGCGTCGCGTTCACGACACATCCTCTGACACTCAGGCGAGCAGAAATTCCCGAGGGCTGGCAGAATCGCGCTTTATTGCGACCACCGAGCCCGCCGAGGCAGGAATTTCCCATGCAAATGACCACCGCCCTTTTGATCGTCAACCCGTGCGACGACGAAGAAGACAACATGGCCATGCTCTGCTGCCACAGCGACAAGGGCGACATGTTTCTGATGAGCCGCTATCCGGACGAGGATGAGCTGGAGATCACGCTGGATGGCGAGCCGTCCACCCTCGATGGCGTGAAAGTCACCTTGACCAAGACCCTGCTGAAAATCGAAATCGCGGCGGCGGATGCCGATGCGCTGAATGGTGATGACGTGCTGGAAATCACCTACAACCCGGACATGGTGGATCTGGCCGAAGTTGAGGAAACCCTGAAGAACATTCTTGACGGTACTGGCACCTTTATCAGCCAGATTTGATGGCGTCTGGGCCGGCCCTTTCGCCTGCGAAAGGGCCTCAAAGAACACCGCATCTCCCCCGCCCTACAAAATTCCAACAATTGCCCCGGTCATTTCCCGCACTTTGCGCAAAATGCCGTTAGTCGCCACCCCCTGCGATGGATTAAAGTAACGCCCCCAGCCCTGGCGTTATCCGAACGCCTGTGGCCACCCTTTCCAGGAACAGTCATCGATGGAACATCGTGAAGCGCTGCTGGCGCTGCGAACCTTTCTTTCAACGCAGATTCTCGGCCAGGAAAAACTCATCGAGCGCTTGCTCATCGCCCTGCTCGCCGACGGCCACATGCTGGTCGAGGGCGCTCCGGGTCTGGCCAAGACCAAAGCGATCAAAGAGCTCGCCGAGGGCATCGAAGCCCAGTTCCATCGCATTCAGTTCACCCCGGACCTGCTGCCCGCCGACATCACCGGCACCGAGATCTATCGCCCGGAAACCGGCAGTTTCGTGTTCCAGCAAGGCCCGATTTTCCACAACCTGGTGCTGGCGGACGAAATCAACCGTGCCCCGGCCAAGGTGCAATCAGCCTTGCTCGAAGCGATGGCCGAACGTCAGGTCAGTGTCGGGCGCAGCACCTATGAGCTGTCGCCGCTGTTCCTGGTGATGGCCACGCAGAACCCGATCGAGCAGGAAGGCACCTATCCGCTGCCCGAAGCGCAGCTCGACCGGTTCCTGATGCACGTAAAAATCGGTTTTCCGGACGCGGCCGTCGAACGCCGAATCCTGCAACAGGCCCGGGGCGAAGCCCTGAACGGCGAAACCAAGCCAGAACGTCGGGTCAGCCAGCAGGCGATCTTCGCCGCACGCAAGGAAATCCTTGGTCTGTACATGGCGGACGCCGTGGAGGAATACCTCGTGCAACTGGTCATGGCCACGCGCAACCCGGCCAAGTTCGACCCGGAAATGGCCGAATGGATTGCCTACGGCGCCAGTCCGCGTGGCTCGATCGCCCTCGACCGCTGTGCCCGCGCTCACGCCTGGCTGGCCGGTCGCGACTTCGTCAGCCCGGAAGACATCCAGGCTGTGCTGTTCGACGTGTTGCGTCACCGCATCATCCTGTCGTTCGAGGCCGAAGCCGCTGGCATCGACCAGGATCGGGTGGTGCAACGGATTCTCGACGTCGTAGCCGTCGCTTGACCCCGATGAACGCCTCTCTGCCGTCCGAACCGGGTATTCGCGTCAGCCTCGCCGAGCTGATCGAGATGCGTCACCGCGTGCGCGAAGTGCAGCTGTTTTCCACGCCGAGCCAGCGCAGCCCGCTGATCGGCCTGCACCACTCGAAATTTCGTGGCCGTGGCGTGGACTTCGATCAGGTGCGGGTCTATCAGGCCGGCGACGACGTGCGCACCATCGACTGGCGCGTGACCGCGCGGACTCAGGAGCCGCACACCAAGCTGTTCCATGAAGAGCGCGAGCGGCCGATTTTCATCATGGTCGAGCAAAGCACGCGGCTGTTTTTTGGCTCCGGACTGATGTTCAAATCGGTGCTCGCGGCGCAGGCTGCAGCGCTGATCGGCTGGGCCGCGCTAGGTCACAACGACCGGGTCGGTGGACTGGTGTTCGGCGACAACGAGCATTACGAAATCAAGCCGCGCCGCAGCAAGCAGAGCCTGCTGCAACTGCTCAACCGTCTGGTGAAGGTCAACCAGTCGCTGCACAGCGAGCGGGAGCCGGATCGCGATGCGTTTGGCGTGGCGTTGCGCCGGGCTCGTGAAGTGCTGCGCCCTGGCAGTCTGGTGATCGTGATCTGTGACGAGCGCGCACTGACCGACAGTGCCGAGCAGCAATTGAGCCTGCTGTCGCGTCATTGCGACCTGCTGATGCTGCCGCTGTCCGATCCGCTGGATCACGCCCTGCCCGCTGCCGGGCTGCTGAGATTCGCTGAACGCGGCGCACAACTGGAACTCGACACCCTCAACTTCGACCTGCGCCAGACCTATCGCGCCCAGGCCGAAGCACGCATCGCCCGCTGGGAACTGCTCGCGCAGAAACTGCGGGTGTTGCTGATGCCGTTGAGCACCCAAAGCGAAATGGTTGAGCAGATGCGCGAGTTCCTCAATCCGCAGCGCCCGGGGAAAGTTCGATGAACGGCCTCGAACAACTGCAACCGCTGATTTCCCCTCCACCGATTGCCTTCTGGCCACCGGCGCCGGGCTGGTGGCTGCTGCTTCTGTTGCTGCCGCTGATCGGCATCGTGCTGTGGCGTCTGCGCCGTTTCATTCCGATCAAGAAGAAACCCATCGTGCGCGCTGAACTGCCGCTCGATCCGGTGCGCATCGCCGCACTCGCCGAGCTGGCGCAAATGGTCAAGCCTTACGACGGCGCCCCGGCCGGCGCGTGGCTGCAACAACTCAACGGCCTGCTCAAACGCCTGTGCCGCAACCATTACCCGTACAGCCAGAGCCACACCCTCAACGGGCGCAAATGGCTGGCGTTTCTCGACAACCGCTGCCCCGCGGCCGGCCTGACCCGCTGGATGGTGTTGGTCGAGGGCGCCTACAAACCCGAGTGCAAACTCGACGACAAGGCCATCGCCGGCCTGACGCAAGCCGTCGACACCTGGATCCGCAAGCATGTTTGAGTTCGCCTGGCCGTGGATCTTTGTGCTGTTGCCACTGCCGTGGCTGATGCGCCTCGCGCTGCCTGTCGCCGACAGTGGCGAGCCGGCGTTGAAGGTGAGTTTCCTCGGTGACCTGGAAGGCCTCGCACGCCGCCGTGCCCGCGCCAATCTGCCCGCCTGGCGCCAGCAGGCACCCTTCATGCTGTTGTGGCTGTTTCTGCTGATCGCTGCCGCCCGCCCGCAATGGCTCGGCGAACCGCTGCCGATTGCTGCGAGCGGTCGTGATCTGCTGGTGGCGGTGGACGTGTCCGGCTCGATGGACTTCCCCGACATGCAATGGAACGACGAGGACGTCAGTCGTCTGTCACTGGTTCAGCATTTGCTCGGTGACTTTCTGGAAAGCCGCGATGGCGACCGGGTCGGTTTGATCCTGTTCGGCAGCCAGGCTTATCTGCAAGCACCGCTGACGTTTGACCGACGCACCGTGCGGGTGTGGCTCGACGAAGCGCGGATCGGCATCGCCGGCAAGAACACCGCCATTGGCGACGCCATCGGTCTGGCGCTGAAACGTCTGCGCATGCGCCCGGCACAGAGCCGTGTGTTGATTCTGGTCACCGACGGCGCCAACAACGGCGGCGAAATCGATCCGCTGACCGCCGCAAAACTGGCCGCCAACGAAGGCGTGAAAATCTATCCGATCGGTATCGGTGCCGACCCCGAAGAAAGCGGCGCCACGGCACTGCTCGGCGGCAATCCGACCCTCGACCTCGACGAGCCGGCACTCAAGGCGATTGCCGACGCTACCGGCGGCCGCTACTTCCGCGCCCGTGACGGCAAAGAACTGCAAGCGATCAAGGACACCCTCGACCAACTGGAACCCGTGGCTCAGCAACCGACCCAGGCACGCCCGGCCCAGGCGTTGTATCAATGGCCTCTGGCGCTGGCGTTGCTGTTGAGCATGTTGCTGGTCACCCGCGAGTTGTGGCCGGACAACCCGTTGCAACGGCTGTTCACCAAGGAGCTGTATCTGCAAAGCCCCCTGCCTGACTGGCGCGCGCGCCTCAAGCGTTTGCGTCTGCGGAGGCGCCGATGATCGCCCTCTGGCCGCACTGGTTCCGTCCGTGGTGGTTACTGTTGTTGCCGCTGCTCGGCTGGTTGATCTGGCAGCTCTGGCATCGGCAGAAACGCGCCGGGCGCTGGCAGATGATTCTGCCGCCAGCGTTCCATGCCGCATTGCTCAGTGGCGGCAGCGGTCGCGACAGCAAACTGCCGTGGGTTGCGTTGGGCGTTGCGTGGTTGCTGACGATCCTGGCGCTGCTCGGGCCGAGCTGGGAGCGCGTCGAACAGACCAGCCAGAAACCGGCGGATCCGCTAGTAGTTGTGCTGGAGCTGACCCCGGAAATGCTCGCCACCGACTCGCCGCCCACGCGTCTGGAGCAAGCCCGGCGCAAGCTGTTCGATCTGTTGAAGGCGCGCAGCGATGCGCAGACCGCCATTGTGGTTTACGCGGGCAGCGCTCATACATTGGTGCCGCTGTCGGATGACCTGGCGACCAGCCGCAATCTGCTCGACGCCCTCAAGCCGTCGCTGATGCCAGAGAGCGGTCATCGCGCCGATCTTGCTGTGAGCAAGGCGCTGGCCTTGCTGGAGCAAGGCGCACTGGGTCAGGGACGCATCCTGCTGATCGGCTCTTCGCTGTCCGATGAGGAACGCCAAGGCATTCGCCATGCGTTGAGCGGGCAATCGGCGCAGTTGCTGATGCTTGGCATCGGCACTGCCGAGGGCGCGCCGATTGCTCAGGAGGACGGCAGTTTCCTCAAGGACGCCCAGGGTGCTATCCGCGTGCCGCAACTCGACAGTCCCGGCCTCGGCGCCTTCCTCAATTCGGTGGGCGGCGAGTACCACAGCGCACGGCTGGATGAGTCGGATCTGGGCAGCCTTGGTCTGCTCAATGGCCCGCGCAGCCTGCGCAACGACGGCCAGACCCTGCGCCTCGATACCTGGGCCGATCAGGGTTACTGGCTGCTGTTGCCGCTGTTGCTGCTTGCCGCGTGTGCCGGGCGCCGTGGCTGGTTGTTCTGCCTGCCGCTGCTGTTTTGCCTGCCACAGCCGAGCTACGCTTTTGATTTCGAAGACCTGTGGCTGCGCCCCGATCAACAGGGTTTGCACCTGCTCAAGCAGAAGCGTCCTGCCGAAGCGGCGAAACACTTCGAAGATCATCAGTGGCAAGGGCTGGCGTTGTACGAGGCCGGCGACTACAGTGGCGCCGCCCAGCGTTTCGCCGAAGGCAGCGATGCCCGCGCCCACTACAATCGTGGCAACGCATTGGCGAAAAGCGGTGAGCTGGAAGCGGCGATCGATGCCTACGAACAGGCTCTGGAGTTGCAGCCGGATTTGCGCCCGGCGCTGACCAACAAGGCGCTGGTGGAAAACCTGCTCAAGCAGAAAAACACTCCGCCGCCGACCGAGCCCGAGAAGCAACCGACGCAGCAGAACGTGCCGGGCGACGAACCACCGCCCGCCACTGCACCGCCACCGGCGGTCAAGAATGATGCGCCAAGCGAAGCCCAGCCCGCGGAGTCGGCCAGTGAACCACCGCCGACCACCCCGCCGCAGCCAGGCCCCAACGAAGTGCCCAACAGCGCGCCGGACGAAGAACAGAACACCAGCCCGACGCTGCGCCCCAGCGAAGACAACGTCGAAGGCGAGCAACGCCAGGCACTGGAACAGTGGCTGGGCAAGATCCCGGATGATCCGGGCGAACTGCTGCGACGCAAATTCTGGTACGAACAGCAACAACATCAGGATCAGGAAAACACTCGATGACCCGTTTCACCGCTCTCTTGCTGCCCCTGCTGATCTGCACGGCCACCGCCCAGGCGGCCGGGCTGACGGCCAGTGTGGATCGCAGTCGCCTGAACTCCGGCGAGACGGTCGAACTCACTCTCGAATCCAACGATGTCACGCAGTTCGGCAAACCTGATCTGACCCCGCTGGAACCGTTGTTCGAAGTGCGCGGCACACGCCAGGTCAACCAGCTGAACACCCTCAACAACGAGAACCGCGCCACCACCCGCTGGATCATCACTCTGTTGCCGAAACAGAACGGCAGCGTGGAAATTCCGCCGTTGAAACTCGGCGAAACCGAGAGCCAGCCGATCACCGTGCAGGTGGTCGAAAGCGACGTTCACGAAGAAAAGAATGCGCTCGACCCGGTGTTCATCGAGTCCAGCCTCGACCAGTCCAGCGTCTACGTGCAGGCCCAGGCCGTCCTGACCCTGCGCATCTACCATTCGGTTTCGCTGTACGACGACAGCAGCGTGACTCCGTTGCAGATCACCGACGCGCGCATCGAGCAACTGGGCGACACGCGCACCTACGAAAAAGACATCAACGGTGTTCGGCATGGCGTGATCGAGATGCGCTATGCGATCTATCCGCAGCACAGTGGTTTGCTGACCATCACCCCGCAGACCTTCAGCGCCACGTTGGTCGACACTCAGCCGGCAAAAGATCCCACCGCCCAAGGGCCGAAAACCGGCAAATTGCTGCGCGTCGCGTCCTCGGAAATCCCGCTGACCGTCAAACCCAAACCGATCACTTATCCGAGCGATGCGCCGTGGTTGCCGGCCCGCAGCCTGAGCCTGAGCGAGAGCTGGAACCCGGAGCCTGATCACACGCAGGTCGGCGACTCCCTGACCCGCAGCCTGACCCTCAAGGTCGAAGGCCTCGCCAGCTCACAACTGCCCGCCCTGCCCGCCACCGAAGCCAATGGTTTGCGTCGCTACCCGGACCAACCCGTGCTCAACAACCAGAGCAGCGAACGCGGTCTGATCGGCAGCCGTGAAGAACGCGAAGCACTGGTACCGAGCCGCAGCGGTTCGATCGAACTGCCGACCGTGGACGTGGTGTGGTGGAACACCTTCGAAGATCACCTGGAACACACCAGCCTGCCGGCGCGCACTCTGCAAGTGGTGAACAACCCGAGCCTGCAAGTCGACACCCCGGCCGGCAGCGCACAACCGCTCAGCGGCGCCGACAGTGAAGCGCTGTGGTGGTGGAAACTCAGCACGCTGATTCTGGCCTGCACCACCCTGCTCGGCTTCGGCCTGTGGTGGCGCGCCCGCTGGCAACCGGCAATCCTGCGCGCCGCGCAAACCGGCCCGAGCCCGCGCACCCTGCTCGACGACATCAAACGCGCCAGCCAGGCCAACGACCCCCACGCCACCCGCCAGGCCCTCGACGCCTGGGCCCGTCAGCAGCCGGAAACCCTGGCGGATATGGCGGCGCGGTTTGTGCCGCTGTCGGATGCGCTCGATGGTCTCAACGGTGCGTTGTATAGCGAGACCGGGCAGCATTGGCAGGGTGAGGATCTGTGGCGGGCGATCCGGACGATTCCGACGGCGGAGCGGGTGCAGGATCCGGTTGGGGACAGTGGGTTACCGCCGCTTTATCCGAAGTAAGCGAAAGAACACCAGCAAACGACATCAAACGATGCCGCACGTCGCGCTCGAATTCGTTTCTGGCAAGATCAGCAGACCACTCGACGTGGTCTGCCCTCCTCCTTCATTTGCTTGTAAGCAGATGCTCGAGATTCAACACCGACACCCGCCCTGCCTGGTTGTTTTCCTGCTTTGCTCGCTCGATGGCCGACGCAATCAGAGCGAAGCACTTTCCCGCTTCCACACCTGAGCTTGTCATCGACCTGATAGCGTCCAGCGCCGCATACCTGACGGTTTCGCTTTCGTGAAACATGAGATCCAGCAATACAGCCAGGGCGCGCTCATCAGCAACACTCCCCATGGATTCGCACATGCGCAAAATCCAGAATTCACTCTTGCCATTGACGGCCGCCAGCAGTTCCGACCAGTCGGTGTCGGAAAACTCTTCAAGTATCCCGGACGCGTTCACAACTTTGACATCCGACCAGTAATCGGTCGGAATCTCATCATCAGCGTATCGGCTTATACAAACATCAAACCTGGAATACATACTCATAGGTCATCTCCGGCTACGCTCAGTCGACACCAGTAAAGTCCACATAAACAGCCTCGACGATAGCGTCCTCTTCACCCGTTTCAGGTGCGTAGAACCGCAGGCCCAGACGGGCCACATTGAAGCCTGAGTTATTGAAAACCAGAAACTCGCCTTGCTCTATCAGAAACTGTTGAACGACAAGCACTTCTTCGCCTGCCAACCGCTGACCGCGCCAGGCGAATTGAGCCCATTTCAAAAACTCAACGCCGACGACCATCAAGGCATTATCGAAGTAGACATGAAGTCCCAAATCATCATATGCATCGGTTGGGATAGCGGAATCCGGACTTTTCAAAAACTCGTCAAAGGGGCTTTCGAGGGCCGACCTCGAATCTTCACGGGTCATACCTGCGCGAATCAGTCCAAGGTCTCCTGGGCCAAGCAAGTCAAAATCAATGGTCATTCATTAAAGCCTTTCGAGTTATTGATCGATTACTCACTAAAAGCACACTAAAAGGGGACAGATTTATTAAATCAAATAAATCCGTCCCCTTTTAGGAGTCCCCTTTTAGTGTTTCCATAACTGAAACCATCTGGAATCTCTGGCCAGCCTGGACCTAAAAGCAGGGCCTCCAGATCGTCACGGATATCCCGGAAAAACCCCGATAAATTCATGAGATGTATACATGAGTGCATCAACGCCGCTTGCAACATGACGTCATCTCCTCTCTCTCTGGCGGATGCTGCTTTAGACATATTGAAGAGGACGAGCTCCAGCATTTCCGACAGTTCGTCCTTCCAGTTCAGCTTGTAATCAGCCTCCAGACCATCACCATCGAAATCACCTGTCTTCTCCTTCACTGTCTGGATGATCAGGTTTTTCACCGACTCAAGACCATTCATCTCAGCTCACTTTCATTGATCTTACTTGTTGAAAAGCTCATACACCCATTTAGCCAATATTTCCGGTGATGTTGATTCTTTCCTGAAACATTCTTCACCGCGATCTTTCGCAACAATGGCCAGCGTCCCCGATTCAGAAATTTCAATATAGGGCGCACCAAACTCCTCTATCTCGGCTCCCAAAGTGCACAAATAGGGGACAGATTTATTCAATAAAACAACCCCTCCTTTTTTTTGCTATTCGCGCCCCCCTACAAATCTTCCGAAACAACTTCCAATTCATCCCACAGCATGGAAAGTCCAATGCCTTTCATATAAGTCCCGTAATCTACAAAACCGGGAAACCCAATATTTTCGATCGAGAACCACGTCGCATCGCACTCTGGGCAAATAAAAATAATCGTCTTATTCGCCTTAATCATCGCCTTGACAACATTATCCTGCTGACATCTTGGGCAGATCATATAAACCTCTCCATCATCAAAAAAGGAACAATCAAAAAAAATGGACAAATTTATGGTCGGGTTGGCACTGATTGCGGAGGTTGAAGCCCGGCGGACCGCTCGATCAAAAAAATGATATCAATATAGTGGCCAGACGGTCGATACCCGGTATATGGCCGTCAATTAAAGGATTCGCCGAGATCGTCCCACCCCACCTCCCGGACAAGCCTGCCCGTCGCAATAATCTGTAAACTCTCCCCTCTTTCGCCGCCCTCTCCTTCCAGGCGGCCATCACCTCTTTATATTGCGGAGTCAGCCTTGCGTCTGTTTCACACCTCCGACTGGCACCTTGGGCAAAACCTGCACGGCCAGGAGCGCGATTTCGAGCATGCATGCTTCCTCGAGTGGCTGCTGCGCCAATTGAAGCTGGCGCAGCCGGACGTGCTGCTGATCGCCGGCGACATCTTCGACACGGTGAACCCGCCGGTCAAAGCCCAGGAACGCCTTTACGATTTCATCGTCAGCGCCCACGAGCAGCAGCCGTTGCTGACCATCGTGATGATCGCTGGCAACCACGATTCCGGCTCGCGGATAGAGTTGCCCGCGCCGCTGATGCGGCGTTTGCGCACTCATGCGCTGGGTCGGGTGTTGTGGCTGGATGACGGCCAGCTCGATGCGGAACGCTTGTTGCTGCCGCTGCCGAATGCGTCCGGCGAGATCGCCGCGTGGTGCCTCGCGCTGCCGTTCCTGCGGCCTGCCGAAGTGACCGGCGCGCATCTGGGTGACAACTATCTGCGCGGTATTGGCCAGGTGCATGAATGGCTGATCGAAGCGGCCAACGCCAAGCGCCAGCCGGGCCAGGCACTGGTCGCCATCAGTCATGCGCACATGGCCGGTGGGTCGGTGTCGGAAGACTCCGAACGCAGCCTGATCATCGGCAACGCCGAAGCCCTGCCGGCCAGCCTGTTCGGGCCGAGCATCAGCTATGTCGCCCTCGGCCATTTGCACAAGCCGCAGAAGGTCAACGGTGAAGAACGGATTCGCTACAGCGGCTCGCCGATTCCGTTGTCGTTTTCGGAAATCAGTTATCAGCATCAGGTGCTCGACGTCGTTCTGGACGGCGAAACCCTGGTCAGCGTCGAGCCAATGCTGATTCCCCGCTCCGTCAACCTGCAACGTCTCGGCCCTGCGCCGCTGGCGGAAATCCTGCTGCAACTGGCCGACCTGCCAAACATCGACCTGCTGGCCGAAACCCAGCGCCAGCCGTGGCTGGAGGTCCGTGTTCGTCTCGATGAGCCACAGCCAGACTTGCGCCATCAAGTCGAAAGCGCCCTGCAAGGCAAAGCCGTGCGACTGGTGCGGATCGCGGCGGAGTACGCGGGCAACCGTGGCGCTGACGGCACAGAAGACAGCAGCGCGCTGATCGAACTGGACCAACTCACCCCGCAGGAATTGTTCAGCCGCGCCTGGCTCGACAATTACGGCAACGAGGTCGATGAGCAAACCCTCAAGGACTTCGCCGAACTGCTGCAAGACGTACAAATGGAGGGCGAGCAGCCATGAAGATTCTCGCCATTCGTTTGAAGAACCTTGCTTCGCTGGCCGGCCCGTTCGAGATCGACTTCACCGCCGAGCCGCTGGCCAGCGCCGGTCTGTTCGCCATCACCGGCCCGACGGGCGCCGGCAAAAGTACCTTGCTCGATGCCCTGTGCCTGGCGTTGTTTGGCTCTGTGCCGCGTTTGAACAACACCAGCCGTGACGCCAAGGTGCCGGACGCCGACGGCGAAATCGCCACTGGCGACCCACGCACACTGCTGCGGCGCGGCACGGGTGAAGGTTTTGCCGAAGTGGATTTTGTCGGCGTCGATGGCCGCCGTTATCGCGCTCGCTGGGAAGCCAACCGCGCCCGGGAAAAGGCCGGCGGCAAGTTGCAGGCCAGCCGCCAGAGCCTGCGTGACATCGATCAGGATCAACTGCTCGCCAGCCAGAAAGGCGAATACAAGGTTCAGCTCGAAGCGGCGCTGGGCCTGAATTTCGAACAGTTCACCCGCGCCGTGCTGCTGGCCCAGAGCGAGTTCAGTGCGTTCCTCAAGGCCGATGACAACGACCGCAGCGAACTGCTGGAAAAACTCACCGATACGGCGCTCTACACCCGCCTCGGCCGACGCGCGTTCGACAAGACCAAAGAGGCGCGCGAAGCCCACAAGCAGTTGCAGGATCAAGCCACCGGCGTGACTCCGCTCCCGCCCGAGGCTCGCGCCGAACTCGACGAGCGC
This sequence comes from Pseudomonas sp. GW821-FHT09E04, assembly GCF_059416185.1. Classification (NCBI taxonomy): domain Bacteria; kingdom Pseudomonadati; phylum Pseudomonadota; class Gammaproteobacteria; order Pseudomonadales; family Pseudomonadaceae; genus Pseudomonas; species Pseudomonas sp. GW821-FHT09E04. Next base: position 849,275 of record NZ_JBWKOR010000001.1, read on the forward strand.
TTCAACGCTGCCCAACAGCAACTGAAGTTGCAGCAGGCCCAGCTCAAACAGCTTGAGCAACAACACACCTGGCTCAAGGATCTGCACCTGTTGCAGGACGCGCAGCAGGCGGCCGCCGAGCAACTGCAGAGCGCCGAACACGAGCGCGAAACGCTGGCCGGCGAACGCCTGCGATTGACGCGTCTGGAACAACTCGCCCCGCAACGGCATCAGTTCGCCCGCAAGGCTGAGATCGATTCACTACTGACGCCATTGGCGGCGCAAATCAGCGCGCACACCCAGCAACAAGGCGAGCTGACTGAACGCCAGACTCAACTTGAGCAAGACCTCAGTGCCGCACAAATCGCCCTGACCCAGGCACAGACGCAACAAAGCGAAAGCGCGCCGCTGTTGCGTCAGGCCTTCGATGAACAAAACACCCTCGGCCGCCTCGCCAAGGAAGTCGCGTCCGGCGCCGAAGCGAAGCAAAACGCCGAACAGGCCTGCACCCAGGGCCAGAGCGCAATCCAGACCCTGCTCGACCAACAGAAAATGGTCGCCGAACGCTTGCAACGTATTGCCACCGATCTTGAGCAAAGTGCTCACCTGGCACCGTTGAGCGAAGCGTGGAATGCCTACCGCGACCGCTTGCAGCAACTGATGCTGATCGGCAACCGGTTGAACAAGGGCGAGAGCGAACTGGCGAATCTCGAACAGAACGCCGCCCGCGCCACCGAAGAACTGGCCACGCAAAAGCAGCAGCTTGAAGTGCTGTTCAAGGAGGCCGGCGCCGAGCCTGATGCCGTCGCCGAGCAGATCGGCATCCTCGGCACTCTGTTGCAGGACAACCGCAAGCAACTGCGCGCCGTCGAAGACCTGACGCGACTTTGGGCCAGTCAGCAGGACCTGGACAAGCGCAGTGCCGAGCTGCAACAGCGTCAGCTCGATGCGCAACAGGAGCGCGAGCGCCTGACCCAGGACGGGGTGAAAACCAAGTCTGAACTGACCGTCGCCGAGCAGACCTTCAACGTCACCCGCGAACTGCTCGAACGCCAGCGTCTGGCTCGCAGTGCCAGTGTCGAAGAACTGCGTGCGCAATTGCAGGACGACCAGCCGTGCCCGGTCTGCGGCAGCAACGAGCATCCGTATCACCAGCCGGAAGCTTTGCTGCAAAGCCTCGGCCGTCACGATGAAAGCGAGCAGGCCAGCGCGCAGCAAGCGGTCGATCAACTGAAGGAAAAACTCACCGAGCTGCGAACCAGCGTCGGTGGTGTGATTGCCCAACAGAAAGAGTTGCTGCAACAACAGGAACAACTGGCGACACAACAGCAAACGCTGACGCCGAGCATCGAGGCTCATCCGCTGGCAGCTCAGTTGCTGAATCAGGACAGCGACAAACGCGCTGCCTGGCTCACTCGCCAGAACGATCAACTGAACCAGAGCATCACGCAGGACGAACAGCGTCAGACGGCCCTGCTCACGCTGCAAAAGGACGCGGCGCGCCTGACCCAGCAATTGCGTCACGCCGAAACCGCACACCAGCAAGCGGCGCAGCACCTGAGCAATCAGCAGCGCGAGCTGAGCGCTGACCGGCAGCGTCTGGACGAAGAGCTCGCAGCCTTCGCCACGCTGCTGCCCTCCGAGACTCACGAAGCCCTGCGCGCCGAGCCGGCCGCGACCTTCATGCAGCTTGACCGGCAGATCGCCGAGCGACTGGCGCAAGTCGATCAGCAAAAGGAAGAACTGGCTGAGCAACAACAACGCCAGCAGACGCTTGAGAAGGAACAGGATCGTCAGCAAAGCCGCGTGCAGCAACTGCAAAACGCTGAACAGCAACTCAACGCGCTGACCGCTCAGCAACAGGCCAGCCAAGAGAAACTGACGCAATTGCTGGGCGATCACAACTGCGCCGAGCACTGGCAACAGCAGCTTGAACTGGCGGTAGAACAGGCACGCAACGCCGAATCCACCACGACTCAGGCACTGCAAGGCGTGCACACGCAACTCGTGCAAATCGCCGCCGAACTCAAAGCGCAGCAGGAACGGCTGCTCGCGCTGGAAACCGAAGACCGCGATCTGGCCGGCAAGATTGCCGACTGGCGTGCTCGCCATCCGGAACTGGATGACGGCGGCCTCGAAGATCTGTTGCGGGTCGATGACGCGCAGGTCGGCGAGTTGCGCGAGCGTTTGCAGCGCAACGAAAAAGCCCTGGAACACGCCAAGGTGCTGTTGCAGGAACGTGATCGCCAGTTGCTCGAACATCAGGCGCAGCACAACGGCAACCTCGAAGCCGAACAACTCACTGTCGCCCTCGCCGACGTACAGAACCAGTGCAGCGCGAGCGAACAGCTCTGCGCCGAGCTGCGTGCCGAGCAAGTCGAAGATCAGCGCCGGCAAAACGCCAATTCCGCGCTGGCGCAGCAGATCGCCGACGCCTATGCCGAGTATCAGCGCTGGGCGCGACTCAATGCCTTGATCGGCTCGGCCACCGGCGACACCTTCCGCAAGATCGCACAGGCCTACAACCTCGACCTGCTGGTGCATCACGCCAACGTGCAGCTGCGGCAACTGGTCAAGCGCTACCGCCTGAAACGTGGTGGCAGCATGCTCGGCCTGCTGGTGATGGACACCGAAATGGGCGACGAGCTGCGCTCGGTGCATTCGCTGTCCGGCGGTGAAACCTTCCTGGTGTCGCTGGCGCTTGCACTGGGCCTGGCCTCGATGGCGTCGAGCACGCTGAAAATCGAATCGCTGTTTATCGACGAAGGCTTCGGCAGCCTTGATCCGGAATCCCTGCAACTGGCGATGGACGCCCTCGACGGCTTGCAGGCTCAGGGTCGCAAGGTCGCGGTGATTTCCCACGTGCAGGAAATGCACGAGCGGATTCCGGTGCAGATTCAGGTGCAGCGCCAGGGCAATGGTTTGAGCACACTGGAGGTGAAATGAACACGCTGTATTCGTTCCGCCGCTGCCCGTATGCGATGCGCGCGCGGATGGCCCTGCGTTATTCGGGCGTGCCGGTGGAGATCGTCGAAGTCAGCCTCAAGGCCAAACCGGCCGAGATGCTGGCGATCTCGCCCAAAGGTACGGTGCCGGTGCTGGATGCGGAGGGTCAGGTAATCGATGAGAGTCTGGAGATCATGCGCTGGGCACTGGCGCAGAACGATCCGCAGGGCTGGTTGCTGGGTGGGGACTCACGGATTGCCGAGTTGATCGAAACCAACGATCAAGTGTTCAAGGTGCACCTGAATCGCTACAAGTACGCCGAGCGTTATCCGGAACAACCGATGGAGGTTTATCGCGCCGAAGGTGCGTTGTTCCTGCAGAAGCTGGATGAGTTGCTCGAAGGCTACGACTACTTGTTGACCGATCATCCTTGCCTGGCCGATATCGCGCTGCTGCCCTTCGTTCGCCAGTTCGCCCATGTCGATCGCGAATGGTTTGCTCAGACACCTTACGTGCGGTTGCAGGGTTGGTTGCAGCGGTTCCTGGAATCAGATCTGTTCACCGCCATCATGAAAAAGTAAGCGCTTACGCCAACACTTCGCACATCCCTATCGCCGAGCAATCCACCTCGAACGGCCCGAAGAACTCAGCCGAGGTTTTCACGGGTGGATTGCCGGCCAGCAGCCCCAACGCATTGGCGCGTTCGATGTTGTGGGCGATGGTGTGGTTGGCCTCTATGGCCCGGGCCAGACCGCCGACCGAGCCCTGACCGAATCCCAGAAGAGACGTGCCGTTGGTCATGATCGCCAGACCGGCGATGATCCAGAATCTGTAGCCTTTCATGCTCCGACGGCTCCCGCGAGTTCAACTGAATCCACCGCTGCGCTTTGCGAGCGGAGTTCGAACTGGACGCCGGGATGCGCGATCTGGATCGGTGCATCGAAGCTGTGTTGCGATTGGGACGAGAGGCTGACGAACAGCACCATGACCAGGTACAGACCGATGGCCAGGTAGGCGCCGCGTTTGGCGGAAGTGATGATTGAACTGGCCATGATGTGTGCTCCGTGGACAATGTTTCGACGCCCACAGAATCAATCAAAAAAGCCGGGGTAACCACTCAGGGTTTGGCATAGTAACCATCAGCTTCGTTGATTATTTAGCCGGTCTATCCCGCCGTTTGAAAATACCTATTACCTGTCGGTGCGCACGCAAAAAACTGCCCAAGGCTGCGATCTTTTGATTTTGCTTTTGATAAACAAGATCAAAGGATCGCAGCCTTGGGCAGTTCCAGGACGTGACGGAAATTTCAGTGTTGAGCTTTGTGATCCAGCGCGGCGTAGAAGTTGGCGCTCTGTTGCAGGTATTTCTGGGTGTAGCTCTGGGTGTGGGATTTTTTGTCGCTGATTTCAACGTTGGCGCTGGCTGGCAGAGCAACGGTGGCGGAGATGGCGGAAGCGGCGATGATCGAGAAGAGATTGAAGTTCATGGCGGTAACCCTCGTGTTCGGTTGGCTTGCTTGCCCGGTTGGGCCGTGAAGCAAACTTAACGCTCGAGGGTCGCTCGCTTGAAATGCTTTGCACCATTACCTGTTATCAGCAGGATTAATACAAAGCTTCAGGCCCCGTAGACCGGGGCCTGCGGCTTATTGACGCAGCAGAAACTTGAGGTCGCTCGGGGCGTCCATCGGCAGTTTTTGCACGGTTTTACCGAGCAGTCCGGTCTTGCCGTCGCGTTCAACCACGACAATCTGGTTGCTTTTCTGGTTGGCGATCAGCAGGAATTTACCGCTCGGATCGAGGCTGAACTCGCGCGGGTGATCGCCTTCCACCGAACGCCGTTGCAGCTCCTTGAGCTGGCCGGTAGCCGGGTCGATGGCGAACACCATCAGCTGATTGGCAGTGCCACGGTTGCTGACGTAGAGGAATTTGCCATCGGCAGACGCGTGCAGCGCCGCAGCGGCTTTGTCCGAGGTCGGCTGGCCGGCTGCCAGGTCGACCATTTGCGTCTGGGTCAGCACGCCGTCGTTGTAGTCGAACACCGCAACCTGCGCGCTCATTTCCATGGTCAGCCAGGCATGCTTGCCGTCAGCGCTGAACAACAGATGACGCGGCCCGCTGCCCGCTGGCAATTGCACCGAAGCGGTTTTCGCCGGGGTCAGCGGCAGGTCCGGATTGGCTTTCGGGTCGAATTGGTAGACAAAGACTTTGTCTGCGCCCAGGTCGTTGGAGAACACATAACGACCGTCCGGCGAGGAAATCGTCGAGTGCACATGGTTCGAGGCCTGACGTTCAGGGTTGACCCGGCTCGCCGGGTGAGCACTCATCTGCACCACCGGTTTGAGTTTGCCGTCGCTGCCGACCGGCAACACCGCGAGGGTGCCGCCCGGATCTTCGACTACCGAATAGTTGCTGACGAACAGATGGCTGGCGTCGCCGCTGAGGCTCGAATGGGTCGGCTCGTTGCCCAGGCTCTGGACCTGATTGATCAGGGTCAGCGCATGAGTTTTCGGATCGATGGAATAGCTGCTGACGCGACCGACCGGGTCTTTCTGGCCAGGGCCGTTTTCATTGACCACGAACACCCGGTGCTGATCCTTGGACAGGGTCAGCCACGACGGGTTTTCGCTCTTGATCACTTGCAGCGGCTTGGCATCGATCTGGCCGGTGGCGCTGTCGAAGTTCATCCGGTAGAGGCCCTGGCTGGTGCCGGCGGTGTAGGAGCCGACCAGCAACTGGAAGCTCTCGGCTGACGCGCTGGAAAGGCCCATCGCACCGACGCTGCCGGCCATCAACAATGGCCAGAATTTACGCATGTTCATTCGGCTTCATCCTCGTCGTCGGCGCTGCTGAGTACATCGCCGAGGCAGACCAGACGGTGTTCGCCGACGGTTTTGGTGTCGCTGGCAAAACCGACGATCAACCAGCTCTGCAGGTCCTGGTCAAACGTCGCCGCTTCAACCTGAGCCGGCGTGAACTCCCAATGCCTGGCCGTTCGGCCATCGATGCACTCGATGTGCAGATTGTCGTCTTCATCGAGGGCGAATTCGAAGGCGTGCAGGCCGTCGATTTCGACCATACCGCAATGTTCGAGGGCGTTGAGAAGGGTGTCGGTTACGGCAGTCATGGCAATCATGTCTTTCAGGGGGAAAGTGGCAATGATAGCTCAAAGCCCCGCTCTTGATCGTTCCCACGCTCCGCGTGGGAATGCCTCAAGGGACGCTCCGCGTTCCAGCTCTCGAATGGGACGCAGAGCGTCCCGGGCTGCATTCCCACGCAGACGGTTCGACGCCTCGACGTGGGAACGATCGATCCAGTTCGGCTTAGAGAGCCTCGCGCGAGGGCTTGCCATCCACCAGCCGCTGAATGCGCAGCGGGTTGGCATTTTTCAGCGGTTCCGGCAGCAGGCTGTCGGGATAGTTCTGGAAGCACACCGGGCGCAGGAAACGATCGATCGCCAGGGTGCCGACCGAGGTGCCGCGAGCATCGGACGTCGCCGGATACGGTCCGCCGTGGACCATCGAATCGCACACTTCGACACCGGTCGGGTAACCGTTGAGCAGGATCCGCCCGACCTTCTGTTCCAGCAACGGCGTCAGTTCCGGGAACTGCACGAAGTCCGCCGGCTCGCCGATGATCGTCGTGGTGAGTTGCCCATGAAGCCCCTTCAACGCCGCGTTCAGTTGCGCCTGATCCGCCACTTCAACGATCACTGTGGTCGGGCCGAACACTTCTTCCTGAAGCACTTCATCGCCGTCGATCAACAGGCTGGCATCAGCCTTGAACAGCTGCGGCTGCGCCTGATTGCCCTGCTGCGGATTACCGGCCAGATGCTCGATGCCGGCATGCGCCAACAGTTTTTCCAGGCCCTTGCCATAGCTGCCGAGGGTGCCGGCATTGAGCATCGTTTGCGCCGGTTGGTCGCCGATCAACGCCGCGACCTGCTCAATGAATGCCGTGAACTGCGGTGAGCGAATGCCGATCACCAGGCCCGGATTGGTACAGAACTGACCGCAGCCCTGCACCACCGACGCGGTCAGATCACGGGCAACAGTTTCCGAACGAACTGTCAGGGCCTGGGGCAGAACGATTACCGGGTTGATGCTCGACATCTCGGCGAACACCGGGATCGGCTGTGGACGCGCGGCGGCCATGTCACACAGTGCCCGTCCACCTCGCAGCGAACCAGTGAAGCCCACGGCCTGAATCGCCGGATGCTTGACCAGCCACTCGCCGACTCCGCCGCCGTAGATCATGTTGAACACACCGGCCGGCATCGCGGTTTTCTCCGCCGCCCGAATCACCGCGTCAGCCACGAATTCGGCCGTGGCCATATGGCCGCTGTGGGCCTTGAACACCACCGGGCACCCGGCGGCCAGCGCCGACGCGGTGTCGCCGCCAGCGGTGGAGAATGCCAGTGGAAAGTTGCTCGCACCGAACACCGCCACCGGGCCGAGGCCGATGCGGTACTGGCGCAGATCCGGACGCGGCAGCGGCTGACGATCCGGCAACGGCAGGTCTATCCGCGCACCGTAGAAGTCACCGCGCCGCAGCACTTTGGCGAACAGCCGCATCTGGCCACTGGTGCGTCCGCGTTCACCCTGAATCCGCCCGGCAGGCAACGCTGTTTCGCGACAGACCACTGCGACGAAATCGTCGCCCAGCGCATCCAGCTCATCGGCAATCGCATCGAGAAACTGCGCACGGCGCTCGGCGCTCAGGCTGCGATAGGTGGGATACGCAGCAGCCGCCGCTTTGGCAGCGGCGTCCACTTCCTCTTGCGTCGCCTGGATGAAATCGTGAGGCAATGCCTCGCCCGTCGTGGCATCGATGCTGTGCAGTTTGACACTACCCGCCGCGCTGCGACGCCCGCCGATGTAGTTGTGACCGAGAATCTGAGTCATGGGATCTCCTTAAAGGGTGCCGATGCTGTCCGGTTGGAAAACGGCTTCAACCGGGGCGATGCCATTGACCAGCGGCGCACCGAATTCGGCCTGGCTGATCTCGAACACGTCGCCCGGCTGAGTGCGGATGCCATCGGCGAACGACAGGGTCGCCGTGCCAAAGAAGTGAATGTGCACGTCGCCGGGGCGCAGGAACTGGCTGTACTTGAAGTGGTGGTATTCGAGGTTCGCCAGGCTGTGGCACATGTTGGCCTCGCCGCTGAGGAACTCGTTCTGCCACAGCACTCCGCCGTCGCGCAGGATGCGGCTGGTACCGGCCAGGTGCTGCGGCAATTCACCCACGCGCAGCTCCGGGCCGTAGCTGCAACTGCGCAATTTCGAGTGGGCCAGGTACAGGTAGTTCTTGCGCTCCATGACGTGATCGGAGAACTCGTTGCCCACCGCGAAACCGAGGCGATACGGCTTGCCGTCGTGACCGATGATGTAGAGGCCGGCCATCTCAGGCTCCTCGCCGGCGTCTTCGGCAAATGGCGGTAGCGGGAACGGCTGACCGGGGCGCACAACGATGCTGCCGTCACCCTTGTAGAACCATTCCGGTTGCACCCCGGCCTGCCCCGCTGCCGGTTTGCCACCCTCCACGCCCCACTTGAAGATGCGCATGGTGTCGGTCATCGCCGCTTCGTCGCCGGCCTGTTGGTGCATCTTGTCTCGGGCCGACGCGCTACCGAGGTGCGTGAGGCCGGTGCCGCTGACCAGCAGGTGCGCCGGGTCCGGGTGATCCAGCGGCGGCAGGATGCGCAGCTTGGCCAACAGTTCGGCGTAATCGTGGCTGATGCCGAGACCGAGGGTCTGCACCTGTTGCGCCAGCGTGCCGCCAGCCTCGATCGCCGCCAGTGCCAGATCGCGCACCGTGCGCGCATCCTGCACTTCACGCACCAGACCGCCCTCGACTACCCCGACGCGGCGCTCGCCGTTACTCAATTCGAATTGAACCAGATGCATGATGTTCTCCTGTTAAGACAAATCCTGGATCGATATCAGGTGCGGGTCGCACCGCGAGCACTGGCGGCGAACTGATCAACCGGCAATACGTGTTTGCGCTCCAGCAAGCGATAGACGACGCCCGTCAGAACCAGCCCGAACACCATCACCCCGGAAAGGAAGTACAGGCCCGAAGCGAGGTTGCCGGTGTATTCCTTCAAGGCGCCGATCACGAACGGTCCGATATAGCCGCCGAGGTTGCCCACCGAGTTGATCAAGGCAATCCCCGCCGCCGCACTGGCGCCGGCAAAGAACCGCCCCGGCAAGGTCCAGAACACCGCCGTGCAGGAAAACAGCGCGAACGCCACCAGACACAACGCCGCCAGTTGCGCCACCGGCAAGGACAACCAGGCACTGAGGAACAGGCCGATGGCGCCCAGCACATAGAGCACCGCCAGATGCCCGTAGCGATCGTTCATGCGGTCGGAACTGCGCGGCACGATCAGCAGCCCGACAATGCCGAAGATGTATGGCACCGACGACACGAAACCGGTCACCAGATCGCTGCCGCCGAACTGTTTGATCAGGGTCGGCAGCCACAGGCCAAGGCCATAAATGCTCAGGGTCACCGGCAGATAGAACAGCGCCAGCAGCAACACGCGTTTGTCCTTGAGCGCATGCAGCGGATTGCCGTGGCGGGTCTGGCCGTATTCCTGCAGATCCTTTTTCAGCTCGCCGGTCAGCCAGTCCTTCTCGGCCTGATCCATCCATTTCACTTGCTGCGGGCCGTCCGGCAGCCAGCGCAGCACCGGCCAGGTCAGCAGGATCGCCGGGGTGCCGATGACGATGAACAGCCACTGCCAGCCATGCAGACCGAGAATGCCATCCATGCCCAGCAGGCCGCCGGACACAGGGCCGGTGATCATCATCGCGATGGGTTGGGAAAGGATGAACAGCCCGAGGATCTTGCCGCGATGGCGCACCGGGAACCATTGGGTGATGTAGTACAGAACGCCGGGAAAGAACCCCGCCTCCGCCGCGCCGAGCAGAAAGCGCATCACGTAGAAACTGTGCGGGCCCTGAACGAACGCCATGCCGATGGTGATCGCGCCCCAGGTGATCATGATCCGCGCGAACCAGCGCCGCGCACCGAAGCGTTCGAGCATCAGGTTGCTGGGGATCTCCAGCAGAAAGTAGCCAATGAAAAACAGCCCGGCGCCGAGGCCGTAGGCGGCATCGCCGATACCGATGTCGGCGCCCATGTGCAGCTTGGCGAAGCCGACGGCGGAGCGATCCACATAGGCGATCAGGTACAGCAGGATCAGGAAGGGAATCAGTTTCAGCGTGATGCGCCGGACAAGCCGCAGTTCCTGGCTCATGAGATCGGTCTCCGATTGTTGTTTTTATGGAACCTCGGGGGACGCCTCTCGCGGAAAACCGCCAGGGCCATCCCTCCGTCGAAAACGACTATATAGTAATACTAATTACCCAACAACACTTCCAAAGCGCCGATTTTGCGCTTATGTTTAGCCGAAGCTCGCAAACAATAGTCTTACAATAAGAGAATCGATCATGTCTGATAAGCAACCCACCCTGCGCTCCGCCCAATGGTTTGGCACGGCCGACAAGAACGGCTTCATGTACCGCAGCTGGATGAAGAATCAGGGCATCGCCGACCATCAGTTCCATGGCAAACCGATCATCGGTATCTGCAACACCTGGTCGGAACTGACGCCGTGCAACGCGCATTTCCGCCAGATCGCCGAGCACGTCAAACGCGGGGTGATCGAGGCTGGCGGGTTTCCGGTGGAGTTCCCGGTGTTCTCCAATGGCGAATCGAACCTGCGCCCGACTGCCATGCTCACCCGCAACCTGGCGAGCATGGATGTCGAGGAAGCGATTCGCGGCAACCCGATTGACGGCGTGGTGCTGCTGACCGGTTGCGACAAAACCACCCCGGCGCTGCTGATGGGCGCGGCCAGTTGCGACGTGCCGGCCATCGTCGTCACCGGCGGGCCGATGCTCAACGGCAAGCACAAGGGCAAGGACATTGGCTCCGGCACGGTGGTCTGGCAGCTCAGTGAACAGGTCAAGGCCGGCACCATCACCATCGACGATTTCCTCGCCGCCGAGGGCGGCATGTCCCGCTCGGCCGGCACCTGCAACACCATGGGCACCGCCTCGACCATGGCCTGCATGGCCGAAGCACTGGGCACCTCCCTGCCGCACAACGCGGCGATTCCGGCCGTGGATGCGCGGCGTTATGTGCTGGCGCACATGTCCGGCATGCGTGCGGTCGAGATGGTTCGTGAAGACTTGAAGCTGTCGAAGATCCTGACCAAGGAGGCCTTCGAAAACGCGATCCGGGTCAACGCGGCGATTGGCGGTTCGACCAACGCGGTGATTCACCTCAAAGCCATCGCCGGGCGCATTGGCGTCGAGCTGGATCTGGACGACTGGACTCGCATCGGTCGCGGCATGCCGACCATCGTCGACTTGCAACCGTCCGGGCGTTTTCTGATGGAAGAGTTCTACTACGCCGGGGGCTTGCCGGCCGTGTTGCGCCGCCTCGGCGAGGCCAATCTGATTCCGAATCCGAACGCGCTGACCGTCAACGGTAAATCCATCGGCGAGAACACCAAGGACGCGCCGATCTACGGTGAAGACGAAGTGATCCGCACCCTCGACAATCCGATCCGCGCCGACGGCGGCATCTGTGTGTTGCGCGGCAATCTCGCGCCACTGGGCGCAGTGCTCAAGCCATCCGCCGCCACACCGGAACTGATGCAACACCGTGGCCGCGCGGTCGTATTCGAGAACTTCGACATGTACAAGGCACGGATCAACGATCCGGAGCTGGACGTCGATGCGAACTCGATTCTGGTGATGAAAAACTGCGGGCCGAAGGGTTATCCGGGCATGGCCGAAGTCGGCAACATGGGTTTGCCGGCCAAGCTGCTGGCACAGGGTGTGACGGATATGGTGCGCATCTCCGACGCGCGCATGAGCGGCACAGCGTACGGCACCGTCGTGTTGCACGTTGCCCCGGAAGCGGCGGCCGGCGGGCCTTTGGCGGCAGTGAAAGAAGGCGACTGGATCGAGCTGGACTGCGCCAGCGGGCGTTTGCACCTGGACATTCCGGACGCTGAACTGGCGGCACGCATGGCAGATCTGCAACCGCCGCAGCCGTTGTTGGTGGGGGGGTATCGTCAGTTGTACATCGACCATGTGTTGCAGGCGGATCAGGGGTGTGATTTTGATTTTCTGGTGGGTTGCCGAGGTGCGGAAGTGCCCCGCCATTCCCACTGACACCGCCACCCTGATCGTTCCCACGCTCTTCGTGGGAATGCCTCAAGGGACGCTCCGCGTTCCAGCTCTCGAATGGGACGCAGAGCATCCCGGGATGCGTTCCCACGCAGAGCGTGGGAACGATCATTGCGTAGCTCCAGATTCCGTCGTGCCTGCTATGATGCGCGGCATCTCCATCGCTCAGGATCGCGCCACTCCCCATGGATTACCGCAAACCTTCCGACCGCAAAAGCATGCACTCGCGCATCGTCCAGGAACTGGGCATGCAGATTGTTTCCGGACGCTTTTTGCCTTGCGACAAACTGCCCGCCGAAGCCTTGCTCTGCGAGGAGTACGCGGTCAGTCGGCCGGTGTTGCGCGAAGCCACGCGGGTGTTGGTGGCCAAGGGGCTGGTGTACTCGAAACCGCGCGTCGGTACCGTGGTCAAGCCGCGCCGCGAATGGCACATGCTCGACCCGGACGTATTGCACTGGCTGATGCAAAGCAGCCCGCAAAATGAATTCTTCAATGTGCTGACCAGCGTGCGCAGCATCATCGAACCCGCCGCTGCCGCCCTCGCCGCCCAACACGCCACCGATGCCGACATCGCCGCCATCGGCGAAGCCTACCAACGCATGGAAGCCGCACCGACCCCGGAGGCGTTGCTGCAACCGGATCTGGATTTCCACAGCCGCATCGCCGATGCGACCCATAACGACTTGTTGGCGAATCTGTGCAACATGCTGTCGGTCGCGATTGCCGAGGCGTTGAAGCATTCGAATCAGCGACCGAATCTGCATGAACTGGCGTTACCTCGGCACAAGGCGATTCTCACCGCGATCGAAAATCGTGATGCGCTGGGGGCTCGGCATGCGACGTTGGTGCAGCTGGATGATGCGCGGAGTGCTTTGAGTGTGGTGCTTGGTACTGAACTTTCGTAAGACTTGAGACCGCTTGCCCTCACCCTAGCCCTCTCCCGGAGGGAGAGGGAACCGATCGGGGGATATTGGAGAGATACACCGACTTGAACGATCCTCTTTGAATCCATAATCGACTCGGTTTTTCAGGTCGATGTATCACGCGAGACATTGCGGTCAGTTCCCTCTCCCTCCGGGAGAGGGCTAGGGTGAGGGGCTTTTGATCTTGACTCACAAAAAAGCCGCAACCCTAAGGTTGCGGCTTTGTCGTTTCAGAAGCCCGGATCAGTGAGCAAACAGAGAATTCCCCTTCTGCCCCGCCAGTTTCTCCGGCTTGATCAGGAACTTGGCCAGTGCCGGCAGCAGCCACAGCGCACCGAACATGTTCCACAGCAGCATGAAGGTCAGCATCAGGCCCATGTCGGCCTGGAACTTGATCGCCGAGAAGATCCAGGTGCACACACCGATGGCCAGGCACAGACCAGTGAACAGCACCGCTTTACCGGTGGATTTCAGGGTCTGGTAATAGGCTTCCTGCAACGGCAGGCCGGCACGCAGGAAACTTTCCAGACGGCTGTAGATGTAGATGCCGTAGTCCACGCCGATCCCCACACCCAGCGCCACCACCGGCAACGTCGCAACCTTCACGCCGATGCCCATGAACGCCATCAGTGCGTTGCCAAGTACCGAGGTCAGTACCAGCGGCAGCACGATGCACAGGGTCGCCGCCCAGGAACGGAAGGTGATCATGCACATCACCGCCACGCAGATGTACACCAGCACCAGGATGGTCAGTTCGGCCTGTTTGATGACTTCGTTGGTCGCAGCCTCGATCCCGGCGTTACCGGCCGCCAGGATGAATTCCAGACCCTCTTTGTTGTTGTCCTTGGCGAATTCCTGCACCGCATGCACCGCACGATCCAGGGTTTCAGCCTTGTGATCGTTGAGGAACACCAGCACCGGCGCCAGCGAGCAACTGTTGTTGTACAGGCCGTCGGCACGGGCGATGGAGTTGTTCAGCACGTCCGGGTTGCGCGACAGGGTTTCCCATTTCAGGTTGCCCTCGTTCATGCCCTTGATCATCTGCTTGGACACGGTCACCAACGAGATCGCCGACTGCACGCCCTCGGTGTTCTGCATCTTCCACATCAGCTCATCGATCGGCGCCATGGCCTCATAGCGCGAGCAGCCTTCGGACTTGGTCTTGACCATCACCACCAGTACGTCGGAACTGGTGGAGTAGTTGTTGATGATGAAGTTGTTGTCCTTGTTGTAGCGCGAGTCCGGACGCAGTTCCGGCGCGCCCTGGTCGAGGTCGCCGATCTTCAGGTTCTGGCTGTACCAGAGGCCGCCACCGAAGGCGATCAGAGCGAGCGCAATGGACACCGGGGCGACTTTCGGGCTGGCAAAGTTCGACAGCAGGCGCCAGAACGGGTGTTCGCGGTTGGCGTCCTTCTTGCTCTTGGCCACCGCACGCTTGCTGATGCCGACATAGGAAATCGCCACCGGCAGCAGAATCAGGTTGGTGAACACGATCACCGCCACGCCGATGGACGCGCCGATGGCCAGTTCACGGATCACGCCGATGTCGATGATCAGCAGCGTGATGAAGCCCACCGCATCCGCCAGAATCGCGATCATCCCAGGCAGGAACAATTGCCGGAACGTGCGCCGCGCCGCAGTCAGCGCGTTATCCGCCTCGCTCGATTGCAGGGCGATACCGTTGATCTTCTGCACGCCGTGGGAAATCCCGATGGCGAAAATCAGGAACGGCACCAGCATCGAATACGGATCGAGGCCGAAACCGAAGAAGTGCATCAACCCCAACTGCCAGACCACCGCCACCAGCGTGGTGCTCAACACCGCCACGGTGCTGCGCAGGCAGTTGGTGAACCACAGCAGCAGAATCAGGGTGATGACGAAGGCGACGCCGAAGAACATCACCACCATCACCAGACCGTCGATCAGGTCACCGACCTTCTTGGCGAAACCGACGATGTGGATCTTGACGTTGGGGTTCTGCGCTTCGAACTTGTTGCGGATCTTGTCTTCCAGTTCATGGGAGAACTGGCGGTAGTCCAACGCCAGCAACTTGCCCTGGTCCTGCGGGTCCGGGTAGGACTCCAGCAGTGGGATGTCGACGATGCTCGACTTGAAGTCGTTGGCCACCAGACGCCCGACCTGACCCGACTTGAGCACGTTGTTGCGCAGCATGTCGAGGCTGTCCTGGGAACCGTCGTAGCTCTGCGGGATCACTTCGCCGCCGGCGAAACCCTCCTCGGTCACTTCGGTCCAGCGCACGCTCGGGCTCCACAGCGACTTCAGGCCGGAACGGTCGACGCCGGAGATGTAGAACACCTCGTCGTTGATCTGGCGCAGGGTCTCCATGTACTCCTTGGAGAAGATGTCGCCGTCCTTGGCTTCGACCGAAATGCGCACGGTGTTGCCCAGGTTCGTCAGATCGTTGCGGTGCTCCATCATCTTCTCGATGAACGGATGCTTGAGCGGGATCATTTTTTCGAAGCTGGTGGACGGCCGGATCAGCGTCGCCTGCCAGAACAGGAAAATACTGACCAGCAGGCAGATCACGATCACTGCCGGGCGGTTGTTGAAGATCAGGCGTTCGAGAAACGTCGCCTTGTCCTGATGATGAGTGCTCAAGGAAGTCATAGCCCCGCCTTCTTATTATTGATTCGGCTCATTTGCCCAGCTCGGTGCCGTTGGGCGTGGTGGTGTGGACGCCACCCTGCCCGCTCAGGATCAGATTGCCGTTGCCGGCGGCGGTGACCGACGACAGCGAGATGCGATCCGGGCGGTTGAACACGCTGAAGGTTTCACCGTTGTCGCTGCTGCTGATCACCGTGCCGCCGTTGCCGACGATGACGATCGAGCCGTCTTCGAGGAGCGTGGCGCCGGACAGGCCGAATTCCAGCGCACCGCGCGCCGCCTTGAGTTCGACTTGCTGCCAGGTGCCGCCGAAATCAGTGGAGCGGTAGAGGTTGCCGCGCAGCCCGTAGGCCAGCAGCGTGGAAGGCTGGGCGGTGCCGATCACACCGAACAGCGAGCCCTGATACGGGCCTTCGATTTTTTCCCAGGTCTGGCCCCAGTCGGCGGAGCGGAACATCGCGCCCTGTTCACCCACGATGAACAGCCCGGCGTCTTTCACGGCGGCGATGGCGTTGAGGTGAAACTGATCCTGGTTGTCGAGGCGGTCGCTGACGTCTTGCCAGTTCTTGCCGCCGTCGGTGGTCTCGAGCAATGCGCCGTAGGCACCCACGGCCAGGCCGTTGTTGACGTCCTTGAACCAGAGGTCGAGCAGCGGCGATTCGCGCTTGAGGTCTTCGAACTGTTTGGTCCAGGTCAGGCCGCCGTCTTCGCTGGCGAGGATCTGTGCGTCATGGCCGACGGCCCAGCCGTGTTTGTCGTCGACGAAATACACGGCCGTCAGCAACTGGCGGCTTGGCACCTTGGCCTGGGTCCAGGTCTTGCCCTGGTCGTCGGAGTAGAGAATGTGCCCGCGATCACCGACCGCCACCAGCCGTGAACCGGCGTGAACGACATCGAGCATCAGGCTTTTCGGGGCCTTGGCCGATTCGATGGCGTAGACCACGTCGGCTGGCGCTTCGGCGGCCAGTACGGGCGCCGACAAGGTGGCAAAGCCCAGCAGAGAGAGTGCTGTGGCCAGCAACGCGGTGTTGCGAAACGCCGGCGGGCGGCAACGACTCATAGACCTTCCCCTATTTATTATTGTTAGGCCATTCGGCCTTCAAGGGCGCCGCAAGTGTGCTCCAGCGACGGTTGGTCAGAAGCATAGTCCTGAAACCCGCAATCCAGAGCCACTTCGGAAGCTGGCTCATCCTATCGGGCATTCGAAACGTCTGACAATCGGCGCAACGTTATCTTTTGTTAACCGAAAGGGATTACAGCCGCGGCTGAATGCACGGGCATTCGTCCGACTGATGGGCGGGAATCTTGCGTGGGGGACTTGCACGATCGGTATTATGGTATACCATCAGACGCACAGACACTCTTTATCCCCTACGGAGCAGCTCATGAGTTTCGAAATTCGCAAGATCGTCAGCTATGTCGAAGAGACCTTCATCGAAGGCGGCAAGGCTTCCGACACCCCGGTGACCATGGTGGGCCTGGCCGTCGTGATGAAGAACCCGTGGGTCGGCAATGGCTTTGTCGAAGACCTCAAGCCGCAGATCCGCGCCAACTGCTCCGACCTCGGCGCGATGATGGTCGAGCGTCTGGTGGGCATCATCGGCGGCGCCGAGAAAATCGAGGCTTACGGCAAAGCGGCAGTCGTCGGTGCGGACGGCGAGATCGAACACGCCTCGGCGGTGATCCACACCCTGCGCTTTGGCAATCACTACCGCGAAGCGGTCAAGGCCAAGAGTTACCTGAGCTTCACCAACAAGCGCGGCGGTCCGGGCACCTCGATCCAGATCCCGATGATGCACAAGGACGACGAAGGCCTGCGCTCGCACTACATCACCCTGGAAATGCAGATCGAAGATGCCCCGCGCGCCGACGAAATCGTCGTGGTACTCGGTTGCGCCGACGGTGGCCGTCTGCACCCGCGCATCGGCAACCGCTACATCGATCTGGAAGAACTGGCCGCCGAAAAAGCCCAGTAATCACAATAAAAAGGCATTGCAGGAGCGCTCCATGATTCGGCATACCGCTGAACTCACCCCGGCCGGCACCAGTTATCTGGCGACCGGCCAGGGCCACCCCGTGGTGTTGATCCACGGCGTGGGCCTGAACAAAGAAATGTGGGGCGGCCAGATCGTTGGCCTGGCCACGCAATACCGGGTGATCGCCTACGACATGCTCGGACACGGCGCCAGCCCGCGACCGGCCAGCGGTACCGCCCTGCTCGGTTATGCCGATCAGTTGCTGGAGCTGCTCGACCACCTGCAATTGCCGCTGGCATCGGTGATCGGTTTTTCCATGGGCGGTCTGGTGGCGCGGGCCTTCGCCCTGCATTACCCGCAGCGCCTGAAAAGTCTGGTGGTGCTCAATAGCGTGTTCAACCGCAGCGAAGAACAGCGCGCCGGGGTCATCGCCCGCACCGCGCAGGCCGCCGAACATGGACCGGACGCGAATGCCGAAGCGGCGCTGTCGCGCTGGTTCAGCCGTGAATACCAGGCGGCCAATCCGGCGCAGATCGCCGCGATCCGCCAGACCCTCGCCGGCAATGACCCGCAGGGCTACCTGACCACCTACGAATTGTTCGCCACCCAGGACATGTACCGCGCCGACGACCTGGGCAGCATCCAGGCGCCGACGCTGATCGCCACCGGCGAGCTGGACCCCGGATCGACCCCGGAAATGGCCGAGCAACTGGCCGCGCGCATTCCCGGCGCGAAGGTTGCCGTGCTGCCCGAGCAACGGCATATGATGCCGGTAGAGTCACCGCGACTGGTCAATCAGCTGCTGCTGGAATTTCTCGAAACCGCACACGCCCGACAAAACCCTATAAAGGGGATCGTTGCATGACACTCGCACGCTTCCAGATGTGCATCGGCGGAGAATGGGTCGACGCCCTCTCCGGCAAGACCTTCGAAAGCCTCAACCCGGCTCTGGCCGAGCCTTGGGCCGAACTGCCCGACGCGGATGAAGCCGACGTCGAACGCGCCGTGCAAGCTGCGCAAACCGCCTTCGACAGCCCGGCGTGGCGCGGTCTGACCGCCACCGCGCGCGGCAAACTGTTGCGTCGTCTCGGTGACCTGATCGCTGAAAACAAGGAACAACTGGCGCAGCTGGAAAGCCGCGACAACGGCAAACTGATCCGCGAAACCCGGGGTCAGGTCGGTTATCTGCCGGAGTTCTTCCACTACACCGCGGGCCTTGCCGACAAGCTTGAAGGCGGCACCCTGCCGCTGGATAAGCCCGACCTGTTTGCCTATACCGTGCACGAAGCCATGGGTGTGGTCGCCGCGATCATTCCGTGGAACAGCCCGCTCTATCTGACCGCGATCAAACTGGCGCCGGCGCTGGCGGCGGGCAACACCATCGTGATCAAACCGTCCGAGCATGCCTCGGCGACCATTCTGGAACTGGCGCGCCTGGCCCTCGAAGCCGGGATTCCACCGGGCGTGGTCAACGTTGTCACCGGTTACGGCCCGAGCACCGGCGCTGCCCTCACCCGCCATCCGCTGATCCGCAAGATCGCCTTCACCGGCGGCGCAGCCACGGCCCGGCATGTGGTGCGCAGCAGCGCCGAGAACTTCGCCAAGCTGTCGCTGGAACTGGGCGGCAAGTCACCGAACATCATCTTCGCCGACGCTGATCTGGACAGTGCGATCAATGGTGCGATTGCCGGGATCTACGCGGCGTCCGGGCAGAGCTGTGTATCCGGTTCGCGACTGCTGGTGCAGGACGAGATCTACGACGAGTTCGTCAGCCGACTGGTGGAACGCGCCCAGCGCATCCGAATCGGCAACCCGCAGGACGACAGCAGCGAAATGGGCCCGATGGCCACCGCGCAGCAACTGGCCGTGGTGGAAGGTCTAGTGGCCGACGCCATTGCCGAAGGTGCACGCCTGCGTCTGGGCGGCAAGCGGCCGAGCGGTGTGGGCGACGGCTGGTTCTACGAACCGACGCTGTTCGAGTGCGAACGCAATTCGATGAAGATCATGCAGGAAGAAGTGTTCGGCCCGGTGGCCTCGGTCATCCGCTTCAAGGATGAAGCCGAAGCGCTGGCGATTGCCAACGACTCTCAGTTCGGCCTCGCCGCCGGTATCTGGACTCGCGATCTGGGCCGCGCCCATCGACTGGCCCGGGACGTGCGCTCGGGGATCATCTGGGTCAACACCTACCGCGCCGTGTCGGCGATGGCGCCGATTGGCGGCTTCAAGAACAGTGGCTATGGACGCGAAAGCGGCATCGATTCGGTGCTGGCCTACACCGAACTGAAAACGGTGTGGATCAACCTCTCTCAGGCGCCGATGCCTGATCCGTTTGTGATGCGCTAGGAGTCCTGCGACATGATCGAACCCGGCATTTACAAAGACGTCATGAGCTCGTTTCCGTCCGGGGTCACGGTGGTCACCACCCTCGACCCGGATGGCGGCATCGTCGGCATCACCGCCAGCGCCTTCAGTGCGCTGTCGATTGACCCGGCGCTGGTGCTGTTCTGCCCCAACTATGCTTCCGACACCTACCCGGTGCTGCGCGACAGCAAGCGTTTCGCGATCCATTTGCTGTCCGCCGACCAGACCGCCGAGGCCTACGCCTTCGCCGGCAAAGGCAAGGACAAGGCCAACGGCATCGACTGGCATTTGAGCGAGCTCGGTAACCCGATCCTCGCCAAGGCCACGGCGATCATCGAGTGCGAACTGTGGCGCGAATACGACGGTGGCGACCACGCGATCATCGTCGGCGCAGTGAAGAACCTGATCCTGCCGGCGCAACCGGTGACGCCGATGATCTATCACAAGGGCAAGCTCGGCGCCCTGCCGACACTGGGTTGAGAGGAGGACACATGAGCCACGAAAAATATGAGCAGGGCTTGAAGATCCGCACCCAGGTGCTCGGCGAAGCCTATGTGCAGCGCTCGATCGAGAACGCCGACGACTTCACCCGCCCGCTGCAGGAAATGGTCACCGAATACTGCTGGGGTCATGTCTGGGGGCGCGAGGGCCTGTCGCTCAAGGAGCGCAGCATGATCAACCTGGCGATGATCTCCGCGCTGAACCGCCCGCATGAACTGAAACTGCATGTGCGCGGCGCCTTGCGTAACGGCCTGAGTCGTGAGCAAATACGCGAAATTCTGCTTCAGGTCGGTATTTATTGCGGCGTCCCGGCAGCCGTGGACAGTTTCCGGCTCGCCCGTGAAGCCTTCGCCGAAGCCGACGCCGAGGCCTCCAGTTAACCCCTCGGCTGTTTGAATGCCCGTCTGGCATGGACAGCCACACTAAAGAGCGGACCCCATGAAACGCCTGCCACTCGACGACAGCTTCAAGGTCAATCGCAACCCCGTCACCCTGCGCGAAATCGTGCTGGATAAACTGCGAAGCGCCATCATGAACTTCCAGCTGCTGCCGGGCGATCGCCTGGTGGAGCGCGATCTGTGCGATCGCCTGGGTGTCAGCCGTACGTCGGTGCGTGAAGCCTTGCGTCACCTGGAATCCGAAGGCCTGGTGGAGTTTGCCGACGCCAAGGGCCCGCGCGTGGCAATCATCACCCTCGCCGATGCGGTCGACATCTATGAACTGCGCTGCGTGCTCGAAGGCCTGATCGTCCAGCTGTTCACCCTGCGCGCCAAGGCCAAGGACATCAAGGCCCTGGAAAAAGCCCTCGACGAGAACCGCAAGGCGCTCAAGGACGGCGAACTGCAACAGGTAATCGACTCGGTGCAGGGTTTTTACGACGTGCTGCTGGAAGGCTCCGGCAACCATGTCGCGGCCACTCAACTGCGCCAGTTGCAGGCACGCATCAGCTACCTGCGGGCGACGTCGGTGTCCCAGGAAAACCGTCGTGGTGCGAGTAACCAGGAAATGGAAAAAATGGTCGAGGCGATCAAGAGCGGCGATCCGCTGGCGGCGCATCAGGCGTGCGTCGATCACGTTCGCGCCGCCGCTGCGGTGGCCCTCGATTATCTCAAGCGCAAACAGGAAGAAACCGGCACCGTACTCAAAGGCACGCCGCCGATCACCCTGCCCATTCCGCTGAAAGAACCGCGCATAGGTCACTGACATGTTCAGCCCGAGCTTTTGCCCGAAATGCGGTGGCGCTGACCTCGGTCAGCAGGTGCCGCCGGGCGATACGCACGAGCGCCTGATGTGCCGCGGCTGCGGCTACATCCACTATGTGAACCCGAAGATCATCGCCGGCTGCATCATCGAGCAGGACGGCAAATACCTCTTGTGCCAACGGGCGATCCCCCCGCGCGCCGGCACCTGGACTTTGCCCGCCGGTTTCATGGAAAGCGGCGAAACCACCGAACAGGCAGCCCTGCGCGAAGTCTGGGAAGAAAGCGGCGTACGTGCGGAAATCGTCTCGCCGTACTCGATCTTCAGCGTGCCGAAAATCAGCGAGGTCTACATCATCTTCCGCGCCCTCGCGCTGGAGATCACCGGCCAGTACGGCCCGGAAACCCTCGACTATAAATTCTTCGCCCCCGAAGACATTCCGTGGGACCAGATCTACTACCCGGCGATCCGGCAGATCCTCGAACGCTACATCGAGGAACGCCAGGCCGGGGTGTATGGCATGTACATGGGCAATGACGACAGCGGCAAGATTCATTTCATGCGCTGATCGTGCTGCTTACGGCGCCATTCCTTCCACAATGATGATCTCCGCCTTCGCCCATTCCTCGCGATAACCTTTCGCTTCCTGATACGCCGCCGAGCGATAGCACGCCACCGCCTGCTCGTAGCTGTCGAACTCGATCACCACGCTGCGCTGAGGCGTCGTCCGCCCTTCCATCGCTTCGCTGCGCCCGCCTCTGGCTAAAAACTTCGCGCCGAACTCGGCGAACGCTTTTGGCGCGCGCTGGGTGTATTGGCTGTAGTGATCGGGATCGGTGATGTCCACGTGTGCAATCCAGTACGCCTTCATAGTGACCTCTCAGTTGAATTTGTATTATGGTATACCACGAATTTCATCCACATCGAGAGTCCAGCATGGCCTTCAACAGCATCGAAGAAATCATCGAAGATTATCGCCTCGGCAAAATGGTGTTGCTGGTCGATGACGAAGACCGGGAAAACGAAGGCGACCTGCTGTTGGCCGCCGACCGTTGCACGCCCGAGGCGATCAGTTTCATGGCCCGAGAGGCTCGGGGGCTGATCTGCCTGACGTTGACTGACGATCATTGCCAGCGCCTGGGACTTGAGCAAATGGTGCCGAGCAATGGCAGCGTATTCAGCACCGCGTTCACGGTTTCCATCGAAGCGGCGGTCGGCGTGACTACCGGCATTTCCGCCGCCGACCGCGCTTGTACGGTGGCCGCTGCGGTGGCGCCCAATGCTCGCGCAGAAGACCTGGTGCAGCCCGGCCACATCTTCCCGCTGCGCGCCAAGGAAGGTGGCGTGCTGACCCGTGCCGGTCACACCGAGGCCGGTTGTGATCTGGCGCGCCTCGCCGGTTTCACGCCAGCGTCGGTAATCGTCGAAGTGATGAACGACGACGGCACCATGGCCCGCCGCCCGGATCTGGAAGTCTTTGCGCGCAAGCACGGGATCAAGATCGGCACCATTGCCGACCTGATCCACTATCGCCTGAGCACCGAACACACCATCGAGCGCATCGGCGAGCGGGAATTGCCGACGGTGCATGGCACCTTCCGTTTGATCACTTTCGAAGATCGCATCGAGGGTGGCGTGCACATGGCGATGGTCATGGGCGAATTGCGTCGCGAAGAACCGACGCTGGTGCGCGTGCATGTGATCGATCCGCTGCGTGATCTGGTCGGCGCCGAGTACAGCGGGCCGACGAACTGGACGCTATGGGCAGCGCTGCAGCGGGTCGCGGCCGAAGGACATGGCGTGGTCGTGGTGCTGGCCAATCATGAGTCGTCGCAGGCGTTGCTGGAGCGAGTGCCGCAGCTGACTCAGCCGCCACGACAGTTCAGTCGTTCGCAATCGCGGATCTATTCCGAGGTGGGAACCGGGGCGCAGATTCTGCAGAACCTGGGCGTCGGTAAGCTGCGTCACCTGGGCCCGCCGCTCAAATACGCCGGTTTGACCGGCTACGATCTTGAGGTAGTCGAGAGCATTCCGTTCACCGAATAACCCCGTTTGCCAGATAGCCGGTAAGGCAAAGTGCTTGCACAATGTTTGGAATACCATAATATGATATTCCATAGACCGGACGACCTGAAAAACCGTCCAGCTACTGCTCCCGACAGGCGGGCAACAACGCAAGCCCGCTCAAAAACACAACAATGAGGGCGTAAAAATGGTGTTGAACAAAGCTGCAACCGCGATCTTTCTTGCGGGACTGCTGAGCGTGACCGGTCAGGCCGCGATGGCCGCCGAGAGTGTGAACTTTGTCAGTTGGGGCGGTAGCACCCAGGATGCGCAGAAACAGGCCTGGGCCGATCCGTTCAGCAAGGCCAGCGGCATCACCGTTGTGCAGGACGGCCCGACCGACTACGGCAAACTCAAAGCCATGGTCGAAAGCGGCAACGTGCAATGGGACGTGGTCGACGTCGAAGCCGATTTCGCCCTGCGCGCCGCCTCCGAAGGCCTGCTCGAACCCCTCGATTTCAAACAGATCCAGCGCGACAAGATCGACCCGCGTTTCGTCAGCGACTACGGCGTCGGTTCGTTCTTCTTCTCCTTCGTCCTCGGCTACAACGAGGGCAAACTCGGCGCCAACAAACCACAAGACTGGAGCGCGCTGTTCGACACCAAAACCTTCCCCGGCAAACGCGCCCTGTACAAATGGCCGAGCCCCGGCGTGCTTGAACTGGCGTTGCTCGCCGACGGCGTTCCAGCAGACAAGCTCTACCCGCTGGACCTCGATCGCGCCTTCAAGAAACTCGACACCATCAAGAAAGACATCGTCTGGTGGGGCGGCGGCGCGCAGTCGCAGCAACTGCTGGCCTCCGGTGAAGCGAGCATGGGCCAGTTCTGGAACGGCCGGATTCACGCCTTGCAAGAAGACGGCGCACCGGTCGGCGTGAGCTGGAAGCAAAACCTGGTCATGGCCGACATTCTGGTGGTGCCAAAGGGTTCGAAAAACAAGGACGCGGCGATGAAGTTCCTGGCCAGCGCCAGCAGTGCCAAAGGCCAGGCCGACTTCTCCAACCTGACCGCCTACGCCCCGGTCAACGTCGACAGTGTGGCGCGTCTGGACTCGACGCTGGCCCCGAACCTGCCGACTGCCTACGCTAAGGATCAGATCACTCTTGATTTCGCGTACTGGGCCAAGAACGGCCAGGCCATCGCGACACGGTGGAACGAATGGCTGGTCAAATGAAAATGGCGGCCACCGCGTCCCGTCCCTCCACTGCCACCGGGAGCGCCGCCAGCGCTGCCGGGTCGGCCGCCGGAAAAAAGGCGAGTGCAATGGCGCAAGCCCCGTCCCTGAAACAACGCTGGCGCGGCGCCGGCAATCTGCTGCCGGCACTGCTGTTCCTCGGTCTGTTCTTTCTTGCGCCGTTGATTGGCCTTCTGTTGCGCGGCGTGCTGGAACCGGTGCCGGGCCTTAGCAACTATGAACAACTGTTCGCCAACTCTGCGTACGCCCGGGTGCTGTTCAACACCTTCTCGGTAGCGGGACTGGTGACCGTGTTCAGCCTGCTGCTGGGTTTTCCGCTGGCCTGGGCAATCACCCTGGTGCCACGGGGCTGGGGCCGCTGGATCCTCAACATCGTGCTGCTGTCGATGTGGACCAGCCTCCTCGCCCGCACCTATTCGTGGCTGGTGCTGTTGCAGGCTTCGGGCGTCATCAATAAAGCGTTGATGGCCGTGGGCATCATCGATCAGCCACTGGAAATGGTGCACAACCTGACCGGCGTGGTGATCGGCATGAGCTACATCATGATCCCGTTCATCGTGCTGCCATTGCAGGCGACCATGCAGGCCATCGACCCGATGATTCTGCAGGCCGGTTCGATCTGTGGCGCCAGCCCGTGGACCAACTTCTTCCGGGTGTTCCTGCCGCTGTGCCGGCCGGGGCTGGCGTCCGGCGGGTTGATGGTGTTCGTGATGTCGCTCGGTTACTACGTCACCCCGGCACTGCTGGGCGGGGCGCAGAACATGATGCTGCCGGAGTTCATCATTCAGCAGGTGCAGTCGTTCCTCAACTGGGGTCTGGCCAGCGCCGGCGCCGCGTTGCTGATCGTCATCACCCTGGTGCTGTTCTACTTCTACCTGAAGCTTCAACCGGAATCCCCGGTTGGCGCCAGTAACGCGAGGTAAGCCGACATGCTCCTGACTCCCAACGCCATGAGCCGCCGGATGCGCTTCGGCCTGTACGCCACCACCGGGCTGATAGCGCTGTTTCTGCTGCTGCCGATCGTTTTCATCATCCTGCTGTCGTTCGGCTCGTCCCAATGGCTGGTGTTCCCGCCGCCGGGCTGGACGCTGAAATGGTACGGCCAGTTCTTCTCCAATGCCGACTGGATGAGCGCAGCGCTGGCCAGCCTCAAGGTCGCGGTACTGACCACGATCTGCGCCGTCGCCCTCGGTTTGCCGACTGCCTTCGCGCTGGTGCGCGGACGCTTCCCCGGCCGGGAAATGCTCTACGGCCTGTTCACCCTGCCGATGATTGTGCCGCTGGTGATCATCGCCGTGGCGGTGTACGCGCTGTTCCTCAAGCTCGGCTACACCGGGACGATGTTCGCCTTCGTCGTCAGCCATGTGATCGTCGCACTGCCGTTCACCATTATCTCGATCATCAACTCGCTGAAGCTGTTCGATCAGTCGATTGAGGACGCAGCAGTGATCTGCGGTGCGTCACGCCTGCAAGCGGTGTTCAAGGTGACCTTTCCGGCGATTCGTCCGGGGATGGTGGCCGGTGCCCTCTTCGCCTTTCTGGTTTCGTGGGACGAAGTGGTGCTCAGCGTGATGATGGCCAGCCCGACCCTGCAAACCCTTCCCGTGAAAATGTGGACCACCCTGCGCCAGGACCTGACGCCCGTGATCGCCGTCGCCTCGACGCTGCTGATCGGCCTGTCGGTATTGGTCATGGTGATCGCCGCCGCCCTGCGTCGGCGCAACGAAATCAGCGCCTGAGCGCCAGGAGTACGACATGAGTGCCGTGATCAAAGACGCATCCCAGCAGAACGACAAACCCTTGGTCAGCCTGCGCAACCTGAACAAGCACTACGGCGATTTCGCGGCCGTGGACAACATCTCGCTGGACATCAAGGACGGCGAATTCCTGACCTTCCTCGGCTCCAGTGGCTCGGGCAAAAGCACCACGCTGTCGATGCTCGCCGGCTTCGAAACCCCGAGCAGCGGCGAGATCCTGGTCAACGGCCAGTCGCTGGTCAACGTGCCGCCGCACAAGCGCGACATCGGCATGGTGTTCCAGCGTTATTCGCTGTTCCCGCATCTGTCGGTGCGCGACAACATCGCGTTCCCGCTGGCGATC
The DNA here is from genome assembly GCF_059416185.1 of Pseudomonas sp. GW821-FHT09E04. Lineage (NCBI taxonomy): Bacteria > Pseudomonadati > Pseudomonadota > Gammaproteobacteria > Pseudomonadales > Pseudomonadaceae > Pseudomonas > Pseudomonas sp. GW821-FHT09E04. Next base: position 876,350 of record NZ_JBWKOR010000001.1, read on the forward strand.
CGCAAACTCGCGGCTGCCGAGCGCGACAAACGTGTCGATGCGATGCTGAAACTGGTGCAGCTCGAACAATTCGCCCATCGCCGCCCTTCACAATTGTCTGGCGGCCAACAGCAACGGGTCGCCATTGCACGAGCGTTGGTTTACGAGCCACGCATCCTGCTGATGGACGAACCTCTTGGTGCGCTGGACAAGAAACTGCGCGAAGACTTGCAGGATGAACTGCGCCAGTTGCACCGTCGTCTCGGCATCACCATCGTCTACGTGACCCACGACCAGGAAGAAGCCATGCGCCTGTCACAGCGCATCGCGATTTTCAGTCACGGCAAGATTGTCGGGCTCGGCAGCGGTTATGACCTGTACCAGAGTCCGCCGAATGCGTTTGTGGCGTCGTTCCTTGGCAACTCGAACTTCCTCAAGCTCAAGGCTCAGGGCAACGGGGCGGCGAGTTTTGAAAGTCAGTCACTGTCGATTCGCCTCACCGCTGGATTGCAGACCGGGCAGGATGTGCTGCTGATGGTGCGCCCGGAAAAGGCTTTGGCGTTGAGTGTGCAGCAGGCAGCGAGTGAGCCGCTGATGGCGGGCTGGAATGAGGTTTCGGCGAAGGTGGTCGAGGTGCTGTTTCTGGGTGAAAGTCAGACGTGCAGTGTGGTCACGTCGGGTGGCACGTCCATGACCGTGAAAGCATTGTCGGCGGCTGGGATGCCGTTGAAGGCCGGGGATCCGGTGCAGGTGCGCTGGGCGACTGCTGATGCATGCGTCTATACCGAGTGGGCGGAGAGTGATTTGAACAAAGCTGCTGGCGCTCATTAAGAACGCGTCACCTGCCCGCCCTCACCCCAGCCCTCTCCCGGAGGGAGAGGGAGCCGACCGAGGTGTCTTGCGCTGTACATCGACCTGAAAAACCGAGTTGATTATGGATTCGGCACAGCATTCTGGTCGGCGGCGGTTATGGATTCACTGCGGAGCTTTCAGGTCGGCGTAATTCTCCAATATTCCCCAATCGGCTCCCTCTCCCTCCGGGAGAGGGCTGGGGTGAGGGCCAGCGGCCGACGCGCTCTCATTTGATAGCCGCAAACCCCTCAATCTGATCAGGCCAAGCCGTCAACACTTCAAACCCGTCTTCCGTCACCGCAATCATGTGCTCCCACTGTGCCGACAACGATTGATCCTTGGTCACGACAGTCCAGCCATCAGCCAGGCTCTTCACATGGCGCTTGCCGGCATTGAGCATCGGCTCGATGGTGAAGATCATGCCCGCCTTCAGCTTCAGGCCCTGCTCGGGATAACCGTAATGCAGCACTTGCGGCTCATCGTGATAGACCTTGCCGATCCCGTGCCCGCAATACTCGCGCACCACGCTGAACCCTTCCTTTTCCGCCAGGCTTTGAATCGCATGGCCGATGTCGCCCAGCGTCGCGCCCGGCCGCACCATGCGGATGCCGGCGCACATGGCGTCGTAAGTGGTCTTGATCAGGTGCCGCGCCTCGGGTGTTGGTTCGCCGACCACGTACATGCGGCTGGTGTCGCCGAACCAGCCATCCTTGATGACGGCGATGTCGAGGTTGACGATATCGCCATCCTTCAGCACCCGACCCGATGGAATGCCATGGCAGACCACTTCGTTGACCGACGCGCAGACGGTTTTCGGGAAGCCGTGATAACCGACATTGGCCGGAATCGCTTTCTGCACGTTGACGATGTAATCGTTGCACAAGCGGTCGAGCTGATCCGTGGTAACGCCAGCCTTGACGTGCGGCACCAGCATCGCCAGCACCTCGGCGGCCAGTTGGCCGGCCACGCGGGACTGGGCGATTTCAGCTTGGGTGTTGATCTTGATCGGGTTTCTCATGCCTTGGCTGCCTCTTGAACCGGGATGTTCTGCGCGGCATCGGCCAGGGCACAGATTTGTTGCAGATCCAGACCGCCCGCCTGCTCGGCGCGAATCAGCAACCGGCAGATGGCGTGGTGATCAAGGTCGGGATAGAGCTCGGCGAGCATGCCGATGCGCATCCAGTGCTCGGCCTGCGCGTTGATCGAGCGGCTGAGTGCGTTGCTGGAGATGCGCAGATTCTCGTGCATGTCCTCTGAAATCTTCACAATGCCCATGGCAATTTCCGATACGAAGTGTATATGGTTCGTATACTAATCGTACGCCGCCACGGATTGCAAACTTTGCTGGCCCAGTAAATCGCAGGCAAAAAAAAGCTGCCAAAGTTGGCAGCCAAAATCATGAAAAGCACGCGATGTATTGGGGGCAAGAATAGGCGGCCGATAATGACAGTGTCATGACAGCGATGAATTCATTGAACCGCCCCGCCCGCGTCATCAGGTTGTCATCGAACCCACGGCAGAATCCTCGCAAACCGTCCCGAGCCTCCCGACGGAAGATTTGCAAGGACTCCCATGAAAGAAGACACCTCGCTGTTTGCTGCCATCGACCTGGGCTCGAATGCGTTTCGCATGATGATTGGCCAGTCGGTACGCAGCAGAAAGGGCTTCATGATTCAGGAGGTCAAAACCTTGCGCGAGCCAGTGCGGCTGGCCGAAGGTTTCGACGGCCGGGCATTGGACGAAATGGCGCTGGATCGTGGTTGGCAGGCCTTGGCGCGGTTCGGCAAGAAGCTGCGCGGTTTCGAGCCCGGTCGTGTGCGAGCAGTCGCTACGAGCGCCGTGCGCGAGGCAGACAACGCGCAGTTGTTCCTGGCCAGCGCGGAACGGCATCTGGGATTTCGCATCGATGTGATTTCCGGGCATGAAGAAGCGCGTCTGGTCTATGCCGGTGTGGCCCACACCCTGCCGGTCGCCGATGACATGCGACTGGTGGTCGACATTGGCGGCGGCTCCACCGAACTGATTCTCGGCCAGGGCTCGCAGCCGCTGCTGACCGAAAGCATTGCCATCGGCAGCGGCACCTTGAGCGCGCGCTACTTTCGCAATGGCGAGATTTCCGCCGGCGCCCTGCAAGAAGCCGAACGGGTGGCCATCCTGCAATTCGAAAAAGTCGCCCGTCGCTATCGTGCCCAGGGCTGGCAGCAGACGATCGGCTCTTCGGGCACCGCGCGGATGCTCGCCAAAGTGCTCAAGGCCAATCGCCTGAACGATTACGGCCAAAGCGGTATCACCTACGGTGGCCTGCTGCGGCTGTCGTTGCGCCTGCTGGAAGTCAGCAATGTTCAACAGCTGAAACTGGCCGGCCTGCAACCCCATCGCCAGAGCATTCTGCCCGGCGGCCTGGTCGTCATGCTGGCGGCATTCAAGGTGTTCGGGATCGCGCAAATGGTGCCGTCCGAACCTGGATTGCGACTGGGGGTTCTGCACGGCCTGATGAGCAATCACTGAGCGATTTTCGCTGCAGGATTTTCACTGCCGAATCAAGCCATCCGTGACGCTGAAGACGCCCTTTGAATACTCAATGACGCCTCTGTGTAAACCTCTGTAAATCGCTCCCTTCCCCTCTCTGATTTCGTTCTATCGTTAGATCGAAATGGCTGAATTGCACGCTGACTAAAGGTTGCGACAGTTGATGTCTGCGCCTATGTTGCACGCGAGCTTTTCCCCCGCGAATGGAACGCGATCAACACCACAAAGAGGTGAAGAAATGTCAAAGGAATCACGCCCTGCCGTACTTGGGCTGATCGGCAATACTCCGCTGGTACAAGTCACCCGCTTCGATACCGGCCTGTGCACCCTGTTTCTCAAACTTGAATCCCAGAACCCCGGCGGATCGATCAAGGATCGTATCGGCCTGGCGATGATTGACGCCGCCGAACGCGACGGTCGCCTGCAACCCGGTGGCACGATCGTTGAAGCCACCGCCGGCAACACCGGCCTGGGCCTGGCACTGGTTGGCCGCGCCAAGGGCTACCGCGTCGTGCTGGTCGTGCCGGACAAGATGTCCACGGAGAAAGTCCTGCACCTCAAGGCCATGGGCGCCGAAGTGCACATCACCCGCTCCGATGTCGGCAAGGGTCACCCCGAGTACTACCAGGACGTCGCCGCCCGTCTGGCGAAAGACATTCCCGGCGCCTTTTTCGCCGACCAGTTCAACAACCCTGCCAACCCGCTGGCCCACGAATGCAGCACTGCACCGGAAATCTGGGCGCAGACCGAGCATGACCTGGACGCCATCGTGGTCGGCGTCGGCTCGGCCGGCACGCTGACCGGCCTGACCCGCTTCTTCAAGCGCGTGCAGCCGGATCTTGAAATGGTCCTGGCCGACCCGGTCGGTTCGGTGATGGCTGAATACAGCCGCAGCAAACATCTCGGCACCGCCGGTTCGTGGGCGGTGGAAGGCATCGGCGAAGACTTCATTCCGTCGATCACCGACCTGTCGAGCGTGCGCAGCGCCTACTCGATCAGCGACGAAGAAAGCTTCGATCACGCCCGCCAGTTGCTGAAAGCCGAAGGTATTCTCGGCGGTTCGTCCACCGGCACCCTGCTCGCCGCCGCGCTGCGTTACTGCCGTGAGCAGACCGTGCCGAAACGTGTGGTCAGCTTCGTCTGCGACACCGGCACTCGCTACCTGTCGAAGGTCTACAACGACCAATGGATGACCGATCAGGGCCTGTTGCAGCGCAAACGCTACGGCGATCTGCGCGACCTGATTGCCCGACGTTTCGAAGACGGCAAAGTCGTCAGCGTCGGCCCGGACGACACGCTGATGACCGCGTTCCAGCGCATGCGCCTGGCCGATGTCTCGCAGTTACCGGTGCTGGTGGATGGCAAAAAATTGGTCGGCGTGATCGACGAATCGGACATTCTGGTGCGCGTACACGAAGACGCCTCGCTCTTCAGCAAACCCGTCGCCCATGCGATGACAGACAAGTTGCAAACCCTCGCCCCCGGCGCCACGCTGGCTGAACTGGAAGCAGTCCTCAGCAGCGGCCTGGTGGCGATCATTGCCGACGCTTCCGGCTTCCACGGCCTGATCACCCGCGTCGACATGCTCAATCAGTTACGGAGATCCCTCGCATGAGTCAGCACGACAAGAACGCCCGCCCTCAGGGCTTCGCCACCCGCGTGATCCACGCAGGGCAAACGCCGGACCCGACCACCGGCGCGCTGATGCCGCCGATCTACGCCAACTCCACGTACCTGCAAGACAGTCCTGGCGTACACAAGGGTTTCGACTACGGCCGCTCGCACAACCCGACGCGTTTTGCGCTGGAGCGTTGCGTGGCGGACCTGGAAGGCGGCACCCAGGCCTTCGCCTTCGCTTCCGGGCTGGCGACGATTTCCACCGTGCTCGAACTGATCGACGCCGGCTCGCACATCGTGTCCGGCAATGACCTGTACGGCGGGACGTTCCGTCTGTTCGACAAGGTGCGCCAGCGCAGTGCCGGGCATCGTTTCAGCTACGTTGACCTGGCCGACCTGTCGGCGTTCGAAGCGTCGCTGCAGGACGACACGCGCATGGTCATGGTGGAGACGCCAACCAACCCGCTGCTGAGCCTGTCCGACCTCGCCGCCATCGCGCGCATCTGCAAGGCGCGCGGGATCATCTGTGTGGCCGACAACACCTTCGCCAGCCCATGGATCCAGCGTCCGCTGGAACTGGGTTTCGACATCGTGCTGCACTCGACCACCAAATACCTGAACGGTCACTCAGACGTGATCGGCGGCATCGCGGTGGTGGGCGACAACCCAGCACTGGCCGAGCGCCTGGGCTTTCTGCAGAACGCCGTCGGTGCCATCTCCGGCCCGTTCGACGCCTTCCTCACCCTGCGCGGCGTGAAGACGCTGGCACTGCGCATGGAGCGTCATTGCAGCAACGCACTGGAGCTGGCGCGCTGGCTGGAGCAACAGCCGCAGGTCAAACGCGTCTACTACCCGGGCCTGGAATCCCATCCACAACACGAACTGGCCAAGCGTCAGATGCGTAGTTTCGGCGGGATGATTTCCCTGGATCTGAACAGTGATCTGGCAGGCGCACGCCGCTTCCTGGAGAACGTGCAGATCTTCGCCCTGGCCGAAAGCCTCGGCGGTGTGGAAAGCCTGATCGAGCACCCGGCGATCATGACCCACGCGACCATCCCGGCCGAAACCCGTGCCAAGCTCGGCATCGGTGACAGCCTGGTGCGTCTGTCGGTGGGCGTCGAGGACATCGACGACCTGCGGGCGGATCTGGCGCAGGCGCTGGCCAGTATCTAACTCGCAAAAACGTCAAAGCCCGCACGATGCGGGCTTTGGTGTTTGAGTAGGCGGCCAGTGCTGGTCTCTGGCTTACGAGGTTTATCAGGACTCTCACAGTACAGGCAATGTGCTCTGCTGCTTCACACGGCATAAGGGCTGGAACCCAGCGCGGGGTTCTTTCTAACCGTGTACCCTTCGGAACGCGCCCAACGCTTCCTCGCTATCCGCTTGCGCATCAGTCTGCGTCTTCGCCTACATTCTTGAGCCTAGCAAAGGCACTGCAATCCGCTGCGTGGTTTTTAGATTGATTTTCTTCTAGCGCCTGCCTGCAAGGAAGTTAACCGACTATCGCCTGCAAGGCCCTTAAGCCTGCCACCCGCCGAGGGCGAACTATACTTTTCAGTTCGCTGTCCGGATTTCATGTAAACCGTCGACACCTGTGCGCCTTGGGGTGCGCCCGTGCCAATCGCCAATCTGGTTAACCCCGGGCCAACGAGCCTTCCGTCGAGGATCCAATGACGGGCAATGCTCGGATGCTTTGTGGCTGATGGGTCGTGGAGAAAATCATGAAACACAAGCTTTGGTCAGGCGTTGTCCTGGCGGTCGCTGCATCGGTTGTGGTGATGCCCAGTGTCTGGGCTGCGCAGGCTCAGGCGCTGGCGTCTGATGGGGCGGATCATGTCAAGGCCGGGGCGGTTGCTTCGGATGGTTCAGATCATGTCGGCGCAGGGGCTGTGGCTTCTGATGGTTCAGATCATGTGGGCGCTGGGGCTGTGGCCTCTGACGGTTCCGATCACGTCGGTGCTGGCGCGGTGGCTTCTGACGGTTCCGATCACGTTGGCGCCGGAGCCGTAGCTTCTGATGGTTCCGATCACGTTGGCGCCGGAGCCGTAGCTTCTGATGGTTCCGATCACGTTGGCGCCGGAGCGGTGGCTTCGGATGGTTCCGATCACGTTGGTGCCGGAGCGGTGGCTTCGGATGGTTCCGATCACGTTGGCGCCGGAGCCGTAGCTTCTGATGGTTCCGATCACGTTGGCGCTGGCGCTGTAGCTTCTGACGGTTCCGACCACGTCCGCGCGGGCGCCCTCGCCTCCGATGGCGGCGATAAAGTGGGGGCCAGTCGATTCGCGTCCACTCGCGTTGGCGTAGGCTCTGACCAGGTCGCTTCCGCCCTCATGAACGGCAGCTATTCGGATCAGTTCAATAGTCCTCAGTGATGCTTGCCGGCGCAACCAGCCAACGACTGGTTGCGCCGTATTTGCACATTTATGCTTTCGATCGGCTTGCAACGTCAGGAAGCCCGCATGACAGACTAATGGACTCGTGAAGAGTCTACGACGCGCAATTGAATCAATGTTTGCGCGCGCATCATTTCGGGCCACTCATTCCGCCATCGCCACCGCCACGGCGCTTTCTCCCGGAACCGGGACTGGCACTGGAGTCCGAACCTTGCGCCGGCCCGGCTTTAACATTTGCATTAGCGTGCTGTTTGGATTGTTCAGCCTTGAACCATACATGCAGCGCTGTAATGCTTTCAAATCGCTCGGAACAAAACTCACCGCTTCCATCCTTGTAACCAACCACTAGACACACTTCGCTTCCTTTCGTCCCTTGCGAAGTCGTCGCCACGAGCAGATCGATATACTTTGCAAACTCTTCTACCGGCAACGCGTACTTCGCGTTACCAGAAAACAGATCTTTCGCATATATGTGCAACTTAATCTTGTCTTTATCTTCACAACGTTCAGCAAGGCACCCTGCCTTACCAGATGGGACATTCCTAAGCACTTCTACGTTGCACACCGCATTCCTGTAAATATAGAGAACCTGCTTCCCGTCGTTATCATCTCCAGCAAACAGATGGCAGCTGTCGTGCAGTTCCCGGAGTTGCGGGTCTGAAAAGACAGCAGAACAAACCGCATAAACACGGTCAACTTTACTATTCTCCGTTTTGCTTTTTAATACCGTATCCTTGAATTCAATCAGGCTGTAATTAGCCAGATTGGTAAAGATGGTATCGGCCAAAAGCTTTTCGTCCTGCCCACCGGTTGGAAACTGTTTGAACGTCGCCGAACATTCTCGCGCGGCAGTAAGCAAATTATCGACAAATGCCGATATCACACCCGATTCATTTTGCATCCAACTCCCTCCCTAGAATTCAAGTAGCACGTTATCTGCGTGCAAAAACGGAGAAGGTTATCACGCTCAGAGCGTTTGACGTTTCGCCCGGCGCATACCCGATGGTTTGCAAATGAACATCAAGGATCAACCTGCGCCATCAGCTCAGGCACCGATTCCTGCCGTTTCGCATAACGCTGCGCCAGCACCGCGCAGACCATCAATTGAATCTGGTGAAACAACATCAGCGGCAGAATCAGCACACCGATCGTGCTGCCGGCAAACAGCACCTGCGCCATCGGCACTCCAGTGGCCAGGCTCTTTTTCGAGCCGCAGAACAAAATGGTGATGCGATCTTCCTGGCTGAAGCCGAATGCCTTGCCCAACACCGTCGACGCCAGCAGTACCAGCCCCAGCAGAATGCAGCAGGCCACCACGAGACCGAACAGATCGATCACTGGAATCTGATGCCAGATGCCTTCGTTCACCGCCTCGCTGAACGCGCCGTAGACCACCAGCAGAATCGAACCCTGATCGACGAATTTCAGCCAGTTCTTGTTGCGACCGACCCAGGCGCCGATCCAGCGGCGGGCGATCTGACCGGCGATGAACGGCAGCAGCAATTGCACGCTGATTTTCAGGATCGCGTCGACGGTCGAACCGCCGTCACCATGCACATTCAGCAACAGCGTCACCAGCAACGGCGTAAGAAAGATCCCGAACAGACTGGACGCCGCCGCACTGCAGATCGCCGCCGGAATATTCCCCCGGGCCAGCGACGTGAAGGCAATCGCCGACTGCACCGTGGCCGGCAGAGCGCAGAGGTAGAGCATGCCCATGTACAGGTTGTCGCCCACCAGCGGCGACAGCAGCGGTTTGAGCGCCAGCCCCAACAGCGGAAACAGGACAAAGGTCAGACCGAACACCAACAGATGCAGGCGCCAGTGGCCGGCGCCAGCGATGATCGATTCGCGCGAAAGCTTGGCGCCGTGCAGGAAAAACAGCACCGCAATCGCGATGTTGGTCAGCCAGCCGAAGCCGACCGCGACCTGACCACTGGCGGGCAGGAAGCTGGCGAGCAGCACCACGCCGATCAGGGTCAGGGTGAAGTTGTCGGGCAAGAATCTTGGGCGCGTCATGGTTTGCTCATCCGGGGGTTGCCAGTACGTGGAAGCGACTCTAACGTGACTGGAAATTACCGACTAACGCCTAAGAGCCTCAAGATGCCGCCAAAAGGACACGACAAGAGCGTCAGACGCAGTATTCCCGGGTTGCCGAGCCTGCCGCGTCCGTTGTATGGGCGCACCGAATCGCTGCCCAATCGCGCCCTGACCCGCCGCCACAGTCATCCGTGGGTGCAATTGTCTTACGCGATCCAGGGCGTACTCGAAGTGCAGACCGCCGCCGGTCGTTTCGTTGCGCCGCCGGAGCGGGCCGTGTGGATTCCGGCGGGTGTGCCGCATCGGGTATTCAGTTCCCCGCACACGGAAATGCGCAGTCTGTACATCGATTGCAGCGTGGCGAGTTGGGCGCTGGAGCGTTGCCATGTACTCGGCGTCAGTGATCTCTTGCGCGAGCTGATTCGGGCCTTCAGTCAGATTCCTGTCGAGTATGACCAGAGCGGTCCTCACGGACGCTTGGCGCAGGTGATCCTCGATCAACTGGCCGAAGCCCCGCAAATCGACCTGATGCTGCCACTGCCCCAGGACCTTCGTTTGCGGCAGATCTATCAAAGTCTCGAGCAACATCCGGAACAGCAGACCACACTCAGTCATTGGAGCGAAAAGTTCGGCGTGACCGAGAAAACCCTGAGCCGGCTGTTCCTGCGCGATACCGGCCTGACTTTTCGCGCCTGGCGCCAGCGCTTGCGTCTGCTGGGTGCGCTGACGCCGCTGGAACGTGGCGAACGTGTCACGGAAGTGGCTCTAGCCTGCGGTTATGATTCGACGTCGGCCTTTATCGCAGCCTTTCGCCAGCAGTTTGGCGAAACGCCCGGAGAATTTTTTCGATGATTTTTGTCGATATTTATCGAATTAAGACATGCCATTCGGCTAACTTCAGGGTAGAGTTTCGCCCATCAAGAATCTTTGACATCTTTCGACGATAACAATGATCAACAACCCTTTAGCGAACCTGTCGGCGGTAACAGCATGATCGAAGTCACTGAAGTCTCCATTGCCCAACTGCGCGCGGCGCTCGAATCCGGTCAGACCACCGCAGTTGAACTGGTGCAGGCGTATCTGGCGCGCATCGACGCCTTTGACGGCCCGGACACCGCCACTGCCTTGAACGCAGTGATTGTGCGTAACCCCGAGGCCTTGAAAGAGGCGCAGGCCTCCGATGCCCGTCGCGCCAAGGGCGAAACCCTTGGTCCGCTGGACGGCATCCCCTACACCGCCAAGGACAGCTATCTGGTCAAAGGCCTGACCGCTGCGTCCGGCAGCCCGGCGTTCGCCGATCTGGTGGCCCAGCGCGATGCGTTCACCATCGAGCGCCTGTGCGCCGGCGGCGCGATCTGCCTGGGCAAGACCAACATGCCGCCGATGGCCAATGGCGGGATGCAGCGCGGCGTCTATGGCCGCGCCGAAAGCCCGTACAACGCCGCGTATCTGACCGCGCCGTTTGCTTCCGGCTCGTCCAACGGTGCAGGCACCGCCACTGCTGCAAGCTTCTCGGCATTCGGTCTGGCGGAAGAAACCTGGTCGAGCGGTCGCGGCCCGGCGTCGAACAACGGTCTGTGCGCCTACACGCCGTCGCGCGGCGTGATTTCGGTACGCGGTAACTGGCCGCTGACGCCGACCATGGACGTGGTGGTGCCGTACGCCCGCACCATGGCCGATCTGCTGGAAGTCCTCGACGTAGTTGTCGCCGAAGACACCGACACCCGCGGCGACCTGTGGCGTCTGCAACCCTGGGTGCCGATCCCGAGCGTCGCCTCGGTGCGCCCGGCTTCCTATCTGGAATTGGCAGTGAAAAGTGATGCGCTGGCCGGCAAACGCCTGGGCGTGCCGCGCATGTACATCAACGCCGATCCCGAAGCTGGCACCAGCGAAGAACCGGGCATCGGCGGCCCGACCGGGCAACGCATCAACACTCGCGCCTCGGTGATCGATCTGTGGAAACAGGCACGCCAGGCCCTCGAAGCGGCCGGCGCCGAAGTGATCGAAGTGGATTTCCCGCTGGTCTCCAACTGCGAAGGCGATCGTCCGGGCGCGCCAACCGTGTTCAATCGCGGCATCGTCTCCAAAGAGTTCATGCACCACGAACTGTGGGACCTGTCGGCCTGGGCGTTCGATGACTTCCTGCGTGCCAACGGTGATCCGAAACTCAATCGACTGGCGGACGTCGACGGGCCGAAAATCTTCCCGCACGACCCGGGTACCCTGCCCAACCGTGAAGGCGACCTCGCCGCCGGTATGGACGAATACGTGCGCATGGCCGAGCGCGGCATCACGCCGTGGGATCAGATCCCGACACTGCCGGACGGCCTGCGCGGCCTGGAGAAGACCCGCAAGCTCGATCTAGAAGACTGGATGGATCGCCTCGGCCTCGACGCCGTGCTGTTCCCGACCAACGCTGACGTGGGCCCGGCCGACGCCGACGTCAACCCAGCCTCGGCGGATATCGCCTGGAGCAACGGCATCTGGGTCGCCAACGGCAACCTCGCAATTCGTCACCTCGGCGTACCGACCGTCACCGTGCCGATGGGCGTGATGGCCGATATCGGCATGCCGGTCGGTCTGACGTTTGCCGGGCGGGCCTATGACGATTCGACACTGTTGCGACTGGCAGCAGCGTTCGAAGCGACCGGGTCGAAACGTTTGGTGCCGCCACGTACGCCGGCACTGGCGGCAGGCAAGTAAATGCAAAACGGCGGGATCAATTGATCCCGCCGTTTTTTTATCGCTCTGCCAGTTCTTCCAGTAAATCTGCCGAAGGCACGAAGAACAGACTGCCGGTCACCGCCGTGCTGAAGTCCAGCAACCGGTCATAGTTGCCCGGCGGCTTGCCGACAAACATGTTCTCCAGCATCTGCTCCAGCGGCTCCGGCGAGCGTGCGTAGCCAATGAAATAAGTGCCGAACTCCCCCGCGCCGGGCCGGCCGAACGGCATGTTGTCGCGCAGGATTTTGACTTCCTCGCCGTCCTTGGTGATGGTCGTCAAAGCGCTGTGGGAGTTGCTCGGTTTGACCGCGTCATCCAGTTCGATATCAGACAGTTTGGTTCGCCCGATCACCCGTTCCTGCGCCTCGACCGGCAATTCGTTCCATGCCTTCATGTTGTGCAGATACTTCTGCACCAGCACATAACTGCCGCCGCTGAACGCCTGATCTTCATCGCCTACAAGGGTGAAATGCTCGGCCTTGCGCCCGACCGGATTTTCCGTGCCGTCGACAAATCCGATGATGCTGCGCATGTCGAAATAGCGGAAACCCTGCACTTCGTCAGTAACCGTCACGGCGCCGTCCAGCGCCGACATCAACTGCGTCGCCAGCTCAAAACACAAATCCATCTGATCAGCACGGATGTGCAAAAGCAGGTCGCCTGGCGTGGAGACGGCGCGCCGCCCTTCTACACCAAACTCGCGAAAGTCATGCAGGGACGCCGGTCGAGGACTGCCGAACAGACGATCCCAGGCGCTGGAAGAAAACCCGCAGACGCAGGACAGGCTGCCCGAGGGGACCCGTTTACCGACCGAGCGCGTCAAACCTGCGATATCGGCGCACCAGCCGCGGACTTTTTCGGCCGCCTCGGCTTCGGCGTTGAGGGTCGCCACGATGAATATCGCAGCACTGGTGATCGGGCTGCAGACGGCTTGAGGATCTGGCGTGTCGATGATCGTCGCTCCTGGCGTGATGGACTGACTCGACAGCGAGGTTACCAAAGAAGTGTTGAATGAAGTATTACCCGTGCGCTGCCCGTAGCGCCCGACACTTCGCTTTTAACGAACAATACCCACGAAATAAACGATTTTTCTTCGTCAGAATTCTCCTACTAGCATGGCCCCGTCTACCCCGAAAAACATAAAGACAGGGAGAACGACATGCACCCCATCAACATCGGCGAACCCTGGATGTGGGTCGCCTTCATCGTTTTTGTCCTCGCCATGCTGGCCGTTGACCTGTTTGTCTTCGGCGGGCGCAAGGCGCATCGGGTCTCGGTGCGCGAAGCGTCGTCCTGGGTGATTGTCTGGTGCATGTTGGCGCTGGCCTTCGCCGGGCTGCTCTGGTGGTATCTGAACGGCGAATTCGGCCCCGAAATCGCCCAGCGCAAGACCCTGGAATTCCTCACCGGCTATCTGATCGAGCAGTCGCTGTCGATCGATAACATGTTCGTCTTCGTGATGATCTTCGGCTACTTCGCCGTGCCGCCGGAGTTGCAGCGGCGGGTGCTGTTGTACGGCGTGCTCGGCGCGATCGTGATGCGGGCGGCGATGATCTTTGCCGGGGTGTGGCTGGTCTCGCAGTTCACGTGGCTGCTGTATGTGTTCGGCGTGTTCCTGATCATCACCGGGATCAAGATGCTGGTGTTCGCCGAACAGCAACCGGACCTCGATAACAATCCGCTTCTACGCTGGGTGCGCGGGCATCTGCGGATCACCAATGGCTTTCACGGCGAACGTTTTTTCGTGTTGCAGAACGGCGTGCGCTGGGCCACGCCGATGTTTCTGGTGCTGGTGCTGATCGAGGCCAGCGACTTGATGTTTGCGGTCGACAGCATCCCGGCGATTTTCGCGGTGACGACCGATCCGTTCATCATTTTCACGTCGAACATCTTCGCGATCATGGGGCTGCGGGCGCTGTACTTTCTGCTGGCGGACATGGCCGACCGCTTTCATCTGCTCAAATACGGACTGGCGCTGGTGCTGGTGTTCATCGGCGGGAAGATGACGGCGATGCCGTGGTTTCACATGCCGGTGGAGTGGTCGCTGGCGATTGTCGGCGGACTGATTCTGGCGTCGGTGTTGCTGAGTCTGATCCTGACGAAGGACAAGTCGCCTGAAGAAAGTCGGGCAAAATAAAAGCCGAGGGAGCGAACAGGATTCGCTCCCTCAGCTTTGAATTTACTTATCGGACTTGATGCTGGTCCAGACCCGCGTCCGCACCCGCTCCAGTTTCTGCGGCAGTGGCTGCACCACGTACAGCGTCTTCAGCGCTTCGCTGGTCGGCGTCAGGTTCGGGTTGCCGGTGATTTCCTTGTTGATCAGCGGCAGCGAATCCTTGTTGGCATTCGGATAGCCGAGGAAGTCACTGATCGACGCGATGACTTTCGGTTCAAGCAAAGTGTTGAGGAACTCGTGGGCCTCTTCAACGTTCTTCGCGCTCTTCGGAATGGCGAAGGTGTCGAACCAGATCGGCGCGCCCTCCTTCGGCAAGCGCCAGTCGACCACCACACCGTTACCCGCCTCTTTGGCTCGGTTGCCGAACTGGTAGAAACTGCCGGAGTAACCGATGGCCACGCAGATGTCGCCGTTGGCGATGTCGGTCATGTACTTGGCCGAGTTGAAGTAGGTGACGTAAGGGCGAACCTTGAGCATCAGGTCCTTGGCTTTCTCATAGTCGGCCGGGTTCTGGCTGTTCGGGTCCAGGCCCAGGTAATGCAGGGCCAGCGGGAGAATTTCCGACGGTGAATCAAGCATCGCCACGCCGCAGGATTTGAGTTTTTTCATGTTCTCGGGTTTGAACACCAGGTCCCAACTGTCCACCGGGGCATTCTCGCCGAGCGCGGCCTTGACCTTGGCCGGGTTGAAACCGATCAGCACCGTGCCGACCATGTACGGCACGCCGTACTGATTGCCGGGATCGTTGGAGTCGAGCAACTTGAGCAGCGCCGGGTCCTGGTGACTCCAGTTCGGCAGCTTGGACTTGTCGAGTTTCTGGAACACGCCGGCCTTGATCTGAGTATCGAGGAACTGGTTCGACGGCACCACCAGGTCATAGCCGGAGTTACCGGTCAGCAGTTTGGCTTCGAGGGATTCGTTGGTGTCAAAGGTGTCCCAGGTCACTTTGATGTTGCTTTTGGCGGCGAAGTCCTTGGGCACCGCTGGCAGGATGTAATCCGCCCAGTTGTACACCCGCAGTTCGCGCTGTTCGGCTTGCACGGCGCTGGCCAGCAGCGTCAGCCCGCACACAGTGGCGCCCAGAATGCGTTTCATCGTGACCATATTGTGTTTCCCCGAATGCAGCGTGAGTCGATGGTTTTTATGTTCTGTACACGGCAGCGGCTGTCAGATCAGCCAAGGGCAAGGAAGGTGCAGCGTTTAGTTATGGCTTCGATTCTTGCCGACAGCGTAGTCGGAGCACAGTGGCCGGTTGGCCAAAAGGGGATCGATATGGCCAATTTGAGTGACCGCCAGAATACTGAAACGACAATGCCCGGCGATTGGCCGGGCATTGTTTGAGTAGCGTACGCAGGATCAGTCGGTAAAGCCCAACCGCGTCGCCCTGCTCTCCTGCGCCTGCCCACGCGTCGCCAGGCAGTAATACAACGGGCAGGTCACGATCAGGCCGACCAGCCATGACAGGTCTGCGCCGTCCACCAGATTGGCGTAAGGGCCGACATAAAGTGAGGTATTGGCAAACGGCAACTGCACGATGATGCCGATGAAATAGGCAATGATCGCGTGCAGATTGAAACGCCCGTAGATCCCGCCATCGGCGCGGAAGATCGAGGCGATGTCGTAGCTCCCGCGCTTGATCAGGTAGAAGTCGATCAGGTTGATCGACGCCCACGGCACCAGCACCAGCAGCAACGCCAGAATCAGCCCGATGAACTCGGAAATGAAATCCGCCGACGCCCCCAGCGCCACCACGCAGCAACCCGCCAGCACCACGCTCGACAACATTACCCGCACTTTGATGCTCGGCGTCCACTGACTGGCGAATGTCTGGATCGAGGTGATGATCGACAATACCGCGCCGTACAGATTCAGTGCGTTGTGGCTGATGATGTTGAGCAAGAACAACACCATCAGAATCGGCCCCAGCCAACCGGTGGACTGCTTGACCGCGGCCATCGCCTCGGTGCCTTCCGGCGTCGCCAACACTGCCACCGCGCCGAATGTGAACGACAGAATCGTGCCCAGCGTGGCGCCCAGATAAGTTGCGATAAATGGCTTGGCGATGCCGATGTCCGCCGGCAGGTAACGCGAATAGTCAGAAACGTACGGCGAGAAGCTGATCTGCCAGATGATCCCCAGAGACACCGTCGCCAGCCACCCGGACAGGTTGAAGCTGCCGCGGGTGAAGAAGTCTGCCGGCAAGTCATGGGCAAAGATGTAGATGAATCCGGCCAGCAGCGCGCTGCCCATCACCCAGGTGCCGATGCGATTGAGCGTATGGATGAAGTTGTAGCCGATCACGCCGATGGCCGTGGCGCTCAGGGCGCCGATCAGGATGCTCAACGGCGCCGGCACCGACGGCGCAATGCCGACGATGGACTTACCGGCCAGCACGATGTTGGAAATGAAAAAACCGATGTAGATGATCGCCGCGAAGAACACGATCAGCAGCGCACCGTAACGCCCGAACTGACCACGACTCTGCACCATCTGCGGAATGCCCATGCGCGGGCCCTGCGCCGAGGCCAGGGCGATCACCACCCCGCCAATCATGTGCCCCAACACAATCGCCAGCAGCCCCCAGAACAGGTCGAGATGAAACACCTGAACCACCATGGCGCCGGTGACGATGGGCAGTGGCGCAATGTTGGTGCTGAACCAAAGAGTAAAAAGGTCGCGGGCCTTCCCGTGGCGTTCCGCGAGTGGGACGTAGTCGACCGTGTGATTCTCGATCAACGGATCTTGCCGGGACATCTGGGACATATACATGAACTCGATTGGGTCTGTTCTTATCGTTGTATGAAGCCAAACCGGGGGCGCTTCGTGGTCGCCCCTCAGATGCAGACCATATTATGGTATTCCAACATTTTCACAAGACTGATCCGCTGTTTGCGACGGCATCTGATCCGGCATCCTCCCTGATCACCAGGCTTTACAGCTAGACAAAAGGCCCGTAAATGCTGACTTCCCGACGGATGAACCACGTTTATCGTTTCACCAAAAAAGCACTTGCAATCGATGTATTACGGTATACCATCAGACCCATAAACACATAAAAACACGCTTCACCGCACTCGAGGATTGACCAATGATCGATGCTGCCGTCTACAAACAAGTCATGGGCTCGTTCCCGTCCGGCGTCACCGTCATCACCACGCTTGATGACGACGGCCAGATCGTCGGCCTGACCGCCAGCGCCTTCAGTTCGCTGTCGATGGACCCGGCCCTGGTGCTGTTCTGCCCCAACTACAGTTCCGATTCCTACCCCGTCCTGATCAAGAACAAACGCTTTGCCATTCACGTGTTGTCCGGCGGCCAGCAGAGCGAAGCCTATGCGTTCGCCCGCAAAGGCAAGGACAAGGCCCAGGGCATCGAGTGGACGCTGAGCGAACTGGGCAACCCGATTTTGGCCAACGCGACAGCTATCATCGAATGTGAGTTGTGGCGCGAATACGAAGGCGGCGACCACGCGATCATGGTCGGCGCGGTGAAAAACCTCATCGTGCCCCAGCAGGACGCCAGCCCGCTGGTGTATTGCCACGGCAAGATGGGCGCTCTGCCCGCCTTCGCCTGATCCGCACGATTGCACTTAAACAGGCCTGCAAGCGACCGGCCGACCACAAGAGATTCGAGGTAGCGTCATGAAATTTTCCCTGTTCGTACACATGGAGCGCTGGGACGAAAGCGTCAGCCACCGTCAACTGTTCGAAGACCTGACCGAACTGACGTTGATGGCCGAGGCCGGCGGTTTCAGCACCGTGTGGATCGGCGAACACCACGCCATGGAATACACCATCTCGCCGAGCCCGATGCCGCTGCTGGCCTACCTCGCTGCCAAGACCACCACGATTCACCTGGGCGCCGGTACCATCATCGCGCCGTTCTGGCACCCGCTGCGGGTCGCCGGGGAATGCGCGTTGCTCGACGTGATCAGCAACGGCCGGATGGAAGTCGGTCTGGCCCGTGGTGCTTATCAGGTGGAGTTCGATCGTATGGCCGGCGGCATGCCCGCCTCATCCGGCGGCCAGGCGCTACGGGAAATGGTCCCGGTGGTCCGCGCCCTGTGGCAAGGCGACTACGCCCACAATGGCGAGATCTGGAAATTCCCCACCTCCACCAGCGTGCCGAAACCGATCCAGAAGCCCAACCCGCCAATGTGGATCGCCGCCCGCGACCCGGACTCGCACAACTTTGCCGTGGCCAACGGCTGCAACGTGATGGTCACGCCGTTGATGAAGGGCGACGAAGAAGTCCTCGACCTGAAGAACAAGTTTCAGACGGCGCTGGACAACAACCCTGATGTGCCGCGTCCGCAATTGATGGTGCTGCGTCATACCCACGTGCATGCAGTGGATGACCCGGAAGGCTGGAAAGTCGGCGCGAAGGCTATTTCACGTTTCTACCGCACCTTCGATGCGTGGTTCGGCAACAAGGAAGTGCCGGTGAACGGCTTCCTCGCCCCGAGCCCGGAAGAGAAGTTCGCCGGGCGTCCGGAGTTTGAACTTGAGAGCCTGCACAAGACGGCGATGATCGGTACGCCAGAGGAAATCATTCCGCGAATCAAGTACTACCAGGAATTGGGGGTGGATGAGTTCAGTTTCTGGTGTGACAACAGCTTGCCGCATGCGGAGAAGAAGAAGTCGCTGGAGCTGTTTATCAAGCATGTGGTGCCGGCGTTTCGTTAACGACTGTGCTGATTGTATCTGCCCAATAAAAACGCCCTGATAATCCAGGGCGTTTTTGTGCCCACGCTTCCAAAACCCATTCTTTTTCCCGGCGATCAATTTTGCCGCTGGCAAGCAATGTACATATCAACGAGGACGCGACAGGAACCCTTTTATACAAATCTGAGTTTCCAATAATCGTACCCTGCCACGACCCAGTACCGCTCACTCGACGGAATCAAAAAGCTGAAATCAGCATTCTCCGCAGTCCAGTCCGGCTCGACCAGATCCTCGTGAACACGCACATCATCCATGTGCATGAATATTTTCCGATCAAAATTGATATAAAAACTTGGGAAGCGCGAACTAATAACATTGGCACGCTTGTACACATCAGGCGTCAAGCCCTCGCCTGTCTGGTAGTAATGCTCAACCCTTTGAAAAACCTCTGCATCTGCCCCGATAAAATCCTGCAGATCGTGGGAAGACAGAATTTTTTCGCTTGAGTCGTGGAGGTACTTGGGGAAATTATCCGCAGTCATTTTGAGGACACCCCCTCTGAACGCCTTGCAAGCGAGTTCATATTGCTCCCGGCTTATACTCCCGGCGTCCAGGTAAGCACGGTAGTCCTTTTCCGCATCAAGGGTGAAGTTGCATTTTTCGTCTACGACCCAAAAGCTCTTGCCTGAACAAACAAAGAAGCAAATGTTTTTATCACCGTTCCAGAGCTCATCAAAAATTGTTTGATTGACCTTCATTCCTTGGACTCCTTTAAGAAGCACTAACCGCCCTGGCGGATATCAGTCTCCAGCTCTGTCGGATCAGGCAGGAAGAAACGGGCAGTCAACCAGCATGTCGCCATTGAAGTGACAAAGAGTACGACCATTCCGAAAATCTCATCGGAAAACTTCGCACTCTCTACATCCCGTACAACGGCGACGATAAACGGAGTAACCCATAAAGTGGCCAGCACCGCGCCCGACAGCGCTATCACGGAACAGGCTCGACTTGTCCTTTTGACTTTCATCGATGCGATCACCAATGAAAACAGCAGAAATGGCACGAGAAATACCACTTGAGCCAGAACAGGTCCAAGGAATGGCATCAACATCAATTCCGCCCCTGCGACCTCCCCCATCAACCGTGGGTTCATGGCCAGATGGGCGACGGTCGCAATCGTCTTGAAGAAGCCGGCGATAAAACCCGGCGCCAACGGGCAAAGAAGAAAAGCCAGGAAAACCTTCAAACGCGGATAATTCACATCACTCACAGGCAAATTCTTCCTCACGCATTGATGGGATCTTTGAATTCAGCAGGTCAGCTCTTTACAGGAATGCGCTGCTCGGGCTGAGTAACGTCGTAGACGTGCTGCTCGCAACTGCCGCCAACAAACTCGAACTCCACCAGATAGGCTTTGCCACGCTCTGGCGTAAACGAATTGCTAACTGGCCCGCAGGTATGGAGAACTCCGGTGCGAGGGCCATTCGCATAGCCCGACACTTCAATTGTCTTATCGGCATCGGCCTGGGTTTCCAGTTGCGGGAAGCGTTTGGCCACCGCGCTGTTGCCCACTTCATTGAGCTTGGCAATCCAGCCGAACACCTTGCCTCGCCCCGAATCCACAACGGTTCCCAGCTCTTCCATGCGGCGGTCGGGATCGTCTGCACGACGGATCGAAAACTCTACAGGGATCGTCGAGCCCGAAGCTTTCATCACAACCTTGGCGTGCTGCGCATCGACCGCCACCGTATTCTGATGCAGCTGGACACCGTCTTTCAGCAGATTGGGAGAAGAATCCCGAACGTTGGAATGGCAACCTGAAAGCGCGAACGCCAAGGTCAAAGTGACGAGTGCAGGTTTGTTCACGTGTGAATCTTCCCTAATGAGCGCAGCGAGACGGAGGTGATATCAAACATCGGCGCGATATTAGATGGCCACTATTTTGGCGTCAATCAATCGATTCGGCTCCCTGACGATACTCATGCACAGCGTCGAACAAATCGGCAGCTCACTCAGTGCTCAACAGCCAATTTCGTCGCCACGTCCTCCGGCGCCAGCAGCTGACCATCGGCTGACAGCAACTTAGAACTTAAAAGGGGACAGATTTATTTAATTAAATAAATCTGTCGTTTCCGTCGCCCCTTCCGCCCAGCCCGCTTTTCATTTCAAAACAACCGACGCCCACTCCAAATCACTTTCTAAAAAATCATAATCATATGAATCAATTGATCTTCAGAATCTTCCAGACTGCCTCCCCCTCCACCACCAAAAATTATTCTATCGGTACGAGCGTAAAACCATTCTTCAGCCTCATCATAAACCAGCTCAAAACAAGTAGCTGCACAATCAACTCGCGAACCAAGCCCCCTACCCTCCACTTTCCCCTGATAGGAGTAAGTTAGTCTTTTGTCTCCCAGCGAGCCGAAATAATCGAACATCCATACGGAGATATTGGAAACCCTACCATTCAAAAACCCGACCACAAGTGCCCTAGTCTCGGATAACACTTTCTCCGAACCTGGAAACTGCAAATTCCAGCCCGTAAGATTCAAATCAAAAATATCAAACCGAAAAAATGTCTTACCTGAACTTTCTGTAACATCCAAAACCAACAATGGAGTATCAGAAAACTTATACACCCTCGCTTTCGGATCTACACAACACTCAAGGAGCATGGATTCAAACTCCTCACGCGTTGCCCCCAACTCAATACCAGCTAGTTCTACACCTGGGACGATGGGGGCAAACCAGTTCACTTTAATCATTTCAAGACCCATATGTCGTTCTTACAAACCAACCTTTGACCAGATGAATTATAAAATGCTGTCTTTTTTTCAAGAACCGCCTGATACCCCCTCAGAGTTGAGTTTACATTTAACCTTATTGCAAAAAAAGGGACAGAATTATTAAATCAAATAAATCTGTCCCCTTTTTCATTTTTCAGTCCCCTTTTTCAAAATAAATCTGCCCCCTTTTTCAAATGGCGACTTTCACTTTAACTTATCTACAGCAATCCAAATCATCTCCCCCCCAAAGCAACACCAAATCTTACATCCGAAAGCTCATACACTAATTCAACGACCTTCTCGGAAGAAAAAAACATTACAAGCACCGCTTCGTTCTCTGCAACTTCCAAATAGCCCACTTCATCCTTGTACCGACTATCCGGCCAGCCTGCAATGTCAAAAACAGGAATACCACTTATAGAACTACCCGCCAAATGCCGCCTATGATCTTGCAGAACCTTACGTTCCCCACAGGCAACAAGGCAAACTTTGGCAACAGCGCCACTGACCCGATTAATACCTATTTCCAACAGAGACTCTGCAAAATCACAGAAAAAAGGGGACAGATTTATTAATCACTTTTCCCTTTTCACTGTCCCCTTTTCCACTTCAGGAATATGGATAAGGTTTGATGGTTTCCTGTAAAGATTACGGCCCTGCGTGCTGGTGTAGGTCAGGCCATCGTTCAGTTGCCAGGTGCCGACGCCATTGACCGACGCGATATCCCAAACGCCTTTGCCCAGACCGGTGAGGCTGCCTTGAGAGCCGGTCAGGTTGCTCAGGTCCAGATCGAACAGCCCTTTTGCAGCGTGACGAACGCAGCCGCTGAGGTTGTTGAGCTGGGCACCGGCCAGTTCCAGATCCTCGCTGCCGATCTCGATGACGCCGTTCTGGTTATTCAGGTTGCCGTTCAGCTTGATCGTGCTGGTGGCTCCGCCCAATGCACGAATCTGCCCGCCGGCGCTGTTGTCCAGTTGGCCGCCGATCAGCTGCAGATCCGTCGCCGACTCGATCAGCCCGCCCTGATTGAGAATCTGAGTGACCGCTTCGAGCCCCAGGCGATTGCCGCTGATCTCGCCGCCTGCGTTATCCAGGTTGGCGCCCTTGAAAATGACCTGATCCTTGCCGAAGAGCTTGCCGGCATGGTTGGTCAGACGTGTCACCGTCAGCTGCAAATCGCCCAACAGACTGGAGATCAAACCGGCCTTGCCGTTGACCGCGCTGTTGTCGAGGTTGGTGCTGGTGATGTTCAGGGTGTCGGCCTGCAGCGTGCCACCCTGGTTCTGCAGGTTACCGGTGCCCAGCGCGAGTTCTGCGTGGCTGCCATTGGCAAGGATCGCACCCTGCTGGTTCAGCAATGTGCTGCGTCAATTTATGGATTCACCCAACCATTGTTGCCGACGAACGGCATCGGTGAAATCGTCCGACTCCGACAGGGATGCAGGATGTTTCGCAGATCAACCAAGGAAAACCGGTCGCCGCATCAGAGAACGTTCCGAAAAACGAAACGTCCGACAGACCCCGCTCACTTCACCTCAGTGCTCAACAGCCAGTTTCGTCGCCACATCCTCCGGCGACAGCACCCGACCATCGGCTGACAGCAACTCAAGCTTGCGGATCGGCTGCCCTTTCTGCGCATCGACCATCACCGACCCCGGTTCGCCAGGCGCGTACAGGTGTTCCCCGCCCCACTGCGACAGCGCAACGATCACGGTTTGCAGGGCACGGCCCTTTTCCGTCAGCACGTACTCCTTGTAGGCGCTGCCATCGGACGCCGGCACCATGCGCAGGATGTCGCGCTCCACCAGCCCTTTGAGCCGGACACTCAACATGTTCTTGGCGATCTCCAGGCTCTTCTCGAAATCGCCGAAACGACAAATGCCTTCCAGCGCATCGCGGATGATCAGCAACGACCACCAGTCGCCGATCAGGTCCAGTGTCCGGGCGATCGGGCAGGCATTGCCGGCAAGGCTTTTGCGCTTCATTTCGGGTGTCTCCAGCAAATCGGCAGGTTCGATGCGGTTGCATCTTACAACCCGCGCTGCAAAACCGATAACGCCGTGCGCCTCGAACTTAGCACCTGCGTACAAGTGGCCAATGCACTTTGCCGCGATAGTGAACGTTGCCATCACGGCATCCACGCAGGCCCACACCCAAGGAGTTTCCATGAGCACGTTCACGACTCAAGACGGCACCGAAATCTATTACAAGGACTGGGGCAGCGGCCGCCCCGTACTGTTCAGCCACGGTTGGCCGCTGGACGCCGACATGTGGGAATACCAGATGGAATACCTGAGCAGCCGCGGCTACCGCACCATCGCGTTCGACCGTCGTGGTTTCGGCCGTTCCGAGCAGCCATGGACCGGCTACGACTACGACACTTTCGCCGACGACATCGCGCAGTTGATCGAACACCTCGATCTGCGTGACGTGACCCTGGTCGGGTTCTCCATGGGCGGCGGCGATGTCAGCCGCTACATTGCGCGCCATGGCAGCGAGCGCGTCGCCGGGCTGGTGCTGCTGGGCGCGGTGACGCCGCTGTTCGGCAAGAAACCGGACTTCGCCGAAGGTGTCGACACGTCGGTGTTCGACGGGATCAAGGCCGGCCTGCTGAAGGACCGCGCGCAGTTCATCGCAGACTTCAACGCCCCGTTCTATGGCACCAATCAGGGCCAGAAAGTCTCCGAGGGCGTGCTGACGCAAACCCTGAACATCGCCCTGCTCGCCTCGCTCAAAGGCACCGTGGATTGCGTCACGGCGTTCTCGGAAACCGACTTCCGCCCGGACATGGCGAAAATCGATGTGCCGACGCTGGTGATTCACGGCGACGGTGATCAGATCGTGCCATTCGAAACCACCGGCAAACGGGCCGCTGCACAGATCAAGGGCGCTGAGCTGAAAGTCTACGCAGGCGCGCCACACGGCTTTGCGGTCACCCATGCGCAGCAATTGAATGAAGACCTGCTGGCGTTTCTCGACCGCTGAGTCCGCAGTCAACTGAAGCCTTGCAAAGGGCCGTCGACTACCCTGTCGGCGGCCCTTTTTTTTCGTTGTCCCGGATTCCGGTGTCATGGCGAAGCCCCGTGTTTACAGGACTTTCAGGCCTCTGCATCACGTTTTTATCTTCACATCCCAGCTTAATAATATTTTACCGATAACCACCCCCTCCCTAGTCTGATCCCAAGCACAGAGAACAGGTCGACAGCGGCCTGAATCCAACGGCCTCGTGAGAAGGGATCAGAGATGACCACTGAAATAATAAAAACAGACACGCTTGTTGTCGGCGCCGGTCAAGCGGGTGTGGCCATGAGTGAACACCTGAGCAAACTCGGTGTTCCGCACCTGGTGCTGGAGCGCAACCGCGTTGCCGAGCGCTGGCGCACCGGGCGCTGGGACTCGCTGGTAGCCAACGGTCCGGCGTGGCACGACCGGTTTCCGGGGATGGAATTCGATGATGTCGATCCGGATGGTTTCGCCCACAAGGAGCGCGTCGCCGACTACTTCGAAGCCTATGCGAAGAAATTCAACGCGCCGATCCGCACCGGCGTGGACGTGAAAAGCGTGGTGCGCAATGTCGGTCGCCCGGGCTTCACCGTCGAGACCTCCGAGGGCGTGATCGAAGCCGCCCGCGTCGTCGCCGCCACCGGCCCGTTTCAGCGTCCAGTAATCCCGGCCATTGCGCCGAAGGATGAGCATCTGCTGCAGATTCACTCGGCCGACTATCGCAACCCGCAACAACTGCCGGCCGGCGCAGTACTGGTGGTCGGTGCCGGTTCGTCGGGCGTGCAGATCGCCGATGAATTGCAGCGCTCGGGCAAGCAGGTGTTTCTCTCGGTCGGTGCCCATGACCGCCCTCCTCGTGCTTACCGCAACCGCGATTTCTGCTGGTGGCTCGGCGTGCTCGGCGAATGGGATCAGGCCGCCATGAAACCTGGCCGCGAGCACGTGACCATCGCCGTCAGCGGCGCCCACGGTGGCCGCACGATCGACTTCCGTGGCCTGGCCCATCGCGGAATGACTCTGGTCGGCGTCACTGAATCGTTCAGCGACGGCGTGGTGACCTTCAAACAGGATCTGCGCGACAACCTCAAGCGTGGCGACGAGAACTACCTCGCACTGCTGGATGCCGCCGATGCCTACATCGAACGCAACGGCCTCGATCTGCCGCTGGAACCGGAAGCCCGCGAGACGTACCCAGACCCTGAATGCGTGAAGAACCCGCTGGCCGATCTCGATCTGGCCGCCGCCGGCATCACGTCGATCATCTGGGCCACCGGGTTTGCCGTGGACTATTCCTGGCTGAAAGTCGCGGCGTTCGACGACAACGGCAAGCCGCAACATCAGCGCGGTGTGTCCAGCGAATCGGGTGTGTATTTCCTCGGTTTGCCGTGGCAGTCACGGCGCGGTTCATCGTTCATCTGGGGCGTGTGGCACGACGCCAAGCACGTGGCCGATCACATCGCTACCCAGCGCAAATACCTGGCCTATCGCGATGCCGAACAACGCGAAGCCGTGCTGCACAACAACGCCGCCGACACCGTCGACGCTTGATTCCCCTCATCAATACCGGCGCCGGTTGCGCCGGGTTCGATTTCGTCAGGAGCCTCACATGAGTCAGCCAACCCACACCCGCATTCGCATGTTCAACACCAAGGACACTTACCCGAACCAGACCCTGGACAATGACTTGTGCCAGGCCGTCCGCGCCGGCAATACCGTGTATGTCCGTGGTCAGGTCGGCACCAATTTCGATGGTGAACTGGTCGGCCTCGGCGACCCGCGCGCACAGACCGAACAGGCAATGCGCAACGTCAAGCAACTGCTAGAAGAGGCCGGCAGCGACCTGAGCCATATCGTCAAGACCACCACTTACCTGATCGACCCGCGCTACCGCGAGCCGGTGTATCAGGAAGTCGGCAAATGGCTGAAGGGTGTTTTCCCGATCTCCACC
The DNA here is from genome assembly GCF_059416185.1 of Pseudomonas sp. GW821-FHT09E04. Lineage (NCBI taxonomy): Bacteria > Pseudomonadati > Pseudomonadota > Gammaproteobacteria > Pseudomonadales > Pseudomonadaceae > Pseudomonas > Pseudomonas sp. GW821-FHT09E04. The sequence continues at coordinate 903,061 of NZ_JBWKOR010000001.1, forward strand.
GGGCTGGTGGTGTCGGCGCTGGGCCAGCCGCAGTGGCTGATGGAGATTGATGTGGTTGCGGTGATTCCCGAGTAATTCGACCTTAGCGAAAGGAGGCCACACATGACATTTTCCATCGCCGCCCGCTGCCCCGAAACCGGCCAGTTCGGCATCGCCATCAGTTCCTCCAGCATTGCCGTCGGCGCCCGTTGTCCGTGGCTGTTGCCGGGTGTCGGCGCAGTGTCGAGCCAGAACATCACCCTGCCGTCCCTCGGCCCGGAAGTGCTCGCCTTGATGGAGCAAGGCCTGGCGCCCGAGGCAGCGCTGGACAAGGTGCTCACCCGCAACGGCTACAGTCAGTACCGGCAGATCACCGCGATCAACCACCTAGGGCAGACCGCGCATTTCAGCGGCGCGCAAACCCTGGGCGTGCACAACGCCGTGTCGGGCGAGCAATGCGTGGCGGCGGGCAACATGCTCGCCGGGCGCTCGGTGATCGAAGCCATGGTCAGCGCGTTCGAAGAAGGCGAAGGCCAATTGGCCGACCGCCTGATCAAGGCCTTGCACGCCGCCCAGACCTTGGGCGGCGAAGCGGGACCGGTGCATTCGGCAGCCGTGGTCGTGGTCGGTGAACTGACCTGGCCCATCGTCAACCTGCGGGTGGACTGGGCCGATGAAGACCCGATCGGTCAATTGCAAAAGCTCTGGGACGCCTATCGCCCGCAGCTTCAGGACTACATCGACCGCGCCCTCGATCCGGCCAAGGCGCCGGGCTACGGGGTTGCCGGAGACGACCGATGAGCGACAGCGTCGCGTTGCTCAAAACGCTGGTGGGGTTCGACACCACCAGCCGCGAGTCCAACCTGCAATTGATCGACTTCGTGCGTGACTACCTCGAAGGTTTCGATGTGCCATGCGAGCTGATCTACAACGAAGACCGCAGCAAGGCCAACCTGTTCGCCACGATTGGCCCGGCCGATCAGCCGGGGATCGTGTTGTCAGGGCACACCGACGTGGTGCCGGCCGACGGCCAGCCATGGACGCTGCCACCGTTTGAACTCAGCGAGCGCGACGGCAAGTTGTACGGCCGTGGCACGGCGGACATGAAGGGCTACATCGCCTGCGTGCTGGCGTTGGTGCCGTCGTTGGTCAAAGTACCGCTGCGCATGCCGGTACACATTGCGCTGTCCTACGACGAAGAGGTCGGCTGCCTCGGCGTACGTTCGCTGCTCAAGGTGCTGGAGCAACGTCCGGTCAAACCGTTGCTGTGCATCATCGGCGAACCGACCGAACTCAAACCGGTGCTCGGGCACAAAGGCAAACTGGCGATGCGCTGCGATGTCCAGGGACACGCCTGTCATTCGGCCTACGCGCCACTCGGGGTCAATGCCATCGAATGCGCCGCCGAGCTGATCGGCGAGCTGGGGCGCATCGGTCGGCAGCTCAAGGATGAATACCTCGACCCGCGCTTTGACCCGCCGTATTCAACGGTGCAAACCGGCGTGATCAGCGGCGGCAAGGCGTTGAACATCGTCCCTGCCGATTGCCGTTTCGACTTCGAAATCCGCGCCCTGCCCTCGCAGGATCCGACGGTCGTCGCGCAGCAACTCAAGACCTATGCCGAACAGCAAATGCTGCCGCGCATGCGGGCCGTCAGCGGGCAGAGTGATATCCGTTTCAGCGAACTGTCAGCGTATCCGGGGCTGGCGACGGATGCCCGGAGCCAGGCGGCGGAATTGATCGCCACGTTCTGTGGCTCGGACGATTTCGGCACCGTGGCGTTTGGGACCGAAGGCGGCTTGTTCGACGCGGTGGGGATTCCCACGGTGGTGTGCGGGCCCGGCAGCATGGACCAGGGTCACAAGCCGGACGAGTTCGTCAGCCGCGATCAGCTCAAGGCCTGCGATGAGATGCTGCAACGGATGCTGGCTTCGATTCACCTTTGAAAAAACGGTCTGGCTGCAGGATTCAAGTCCGCAACCAAGCCGCAGGTTCATCGACAGACAGCTGCTCCGATGGAGGTCAGCTGCGTTGTCGTTCATGGTGCTGAAACGCCCGAAACAGAGCGCTTTCATCTGACCGGAGAGCCTCGTTTTTTTAACGCCTGAAGCAACAAAACTACTAATTTATCTCTCCCCTTTCCTTGCCCATGATCGACCCCAACAAGAAATGCGCCGTCCGTGCCGGCGCTCACTGAAGTACGTCCACGTACTCGTCCTTGCCTTGGAGTTCGTCATGGCCACCTCTGCAACAACGTCCGCACCGCTCATTGAAAAACACACGATCGGCTATGTGCCGCCCGAAGATCGCCACGGAAAGGTTCGGGATCTGTTCACCCTCTGGTTCGGCGGCAACATCGCGCCGCTGCCCATCGTTACCGGCGCCCTCGGCGTGCAGCTGTTTCACCTGAATCTGGTGTGGGGCATCGTCGCCATTCTGGTCGGCCATCTGGTCGGCGGTGTGCTGATGGCGCTGCACTCGGCGCAAGGCCCGCAGATGGGCATTCCGCAGATGATCCAGAGTCGTGCGCAATTCGGTTCCCTCGGCGCGCTGCTGGTGGTGTTGATTGCCGGCGTCATGTACATCGGTTTCTTCGCCTCCAACATCGTGCTCGCCGGCAAGTCCCTGCATGGCGTGGTCGACAGCGTTCCGGTACCGGTCGGCATCGTGATCGGCGCGCTGGGCTCGGGAATCATCGGGATCATCGGTTACCGCTTCATCCACGTGCTCAACCGCATCGGCACCTGGGTGTTGGGGATCGGCATCGTTGTCGGCTTCGGCTACATCCTGACTCACGTGCAGACGGCTGACTTCCTCACCCGTGGCGGTTTCAACCTTTCGGGCTGGCTCGCCACCGTGTCGCTGGCGGCGTTGTGGCAGATTGCGTTTGCGCCGTACGTGTCGGACTACTCGCGCTATCTGCCGGCGAATGTGCCGGTGGCCGCGACGTTCTGGACCACTTACCTCGGTTCCGCACTGGGCTCCAGCCTGTCGTTCATCTTCGGTGCGGTTGCCGTGCTGGCAACCCCGGTGGGCATGGACACCATGGATGCGGTGAAACTCGCCACCGGCTCGATCGGCCCGCTGATGCTGGTGCTGTTCCTGCTCAGCGTGATCAGCCATAACGCGCTCAACCTGTACGGCGCGGTGCTGTCGCTGATCACGTTGGTACAGACTTTCGCCTATCGCTGGATTCCGACCGCCAAGAGCCGCGCGGTGATTTCGCTGATCGTGCTGCTCGCCTGCTGTTTCGCTGCCGTCGGCGCGTCGTCAGACTTCATCGGCCACTTCGTCGACATGGTGCTGGTGCTGCTGGTCGTGCTGGTACCGTGGACAGCGATCAACCTGATCGACTTCTACGCCATCCACAAAGGCCAGTACGACATCGCCTCGATCTTCCAGGTCGATGGCGGCATCTACGGCCGCTACAACCCGCAGGCCTTGCTGGCGTATGCGATCGGGATCGCGGTGCAGATTCCGTTCATGAACACGCCGCTGTACGTCGGGCCGGTATCGGCGCACATCAACGGCGCGGACCTTTCCTGGCTGGTGGGGTTGCTGGTGACGTCGCCGCTGTATTTCTGGCTGGCCAGTCGTGACAGTGCTTATCGTCGGCGACTGATGACCGGGAAACTGGCGGGCAGTCTGTAAGCCTTCCTTTCTTCACTGACACACGAAGGCCCTCGAAGCGAGGGCCTTTTGCTTTGGCTGGAACCGCCTATTTCGCCTTGAACGCCTCGCGCCGCGCTTGCCGCTCGGCGACATAAGCCTCTTGCGGCTGGCTGATCAGATCCTCGCGTCGCAACAGTTCGCCGCAGTGATCGCACAGCGGTCCGAGGCCGGCGCTGTGATTGCAGTGCTTGTGGATCATGTTCACGGCCAGCCCCTCCTCCGGCGACTTGCACCAGGTCTCTCCCCAGGCGCGCAACGCAATCACCACCGGGTAGAACGCCTCGCCCTTGGCGGTGAGGTGGTACTCGTAACGTTTCGGCCGCTCGTTATACAAGCGACGCTCGACCAGTCCGTCTGCCTCCAGGCTTTTCAGACGAGCGGCGACCATCTGCGGCGTACCGCCGGTCTGGGCCTGAATCTCGTCGTAGCGATGGCTGCCCATGAACAACTCGCGCAAAACCAGCACCGTCCAGCGGTCGCCGACGATCGCCTCGGCCCGGGAAATCGGGCACAGCGTATCGGGAAGACTATCGTTTACAGCCATCAGGGCTTGCCTCTTTCACAGTTACTATGATTATCATATCAACACGATGCGGGAACAAGCCCTGAGCATCGATCACTCTCATTGCCGGAGTACATCGTCATGTCGAAACCTCTCTATCCACTCGACAGAACCGCCTACCTGCTGGTCGATCCGTACAACGATTTTTTATCGGATGGCGGCAAGATCTTTCCGCTGATCAAACCGATCGCCGACCAGAACGGTCTGCTCGACAACCTGCGCAAACTCGACCGCGCCGTGCGTGGCCTGCAGATTCCGGTGGTCATCGTACCGCATCACCGCTGGGTCAAAGGCGACTACGAGAACTGGGATCACCCAAGCCCCACCCAACAAAAGATCATGCACATGCACCACTTTGCCCGTGGCGAATGGGGCGGTGAATGGCACCCGGATTTCGCGCCGAAGGACGGTGACATCGTCGCTCAGGAACATTGGGGCTCCAGCGGTTTTGCCAACACCGACCTCGATTTTCGCCTCAAGCAGAAGAGCATCACCCACGTGATCATCGTCGGCTTGCTGGCCAACACCTGCATCGAAGCCACCGCCCGCTACGCCAGCGAACTGGGATACCACGTCACGCTGGTGCGCGACGCAACGGCGGCGTTCAAACCGGAGATGATGCATTCCGCCCATGAGCTGAACGGCCCGACCTTTGCCCATGTCGTCACGACCACCGACGAGTTGATCGCCAGCCTCAACACACAGGGTGAGTCGAAATGAGTCTGACTGGCCACCTGCTGATCGGCGCCTCTGACATCCCCGCCACCGAGGGCACGATGAAAGCGCTGAATCCGGCAACCCATCAACTGATCGAACCAGAGTTCGCCTTTGGCGGCGCGGCCCAGGTCGATCAGGCTGCAACCCTTGCCGACGCGGCATTCGACAGCTACAGCCATACCTCGCTGGCCGAACGCTCGGCGTTTCTGGAGAGCATCGCCGACAACCTCGACGCCGTTCGTGAGGAACTGGCCGCCCGCGCCGCACTGGAAACCGGTTTGCCTCAGGCACAGCTCGAAGGCGAAGCCGCCAAGGCCGCGACCCAGTTCCGCCAGTTCGCCGATGTGGTGCGCAAGGGACGCTTCCTGCAACTGGCCATCGACCCGGCGCAACCTGAGCGTCAGCCCCGGCCACGGATGGATCACCGGCTGCAAAAGATCGCGATAGGCCCGGTGGCGATCTTCGGCGCCAGCAACTTTCCGATTTCCTATTCGGTGGCCGGCGGCGACACCGCTTCGGCGCTTGCGGCCGGTGCGACGGTGATTCTCAAGGCACACAACGCCCACCCCGGCGCCTCGGAAATCCAGGCCCGCGCCATCCGCAAGGCCGTACAGGCGCATGGCTTGCACGAGGGTGTGTTTTCGATGGTGCGCGGCGGCGGCAATGCCATCGGTGAGGCGCTGGTCGATCACCCGCTGATCAAGGCAGTGACCTTCACCGGTTCGGAACTGGGCGGCATGGCGCTCTATCGCCGCGCGCAGTTGCGTCCCGACCCGATCCCGGTGTTCACCGAGATGACCAGCGTCAACCCGACCTTCATCCTGCCCGCAGCAATGGCGGCACGCGGCGCGGAAATCGGTGACGGTTTCGCCGAGCGGATGCTGGTCAATGTCGGGCAAGCCTGCCTGTGTCCGTCGATCCTGATCGCGGTCAAGGGCGATGGCCTGCAAGCATTGCGCAGCGCCATGATCAAACGGATCAGTAATGCACCGGCACGCACGATGCTGACCCCGGGGATTCACGGTTCATACGTCAAAGGGCTGGTGGCGATGGAAAGCGTTGGTGCGAATCTGGTGGCAGTCGGCGCACCAGCGGATGGCCAATTTGAAGGCCGCTCGGCGCTGCTGGAAGTTGACGGTCAACGCCTGCTCGGCGAACCGGCGCTGGCCCATGAAGTGTTCGGTCCGGCCGCGTTGCTGGTAACGGTCAACGATGAGGAAGAATTGCTGGCGGTCGCGCGGTCGTTCAAAGGCCAACTGAGCGCGGCCATTCACCTCGAAGACCGCGATCTGGACCTGGCTCGGCGCCTGCTGCCGATCCTCGAACGTCGCACCGGACGCATCGTGGTCAACGCCTTCGCCCATCCTCAGGAAGTGACTTTCGCCACCGTGCACGGCGGGCCGTTCCCGGCCACTTCGGACAGTCGCTTCACCTCGGTTGGCATGACCTCGATCGAGCGCTTTTTGCGGCCGGTGGCTTATCAGGGCTTTCCGGATGCGTTGCTGCCGGAGGTGTTGCGCGACGGAAATCTACTCGACCTACCCCGCAGTATCGATGGCCAATAAAAAATGCCCGGTTCGGCAAATCACCGAACCGGGCATTTTTATCGAGTCGCGCGTTTAATCAGGCCGGCACACCCAGAATGATGTGCGAAGCCTTGATCACCGCCGTCGCGCTAACGCCAGCAGCGAGGCCCAGTTCGTTCACCGCGTCGCGGGTCACGATCGAATAGACCTTCGAACCGCCGGCCAGCTCGATCACCACTTCGGCGTTGACCGCGCCATCGGTCACGCTCAGCACCTTGCCTTGCAGGCAGTTGCGGGCCGACAGGCGAATGCCGTCGGATTCGGTCATCAGCATCACCCAAGGCGCCTTGACCAGCGCAACGGCTTCTTTGCCCACCGCGATGCCCAGGCTCTTGAGGCTGGCCAGGGTCACGACAGCAACCAGCTTCTCGCCGCCCGGCAGGGTCAGGACGACTTCCGCATTGACCGAGCCTTCCTGAACCTGGCTGACCTGACCTTTGAAAACATTGCGGGCACTGACTTTCATGATGGACGTCCTTTTTTTGACTTTGGAGTTAGGAAACGGCCTGCATCATCTGAGCAAGCGCTATGTAGTTACAACTACAGCGCTGCACCTGAATGAACATCGACTCCTGACTCTAGCACCGCCAAAGTGAATCAGATCAACAGGTCTTCATAGAAGGCGCCGTACGGAAGCTCAGGGTGCTCGATCTGGATTTCCAGAATCCACACACCGGCATTCGGAGCCTGATCGAAATCCCCCAGATTACCGCCCCGATAGATCGCATGGGGAAAATCACTGACCCGGTGGCCCTTGATGTCCAGATTCAGTTTCCAACCCATCGCCTCAGCCTGATCGGTGGCGTAGCGATACAGTTCGACACCGGTTACGCCTTGACGCCAAAAGGCCTCGACCTTGTCGAAAAGTGCTTTGGAGGCCGCCGCGCAAGCGATCATTTGCGGATCGGAACCGGTGACGAACGTCGCCCCGGCATCGCCTTCATGGCCTTCCCAGACCACGCCCATGTCGATGAAGAAAATGTCTTCCTCGCCCAGGACCGGATCGCCGTCGGAGCGCTCCTTGAAGGTCTTCAGCGTGTTGGCGCCGAAGCGGATCAACAGCGGATGCCAGATCCGGTCCATGCCCAGTTCGACGAGAATTTCCTTGCCCCGTGCATGAGCTTGCGATTCGCGCATGCCGGGCTTGATCACCTTGGCGATCTCGTCCACGGCCTTCCAGGTCAACTGCTGGGCGTGGCGCATGGTTTCCAGCACAAAACGTTCACCTACCGCTTCTTTACCGCTCAGGGCTGTGGTCATCGCTGATTCCTTCTGGCTAATCGCGCATCGCTTGCGCTGTATAGTTTTTTATATTGCGAAACAGGACGCCTAAGATACAACCATGACACAAAGTGTCAATTCTCTTCTGCACGCACCACGCCGCGCTCCTCGAGCAAGCGCACGAACATGCTCAGACTGCGCGACACCGTGCCCCGGCGCCACACCAGCCACGTCGTCAGAAAGCGAAAATCCGCCGCCAGCGGCCACACACTCACCGTCGCGCAACCGGGCATGCTCTGCAACATGCTGCGCGGCATCAGGGCCAGACCGGCGCCCGCACTGACGCAGGCGAGCATGCCGTGATAGGACTCCATTTCGAAGATCTTGCCGGGTACGGCAGCGTCGGTGCTGAACCATTTTTCGAAGTGATGGCGATAGGAGCAGTTCGAGCGGAACGCATAGATGTTTTCGCCATTCACGTCCGCAGCGCGCTGGATCGGGCCGTGGTGGAGCGGCGAGATGATGACCATTTCCTCTTCGAACGCCGGGATGCCTTCCAGCGCCGGGTGCAAGACCGGGCCGTCGACAAATGCAGCCGCCAGGCGCCCGGAGAGGACACCGTCGATCATCGTCCCCGACGGCCCGGTCGACAGGTCCAGATCGACCTTGGGGTGTTGCTGGTTATACGTCGCCAGCAAACCGGGAATCCGTACCGCCGCCGTACTTTCCAGCGAGCCCAGCGGGAACGCGCCTTGCGGTTCCTCGCCAGCCACCGTGGCTCGCGCTTCTTGCACCAGGTCGAGAATCCGCCGTGCGTACTCCAGAAAACTCCAACCGGCGGGCGACAGACGCAGGCGGCTTTTCTCGCGGATGAACAAGTCGACGCCCAGATCCTCCTCCAACTGCTTGATGCGCGTCGTCAGGTTCGACGGCACGCGATGGATCTGCGCCGCCGCCGCGCTGATGCTGCCGTGCTCGGCAACGGCCTTGAAGATTTCCAGTTGCACCAGATCCACAGTCATTCTCCAATCGTGAAAGAAACGCTCTTTATTATTCAGTTTCCAGAAATCAAACGCCACCCTACTCTGAGCGCATCCACTGACCTCGCAGGACGATGCCATGAGCCCGATTTCCAGCCAGACCCACGCCATCTCGATCAATCCCGCCACTGGCGAGCAGATCGGTCACTACGCCTTCGAATCCGCCGAGGCCCTCGATGCCGCGCTGACCCGTGCCGCGTTCGGTTTCGGCAAGTGGAAACGCAAACCGCTGCAGGATCGCTCCCGCGCCCTGACCGCGCTGGCCGGCGCCCTGCGTGACAGCAGCGAAGCCATGGCGACCATGATCACCCAGGAAATGGGCAAGCCGATCGCCCAGGCCCGTGGCGAAATCGAGAAATGCGCCAAGCTTTGCGAGTGGTACGCCGAACACGGCCCGGCCATGCTCAACGCCGAAGCAACACTGGTCGAAGGCGGCAAGGCGCGCATCGAATACCGTCCGCTGGGGCCGATCCTCGCCGTAATGCCGTGGAACTTCCCGATCTGGCAAGTGCTGCGCGGCGCCGTCCCGGCGTTGATCGCCGGCAACACCTACGTGCTCAAGCATGCGCCGAACGTGATGGGCAGCGCCTATCTGTTGCGTGATGCCTTCACTCGCGCCGGTTTTGCCGATGGCGTGTTTGAAGTGATCAACGTCACCCCGGAAGGCGTGTCCACCGCCATCGCCGACCCGCGCATCGCCGCCGTGACCCTGACCGGCAGCGTCCGCGCCGGCATGGCCATCGGCGCACAGGCTGGGGCCGCGTTGAAGAAATGCGTGCTGGAACTGGGTGGTTCCGATCCATTCATCGTGCTCAACGACGCCGATATCGACGAAGCCGTGCAAGCAGCAGTGATCGGTCGTTACCAGAACTCCGGCCAGGTCTGCGCCGCTGCCAAACGCCTGATCATCGAAGAAGGCGTGGTCGAAGAGTTCACCCGCAAATTCGTCGAAGCCACTCGCCAGTTGAAGATGGGCGATCCGTTGTCCGCCGACAACTACATCGGCCCGATGGCCCGCTTCGATTTGCGTGACGAACTGGATCAGCAAGTGCGCGACACCCTGGAAGAAGGCGCCACCCTGCTGCTCGGTGGCGGCAAGGCCCAAGGGCCGGGCAACTACTACGAGCCGACCGTATTGGCCAACGTCACCGACCGCATGACCTCGTTCAAACAGGAATTGTTCGGCCCGGTAGCCTCGATCATCACCGCACGCGACTGCGCTCACGCCGTGGCCCTGGCCAACGACAGCGAGTTCGGCCTGACCGCCACGATCTACACCGCCAATGTCGCCCTGGCCCAGCAGCTGACCAGCGAACTGGAAACCGGTGGCGTGTTCATCAACGGTTACTCCGCCAGCGACCCGCGCGTGACCTTCGGCGGCGTGAAGAAAAGCGGTTTCGGCCGCGAGCTGTCGCACTTCGGTGTACGCGAGTTCTGCAATGCGCAAACCGTTTGGCTGGACCGCCACTGATCCAATGAACAAAGCCCGGAAGCGTTTTGCGCTTCCGGGCTTTTTCATTTCAAGCCGCCGCCTGTTGTGGCTCCGATACCGTCCGTTCCTTGCTCAACAGCCCCAGCACCACAGCCGCCGACGCCAGCGTGATGATCGTCAGGATGTGCAGCAGATACTGGAACGCCGAAGCGTAACCTTGCACCAGACGTTCATTGGCCAACCCTGGAATCGTGTTGATCGCGTGAGCCATGTCGCCAGTGGTCACCCGGTGCGCGGTCTCGGCAATCAGCGCTGCATCGGCACCAGCAGCTACCGTTTGCAGATCGGTATGCAGCAGCGAGGCAAGAATCGCCGCCACGCTGGCCAGTGCAATTCCCTCGCCCGCCACCCGCACCGTGTTGAAAATCCCGGCCGCCATGCCGGCGCGTTCTTTCGGCACCACGCTGACCGACAACCCGTCCATCAAGCCCCACGGCAACCCCGCACCAATCCCGATCAACACCATCGGTACCACCAGCGCAAATTTTGGCTCGCCGACGTTGTACAGGCTCAGCCAATGCAGACCTACAGCAGCAATCAGGAAACCCACGCCTGACAAAATACCGGCCGAGACAAAACGGGTCATGGACGCCGCGAGCATCGGCACCACCAGCATCGGCGCCGACAACGCCAGCAACAGCAGGCCGGCATCGATTTCACTCAAGCCTTCGACGCCGATAAATCGCAGCGGCAGCATGACCACCAGCACGATGTAGCAAAAGCAGGTGCCAATCGGCAGCATCTGCACACCGATGAAGCGCGGAAAACGGAACAGGGTCAGATCAAGCATCGGGCGCTTGACGCGCATTTCGATAAGGACGAACAGCGCCAGCAACAACGCCGAAGCACCCAACAGCCCCACTACCAACGGACTGCCCCAACCGCTTTCGGGGGCCTGGATCACACCGAACGTGAACAGCGCCAGCATCGAACTGAACGTCACACTGCCCGGCCAGTCGAGACCGCTGGCGTCTGGGTAGCGGGTCTCACGCATGCGCGGCAGACCGAAGACCATCGCGATCACACCGATCAGCGCGGTGAAGACAAAGATCGCACGCCAGTTGAACGCCTCGATCAGCGCCCCGGCCACCAATGGGCCGAACGCCAGGCCGATGCCAAACGTGGTGCCCAGCATGCTGTAGGCACGGGTGCGCGCATGGCCTTCGAACTCCTGTGCCAGCGCTGCCGAACCACTGGCCAGCGCCGCAGCCCCGGCCACGCCCTGTATCGCCCGCAACACATCCAGCCAGAACACCGAAGGCGCCAGGCTCTGGGCAATCGACGCAGCGGTAAATAGCAGCATGCCGCCCGTGAACAGGCGCTTGCGCCCATAGACATCGGCCAACGCCCCCGCCGCCATCAGCAGACTGCCGAACGACAACATGAACGCATTGGTGATCCAGGTCAGCGCCACCGGGCTGCCGCCCAGGTCGCGGCCAATGGCCGGCGTCGCCACCGCGCCACCGGTAAAACTCAACGGAAGGACCAGTGCCGACAGGCAAATGGCTGCGAGGATCAGCAGTTTGTCGCGCGCGCCATGGTGCTGGGAGATGGTTGTCATGATTTCGTCCAATGAAAAGAAAAATAAGGCTGCGATCAACAGAGCGCAGCCTGCGATTGCTGAGTCGGGCGGCGTGTCAGTCCTTGAAATCCGTGGACAGCGCCAGCGCATTCCACTCGGCCAGTTCCTGCGCCACCAATCGATTTTTCGCTTCGATCCGCGCGACGGTGTCGCTGCCCAATGCCAGCCGTTGCGGCGGGTTCGGCGCATTGACCAGCGCCAGCATGGCTTCGGCAAACTTCACCGGATCACCCGGCTGCGCATGGTTGGCGGCTTCGGCGAAGGTGCGCATCTTGCCGACGGTTTCGTCGTAGTCCGGCAGCACCAGCGCGGTCTTGACCAGCGATTGTTCATCGAGGAAGTCAGTGCGGAAGAAGCCCGGCTCGACCACCGTGGCATGAATGCCCAGCGGCGCCAGTTCCTGACGTAGCGCTTCGCTGATGCCTTCCACCGCGAACTTGGTGGAGCCGTAGACACCCCAGCCCATGTAGGCCTGATAGCCGCCAATCGATGAGATGTTGATGACCCGCCCGCTACGCTGGGCGCGCATGTGCGGCAGCACGGCGCGAGTCACGTTGAGCAGGCCGAAGACGTTGGTGGCGAACAGGCGCTCGGTTTCGCTGGCGCTGGTTTCTTCCACCGCGCCCAGTACGCCGAAGCCGGCATTGTTGATCAGCACATCGATGCGGCCGAAACGCTTGATGCCTTCCGCCACCGCTTGGTGGGCCTCTTCTTCGCGGGTGACGTCCAGGCGCACCGCCAGCAGGTTCGGGTGCTCGCCGAGGCGGTCGGTAATGTCTTGCGGTTTGCGGGCGGTGGCAATCACGGCGTCGCCGGCACGCAGGGCATGTTCTGCGATGAGGGTGCCAAAACCACGGGAAGCTCCGGTAATCAGCCAGGTACGCATAGCAACTCCTCCTGTCAGTGACCCTGGCGTTGTTGCCGGGCCTTCTCGATGAGTTGATGCGACTTTAAAGCCGTGCTACTGATGTGATAATCCCAACAAAATTACATGACTTTGTGAAAGGCGTTCATTAATGAAAAACCCGTCCACGGCGGATCTGTCGATCTTTCTGAGCATCGCGCAGCATCTGAATTTCAGTCGTGCAGCGGTGGATCTGGGCCTGACACCGTCGGCGCTGAGTCACTCGTTGCGCGCTCTGGAAAACCGCCTCGGCGTGCGTCTGTTCAATCGCACCACCCGCAGCGTGGCCCTGACCGAAGCCGGCGAACGGCTTTATGCCCGGTTGAAACCGGCGTTTCGCGATATCGAAGATGCGCTTGAAGACCTCAACCATTTTCGCGACAAGCCCTCGGGCAACCTGCGCATTACCTCCGGGCGCCAGGCCTGTGAACTGGTGCTGCTGCCGATTGCCAGCGAGTTCCTGCAGGCCTACCCGGACATACGTCTGGAGGTGGTCGAAAGCGATGCGCTGCTGGATATCGTCGCTGCGGGATTCGATGCCGGTGTACGTTTCGGCAACCGGTTGGAGGCGGACATGGTGTCGCTGCCCATCGGGCCGAATCTGCGGTCAGTGGTGGTCGGCTCGCCGGCGTTTTTCCAGCGGCATCCCGCGCCGCAGAAACCTGAAGATCTGCATGCCCTGCCCTGCATCCGCCATCGGTTCCCGAGCGGTTCGATGTACCGCTGGGAATTCGAACGTGGTGGCATTGAACAGGAAATCGAAGTCAACGGTCCGCTGACCCTGGGCGATGTCAGCCTGATGGTCGGCCCGGCGCTGCAAGGTTTGGGGCTGGCCTATGTGTTCGAAGACATGGTCAGCGAGCACCTCGCGGCCGGGCGTCTGGTGCAGGTGTTGGCGGACTGGTGCCCGTACTATCCCGGCCTGCATCTGTATTACCCGAGCCGGCGCCATGTACCGGCGCCGCTCAAGGCTTTAATCGACTTTGCCCGCAACGTTCGCGACGGCAAAACGAGTTAGCTACAGATATTTCAACCAGGCGATGTCCCGTCGCCGGGCCTTCAATGCCGAGAACCAGCGCACGGCCGGAAACAACGCGACCGCCAGCACCATCGCCGCCAGCCACACCGCCGCCACCGTCGAGAAACCGAAATGACTGCCCTGATTGAGCCCGACCAATGCCACGCCAATCAGGTACAGCACCTTCAGCGCATACAGGTGCAGCAGATAGAAAAACATCGGCGCCGAACCGAACACCGTCAGCCAGCGAATCCAGCGTCGATCCTGTGCACGCTCGAACACCAGCAACAGCAGCAGCCCGACGCTCACCGTCAGCGTGATGAACAACAGCGACGGCGGGTATTTGGTGATGTTGAAAAAACTCATCAGGGTTTGCAGGCTGCTGTCATTGAGCGACCACGGTTTCTCGCCGTAACCGTTGACCAGCCGCAACGCCACGAAACCCAGCAGCCCGGCGATGCCAACGATCAGCAAACGTCGCTGGCGCACACCCGCATCGGCCATTCGGGCAAACCATGGCCCCAGCGCGTAACCCAGACCGATCACACCGATCCACGGCAGCAGCGGGTACGACGTGCGCAAGCGCAAGCTCTCGCTGACTTCGATCCAGCCCCGGTCATGCAGGATTGCCCAAGGCACGTGCAGCGCCGAATCCACGGCAAAGTGCAGACCGTCGAGCAGGTTGTGCCCGGCGATGATCACCAGGCTCAACGTCAACAACAGCCAGCGTGGCAGCCAGACCAACAGCGACAGCGCGATCATGCTCAGGCCGATCGCCCAGATCACTTGCAGGTAGATCACGCTCGGCGGCAGCTGGAACGTCCAGGCGAAATTCACCAGCGTGAATTCGAGCACCACCAGGAACAGACCACGCTTGAACAGAAAGGCACTGACATCAGCCTTGCCGTCGTACTTTTCCCCGAACAGCCAGGCCGACAACCCGGTCAGCAGCACGAATACCGGCGCGCACAGATGCGCCAGAGTGCGGCTGAAAAACAGCGCCGGCTCGGTACTGGCGATGTCCATCGGATCGGAGACCTGACGATGCAGCAGAAAGGTTTCGCGCACGTGATCCAGCAACATGAACAGAATGACCAGGCCGCGCAGCGCATCAATGGACAGCAGCCGGCCAGTCGCCGGCGGGACGTTTCGAGGAGCAGCAACGGTCATGAAAGGTTCGCAATCGAGTGAAGAGTTCGATCGGGCCGCGTGCAAACGGCCCGACTATTTGCGTTACCTTATAACATGAAAAGCCGCTTCAATTGCTAACGGTTCTCAAGCCGTGCGCAGTTGCTCAAGCAGCACCTGCAACGGATGACGCACCACTCGGTCGGCCTGACGCTTGACCTGGCTGCGGCACGAATAGCCGGTCGCCAGTGCTTCGCCCCGCTCTGCCGGTGCCTCGATCTGCTTCGCCCAGGACTGCTCGTAAATCACCGCCGAGGTGTCGCGATTGCGCGCTTCGTGCCCGTAGGTGCCGGACATCCCGCAGCATCCGGTGGCCTGGGTCGTCAGTTTCAAACCGACACGTTCGAACACTTGCTCCCATTGCCGGGTTGCGGCGGGCGCGTTGGTTTTTTCGGTGCAGTGCGCGAGCAGGCGGAAGCTTTCGCCATTCTGTGAATCCGTCCGTTGCGGCATGACTTTCAGCAGCCACTCCTGCACCAGCGCCACTTCGGGGCATTGCTCCATCCCCGGCACCTTGAGGTATTCCTGGCGATAAACCAGAGTCATCGCCGGGTCCAGCCCCACCAGCGGCACGCCAACCTCGGCCAGTGCGCGCAGTTGCCCGGCATTGCGCAGCGCCGCGCGGTTGAACGCCGACAGGAAACCCTGCACATGCAGCGGCTTGCCGTTGGCACTGAACGGTGCCAGATAAACCTGATACCCCAGTCGCGAAATCAGCTCGATCAGATCCGCCAGCAATGGCGCCTCGAAATACCGGGTGAACGCGTCCTGCACCAGCACCACACTGCGTTCACGTTGCGCCTGAGTCAGCGCCGAAAGCACCTCGACCGACGCCGGCTGCACCTGCCAGCGACGCATGGCCGCGTGGAAATCGAAACGGCTGAGCAACGGCACATCGACCATGCCACCAAGGCGCTCGATCAAGCGACGACTGAACGAAGCCCCCATCAAACCGTTGTAGAGAAACGGAATCCGCGCCATATACGGAATCGTGTATTCCAGCGAGGCAATCAGATAATCCCGCGCCGGCCGCAGGTAACGGGTGTGGTACAGCTCGAGAAACCGCGAACGGAAATCCGGCACGTTGACCTTCACCGGGCACTGTCCCGCGCAGGACTTGCACGCCAGGCAGCCGGCCATGGCGTCGTACACCTCGTGGGAGAAGTCTTTTTCCTGCGCACGGCTGTTGCGCCAGCGCTGCAGCAATGTGCTGAAAAACGGCGGACGACGACTGGCATCGGACAACACATCCACCCCCGCCTCGCCCTGCAACCGCAGCCATTCGCGAATCAGCGAGGCGCGGCCCTTGGGCGATTGCGCACGCTGGCGGGTGGCTTTCCACGACGGGCACATCGCATCGTCAGGATCGAAGTTGTAGCAGGCGCCGTTGCCATTGCAGTGCATGGCCGCGCCGTAGTCCTGCCAGACTTTCTCGTCGATCTGCCGGTCCAGTTCGCCGCGCAGGGTCACTTCGTCGATCTTCAGCAATGCCGCGCCGGGAATATTCGGCGTGGCGATCTTGCCGGGGTTGAACTGGTTGAACGGGTCGAACGCCGCCTTCAAGGCTTGCAACGCCGGGTACAGCTCACCGAAAAAGGCCGGGGCGTATTCCGAGCGCAGGCCCTTGCCGTGCTCGCCCCACAGCAGGCCGCCATAACGCTGGGTCAGCGCGGCGACGCCATCGGACACCGGTCGCACCAGTGCGGCTTGTTGTGGATCTTTCATGTCGAGAATCGGCCGCACGTGCAGCACACCGGCATCGACGTGGCCGAACATGCCGTACTGCAACTGGTGGCTGTCGAGCAGCTCGCGCAGTTCGGCGATGTATTCGGCCAGGTGTTGCGGCGGCACGGCCGTGTCTTCGACAAACGGCTGCGGCCGCGCTTCACCGGCGACGTTGCCGAGCAAACCCACCGCACGCTTGCGCATGCCGTAGACGCGGTTCACCGCTGCATGACCGACGGCCAACGTATGGCCCAGCCGTTCGACCGTGGCGTCGTTGCCCAAGTGCTGGACAAAGGCCTCGACCCGACCTTGCAGCTCCTCGGGATCGTCGCCGCAGAACTCCACCAGGTTGATCCCCAGCGTCGGCCGCTCGGCGCTTTCCGGGAAATACTCGGCGACGCCATGCCAGACGATGTCCTGCATCGCCAGCAACAGCACTTTGGAGTCGACGGTTTCAATCGACAGCGGCTTGAGCGCCATCAACGCCCGCGCATCGCGCAAGGCATCCATGAAGCCGGCGTAGCGGATGTTCACCAGCATCGTGTGCTTGGGGATCGGCAACACGTTGAGCTTGGCCTCGACCACAAACCCCAGCGAACCTTCGGCACCGCACAGCACGCTGTTGAGGTTGAAACGGTTGTCGGCCTCGCGCAGGTGCGCCAGGTCGTAGCCGGTCAGGCAGCGGTTGAGGTCGGGGAAGGTTTGTCGGATCAGTTCGCCCTGCTCATCGATGATCTGCCGCGCACAACGGTACACCTCGCCGGCCCGCCCCTCACGGGCGCATTCCGCTGCCAGCTCACTTTCTTCCAGCGGGCGGCCGTGCAATCGCTCGCCACCGCGCAGGACCATGTGCAATTCCAGAACATGGTCACGGGTCTTGCCGTAGGTGCAACTGCCCTGGCCGCTGGCGTCGGTGTTGATCATGCCGCCGACGGTGGCGCGGTTCGACGTCGACAGTTCCGGGGCGAAAAACAGCCCGGCGGATTTCAGGGCGGCGTTGAGCTGATCTTTCACCACGCCGGCCTGCACCCGCACCCAACGCTGTTCAACGTTGATTTCGAGAATGCGGTTCATGTGGCGCGACAGGTCGACGACGATGCCATCGGTCAACGATTGCCCGTTGGTGCCGGTGCCGCCGCCGCGAGGCGTGATCACCACTTTCTGGTAATCCGGTTCGGCGATCAGACGCGCCAGCAGCGCCACGTCATCGGCGTCGCGCGGGAATACTGCCGCTTGCGGCAAGCGCTGATAGATCGAGTTGTCGGTGGCCAGCACCACGCGGCTGGCATAATCGGCACTGATTTCGCCACGAAAACCGCTGGTTTCAAGGGCTTTGAGAAACTGCTGGTAATCGGTGTTCAACGCGGTGGAAGGCGACAGCTGGGCAATCATCGGGCGTGCAATCTCGGTCAAAAACGGGCCATGTGGCGGTGAACAGTTGTGCGCAATGAATGATTGCGTCACGCTCCCGCCATCTCATAGGCCTTATGTTCATTGCAGAGCGAAGCCGGGACAACCGTAAATTCGACCCGCAATCCATGACTAAAACGAATGAATCCACGAACCCTCACCCCCTCGATGTCGTTGCTGCTGGCGTTTGAAGCCGCCGCACGCCATGAAAGCTACACCCGCGCCGCCCACGAACTGTCGCTGACCCAGAGCGCGGTCAGCCGTCAGGTGCAGATTCTGGAAAAGATGCTCGGCATGCGCCTGTTCAGCCGTGAAGGCCGGCGGGTGATCCTTACCGACGCCGGGCGCATGTATCAGCGCGAACTGTCCGAAGCCCTCGGGCAGATCCGCAGCGCGACGTTGCAGGCCATGGCGTTTGGCTCGGGGATTCACAGCCTGCGCCTGGCGACCTTGCCGACTTTCGGCTCGAAATGGCTGCTGCCGCGCCTGAAGGATTTCTACACGGCGCACCCGGGCATGACCGTGCACCTGCACTCGCGGATCGAGGCCATCGACTTCGACACCAGCGAAATCGACGCGGCGATTTGTGTCGGCGGCGGTGACTGGCCGGGGCTGACCGCCCACCGCCTGCACACCGAAGAACTGGTGGTGATCGCCAGTGCGCAATTGTCCGACGCCGAACGTCTCGCGGCCAACAAGGATATCGCCGGGCAGCTTCTTCTCAATGTCAGCAGCAACGCTCAGGCGTGGTCCGAGTGGTTCAGCCATCACGCCCTGCCCCATCGCAGCATGCGCATCGGGCCGAGCTTCGAGATGACCTCGCACTTGATCCAGGCCGTGCGCGCCAATATCGGCATCGGACTGGTGCCGAGGATTCTGGTGGAGGATGAATTGCACAACGGTGAGTTGCTGCAACTGGGCGAACCGATCAGCAGCCGGCGCAGCTATTACCTGGTGTACCCGGCGCGTAATGAATCATTGGCGTCGTTGAAGGCGTTTCGGGATTGGCTGGTGCAGACGCTTTGAGATGATGCCGGCCCGTAATGGGCCGGCATTCAAAGCCTAGTGCATGCTGGAAAGAGGCTTGCGATCAACTGTCACCGTGCGTCACGCATCCTGCAGAATCAGATCCGCGCCCTTCTCCGCCACCATCAGCACCGCCGCATGGGTGTTGCCCGATGTCACGTTGGGGAAGATCGACGCATCGACAATCCGCAACCCCTCGATACCGTGCACTTTGAGGCGCTTGTCGACCACCGAACTCTGCTCGTCCGCGCCCATCGCGCAGGAGCCACACAGGTGATAGATCGAGCCGCAGTTGTCGCGGAAGTACTGCAGCATCTGCTCGTCGGTTTCCACCGCCGGCCCCGGCAAAACTTCATCGACCGTGATGCCCTTCAATGACGGAGCGCCCATGATCTTGCGCATCAGGCGACTGCCCTGGATCACCTCGTCGATGTCCTTTTGCGTGCTCAGGTAGTTCGGGTCGATCAATGCCGCATCACGGGGATTCTTCGAGGCAATCGTGATGTGCCCGCGACTGGTCGGGCGGCACGGGTTGAAGCACAACAGGAAACCTGAATACGGCTCGGGCTTGAGGCTGGCCTTGTTGTTTTTTGGAATCTGGTACGACAGCGGGTTGAAATACAGCTGCAGGTTCGGATGGCTCTGCTCCGAGTTACCCCGGAAGAATCCGCCAGCCTGATTGACGCTCATCGCCAGCGCGCCCTTGCGGGTCAACAGGTACTTCACGCCGAGTTTGAACTGGCCGAACAGCGAGCTCAGCTCATCGTTCAGGGTCGGGATATTGGCCTTGTAGTAGTAGCTGACGCACAGGTGATCCTGCAGGTTCTGCCCTACCGCCGGCAGGTGTTTCACCACCGGAATCTGATGTTTGGCCAGCAAGGCGCGATCCGCCACGCCGGACAGTTGCAGGATCTTCGGCGTGTCGACCGCGCCGGCGCACAGGATCACTTCCTTGCGCGCCGTGAAGGTCCTCACCACGCTATGCTGGGTGATGGAAATGCCGGTGGCGCGCTGCTGGCTTTCATCGAACAGGACACGATCGACCAACGCGTAATGCTCGACCGTCAGGTTCGGCCGGCTCAGCGCCGGGTGCAAATGGGCGAAGCTGCTGGAGCTGCGCTGACCGTTGCGGGTGTTGACGTCGTAGATGCCCGCGCCTTCGAATTTCGGCCCGTTGAAATCGTCGCTGCGCGGGTAGCCGAGTTCATCGCAGCCCTTGAGGAATACATCGCAGATCGGGTGAGTCTGACCGGCCATCGGGGTGATGCTGATCGGGCCGCTGCCGCCGTGGTATTCGCTGTCGCCCAGCGGATGGTTTTCCAGTTTGCGGAAGTACGGCAGCACATCCTTGAAGCCCCAGCCATCGTTGCCGTTGGCTGCCCAGTCGTTGAAATCATGGGCCTGACCACGCACGTAGATCATCGCGTTGATCGAGCCCGAACCGCCCTGGACCTTGCCGCGCGGGGCGTAGATTTCGCGATTGCCCAACTGCTTCTGCGGCTGGCTGTAGTACATCCAGTTGAAGGTCGGGTTGTAATACATTTTGGCGAAGCCGACCGGGATCTTGAACCACAGGGAACTGTCCTTGCCGCCCGCCTCCAGCAGCAGCACCGTGTGTTGGCCCGAGGCCGAGAGCCGATTGGCCAGGACGCAGCCAGCGGCGCCTGCGCCAGCGATGATGTAGTCGTATGTCATGCACGGTTACCGCGTAAGTCTTTTTATCGAACCCGCCCGTTGCCGGGCGGGGAAATCCCGTCAGCCCTTGGCCGGCGATGTGTCTTTGACGTCGGCCGGGGTCGGGGCCATTTGCAGGTGCAGGCGTTCGCCGGTGTACGGCGAATGCTTGCGCACCACGTCCATGTTCAGCTCCACGCCCAGGCCCGGCTCGGTGGACGGAATGATGTAGCCGTCCTCCCACTGCAACGGTTTTTTCAGGACCTCGGCGTGGAAGCCTCCCCAGGTCTCGATGCTTTCCTGGATCAGGAAATTCGGCGTGCAGGCCGCGAGCTGGAAACTCGCCGCCGCGCCAATCGGCCCGTTGTACAGGTGCGGGGCGATTTGCGCGTAATAGGCCTCGGCCATGCTGGCGATCTTCTTGCCTTCGAGCAGGCCGCCGCAGCGCGCCACGTTCATCTGCAGAATCGACGCACCGCCGGCCTGCAACAGCTTGAAGAACTCGTACTTGGTGGTCAGGCGCTCACCGGTGGCAATCGGAATGCTGGTCTTGGCCGCGACTTGCGCCATGGCCTCTTCCTGGCCCGGCGGCACTGGCTCTTCGAACCACAGCGGGTCGTATTTCTCCAGGCGCTTGGCCAGACGAATCGCCGAAGACGGCACCATTTGCCCGTGAGTGCCGAACAGCAAATCGCACTTGTTACCCACCGCTTCGCGGATCTTGCGGCAAAAGGTTTCGCAGCGCTCCAGCACTTCCAGCGAGATCTGGTGCCCGGAGTACGCGGTGTACGGCCCGGCCGGGTCGAACTTCACAGCGGTGAAGCCCTTATTCATGTTGTCGATGGCGCACTCTGCCGCCAGGTCCGGGTCGTCGTAGTCGTACTCGCCACGGCTGTTGACCGGGTACAGGTAGGTATAGGAACGCAGGCGTTCGTGAACCTTGCCGCCGAGCAGTTCGTAGACCGGTTTGTTCGCGGCCTTGCCGATGATGTCCCAGCAAGCCATTTCCAGACCGCTGACCACGCCCATCATGGTCAGGTCGGGACGCTGGGTGAAACCGCTCGAATAAGCCTGACGGAAGAAGCGTTCGATGTGGTGCGGATCCTGATTCAGCAGGTAGCGTTCGAACACGTCTTCGATGATCGGCAGCATGGCTTTGGGGCCGAAAGTTGCGGCGTAGATCTCACCGACGCCTTCGATGCCGCAGTCAGTCTTGAGCTTGACGAACAGCCAGTACATGCCGCCGATGTGCGGTGGCGGTACGGCGACGATATGGGTTTCAAGGGCGACGATTTTCATCTCAGGCACCTGTCTTGTTCAAAGAGGTCTTGTTCAAGGATTTGCGATTGATCCGGGCACGCAGGGTCACGGCAGCCAGGGTGCCGATCAGACCGATAGCGGCGATGTAGCCGAAATACAGCTTGTAGCCGAGGGCGCCGGGGAAATGCTCAGTGAGGTAGCCGTTGATCAACGGGATAAAGGCATCCGGCATGTAACCGACCACCGAGACGATGCCGATGGCCAGTCCGGTGATGCGCAGCGGAATGTTGCAGCTGTCGAGGATCGCCCAGTACAGACCGCGAATCGCGTAGGTCATCAGGCCGATGAAAATCACTGTCGCGATCAGCAGCCCCATGCTGTTGAGCGCCGGGAACACGATCAACCCGACAATCGCCAGACTCGCCAGCAACAGCGCAACGATCAGCACCGAGATGTTCGAAAACTTGTCTCCCAGCCAGCCGCCACCGATGCCGCCGATCGGGCGCATCCACAGTTTGATGGTGGTGATAGTGCCGGCCATCACGGCGGTCAGGCCGCTGCCTTGCAGGTAGTCCGAGAAGCTGTAGGTGGCCCAGAAGATGTGATAACCGCAGAACACGATCGCGGTGACCAGCCACAGTTCAGGGATCTTCACCAAAGTTGCCAGGTCAGTGAGCAGGTTGAACTTGCC
Source organism: Pseudomonas sp. GW821-FHT09E04 (assembly GCF_059416185.1). Classification (NCBI taxonomy): domain Bacteria; kingdom Pseudomonadati; phylum Pseudomonadota; class Gammaproteobacteria; order Pseudomonadales; family Pseudomonadaceae; genus Pseudomonas; species Pseudomonas sp. GW821-FHT09E04. The sequence continues at coordinate 925,808 of NZ_JBWKOR010000001.1, forward strand.
CTTCTCCACTGGTGGCGTGTCCTCCATCGACTTCGGGTCCTTGATCAGCACCAGCACACAGCCGATGGCAATACAGGTGAAGGCGTAGAGGTAAACCACGTGCTTGAAACCTTCGGCGGTGGACTCGCCACGGGTTTCGGTGGCGTAGGCGAACAGCCCCAGCGCAACCGTCGCCAGCAATGCTTCGACCAGTCCGCGACCGCCATCAAGAATGCCGAAGAAACGACCCTGTTCGGTGTGATGGGCAATCATCTTCACGCGCTTGAGCACCGAGGCCCAGAACGTCAGGCCGGTGGTCAGACCCCAGCAACCGAAGATGATCATCAGCCCGGTCATCGACGGTGCCGTCGAGTACCACAGCCCCAGCACGCCGGTTGCCACCAGCGAGAAGAAAATCAGGAAACGCGGCGCGATACGGTCGGCCAGCCAACCGCTCGGCAAGTAGCTGAGGAGAAAGATCGTGCCAAGCATCGAGTACAGATAACCCAGCTCGCTGTGGTTGATCTGGAACACCTCGAGCATGGTGGTCTGGTAGACCTGGCGCAGGTACAGAATCGGGTAGATCGCACCGGCGGCGAGCACCAGCAACATCAGTTGGAAATAGCGACTTCCCTTGTCGCTCTGGCTTTTCGAAGCCGAGTTGGAACCCTGAACAGCGGCAGCAGAGGATGCATGCTTGGACATTGAAGTGACCTCGGGCAACCCGTGCTCCGGGCGCCCCTGATAATTGTTTTTATAGGTGTAGCGTGAGGCGTGATGCGGTGGATCAGTACTTCATGACCACGAGTCGGGTCTGGGTGAATTCGAGCATGCCGTGCTTGCCGTCATCGCCGCCCAGGCCCGAACGTTTCCAGCCGGCGTGGTAGCCCTGGTACGGATCGGCCGGGGTGCGGTTGACGTACAACTCGCCGGCTTCGATGGCGTTGGCGACTTTCTGCGCGGTGCGGTAGTTCTCGGTGTACAGCACCGACGACAGGCCGAACTGGTGATCGTTGGCCATGGCCAGCGCTTCGTCGATGTCGCGGTACTTGAGCACGGGCAGCACCGGGCCGAAGATTTCTTCCTGGACGATTTCCATGTCCTGACGGCAGCCGCTGAGCAGCGTTGGCGGGTAGAAATGCCCCGGGCCTTCCGGCAGCACACCGCCGCTTTCGAGGACGGCGCCGTCGGCAATTGCGCGCTCGACCATGGCGTGGATGTTCTTCTGCGAACTGGCGTTGACCAGCGGGCCCATCAGGCTCGCGTCCGTGGCGCGGTCGCCGAACTTCACGGCGGCGATCTTCGCTTTGAGCAGCGCGAGGAAGCGGTCGTGAACGCTTTCCTGCACGTAGACCCGTTCCACCGCCGTGCACAACTGGCCGCAATGGGTGGTCTTGGAGGCGATGATTGCGCTCGCGGCCGCTTCAAGATCGGCGTCGGCTTCGATGATTGCCGGGGTCTTGCCGCCCAGTTCCAGCGACGGCTTGGCGATGTTGGTCTTGCAGTAGTCGAGGACAATGCGCCCGGCGTTGACGCTGCCGGTCAGAGTGATCAGGCCCACGGCTTTATGCGTGCAAACGGCTGCAGCGGTGGCGTGATCCATGGTCAGGATGTTGATCACCCCGGCCGGCATGCCCGATTGCTCCACGGCTTTAGCGATTTCGAATGCCGAGGTCGGGGTGTTGTTGCTCGGGCGCACCACCACAGTGTTGCCGGCAATCAGCGCCGGAGCGATTTTGCGCAGCAGGGTGTAGACCGGGTAGTTGAACGGAATCAGGCACGCGACGACGCCAATCGGCTCGCGGTGCAGAAACAGGTTTTCGTCGGGGCTGTCGCTGGGAATGATCTCGCCTTCGATGCGGCGCGCCCACTCAGCGTGGTAACGGGTGATCTGCGCGGCATAACGGGCTTCGTTGCTGGCATCGCTCAGGCTTTTGCCGGATTCGGCGGCCAGAGCGGCGCCGATGGCTTCGGCGCGATCTTCAAGGGCAGCCGCAAACGCTCGCAGGTGCTCGGCGCGTTCGATGCTGGTGAGTTTGCCCCAGGTCTTTTGCGCCTTGGCGGCGGCGTCGACTGCCGCCGTGGCTTCTTCGGCGGTGGCAGCCGAAACATGACCCACCAACGCTTCGGTGGCCGGGTTGTAGACCGCGATCAGCGCCGCGCTGGCCGGCTCGATGAAGTGGCCGTTAACAAAATTTCGCTCGACTCGCATGTGCATCGCCCATCGTTTGTTTTTATCGATGCCGCCAGTCTTGTCATCGACAGCGGGTTCAACAAACGATTTATCCGGCGATCAAACATTCGAAAAAGGCACGTTACTCAGAAAATTGCCTTCGAAGGCTCAAGCTGGCGCTGCGCCAGCCAGATCTCTTCCTGCAACCACTGACTGAACGCCTGCAATTGCGGCATCTGCGTCTGTTCCGGGCGGGTCACCAGCCAGTAGGACTGGTGGCCTTCCACATGCACGTTGTGCACCTGGGTCAACTGCCCGCTGGCCAGTTCCGAGGCGACCATGTGCCAGTCGGCAATGGTGATCCCCAGACCATCGACCGCCGCTTGAATCGCCAGATCCAGCAGGTCGAATTCATAACCGCCCTGGGTATCGACACCCGTGATGCGCGCCGCGTCGAGCCAGTGCTTCCAGGTCAGGTAACGCTGATCCTCCCGGGCCAGCACATGCAGCAGCGTCAGGCGATTGAGGTCGATGCCCTGATCGCCGCCCTCCCGCGCATACAGGGTCGGCGCGCACACCGCGATGTGCCGCTCCTGAATGAGCAGCGAACTGTCGAGCCCGTCCCACTCGCCGTCGCCAAAACGGATCGCGCAATCGAGGGTGCTGGTTTCCGCGAGGCTGTCCTGCAAGCGGGTGGTGATGCTCAGTTCCAGTTCCGGATGCTGCTCGCGCAAACGCCCCAGGCGCGGCATCAACCAGCGGCTGGTGAAAGTGGGCGGCGCGTTGATGTGCAGGCGATTGGCGTGGGTTTTCTGCTGGATGCTGCGTACGGTCAGTTCGATCTTGTCGAACGACTGATGTAGCGCCCGCAGCAGAATCTTGCCGGCACCGGTCAATTCGAGATGGTGATGGCGGCGTTCCAGCAGACTCTCGCCGAGCTGCTCTTCCAGTTGCCGCACCTGACGGCTGACCGCGCTCTGGGTGACGTTGAGCAACTCGGCGGCGCGGGTGAAGCTGCCGGTGCTGCCGGCCACTTCGAATGCTTTGAGTGCATTCAGGCCGGGCATTTTGCGTTTCATACAAGGCACTCGAAAACCACTGACAAGGCGCAAAGCATCCCACGACATTGGCGAATTGTCCTACAGGATTTTCTGAGTAACATGCATTCGATGCAGGTTTCCCCACCGTTTTTATCGTTTGTTCAACAACCCGCAGATGGCAAAACTGCGCGGCATCTCTAATAAAAACAATCGAGAGCCGCTCCATGCCCTTCCCAGCCTCTTTGCGCCTGCGCACAACCTCAATCGCTCTGTTCTGCAGCTTTGCCGCCCCGGCCATGGCGGTCCAAGTCACCGACAATCTCGACCTTGGCGGCGCCATTCGTGCCCGCTGGGACGTGGACCCGGATCGCGACATCCAGAAGTTCGGCCTCGACACGGTGTTCCTCAGCGCCAAGTACAACTCCGATTCGTGGATCGGTGAGGCGCAGTACCGCTTCTACGGTCGCTCCTACCCGTACCAGTACACCAAGAACTACGGCGATATCCGCTTCGCCAAGTTCGCGTGGGTCGGCTACAAGTTCAATCCCGACCAGCAGGTGCAAGTGGGCCTGAACACCGTGCCGTTCGGCTTGCAGCCTTACTTCGGCAGCACCTTCTACGAAACCCTGGGCAACGTCATCGGCCTGGAAGACGTGCAACAGATCGGTACCAAATACATCCAGCAAAGCGGCGACTGGAACCTCCAGGCCGGTTACTACTTGCGTCCGGCCTGGCAAGGCAAAGGCACCAGCAAAGGCGTGACGTACTCGAGCGTGGTGTCCGAAGCCGACAGCTACGTGGCCGACGGCAGCAACAACCAGGAACGCAACACCGTGGTGCTGCGAGTGGCCAGGTCGCTGGATCTGGGGCCGTGGAAATCCGAGGTCGGGATCTCCGGCCTGACCTCGAGCATCGAGAACAAGGACACCAACAATGACGGCCGACGCAACGCCGTGGCCGTGCACTACATGGGCAAGAACGGCCCGTGGGGTGTGCAGCTGCAGGCGGCGCGGCAGCAGATGTCGCCGCGCAACCCCGGCAGCGATGAAGTGGTGACCCTTGGTGGTTACGACGGCACTTACAACGTCGCCAGTCGCGGCAATTTGTACGTGGCCGACCTGAGTTACGACGTGGGCGGCAAATACCTGTTTGACCAGATCAGCGGGATCAAGCTCTACGCCAACTACAGCGCCTTCGACAAATCCGCCAGCGGCTTCAAAACCTCCGAGCGGATGATCCTCGGCACCTCGTTTTCCGTGAGTAAATTGTGGGTGGCCACGGAATGGCTGTTCGGCAAAAACGATCCGTACATAGGAGGCAGCAGCTACACCCAGAGCCTTGGCGCGGGCGGGCTGGATCAGTGGGAGAACCAGTTATATGTGAACGTCGGGTATTACTTCTGACGTTCGAAAAAATCGCAGCCCGGGCTGCGATTTTTTTTGCCTGCCCGTTGCGAATTCACCTTGCATCCGCACCGCCTCGATAGTCAGATAGCCCTCACCCCAAAACAACAATAAACCGCCCGATCCGGAGTCCCGCCTCCATGCGTCAACTGCCCTCGCTCAACACCCTGCGTGTGTTCGAAGAAGTCGCCCGTCATCGCAGTTTCAGCCAGGCCGCTATCGGGCTGAACGTCACCCAGGGCGCGGTCAGTCGCCAGATCAAACAGCTTGAAGACTACCTCGGCGTGGCGCTGTTCGTGCGCACGCCTCAAGGGCTGTCGCTGACCGAAGCCGGCAGCAATCTTTCCCCGCATCTGGCCGAGGCCTTCGACCACATCGAACGCGCCTTGCAAGCGGTGCGTGTGCCGAATCTGCGCCAACGCTTGAAAGTGCTCGCACCGCCGACCTGGGCCACGCGCTGGCTGTCGCCACACCTGCGCGCGTTCTGTCAGCGCTACCCGGACATCAACCTCAGCGTGACCAACCAGATCGGCCACGACAGCCTCACGGAAGTCGATTGCCACATCCGCTTCGGCCTCGCGGCAGCGCCCCATTGCTCCAGCCAATTGCTGGTGATGGAACGGCACATCGCAGTGGCCAGCCCGGAACTGTTCAACGGCGATCAGCCGCCGGATCTGCGGGAATATCCATTGCTGCACATCCTGCACGACGGCAAGCGCTTGAAGGTCTGGGAGAACTGGCTGGCGGCCATGGGACGGGATGACATTGATGCCGGGCAAGGGCTGGAATTCAGCACCCTGGACCAGGTGATCCACACCGCGCTGGCCGGCGGCGGCCTGGCGGTGATCGACCGGCAGATGATCGAAAAGGAACTGGCCAACGGCAGCCTGCTGCCGATCACCCCGATTGAGGTGATCGGCCCTTATGGGTATTGGCTGGATGTGGCGAATGACAAGCAGGGGTTGTCGAAGGTGAAGCTGTTTACCGAGTGGCTAGGGGTTGTCAGCAACCCCTGACCTGCACTCATCAGACGGGGGTAGCGACTTTCCCGACCGTCCCTACCGCGACTTCCACCGGACTCTGCGCCTTGCACGCCTGACTCAACGTCAACGACTTGGTCTCCGGCGCCCACGCCCAAGACAGCAACGCGCCAATCCCCAGAATCGCCGCAAGAATGCCCATGGTCGGGCTCAAGCCGATCCCCGCCACACTCACCGGCAGCAGGAACGTACTGATCGCCGAACCCAAACGACTCACCGCCGTCGCCAGACCAATTCCGCTGGCCCGCACTTCCGTCGGGAAGCTCTCCGCCGGGAACACGCCCACCAGGTTGCTGACCGCCGACAACACTAACGTGAACAAACCGAACACCAGCACCATCAGCCACGCTGCACTGCCCGGCAACACCGCCAACAGAAACAACGCCACCGCCAGAATGATGAACGAGTTGATCAGGAATCCGCGTCGAGTGAATTTGATCGTGCACCAGATGCCGATCAACGCGCCGAGGATCAGCAGCATGTTGAGCATCAGCTCGGTACCGAAGCCTTCGGCCAGGCCCATCTTCTGCAGGATCGACGGCAGGAAGGTGTAGATGGCGAAGTACGGCATGACGATGCAGACGAAGAACAGGCAGTTGAACGCCGTGCGCTTGCGGTACTCGGGGCTGAACAGCACCGCGTAGCCCGAGCGGGTTTCCGTGGATTGGCTCTCGTCCAGCTCGACGTTGTCGCCCAGGTGTTTTTTGACGATCGCCCGCGCCTCGGCGATGCGCCCCTGATTGACCAGCCAGCGCGGTGATTCCGGCGTGCCGATCCGCGCGATCAGAATCAACGCGGCGGGGATCGCCGACGACGCCAGCATCCAGCGCCAAGCGTCATCACCGAGGCTGAGCATGGCCGTGCCAACGAAGGTCGCCGCGACGTAGCCGAAGGTCCAGATCACGCTGAACGAACCCAGCAACACGCCGCGATGTTTCTTCGGCGCGAATTCGGCGAGCATTGCGTGGCCGACGCTGAAATCCCCGCCCAGACCGATGCCGATCAGCACCCGACACAGGAACAGGCTCATGGCGGTTTCAACGTAGAACTGCATCACCGACGCGATAGTAATCAGCACGAAACTGACCAGGAAGATTTTCTGCCGGCCGACCTTGTCCGAGATCCAGCCGAAAAACAGACTGCCGAGAAACAGCCCGATCAGCGCCGACGCACCGATCAGGCCCTGCCAGAACGCATCAAGGTGCATCTGCGGGCTGAGCAAAGTGAACGCGATGCCAATCAGGCCAAGGATGTAGCCGTCGGTGAAGTGCGCGCCGAAGGTCAGGCCGGCGATCTTGAGGTGGAAGCGCCCGATGGGCAGGTCATCGATCTTTACGGGTTGAGCGGACATGTTCGTCTCCAATTGTTGTTATTGACGGAGAAACGGAAAGCTCTGGGAGAAACCTGCGGGAGCGAACTCCCACAGGATTCGGGGGGGTCTAGAGACCGCCCATCAACAGGTATTTGATCTCCAGATAGTCATCCAGACCGTACTTCGAACCTTCACGCCCAAGGCCCGATTCCTTGATACCACCGAACGGCGCCACCTCCGTGGAGATGATTCCTTCGTTGATGCCGACCATCCCGGCTTCCAGCCCTTCGGCCATGCGCCAGACACGGCCGATGTCACGGCTGTAGAAGTAAGCCGACAGACCGAACGGTGTGTCGTTGGCCCGCGTCAGCACTTCGGTTTCGTCCTTGAAGCGGAAACATGCGGCCACCGGGCCGAAGGTCTCGTCCTGAGCGATGAGCATGTCGCCACTGGCTTCGGTGAGGATGGTCGGTTCGTAGAACGTGCCGCCGAGGGCATGACGACGACCGCCGCACAACAGCGTGGCGCCCTTCTCCAACGCATCACTGACGTGGGCTTCGACCTTGGCCAACGCAGCGGCGTTGATCAGCGGGCCTTGCTCGGTCTCACCGTCCAGCGCACTGCCCACGCGCATCGCCGCCACGGCTTCGGCGAGTTTGCCGGTGAAGGCTTCGTAGACGCCGTCCTGAATGAAGAAGCGGTTGACGCACACGCAGGTCTGCCCGGTGTTGCGGAATTTCGAGGCCATCGCGCCTTTGACGGCCGCATCGATGTCGGCGTCGTCGAAGACAATGAACGGCGCGTTGCCGCCCAGTTCCAGCGAGACCTTTTTCAGGGTGTCGGCGGCCTGGCGCATCAGCAGTTTGCCGGTGCGGGTCGAGCCGGTGAACGACAGCTTGCGCACCACGCTTGAAGCTTGCAGCGCACCGCCGATGGCCACCGCATCGCCGGAGACGATGTTGAACACGCCGGCCGGAATCCCGGCCTGCTCGGCCAGTACCGCCAAAGCGAATGCCGACAGCGGGGTTTCTTCCGACGGTTTGAGAATCATCGTGCAACCCGCCGCCAGCGCCGGGCCGACCTTGCGGGTGACCATCGCCAGCGGGAAGTTCCACGGGGTAATCGCCGCGACCACACCGATGGCTTCCTTGGTCACGATGATCCGCGCATCGGCCTTGTGGCTCGGGATCACATCACCGTAGGCACGCTTGGCTTCCTCACCGAACCACTCGAGAAAACTGGCGGCGTAGACCACTTCGCCCTTCGCTTCAGCCAGCGGTTTGCCCTGCTCGCGGCTGAGCAAGGTCGCCAGTTCCTGCTGGTTGGCGAGCATCAGATCGCTCCAGCGTTTCAGGCGCTGGCTGCGTTCCTTGGCAGTGAGTTTGCGCCACGCCGGCAGGGCACGATTGGCCGCCTCGATGGCGAGGTTGGTTTCCTCGGCACCGGCCTTCTGCACCTCGGTGATCAACTCGCCATTGGCCGGATTGCGCACCGGATAAGTGGCGCCGCCCGAACCCCACTGGCCGTCGATGAAGTTGCCGTGACGAATCAACCCGCTCATGCCACCGCCCCCTGCAACGTGAAGCGTTCATGCCCTGGACGCGCCGTGCGCAGGATGCGTTTGCCGGCGGTGTAGTCATTGATCACGTCGCACGGGGTGTAGTTGCGCTCCAGCTCGTGCAGTTCTTCGGCGTCGAGTTTGGTTTCCAGTGCGGCGAGTGCGCTGTCGAACTGTGCGGTGGTGTCGGCGCCGACCAGCATGCAGTCCACGCCCGGATGATTGGCGACCCAGGCCTGGGCGATCTGCGCGTTCGACACGCCACGGGCACGGGCCACACGCTGCACCGAATGGGCGATCTCGAACGAGGCTTCGTCGCTGTACATCTGCTGAGTGAAGAAGTCGGTCTGGTTGCGGGTCGATTGCACATCACCGGTCAACAGGCCACGGGCCAGCGGACTGAACACCGACACACCGATGCCCTGATCGCGGCAGAACGGAATCATCTCGCGCTCTTCTTCTCGGTAGGCGCAGTTCAGCTGCAGCTGCATGTTGATCGGCTTGACCCAACCGTTGCGCTCGCAGGCCATGAGGATTTTCGCCAGTTGACCGGTGAGCATGGTCGAGACGCCGATGTAACGCGCCTTGCCGGAACGCACGATGTCGTTCAGTGCGCCCATGGTTTCTTCGACCGGGGTGTTCACATCGAAGTAATGCAGCATGAACACGTCGACGTAATCCATGTCCAGACGCTTCAGCGAGGCATCGATGCTGTCCATGATGTGCTTGCGCGAATGGCCGCTGGCGTTGATCGCGTTGCGGGTGCCGTAGCCGACCTTGGTGGTGATCACCAGGTCTTCGCGACGGGCCAGACGCTTGACGATGCGCCCCACCACTTCCTCGCCGACACCAGCAGAATAGAAGTCCGCCAGGTCGATGAAGTTCACGCCGTTGTTCAGGGCGTGGGCGACGATCGGCTCGCTTTGTTTTTCATTGAAGATCCACGGTTTCCAGTCCGGGGTGCCCATGTTCATGGTGCCCAGGCACAGGCGGGAGACTTGCAGGCCGGAGTTGCCCAAACGGATGTATTGCATGGCGCGGACCTCAGGCTTTTGGCGTGTAGAAAGGGTTGCTGATGTGGTTGACCACATCTTTGAGCTGCGCGGTTTCCGGCTTGCCGGTCAGGGCGGCGCGGATCGCGGTGCGGCAGGCGTTGTAGTTGTTCAGGTAGACCGCATCGAGGTCATCGCAGGCCGGGTTGACCCAGTTGGCGGTGACGATCGCCCACTCGTCTTCGGCTTCCGGCGGCAGCGTGCCGTCGAGCAGCGCTTCGAGCACAGCCTTGGCGATGCCGGCCTGGGAAGCGCCCCAGGTTGCGTTGCCGTGCAGGTCGCTGCTGATGGCAGCCTTGTTGACGTACAGGGTCATCGGCTTGACCGGAATGTTCGGCTGGGCGATCACCATGAACGGGCAATGACCCTGGCTCGGCGACGCCAGGCTGTTGGCAAACGCCTGCCCCGCCGGGCCGTTGCGCGGGCCGATCAGGATGTTGATGTGCGCGGCGTTCACGCCCGGGCCTTCGAAACCTTCACCGATGTACAGGTCGAGTTCTTTCATCTGTCATTACTCTTTGCGATGCAGAGGGATTTTTTGGGGTGATCGACAGCTCACGCGGACCGAATGGCCAACGGGATCAATAACGGACGTGGGGAGAGGCGAAGGAAGAATCGGGACATGGCTGCAAACGCTCTCTGGTTGTTATTGATGAGCTGTGTTTGCGATTTTTTAACACCGGGTATCGGGGCACCCGTAACCATTAAAAATCATGGGGCAATGACTTTTAGTCATAGCCTTTTGTGATGGCGAAAAAAATCCCGCTCGGGAGCGGGATTTTTCGGACTGTGCGGATTACGCGACGACAGGAATCATCGGATCCGCAGCGGCCAGCGCGATGGCACGGTCAGCCGCCGGCGGGTAGATCCACTGGGTGTTGATCTGGGTCTTGAGCGACTTGCCCTCCTCCTTGACCAGTTTCACCTGACGATCCCAGCCCTCGGTGTACACCGCGCCCCAGGCGCCGAGGTCGAGACACGTCACGTATTTCGGCTGGCTGTAAGGCGTTGGCTCGACACCCAGAATCTGCGCCGCGACGTTGTTGCCGGCATGGCGGCCGAGAGAAATCGCATGCTGGCAGGTCATCAAGGCGAAGTTGCCGATATCGTCGGTGGCCGCGTATGCCACGTCGCCGGTGGCGAAGATGTCGTCCTGGCCGATGACTTTCAGGTGCGCATCAACATGCAGGCGACCCTGACGATCACGCTCGGCTGGAATCTGCTCGGTCAGGGAGCTGGCGCGCACACCGGTGGTCCAGACCACGGTTTTTGCCTCGATGCGCTGGCCGTCCGACAGGGTCACGCCGTTTTCATCGACCGACAGCACCGACACACCCAGTCGCCATTCGACGCCTAGCTCTGTGCTCGCTTCGGCAATCGACACACTGATGGCTTCGCCCATGGCCGCGCCGACTTTCTGCCCACGGTCGACGATGATCACTTGAACGTCTGCCTGCTCGCCCAACACTTCCCGCAGACGTGCCGGCATTTCGGTCGCGGTTTCGATCCCGGTGAAACCGCCGCCGGCGACCACTACGGTGTTGCGCGCCGGGCTGACAGGCTGATCGGCCAGGGACTTCAGATGGTTTTCCAGGCGAATCGCGGCTTCGATCTGGTCAACGTCGAACGCGTATTGCGCCACGCCCGGGGTGTCCGGCAAGGCCAGACCACTGCCGGAAGCCAGCACCAGTTTGTCGTAGTGAAAAACCTGAGCAGTGCCGTTGGCATCGGTGTAGCCCACGGTCTTGGCGTTCACGTCGATGGTGTTCGCGGCGCCCTTGATGAAGTTGACACCCACCGCATCGAACAGATCGCCCAGCGGCGCGGCCAGTGTGTGGGCATTCGGCTCGTAGAAACGCGGACGCACACGCAGTTCCGCCTGCGGCGCCAGTACGGTTACATCGATGTTGTCTCGATTGTGAATGTCCACCAGACGCGTGGCGCTCAATGCCGTCCACATGCCACCGAAACCTGCGCCGATTACCAGAATGTGCTGTTTCATTGTTGTCTCCAGGCCCGAAGCCAAGTCGTAGAAAGAGGTCAAGAATTCACGCTTATCGGGAGTCGGCACGCTTGTGGCTTCTGCAAGCGCCGAACGTTGCTCACCGGATAACGGCGACTGTATTGGTCGCCGTTACATCCAACAAGTCAGATTATCCGATCATTCGAATCGAAATTATCGATAACTAATAGGGCCTCTTCTGACGACACACAAACCATAAAAATCGCAAGACACCGAGATTAAAAGGGCTTTAAGGCAAAGATTCACGCGCTCATCAGATTTGTCCGCCACGAATTACCCTGCTAACATCTGCGACAATTACAGTCGGAGATAGCTATGTCGCTTTACAGTGCGGGCGTCGAGTACGGCATCCATTGCCTGGCGTTTCTGGTGGGCAGCGGCGGTGACAGTCGCGAAGCGAGCGTGCGCGACCTGGCGGACTTGCAAGGGGTGCCGCTGGATTACCTGGCGAAGATCTTCACTAAACTGGCCAAGGGCAAACTGGTGGTGGCGACCGGCGGCGTACGCGGCGGCTTTACGTTGGCGCGCCCGGCGGATGAGATCACCCTGCTCGATATCGTCAACGCCATCGACGGCCCGAAGAACATTTTCGAATGCCGCGACATCCGTGGGCGCTGCGCGCTGTTCGACGGCTCGCCCCCGGAATGGGCCTTGGACGGAACGTGCTCGATTCATGGGGCGATGATGGTTGCGCAAAAGCGCATGGAAGAGGCCCTCGCCCAGCAGACCATTCTCGATATCGCCAGAAAGGTCGGGCGCAAGGCACCGGCAGAGTTCAACAGCCAGGTGGAAAACTGGATGCAGGATCGTCGTGACAAGAAGACCGGCGGCTCGGGCATCCCGCTCACCGACATCACCGACTGAGCCATTCCGGCAGGCAGGCGAAAAAAAAGCAGAAACCGGTCACACGGTTTCTGCTTTTTTCATTTCAGCCGTTCTGCCCTCAGAGGCAATCACGCACCGATTTGCGCAACGAGCCAGACTTGGCCCACGGCGGCCCCTGGTACAGCGAAACGCGGCTGCCGTCCTTGTATTTGACGATATCGAGAATCTCGTCGGCAGTGACGATACTCGGCGCCTTGATCCTGTAACCGTTGGAAATCGCGACCTGCGAGGTCTTGGGAATGTCCTGCTGCCACAGCGGCAACACACATGCGGCGTAGTCCTTGGGAGCCTTGCCACTGACCTTGCTGAAGTTCGGTTCGCCCGGCACCAGTGATGCCGGCAGTGAACAACCGGCCAACGCTGCCATCAGCAGGCCCCCGATCAACATCCGCATATTGAATCCTTCATTTTAAAAAAGGCGAATTTACCTTTTAACTGTTCGAACATCCATCGTGGCGCAATGCTTTGACCCCGAAAACCGGGTTCTGCGGCGCCGCAGCAGACTATTACTCCGACCAACGGCGACTTGTTCACGCCCGTTCAGCTCACTGACCAGAACCACTTGCCCTGCTCCCGGAAAATGCGGCTACTATTTTCTACCGAGAATGTTCCGGAGGTGATCATGCGGCTCAATGAATACGAACACGAACTTCAACGTGACCTGCAAAGCGTGGCGTCGGACCTGAGATGGTCGGCCGTCGACCTCAAGCGCATTGCCGAGCAGTTGCGCAAATCCGGCAACGAAGCGGATGCGCAAACCGTGCTCAGGTCCTGCGAGGTGCTGCAAAGCGATGAAGAACGTTTGCAACTCTATGCCAGGGAAGTGAAGGCCCGCGCCATCAGCCGAACGAAAGTCCACTGACACCCCACAACGAAAAGCCCCGGACAATCCGGGGCTTTTTCATTGCAGGCCTTCAGCCTGTCTTGCGGCCGTGCGTGCGGCTCTTGTAACCCGGAAGTGCAGCAGCATACGCCAGTGCCTCCTCCCGGCTGGCGAAAGACGCCAGTCGATCACCCTGCGTGCAGACCCGCCACGGGCCGTTGTTCACACTGAGTACGTCGTAGCCGTTCATGTGCATTCTGTTCAGTATCGCCATGCTCATAGGCACCTCCTGTCGACTATCGATAGTCCAACTGCACGTTTTTACCTTACACCGGGTACAACGCCGTGTGCCGACCAGACGTCGCCCCATGTCGGCGTCAAGTGTCTGGCACTTTTGCGCCTTTCGACCACTCAGACATTACGAGCGCGTCTAAACCACGGCACGGCTTGAATATTGCATTTTCATGACCGATTTATGACAACCGGCAATCGGGTAACAAATGAAAGTACGTGCAACCATCATCTGCGAGCAGGATCGACACATTCTCCTGGTGCGCAAACCCCGATGCCGCTGGAATTTGCCGGGGGGCAAAGTCGAACCCGGGGAGACCAGGGCCGACGCCGCGACGCGTGAACTTGAGGAAGAAACCGGCCTGCTCGCCGATGGCATGCTGTATCTGATGGAGCTCGAGGCTGGCAGCACGCGCCACCACGTCTACGAGGCGTCGGTGCTGAATATTGATGAAGTTCGGCCACAGAACGAGATCGTCGATTGCATCTGGCATCCGCTGGACGCGGTGCAGAACCTGAGTATCAGTGAGGCGACCCTGCAAATCGTCCGCGCCTTTCAGCGGCGGCTCTGAGTCAACCGGCGAACGCCCGGCGCCCGGCACTCATTTCAGTGCGCAACTCACCGATGAAGTTGGAGATGTCACGAATGGTGACCAGATGCTCCGGCGACACGCCGTTGAGCAGCAAATCGACACGCCCGCTGTCCGGTTCGTAAACCTTGATCTGCAACAAGCCCTGCCCCGTTTCCGTGCAGTCACAGTAAAGGGGCGAAAAGCCGGATTCGACGATGCGGCAAATGTCGGCAATGGCAAGCATGGGCGGACGCCTCGCAGGCGATGGATCGGTCGATCGATTGAGCATAGATGAGCTTTTTCGACCTTGCGCGAGCGTCCGGCCGCAGAAAATGCCAACCGCTTCACATCTTTGCGCGATGCCGATCAGTTGGCGTCGCGGCCCCAGATCCAGTTCCAGACCCCCGGCAGGCGCACCGGATCCGAGCTTTTCTGAACCGTTCGCGCCAGCGCTGCTTTCTCCAGTTGCGCGTGATCGTCGTAGAACGGTTTATCGGCCAGGCGCACGCCGGTGGCCGCTGCGCTGTCGAGCAGAATCTGCAGATACTCGCGGGCATGCCGCGCTGTGTAGCGGTTGAGGTCATGGAACGTCACCACCACCGGGATCACCCCGTCCACCGTCGGCAGCTCGCCGAGGGCAATCCGCTCACGCACTTCCGACAGCTGACGCAGCATGTTGGCGCGGCGTCTGGGGCTGCCATTGAAGCCCCAGATCTTGCCGTCGTTGGCGCTCAGATCCGTAAGCAATACATGCAGGCCGTGTAACTGATAGGCCGCAAACGTACGCTTGTCGTAATTCCAGAATGGCGGGCGCAACAGTACCGGTGGCGCGCCGGTGATCGCGGCGATGTCCGCCGTGCCGTTGGTCAGTGACGTTTCGAGTTCCTGTGGATCGAGCGATCGGTGGTTGGTGTGCCAGTGGGTGGCGGTGTGAAAACCCAGAATGTGCCCTTCATCGTGTTCGCGATGCATGATCCGCCGGCCGATCTCGCTGTTGCCGGCCCTCGGCGCACGGGTCTGGACGAAAAACACGGCTTTGATGTTGGGCTGCAACGGGTTGTCTTTCAGGCTGTCGAGCACGGTTTCGGTGGGGTTGTAGAAACTCGAAGCACTGGGGCCGTCATCAAAGGTCAGCAGAAACCTGACCGGTGCCTGCGCATCCAGCCGTGATCGGGTTTGCGCGGTCATTTCGATGGGAGCAGCAATGCAACCGGCCAGCCCGGTGATGAGGGTCACAGCGCAGAAAAGCTTGAACCAGTGTTTCATGTTTTGCCTTGAGCCCGACCGTCGCGGTCACGTTGTCGATTGGCAAAACTCCCTCGCCGCTACTGCCTCCCTGCGGCCCACCGAAATGGGCCGAGGTTGGATAAAGATAACAGGGTTTGGTTCCGGCGCTCGCTCAGCGCGCCAGTGCCTGCTGGAACGAGGTATCGATGATGCCTGCCGTGGCCAGGGGAGCCGGCAGCGCCTTGACCTTGAACAGGAAATCCGCGGTGCCTTGCAGGTCGGCAGCCGCTTGCTGATCCACCGGACCGACGGTCATGTGCGCCTGGCGCAACCAGTGCCGCGACACTTCTTGATCGAGATTGGCCTTCTTCGCCCATAGATCCGCGTATTCGTCGGTATGGCTGTCGACCCAGGCCCGGGCCAGTTTCAGGCGCCCGAGAAAATCGGCGATCGCCTCGCGCTTGCTGTCGATGGCCGGCGCGGAAGCGGCGATGGCGCTCAAGCCTGGCATCAGGTTTTTCGCGGTCAGAATCGGTCGCGCACCGGAAAACACGATCTGCTGGGAAATGTACGGTTCCCACACCGGAAAGGCATCGATGCTGCCCTGAGGCAACGCGGCGGCGGCATCGATCGGCATCAGTTTGACGAAGTCGACGTAGTTCTCCGGCAGGCCGCCCTGCTCCAACGCTCGCAGGGTCAACTGCTGGCTCCAGGCACCCGGCCAGTAGGCGACTTTCTTGCCTTTCAGATCCTCGATGGATTTCACCGGCGAATCCTTGGGCACCAGCAGCGCGATGGTGTCCGGGTTCTGCCGCGACACGCCGATCAGTTTCACCGGCGCCTGTTTCGCGGCGAGGAACAGAAAACCCGAGTCGCCGAGAAAGCCCAGGTCCAGCGAGCCGGTCTGCAACGCTTCAGCCAGCGGGGCGGCAGCCTGGAAGTGTTTCCAGTCGACGGTGTAAGGCGCGTCCTTCAAGACGCCGGACGCTTCTACCGAGGCGCGGATGTTGTAGTAATTCTGGTCACCAACGTGCAGGACCACAGGTTCGGCCGCGTAGGCCAGAGGCGATGCAATCATGGCGCTGGTCAACGCAGCACGTAGGAAACGGGAGAGCTTCATGGCGAGTCCTGCAAAGGGGATTTTTATAGACCATAACGCTCTTACAAATCGGATTTGAAATTCGATTAGCGCATAAGCTCAGCACTGTCGATGAGCGCTGTTTGTCTGGCAACAGTGGCGCGGCACAGTGTTTTCCCTGCAACAGTTCAAAACACACAAACCCTCTCAGAATCCCATAAACACGGGGTTCAGGGCATATGGCACAGAGCCTGCAATATTCCATTCATGCAGGAAGCATTCGATAAAAATATCTTTTTTGACATAAGAATCTGTTGCCTTGCCGGAGCGTGCCCATGAAATCCCTATTACCGTTTTCCCGAGTCAAAACGCTGCTCGCGGCCTGCGCAGTAGCCCTGAGTCTGCAACCTCTCGTCCACGCCGCCGAAACGCCACCCGCTGAAGTGCATCTGGACTATGCCTATTACTCCCCTGTCAGCCTGGCGCTGAAACATTTGGGTTATCTGGAAAAAGCCCTGCCCCAGAGCAAAGTCAGTTGGGTGCTGAGCCAGGGCAGCAACCGCTCGCTGGAATACCTCAACAGCGGTGGCGTGGACTTCGCCTCGTCGGCCAGCCTCGCGGCGGTGCTGAGCCGTGCCAACGGCAGCCCGATCAAATCGGTGTACGTCTACAGCCGCGCGGAGTGGACCGCGCTGGTGGTGCGCAAGGATTCGCCGTACCAGACCGTCGCCGACCTCAAGGGCAAGAAAATCGCCGCCACCAAAGGCACCGATCCGTACCTGTTCACCCTGCGCAGCCTGCAACAGGCTGGTCTGAAAAAGGACGACGTCGAACTGGTGCACCTGCAACACCCGGACGGCCGCACCGCCTTGGAGAAAGGCGACGTCGACGCCTGGGCCGGCCTCGATCCGCACATGGCCGCCAGTCAGGTACAGGCCGGTTCACGCCTGCTGTACCGCAATCGCGACTTCAACAGCTACGGCGTGGTCAGCGTCACCGAGCAATACGCCAAGGAACACCCGCAAACCATCGAAACGGTGATCAAGGCCTACGAACAGGCTCGCGAGTGGTCGGTGAAAAACCCGGACGAACTGGCCCGACTGCTCGCCAGCGAATCCGGCCTGCCGCTGGATGTGGCCAAGCTGCAACTGTCGCGCACCGACCTGAGCAGCCCGCAACTCACCGCCAAGGACGTGCTCGCCTCGAAAGCTGCCGCGCCGATTCTGGTCTCCGAAGAACTGGTGCGCCGTGGGGTAAATGTCGATCAGGTGATCGATCAACTGATCGACACCGGTTTCCAGCAAGTCGCCGCCCAGTAACCAATCGGGCTCACAACAAGTCCGCGCCCGTCGCGGATTTGTCGTGAGCGGAGAACCGCCCATGAGCAATGACCTGCCCGCCCGCCTGGCCGCGCCGCTGCCGCGCCGACAAACCCTGCCGTTGAATCCGCTTTGGCGGCGGCGCCTCAAAGGGCTGGCCCTGCCGCTGCTGATCGTGATCGCCCTGGAGATCATCGTGCGCGTCGGCTGGCTGCCGTCCTATCAGATGCCTGCGCCGAGCGAAGTCGCCCTGACCCTCACCGATCTGGCCGAAGGCGCACTGTGGAAACACATCGGTGCCAGCCTGATCCGCGTGCTGATCGGGTTTACCATCGGCGCAAGTCTGGCGCTGGTGTTTGCCGCGTGGGTTGGTCTGAGCCGTGAGGCCGAGGCGTACCTTGAGCCGACCTTCGCCGCCTTGCGTTCAATTCCCAGTCTGGCCTGGGTCCCGCTGTTGCTGTTGTGGCTGGGCATCGACGAGACCTCGAAAATCGTCCTGATCGCCATCGGTGCGTTCTTTCCGGTGTACGTCAACGTGGTCGCGGCGATCCGCAACATCGACCGCAAACTGGTGGAAGTCGGCCATATCTATGGTTTCAGTCGCCTGCAACTGGTGCGCCGGATTCTGCTGCCCGCCGCCCTGCCCGGCCTGTTCACCGGGCTGCGCAGTGGCATGAGCCTGGCGTGGATGTTTCTGGTGGCGGCCGAACTGATCGCGGCGACCAAGGGCCTCGGTTACCTGTTAAGCGACGGGCGTGAAACCTCGCGCCCGGACATCGTGCTGGCGGCGATCATCGTTTTGGCGCTGCTGGGCAAACTCAGCGATGGCTTGCTCGCCGCCCTCGAACGCCGCTGGCTGGCCTGGCGCGACACCTTCACCGGTCAGGGCGGCAAGGACTGATCCGCACAACTAAGCTGAACCTTCAGGCAGTGTTCGCCGGAGGCTCGGCCGATGTGCGGAAGACTTTCGCAGTACCGCGGCATCCACGATTTCGTTGCGGTGCTGAGCATTCCCGATGCGCTGATCAATCACGTCGGCGATGCACCGCTGGCACACTACAACGCGGCGCCCACCACTGCGCTGGCCATTCTTCATCAACACGAACAACGCTTGTACGCCGATAACCTGCGCTGGGGCTGGCGCCCGCACTGGGCCAGGGATCGCGCTGCGCCGATCAATGCGCGGGTCGAAAAAGTCGTCCACGGCCCGTTCTTTCGGGCGATCTGGCGTCACCGCCTGATCGTGCCGGTCGACAACTGGTTCGAGTGGGTCGACGGGCCGGACAAGAGCCGTCAACCCTGGCTGATCCATCGGGTCGATCATCAACCGGTTTTCTGCGCCGCCATCGGCCAGTTTCCGACACCCGATGCGCAATCGAGGGAAGACGACGGTTTCGTGATCATCACCGCCGACAGCGAAGGCGGCCTGCTCGATCTGCATGATCGCCGGCCCATCGTGTTGTCTGCCGAGGGGGCGCGGGAATGGCTCGATCCCGCCACGCCCGTGGAGCGCGCCGAGCAAATGTTGCTGTTCGAAGGGTTGGGCAGCGAGGCCTTCGAATGGCACAAAGTCGGCAAAGCTGTCGGCAACTCACGCAATCAGGGCGCGGAATTGATTGAAGTGGTGGCCTAAATATTGTCCGGGGTGACACGTCTATCAAATAGTCGGAAGGTGCGAATCAGATTGATGCCACAGTGCAAGTGAAAACCGTTCGTTACAGTCAGTGTTTCAATCTCGAAACAATCATTGAATCAATCGTTTGATTAAAACCAACCGCCTGTCTGACATTTCAATCGTCATACATACATTTAGTAACACTACAGATAGCATGCGCGCCGCATTTCCTATTGGCATACCAGTTGACCAAAGAGTCAACAAACCGGGAATACCCTACAAACTTACAAGCCTTGCAGAGAACTAAGTTGCGCGACGATTTTGCAATCAAACAGGCCAACGGCCTGGAGTGTATTTATCTGTCCATGACAGAACGCTTTCAACTCGACTGTTTTATCGCCCACTACATAAAGACTCGAAACCTGCGTGACGTACCCGAGATCGACCGCATTCTGCGCACCACTCTCCAACACTATCCCTGCCACCCGCCGGTGATGGTCAACGAGCTGAATGCCTGGATCGACAAGACCTTGGGCTATCGGGCTTCACACCCCGATTTCACACAGCTGGACGATCTTTGATGAAACGAAAAAGCCCCGCAATCGCGGGGCTTTTTCGTAGTAGCGCTCAAGGTTTGAGCGGGCGTTCCTGGTCGCGATCGGACAACTCGCGGCTGTCGTCATGTTTCCAGGTCTGCTCCTTGTGTTTCTCCCGCTCGATCTCTTCTTCGCTCGGTTCTTCATCTTCTTCGGGACGTTTCTGCTCGGTTGCCATGTTCACCTCGCTGCCATAAGTCGTCAGTCATCCTTACAGCGTAGAACAGATTCAGACAGGCAACTTACAACCACCAGCGCAACAGAAAGAAGAACGCCATACTCAATAGCATGCTAAGCAACGTATTACGGGTGTAGATCACTAGTCCGATGGCGACTAAAGAACTCAGCAAATAGGGATTATCCCACTGCAGATTCAGCTGTTTATCCGGCATGAACACGATCGGGCCGCAAATCGCGGTCAACATCCCCGGTACGGCGAAACCCAGAAATTGCCGTGCGTTACTGCTCAAACGCACCGGCAAGCGCGGTTCGAGAAATACGTAGCGGTTGAGGAACACCAGAATCCCCATGCCGAAAATCACTGCCCAGACGATCATGTGCGCTCCCGATACAGCTTGTTGCAGATAAACCCTGCGGTCATTCCCGCCAGTCCCGACAGCACCAGCGCCGAGCCCCACTGCCAATAGCTGAACAGCACCGAGCAGAACAGCGACACCGCCACGCAAACCACGGTCGGCACGTTGCGCACCACCGGGGTGATCAGGGCGATGAAGGTCGCGGCAATCGAGAAGTCCAGCCCCAGATGCTCAAGCCCCGGAATGCTGCTGCCGAGCACGATGCCGGCCAGGGTGAAGAGGTTCCAGGCGATATAGAACATCAGGCCGACGCCGAGGGCATACCAGCGGTTGAACTGCTGACGGTCGTGCTGGCTGGTCAGGGCAAACAGTTCATCGGTGAGCAAAAAGCCCAGGCCGATGCGCCAGCGACCCGGCAACGGCGAAATCACATGGCGCATGCTCATGCCGTAAAGCAAATGCTGCGACGTCAGCAGCAGCGTGGTCAGCAATATCGAGAAAATCCCGGCACCGCCCTTGAGCATGCCGATCGCCACCAGTTGCGCAGCGCCAGCGAACACGATGCTCGACAAGCCCTGCCCTTGCAGCGGCGTGAGGTTGGCTTCGATCGCCATGGAGCCGGCCAGCAGCCCCCACGGCGCGGTCGCCAGGGATAACGGCATGATCGCCGCGGCTCCGCGAAGAAAGGCACTGCGCGGCATTAATGAGTCAGACATAACACTCTTCAACCGTGAGACAAGACCCCGGACTCTGCCAGTAAACGCCTTTTCATGGCTTGAACAATCTTGCGCAGTTGCCAGAAATCTCTCAGCCGCGAGCCGCCGACCGGCGTACCATTGCAGCCACTCACATCTTCGTCAGGGAGACGACATGCTGTATCGAATTGCCGCCGACGGGCTGGTGCTGTTTCACCTATCGTTCATTCTGTTCGTGCTGTTTGGCGGGCTATTGGTGCTCAAGTGGCACCGAGTGGCGTGGCTGCATCTGCCGGCCGCAACCTGGGGCGTGATGGTCGAGGTGTTGCACCTGACCTGCCCGCTGACCTACTGGGAAAACCTGATGCGCCACGCCGCCGGGCAAACCGAGTATGCCGGTGGTTTCATCGAGCATTACGTCTGGCCGATCATCTACCCGGCGGGGCTGACCCCGCAGATTCAACTAGCGCTGGGCAGCGTGGTGCTGGCGATCAACCTGCTGGTATACGGGCGTCTGATCCGTCAGTGGAAACTGCGTCGCGCCGCCCGCATTCCGTTTTAACGCGACTTCAAGGCTTCCAGCCAGGCCGGATCGAGGCGCGTCTGATCGGTGTCCAGACCGAGCGCCTCCATCCGAGCCTTGTGCGCCTCGACTTCCCGATGCAATTGCGCATGATCGCTGGAGTTGCCGTCCAGTTCGTGCATCTGGGTCAGGCCAAGGTGATAGAAACGCAGTACTTTCATCGCCGTCGGATCCCCCTTCTCGACCGCCGCCGTCACCTGATGCATGACGTTGGTCACGCTCATCAGGCTGCGCTTGAGCCGCCAGCCATAGACCGCCGGGGCCATCCAGGTCTGATTCCAGAAACGCCCGCGCAACAACGCCGCCGTCAACAGAAATGCGCCGAACACCCCGCCGACATTGAACCGCAGATTATCCCCGCCCGGCTCGCCGAACAGCGCCACCGCCACGGTCGAAAACGCCATCGCCAGCACCAGGAACAGCAGCGCGATGATCAGCGTGCTGCGTCGGGTCTGCTGGCGATAAGTGATGGCATCGATCGGTTGAATCTCGAACATCGTGACAGGCTTCCATGGCTTGAAATAAAAAGAGGCCGGCGCATTATCGCCTCTGAGGCGGATTTAGCTATGCTGGAGCTCCTTTTCATCTTTTCAGCGTCCAACGGGGACATGGCGATACCACGCAGATCGTGCCATCTTCATTCATGGATACACACTATTCGGATGCCATTGGCCAGGCCGGCAATGACATCGTTTTAAGGATCACTGCATGACCCAACGACACGTAATCAATGCCTCCGTCAGCCCAAAAGGCAGCCTGGAAACCCTTTCCCAACGTGAAGTTCAGCAACTGAGCCAGGCCGGAACCGGCAGCACCTACACCCTCTTCCGCCAGTGCGCCCTGGCAATCCTCAATACTGGCGCCCATGTCGACAACGCGAAAACCATTCTGGAAGCCTACAAAGACTTCGAAATCCGCATCCACCAGCAGGATCGCGGCGTGCGCCTGGAACTGCTGAACGCCCCGGCCGACGCCTTCGTCGACGGCGAAATGATCGCCAGCACCCGGGAAATGCTGTTCAGCGCCCTGCGCGACATCGTCTACACCGAGAACGAACTCGATGCCCTGAGCATCGACCTGAGCACCTCACAGGGCATCAGCGACTACGTCTTCCACCTGCTGCGCAACGCGCGCACCCTGCGTCCGGGCGTCGAGCCGAAGATCGTCGTGTGCTGGGGCGGCCACTCGATCAACACCGAAGAATACAAATACACCAAGAAAGTCGGCCACGAACTGGGCCTGCGCAGCCTCGATATCTGCACCGGCTGCGGCCCCGGCGTGATGAAAGGCCCGATGAAAGGTGCGACCATCGCCCATGCCAAACAACGCATCCACGGTGGCCGCTATCTGGGCCTGACCGAACCGGGCATCATCGCCGCCGAGGCGCCGAACCCGATCGTCAATGAGCTGGTGATCCTGCCGGACATCGAAAAGCGCCTCGAAGCCTTCGTCCGCGTCGGCCACGGCATCATCATCTTCCCGGGCGGCGCCGGCACCGCCGAAGAGTTTCTGTACCTGCTGGGCATCCTGATGCACCCGGACAACGCCGGCCTGCCGTTCCCGGTGATCCTGACCGGGCCGAAACATGCCGCGCCGTACCTGGAGCAACTGGACGCTTTCGTCACCGCCACCCTTGGCGAAGCGGCGAAACAGCACTACGAAATCATCATCGACGACCCGGCCGAAGTGGCGCGCCAGATGACCGCGGGCCTCAAAGCCGTGAAGCAGTTCCGCCGCGAACGCAACGACGCATTCCACTTCAACTGGCTGCTGAAGATCGACGAAGGCTTCCAGCGTCCGTTCGACCCGACCCACGAAAACATGGCCAACCTCAAGCTGCACCGCGACCAGCCTCCGCATGAACTGGCAGCCAACCTGCGCCGCGCGTTCTCCGGAATCGTCGCCGGCAACGTCAAGGACAAGGGCATTCGCCTGATCGAGGAACACGGGCCGTATCAGATCCGTGGCGACGCCGCGATCATGCAGCCGCTGGACCTGCTGCTCAAAGCCTTCGTCGCCCAGCACCGGATGAAACTGCCGGGCGGCGCGGCGTACGTGCCGTGCTATCGCGTGGTTTCCTGACCGCAATCGATGCAGTTTGACCATGAGGGAGTGAGCTCGCTCCCTCATGGCTCATCGACACTACCGATCCGCCCTGCTCTCTGACACAAAAGCCCCGCTGATTCCCCACGACAGCCGTCATGTGGGCGTACTAAGCTGGGCGATTGATTTGTTCAGGGACGATCCATGAAACGTTTTGCCGCCTGCCTGCTGTCTTTTCTGGCCCTGACGGCCAATGCGGCAGATCTGCAACTGCTCACCGACAATCATCCTCCGCTGCATTTCCTTCAGGGCGATCAACTGGTGGGCTTCGGCGTGGATGTGGTGCAGGCCCTGGCCGCGCAGACCGGCGATCGCATTCACTTGCAGCAAGTGCCGCTGCTGCGCGCCCTGCGCATGGCCAGCGATACCCCGGACACCGGCGTATTTACTGTCCTGCGCACCGACGCACGCGACGACAGCTACCAATGGGTCGGGCCGTTGATCGAAGTCGAAACCGCGCTGTATGCCCACGACAATTTTCACCCACCGGTACGCAGCCTGCGTGAAGCCGATCACCTGGGCCGGATCACCGTGCCACGCAAATGGCTGGTCTACAGCTATTTGCAGGAACAGGACCTGACCAACCTTTACGGCGTGGAAACCCCGGAACAGATGATGCGTCTGTTCAGTCTCGGGCGGACCGACTTTGTGGTGTCCGACACCTTGTCCAGCGCCGCCCTCGCCCGCGAGCAGGGCATGGAACCGGGGCGTTTGCAGTACCAGTTGCCGTTGATGAAGCAGGACACCTACATCGCGTTCTCCCGACAGACCGACCCCAAACAGGTCGCACGCTGGCAACAGGCACTGGATACGCTGCGCGCCGACGGCCGCCTGGAGAAAATGCGCCAGCGCTGGCTGAGCAACACCCTGCCGCGCTGATCACGCATCAACGCCTTTGATAACAACTATCTGAAAAGGTGTTTTTTCTTCTGGCGCCCGTGGCCATAAAGTGGCGGTCATCTTCTTCCCACTTTCTGGTGCACCCATGAAAGACTTCATTGCCCTCGGGTTCATCGTCGCGCTGATCGGCGCCACCTCAGCGATTGCCAACGCCCACGGCAACGGGCACGTCGTAGCCATGACCAGTGTCGGTCAGTCCGGCACATTGAACGTTGACACCGTCGGCCTTGGCAGCGAAGCCACGGGCAGCCTGGAGCAGACGCTCTACGTTGCGCAGAACGCCTCCGAGTACGGTTACGACTATTGAGCCACCAGCCGCGCCGCCAACGCCTTGGCCTGTGACGCGACATCGGTCACTGCGGTACTTTCCCACCACATCCCTCTGAGTGGCGGGCCCATCGCGAACAGTCTTTGTGACACTTTCCCCTGAGCATCCAGCACCGCGCCGTCCACCGCCGCCGCAATCCCCAGCGCCAATGGCCCCGGTTGCACCAGCCCACGGGCCAGCAACTGCTGAGGCAAGGGCCGGTCGACCCGGCGCCAGTCATACTCGATACCACTGGAATTGATCAGCGCCGCGCCTTGCACCATGCGTGTCTCACTCTCGCCCCGACGACGGACGCGAATGCCAACACCTCCGCCCGACACCGGCTCAAGACCTTTATAGGACGCGGCGTGAATCCGCAGGCGCCCTTCGCGATGCAGACGCTCGACCAGCTCCGCACTCAGCGGCGGCGAACGATGGTGATGGCTCTCCCACCACGGCCGCACATGCCGCACGAATTGCCGGCGCTGCGCATCGCTCGCCTGGCTCCACAGCCGACCGATATGCGCGCGCACCGTATCCAGCGGCGCCTGCCAGTCGATGCCTTGGGCGATGGCGACCTGGCAATGCCGGCGCAATTCGCGCAGCAACTGGCGTGGCGTGCGGAGGCTGTGATCCTCGGCGAGAAAGTCCACCCACGCCGGCGGCTGTCGACGCACATGGGGCAACAGTCCGTGCCGGGAAAACACTTCGATCGGCCCGCGATGCCCGGCCTGCTCCAGCGAGACCACGGCATCGACCATGGTCAGGCCGGAGCCGATGATCAACACCGTGGATTGCGGATCGAGCTGGCGCATGGCGCCCACATCCCAAGGGTCGAGCGCGGCGGCATTGAGGCCGCTGGACTGCTTTTGCGGCGTACGGGCGGCGGGGAACATGCCGGTGGCGAGCACCGCAAAAGCGCCTTGCAGTCGCTGGCCGTCGCTCAAGGTGAGCTGCACCGAATCAACTGAAGCCTGTACATCAATCACCTCTGCGCGCACGTGCTCGACCGTCGAACCATGCTGCGCGCCCACCTGCTGCGCTTCGGCCAGACGCTGCTGCACATAGACGCCGAACAGGCCCCGGGGTGGAAACAGTTCGCTGACCGGTACATGTTGCTGATCGGATTCAGGCCAGCCGCCGCTGGCAATATGATTGGTCAGCCATTGAGTCAAATCATCGGCATTGTCCGGGTCGACGCTCATCCGCGCGGCATTGCCGTTGAGCGTGTGGCCCAGCTCCACCGCACTGTACGCTTCGCCCCGGCCCAGTTCGGCCCGGGGCTCGATCACCAGAATCCGCCGCCGGCCCGGCAGACGCAGCAATTGCACCGCCAGCATCGCGCCGCTGAGGCCACCGCCGACAATCAGGATGTCGGCCGTATCGGTTTGAGTCATGCCGTTCTCGCTGCAAAGGGTTTGCTCAAGTCAGTGTCGTGCAGACGCTGCGAGCGAGTCTAGACAGACGCGACCTTTTTCTCCTGCCGATGCAGCTCGCCCAGGTTTCGATAGCCGCTGCCCGGATGGATCTGCGGCAATTTCGGTCCTTCGCCAAACAGCTTCTCGCGCAAGGTCCCCGGCGTGTATTCGGTCTTGTAGACACCGCGCTTCTGCAACTCCGGCACCAGCAATTCCACGGCGTCGATGAAGGTTTCGTGGGTCAGCGCGTAGGCCAGGTTGAAGCCGTCGACATCGGTTTCGTCGACCCATTCCTGCAACAGGTCCGCCACCGTTTCCGGGCTGCCGACGAACAACGGGCCGAAACCGCCGATCCCGACCCAGTCGGCCAGTTCGTTCGGGGTCCAGACCTTGTTCGGATCCGCCGTGGAAAACGCCTCGACCGCCGACTGAATCGCGTTGGTGTGCACATGCTTGAGCGGTTCGTCCGGTTTGAAACGGCTGAAGTCGATTCCGGTCCAGCCCGAAATCAGCGCCATCGCGCCCTCGTAGCTGACCCAGGATTTGTACTCCTCAAACTTGGCTTTGGCCTTGGCATCGGTTTCGCCGAGGATCACGGTTTGCAGGTTGAAGATCAGGATCTTCGACGGATCGCGCCCTGCCTCCGCAGCGCGGCGGCGAATGTCGGCCACGGTTTTCTTGAGCAGCACTTTCGACGGCGCAGCGACGAAAACGCACTCGGCATGCTCGGCAGCAAACTGCTTGCCCCGGCTGGAAGCGCCCGCCTGATAGAGAACCGGCGTGCGCTGCGGCGACGGTTCGCAGAGGTGAATGCCCGGCACCTGGAAGTGTTTTCCGTGGTGGCGGATCTCGTGGATTTTGCTCGGGTCACTGAAAATCCGCCGTTCGCGATCCCGCAGAATCGCGCCCTCTTCCCAACTGCCTTCCCAGAGTTTGTAGCAGACCTCCAGGTATTCCTCGGCGAAGTCATAGCGCGCGTCGTGTTCAGTCTGGGCTTGCTGACCGATGTTCTTCGCACCGCTCTCCAGATAGGACGTGACGATATTCCAGCCGGCGCGGCCCTTGGTCAGGTGATCGAGGGTCGAGAGGCGTCGGGCGAATGGATATGGATGTTCGAAGGACAACGAAGCAGTCAGGCCGAAACCCAGGTGCTCGGTCACCAGCGCCATCGGCGGGATCAGTTGCAACGGATCGTTGACCGGCACCTGCGCCGCCTGCCGGATGGCCGCCTCGCCATTGCCGTTGTACACGTCGTAGATGCCCAGCACGTCGGCGATGAACAAGCCGTCGAATTTGCCGCGCTCAAGGATTTTCGCCAGATCGGTCCAGTACTCCAGATCCTTGTACTGCCAGGAACGATCCCGAGGGTGAGCCCACAGGCCCGGCGACTGGTGGCCGACGCAGTTCATGTCGAAGGCGTTGAGGCGGATTTCACGGGGCATCAGACGGCACTCCCGATTTTCAGGAGGCATTTGGAGGTGTGATTTGAGGTGGTCATGTGAGGCGACTCCGTGGTTTCCGGATGAGGATCCAGAACCCTTAGCAGGAGTCATGCCTGAATATAATTTCGTTATTTATCAATAGATTGAGAGAACAACCTAAAGCAGTCTGCACGAAGAATAGAGCAAACTGTTTATCAGCTGTCGGCCCTGCAACAGTCAGATCACCACATTACGCACGAAGCGCGCCGCGACTTCCCCGTCATTGCGATAGGTGTGCGGCTGATTGCTGGCGAACATGAAAAACTCGCCGGCGGCGATGTGCTGCGGCTGGTCGCCGAGCATCAGGGTCAAGCAGCCTTCAAAGACGAAAATCTGCTCGCTCCAGCCCTCGGCGTCCGGTTGCGAGGGATAGACCTCACCCGGTTGCAGGCACCATTCCCACTGTTCCACCGCGCGGGTGGCGTTGGCCTTGGACAGTAAAACGGCTTTGCTGCCGGGAATGCTGCCGGCCCAGGCGAGTTCGTTGATACGGCCCGGATCGCGGTTGTCCGGGGCCTGGATAAGATCGCTGAACGCCACTTCGAGGGCTTCGGCGACACGATCGAGGGTGGTCAGGCTGACGTTTTTTTCGCCGGCCTCGATCGCGACCAGCATGCGCCGGCTGACCCCGGATTTTTCCGCCAGCGCTGTCTGGCTCATGTCGGCGGCGTGGCGCAGGCGTCGGACGTTCTGGCTGACGTGTTGCAGGACCGAAGCCCGTTGTACAGAATCTTTGTGCACTATATTGCTCACTGGCTGGGGTTGGGCAGTATACTGCGCAACATTTGGCGCATTGTGCATCGCCTCTTCAAAAGTGCGCAAGGTCATGACGTCAGCCAACTCCCCCCAAACTCCCCTGCGGTTTTCCCGGTTCAGCAAAGCCGAATGCGTGCTGGTGCTGATCACCATGCTTTGGGGTGGCACCTTTTTGCTGGTGCAGCACGCGATGACCGTCAGCGGGCCGATGTTTTTCGTTGGCCTGCGCTTTGCCGCAGCGGCGAGCATCGTCGCGCTGTTTTCGTGGAAACACCTGCGTGAGCTGACCTTGTTCGAACTCAAGGCCGGCGCGTTCATCGGCGTCGCGATCATGCTCGGCTATGGCTTGCAGACCGTTGGCTTGCAGACCATCCCCAGCAGTCAATCGGCGTTCATCACCGCGTTGTACGTGCCGTTTGTGCCGCTGCTGCAATGGTTGGTACTCGGTCGTCGTCCCGGTTTGATGCCGAGCATCGGGATCATGCTGGCGTTTACCGGGTTGATGCTGCTGTCGGGGCCGTCCGGCGCTTCGTTGAATTTCAGTCCCGGTGAAATCGCCACACTGATCAGCGCCATCGCCATAGCGGCGGAGATCATCCTGATCAGCACTTATGCGGGCCAGGTCGATGTGCGCCGGGTAACGGTGGTGCAACTGGCGGTGACCTCGGCACTGGCGTTTTTGATGGTGGTGCCGACCGGTGAAGCGCTTCCGGACTTCTCGTGGTTACTGCTGAGCACCGCCCTGGGATTAGGTGCGATGAGCGCAGCGATTCAGGTGGCGATGAACTGGGCGCAGAAAAGCGTTTCGCCGACTCGTGCGACCCTGATCTACGCGGGTGAGCCGGTCTGGGCAGGGATCGCCGGTCGGATTGCCGGTGAACGTCTGCCGGCGATTGCATTGGTGGGCGCCGGGTTGATTGTGGCGGCGGTGATCGTCAGTGAGTTGAAGACCAAGGGCAAAACCACGTCGGACCTCGAAGAAGAGCTGAGCCGCGAAACCGAGCACTGATCGAACCCACGCTAAAGCGTGGGTTCGCGCATTTCCCCTCCCTGAAACAATGTGAACCAAACAATTTGCGGCTACTTTGTAGGATTCAGAGACATCCTCGCGTTTGGTGATCCGGGAGCTGGCACGTATGATGCTTCACAAACTTCCGCAGATTAGAAGCCTATGTCCCTGATAGTTCTACTGCTTCTGCCTTTTGTGGGCAGCTGTCTGGCAGCCGTGCTGCCGCACAACGCACGTAACGCCGAATCCCTGTTGGCAGGCCTGGTCGCTTTGATCGGTACTGTCCAGGTCGCCTTGCTGTTCCCGCAAATCGCCCATGGCGGCGTGATCCGTGAAGAGTTCATGTGGCTGCCCAGCCTGGGCCTGAACTTCGTCCTGCGCATGGACGGCTTCGCCTGGCTGTTCTCGATGCTGGTGCTGGGCATCGGCACCCTCGTTTCCTTGTATGCCCGTTATTACATGTCGCCGGATGACCCGGTGCCGCGTTTCTTCGCGTTCTTTCTGGCGTTCATGGGCGCCATGCTCGGGCTGGTGATCTCGGGCAACCTGATCCAGATCGTGTTTTTCTGGGAGCTGACCAGCCTCTTCTCGTTCCTGTTGATCGGCTACTGGCACCACCGCCACGACGCCCGGCGCGGCGCCTATATGGCGTTGATGGTTACCGGTGCCGGCGGATTGTGCCTGCTGGCGGGGGTCATGATCCTCGGCCATGTGGTCGGCAGCTATGACCTGGACAAGGTCCTGGCCGCCGGCGATCAGATTCGCGCACATGCCCTCTACCCCATCCTGCTTCCCCTCATTCTCATCGGCGCCCTCAGCAAAAGCGCCCAGTTCCCCTTCCACTTCTGGCTGCCCCACGCCATGGCGGCGCCGACACCGGTTTCGGCCTATCTGCACTCGGCGACCATGGTCAAGGCCGGGGTCTTCTTGCTCGCGCGGTTATGGCCGTCGCTGTCCGGCAGCGAAGAATGGTTCTACATCGTCAGCGGTGCCGGCGCCGCCACGCTGTTGCTCGGCGCGTACTGCGCGATGTTCCAGAACGACCTCAAGGGGCTGCTGGCCTACTCGACCATCAGCCATCTCGGCCTGATCACATTACTGCTGGGCCTGAACAGTCCGCTGGCAGCGGTCGCGGCGGTGTTCCACATTCTCAACCACGCGACTTTCAAGGCTTCGCTGTTCATGGCCGCCGGGATCATCGACCACGAAAGTGGCACCCGCGACATCCGCAAGCTCAACGGCCTGTTCAAACTGATTCCGTTCACCGCCACTCTGGCGATGGTCGCCAGTGCGTCCATGGCCGGCGTGCCGTTGCTCAACGGTTTCCTGTCGAAAGAAATGTTCTTCGCCGAAACCGTGTTCATCAATGCCACAGCGTGGGTTGAAGCCGCGCTGCCCATCGTGGCGACCATCGCCGGTACGTTCAGCGTTGCGTACTCGCTGCGCTTTACCGTCGACGTGTTCTTCGGCCCGACCGCCACCGATCTGCCGCACACCCCGCACGAGCCGCCGCGCTGGATGCGTGCACCGGTTGAGTTGCTGGTGTTCACCTGTTTGCTGGTAGGGATTTTCCCGGCTCAAGTGGTCGGTCCGTTGCTGGCCGCCGCGGCGTTGCCGGTGGTCGGTGGCGTGCTGCCGGAATACAGTCTGGCGATCTGGCACGGTCTCAATGCACCGATGATCATGAGTCTGATCGCCATGTCCGGCGGCATCGTGGTCTACCTGCTGCTGCGTAATCAGCTCAAGCGTGGCCGTTTCAAGTTCCCGCCGCTGGTGGGCCGTTTCAACGGCAAGCGTCTGTTCGAGCGCAGCCTGGTGGCGATGATGCGCCTGGCCCGACGTCTGGAGCGGCGAATCGGCACCAAACGCCTGCAAACGCAGTTGTTCCTGATGGTATTGGCGGCAGTGCTCGCCGGGCTGATCCCGATGCTGCACAGCAGCCTGAGCTGGGGTGACCGGCCGAAGATCCCCGGCTCCATCGTGTTCGTGACCCTGTGGCTGCTGGCAATCGCCTGCGCCCTCGGCGCCGCGTGGCAGGCCAAGTATCACCGTCTCGCCGCCCTGACCATGGTCAGCGTCTGCGGCCTGATGACTTGCGTGACCTTCGTCTGGTTCTCGGCACCGGATCTGGCCCTGACACAACTGGTGGTCGAAGTGGTGACCACGGTGCTGATCCTGCTGGGCCTGCGCTGGCTGCCACGACGGATCGAAGAGGTTTCGCCGCTGCCGAGCAGCCTGCGCAAGGCCCGTGTGCGGCGTCTGCGCGACTTGCTGCTGTCGATTGCCGTCGGCGGCGGCATGGCGCTGCTGTCCTACGCGATGCTGACCCGCCAGACCCCGAACGACATTTCCTCGTTCTACCTGAGCCGCGCCCTGCCTGAAGGCGGCGGCAGCAACGTGGTCAACGTGATGCTGGTGGACTTCCGTGGCTTCGACACCCTCGGGGAAATCACCGTACTGGTGGCCGTGGCGCTGACCGTATTCGCCCTGCTGCGACGCTTCCGCCCACCGAAAGAAAGCCTGCAACTGCCAGCCCAGCAACGCCTGCTGGCGCCGGACGTGGTCACCGATCTGGTCAACCCGCGTTCGGCCAGCGACACCGCACTCGGCTTCATGATGGTGCCAGCGGTGCTGGTTCGCCTGTTGCTGCCGATTGCATTGGTGGTGTCGTTCTACCTGTTCCTGCGCGGCCACAACCAACCGGGCGGCGGGTTCGTCGCCGGCCTGGTGATGTCGGTGGCGTTCATCCTGCAATACATGGTCGCCGGCACCCAGTGGGTCGAGGCGCAAATGAGCCTGCGACCGCTGCGCTGGATGGGCACCGGGTTGCTGTTCGCCACGGTCACCGGTCTTGGCGCGATGCTGGCGGGTTATCCGTTCCTCACCACGCACACCTGGCATTTCAGCGTGCCGGTGCTGGGTGACATCCATATCGCCAGCGCCCTGTTCTTCGACATCGGCGTGTATGCGGTAGTGGTGGGTTCGACGTTGTTGATCCTCACCGCCCTCGCCCACCAATCGGTCCGGGGTCACAAAACCGCTGCCATCAAAGGAGCCGTCTGATGGAAGAAGTCATCGCAATCGCCATCGGAGTGCTCGCTGCCTCCGGCGTCTGGCTGATCCTGCGCCCGCGGACGTTCCAGGTGGTCATGGGCCTGTGCCTGCTGTCCTACGGCGTCAACCTGTTCATCTTCAGCATGGGTAGCCTGTTCATCGGCAAGGAACCGAACATCAAGGATGGCGTGCCGCAGGATCTGCTCAATTACACCGACCCGCTGCCTCAGGCGCTGGTGCTGACGGCGATCGTCATCAGCTTCGCCATGACCGCGCTGTTTCTGGTGGTGCTGCTCGCTTCACGGGGCCTGACCGGCACCGACCATGTGGACGGTCGGGAGCCCAAGGAATGACGGCGATGACTCACCTGATCGCTGCGCCGATTCTGCTGCCGCTGCTGACCGCCGCCATCATGCTGATGCTCGGCGAGAAACACCGGCCGCTGAAGGCCAAGATCAACCTGTTCTCCAGCCTGCTGGGCCTGGGCATTTCCGTGCTGTTGCTGCAATGGACCCAGACCACCGGCGTACCCAGCTCCATCGGCGTCTACCTGCCGGGTAACTGGCAGGTGCCATTCGGCATCGTGCTGGTTGTGGATCGGCTGTCGGCCTTGATGCTGGTGCTGACCGGCATCATCGGCGTCAGCGCCCTGCTGTTCGCCATGGCGCGCTGGGATGGCGCAGGCTCAAGCTTCCACGCGCTGTTCCAGATTCAGTTGATGGGCCTGTACGGCGCGTTCCTGACGGCTGACCTGTTCAACCTGTTCGTGTTCTTCGAAGTGCTGCTCGCGGCGTCCTACGGTTTGCTGCTCCACGGCTCGGGCCGGGCACGGGTGTCGTCGGGGCTGCATTACATTTCGATCAACCTGCTGGCCTCGTCGCTGTTTCTGATTGGCGCAGCATTGATCTACGGCGTCACCGGCACGCTGAACATGGCCGACCTCGCAATGAAGATTCCGCTGGTGCCGGAGGCCGATCGTGGCTTGCTGCATGCCGGCGCGGCGATTCTGGCGGTGGCGTTCCTGGCCAAGGCCGGGATGTGGCCGCTGAACTTCTGGCTGGTCCCGGCCTATTCCTCGGCCAGTGCGCCGGTGGCGGCGATGTTCGCGATCATGACCAAGGTCGGCGTCTATACCTTGCTGCGCCTGTGGACGCTGCTGTTCTCCGGGCAGGCCGGCGCCTCGGCCTACTTCGGCGGCGACTGGCTGATCTACGGCGGCATGGCGACCATGCTCTGCGCGGGCGTGGCGATCATCGCCGCGCAACGCCTGGAGCGTATGGCCAGCCTGAGCATTCTGGTGTCGGCGGGGATTCTCCTGTCGGCGGTCGGTTTCGCCCAGCCGAATCTGATCGGCGCGGCGCTGTTCTATCTGGTCAGCTCGACTCTGGCACTCAGCGCACTGTTCCTGCTGGCAGAACTGATCGAACGTTCGCGCACCGCCATCGAAATACCGCTCGAAGACGAAAACGAGTTGCTGCCGCGTCCGCAGGAATGGCAACGACCGGTCAAGGGCATCAACCTCGACGATGACCAGAAAGCCGTGGTCGGCCAGGTGATTCCGTGGACCATGGCCTTCCTCGGCTTGAGTTTCATTGCGTGTGCGCTGCTGATCATCGGCATGCCGCCGCTGTCGGGGTTCATTGGCAAGCTGAGCCTGATCGGCGCCCTGCTCAACCCGCTGGGGCTCGGCACTGGCGAACCGATCTCAACTGCTGCCTGGACGTTGCTGGCATTGCTGATCCTCACTGGCCTCGGCTCGTTGATGGCTTTCTCGCGATTGGGTATCCAGCGTTTCTGGTCGCCGGAAGAGCGCCCGTCGCCGGTGCTGCGCAAACTCGAATGCGTGCCGATTTTCCTGCTGCTCGGTCTGAGCATCGCCCTGACCTTCAAGGCTGAGCCGCTGCTGCGTTACACCCAGGCCGCCGCAGACGCGTTGAACAACCCGCAGCAATACGTGATGGCGGTGCTTGGTACGCGCGCCGTGCCAAGCCCGGAAGCCAAGGCTGCGCTGTTGGAGGTACAACCATGAAGCGTCTGTTTCCTGCTCCGTGGCTGTCGCTTGCGCTGTGGCTGTTGTGGCTGGTGCTGAACCTGTCGATCAGCCCCGGCAATCTCCTTCTCGGTGCCGTACTGGGCTTCTGCGCGCCACTGATGATGCGCAAACTACGCCCGCAACAGATCCACATTCGCCGGCCCGGTGCAATTCTGCGCCTGTTCCTGCTGGTCGGGCGTGACGTGATCATCTCCAATCTGGCGGTGGCCTGGGGCGTGCTCAACGCCGGTCGCCGCCCGCCTCGCTCACGCTTCATCAAGGTGCCACTGGATCTGCGCGATGCCAACGGTCTGGCGGCGCTGTCGATGATCTGTACGGTCGTGCCCGGCACGGTGTGGTCGGAGCTGGCGCTGGATCGCAGCATTCTGTTGCTGCACGTCTGGGACCTGGATGACGAGGCGCAATTCATCCAGCACTTCAAGGTCACTTACGAGCGGCCGTTGATGGAGATTTTCGAATGAGCCCGCTGCTGTCGAATGCCATTCTGCTGACGCTGTTCCTGTTCTCGCTGGCGATGGTGCTGACGCTGATTCGCCTGTTCAAAGGGCCGTCGGCACAGGACCGGGTACTGGCGCTGGACTACCTGTACATCGTCGCCATGTTGATGATGCTGACGCTGGGGATTCGTTATTCCAGCGACACCTATTTCGAAGCGGCGCTGCTGATCGCGCTGTTCGGTTTCGTCGGCTCGTTTGCCCTGGCGAAATTCCTGTTGCGTGGCGAGGTGATCGAATGAACGCTGAATTGTCTCTGTGGGTGGAAATCCCGGTGGCGATCCTGCTGGTGCTCAGCGGCGTGTTTGCCCTGATCGGCGCAGCCGGGCTGTTGCGGATGAAGGATTACTTCCAGCGCATGCACCCGCCGGCGCTGGCCTCGACCCTCGGCGCGTGGTGCGTGGCACTGGCGTCGATCATCTGCTTTTCCGCGCTCAAGTCCGGGCCGGTGCTGCACGCGTGGCTGATCCCGATCTTGCTGTCGATCACCGTGCCGGTGACCACCCTGCTGCTGGCGCGTGCGGCGTTGTTCCGCAAACGTATGGCCGGGGACGATGTGCCGGCCGAGGTGAGCAGCCGACGCACCGAGAGCGGCAGCTAGATCCAGGCAACAGCCAACAGCCCGGCTCCCAGAATCAGACACAGCGGCGAGTAAACCCAAGTGTCGAGCCGGGCAAACCGCGACCCCTTCACTTCCTTGAAAAAACCCACCAGTTCCGAATCACCAATCGCCCTTGCAAACATCAGCAGCGCAATTGCGCTGATCACCCACTGCAACGCCCAGTGATGCACCGGCGAAAACCACCAGCCCACCCTCATGCACACCAGTGCGGCAATCAGTAGCAGGGCTGCCGCCACCGCCAACGTGATCCAGCCTGACGGCTTGAACGCCGGTCTGAGCGTCAGCCCGCCGTTATCCACCGGAACCTGCGGCACCGCCGCCACAGCCGCCCACTCTCCACCCATCGCCCAATACACATGCATCAGGCTGATCGCCGCAAATATCGTCACCAGCCATTGAGCCAACACAAAGGTCATGGTCGAGAATCCTTTCAAGGGACTTGAACAAAACATCCTAGTCGGCATTTTTACATGTGCACGACCGGTCAGCGGTGCGGTAAAGTGCCGCCCCATGAAATTCACCCGTTCCGATCGCTCACTGCTGGCCTGGATGCTCTATTGCTGCGTCCTGTTCAACGTGTTCGCCTGCAGCATCGGTCACGGACAAATGGTCGGGATGCAGCTCAACGGAATCGGTGGCCAGTTCTGCGCCGTCGACCCGAGCACCCAGGCGCCACTTGCGTCCAATCCTTCCGAAGAAAAACTGCCGACTCTGGCCAAAGCCTTTGGCTGTCCGCTGTGCTCCACCGGCGGCATGGGCCCGGCGTTCAACTCCAGCCTGACCCTGGCGATCCTGCCGGAACAACACAGCCCACCGCTGCCGGTCATCGTCAGCGCCGACCTCCCTGCCCGCTTCATCTGGCCTTCGGCCAACCCCCGCGCCCCGCCGCTCGCCTGAGTGTCTTTGCCTTTTTGATTTGTCAGCCCACTGCGCCAACGCGCGGCGTTCGTCTGTGCGCTGACTCCTAGACAAGCATTCAGGATTCAATCGATGAAACAACTTACCTTGCTGGCGAGCCTGTGCGGCTGCCTGTCCGTCAACGCCTGGGCACAATCCACCGTGGATCTGGCGCCGATCACCATTGACGGCGAGTCCGCCGCCGAACCGGGGCTGAGCCTCGACCAGTCCAGCGGCATGGCCTCGCGCCTCGGCTTGAGCGTACGCGACACCCCGGCCTCGGTAGCCATCGCCAACCGCAACGACATCGAGCGCCACGGTGCGCAGAACTTCCAGGACGCCGCCAACACCCTGCCCGGCGTCAACGCCAGTGCACCGCCGGGGTTTGGCGGATTCGTGTCCTATCGCGGTTTTACCAGCAGCCAGATCACCCAGATGTTCAACGGCGTCAATGTCTCTGGTGGTTTGGCGCGGCCGGTGGACTCGTGGATCTATGATCGGGTGGAGCTGGTCGGCGGCCCGTCGTCGCTGATCAACGGCGCCGGTTCGGTGGGCGGCTCGCTGAACTACGTGACCAAACTGGCCACTCGCGACGAGCAAGCCGCCGAAGGCCGGGTCAGCTATGGCACCTACGACACCACCGAAACCGCGTTCGGCCTCAACCACGCCCTGAGCCAGCCCGGCGCCGACGTGCAGCATTACGCCCGCCTCGACGTCAGCCACAACACCAGCAACGGCTACATCGACCGTCAGGAACGCGATGCCTGGAGCATGGCGTTCTCTCTGCTCAGCGACCTGACGCCAAACCTGTCGCACACCCTGGCCCTGGAATACCAAGACGAACACGAAGACAGCCCGTACTGGGGCACCCCGGTGCTCAACCCCA
Source organism: Pseudomonas sp. GW821-FHT09E04 (assembly GCF_059416185.1). Lineage (NCBI taxonomy): Bacteria > Pseudomonadati > Pseudomonadota > Gammaproteobacteria > Pseudomonadales > Pseudomonadaceae > Pseudomonas > Pseudomonas sp. GW821-FHT09E04. The sequence continues at coordinate 963,588 of NZ_JBWKOR010000001.1, forward strand.
AGGCTGGCGAGTTGAAAATCGACCGGCACAACCGCTTCAACAACTACAACGTCGAGGACGGTCGCTACGAGCAGCGGACGATCTGGGTGCGCTCGATCATCGATTACCGGATCAATGACAGCACCACCCTGCGCAACACGCTCTATCACCTCGACAGCCAGCGTGATTACCGCAACCTCGAAACCTACCAGTACAACGCCGACAACAGCGCCGTGAACCGCTCCACGGCGTATCAGGTGCGGCATCAGGGTGAGCAGGACGGCAATCAGTTCGAACTGCGCCACGACAACACGCTGTTCGGCCTCGACACCACCTGGTCCGGCGGCTTCGAGTACAAGGTCAACCAGACCACCAACTCGCCGCTCAACGTCAAAGGCGCGAGCACCGTGGACCCGAACAATTATCGCCCGGGGCACTTCTATGACATTCCGGGCACGAAGCCGGGTTTTGTCAGCGACAAGACCAACGAGGTCACCACCAAGGCGTTGTTCGCCGAAAACCGCCTGGCACTGACTGACAAACTCTCGTTGCTCACCGGCCTGCGCTATGACGACATCGACCTGGACGTGACCAACCATCGCACGGTGACGGCGAGCAACCCGCGCCACCTCAAGCGCAGTTGGGAACCGGTCACAGGGCGCGTCGGCCTGACCTACCAGTTCATTCCATCAGCCAACGTTTATGTGCAATACAGCACCGCCGCCGAGCAACCCGGTGGTACTCAGGACTTCGATGTTTCAACGGGCAAGCAATGGGAAATCGGCAGCAAGTTCGACTATCTGAACGGTCGCGGTTCCGCGACAGTCGCGGCTTACACCATCGAGCGCAAAGACTTTGCCGTCACCGATCCACTGGACCCGACCAACAGCATTCCGGTCGGCCAGCAGACATCCAAAGGCATCGAGATTGCCAGCTCACTGCGGATCACTGACAAGCTGCTAGCCGAGGGCAATTTTGCCTGGGTCGATGCGCAATACGATGAGTTCAACGAGAAGAACGCCGCCGGCGTGGTGGTATCACGCAAGGGCAACACGCCGACCAATGTGCCGGATCGGGTCGGCAATCTGTGGCTGACCTATGACTTTTCGCCACAGTGGCAAGGCGGGGTTGATGCGCGGTATGTGGCCTCGGTGTATGCGGATAATGCCAACACCATGACCGTACCGTCGTACACGTTGTTCGGGAGCTTCCTCAGTTACAAGGTCGATACGCACACCACTATCACCGGCCGCGTGCGTAACCTGACGAACGAGGTGTATGCCGAATTCGCCCATGTGTCGCCGGCTTACTACCTGGGCACACCGCGCACCTTTGAACTGGCAGTGCAGACCCGGTTCTGACTCAACCTGGCGAGGGGCAAGCCCCCTCGCCACCTCACTACAATCCTGCCTGAACCTTCTCCGCCACATCCTTAGGCAACCACGCCTGCCACACATCCGGATGGGCCTTCATGAACGCCTCCGCCGCTTCCCGTGGCGGGGTGTGTTTCTCGCTCATATCGGCCAGTGCCTTGTTCAAATCATCGATCGGAAAATCGACCTTGCTGAAAAACGCCGCGATCTGCGGATATTGCTTCTGAAACGGTGCAGACACCCCGATCGACAGTTTCGAGGCCAATGAACGGGTCGGTTTCGGGTTGGGATTGTCGGCGTCGGTCAGGGTCTTCCAGGCCTCGGCGTCGAACGGTGGCTCTTCCAGTTGCACCAGTTTGAACTTGCCGAGCAACGGCGTTGGCGACCAGTAATAGAACAGTACCGGTTTGCCCCGGCGGATCGACGAACTGATTTCGGCATCCAGCGCCGCACCGGAGCCGCTGCGGAAATTGGTGAAGTCATCCTGCAGCCCATAAGCCGTGAGCTTCTGCTTGTTCACCACTTCCGACGTCCAGCCGATCGGGCTGTTGAGGAACCGCCCCTTGCTCGGGGTTTCCGGGTCCTTGAACACGTCCTTGTACTTCTTCAGATCACTGACACTGCGCAGGTCCGGCGCCAGCGGCTTGATGCCTTTGGCGGTGTCGCCCTTGATCACGTACTCAGGCACCCACCAGCCTTCGGTGGCACCCTTGACCGTATCGCCAAGGCTGGCGACCTTGCCTTCGGCCTCGGCCTTGACCCACACCGGACTGCGCCCGGCCCACTCCTCGCCGATGACCTGAATGTCATTGTTGGCCAGCGCGGTTTCCAGGGTAATGGTGGTGCCTGGCAACGTATCCGTCGGCAGGCCATAACCCTTCTCGACGATGATCCGCAGGACATCGGTGATCAGGCTGCCGCTTTCCCAGTTCAGGTCGGCGAAGTGAATCGGGGTCTGCGCCGCACTGACCGCCGGCACCGCAGCCATCAAGCCGAATGTGGCCATGAAAGCGGCCAGCAACCGTCGAAATCCGTTCATGCTTTTGCACCTCGTGCTGTTCACAGCAATAGCAGGAAGGCCTGGGGCCTCTGAATACTCAGTCAACTGACTGTAGACGAGGTTCCTGCTTTTTCAGGGGCATGACACGGACGAGGCTACTTTTCAGACATTTCCTTCAAGCGTTGAAGCTCGCGTCTGACCATGCTGGCGTATTCAGCAGGCTGCAAAGCGTAGATCTGCGAGGCGACCCAACCGAGCCAGGCGCCCTTCAATTCGGCCTTTACATCGAACAGGCGCCGGGCTTCATCGCGGGCGCTGTCGAGGTTCTGCAAATGGAAATCGGCGCGACTCACGCCCGTCACTCGCTGGCCTTGAAGGTCACCAGCTCGCCCTTGCGCCACTTGGCAGCCTTGGCGGTGACAGCCTTGAGGGTCTTGGTCAGGCCTTCCTGCAGCTGCTCATTGGCGGCGAACACGGTGACCGCGCTATGGCCTTCCTTGAACACAATGGCATGGCCATCGGCCGTGGTGACGAAGGCATAGTCGCCCAGGCCGTACACGGTCATTTTGATCTCGCGAAAACGGATGTCCATCTTGCCGCCTTCACGGCTGGGCAATACCGAAGCGCTGAAATGGTCGCCGACCTTAAGCTTGAGGCCGGGCTTGTCGTCGACCACCAATGCGCTTTCGGTGTCGATTTCGGCAACGTAAATGCCTTCGGCGTTTTGCTCGGTGATGTAAACAAAACGCGATTGAAACTGCTTGACCAGCTTTGCCCGCAAATCACCCAGCACGAACAAAGCATGCATATCGAGGTTACTGACTGCCAAAGAAACATCCCCACACTTGAAAGAGTGCCGCACGCGAAAAACGCGCACGACAGTAAAAACGGCCAGGCCGATGGTGTTGCGCAATGACTCGAATAAAAGCCTGAACGAGCCAAGTGCTCATTCAACGCGAGGTTCACAAGACTACTGGAATGCCACTCGCGAAACCTGCAAAGACGTTCTCCAAATGTTGAAGGAAAACGCCTCACGGTCGGCCAGAGAAAACTGACTACGAACTTTAGGGAAAAAACTCACCAAGAAAAGCACTTTTCCGACATATCGCACGCAAAAAATTGCTTTAGATAACGTCATGCCGTCAACAGGTGTTGGCGATTCTAGAGCAGCGACGCTGCTCGCGACTACCCGCAACCGTCTGTAAATGCGGGTCAATCCATGAAAAGGACTTCATATGTGCACTTTGACCCACTTTGCCGTGGCCCACGAACCACCCTTTGTCTTGAATGGCCCAAGCCTGGGGACTGACTACGCACCGGAACGATGTGGCCGGGAGCCACTGTTTCAGGTGGTCCCGGCCGGCAACGCCTTTTTCCATATCAGGGAAAAGTCGACAGGTCGCGTCAGAGGTTTCCGTGAGGATCACAACGCAGCCTGTGCTCTCGCCCGCTCGCTGGAGTCACGGGCAGCACACGGCCATTAAGCGCAATCAGTGCAGGCTGTCAGCGGATTCGGCTCCCAACTGCGCAAGCCACGCAGCCCTGCACTCCTCCGCCTCGCCACGACTGGCGAACGCCGTGCCCCGGCGCTCGCCATTGAGCAGTACCACCCAGCAGACGCTTTGCCCCATCGCACGCAGCCCGGCCGGAACACCGCTGCCGATCATCACCGCGACATCGACTCTGCATTGCATGCTGACCTCCCGAATTCATTAGCAACCTAACTATGCAGGCATGTTAATGATTTCAATCAAGAGGAAAAAGCAACGCTCGTGCACAGCTTAATTGCAGTTCCGGCAACAATGCCTCACCGCGGGTTCTCTGGTTTGTACCCAAGTCGCAACCCGCCCCAGTGCCGCCCCTTGACCATGATCGGCACCGACAAGTCGTGCATCAGCTCGCCGGTATCGCGAGTGTATGTCTGCAACAGCACCGGTTGCTGATGGCTGCCACAGCGAATACCGGTGCGGTCGGCGAACTTGCGCTTGGTGCGGTTGTGCACGGTATCGGTCTGCACATCGCCGGTCAGCGGTTGGCTGAACGCCTGGTTGTGGGTCGGTACATAACCTTGCTGCGTGCAGGCGATGGCGAACACCAGACCTTCATGACGCGGCAACAGTGGCTCCTGAATCGCCGGCAGTACCTGATCGGTGTAGCGGTCGAAACGAGTCTGGAACTTGGCAGGCTGAGTGTTCGGGATCGGCTGGTACTGGCGGTCGAACAAGTCATCAAGGCTGATCCGACCCTGTTCGACATCGGCCTCGAAACGCGCGGCAATCTGCCCCGCACCTTCACGGGCCAGGTCGTAGATGCGCTGGTGATAGTCATCCAGACCGACTTCGGCGAGGCGCTCGCTGATGGTTTCCGCCTGCCCCTCCATCTGCACCGCCGCCTCGGCCAGGCGCCGGGTCTGCTGATCGCTGATCGCCAGGTCGCTGCGCATCTGCTCGATGGCGGTGAACAGGCTGTCGAGTTGCTCGCGATTGGTCTCGGCACCGCGGGCGATTTCGCCGACCTGAGTTTCAACCCCGGCAGCCAGTCGCGCGATGTTTTCCAGGTGCTGGCCGGTGTGTTCGACCTGCTCGACACCGGTGTGCAAATCGTCGGAGAGCTGGCGGATCTGCTCCACCACCTGCGCCGTGCGTTGCTGGATGTCGGCGACCATCTCACCCACTTCACCGGTGGCCGTCGCCGTACGAGCCGCCAGACCGCGCACCTCATCCGCCACCACCGCAAAGCCGCGCCCATGCTCGCCGGCCCGGGCCGCTTCGATGGCGGCGTTCAATGCCAGTAAGTTGGTCTGACTGGCAATGGACTGAATAACCAGCGTCACACGCTGGATGTCGTCGCTGCGCTGACTCAAGGCTTCGATAAGTTCACGACTGGCATTGGCGCGCTGACTGAGTTGATGCATGCGCGAAATAGAATCGACCAGTTCGGTCCGCCCCGCCGCGCTGCTGTGATGAGCTTCACTGGCAGCGCCCAGCGCTTCGCGACTGAGTTGGGAAGTGGCTTGTTCGGTGGCGATCATGACTTCGGCGTTGTTGACGATCTGCGCGGCGGCGTCGAGTTGCGATTGCAGCTTGCCGGCCAGTTCCTTGACGGAAAACGCCACGCCGGCGGCTGACAGCGCGTTATGACTGGTGGTGTAGGAAAGGTCGCGAGTCAGCTCGGACATCGCATTGCTGCTATCGACCGGTTGCGCATCGGGGACCGCTCGGGAGCGCAGGCGCGGCAGCCAGACGATCAGTACCGCCAGCGGCATGCCCACGTATAACGGCCATTCGCCCAGAGTCATCCCGGCCAGCAACAGCATCAGGGCGATGCTTTGCAGGGTCGGCGTCAACCAGCGATTCTTCGGCAAAACAACTGGTGCAGGCAGAGCCGCAACCAGAGATCCATCTCTCGTCATTTCGTTACCCCACGCTTGTTCTCATTGTTGTGGCTGCATTAAACGCCACTACAAGGCCATTATCCATGGTCCGTTAGTCGTGGGTCTGTGGCAGGTCAATGGAACGGTGCGGGGATTTCCGGCAGACGAGAAAAAGCAAAGATCGCAGCCTTCTGCCGCTTTAAATAAGAGCTGCAGAAGGCTGCGATCTTTTCGCGACGACCCACACTGAAGGGGTCGCCTCAGGAATCAGGCCTGACGCTGGTGCTTGTCGATCTGCTCGTGACGCTCTTGAGCTTCGATGCAGTACTTGGTGGTCGGGCTGATCAGCAGGCGTTTCAGGCCGATAGGCTCGCCGCTGTCGTCGCACCAGCCAAAGCTGTCTTCCTTGATACGCTCAAGGGCTTGTTCCAGTTGCGGCAGCATGCGCTGGTCGCGATCGATCGCGTTTACCAGCCAGGTGCGCTCTTCCTCCACCGAGGCGGCGTCCGCCGGATCAGCCGGGGTGTCCAGGCTCTCGATGGCAATACGGTTCTGCTCAATGCGCTCATGGGTTTCGACTTTCATGTTCTGCAACAGCTCGCTGAAGAAAGCGTGTTGCTCGGCATTCATGTAGTCATCTGCCGGCATGGCCAGCAACTTGTCCTTTGTCATTGATATCTCTATAAAAAAACGTGCATTAAGGCGAATTAGGGAGCGTTCCGGCGAACCGCCTGCGGTCATCGGAAAGGCATCGTTTATTGCAAACGCCACCCGGCACTCAATTTACGAAGGGGCGGCAGTCTAAGGCCCGTTTGAGGCCTCAGCAACTGTAAATACAGGGAATTTGTCCGACAAAGCCCGGAAAGTGCTCTGACACAGGCTTCACGGCGGTCATCGGAGTGCGTTTATAGCAAGAAATTCAGTCGAACGGATGTATATAGAAGACAAACGGCGGATGGCCGCGGCGGTTTGTCGCATTTTTCAGCCTTGAAGCGCTGTGCGGAGCATCGCTCACGCCGCAAGGTCAAGATTAAAGACTCAGGAGACTCACGAACAAACGGGATTCGAAAACTGAGCCTGTCGATTGGTCTTGTACTTGGCGACAGGCTTCGCGAATGGTTGAAAATCAACGTTGATCTTGAGTCGTCGAGAGCGACTGCGAAGACTGTTCAGACGATTGCTGCTTGCCCTTCTTCCGAGTGTCAACGACCGCTGAAGTCGGAACGATTTCCACCGATCTCAGCATGAGGGCGGGGCTCTTAAGGGCACCCAACGACTCAATGCTGTAGTTGATTCCGCGGTATCCAATCGCTACCGGCTGGGCAAACGACTGACGAAAAGTCACGCCCATCGCGGAGGATTTGACCACGGCGCCAGTCACTCCGGGCAAGTCCGGTGCAACTTGAGTAACCTGCTGACGCAACTGCGTGTTCACCTGCGCCAGCTGGGCTTCCACTTTATCGACTTCGGCTTGTTCGGGCGCGCTCACCGCGGCGGTATTACCTTCCGTTTTCGGCTGATCGGCCTTTTTCCCAGCGCTTGCTCGAAGTTGGGTCAGTTGCGCTTCCAGACTCTTTTTCCGATCACTCAGGTCGGACATGGCCAGGGTCAAGGCGGAAAACGTTGCGCCCTTCCCCTCCCCCGAGGAAACGGTCACATCAATGGATCTCGCAAGATAAACATCGGTCACGAGCACCAGAGCCGCGGACAGATCGTCGGTGCTTTTGTTGCCGGCCTGTAACGACTCGGCGGCCTCTCGCATCATCTTGCGATCGGCATCGCTGTAGCGTTTCGGTGCCTCCACATCGAACTTGCGCCTGGCCTCCAGATAAGTGACGCCGTAGGTCTCCGCCGCTGGAACCGAGTAAGACACGCTGTATTGCGAGCGGCGCCCGCCGCCGAACAATGCCGCAAAAGCACTACCGGTGGCGTTAGCGCCCACCTCGTTTTCAGCCAATGAGGCAAAGGTAAAACCGGGAAACGCCACCTGGCTGTTGATCACCCTGTCACGAATCTTCAATGGCAACACTTTGGCGGTCTTGACCTTGTCAGTGCCCGAGCCACTTTCTTCATTGTCGGAGGATTGGAACATGATCGTCGGCGCCGACCGGTATAACTCCTCGCTCAGATCAATGTGATCGATACGTACCGACCCCAACACATAATCGGCTGGATCAAACTTCTGTCCTTTGGCGACGGCGCGGGCAATGAAGACATCGCCCACCTCAAACTGAGAGCGAGGCGGATAAATCGCGCGAATCCCTAACTGCTCAGTGTTCGCCGTCCAGTTTTGCGCCACTACACCTGGCGCGGGCTTCGAACTGCCACAACCGGTCAATGCCACCCCTACCAGGCAAACAATCCAATGTCTGGAACGCTTCATGCGATACCACTCCTGCAGTTTCAAAAAGCCTGACCCGGCGCATCGCTTGCGCACGGGTCTGCACCTCAACGATTTCGGGAACATGGATTAGAGAGAAGCCAGAGAGACGAGTGCGGAATCAGAAGACCTGAACTCGTTCGAACTTTCCATCCATGGTCGATGCTGGCACTTTGCACTATTCCTGCGCCAAAACCACGCGCAAGATCGATATTTCCCGACGCAGCACCTCTGTTTGAATTCTGTGTCGCTCACCTCATGCAAAAATGAGATACAGGCAAGTAGTCAGTCCACAGGCTTTGCCGCTAAATTCGTCATCCATCGATACAACATGTTGTCTATCCCAGGGAGCTGCACATGAAACTGATCGGAATGCTCGACTCACCCTACGTGCGCCGCGTGGCGATTTCCGCCAAGTGCCTGGGGATCGAACTAGAACACGACCCGGTGTCGGTGTTCCGCCATTTCGAGCGTTTCCAGCAGATCAACCCGGTGGTCAAGGCGCCGACCCTGGTCCTCGACGACGGTGAAGTGCTGATCGACTCGACGCTGATCCTCGATTACCTCGAAGCCCTGTCCGGCAAAACCCTGCTGCCCGAAGACCTCACCCAACGGGTAAAAGCCCTGCGCCTGATCGGTCTAGGCCTCGCCGCCTGCGAAAAAGCCGTGCAGCTCTACTACGAACGCAACCTGCGCCCGGCCGACATTCAATACCAGCCGTGGGTCGAACGCGTCGAAGGCCAACTCGCCGCCGCTTTCACAGCACTGGAACACGAACTCGGAAAACACCCACTGCCCACCGATGGCAACATCCAACAGGACGGCATCACCCTCGCCGTCGCCTGGAGCTTCACCGGTCTCGTCGTCCCCGACCAGATCGACGCCCAACGCTTCCCGCGCATCGCCCAATACACCGCGTACGCCGAAGGCCTCCAAGCGTTCATCAGCACTCCGATGACCTGATCATGAGCACAACCGAAACCGCCGCCCCGGCCCTGAAAGAAATCTTCAACGCCGAACGCCTGCAACACATCGCCACAGAAATGAGCGCCGTGTACCCGGCGTTCAAGGCCAAGGCGTTTCTGAAGCACGCCAACGACGGCCTCGCCGACCTCTCCGTCATGCAACGCATGGCCCGCGTCAGCGAAAGCCTGCACGCCGTGCTGCCACTGGACTACGAAGATTCCCTCGCCGTACTACGTGAACTCGCCCCGCGCCTGAACAGCGGCTTCGTCAGCATGAGCCTGCCGCACTACGTCGCAAGCTACGGCGCGCACGCGTTCGACACCTCGATGGAGGCCCTGAAGTACTTCACCACCTTCGGCTCCTCCGAATTCGCCATCCGCCACTTCCTGCGCCACGACCTGGAGCGCTCGCTGGAACTGATGCACGATTGGGCACGAGACAAAAACCACCACGTCCGAAGACTCGCCAGCGAAGGCAGCCGCCCTCGCCTGCCATGGTCGTTTCGCCTGGAACCGGTACAGGCTGATCCGCGCCTGGCCGCCGGGATACTTGATCGGTTGAAGGCGGACGAGAGTTTGTACGTGCGCAAGTCCGTGGCGAATCATTTGAATGACGTGACCAAGGAACATCCGGAGTGGGTGCTGGATACGGTTGAGGGGTGGTCGCTGGAGAGCAAGCACACGGCGTGGATTGCCAAGCATGCGTTGCGGAGCTTGATCAAGCAGGGGGATTTGCGGGCGCTCACTGTTATTGGTGCGGGGGCGAAGGCTGAGGTTGAGTTGCTGGATGTGAAGGTTGAACCGGCGGTTGTGCGGCTTGGGGAGACGATTACTTTGTCGTTTACTGTGCGGTCGTTGGTGCCGGTGGAACAGCGGTTGGTGATTGATTATGCGATTGACTATGTGAAGGCGAATGGCGGGACTTCGACCAAGGTTTTCAAGCTGAAGACGTTGGTGTTGACGGGATTTGGGAGTGAGGTTGTGGTGCGGCGGCAGGTGATTAAGGATTTCACTACGAGGAAGCATTATGCGGGGGGGCATGTGGTGCATGTGATGGTTAATGGAAAGGGAATAACAAGTACCGCATTCAATGTAGTTATTGAATAACACTTAAAATCATGCCAGACGCGAACTTCAACTTAAAAGTCTTCTCCGATCAGCGACCAAAACTGACCAGCCCAAAAATCAATAGCCAGAAAACAAAAAATATAGAAACTCAACCTTTGAGCATGACCCATTCCGAATATAAAAACTCCAGCTCACAAATAACAGAACCTTATTAAATCAATACAAAAGAGAAAATATCATCATAAAAAAGGAATGTTACGATCGCAACAACCTGCAGGAATCAGGCCTACGTGAAATTTCACAACAACACAAAGACTAAACAAAAAACAATGAAAACCCATAAACCAAACCAACACGTAAGGGGCGTATCTATTGAAATATATACCGCCCCAACGGATATCATTTAGCCTCTTCTCAAACCCACTAATTAATTTCTACCATCAAGCGCGAACTGTACCATTAGTCAGATAAGAAATAAATCTATCATAGTAAAAACCATCACACTCACCCACCCACTGCCTTAGACGCTCACTTGCAAAATTTCCCGCAAGTAATGACTCACGCGTACAATCATTAACAACCGACAACTCAGACAGCTCCTTAATTATCTTTTCTTTATCCGGACATTGGTAACTTCTTTTTATTACTCTTTTACCCGTCAGTCGCTGAACCTCAACCGAAAGTTCCTCCCCCCTATACACACAGGCATCCACGAGTATGTAAATCGCGTCAGAAAAACTGAGAATCTCACTATCCACCGCACAATTAAACTCTGGAGATTTAGAATTATTCCGACCAAACCTAATATTTAATTCACGCTCAAACGCTATATTCCTTCTTTGGTTAACATTTTGCGTTTGATTTGCATCAGCAAACTGAAATATCTTTTCAAAATCTTGGGAGTCTTTTAAGCATTCATTATCTCTATCGAAATCACGAGCACCGGCAGATCTCAGTGTGATTGACAAATCAGTAACCGACCTCAAAATGTTAGGTTTCATTACAATTTGAATTGGTCCATAAGGATTAGGTTGCGATCTTGTTTCCGGCTTAGCAAATTGCCGACCAAAATCCGAAAAATTACCAAATACCTTATCCCAAACCTTGTTCTCTTTATCAATCGCGTCCGTATCAAAAACCGTGAAATCGAGACCACTATTAAGCAGCTTATTGCGAGATGGAACACCTCCCAACTTTACATAAGATCTAAAATCCTTAAGCTGACAAGCATGAAACAAATTAGCGCCCCGCGCTTCCAAAACCCTAACAATCTTCTCTACTTCATTCGCATCTGTAATTGCCATAGCTCACTCCTTGCTAAATTAGGCTGCCTTGATTTTTCATTATTTTGTTGTATCTATCAAAAGAACCATCCAACTCCTCAGCAATAGCTAAACCTTTAGAAAATAATAGCTCATGTAAAAAAACGCACGCATCAGACCAGATAGCCTCAGCCCTCCCCTCTCCCAACCCCTCACTCTCGAACCTCCACTTTTTTTCTTTTTCCCACCACCAAGAAAATTGGAGATTTTCGCACTTTGCACTTTCTAAATAAAACTGAACCCATCCTAGCCCTCCTTTATCCAAGCTGAATTTTTCGGCGCATTTCAATAGCGATCTTTTGCCTAAAGAAGTATGTTTATCTATAGCAACCCAATAAGGAAAGAACGCAGAATTTGACGACTCATTCATCACTATTTGCGGAACATCTCCAATAATAGATAAATATGCACTCGCCAGCGTAAAAGCTTTATCCCATGGCCACCCCGCCATTTTAAAACCACTTTCTGCATTAGCTAAAAACTTTAAATCTTTACTATCCATCTGATTTTTTTTCACCCAGGACCAAAAATCATCAGGTCGCCTTATTGCTTCCGCCACAATTTTAATATGCTTACTATTTATGTCATCTCCTACAATTACACTCTCGACTCCTTTTGATAACTCATAAGCCAAGCTACCCAAGCCTGCTGCGTTTTTGTTTTTCGAGCAGCTCGCCAAATCCATATATTGTTTTATTAGCACTTCTTCATTAGTCGTAAACGTGAGCTCACCCAAATACATCCACGATTCTTCACAAGCGATGACCCCAAGTCTGTTTCTAAGCCAAGTTGCTTCTCCTTTCTGTAAAAGGTGAACCACAACTTTTTCTACGACTGATACAGCCCCTCGCCGCACAGCCTTCTGCAATAAAGACCTACAAACCTGGTTATCTGTAACAGCTCTAATACTTTTCATAGGCGATCAAATATAGAACCAGAGGACGGAGTAAAAATTTTATGATAAAGCCGTGTAGCATAATCATCAGTGGTACCAGACAGATAATCACAAACCACTCGCAAGTTGAACCCAGACTCTCTAAAACGCTCCCTATATTTCAATGGCAAAAGGCGATCTGGATTATTAGCAATAGCTTCAAACAAATCCATTATCATCTGCTGCCCCTTATATTCCAGCGTTTGAACCTCTGGAATTGATATTACATTTTTACGTATAAACCCTTGAAGGAGATCTAAACTGGCTCTAGCCTCAGCATCAATTGCCGCTGAGTAATCGTATATCGAATCAGAGAACAACCCAGATCCGGAGACAGTTGAAGCCGTTATGAAGTGATTAACCAATTCACCGATGGCCTTTTTTCGACGCCTATTAACACCTGAAAACAGATCCAACGTTAAATCATCAATTTTACTTTCTAAACTATACTTCCCCAAAGAACTTTTTATCGGCTCTACAACTTCCAAACCCCACGAGCCTATCGTTACCAACCCCAATGCTATTGCATCTTCTAAGTCATGGACTCCATAGGCAATATCATCAGCAATCTCCATAATACTGCAGTCGAGAGACTTATACTTTGTTTTACTATGCTTACCTTCAAAACTATCAAGTGACGAAAACAACTGCCGCTCACTTAAACCTAGGCCCTTTAAAATCCAATCAAGCGATGAGACACCAGAGTCAAATACACATTTTGGAGGCTTATAGCCATCGATGTTTTTTCGCCCCCCAGCACTATAAGCCTTTAAATTCACCACTTCACTGTAAGTTGCCGGATACTTTAGGACGCCTAGTAACGATCTCCTAGTGAGATTCAACCCAGCTTGATCCGAGTACTCACCCAATTCCGTACATACTCTGAGAGTTTGAGCATTCCCCTCAAAACCACCACTTTCCCTCATTGAATAATTCAATGCAACTTCGCCTCCATGCCCGAATGGAGGATGTCCAATATCATGCGCCAGACCTATGGTCTCTATCAACTCCTTGGAAGGCAAAAACTTTGTCTTACCTACCTCATCTCTATGCTTGTAACTTAAAAACTCCACAAGCCCACTACCAAGTTGCGCAACTTCTAAGGAATGGGTCAGCCGAGTTCTATAAAAATCACTCTCCCCAAGGCCAAGAACTTGGGTTTTACCTTGTAGTCGACGAAAAAAAGCAGAATGAATTACCCTTGCCCTGTCGCGAGCATACTGGTCTCTATCGAAGTTATCGTTACCAATATTCTCAATTCGTTCTTCCCACATGCGCCCTCCTAACAGTACACGATACTAAAGTTGTATTGACACAGCCCTTACATTTGCGCCCCACAGCAAAATTGACGCGCAGCTCATAATTAATAATGGCTTTTAGCCACAAACACAAGCAGTTTGGAAAGGCGGAGGCGACCAGAACCGATTTTTTCGAGCACAGATTCCATTCATCACTGAAATAAAAACGGTGACTATTTCCTTTGCACGTCCCAATGATTACAACTACCACGTAGAACACCAAACCTATCGATATAACGCTTAGCCGTTTCACTGACATTTATAAACATAACGCCCTTCGTTTTTGCCCGGAGGGTCGACACTAATGGCTCAATTTCAGCTTGTGTCCTTGCGACTTTCTTAGCCTGATAGCATGAGCCTATTTCCCAAGCCCCACGAAATAATGAGACAGATTTAATTTTTTTGAATTTTCAAGCGTTCAGAGCCCGGTAAAGCACCGGATTTTTGACTACTACCCCCTCCCTTTGCCAACAATGGTGGCGCCGAGCCACGAATGCTAAGGTTCAGCCTCAAAACCAGGGACGACACCTCGTGCACAAACAATGTCTGGCAGCAGCAGTAACCTTCGCCATCAGCTTTTCCGCTCTTGCCTCTCCCGTGCCGCAGGAAGAGCTAGAAGAGTGCCAACGTATAGAAAACTCGGCCAAACAGGTCATGAAAACCAGACAGCAAGGCGTGCCCATGGCTTCGGTGTTGGAACTGGCCGAAGCGACAGGTAAGCAGAACGAGTATGTGGGTGAGGTGTTCAAGTCGTTGATCCGCGAGGCGTACGAGATTCCTCAATACTCAAGCGAGAATTTGCAGCAGAAAGCGATCAGCGATTTCCATTCCAATTTCTACAAGGCTTGCATCGTGACGGCGGAAAAGAGAGCAAACGCCAACGGCTGAGCTCAAAACAAAAAAGGGAGCAGATTCAGGTAGTGAATCTGCTCCCTTTTTACTGAAGGACAGCCTTAAGTCTTCAGTTCGACGTTATCCAACGCCTGATTCACCGCCAATTCCCCGAGCATCACAATCTGCGCAATCCCTATCGCAGTCTTACGGTGAGCGGGCTCCAGCGTGGCCGCAAAGTTGTTGAGCATTTCGCTGGCCGAACCGAGAGATTCGCTGGCGTTGGCGAGCAGTGATTCGATGTCGTACGCCGGATTGGCCAGGTACATCGGATCGTGTTTGTGGTGACTCCCCATGACCCGTTGCTGCGGAGTGAGGTAATGATCGAGCGCGCGTTCGGCGGCCTCGTTCAAGGTTCGGGAGTCGGGGAATTTATAGGGGGAAACCGGATCGGTTTCCGGGGGATTCGGTGTTGGTTTGATCATGGTGAAACTCCTGATTCTTCAATAGGAGCTACCAGCATCACTTGCAGATGATGGGTGGCAGCCATGTGCGGGTCTGCAAGACCGGGAAACCAGGCACCCGGCAGACCCGAGGGTCTCCCGCACAAAGCCGCCATTGAGCGGACGCGAACGAGCGTCCTTTTGGCAGGCTGTGCGACTGGTTTTCCGGCGGGCTTGCAGACCCGATCACTGATTGGCAGTAACGGGAATCAAGTTACGGTCGGGGGTCCAGACGCACAAGCCGGCGGATTCTGTCTTAGGTGTAGGGGACGGCGCAAGGCGCTGTGGGCATCCGGGTGTGACTGTAGGACTGGTTTAAACAACCAATGCGCACCGCGTTTAACTCCGGACAAAAGCCGGACTGTCACCCAGTCCGGCGCCCTCATCACAAAAGCATGTTTCAGTTTCCGGGCCAAAGCGCCCCATCACCTTCACCAGCACTAAAACCCGCCCCCTCAATGTGATAAACCTGCGGCTCCTCCGAAAAATACCCCTCCAGCCCCAACATAAAGACCCTGTGATCCTCCCCCGCCTCAAAATCCGTATGAGCCTCAAGCGATTCCCACCGCACAATCAAGTTGAACCGCTCCGGCGTTTCAATACCCTGCGCAAGCATGTGCCCGCCGTACCCCTTTGCCCGGCGTAGCAAAGACGCAACCTGGCCAAATGCACGCCGGAACTCATCAACACGTTCTGCGTGAACAGGCAACAAAGCGATCTCATAAATCATGACGCATCCCCCACAGAACCCGCCCGAAGCGCCGGCTCGACCGCAATCGCAATTTTCCCCTGAAGACCATTGTTGGGACTTTCCAACCGAGCATGGGCCAGCGGAATCTCCGCAAGCGAATACACCGCGCCAACATGTGGCCGCAGTTGACCGCGTTCCACCAGGGCACTCAATTCATCGAGCTTGCCGCGATTCTGGCGAGTAAAAACGAAGTGATAGCTCGCGTTCTTGCCCCAGGCCTGAACCAGGTTTTGTGGCCGGGCGATGTCGACGATCGAGACCACGCGGCCAAGTTGTGCGAGGGCGTCGGGGCTGCGCGACAGGGTGTCGCCGCCGATGGTGTCGAACACCACGTCCACTCCGAGGCCATTGGTTTCTCGCAGGATGGCGTCGACGTAGTCTTCCTTTTCGTAGTCGATGACCACATCGGCGCCCATGCGGCGGACGAACTCGGCGTTTGCTTCGCGCGCGGTGGTGAACACTTTGGCGCCCATCGCTTTGGCGAGCTGAATGGCGACGTGTCCGACGCCTCCTGCGCCGCCGTGGATCAGAATGCTCTCCCCCACTCTGAGCGCCGCCCGCACGATCAGGGCTTCCCATGCCGTCCCGCCCACCAGGCTCAGACTGGCCGCTTCGAGATGGCTCAGCGAGCGCGGCTTTTTGCCGATGATGCTGGCGGACGCCACGTGGTATTCGGCATAGCTGCCGGGGCCATCGAAGATTTGCGGCGTGTACCAGACTTCGTCGCCCGGTGCGAAAGCCGTCACGCCCGGGCCAACCGCTTCGACTACGCCGGAGATGTCATGTCCGGTGATGGCCGGCAGTTGTACCAGGTCGGGATAGTCGCCGCGTCGGACCTGGTAATCCAGCGGATTGATCGAGGTGGCGTGTACCCGGACCAGCACTTGCCCCGCTTCCGGCACGGGCTTGGGTACGTCGCAGAGTGTGAACGATTCCGGGTTGCCAAATGATTCAAGCAGCATCGCTTTCATGGTAAGTCCTCGTATCGATAATAAGGGATATCGAGATATCTCGATATAATGCGGTAAATTTTTTTACAGCTCTTTCCCTATGACCTCGGCCAAAGCGCTGATGTTGGCTTCATTGCGCTTGTAGTAGGTCCACTGACCGATGCGCCTGACTTCAACCAGGCCCACGCGCTGCAGCGTTGCAAGATAACCGGACACCGTTGACTGCGAGAGTCCGATGCCCTCTTGAATACTGCTCACACACACGCCCACCGTGTGAACGTCGCCCTCATCCTGCGGGGGGAAGTTCTTTACGGGGTCCTTCAAGCCTTTCAGGATTTCAAGCCGTACCGGGTTTGAGAGTGCTTTGAATACTTCGATCAGGTCCATGCCGCGATAATATCGAGATTATTCGATATGTCAATACGCTGTTTGACCAACGGAAAACAAACCGGTCTGCCGACACCCACGGCATCGGCAGACCGAATCTCACCGCGAAAAACCTCAGTACGGATTACACCACTGCGCAGCGCCGTTGAATAACGTGATCAGACGTCTGCCGGTTGAACCCACAGTCAATATCGGCCGCCTCTGCGTGAAGACAATCGGCCATTAGCAGACGTTCGCGAGTGGTTGTTTACAAGCCAAATCGGACAGCATCGTAACCAGCGCGCCTCACCCTGGCCGAAAACGTAACCTCGCGAAACGCTCACGTTGTGTCGGCTAAAAAATAAGCTCACGTGACGGAAACTTAATTAGGGTCGTAAAGTCTGTATAGATAATGGCAGCTTGCCACCTCCATTAGCTCCAATGTGATGTGCAAAACAGCCTTTCTCTCTAGTCTTATTCAAGGAGTTCGAGGAACCAAACCACTGCATTTCCTCTTGCATACCAAAAATTCAAACTCCACACAGCCGCGTGAAAACCACTTACTTTACTTACTATCTCGATAGCTCTCACAAGGAACCGCCATGAATCTGAAAGTTGTCCTGCTGGGTTCGATCTTGTTCGCCTCACCGGTATATCAAGCCATTGCTGAAACTTGCAGCGCCAACTCGACCGGCGGTTACAACTGCACATATGATGATGGTACAACCTCTATTAGCACTAGCAACAGCTTGGGAGGACTGAATACCTTCTATAGCGATGGCCGAACTTCAACAAGCAGTCCGAACATTAATGGCGGACAATCTGTTCGTTACAGTGATGGCAGCACGTCACAAAGTAGCTCCAACCAGATGGGTGGGCAAAACACCACCTACAGCGATGGCCGTACATCTCAAAGCACTTCAAACATAAACGGAGGGCAGGATACTTATTACAGCGACGGCCACATCACACGGAGTACCCCGAATCAAATGGGCGGGCTTGATACAAGAAACTAAAGAATATATTTTGTGGACGAGTCGGCTGTGGGGTCTGAATTCATAAACCTCTACTAAAGGGTGGGGGAACGCCCCTTCGGGACCCAGCGGGCGCAAGAGTGGCGTTGCAGTATTGAGAAAGTTCGCCCTTGCCCCCTGGGACTGGCCGTAACCAGTTGCTCATGACTGACCGCTTTCGGCCAGAACCAATATTGTCCACTTTTTTTTCAAAATTACTGAGAGATTATGAATAGAGTCAAATCCTCAATCTGGGCCATTGCTCCCGCACCAGGCATCCATGAATCACCCGCTCTTCCCATTGAATCCGAAAACCTTACACTCGCCGACTTCAAGCCTTTGAACGAAAGCATTGCGGTCGTGTGTTTTACCGGTTTCATTGACCACCGTCCTGTGCCTACGGGGGACGCGGGACCAACATGCCATCCCAATGTTTCTGTGAGTCATCTACCTTGCTCTCGTTGATGGATGTCTACATGCCCAACACATCGCAGAACGCGCGATTAAATAAGTTGCTGGCCGTCAGCGAAGCCAGCCTTGACAGGGCTAGATCCAAGGAAGACCTATTGGGGGTGATCCGTGAGTTCGCCATGTACAATGGCCCGCTCAAGTTCAATTACACACGCGCATGGTGGTTTTTTGGCACTGGCATGTTATTGATTGCGAGCACTGTGGCCCTTTATGGGTATCTGGATTCCCGTAACGTCGCTTCTTTTTTTTACCGGCTGCAAATTGATCCCGTCTTGTTCGGCATGGGCTCTGGCTTGCTTGGCATCGTGTCTGCCATTTGGAGTCTGCTATGGATGAAATCCAAATCTGATCGCTTGCCTGCACTCAGTAGCAAAATTGCTCGACGGTCATCCTACTTCCACAACGGATTGACTCACCTGCAAGAAGACTCGAGCTTGACCCTCAAAAAGCTGGATGCGCAGTTTAGTGATTACTGGCGGGGCAACTACAGCCGCGAGTTGATCGATTCGATGCAGGGTGTATTTACCGGCACGCTCCGCAACCTCCCTTACGAGTACCACCGGCTGCACTACATCAACAAACGAACGGAGAAAACCACTGTTACCGACGACCAGGGAAAAACAAAAACGGAGACTCGAGTGATTTATGACCATTACGACAGGTACAGTCTGGTCATCGACTTTCCATGGGTCACCGGGGTATCGGTCAGATCTGATGATCAGTCAGAGAACGACTATCCGTGCCGCATGGACACCGCTTCTCCGGATTTTAATAAAGCGTTCCGTTTGACGGGTGGCAGCGAGATGCTCTGTGCGAAATTCATCAAGCCTTCGACGGTGCTCCACTTGCTGAAGCTGTTCAACATTCTCCATCGTCCGAACCTGGAGTTCGCCGACAGTGGAAAGCTCTGCCTGAGCTTCGCGGATAGCGACCTGCTCGCGTTCGGTACTCAATTTTCGCTGTCTTCACCCAACGAGTTTTACGCAGAAATTTCTGCTGGTGTCGATCTGCCACGCCTGATGTCTGCGCTCCAATGGAGCCATGCACTCAGTGAGCTGCACGACGACAACTTTACCTCCTCTCTCCCAAAAAACCGCCAAGAGAAGTAAGACATGGACATCCCACTCGCCCTCTCCGCCATTATCGCTGCAGTCATAATCGTGACGGGCTTCGTCATCTACAACGGCATTATCGGGGGGCACAATCGAGTACAACGTGCCTGGGCGGACGTCCTCGTTTACGAACGCCAGAAGACGAAGATTCTCGATCAACTGCAAAAGGTGCTCGCAGACTTCATGGTCTTTGAGGCCAGCCTCCTCGAAAAAATAGCCAGCCTTCGCAGCGCCGTAAAAAGCCTTCCTGCCGGAGCGGACGGCAATGCCCTCGCGACCGTTGAAACCGCCACGAAGGCGCTGATGGGTGGCTTGCACATCGCGTTTGAGGCTTACCCCGATCTGAAAGCATCGGAAGCGGCGAACAACATGATGCGTGAAATTGCCGAACAGCAAGAGAATGTCGGCGCGGCCATCACCATTTACAACCGGAACGTCGAGCTGTTCAACAACTCCATCGAAATGTTCCCTGGCTCGGTCATCAATGGCCTGTTCAACAAGAAATCTCCGGTTACGCCGTTCTCCGATAGCGAAGCTTCGCAAGGTTTCTCTTACACCCCGAATCTCTGACCCGCGTGATGCTCTGATCGTCCATAAGGGTGATGGACGATCAGAGCGGCTCCCCCTAAAAATGGGGCCTGATTTATTTTCTCCGCCTGTCTGCTGTAGCCGTTGCACCGCCGGCGCTGGAAAATCCGCTGGTATTTTGCGCTCCACGCCGTATCGCAAGATGAATCTTTACGGCACCGTGCAGCAGAACAATCTGGAATGAATTGGGACTAGCCATCAAGCCATCATTCAAGAATCAACTCGGAGCGGAAAATGTCCCCGATTTGCAGCGTCGCGGTTTTGTCGTCATCGTCAATAATGTTTGTTCCCATCATATCGATCCAATGATTACGGGATGGGTCGACCAATGTCTCGATGGTAGGTTGCTCTCGGAGCAGATCGAGTGCATCCAGATTGATACCTTGTCTTACGGTAACTTTTGAAATCGCAGCGCCTTGAATATAGATGGGTCTCGGCAATTGAAAAGCAACCTCTCGACCTCGATAGCGATCATCGAAAAGGTGATGCCTTGAGGTACTTTCCAGCAGCTCTTCTCGTGCGCGCCGGTCTCGATCCATCAGGTACTCGACGCGTTTCTTATCCGCTTTTCCTTTCGAGGGAGGCATGGCCTGTGGTTTGCCGAACGGTGCCGCTAGCGCCTCTGCGGCAACCTCGAAGCCTGTCGACCGAAGCAATTTGGCCATTACGCCACGGGTTGCGGCATCCTTGGCAAACTCCATTTCACTTTCGGCAATTGTTACAGGATCGTCTGGGACTGGATCAATGATCATCAGGTGACTCGGATTGCCATCTTCAATTCCGATGCTGAGACCTGAGACCAACCGTTGGCCTGTGTGCCCGGGCGGGAATATGATCGAGAGTTTCTGGGATATGCCCGAATTGATTTGACGATCCCTGAAAGCCTCGCCCGATTGAGTACCCTTGCATTCCATGATGTGCCAGTTGCCATCGCGGTCTCGTGCCACAAAATCAGGTGTCTTGTTCGGCCCTCGCTTTGCGGTGCGATGTTGGTGTGCGCCATGACTCGCACCATAGCGCTGCAAAAAATAACGACCATCAACAATCTCTGCCAATGGCAAATGCCTCATAAGCCAGACCATCGGCACTCCCATTCCGAAGTCATCGCTCAGGATGGTTTTCTGGTGCGCATCAAGATCTGCATAGCTTCTTGTCAAACGCAGGTCTGCATCATGGGGGGTGATCGCTGCCAGATACCTTACCCACGCCCAGAATTCTGCGAGTGAAACGCCAGTGACAGAAGTCGGTGTTGTCAGGTAGCCGATCGTCAATAACATCGAGTTGATGTTCAGATTGAAACTGCTGGCGCCGGCAGTGAACGCAGACGGAAAATCTGGAATCTTGCCGGCACCAGGCCAACTGGCCTCATCGACATGAACGTTGATCGTACGGTACATCGCGGGTGATCGTCCTTGAAAAAATGGACGCCGATCTTAGCCGTGGTCGACGAAAACTGTCGACCGGTACTGATCAGCTTCGTGTTGGCATCAATATCAGTCGGGGACATCAACGATGAATACTCAGCGAGCGTCCCCTGACGGCCAAAAAGAGAAAGTAGACATTCCCTACCCCAAGACGCTAGCGTCAGTCCCTTCATTTCGAGGGCTACACCATGGATGCTATTGCCGAATACTCAGATGAGCACCATCGCCGCGGTGTCGTGGAACTCTGGGAAACCGTTTTCGGTTACGAAACCGCGCATAACACTCCCGGCCTTGCTATCGACAAGAAACTGGCTGTTGAGGACGGTCTCTTTTTTGTAGCGTTGGCAGGACATGACGTTATCGGTACCGTTCTCGCGGGATACGACGGTCATCGTGGCTGGCTCTACTCGGTTGCGGTGCACCCGGCACATCGTAGAAATGGCCTGGGCGCGAGACTTGTGCACCACGCCGAGGTCGCCTTGACCGTGCGTGGCTGCATGAAAATCAACCTGCAAATCGTCAGCACAAATGAAGGCGTCAAAAACTTTTACGAATCTCTGGGGTACTCGACCGAACCGCGCATCAGCATGGGGAAAAAGATCGAGTCGAATATAGTGATGCCTGAAGAGAAGCGCTGCTGAGTGCCCTCTGATCTGATGAGCAAGGGACAGCTGCTCACAATCCTGCCTGCCGATACCCAAGGCATCGGCAGACAGGGCTCCACCACTCAACAACCTCAGTAAGGATTACACCGCTGAGCCACCGCCGTCGCCTGATCCACATACGGCCGCGCTGGCTCAAGATTCCACTCAGGCTTGTTCCTCACAGGCTTGCCATCGAACGATGCGGCCAGATGACAGACCAGCTGGCGGCGCAATGACCCGCCATTGACGCTGTACATCCGCCATTGCTCGTCGTCTTTGTGTTTGTTGTACAGCTCGGCAAACATCCGGTCGGTCTGGTCATCCTTGATCGCACGCCCGCAAGCAGTCGGCACGACTTGCAGTGACCAGGTCTTCGGCCCGAGTTTCGGGTCGTCGCGTTGGGCCCAGGTGCTGGATTCGATGTACTTGTCGCAGAACTGTTGGGCCGGTGGCGCCGCGGTCTGGATGCACGAGAACGTAGCCTTGCTGGTCGGCGTTTTTGGGAAGTCGATCTTGACGATGTTGCGGTCCTTGCCGGTCTTGGCCTTATAGTCGCGCTGGTTGGCCAGGGCGTCGTTCAAACCCCGTGAATCGCTGTAGAAAAAGGCCAGGATCGGCAACTCATCAGTCTTCGGATTGCCCAGGCGCAACTCGGTCTGGGTCTGGAATTCACGGGTGTTGATGACGCGTCTGGCACCCATGAAGTTCTGGAACGCGTTGACCCGATCCTGGCTGCTCATCGGGTTGCGCATGTTGAAGCCGCATTGCAACTGGTCCTGCTTGCGGTCGTTGTTGAACTTGGTGAAGTGCGCGACCCAGGCGTTGACGTTGGTGATCGGCGGGGCCATGGACTGGCAGACTGCCTCGGTCTGACTGGTGTTCTTGTTGTTACCGCAGCCACGGTCGTCGCGAAAATCGGTCCAGGCATCGTTGGGGAATGCGCAGTAAACGTGCACCGGATTTTCCGGGTCACGCACCATGTCGACCGGGGTGATGATGTAGCCGTTCTGGGTGCTCATGCCGGGGTCTTCGTAGCTGATGCCATCGGCCCGCATGTAGGACGCGGCAAACGTGCCCAGCTCGACCGCTTTGGGGCTTGGGTTCCAGACATCCCACTTCTGCCCTTTTGCCGGATCGGCACGGTGAGTGCCGCGAATCAGCAATCCCGAACAGTCTGACGCCGGGTCTTTGCCGCAACTGGCGGTGGTGTTGTTGTACAAGCTTTCAACGCGCTTCAGCGTGTCTTCGCAGGACTCGGCATTGGCCGACGTCGCGTGCAGAAACAACGGAACCGCAAGTAGTGGGACGATCCTGCTCCAGCGTTCTTTCATGACGTGTTTCTCCCTGATTGTTCTTCTCGTCTTCCCTGTTCAATGACGTCCGGTACCCGGCGGGGCTTAGCGCGTAACCGGATTGCACCCCGCCGCACGGGTCTCGCTGTCCGAAAGCGCAGGCCGGAACGGCTCAAGATTCCACGGTGTCTTGGCGCGGTAATTCACCAGTACGCAGTTCAATTGCAGGCGCATGCTGCCGGCGGATTTCTCGTTGTCGCGCCAGTTGCCATCGGCGCCCTTGAGGGCGAACAACTGCTGGTACAGAGCATCGATTTGGTCGTTGGGCAAAGCGCGTCCGGCCGCCGTTGGCACGACACTCAAGGTCCATTCGTCCTGACGGGTGCCCGGGTCGTAGCGTTTGACCCAGTCGGCGGAAGCGATGTACTGCGGTGCCTTGACCGGCAGCGGGTTGCAACCGGCCTTGGCGGCTTCCTGAGGGGTGACGACGGGGCGGAACGGTTCCAGATTCCACTCGGTCTTGCCCGGGTAGTTCTGCACCAGACAACTGAGTTGCTGACGCATGCTGCCGGGTGATTTTTCGTTGTCGCGCCACTGACTGTCGGCCCCGCGCAGCGCGAACAATTCCTTGTACAACGCCTCCTGGTCGCTGGCCTGAATCGCCTTGCCCTGAGCGGTGGGCGTGACGTTGAGCGTCCATTCGTTCTTGCCGGTGCCGGGGTCGTGGCGCTCGACCCAATTGGCTGAAGCAATATAGCGAGATGTCACCGGTGCAGGCTGGCCGTTGCCGGCGGTCGTCAGATCAATCGCCTGATCCGCCGCGACATAACTGAAGCGCTGCTCCGGCGGCTTGGTGAAATCCAGCCGCAGGATCGGCACGCTGTAACCCTGGGCCTGAAGTTTCTTCTGGAAATTGCGCGCACTGTTCAGGCCGTCTTCCGGTTTGGGTGGCGCCTGATCGCCGCGAGTGGCGAAGTTCTGGGTGCTGTTGACGTTGTAGATGAAGGCGTCGATGTACTTCATGTTTTCGCTGCCATCGTTGGTGGCCGAGGCATTCTTCAACATGAATTCGTTGACCTGTGCGCTGAAGGCAAAGGGGTCTTTGTTGGTGGTGTTCACCCGCGATTCGTGGACACGGATCATCGCATTCCAGTCGCTGGGTTTCTCCGCGTTCCAGGAACACTGGCCGTACTGGATCGGTCCTTTCATCAGCCCGGTGTACTTGTTGGTCCACTGCTCGGCAGTGCTCACCCCGGCCTCCGCGCAGGTGCCATAAGCCAGCGCGGCGTTCTTGTTGTTCATGGTTCCCTGTGCGGCGCGCGGCGGTTCACGGCTGTCGAAGAAGCCACAGCCATACCACTTGCGCTCGGGCCCGGTGCCGCCATCGAACGCGTAGATGCAGGTGAAGCCTTGCTCCTTGACCGGCAGTTGCAGCGCAGCTGCATCGGTGGGATTGCGCAGGATGAAACCGGCCGGGTGAATGAGGATGCGCGTGCTCAGATCCTTGCGAATCCACGAGTAGGACGTCGCACCGATCTTGATCGCGTAAGGGCTGTAGTCCCAAGGGTTGAACGGCCCGTCGTTGACCATGCGCAACGTCACGCCACTGCAGTAGTAATGCCCGCGAGCGGCGCCGGTGTCGGGCTCCTGGCATGCATCCTTGAGGGTGTTGTAGTTGCGGTTGATGCGGTTCAGGGTTTCCAGCGGATCCAGGGGTGGCTGGGCAGCCACGGCGCTGAATGCCAGGGGCAAAAACAGACTCAGGATAAAAGGCGAACGAACGGCTGCGCGCATAACCGACACTCCTTGTCGTGCGAGATGACACTTCCATGAAAAGCAGCGTAGTTAGCACAACCCTGACGGTCAAACCGATAGTGGATCAAGCCGCACTTCTGCTGCGCCTCATATGAATCAACGCCGTCCGCCCACCTCCCGGCGAAGCGCGTTCCTCGATATCAAACGGCACAAACCCGAGCGTCGGATACAGCAGCAATCCCGCCGTGTTTTCGTTGAAACAGGACAACTGCACCTCTTTGGCCTCCCAGCGCTCGAAGGCCAGTTCAGTCATGGTCTCGACGATAAACCGGGCCACGCCTTTGCCCCGGGCACTCGGTGCCACGATCACATTGCCGATGCAGCAAATACCCTGGCGCTCGGCGCGATAGAAGTTGGCGAACCCGACCACCACGTCATCCACCTCGAAAACCGTAGAGTCGAAGCGCTGACTGATCGCGGCGTTCATCTGCGCTTCCGTCAACGGAAATTCCGCCTTCGGGAACATGAAATACAGCTCCTGAACGCCTTGCGGAAAACCGCAAATGGTTTTGACGTCGTCAGCCTTCACCGGCCTGTGGTTCAAGTTCATGGCTGCCCTGCCCTCACTTTTTGCCGCTTGCCAGATGATGGGCGACCAGCGCGTTCGCATGCCCGTGGCCCATGCCGTGCTCGGTTTTGAGCCAGGTGACCAGTTCCATGTGTTTTTTGTCGGTGATACTGGCGAGAAGCTTCAGCCAGTGATCGATGGGCTGGCCGTACTTCTTTTCGATTGAAGGAAAGTAGGATGCCGGGCCTTTCACTTTTGCGTCTTCGCTCATGCTGCAAGCTCCCTGAGATCACGACGGAGTGTCGGATAACGCTCCTTGTCGTCGAGCGATAGATTGGACGCCAAACGCTGGCCCGGCAAGTGCACCCGTTTGTCTCAGTTCAAACCTGCCCTGACGGAAAGTTTTGATGACCAGGACTCTTGTCTAGCCTTCATTATCGGCTCGGCGGGGAAGCGGTAATTGCCAAAGGCCTCGAGCACGGCTTGATCGACAGCGGCGTTTCCCGAACTCTCGACCAATATGATTTCGGGCACCAGCGAGCCGGGTTTGCCTTTGATTTCCAGCGTGACGGGTTTACTGGCGGAACCAGGTTTGATCTGTTTCTTAAGGGCAAACTCCATGTCGCCCACCGTTCCGGAGAGGCTGTTGCCGGTACTCTCATACCAGATTGTGTTGTAGCGCTCGACCTGCTCGGCCGTCATGGCCAGACCTTGAGCACGAACTCGCTGAACGCCTTCCCATGGGGTGTCGCCGACGTATCGGCTGGCATTCAGGTAATGCGTCATTGCACCGGACAGATCCTGTGGGCCACCTCTGCCCTCTTCCATCAAGCGCGCCAGCCGGGCATCACTGTACGCACTGCCAGGTTGCACTCGCTGATACAACCGTCGCGCTTCACTAGCGTCTGCCACTTGACCGCTGCCCTCTTCCGCCATGCGCGCGAGCTGCTCGTAACCAGCGGCATCGTCGGCAGCAACGGACTCATAAAGGGCTTTGGCCTTGCCCATGTCTTGCGGCAGCCCACGGCCAAACTCATACAGTACGCCAAGCGCAATCTGGCATTGCGGATTGCCGTTGTCGCTGGCCTCGCGGATGTATTCGACCCAGTCTCTGGAGATGTCTTTTGTCGTGGCGAATATCCGGCATCGCATGCCGGTCAAGCTCTGTTCCTGGGGTGTTGGCGGGGTGGTTTTACAGCCTGCGACGAGGGTCACCAGAGCCAATAAAGCAACAGCCTTGTTCATGGAGTCTGTCCGTTGAAAGTATGCGAACTCCATCGGCCGCTTTTTTGAGAAATTGAACCCGGATCAGAGATCAGGGTACGACGGCACTCGGCTGCCGGGTTGATTCAACACCAGACCGCTGCACTGTCTCCGGCACCGCCACCCAAAGCAGCACCAGCGCCGCCATCGCCACCGCCGCCAATGTCAAAAACGCAGCGCTGTACCCCGCCTCCTGAACCACAATTCCCGCCAGGCTATTGCTCAACGCCGCGCCCAGACCGAACACCGTCGAAATCGCTCCCAGGCTGACATTGAAATGCCCGGTTCCCAGCGTCAGGTCTTTCACCACCACCGGAAACAGCGCGCCGAAAATCCCGGCGCCGATGCCATCGAGCAATTGCACCGACACCAGCCACCATGGATCGTTGGACAGCACATACAACACGCCACGCAAGGGCAGGATCAGGAACCCCGCCAACAGCAACGGCTTGCGCCCCCACAGATCAGCCTTTGCGCCCACCAGCAACGCGACCGGCACCATCACCATTTGCGCCGCCACGATGCAGGCCGAGGTGAGCGGCGTGGCCATCTGCAGATTGGCTTGCGCCAGTTTCTGACTCACCAGCGGCAACATCGCCGCGTTCGCCAGATGAAACAGCGCACAGCAAATCGCGAACATCAGCAGCGGTCTGTTGGTGAGCAACACGGAAAGCCCCGAAGGCTGCTTGCCCTGCCCCGTTTCGCTGGGTGAAAGACCTCGGGCGAGATCGTGATCAATGGCATCGGCCGATACGAACGAGACGGCAATCACGCTGGCCAGCGCCATGACCGCCATCAAATAAAATACGGCAACCGGGCCGAACAGGTACGCAGACAAACCGGCCAGCAGCGCGGCGCAGGCGTTGCCGGCGTGGTTGAAGGTTTCGTTGCGCCCGGTTCTTCGCGTGAAGGCGCGAGGTCCAGTAATGCCGAGGGTGATCGCGCAGATGGCGGGGGCGAAGATTGAAGCGGCAACGGCACTGATGGCTTGCGTCAGCGCCACCAGACTGAATGACGTCACGAACGGCAGCAGCAGACAGCTTCCGGTCACCACCAGCGCGGCAATCGCGATCAGCGCTCGTTTGAAGCGTGTGCTGTCGACCAGCGCACCTGCCGGGGTTTGGGTGATGAGCGCAGCGATTCCGGCAATCGTCATGACCAGACCAATGCTCGCTGGCTCCCAGTGGTGAACCGCCAACAGATAAATCGCGAGATAAGGACCGAGCCCGTCACGCACGTCGGCGAGGAAGAAATTCAGGCTGTCGAGGGACAGGTTATTGCGGCGATCGAGGTGATTGGCCACGGGTAACGTCTTCGTTGTCGAGGTTCTGCGAGATGACTCAACCTCCGCAATTGAAATGACCTTTTGCGGGGGATTTAAGTTGCATGGAACGGCGGGGTGATCTTGCCCCAAAGGCAGCGCATTGCAGAAGAATTGACGAGAACCTGGTGACACTATCGCCAAGTGCTCTAAAGGACTGTCAGTTCTGTCAGGTTACTTGCCGTCTGGCCAGGTTTACGCTGGCCTCAACGACAGTAAATCGAGGCGTTCAACATGTTCCGGATTCGTCATTATGTGCCACAGGGTATTCTCTTGTTGGCGATGCTGAGTTTGATCAGTCACGCACAAAGCGCCGTTACGTTTACCTATTTTCTTCCTGTGGACTTTCAGTGCAACAACGGTGTGACAACGCCGGGCTACAGCGCCTACGTCGTCGGCAACCTACCGGAAATCGGCAATTGGGATGTGACCAAGGCAGTGAAACTGACCCCCTCTGCCTACCCGACATGGACCGGTCAGACCAAGTTCACCCTTTTAACTGAAAAGACCTCCGTGGAATGGAAATGCATCATCCGCAGTGAGACGAATCCATCGGACGTGAAACAGTGGCAGACCGGCGCCAATAACCAGGTGATCACCGTGTGGAGCCCTACACCCAAAAGCATTGGCACGTTCTGACGAATCGTTTCTCGATCTCAGGGGTTGAGCAACAACCCCTGCTCCGCCTCACACAACCCCACGACATAATCCCAGACCACCCGCAACCGCACTGACTTGTGCAACTCGCGCCGCGTACTGATCCAGTAACTGCGCTCGATGCTCTCATCCGGCAACAGCGCCACCAGATCCGGATCGGCCGCGGCCATGTAGCAAGGCAGCACCGCAATCCCCAGCCCCGAACGCGCCGCCTGCTGCTGGGCGATGACGCTGGTGCTGTGAAACACCACGCACGGATTGCGGCAGAAGCTGTTGAGAAACATCAGCTCCTGACTGAACAGCAGATCATCGACATAGCCGATCCATGCGTGCCGCCCGAGATCTTCGCGGCTGCGCAGCGGCGGCGCGTTGTCGAGATAGTCACGGCTGGCATAGAGCGCGAGTCGGTAATCGGTGAGTTTGCGAGTGACTAGCATGTCTGCCGCCGGCCGCTCCAGGTGAATGCTGATTTCCGCCTCACGATTGAGGATGCTGACGAAGCGCGGCACCGCCACCAATTCCACTTCCAGCCCCGGATATCGCTCGAACAACCCGATCATGCGACTGGCGAGAAACATGATGCCCAAGCCTTCGGTGACACCGACGCGGATCTTGCCCAGCGGTGCGGTGGACTGAGTGATTTCCTCCTGCGCCAGCAGCGCGACGTTCTCCATGGCTTCGGCATGTTTGAGCAGCGCCTCCCCCGCCGGAGTCATTTCGTAGCCTTGGGCGTGCTGGACGAACAGCGCGGTGCCGAGGCTTTTTTCGATGGCCTCGATATGCCGGGCGACGGTGGCGTGCGTGGTGTTCAAGCGGCGGGCGGCCGTGAGCAAGCGGCCGCTGCGTTGCAACTCGAGAAAGAACCGCAGGTCGTTCCAGTCGAACATGGCTTGTCCTTGTCGGCTATCGTCAGAAAGCGCTGTTTGAAAACGCACAGCGGCTGCGCAAAAACTAACATTCTTTTGACGAAAGCTAACAACTAGGATGACTGACAACAAAAACAATAAGCGAGGTCAGGGAATGCAGACTTCCCTCGATGAATTCGATTACATCGTGGTCGGCGCCGGGCCGGCCGGGTGTTTGCTGGCCAATCGGCTGTCGGCGGACCCACAGCAGCGGGTGCTGTTGCTGGAGGCAGGCGGGCGCGACAACTATCCGTGGATTCACATCCCCGTGGGTTACCTGTTCTGCATCGGCAACCCGCGCACCGACTGGTGCTTCAAGACCGAAGAACAACCGGGCCTCAACGGCCGCGCACTGAGTTATCCGCGTGGCAAAGTGCTGGGCGGCTGCTCGTCAATCAACGGCATGATCTACATGCGCGGCCAGGCCAACGACTACGACGGCTGGGCCGCCGAGGGCAATCCGGGCTGGTCCTGGAATGACGTGCTGCCGCTGTTCAAACAGAGCGAAAACCACTTTGCCGGCGCGGCGGACTTTCATGGTGACCAAGGTGAATGGCGAGTCGAACGCCAGCGCCTGTCATGGCCGATTCTCGATGCGTTTCGCAGCGCTGCCGAACAGAGCGGCATCGCCAGCATCGATGACTTCAATCAGGGCGACAACGAGGGTTGCGGCTACTTTCAGGTCAATCAGAAAGCCGGGGTGCGCTGGAATGCGGCGAAGGCGTTTCTGAAGCCGATTCGCGATCGGGCCAATCTCACGGTGTTGACCGACGTCGAGGTGGATCGCGTGCTGTTCGAGGACGGTCGCGCCGCAAGGGTCAGCGCACGTTGGCAAGGTCAGGAAAAGCGCTTCAAGGCGCGCAAGGAGATCGTGTTGTGCGCAGGCTCCGTGGGCTCGCCGAGCATTCTGCAACGCTCCGGAATCGGCCCTCGTCCGCTGCTGGAAAAGCTCGGGATCGGCGTGGTGCATGAACTGCCGGGCGTCGGCGGTAATCTGCAGGATCACCTGCAACTGCGGCTGATCTACAAACTGGAAAATGCCCGCACCCTCAACCAGATCGCCGGCAGTGTGTGGGGCAAGATGGGCATGGGCCTGCGCTATCTGTATGACCGCAGCGGGCCGTTGTCGATGGCGCCGAGTCAGTTGGGCGCGTTTGCCCGCTCAGGGCCGGAACAGACCTCGGCCAATCTCGAATACCACGTGCAGCCGCTGTCGCTGGAGCGTTTTGGCGAGCCGTTGCACAGCTTCCCCGCGTTCACCGCGTCGGTGTGTGATTTACGGCCACAGAGCCGTGGCCGGATCGAGATCCGTTCCGCCGATCCTCAGGAAGCGCCGCTGATCCAGCCCAATTACCTGAGCCATCCCGAAGACCTGCGCGTGGCCGCCGATGCGATTCGCCTGACCCGGCGCATCGTCAGCGCCCCGGCCCTGCAAGCCTTCAACCCGGTGGAATACCTGCCTGGCGCCAACCTGCAAACCGAAGAACAACTGCACGAAGCGGCGGCGAAAATCGGCACGACGATTTTCCACCCGGTCGGCACCTGTCGCATGGGCAATGACGCGAACGCGGTGGTCGATGCGCAATTGCGCGTGCACGGTGTGCCCGGTCTGCGGATTGCCGATGCGTCGATCATGCCGCGCATTACCTCGGGCAACACCTGTTCGCCTACGCTGATGATTGCCGAAAAAGCGGCACAGCTGATCCTCAACCCAACCGCCCGGAGTTTTCCCGCCGAAGAAAAAGCATTGCCCGCACTCTCTTGACCAAAGGAATAGCGGCGCCAGCCCACGAGGTCGGCGCCGACAGTGGAACAACAAAAACAATCACTGTGAGGGATACCGATATGTCAGAACACGTTCAGTCTCTGGACGCCGTGCGCAGCGCGGACGCCAGCCCCGATACCCGAAAGGTCATCTTCGCCTCGTCCCTGGGGACGGTGTTCGAGTGGTATGACTTCTTTCTCTACGGCGCCCTGGCGGCGGTGATCAGCAAGCAGTTCTTTGCCGGGGTCAACGACACCACGGCATTCATCTTCGCGTTGATGGCGTTTGCCGCAGGCTTCATCGTGCGGCCGTTCGGGGCGCTGGTGTTCGGTCGGTTGGGGGACATGATCGGGCGCAAATACACGTTCCTGGCGACCATCATTCTGATGGGCGTGGCGACGTTCGCCGTGGGCCTGCTGCCGACCTACGCCAGCATCGGTATCGCCGCGCCGATCATTCTCGTGGGGCTGCGCATGCTTCAGGGCCTGGCCCTCGGCGGCGAGTACGGCGGCGCCGCGACTTACGTGGCAGAACACGCGCCCATCGGCAAACGCGGTTTCCACACCAGCTGGATTCAATCCACCGCGACCCTCGGCTTGCTGTTGTCACTGCTGGTGGTGCTCGGGTGCCGCTACTTCACCGGTGATCAGTTCGAAGTCTGGGGCTGGCGTATTCCGTTCCTGCTGTCGATCGTACTGCTGGGGATTTCCACCTGGATTCGCCTGAGCCTGCACGAGTCGCCGGCCTATCTGAAGATGAAAGAGGAAGGCAAGGCCAGCAAGGCGCCGATCCGCGAATCCTTCGGTAAATGGGAAAACCTCAAAGTCGTGCTGATCGCCCTGTTCAGCATCAACGCCGGGCAAGCGGTGACCTTCTACGCCGCACAGTTCTACGTGCTGTTCTTCCTCACCCAGTTCCTGAAAATGGACCCGGCGGTGGCCAACAGTCTGCTGATCATCAGCGTGGTGATCGGCGCGCCGTTCTTCATCATTTTCGGCTGGCTGTCGGACAAGGTCGGACGCAAACCGGTGCTGATGCTCGGCCTGCTGCTGGCGACGGCGCTGTACTTCCCGATCTTCAAATCCCTGGCCCACTACGCCAACCCGGCCATCGACCATGCCAGCCAACAGGCGCCGATCACTGTTGTGGCGGATCCGGCCACCTGCACCTTCCAGTTCGACCCGGTGGGCAAAGCCAAATTCGACAGCCCGTGCGACAAGGTCAAGACCTTCCTGGTCAAGCAAGGCCTGCCCTACTCCAGCATCGCCGCCCCGGCGGGCAGCGCGGTGCAAGTGAGCGTCGGCGACGTCAAACTCGATGGCTTCGACGAGGCCGCCCTGCGCGGCGCGATCACCCTCGCCGGCTACCCGCAACAGGCTGACCTGCAGCAGATCAACAAGCCGATGATCGTGGCCCTGATCGTCGCCCTGATCATCATCTCCGCCATGTGCTACGGCCCACTCGCTGCACTGATGGTCGAACTGTTCCCGACCCGCATCCGCTACACCTCGATGTCCTTGCCGTACCACATCGGCAACGGCTGGTTCGGCGGTTTCCTGCCGACCGTGTCGTTTGCGCTGGTGGTGTACACCGGGGATATTTTCTACGGGCTGTGGTACCCGGTGCTGATTACCGGGGTGAGCCTGGTGGTGGGAATGATTTGTCTGCGTGAGACGAAGAATATCGACCTCGACAAGAACTGATCCTTGATCAGGGTGGCGAGGGGTTCACACCCTCGCCACCGCACTGAATTTCAGACCTCCGCCTCCAGCAATTCAAACTTCACCTGATCGGGATAGAACGCAACGTAATCCTTGATCTGGCTGACCGAGATCTTCGGATGTTCGTACGTCCACACCGCGTTCGCCCCCTCATGCCCGGGCACTTGCAGACTGAAATAATTGGCGTCGCCCTTGTACGGGCAATAACTCGTGTGGTCGGTGCGGGCGAAGTATTTTTCGTCGATGTCTTCGCGGGGGATGTAGTAGACCGGCGGATAATTGGCCTCGAGCAGCACCAATGCTCGGGCGGAGGCGGCGACTTGTATGCCATGGAACTTCACCAGCAGGCAGCCTGGCTGCTCGGCGATGGTGATGACGGGACTGGGACCGGAGGTTTTCATCGGTTTCTCCTGACAGCAGCGAAGAGAGCGCTTCAGGTATAACCCATGCGGCCGGATCTCGTCGGGTTCGCAGCCGAACGGTTTTTTTCCGCTCATAAAAAAACCGCAGCCGGCGAAGGCTGCGGTTTTCCGGTTGCAGATCAGGCGACGATATCGGTCGCCACGGCCTGCCCCACCACACCCACTGCGAAGTCCACCGAGCCCTGGCCCGTCAGGTCGATCATCAGGCTGGTCTGGTTGGTCTGTTCGAAGTAAGTGAGGATCG
This sequence comes from Pseudomonas sp. GW821-FHT09E04, assembly GCF_059416185.1. Classification (NCBI taxonomy): domain Bacteria; kingdom Pseudomonadati; phylum Pseudomonadota; class Gammaproteobacteria; order Pseudomonadales; family Pseudomonadaceae; genus Pseudomonas; species Pseudomonas sp. GW821-FHT09E04. The sequence continues at coordinate 997,846 of NZ_JBWKOR010000001.1, forward strand.
CGTCACCCGCGTGCCCGGTAAAGCCGCTGACGAAGTTCAGCGTGGCCGCCCCCGTGGCAAAACCGGCGATGCCCGACAAGTCGATCTTGTCCAGGCCACTGGTGAAATCCATGATCCAGTCCGGCGCGGTCATGGTCGAATCGCTGGCAGCGCCGAACACGAAGGTGTCTGCGCCTTCACCGCCCCACAGCGAATCACCACCGCCACCGCCGTAGATGATGTCGTTGCCGGCACCGCCAATCAGGTCGTTGGCCGCCGCGTTGCCGATCAACAGGTCATTGCCCGAGCCGCCCACCGCGTTTTCAACGGTCACGCCATACGCGATGGAGACGTTGCCCACCAGGCCGCCGACGTCGGAGAACGAACCTTCATTGAGGTTGATCTTCTGGTTCTGGCTGAAGCCGGAGAAGTCCAGGGTGTCATTGCCGCCGCCGTCCCACACCGAGAACACCACTTTGGAGGTGTCCGAAGTAGCGCTGTAGTAGTCGCGGTCGGCGTTGGAGTTGAAGCCGTACACGGTGTCGTCGGCACGGGTTTCCAGGTTGGCACCGTAGAGTTTCTGCACGGCGACGATGTCGTCCAGCAACGGTGCGGAGGCGTAGGCGCCGCTGCCGTCCTTGCTGAAGTTCTGGTCGGTGTTGGCTTCGCTCCAGTAGCTCATCAGGCTGTAGCCACGGGTGTCTTCGGCGTACTTGGCGTCGCCGTAGGTCGGGTTGCCATTGCCGGCGTTGTAGGCGCCCGGGTGCGACAGGCCGAGGGTGTGGCCGATTTCGTGGGTCAGGGTCTGACGCCCGTAGTTGTTGGTGTCCGGGGTCTTGTTGACCTGGTACTTATCGTTGATCAGATACCACGACTGACCGTCGTAGCTGCTGCCCTGCGGCAGGTAGGCAAACGCCGCGCCGCCGGTGCTGACGTCGTAGTTGCCGAAGGTCATGTGACCGTCGCCACCCTTGCCCTCGGTGAAGGTGACTTTGGCCACGTCCGACCACGATTGCATCGACAGGATGGCCTGGTCTTTCTGCTGATCGCTGAACTCGCTGAAGTTGCCAAGTTTCGGGTTGTAGTTCGACGGTTTGTCGGTCAGGAACGTGTAGGTCAGATCAATCTTGCCGTCAGCGTTCTTGTCTTGCCACGACATGCCCTTGCGCAGGATTTCGTCGGCGGCCTGGTCGGCGGTGAACGACGGCTTGCCGTTGACGGTCCCGGTGCCACGGTCATACAGGTGGCTGAAAGTGTCGACCGCGGTGAAGGCGCTGGTGGCCTGAGAGGAAGGTTGAGACATGGTGTACGTCCTTGTTTCTAAATGGTCAGTGTCAGACAGAAAAACGGCGATCTTCTGGCGAGATCGTCCTGTCACTCGCCCTGTTGAGGCAGATTGAACCTGCCACAGCCGCCAAGGGGGGCGCTAATCAATTTCTCGATAGCGTCCCCGATTGCCCCGGCGACAGCTGTCATGACCGGCAATCCTTTTATCTGTATATCCATACAGATAAAAGTTGCCCCTTCGCCCGAGTCAGGCCATTCTGTGCGCCTCTTCGGGCAATGATCGACGACGGTGGTTATGCGGCTGTACCTCTGTGAAAAACCTTCCCAGGCCAAGGATATTGCGGCCGTGCTGGGCGCCAGGCGCCGAGGCGACGGCTGCTGGCTGGGAACGGACGTCACGGTGACCTGGTGCATCGGCCACTTGCTGGAAACCGCCCCGCCGGACGCCTACGACGCACGCTACAAGCGCTGGGTGCTGGCGGACCTGCCGATCATCCCGGACAAATGGAAAATGACCGTCAAGCCGCGCACTGCCGGCCAGTACAAGGCAGTCAAACGCCTGCTCGGCGAGGCCAGCGAACTGATCATCGCCACCGACGCCGACCGCGAAGGCGAGATGATCGCCCGGGAACTGGTGGAACATTGCCGCTATCGCGGGCCGATCCGCCGCTTGTGGCTGTCGGCACTGGACGAAGCATCGATCCGCAAGGCTTTGGCGGCTCTGAAGCCGGGCGCAGAAACCTTCAGCCTCTATCACTCGGCATTGGGGCGTTCACGAGCAGACTGGCTGATCGGGATGAACATGAGTCGCCTGTTCACCCTGCTTGGCCGGCAATCCGGCTATCAAGGCGTGTTGCCGGTGGGCCGGGTGCAGACGCCGACCCTGCGGCTGGTGGTGGATCGCGACCGTAGCATCGCCGATTTCGTGCCTGTCGCGTATTGGGCCATCGATGTGCAACTGCTGCAGGACGGCACGGCGTTCACGGCGCAATGGCGTGCGCCGAACGATGCCTGTGACGATCAGGATCGCTGCCTCAATCAGGCTCTCGCCCAGCAAGCGGCCGCCGCAATCAGCAGCGCCGCCAGCGCCCGGGTGGTCAAGCTGCGCACCGAGCGCATGCGCGAAGTGGCGCCCCTGCCCTTCGATCTCGGCACCTTGCAGGAAGTCTGCTCGAAGAAGCTCGGCCTCGGCGCCCAGGAAACCCTCGACATCGCCCAGGCCCTCTACGAAACTTACAAAGTCATCACCTACCCGCGCAGCGATTGCGGCTACCTGCCCGTGAGCCAGCACAGCGAGGCGCCGGGGATTCTCGCGGCGCTGCGCCAAGCCGACCCGAGCCTCGACGCCTTGCGCGAACATCTGGAGCCACAGCGCCGCTCCCGCGCCTGGAACGACGCCAAGGTCAGTGCCCACCACGGCATCATCCCCACCGCCGCCGCTAAGAATCTGGAGCGTCTGACCGGCAAGCACCGCGCGGTCTACACGCTGATTCGTGCGCGGTATCTGGCGCAGTTCCTGCCCAATCATGAATACGACCGCACCCAGGCCGACTTCGATTGCGCCGGTGAAGCCTTGCGTGCCGTCGGCAAGCAGATCATCGAGCCGGGCTGGAAACGCGCGTTGCCGGAAGCACTGGCCCCGGCCAAGGGCCGTGAAGCCCCTGCCCCGCAAACCCTGCCGACGCTGACACAGGGCGCCGAGTGCGCCGTGGCGGATGTGAAGCTCAAGGACCTGTGGACGCAGCCACCCAAGCCCTACACCGAAGGCGATCTGATCAAGGCGATGAAAAACGTCGCCAAACTGGTGGAAGACCCGCTGCTCAAGCAGAAACTCAAGGACACCACCGGCATCGGCACCGAAGCCACCCGCGCCTCGATCATCCAGGGCCTGCTGGATCGCGGTTATCTGGTGAAGAACGGCAAGGCCCTCGCCGCCACGCCCGCCGCGTTCAGCCTGATCGACGCGGTGCCGCGAGCGATTGCCGACCCCGGCACCACGGCGATCTGGGAACAGGCGCTGGACATGGTGCAGAGCGGCGAGATGAGTCTGGAAGAGTTCGTCACCAAACAGGCCGCGTGGATGAGCAAGCAAGTGAGCCGTTGTGCCGGCCTGAGCCTGACCATCAGCGGCCCGCCCCCTGCCGGCAAAGCCGCTGCACCGTGGAAGAACAAGCGCAAGACCACTCGGCGCAAAACCACCGGCACCAGCAAACGTACGACGAAACCGGCAGCCAAATAGCCCTCTGCGCGCTACTGTTTCTGCAGTGATTGTCAGGAGCCAGTGACATGTCTGTCATCGAACTGCGCGTCGCCCGGCGCGACGAACTGGACACCCTCGAAAACCTGATGCAGTTCTACACCTACGACTTCAGCGAATGGCTGCCGCTGAAGCTGGGCGGGCATGGTTTCTTCCCGATCCAGTTGAAGGACGATTACTGGCGCCAACCGGCAACCCGTCCGTTCCTGATTCACGTCGACGGCGAACTGGCGGGGTTCGTGACCGTCGATGACCACCTCCTCATCGAGGGCGCCGACTACAACATCGGCTATTTCTTCGTCAGCCGGCGCTGGCGTGGCCAAGGCGTCGCGCAGTTTGTCGCCTCTGCCCTCTTGAGCCATTTGCCCGGTCAATGGCAGATTTTCCATGTCGACGCCAACCTGCCTGCGCAGCGGTTCTGGGCCAGGGTGATCCCCGAGGTGAGCGGCGGCGACTTCACTCGCCAGCAGAAAACCGTAGACGGTTATCCCTGCACGTTCTACTGCCTGCGCAGCCCCTCCCACGCTGCCTGAACGGCTCTTTTCTCATTCCAGAATGACTTTGTCCGACAATATGTAGTGACCAAAAATAATCACTACAAAACCGTTGACGGCGTCGTTTGGCTTTTGCATGATGCAGACGTCTCCCCGATCGGGAGCACTGGCAACACGCTTGAGCAAGCTCGTCTGACCGCCGAGCTGTTTTTTCCGGATACACGCTGCCCACAAGGCAGATTGAAGAAGCTGACCTGGCCTGAACGTCCAGTACAAGGACGAGAAGCGCTGGCGAAAATTCTCAAGACGCTTGTGGTCGACCCTGAAAACGTCGTCAAGGAGCCTCCCGGTTTTCGCTGCTTCTCCTCGTTGTGACGCTATTGCGTAGCAGTTATTCAACACGACTACATGCAACAGATGCATGACCCCGTACTTCACACGGGCGACCGCTGACGTCCTGGTTTCGGTGCCAGGGATCAACTAACCGATGGGCTACCTGTATTAGCGAATCAACTTTGAAAGATCACCAGACTGGTCAAGGGGCAAAATCATGAATCTGAACAATCAACCAACTATCGAAGAACTGGCTCGTATGTTCGCTGCGCAAAAAGACAGCCACGACAGCCATATTCTGTGGATCAGCAAGTCGGGTCAGGTGCATATCGACTGCCTGTCGCCCCATGCTGGTGAAGACGAGTTCGACCGGAACAACCAGAATCTGCTGGCCCGCCTGAAGATGTACCGCCGCGGCCACGGCTATGTCGGCAAGAAAGCTGCGGCCGACAAGGACTTCATCGGTAATGTTCTGCAAACGCTGAAACAGGCGTGGGACTCGATGCAGAACAAGAACGAAGTTCGGGTGATTGATCGGTTCTACTGAGTTCTAACTTCAATAAACAAAAGGGCCTGCTTCCGATAAGGAGCAGGCCCTTTTTTATTGATCACCCGCAATGTTCATGAACGGTTTTCCAACACCATCTCCATGAACGCCACCGCCGCCGCACTGTGATAATTGTTCTTGCGCCGCAACAACGCCGCCCCCCGCTGCGGCGCCTCACTCTCGACCCGCAACCGGCGCAACGCCCGATCCTCCGTCGCAATCGCCTCCGGCAGCATGGTCGCAATCGGCGCATGCCGGATCACTTCCAGCAATGTACTTACCGAGTTCACTTCGATCTGCACCTTGGGCGTGATGCCGTGCTGACGGAAATACTCGTCAATCGACAGCCGCGTGATGAAGTCCGGCGCCAACAGAGCGAAATCCAGCTGCGCAATGTCATCCGGCGTCAGCACTGCAGCACTGTCATACAACGGATGTTCACGCCCGACCATCACGCCCAGCGTCTCGACAAACGCCGGAATGCATTCAATGTCCGGGTTGCGCACCGGTGTGAAAGCAATCGCGATATCCAGCGAGTCATCCGCCAGCCCGGCCTCGATGTCATCCATCGACAACTCGAAAATCTCCAGGTGAATCCCCGGATACCGCGCCACGTAATCGCGCACCAACGGCCCCACCAGATACGCCATGAAGGTCGGCGTCATGGCCAGGCGCAGCGAGCCTCGGGACAGATCCTTCACGTCATGCAACGCGCGCTTGCCCGCCTCCAGCTCCACCAGCACCCGTCGTGCGCATTCGATGTAGGCCTGGCCGGCGTCAGTGGGTTTGACCGAACGCGAGGTGCGGTCGAACAGATCCACACCGAGGCTTTCCTCCAACTGGCGGATCTGCTGCGACAGGGTCGGCTGCGACACGTGCAGCGCCTCGGCCGCCCGGGTGAAACCGCCGTGATCGGCCACGGCCAGCAGGTAACGCAAATGTCGCAGCAGCATGGGGGCTCTCCATCTATAGGCAGTGCTTATGCCTTGCATTGTATATCGGTCTTGGACGCTATGGATCAATCGGCAGAAGATGAACCCCACACAGCAAGCCAACCCCGAAAGGAGAAACACCATGCAATCTCAAGCCTACAACGACAGCCGCATCGCCCTGACCACTCGCGCTCTGGATGCCAAGGCACAGAAAAACCTGTCGTGGCAGGACCTGGCCGACGGCACCGGCCTGAGCCTGGCCTACGTCACCGCCGCCCTCCTCGGCCAACACCCGCTGCCAAAAGCCGCCGCGGAAGTCGTTGGCGACAAGCTTGAGCTGAGCGCCGAAGACGTCGCCGCCCTGCAAATCATCCCGCTGCGCGGCAGCCTCGATGGTGTGCCGACCGACCCGACCATCTACCGCTTCCACGAAATGATCCAGATCTACGGCACCACCCTGAAGGCACTGGTTCACGAACAGTTCGGCGACGGCATCATCAGCGCAATCAACTTCAAGCTCGACATCAAGAAAGTCGAAGACCCTGAAGGCGGTTCCCGCGCCGTGGTCACCCTCGACGGCAAGTTCCTCCCGCTGCGTCCGTTCTGATCCACCCCGAGCCCGCACCCCGCGTGCGGGCCCACCCAAACCTGAATTGCCAAGTCGTCACCACATCCGTCTGGAGGCTGCCCCATGCAAAAAATTCTGTTGTCCCTGGCCCTGCTCGCCGGCCTTTGCGCTCAAGCCCAGGCCAGTGAAGAAGCTGTCGCCTACCGCTACGGCATGCAACTGGACATCGCGCAGGTCGTGAGCATCACCCCGGTCGCCGACGTCTGCGGCGTAGTGCCGGTCGAGATGACCTACCTCGACAGTCACGGCGCAAAACACATTCTTCAATACAGCGAGTTCGGCACTGGCTGCTCCAACTGAGAGGACACACCATGAAAAACCTGATCGAAGGATTCCTGAAGTTCCAGAGCGAAGCCTTTCCGCAACGCACTGAACTGTTCAAATACCTGGCGACTACCCAGACCCCGGGCACCTTGTTCATCACTTGCTCCGACAGCCGTGTAATTCCGGAACTGCTGACCCAACAAGAACCCGGCGAACTGTTCGTGATCCGCAACGCCGGCAATATCGTGCCGTCCTACAGCCCGCACCCGGGTGGGGTTTCGGCGACGGTGGAATACGCGGTGGCCGTGCTTGGCGTGACCGACATCGTGATCTGCGGCCACTCCGATTGCGGCGCCATGACCGCCATCGCCCAGTGCAAATGCATGGATCACCTGCCCGCTGTCAGCGGCTGGCTGCAACATGCCGAGTCGGCGAAGGTGGTCAACGAATCGCGGCCACACGCCAATGACGCGGCCAAGCTGAGTTCGATGGTGCGCGAGAACGTGATCGCCCAACTGGCGAACATTCAGACCCACCCGAGCGTGCGTCTGGCCCAGGAGAAAGGCCTGCTGAACCTGCACGGCTGGGTCTATGACATCGAGACCGGCTCCATCGATGCCTTGAGCGCCGACCGCCGCACCTTCGTCTCGCTGGCTGAGCAACCATCGACGTGCGCGGTGTATGGCCAAACGGTCGATGCCGCCTGAACCGAACGCCCCGCACCTGCCGGGGCGTTTGCTTTGTATCAGCGTGTAGCCAGCGCCCTGCCAGACACAGTTCCATGCACCCGCACCGGAAGGCGGACACATCACCGATACAGCGTGCGCCTTGAATAAGCCCTGACGCTGCATCCCTCCTCCCGACACAAGGAACATTCGATGAACAAGCTGTTTGCAGGACTGGCCCTCGCCGCCGCCATGGCCGGCGCCACCTCGGCGATGGCCGCCGAGAAACCCACCGTGGTGCTGGTGCACGGTGCCTTCGCCGACTCCAGCAGCTGGAACGGTGTGGTGAAGATTCTGGAAAAGGACGGTTATCCGGTGATCGCGGCGGCCAACCCGCTGCGTACGCTCAAGGGCGATGCGCAATCAGTCGCCGACGTGCTGGCCGGAATCAAGTCGCCTGTGGTGCTGGTCGGCCACTCCTATGGCGGGCCGGTGATCAGTGAAGCCGCGTACGGCAACGCCAACGTCAAGGCGCTGGTGTATGTCGCGGCACTGGCGCCCGAAGCCGGTGAAACCGTGGCCGGACTAGCCGGCAAATTCCCCGGAAGCACCCTCGGCCCGACTCTCGCGCCGCCCGTTACCCTGAAGGATGGCGGCAAGGATCTGTACATCCAGCAGGACAAGTTCCACGACCAGTTCGCCGCCGATGTTCCGAACGCTGACGCAAAACTGATGGCCGCCACCCAACGCCCGATCACCGAGGTCGCGCTGAACGAGGCCGCCAGCGAGCCAGCCTGGAAAACGATTCCGTCGTGGTTCGTGTATGGCGACAAAGACAAGAACATCCCGCCGCAAGCGATGGCGTTCATGGCCGAACGGGCGCACGCCAGACAGACCGTGGTGGTCAAAGGCGCGTCCCATGTGGTGATGGTGTCGAATCCGAAAACCGTGGCCAGCCTGATCGAATCCGCCGCCACCGCCAAGTGAAACAACAACGCCGCGCCTGTCATTGCGACAGGCGCGGCGTTTTGGTTTCAGCGTTTTACGCCCAGATCGACCTGGGTCATGCGGCTGCGCACGGTGAACACACCGTCTCCGGAAAGAATTGCGCTGCGGGCGAACAACCGTCCGCTCTCCCAGTTCGAAAGTCCCAGTTCCGGCTTGTTCAGCGCGTACTGGCCGTCGACCCAACGGGTAATCCCGTTGCCCACGAACGGCGCATTGACCGCGCTGTAGAAACGCTCCTGGACCGCCGCGTCCTCGCTGATCAGCGACACCGTGAACTGCGGGCTGTAGCGGTTGAACAGCGCAATGGCCTGATCCAGATCGTCGACGATCATCAGGCTGGTTTCCGGGGTTTCTTCCCATTCCCACTCGCGGCCCAGTTGCGCTTCCGGCAATGGCTCGGCCAGGGCTTCGGTCTGGTAACCCTCGGCGCGATAGACCTCGACCGTCGCGTTCTGCCAGTCGCTCGGCAGGTAGCTTTCACTGCCTTCGACGATGTGCAATTTGCAGCCCTGAGCGCGCGCGGTGCCGGCCTGCTGCAACGCGTCGAGAAACAACGGCACCAGTTCAGCGGCACGCTCGCGCTGGATCAGGCAGACATTCAACGTATTGCAGACCTTGCGATCCAACGAGTTGCGCACCACAGCGGCAAAGCGCTTGGCGTCGGCATCGCGATCGGCGATCAGCCACGCGCCACCGGTGCCGTGCAGGCTGACGGCGGTGCCGGCCTGCTGGGCGATGCTGCCCAACTGGCTGACCGCACGGCCCGAACCACGGGCCACCGCCAGCGACAGACGCCGGTCGGCGAACATCGCCCAACCGGCGGCGTGGTTGACGCTCTCGACCAGCGATACCGCGCCGGCCGGCAGCCCGGCATCGGCCAGCGCCGGGTTCAAGGCGTGAGTGACGATGGCTTGCGCGGTGCCCAATGCATCGCTGCCAATGCGCAGCACGGCGGTGTTGCCGGTGCGCAGTACGCCAGCGGCGTCAGCGAAAACATTCGGCCGGCCTTCGAACACAAACGCGACGATACCCAGCGGCGACACCACTTGCTCGACCTTCCAGCCGTCGTGTTCGACGCTGCTGATAACCTTGCCGCGCGTGGCCGGCGCATCACGCCAGGCGCGCAGACCGGCGATCATGTCGCGGCGCATGCGTTCGTCGGCGAGCAAACGGGTGGTCGAACGACCGCGCGCCTTGGCCCGTTCGATGTCAGCGAGGTTGGCGGTTTCGATCAGCGCCCAGGCGTCCGGGTTTTCCAGGCGTTGGGCAAACAGATCGAAGAAACGGCTGATGGCTTCGTCCGACACAGCAGACAACGCAGTAAACGCCGCCGCTGCACGCTCGATCGCCACCGAAGCCGCCTGCTGGTCCACCACGGGAATCAGCAACAACTCGCCACTCACCTGCTCCACCAACAGGTGGTCGCCGGGTCGGAAACGCTCGGCCAGTTCGGGGCTGATCACGGTGACGCGGTTACCGGCGAAAGGGATGGGCGTGCCAGCGACGAGACGTTCGAGCGCGAGAGACATGGAGCGGATTCACCATATTGAGGGCGGCCGGAAAATGTATAGCTTGCCCACCCTCAAAGCAACACAGGTTCAGAACACCGACCAGCCAATCCGCGAACTGAGCATTTCCAGCGCCGCCATGCCCGCCAGCGAGTTGCCCGCTGCGTTGAGTTCAGGCGACCACACGCACACCGTGAATTGCCCCGGCACTACGGCAACGATGCCGCCACCGACACCGCTCTTGCCCGGCAAACCGACACGGTAGGCGAAGTTGCCGGCCTCGTCGTACAGGCCGCTGGTGGCCATGATCGAGTTGACTTGCTGGGTCTGGCGACGGGTGAGGATCTGTTCGCCGCTGTGCTTGCAATAGCCGTCGTTGGCCAGGAAGCAGAACGCCCGGGCCAGGTCGATGCAGCTCATGCGCAACGCGCAGTGGCTGAAGTAGCTGCGCAGCACCGCTTCGACGTCGTTGTGGAAGTTGCCGAAGGATTGCATCAGGTAGGCCATCGCCGCGTTGCGTGCGCGGTGCTGGTATTCAGACTCGGCCACTTTGCCGTCGACCATCACCTGCGGATTGCCCGACAACCGACGCACGAAATCGCGCATCGACAAGGCCGGTGCGGCAAAACGCGACTGGTTGATATCGCAGATCACCAGTGCCCCGGCGTTGATGAACGGATTGCGCGGACGGCCGCGTTCGAATTCCAGCTGCACCAGCGAGTTGAACGGCTGGCCGGACGGCTCGTGGCCCAGTCGCTCCCAGATCGCCTCGCCGGAGTGTTCGATGGCCTGCACCAGGCTGAACACCTTGGAAATACTCTGCACCGAGAACAGTGTCTCGGCATCGCCGGCGCAATACATCTCGCCGTCGTTGCCGTACACCGCGATGCCCAGTTGATCGGGCGGCACGGTGCCGAGGGCGGGAATGTAGTCAGCCACCTTGCCCTGCCCGATCAGGGGCCGGACAGCGTCAAGGATCTCGTTCAACAGCGCTTGCATGCCGGGTCTCGAAGTCTCGCCCCATGGGATTGCGGGGACACCGTGGCTAGACGCTGCGCCCGCCAGCCGAATCACACCGCGTTTGTGTATCGCACTGTATACGACGCGGCGACGGACACACCACGAGCACAAATCCCCCCGTTCGCGACACATCACCGATACAGCCCGACGTTCAAATGAACCTGTCGATCGGCAGCCCCGATCAAGCCTTTGAACTCACATTTCGTATCGGAGATTCACCATGACCAAACTCTCGAAAACCTCCCTGACGCTCGGCCTGCTGCTTGCCGGTGGCCTGGCCCTGTCCAACGCCGTTTCGGCATCTGAAGCGTTCAGCGTCAAGCAACTGGATCACGGCTACAGCCAGACCCAGGCCCAGGCCGACACCCCGGAAAAAACCTCGGAAGGCAAATGCGGCGAAGGCAAGTGCGGGGCCGGCGAATAACCCTCTTCACGGGGCACGCCGGTGTCCCGTTTTTCCTTGATTGAACGGAGCCATCCCATGACCACTGCTCTCTCGACGGCCGTCAAAGGCCTGCACCTGAACCTCGACCGCGCAGGCCAATGGCTGGCGCCGCTGACCCTGCGCCTGTTCATCGCCTGGGAGTTTTTCGAATCGGGCCTGGAGAAATTCAACGGCCAGAACTGGTTCGAAGACATTCAGGACCGTTTCCCGTTTCCCTTCGATCACTTGCCGGCGACGCTGAACTGGGAGCTGTCGATGTGGGCCGAGCTGATCTGCGCGCTGGCGATTCTGATCGGACTCGGCACGCGGATCTCGGCCATTTCGCTGATCGTCGTGACGGTCGTTGCCACCGCCGCGGTGCACTGGCCGGCAGACTGGTCGTCGTTGAGCGAACTGGCTCAGGGTTACGCGATCACTAACAAGGGCTTCGGCAACTTCAAGCTGCCGGCGATTTACCTGGCCGCGCTGGTGCCGCTGGTGTTCGCCGGGGCCGGCAAATTGAGTGTGGATGCGTGGCTGGCGCGTTTTTTCTGGAAACGCGCCAGCCGCTGAGGATCAATGCGCCCGGTCAAGGCCCGCCAGCAACGCGCTGTCGCGGCTGTAGATGTCCGGCGCGTAGAGCACGCGGCCCTTCCCGTCGACCTGTGCCGTCCAGTAAGTCATCAGGATCGGCACCGGGTTGCTCAGGCGGAATTCATGGGTAGCGCCGGTGGCGAGCAACGTGTCGGTACGGGCCCTTTCCGCCGGGCTGAGCAGGAAGTCGCGCAGTTTCATCGGATGCTCGACCCGCACACAACCGGAACTGAACGCCCGTGGGCCCTTGTCGAACAGCGCCTTGCTCGGCGTGTCGTGCAGGTACACCGAGAACGGGTTGGGGAAGCGGATGACCATCTGCCCCAGCGGATTGCGCGGCCCGGCATCCTGACGCAGAAGGATGTTGCCGGGGTTGTCCCAGTCGATGTCGGCGGCGGCCAGTGGCTGGCCATTGGCGTCGAGCACTTGCAGGTTCTGACGGCTGAGGAAGGTCTGATCCTTGCGGATTGCCGGCAGTTTGTCTTCTTTCCAGATGGTCGGCGGCACGGTCCAGGTCGGGTTCAGCGTCAGGCGCGTAACCCGGGATTTGAGCAACGGCGTCTGGCGCTCGGCGCGACCGACCTGGGTGCGGGTCTGCCACACCGGCTCGCCGCCCTGGTACAGGGTCAGTTCGGCAGCGGCGACGTTGACCAGCAAACCGTCGGGCTCCATGTCCTGGGCCAGCCAGCGGAACCGTTCAAGGTTGACCCGCAGCTGCTCGCGGCGCGTCAGCGGGCTGATGTTCATCTCGGCAATCGTCCCCGGCCCGACCACACCGTCGGCCTGCAACGAATGGTTGGCCTGGAAGCTTTTCACGGCTTCCACCAAGACACCGTGATAGGCGTTGTCCGGCGTGCCGACCACACTGCTCAGATAACCTTCGCTGTACAGCCGCTTGGCCAGTTCCGGTACGCGTTTGTCTTCCATGTCCGGACGCAGCAGCGGTCCGTTGCCCACTGATTGCCAGTGCGGCAAGGCTTGCAGGCGTTGCGCGGCATAGAGGTGACGCAGGTTCTGATATTGCGCCAGGTTCGGCCGCGCCAGATCGAAGGCCGCCGCCATGTCATGCATGCCCGGCACGGCGATGGCGAGCAGTTCGGCCTGACGGTCACGCGGCGTTTCGTCGGCGTGCCACAGCGGCTCGAAGTGCGATTGCAGCAGGCGACCGTAATGCAGGTCCTGCAAGGCTTGCAGGTAGTTGCGACTGATGTCGATGTCGGCGCACAGATCGCCGTCCTGCGGAACTGTTTCTGCGACCGGATAGCGTTTCGGATTGAGGCCATCGTCGGCCAGCAGCTGCAATTGCGCGTGCAATTGCGGCAATTGCCCGGCCGCCGCCCACACCGGCAGCCAGTCCTGCTGCTGATAGAACGCCTGCAACTGTTCGAGCGCCGGGCCGCCGAGACGGGCGGCAATCGCCGGGCAGGCCTGAGGCAGGCTGATCAACGCGGCCTGCAGCGGGCTTTGCGGCTCGACAGGCATTTCTGCCGGCAGCGTCGGGAGGGCCGGCAGAGGCTCATCGGCACAAACGACAAACGGCGCAGCGAGCAAACAAATGCTCAAGTAGCATGCGTACTTTTTGAACAACTGCTTTACTCCAATCCATGGCCGTCTTGATTGACGGTCAACCTTACATCAGGTGCGGTGATACAGTCAGGTCCGATTCGCGGGCCTGCCGGGGACGACTGGACGTCAGGAGCCAAAGTGCCAAACATGTAACCAGTGAGGACTCACTTTAAATGTTGACGTTTTTGCGCCGACTTCTGCTGACTGCCACTGCCATCGGGCTGGTGACCAGTCAGGTTTTTGCCGCCGGCACCTCGCAGCCGGTTCTCTACAACAGCCTCGCCCACGCCGCTCCGGAACTCAATCCCCAGGCGCTGAAAGGTGCCTTGAACGCCATGCAATGCGCAATCAACAACGGCGCGAAGCAGTCCCGTCACCTGGCGATCATCGATTATTCGCAACCGTCCACCGAGCGACGCCTGTGGATCTTCGACCTGACCAAGAAAAAACTGATCCTGCGCGACCTGGTCGCCCACGGATCGATGTCCGGTGATAACTTCGCCACCCGGTTCTCCAACCGCGAAGGCAGTTTCCAGTCCAGCCTTGGACTGTTCCGCACCCAGGAAAGTTACGAAGGCACCCACGGTTATTCGTTGCGCATGGACGGTCTGGAACCGGGCGTCAACGACATGGCCCGTGACCGCGCCATTGTGATCCATGCCGCCGACTACGTGAATCTGTTCTGGAGCAAACGTACGGGCCGACTCGGCCGCAGCCAGGGTTGCCCGGCCGTACGCCCGCAGGTTGCCAGACGCGTGATCGACAGCCTGAAGGACGGCCAGTACATGTTTTCCTGGTACCCGGATCAGCACTGGCTGAAGTCCTCGCCGTACCTCAACTGCCAGCCGCAACAGATCGCCAGCATTCTCAGCACCCACGGCAGCTGAAAATATTCGCTGTAAAAAACATCCCCTGTTCTCACAGGGGATTTGTGTTTTCAGGGTTTCATTACAGCTTTGTCATTGAGTTGTCGGTTTGCCGAGCGGATCGCTCGGTAGCCTGAAGTTGTTCCGGCACCACTGCCGATCCACTTCACCGACACGAGTGACTCATCATGAAAACCCTGATCCTTGCCTTCACCGCCCTCCTCGCCACTGGCACTGTGCTCGCCGCCGAAATGCCGGACAACACGGTCATTCACGACACCAACGGCTTCTACGTGCACCTGGATGTCGACAAAGTCCTCTCCAGCACCGATATTTCCCAAGCCTGCGGCGTCATTCCCGCACGACTCAACTACCTCGACCACCAGGGCCGCGAACATGTGCTGGACTATCAAGTGCAAGGCAGCGGTTGCACCAACTGACCAGTGAGGCGCAGTGCCCATGAATATCCTTGTCGTCGAAGACGAACCCAAGGCTGGCAATTACCTGCTCAACGGCTTGCAGGAACTGGGTTACAACGTAAGCCTGGCCCGTGACGGCGCCGACGGTCTGCACCTGGCGCTGGAACACGACTTCGACGTGATCGTGCTGGATGTGATGATGCCGAAAATGGATGGCTGGGAAGTTCTGCGCCGGCTGCGCAAGGAAGCCGACACGCCGGTGCTGTTCCTCACCGCCCGCGACGACATCGCGGATCGGGTCAAAGGCCTGGAACTGGGCGCCGACGACTACCTGATCAAGCCGTTTTCCTTCGCCGAACTGGTGGCGCGCCTGCGCACGTTGACCCGGCGCGGGCCGATCCATGAAGAAGAGCAATTGCAGGTGGCCGACTTGCAGATCGACGTGCTCAAACGCCGGGTCACCCGCGCCGGCAGCCGGATCACCCTGACCAACAAGGAATTCGCCTTGCTGCAACTGTTCGCCACCCACACCGGCCAGGTGCTGTCGCGTTCGCTGATTGCCTCGCGGGTGTGGGACATGAACTTCGACAGCGACACCAATGTGGTCGATGTCGCCGTACGCCGCCTGCGGGCGAAGATAGACGACCCGTTCCCGCTCAAGCTGATCCACAGCGTGCGCGGCATCGGCTACCGCTTCGACACCCAGCCATGAAAGTCACCGGCACTTACTCCCTGACCTTGCGTCTGGCGCTGGTGTTCGCGGTGCTCGCCTTTGCTGCGCTGGCAGGCCTGGGCGCGGCGCTTTACAACCAGCTGGAAGAACAACTGACCCGCCGCGACGACATCCAGTTGGTCAGCCGCATCGATCAGTTGCGCACCATCCTCAACGACAGCAACACCCTGGAGTTGATCAAGAACAAACCGGCGCTGTTTCAGAACATGCTGGGCAACCGCGAAGCGCTGTTGACCATCGGCGCGCCGGGGCAACCGCCCTTGTTCGTGGTCAACCCCAGCGACCTGGCACTGCCGAGTGTGCCCGCCGTGCCGGTCGACCATGTAATGGCCCTCAACGACGTGCAGCATTTGCCGAGCATCAACGGAGTGCCGTTCTCGGCGGTGGCAGCCAGTATCGACTCCGGCGACCAGGGCAATCTGCAAGTGCTGATCGGCAAGGTGATGAGCGAACGCACGGCGATGCTCGCCAACTACCGACTCAGCGTGTACGGCCTGGCGTCATTGGCAGCAATTGTCCTGGCGCTGGTGGGCTGCCTGCTGGTGTATCGCGGCCTGTTGCCGTTGCGGCGGATTGCCCGGCATGCCCACGGGATCGGCATCGCCAACCTCGGCGAACGCCTCGACCGCCACGGCACGCCCCGGGAATTGCAGCCGATGATCGAAGCCTTCAATGCGATGCTGGACCGGCTCGACCGAGGTGTTGCGCAACTGAGCCAGGTCTCCACCGACATGGCCCACGAACTGCGCACGCCGATCAACAATTTGCTCGGTGAAACCCAGGTCGCCCTGCAACAGCACCGCAGCGTCGACGCCTATCAACAGCTGCTCGCCTCCAACGTCGAAGAACTCGAACGGCTGGCGCGGATGCTCGACAACATGCTGTTTCTCGCCCGCACCGACCCGGCCAGTGCCCTGAGCCAGCGTCAGGAGCTGGACGCCTACGATGAGATGCAG
This sequence comes from Pseudomonas sp. GW821-FHT09E04, assembly GCF_059416185.1. Classification (NCBI taxonomy): domain Bacteria; kingdom Pseudomonadati; phylum Pseudomonadota; class Gammaproteobacteria; order Pseudomonadales; family Pseudomonadaceae; genus Pseudomonas; species Pseudomonas sp. GW821-FHT09E04. Next base: position 1,014,326 of record NZ_JBWKOR010000001.1, read on the forward strand.
CGCATCGCCGATTACTTCGAAGGATTGGCGGCGGATGTCGGCATCAGCATCGAGGCCCGAGGCAGCGGCGTGATCTGGGCCGAACCGATGTTGCTGCGTCGGGCCCTGGCCAATCTGTGCGCCAACGCGATCAAGTACGGCGCAGCGGATTCGACGATGCAGGTCGAGGCCATTACCGAAGCGGACGGCAGCTATCTGCGGGTGTGCAATCAGGGCGCGACGATTCCTGCCGAACATCTGTCGCGGCTGTTCGAACGTTTCTATCGCGCCGACCCGTCCCGCGAGCGTTCGGCCCAATCCAACGGTCTGGGCCTGTCGATCGTCGCGACCATCATGCAATTGCATCAGGGCCGCTACAGCGTCAGCAGCGCTGATGGTGTCACCTGCTTTGAGCTGTTTTTTCCAGCCCGGGAGACGCGAGACGCAGGTGTGTGAGGGCTCCGAGCGCAAGCGCCGCGAGCATCAACGCCGTGGCAACGCCGAAGGTCATGTGCAATCCGCCAGCGATAACCGCCGCTGACGCCTGAGTCGGATCGTCCGTGGCCAGGGCAAACACCGCGCCCATCGCCGCCGCCCCGGTGATCAAGCCCAGATTGCGCGACAGCCCGAGCATGGCCGAGACCACCCCGCGCTGATCCTGAGCGACGCCGGACATCAACCCGGTGTTGTTGGCAGCCTGGAACAGCGCATAACTCAATGCAACTACCGTTATCGGCAACACATAGGCAAGCAGTCCCAGACTCACCGGCAACAGCGCCAGCAAACCGCAACCGCAGGCCAGTCCGAGCAACGCGCCCGGCACCATTCGCCGCGCCCCGAAACGATCCACCAGACGCCCGGCCGGCACGCCACTGAAAGCCGCCAGCAACGGCCCGACCGACAACACAAGTCCGACTTGAGTGCTGCTGAGCCCCAAGCCTCGGCTCAGATAAAACGGCCCGACCACCAGCGTGGTCATCATCACCGTGGTCACCAGCAAGGTCAGGGCGAGACTGCTGCTGATGCGTGAATCGGTGAACAACGACAAATGAATCAGCGGCGCCCTACTCTTCTTCTCGATCAGGATGAACAGCCCCAATCCCAACAGACTGATCAGCAACAACGTCTGGGTGAATCCCTCAACCGTCATCGCCAGCGCATAGGCCGCCAGCGTCAGCATCAGCACGGCGGTGCCGAAATAATCAAACGCAACAGGCGAGCGTACGGTTCGATCCTTCGGCAGATAGCGATACACCAGCCATGCATTGAGCAACCCCAATGGCACGTTGATCACAAAGATCGACTGCCAGCCGACATGCGCCATCAACAGCCCACCGAGCGACGGCCCGAGGGTGGTGCCGGTGGCCGACATCGTGGCCAGCAACCCCATCGCACTGCCGGCCCGGGATTTGGGCACCGCATCGGCTACCAGCGCCACCGTCAACGCGAACATGATCGCCGCGCCCAAGCCTTGCACCGCTCGCGCACCGATCAGCCAGGCAAGGCTCGGCGCCAGTGCGCAAGCCAGCGAAGCGGCGGTAAAAATGCCGATGCCGATCAACAGCAAGCGCCGACGACCGAAGCCGTCACCGAGCCGCCCGACACTGACAATCAACGTGGTGACCGCCAGCAGATAGGCCAGCACGATCCACTGCACTTGTTGGAACGTCGCATCGAACGCCGCCGCCAACGTGGGCAATCCGGCGTTGGCAATGCTGGTGTCCAGCGACGGCATCAGCATCGACAGCGCCAGACTGGTCAGCGCCCAGCGGGCTGAAGGGCTCAGGGGTTCTCGGTGCATGGGGGGCTCACAGGGCAAAGGTCATGGGACGTAGCCTGAGCCTCGACAATACAAGGCGCAAGACGCATGCTTTGCACTTGATACCTGCATGGAACGCCACGTCATGAATGCGCCGGACCTGAACCTGTTGATCACCCTCGACGTGCTGCTGAGCGAAGGCAGCGTGGCCCGCGCCGCCGAGCGTCTGCGCCTGAGCCCGTCAGCCATGAGCCGGGCGCTGGCCCGTCTGCGGGAAACCACCGGGGATCCGCTGCTGGTACGCGCCGGTCGCGGACTGGTGCCAACCCCGCGTGCGCTGGAGCTGCGCGACCGGGTCAGTTATCTGGTGCAGGAAGCCGAAGCGGTTCTGCGCCCTGCAGAGGTGCTCGATCCTGGCCAGTTGCGGCGCACCTTCACCCTGCGCAACACCGACGGGTTTGTCGAAACCTTTGCCGCCGCCCTGCTCGCCCGCATCGCCGAAGATGCGCCCGGCGTACGTCTGCGCTTTGTGCAAAAAGCCGACAAGGACAGCACGCTGTTGCGCGAAGGCCGGGTGGATCTGGAAACCGGCGTGGTCGACGACAGCACCGACCCGACGCTGCACAGTCGCATCCTGTTCCGGGATCAGTGGATCGGTGTGGTACGTGAGGGGCATCCGTTGAGCAGCGGCAAGGTCAGCGCCAAACGTTTCGCTGCGGGCCAGCACATTCTGGTGTCACGCCGTGGTCGCAGCAGCGGCCCGGTGGACGAGGCGTTGCTCGCTTTGGGCCTGACGCGGGACATCGTTACCTCGTTCGGCGGGTTTTCTGCCGCGCTGACGCTAGTCCGTGAATCGGACCTGATCGCCACCGTTCCGGAACGTCACACCAGCAAACTGCGCACAGGCCTGCACAGCTTCGCCCTGCCATTACGGATGCCGGACATCAGCGTGTCCATGCTCTGGCATCCACGCATGGACGCCGATCCGGCGCATCGCTGGTTGCGCAATTGTGTGCGAGAGGTTTGCGCCTAGCGCGCCTCCCCGTCCTTGGGTTTGTAAAACAGGAATTTCCCGGTCTCGGCGGTCTTGGTGTACTTCTTGGCCCAACTCGGGTCGACGTTGTGGTCATGAAAGTACAGCGCGCCATGGGTGCGATCCGTGAGCTGGCGGTTCAGCGCCTTGCCGGCGATCTCCTTGGCCAGCGCGTATTCGGCGTCTTCCTTGACCTGATCGGACTTGCCATCGCACCACCAGGAAAACTGGCAACTCTTGGTTTCCGAGCCCTGCTTGACCACCTCGCACACGGTGCCCGGAAAACCGTCGTGGCCGAGGCGATTCATCACCACGTTGGCCACGGCTTCCATTTCCGCCGTGTCCTTGCCCTTGGCTTCCCAATAGATGCTGCGCGCCAGGCAGGTGATCGGGTCGTCGAGCGGCGCGGTGCCGGCCGGGTCGACGGCTTGCACCTCTTTGGGGGTGATGGCTTCGGACTTCGGCGCCGGAGGCGCATCGGGTTTGTCGGCAGCCTTCTCTTCCAGTACCTCGGCTTTCGCTTCGGCCTTTTCCTTGATGGGCGCCTGATCGGTGGCCATTGCCGCGCCGCTCAGCAGGGTCAACACAAGACAACAGATCAGCCCGTGCAATTTCATGATCGATTCTTCCGGCAGCGCCCCTTGCGGGCAAAGTGTTACGTGGCTGAGACGCCCGGATTCCGGGGCCCTCGCAGAGGGTAGACGGCAGAGTCGGCGGCATCGTTCCGCAGAAAAAACCGCTCGGTGAAGAAAAAGACATTGCGCGAACCCGGGGCCTTTCGCGCATCATGGGCGCACTCAGCCCAAGGGAGATTTCCATGCGCTTCATGCCATCCGTTCTGCGACTCGCCGTGTTGTCCACGGGACTGGCGTTGGCCACCTCGGCCATGGCCACCGACGAGTCGCAACTGGTCGAGTCGATCAACAGCTACCGCAGCCAGCCGCAGCGTTGCGGCACGCAGGCGTCCAGTGAGTTGCCGCCGCTGTCGGCCGACCCGCGCCTGATTCTGCCGGCCAGCGGCGGCGTCGATCTGCAGCAGGCAATGGCCAGCGCCAGCTACCCGATGGTCAATGTGCAGGCGATCACCCTCAACGGTCCTCGGGATGCGGCGTCGGCGATGAAGGCGATTCAGGAGAGTTTCTGCCAGGTGGTGCTGGATCCGCAGTTCGTCGATATCGGCGTCAGCCGCGCCGACCGTGACTGGCGCATCACGTTGGCCCGACCGCTGCTGTCGGCGCGCCTGGGCGATGGGCAAGCCGAAGGCCAGAAATTGCTGACACAACTCAACGCCGCCCGCAGCCAGCCACGCCAGTGCGGCGGCCAGGCCTTCTCCGCCGCCGCGCCGCTGGCGTGGAACGCCGTGCTCGGCGGTGTGGCGCAGGATCACAGCCGTCAGATGGCCAACAACAATTATTTCGACCACAAGGACCGCGACGGCCGCACCCCCGGCGACCGCGCTGAACTGGCCGGGTACAGCGGTCAGCAGGTCGGCGAGAACATCGCCGCCGGGCAGGATACCGTGCAGAAAGTCGTCGCCGGCTGGCTCGCCAGCCCCGGTCATTGCGCCAACCTGATGAACCCGCAATACCGTGAGCTGGGCGCGGCCTATGTCGTCGATCCGAAGAGCAGCGCCGGCATTTACTGGACGGCGATGTTTGGCGGGGAATAAACCTCAAGGCACCCTCCCCATCAGGGGAGGATGCAAAATGCAGGCAATAAAAAACCGGAGCCAGGCTCCGGTTTTTTTGGTCAGTGAGTTCTCATCCCCGCCGCATACATCGCCAGTTTCAGCAGACTCGCCACCACCGCCAGCGAAACCACACTGCCGGACCAGATCAGCAGCAACCAGCCCAGTCGTTTGTACCAGCGGCTTTTCACTTCACGCATTTCAATGGTAGCCATCGCCAATCCTCACTTTGCCGCGGAACACGTAGTAGTTCCAGAAGGTGTACATCAGGATCACCGGCAGGATGAACAGTGCGCCGATCAGGGCGAACAACTGGCTGGTGGCCGGTGATGCCGCCGCCCACAGGCTGACCGAGGGCGGGATGATGTTCGGCCAGATGCTCAGCGCCAGCCCGATGTAACCGAGGAACATCAGCACCAGGGTGAACACGAACGGCCAGTGGGTGTGCCGCTGACGCAGCGAACGCAACAGCCCGAACAGCGACAATGCTGCCAACACCACCAGCCCCGCGAACACGGTCAGGTGCGCATGGTTGAACCAGCGAGTGGCCAGTTCCGGGTGCAGTTGCAGCGTCCACGCGCCGATCACCACCACCATCGCCAGCAACAGCCAGGCGAGCGGACGGCTGTAGTGACGCATCCGCGACTCGAGCATGCCTTCGGTCTTCACCAGCAGCCAGGTGCTACCCAGCAAGGCGTAAGCGACCACCAGACCGACGCCGCAGACCAGCGGGAACGGTGCCAGCCAGTCGAGACCGCCACCGGCAAACTGCCGATCCACCACCGGAATCCCGGCCACATACGCGCCGATCACCACGCCCTGGGAGAACGTCGCCAGCAGCGAACCGCCGATGAACGCCCAGTCCCACAGATAGCGTTTTTCCGCTGGCGCCTTGAAGCGAAACTCGAACGCCACACCGCGGAAAATCAAACCCGCCAGCATGAAGATCAGCGGCAGATACAGCGCCTCCAGAATCACCCCGTAAGCCAGCGGAAACGCGCCGTACAGCGCCGCACCGCCGAGCACCAGCCAAGTTTCGTTGCCGTCCCAAACGGGTGCGACGGTGTTCATCATCACGTCGCGTTCCTGCTCGTCGCTGATCAGCGGAAACAGGATCCCGAGGCCCAGATCGAAGCCGTCCATGATCACGTACATCATCACCCCGAAGGCGATGATCACGCCCCAGATCAACGAGAGATCGATACCTTGAATACCCATGACTCAACGCTCCTTTATCAGTGGATCCGGGTCGCGGATTCGAGGTTGTCGGTGACCGCCGAGAGAGGCCGGCGCGGGGTCTGTATCTGGGTGCCTTCAGGCGGGTGTTCGTGGTGCGGCTGCGGGCCCTTGCTCACCAGTTTCATCATGTAGCCGATGCCCACGGTGAACACCGAGCAGTAGATCACCACGAACAGCGCCAGCGAGGTGCTCATCTGCGCCACCGAGTGATGGGATGCGGCGTCATGGGTACGCATCAGGCCATACACCACCCAAGGCTGACGCCCGACTTCAGTGGTGATCCAGCCGGCCAGCAGTGCGATCAGACCGCTCGGCCCCATCAGCAGCACCAGACGCTGGAAGCCGCGATGACGGTAGACCTTGCCATTGCGCCGCAACGCCAGGCCCAGCACACCGACGAGGATCATCAACATGCCGAGTCCAGCCATTACACGGAAGCTCCAGAAGATCACGGTCGAGTTCGGCCGGTCTTCTTTCGGGAAGCTCTTGAGCGCCGGGATCTGCTTGTCGAGGCTGTGCGTGAGGATCAGGCTGCCGAGGTACGGAATCTCGATCGCGTATTTGGTCTTCTCCGCCTGCATGTCCGGGATGCCGAACAGCACCAGCGGGGTCGGTCCGTTGTCAGCGTCTTCCCAGTGACCTTCGATGGCGGCAATTTTCGCCGGTTGATGTTCCAGGGTGTTCAAGCCATGGGCGTCACCGACCACTGCTTGAATCGGCGCCACGATCAGCGCCATCCACAGCGCCATGGAAAACATCTTGCGCACTGGTTTGGTGTCGTTGCCGCGCAACAAATGCCAGGCCGCCGAAGCGCCGACAAAGAACGCCGTGGCCACGAACGCGGCAATCGCCATGTGCGCCAGACGGAACGGGAACGACGGGTTGAACACGATGGCCAGCCAGTCCAGCGGCATTACCCGACCGTCGACGATTTCGAAGCCTTGCGGGGTCTGCATCCAGCTGTTGGACGCGAGAATCCAGAAGGTCGATATCAGCGTGCCGATGGCGACCATCACCGTGGCAAAGAAGTGCAAGCCACGGCCCACGCGGTTCCAGCCGAACAGCATCACCCCGAGGAACCCGGCCTCGAGGAAGAACGCGGTCAGCACTTCATAGGTCAGCAACGGCCCCGTGACGCTGCCGGCGAAGTCGGAAAACCCGCTCCAGTTGGTGCCGAACTGGTACGCCATGACCAGACCCGAGACCACGCCCATGCCGAAGTTGACGGCGAAGATCTTCGACCAGAAGTGGTAGAGATCGCGGTAAGTGTCGTTACCGGTTTTCAGCCACAGGCCTTCGAGCACCGCCAGGAAACTCGCAAGACCAATGGTGATCGCCGGAAAAATGATGTGGAACGAAACCGTGAACGCGAATTGAATTCGCGCCAGGTCCAGTGCCTCCAGGTTGAACATGATGATGTCCTCATCAAGGCTGAAAAGCGGCAGCACACGGCCGGGCCACCGCCAGGCGTGAACGCCTGCAGCCAGTCAAATTGCAAAAGGGTTGGATCGCGTGGGTCGGTCAGGCCACCGACGACGGGATCAGGTTGCTCGCCTCGGCCGCTTCGAGGCGGATCGCCACGAATTTGGAGGTTGGCGTGTAGGTGCGGTCGCCGTAGCTTTCCAGCGGCACCAGCGGATTGGTTTCCGGGTAGTACGCAGCGGCTTGCCCCGCTGGAATGTCGTAGGCGATCAGAGTGAAACCGCTGACCCGACGCTCGCGCTCGTCGCCCCACAGCGCCACAAGATCAACCTTCTGCCCCGGTTCGAAACCGAGCCGGCGGATATCCTGCTCGTTGGCGAACACCACGTCGCGCATGCCGTAAACCCCGCGATAACGGTCGTCGAGGCCGTACAGCGTGGTGTTGTACTGATCGTGGGAACGCATGGTTTGCAGGATCAGATGCGGTTTGACCGGCAGGTTACGCACACCTTCGCTGATCAGATGCTCCGGCAGCACGCACGGGGTGAACTGGGCTTTACCGGATTCGGTGTTCCAGACACGGTCGGAGGCGTCGTTGCCGAGGTGGAAACCACCCGGGATCAGCAGCTTCTCGTTGAAATTCTCGAAGCCCGGAATCACGTCGGCGATCAGGTTACGGATGCGCCCGTAGTCGCCCACCGCCCATTCCCAGTCGATCGGGTGTTTGCCCAGGGTCGCGGCGGCAATCCCGGCAATGATCGCCGGCTCGGATTTCAGATGCGCCGACTTCGGCTTCAACTGACCGAACGACAAGTGCACCATGCTGAAGGTGTCTTCCACGGTCACGCCTTGCGGACCTTCGGCCTGCACGTCGATGTCGGTACGGCCCAGGCACGGCAGGATCAGCGCGTCACGCCCGGTCACCAGATGGCTGCGGTTGAGCTTGGTCGAGATGTGCACGGTCAGGTCGAGTTTGCGCATCGCCTCGTGGGTGCGCGGGGTGTCCGGCGTGGCCTGGGCGAAGTTGCCGCCCAGACCGATAAACACCTTGGCTTCGCCACGTTCCATGGCACCAATCGCCATGACCGTGTTGTGGCCGTGCATGCGCGGCACCTTGAAGTTGAAGCGCTTTTCCAGGGCATCCATCAGCTCTTTCGGCGCCAGTTCGTTGATGCCCATCGTGCGGTCGCCCTGCACGTTGCTGTGGCCACGCACCGGTGACAGCCCGGCACCCGGACGGCCAACGTTGCCGCGCAGCAGTTGCAGATTGATGACTTCCTGCAGGGTCGGCACCGAGTGCACGTGTTGGGTCAGGCCCATGGCCCAGCACATGATCACGCTCTTGGCGCGGGCATACATGCGCGCGGCCAGTTCGATGTCATGCAGCGGCACGCCGGACTGCTCGACGATGTGCTCCCAGCTCGTGGCATCGACTTCGGCCAGATAGCTGTCCAAGCCCGACGTGTGCTCGGCAATGAACGCGTGATCGAACACCGGTTCGCCGCCCGAGGCCTGGGCCTCACGCTCCCATTGCAGCAGGAACTTGACCATGCCGCGAATCATTGCCATGTCGCCGCCCAAGGCTGGACGGAAGTACGCGGTGTTGGTCGCTTCCCAGCCGTTGCTGAGCATCTCGATCGGGTTTTGCGGATTCTGGAAACGCTCCAGCCCACGCTCCTTGAGCGGGTTGATGCACACCACCTGAGCGCCACGCTTCACCGCTTCACGCAACGGTTCGAGCATGCGCGGGTGGTTGGTGCCGGGGTTCTGGCCGATGACGAAAATCGCGTCGGCATGGTGCAGGTCTTCATAGACTACGGTGCCTTTGCCGACGCCCAGGGTCTCGCCCATGCTCACCGCACTGGCTTCGTGGCACATGTTCGAGCAGTCCGGGAAGTTGTTGGTGCCGTAGGCGCGGACGAACAACTGATAGAGAAACGCCGCTTCGTTGCTGGCACGCCCCGAGGTGTAGAACTCGGCCTCGTGGGGCGATTTCAGGCCTTTGAGGTGCTTGGCGATCAGCGCGAACGCCTCGTCCCAGGTGGTCTCGACATAGCGATCGACCCGAGCGTCGTAGCGCATCGGATGGGTGATCCGGCCCTGGTATTCAAGCCAGTAATCGCTTTGCTCGGCCAGCGTCGACACCGTGTACTTGTTGAAGAACGCCGGATCGACCAGGCGGCCGGTGGCTTCCCAGTTCACCGCTTTGGCGCCGTTCTCGCAGAACTTCAGCATGCTCGCGCCAGGTGCTTCACCCCAGGCGCAACCGGGGCAGTCGAAGCCGCCGTTCTGGTTGGTCTTGAGCATGGCGCGGATGTTTTTCAGGGCGTTTTCACTGCCCAGCCAGTTCTTGGTGAGGCTGATCACAGCGCCCCATCCTGCAGCGGCGCCCTTGTAGGGTTTGTAACGGTCGACTTGTGACATGGGACTTCTCCATGACGATGCACACAGGCAAAAACCTGATCGGGTTTAAACAGCGACGACTGACTTTCAAGTTCAAAAGCGGTCGTTTCGTTTGACGGAGCCAAGGATATGAACCACCGCAAAAACTTGTCTAATCGCTATTAATGACTGCGTTATCGAAATCATCTATCACGGCGTTAAACCCTTTAAATACGGGCACTTGCAAAACTAAGAAGCGCAAAAACCGGAATAATTATTTCATCATCGACAGCATCAATCGGCCGGTCATTAAGAGTGATTGGACGCAGTTCGAAGTTGCTCATAACCTGCGCCGACCCAATCCCTTCAATAGCGGATTTCACCCAAGCGAGGCTGTCATGTCAGAGCGCGTCTTGATCGATGGTTACAACCGCCGCGTCGACTACCTGCGTATGTCGGTCACCGACCGCTGCGACTTTCGCTGCGTGTATTGCATGGCTGAAGACATGCAGTTTCTGCCACGCCAACGGGTACTGACGCTGGAGGAGATCTATCAACTGGCGCAGAGCTTCGTTGCGCTGGGCACCCGCAAGATCCGCCTGACCGGCGGTGAGCCGCTGATTCGTCCCGGTGTCGTCGGGTTGTGCAAGCAGATTGCTGCCCTGCCCGGCCTGCGCGAGTTGTGCCTGACCACCAACGGCTCGCAGCTCGGCAAACTCGCCAGCCCGTTGTTCGATGCTGGGGTGAAGCGCCTCAACGTCAGCCTCGACAGCCTCGATGCCGCGCGCTTCAAGCAGATGACCCGCACCGGCGACCTGGCACAAGTGATCAACGGCATCGATGCCGCCCGTGAGGCCGGATTTACCCGCACTAAACTCAACTGCGTGGTGATGCAGGGCCGCAACGATCACGAGATCAACGACCTGGTGCAGTTCGCCATCGAACGGGATCTGGATATTTCCTTTATCGAGGAAATGCCGCTGGGCATCATCAGCGAACACAGTCGCGCCGAGTCGTTTTTTTCCAGCACCCAGGTGCGCGAAAAGATCGCCGAACGCTACACCCTGATCGATTCCGCCGAGTCGACCCAGGGCCCGTCGCGCTACTGGCGGCTGGCGGAGGCACCGCACATTCGGCTGGGGTTCATTTCGCCCCACAGCCACAACTTCTGCGGCACCTGCAACCGGGTGCGGCTGACGGTCGAGGGGCGTTTGCTACTGTGTCTGGGGAACGAGCATTCGGTGGATTTGAAAGCGGTGCTGCGCGCCCATCCGGGTCAACCGGAGCGGCTGGAGAAAGCGATCATCGAAGCGATGAAGCTCAAGCCTTACCGGCACAACTTTGAAGTGAACGACGACGTGCAAGTGGTGCGTTTCATGAACATGACCGGCGGCTGAACCGCCACGTTTTCAAGGCAAAAAAAGCATGATCATCCGGCCCAAGATCAATCAGTTCGCCGTCCTGTTTACCCTCAAGGGGTCGATTGCCAAGCGCATCGCCCTGCGCACCCTGATGGTCACGCTGCTGGCGTCGGCCATCGTGCTGGTGGAAATGCTCCACCCGAGCAACTTCACCAAGGTCAACGCCACGCCATTCACCTTGCTCGGTCTGTCACTGTCGATCTTCATGAATTTTCGCAACAACGCCTGCTACGACCGCTGGTACGAAGCGCGCAAGGCCTGGGGTGAGGTGATCGTGCATGTACGTTCGGTGATCCGCGAAACCCACGTCATCCGCGAGTCGGCGCAGCGTCGGCTGTTGCTGCTCAACCTCTGCGGCTTTGCCCATGCCCTGAACGCGCGGTTGCGCCGGGAAAACGAAGCCGCCGCCAGCGCCGAATGGATCACGCCACAACACGATGCACTGGTGCCGGACTACAGCGGGCGCATTTTGCAAACCGTCGGCCAGCAATGTTCCGATCTGCATGAGGCAGGCGATCTCAGTGAATGGCGCTACATGCTGCTGGCCAATCACCTGACCAGCCTGACCCAGGCGCAAGCCGTGTGCGAGCGTATCAAGAACACGCCGCTGCCCTTCCCTTACACCCTGCTGCTGCACCGCACGATCTACCTGTTCTGCATCCTGCTGCCGTTCGCCATGGCCGAACCGCTGGGCTGGCTGACGCCGCTGTTCACGGCGATTGTCAGCTACACCTTCTTCGGTCTGGATGCGATTGCCGATGAACTGGAAGACCCGTTCGGCCGGGATGAAAACGACCTGCCGACCGATGCGCTGGTGCGTGGCATCGAGCGGGATATTCTGTCGGAGCTGGGGACTGAGCCGTTGCCGCCAGCGCTGAAACCGGTGGACTACGTGCTCAGTTGATTGGACACCTCGGGAGAGGAAATGCAATCAATCCAGATGCGCCCAGGTCATACGAAATGACGCCCCACCCCACGGTGAGTCGCCAACCTCGACCCGACCACCATGGGATTGCGAAACCCGCCGCACCAGTGCCAGCCCGAGACCAAAACCACCAGTGCGGCGGTCGCGACTCGCGTCCAGGCGCGAGAAGGGTTCGAAAATCTTCTCCCGACCGGCCAGCGGTACACCCGGGCCGTCGTCATTGACCTGCACTTCGTATTGATCGCCGATGCGCACCAGCGACACCTCGACCCGCTGCTCGGCATAACGAATGGCATTGCGCAGCAGATTGATCACCGCCCGCGCCATGAAACGCGGCTCGATCCGCACTTCTTCGACCCGGCATTCGCCGATCAGCAATTGCACCCCGGCGGCCTCGGCTTCCAGGGCGACGCTGCCGACCACACTGTCGAGCCAGTTGGCGGCCTGAATGTTTTCACGGGTGATCACGGTCGCGCCGCGTTCGAGGCTGGCGTAGGTCAGCAGCTCGGAGACCATTTCTTCCAGCTCGCCAAGGTCGGCGTACATGTCGGCGATCAGTTCGCGGTTCTGGCTGGCGTCCGGTTGTTGCTTGAGCTGGTCGAGTTCGAACGACAGCCGGGCAATCGGCGTGCGCAGTTCATGGGACACGGCGTTGGTCAGTTCGCGCTGATTGGCGATCAGGCCTTCGATGCGCGCCGCCATCAGGTTGAAGTGTTCGGCCAGATCGCGAATGTTCGAGCGTTTGGAGAGCTGGATGCGCGATGACAGGTCGTTGTCGCCAAAACGCTCGGCGGCCAGTCGCAGTTTTTCCAGATCGCGCCAGTGCGGACGGACCCAGAAGTACAAGACGATGCCAAGCAGCACCGCCAGCATCAGATAGGCCGCTGCGATGTAGAACGGCATCAGGCTCGGCTCGGGCGGCAATTTGATGCTGAGTACCTGCGAACCGCCGTCGATGTTGCTGATGAATTGGGTGTAGTTGTCGCGAATCACCAACAGGTTCTGTGCCAGTTCAGCCTTTTCCTCGGGCGTCAGGGCCAGTTGATCGGACTCGATCAGGTTCAACGTCAGCCCGTAATGCGGACGCAACGCCTCCAGCTGCGCCTCGCGCGCCGCACCTTGCTGGTCGCGCATGTGCTCGATCAGCGACCAGGCCTGGCCCCGCACCGCCTCGCGGTTGTAGGCCTGCATCTGGTTGTCGAGCAACGCGTTGAAGGTGTGTTCGACGGTTTGCAGCGCCGCCACCAACCCGACTGTCATCACCAGAAACAGTCCCAGAAATAACCGCAACATCTACAGCTCCCACGCGAACGGATTGAACAGATAGCCCTTGCCCCACACGGTCTTGATGCACACCGGTTCGCGGGGATTGTCCTTGAGTTTGTTGCGCAGCTTGCTGATGTACACATCGACGCTGCGATTGAGGCCATCGAAAGCGATGCCGCGCATGCGATTGAGAATGTCATCGCGCGACAGGATATTGCCGGCGGCACTGGCCAGCAGCCACAGCAGTTCGAATTCCATGGTGGTCAGCTCGATCAACTCGCCCGCCAGACGCACTTCGCGGCAACTGCGATCGATGATCAGATGGCCGAACTCCAGCGAGCTGACCACGCCGCTGTCCGGCACTTGCCGACGTTGTAGGGCACGCAGGCGTGCCAGCAGGACCGGCGGTTTGATCGGTTTGATCACGTAGTCATCGGCCCCGGACTCCAGGCCCAGAATGTGGTCGAGGTCATCTTCCTTGGCGGTCAGGATGACAATCGGCGTGTCCGACACGCTGCGGATTTCCCGGCACACGTGCAGGCCGCTTTGCCCCGGCAGCATCAGGTCGAGCACCACGACTTTGGGCTTGAATTCGAGAAACGCGGCCACGGCCAGATCGCCGCGATGCACCGTGCGTACCTCGTAGCCGTGTTGTTCGAGAAAGTGCGCGATCAGCGCGGCCAGGCGCTCATCGTCTTCCACCAGCAGGACTCTGCCAAAACCCAGGTTATCCATAACAACCGTCGCCAACCCTCAGTGAAGTGGGCGCCATTATGGCGGCATTCGCGGGCCAGACGTTTATCGCAGGCAGCAAAAACCGGCCACTTGGGCCGGTTTTCGTTGATGTTTCATACTCTTAAGAGTTTTTAACAATTCATGCCGCGACGGGCACGCCGCTGTGGAAACGGAATTCCTCGTCCGGCGATTCGATCAGGTCCTGCTCGGCGGCGCGGACTTTCTCGATCACCTGGGCAATGTCCTTGGCGTCGCCGTACTGGTAAGCCAGTTTCAGATAACCCTGGAAATGCCGGGCCTCGCTTTTCAGCAGGCCGAAGTAAAACTTGCCGAGTTCTTCGTCCAGATGCGGCACCAGTGCTTCGAACCGCTCGCAACTGCGCGCTTCGATGAAGGCGCCGACCACCAGGGTGTCGACCAGTTTCACCGGCTCGTGGCTGCGCACCACTTTGCGCAGGCTCGAGGCATAACGGCCGGCGTGGAGCTGGCGCAGTTCGATCTTGCGCCGTTTCATGATGCGCATGACCTGTTCGTGGTGAACCAGTTCTTCCCGGGCCAGACGCGACATCATGTTGATCAGATCGACGTGGGAATGGTACTTGGCGATCAGGCTCAACGCGGTGCTGGCGGCCTTGAACTCGCAGTTCTTGTGGTCGATCAGCAGGGTTTCCTGATCGGCCAGCGCGGCCTGGACCCAAGCGTCAGGCGTGCGGCAACCAAGGAATTCGTGGATTTCGGGAAGGATCATGGGGCTCACGGTCAAAAGGTGTTCGAGCGAAGGGCGCCGATTATACCGGCCTGCCCGCAGACCACCAGCCGCCCGCGTTGATATGCATCAAGTCGCAGACGGATGAGCAGCAACTATAGTTGTGCAACGCCGTGCCTTTTCATTGCTGGAGACTCACTCATGCAAGCCATTCGCAGCATTCTGGTGGTCATCGAACCCGAACACGCGGAAAGCCTGGCGCTCAAGCGCGCCAAGCTGATCGCCGGGGTGACCCAGGCCCATCTGCACCTGCTGGTCTGCGACAAGAAGCACGATCACGCCGGCATGCTCAGCGTGCTCAAGGCCGCGCTGCTGGCGGACGGCTATAGCGTCACCACCGAACAGGCGTGGAACGAGAGCCTGCACGAAACCATCATCGATGTGCAGCAAGCCGAAGGCTGCGGGTTGGTGATCAAACAGCATTTCCCCGACAGCTCGCTGAAAAAGGCCCTGCTGACCCCGGCGGACTGGAAACTGCTGCGCCACTGCCCGACCCCGGTGCTGCTGGTGAAGACCTCGGCCTCCTGGAAAGACCGAGTGATTCTGGTGGCGGTCGATGTGGGCAATGCCGATGGCGAGCACCGCCACCTGCACACCACCCTCATTGATCACGGCTATGACATCGCGAGCCTGGCCAAGGGGCATCTGCACGTCATTACCGCCCATCCGTCACCGATGCTATCGGCGGCAGACCCGACCTTCCAGCTCAAGGAAACCATCGAGGCGCGCTATCGCGAGCAATGCCGGGCGTTCCAGGCTGAATTCGATGTCGACGACGAGCATTTGCATGTCGAGGAAGGCCCGGCGGATGTGCTGATTCCATTTATGGCGCACAAGCTGCAGGCGGCCGTGACCGTGATTGGCACCGTGGCGCGCACCGGGTTGTCAGGGGCGCTGATCGGCAATACCGCCGAAGTGGTGCTGGATGCGCTGGAGAGTGATGTGCTGGTGCTCAAGCCGCAGGAGGTTGAAGACCATCTGGTGGAGTTGGCGGTGAAACATTAAGCATTGTTGTCATCCTGTGGCGAGCGTGTTCGCCACAGGTAATGCTCACTCGCCCAGCGCATCCTTCAGAAAACCGGGCGCGATGTAGCGCTGATAGTGCGCTTCCGACAGCAGGAAAAATTCCCGATCAATGGCATCGCGCAGTTCCGGCAGGTTCCAGTCGCGAAACTCCGGCAGCAACACCATCCCGTAGGCTTCCAGATTAATGATCACCCGCGCGCCCCGGGCGATCAGCTGATAGGCCCAGCAATATTCCGATTGGTGCGGCACGAAGCGGATCTTGCGCTGTTCCAGTTGCTGGCGCAGCCGCGCCGGGTCGAAGACTTCGACCTTGCTGGCCATCACTTGTGACAGCAATTGCTCAAGACGCAGCCACACCGCGCGTTTTTCTTCCTCGTTGTAACCGTTCCAGTGGATCACTTCGTGGTGGAAACGCTTGCAGCCACGGCACACCAGATCACCGTAAACAGTGGAGCAGAGGCCGACGCAGGGGGTCTTGATGGTCTGATTGGGCATAGAATGGGCAAAACACTTGAAACGCGGAACAGGTCGGCATGTTAGCCCTTTGTCCGGCATTCATCACCCCTCAAACGTCAGGGACAAGTGCTGGATCAAGGTTTGCCCCACCCGTGCACAACGCAACCAAAGTCCAATAGAGCGCGACTTACCTTTAAATTTTTTTTGCCGTAGAATCAGCCAGCCTTTTTAGGCGCCAATGTCCGTTAGAAGCTGTTTTCAAAGCGTCACGAGCACAGTCGTTCCTTCAGAGCGGTGTTGGCGTAAGGTTTTTCCAGCGGGGAAAAGCCATACGCCAACCCTCATCAGCTCCCCGTTCTGCAGGCGTAAAACTTTGAAAGCAGCTTCTGTAAGGAATTGCCTGTAATTCTGGCCGAACGACCCACAACGTCGTGAGGAGCATGAGTACGGCAATTTCGGGATGAGCGTCCCGGACACCCATTTGGGACCACTGATGAGGGTAATAACTGTGCTTGAAGCCTACCGCAAACATATCGAAGAGCGTGCAGCCCTGGGTATCGTTCCCCAGCCGCTTAACGCCGAACAAACTGCAGGCCTGGTCGAGCTGCTGAAGAATCCTCCGGCTGGCGAAGAAGCTTTCCTCGTTGACCTGATCACCAATCGCGTTCCACCAGGAGTGGACGAAGCCGCCTACGTCAAGGCCGGTTTCCTCTCCGCACTGGCCAAGGGCGAAGTCTCCTCCCCTCTGCTGGACAAGAAGCGCGCTGTAGAACTGCTCGGCACCATGCAGGGCGGCTACAACATCGTGACCCTGGTAGACCTGCTGGACAACGCCGAGCTGGCGCCAGTGGCTGCCGAAGAACTCAAGCACACCCTGCTGATGTTCGATGCCTTCCACGACGTGGCTGAAAAAGCCAAGAACGGCAACGTTCACGCCAAGGCCGTGCTGCAATCCTGGGCTGACGGCGAGTGGTTCAAGAAGCGCCCTGTGCTGGCCGACAAGATCAGCCTGCGCGTCTTCAAGGTCACCGGCGAAACCAACACCGACGACCTGTCCCCTGCTCCAGACGCCTGGTCGCGTCCAGACATCCCGCTGCACGCCCTGGCCATGCTGAAAATGGCCCGTGACGGCATCGTTCCGGACGAGCAAGGCAAGACCGGCCCGATGAAGCAGATCGAAACCATGCGCGGCGAAGGCTTCCCGATCGCCTACGTCGGTGACGTGGTCGGTACCGGTTCCTCGCGTAAATCCGCGACCAACTCGGTCCTGTGGTTCTTCGGCGACGACATCCCTTACGTGCCGAACAAGCGCGGTGGCGGTTTCTGCTTCGGCAGCAAAATTGCTCCGATCTTCTACAACACCATGGAAGATGCCGGCGCACTGCCAATCGAGTTCGACGTATCGAACATGAACATGGGCGACGTGATCGACCTGTACCCGCACGCTGGCAAAGTCTGCAAGCACGGTACCGACGAAGTCATCACCACCTTCGAAATGAAGACCCCGGTTCTGCTGGACGAAGTCCGCGCCGGCGGCCGTATCCCGCTGATCATCGGCCGTGGCCTGACCGAGAAGGCTCGCGCTGAACTGGGTCTGCCTGCGTTCGACCTGTTCAAGAAGCCGGAAGCTCCGGCCGAAAGCACCAAGGGCTTCACCCTGGCGCAGAAAATGGTCGGCAAGGCTTGCGGTCTGGCAGAAGGCAAAGGCGTTCGTCCTGGCACCTACTGCGAACCGAAGATGACCACCGTAGGTTCTCAGGACACCACCGGTCCAATGACCCGTGACGAACTGAAAGACCTGGCGTGCCTGGGCTTCTCCGCTGATCTGGTGATGCAGTCCTTCTGCCACACCGCGGCTTATCCAAAGCCGATCGACGTGACCACCCACCACACCCTGCCTGACTTCATCATGACCCGCGGCGGCGTTTCCCTGCGTCCGGGCGACGGCATCATCCACTCGTGGCTGAACCGTATGCTGCTGCCAGACACCGTGGGTACCGGTGGTGACTCGCACACCCGTTTCCCGATGGGCATCTCGTTCCCGGCCGGTTCCGGTCTGGTCGCGTTCGCCGCTGCCACCGGCGTCATGCCGCTGGACATGCCGGAATCGATCCTGGTGCGCTTCAAAGGCAAAATGAAACCTGGCATCACCCTGCGTGACCTGGTTCATGCCATTCCTTACTTCGCCATCCAGAACGGCCTGCTGACCGTCGAGAAGAAAGGCAAGAAAAACGCCTTCTCCGGCCGCATCCTGGAAATCGAAGGCCTGGAAGGCCTGACCCTGGAACAGGCTTTCGAACTGTCCGACGCCTCGGCCGAACGTTCGGCTGCCGGTTGCACCATCAAGCTGTCGAAAGAGTCGATCACCGAGTACCTGAACTCCAACATCACCCTGCTGCGCTGGATGATCGGCGAAGGTTACGGCGATGCGCGTACTCTGGAACGTCGTGCTCAAGCGATGGAAGCCTGGGTTGCCAACCCTGAGCTGATGGAAGCCGATGCCGACGCCGAATACGCCGAAATCATCGAAATCGATCTGGCCGACATCAGCGAGCCTGTGCTGTGCGCGCCGAACGACCCGGACGACGCCCGTCTGCTGTCCAGCGTTGCTGGCGAGAAGATCGACGAAGTGTTCATCGGTTCGTGCATGACCAACATCGGTCACTTCCGCGCTGCCGGTAAACTGCTGGATCAGGTCAAAGGTCAGCTGCCAACTCGTCTGTGGCTGTCGCCGCCGACCAAGATGGACGCTCACCAACTGACCGAAGAAGGCTACTACGGCATCTACGGCAAGGCCGGCGCACGCATGGAAATGCCAGGCTGCTCGCTGTGCATGGGTAACCAGGCACGCGTTGAGCCGAACAGCACCGTGGTGTCGACGTCGACCCGTAACTTCCCGAACCGTCTGGGCGACGGCGCGAACGTCTACCTGGCTTCGGCTGAGCTGGCGTCCGTTGCTTCGATCCTGGGTCGCCTGCCGACCGTCGAGGAGTACATGGAATACGCTGGCAAGATCGACAGCATGGCGGCCGACGTTTACCGCTACCTGTCCTTCGACCAGATTGCCGAGTTCCGTGAAGCTGCTGCGAACGCCAACATTCCGGTCGTTCAAGCCTAACGCTGCAACGCAATGAAAAACGCCGCCCATCGTGAGATGTGCGGCGTTTTTTATGCCTCCGGAAACTCATGCATTGAGCTTGAGTGCCTGCTGTACCGCCTCGTCCACACTCAAACCGCTCAGCAGTACCTGCTCGCGTTCCAGTTCTGGCAATTGCGCCAGCACGGTCTGCGCCTCATGTTTGAGGCGCGCCAGAATCAACAGTTTGTCCTCGGCCCGCACCTGCAGGAAGAACGCTTCCAGCGCTTCGATGCTGGTGCCGTCCAGGTCCGGCGATTCTTCCAGACTCAGGATGATCGTGTGCACCGCTGCCGGCGCATGACGGGCCAAGCGCAGCGCGCCGCCGAGAATGCGCTCCACATTGGCGAAAAACAGCGCCTCACTTGGCCGCACAATCAGCACGCCGGGGATTTCCCGGGCATCCGGATGGCGCTGCACGTCGACATAGTCGTGACCACCGCCCATTTGCCCCAGCACCTGGATATCCGCCGATGACATCTGTTTCAGCATCAGCACCACGCTGATCGCTACCGCCAATAGCAAACCGTCGAGCACGCCCAGTACCAACACCGCCGCCACGGCGCAGATCACCAACAAGCGATCGCGGCGCCAGATAAAGTAGCGGCCCAGCGGTTGCAGGCTCAACGCCCGTCCCAAGGCATGGATCACAATAGCGGCCAGCACCGGTTCCGGGGTCAGAGCGATGTACGGCAGCACCGTCAACACGATCAGCAGCACCACTGCCGCCGCGACAATACCCGCCAATCGCGACGTGGCGCCTGCCGCTTCATTGGCCGATGTTGCCGAATACCCCGCTCCGGCCGGCATGCCATGAAACAGCCCCGACAACAGATTGGACGCGCCTAGAGCCAACAGATCGCGGTTCGAAGAGACCTTGTCGCCGTGCTTCAGGGCAAACGAGCTGATCGAGCCATAAGACTCGGCATACAGAATCATCACCATGGCAAACGCCAGCTCCCCGAGGCGCAGCCAGTCGGCAAACGGCATGTTTGGCAGGCGTGGCACCTCCAGCGCCAGATCGATGACCCCGATCAGTTTCACCCCGTGAGCCGGCAGGTTCAGCCATTGACTGGCGGCAATACCCAACGCTACGACGATCAGTCCACCCGGCACTCGACGAAACCGCGCGCAGAGCATCAACACCAGCAACGCCACCAGCGCGATCCCGGCACCCGCCACGTTCCATTGCGGCCACTGCTCCAGCAACTGCGGCAGGAAGCGAATCAGGTTGCTGTCCGTCAGGTGAACATCGACGACGCTCGCCACCTGTTTGAGGATGATCGTCACCGCCAGCCCCAGGGCGAACCCGCGTAACACCGGTTTGGCGATGAAAGAAGTCACGCTGCCGAGCTTGAACAGTCCCGCCAGCAGAAACAGCACGCCGGTCATCAACACCAGACCGACCGCCAGGCTCAGGCGCAATGCCGGATCACCACCGGCCAGCGAAGCCGTCGCCGCTGCCAGCACCGCTGCCGAGGATGAGGTGGCCGAAACCACGGCAAACCGACTGGTGCCCATCAGCGCGTAACACAACAACCCGGCAAACAACGCGATCACCCCGGCCTGGGGTGGCAGCGCGGCAATGCTGGAGTAGGCCACCGCCTCGGGCAGCAACAGGCCGGCAATCGACAACCCGGCCAGCAGATCCTGACTGCGACTTTGTACTTCGGGTCGGGAAGCAGCGCTCAGGGGTTCAGTTGACAATCGGACCCACCCACCCCGGCAGATACCGAGCCTCCTGGCTGCGCGCCAGGTTCATGGCTTTGGTCTGTAATTTTTGGCTCAGATCGTTGATCTGGTCGCTGGCGATGCGGCTGCGAAAGAAGTCCGCCCAGAGGAATTCGCTGTAGGGCGTAGCGTCCTTGGCGTAGCCACCGGCCCGGCGCAAGCGTCCGGCAAGGCTGCGATAAGGATCGTCCTGCAGATCGACTATGGATTTGGGAATGGCTTCGAAGGAGCGCCTGGCACCGCGACCATCATAGGGATGCGCCCACTGGTTGAAGTTCATCACGCTCCAGAACGTCACCGGGTCGACAAAGGAAAGGTCCTTGAGCACCAGCAATGAAGCCTTCTTGACCTCTTCCTCAATCAGCGCAAGACCGAAGTGGTGGTGATCGACGATGTAATAGACGCCTTCAGGCCCGAGCACACTGGGGAACCAGTGATTATCCAGCGCTGCCGCCCGCTCCTTGCGTTTGAGCTTCTTCCATTCCTGACGCTTGTCGGCGACTTCGGCGAGGCCGACCGTGAGCTGGGTGGGATGGAGTTTTTCCAGTTTGGCGCTGATCAGTTGCGGTCGGGCACGGGGCATGGGGCATCTCCGGGAAAAGTGCCTTTCAAGCGTAGCCGTTTATGTCGTGGGATGTGTGCCCTGGATCAGGCACCGGAAGGTCTTGCAAAAACGGGGGCGAATCGCTCGCCCCCGCTTGGTGCTGCTGGTCTGGAATCAGGCCGTCAGCGAGTAGATCAACGCCGAAATCGCCACCAGGCCGACGGCGGTGACAAACACGTTCGACGCCTGGCCACGATAGCGGGCCATTGCCGGCACTTTGCGGACCGCATACATCGGCATCAGGAACAGGATCGCCGCGATGACCGGGCCACCGATGGTCTCGATCATGCCGAGAATGCTCGGGTTCAGGGTCGCTACGATCCAGCACACCACCAGCATGAACGCCGCAACGATGCGATCCAGCGCCTTGGCGCCCGGACGCTTGCCGCTTTTGACGATCAGGCCTTTCAGACCTTCGCTGGCACCGATGTAGTGACCGAGGAACGACTTGGAGATGGCCACGAACGCAATCAACGGCGCTGCGAAAGCGATGGTCGGGTTGCTGAAGTGGTTGGCCAGGTACGACAGGATCGACAGGTTCTGCGCCTTGGCTTCAGCCAGTTGCTCTGGCGACAGGGTCAGCACGCAGCTGAAGACGAAGAACAGCACCATCACCACCATCAGCAGGTGGGCGCGGGACAGGATCTGCGAGCTGCGCTCGTCGGCGTGAACGCCGTAACGACGCTTCTGGTCCACCGCAAACGCCGAGATGATCGGCGAGTGGTTGAACGAGAACACCATCACCGGAATCGCCAGCCACAGCGTGTGCAGCAGCGCCGACGGCGCCGGCACCTGCGAAGCGGTGGACAGGATGCCGCCGTTCCAGTGCGGAATCAGGTACACGGCGAGGAACAGCAGCGCAACGATGAACGGATACACCATCAGGCTCATCGCCTTGACGATCACTTGCTCGCCGCAGCGCACCACAGCCAGCAGGCCGAGGATCAGCACGAACGACAGCAGCGCGCGCGGTGGCGGCGTGATGTGCAGTTGGTGTTCGAGGAAGCTGGCGACCGTGTTGGTCAGGCCGACGCTGTAGATCAGCAGGATCGGGAAGATCGCGAAGAAGTACAGCAACGTGATCAGCGCACCGGCCTTGATGCCGAAATGCTGCTCCACCACCTCAGTGATGTCGGCGCCTTCGCGACCGGAGAGCACGAAGCGGGTAAGACCGCGGTGTGCGAAGAAGGTCATGGGGAAGGCCAGCAGCGCGAGGATCACCAGCGGCCAGAAGCCACCCAGACCTGCGTTGATCGGCAAAAACAGGGTACCGGCGCCGATGGCCGTCCCAAACAGTCCCAACATCCAGGTAGTGTCATGGCGATTCCAGCTCGACAGTTGCGCTGGTGCTGCCGCTTCAAAGCGTTGTTCGACGCTATTGGCCTGATCATTCATCCGGTCGGATCTCCGCATTCCGGTCACTTGCCACTCGGTCAGGACGCGTCGGAAAAAACCGACAGACATGCTCCGGCCGAAACAGGGGCGCGATTCTCCGCGATAAATGAGCGGAAGCAAAGACTTAGCTGAGGAATGGTTGTGCGGGGCAGATTGGAGCGATGTCGTTTTTTGGAATATTACTGTCGGCAACAGGTACGCCTGATGTCGTTTTATGACGCGTCCCGGTGCCGAATGCGATCAGAAAAACCTGGTCAGATCGATCGGCCCACTATGAAGCCAAGTGACATGCAGAAGAGACCGAAACCCAGCATGCTCCAGACCGGGTACCTGCCCTCTTTGTCTTTGATTCGCATTTTTTCGACCCACTCATCGTACTCTCGATCTGCTTGTTCAATGATGGCCTGGCGGTCAAATGTGTTCATGTTGGCTCCTTCGGGTCAAGGGTCTGTTTTTTATGAGTAGCGAATACTCAAAACTTGAAGTAAACACTTGCTACTGCAGTGATTGCGGTCACCACACCACCCAATACTGCGATTGGATACAGGTATATTTCACTGTTCAGCTTTTTAACCTCCGCCAAAAGCTTTTGCCTTTCAGCAACGAGTTTTCGTGATTCATGCAGTAACCTTTCGAGTTCCAGCTCTTCGCGGTTGTTCTGAAGCATTGGCCTTCCTTGGCTAATGGCAATCACCGTTCAGGTTGCTGCCCCATCCTGAAGAGCGCATCCCGTCTTGCCTGAATGATTTCGCATTTCTCACCCCGTCAGATAGCGGATAAATCCAACAGCATCCGTAGGCAGCTTCCGTAACTTTTGCAGGACGGCACTGACATCGTCGAACGGCTTTAAACAGCCTCACCGACTGGCATTTTTCGGCTATACCCAATGGCGAACCGACTGACAGCCGCTTCCAGTCCCCTGCCCCAAGGAGCCTTTTCATGCCCCTCGTCCGTGTCGAACTCAAGAAACGTCCCGACCCGACCTTCGCCAAACGCGTCGGCGAGCAGATCTACGCCGCGATGCGCAGCACGATCAATGTCCCGGAGCACGACAACTTCCAGATCCTGGCCGAGCACGACGGCGAGCATTTCATCTTCGATACGCAATACCTGGGGATCCAGCGCAGCGACCAACTGGTGATCATCCAGATCACCCTCAATGAGGGCCGGACGCTGGAGCAGAAAAAAGCGCTGTACCAGACCATCGCCCAGAACCTGAACACGCACCTGTCGATCCGTCTGGAGGATGTGTTCATCAATCTGGTGGAAGTGAAGAAAGAAAACTGGTCATTCGGCAACGGCATCGCCCAGTACGCCAGTTGATGCATCTGTTGACAGCCCGTTGACGCCGCCAGCATGATCGGCCCCATGAACCTTTGCGCGTTGCACCTCACCCGTACCACCACGACCGCCACCGGCGGGTCGTGGTGTTTGCGCCTGAGGTAAATCCAGCGCAGCAAACCCAAGGCCCCGCCAGCAATGGACGGGGCCTTGTTGTTTCTCCCGTCCGTGTGGCACGTTTGGTACCGAAGGAGAAACACCATGTCCGCAGCACTGTTGATCATCGATATGCAGGTCGGCCTGTTCCAGGGTCAGGAAGAACCCCACGACGGCGAACGTATGCTCGCCAACATCCAGCACTTGATCGCCCAGGCACGCCAACGGCAAGTGCCGATCTTTGCCGTGCGCCACACCGGGCCGGTTGGCTCGCCGATTGCCGCCGGCAGTGCGTTCTGGCAGTTATTGCCAGCGCTTGAACTGGACGCCGCAAACGCCACCTTCATCGACAAATCCCGCCCCAATGCCTTCCACGGCACAGATCTGGCTCAACAACTCAACGCCGCGAAAATCGAAGATCTGTACATCGTCGGCATGAAAACCCAGTTCTGCATCGACAGCACCTGCCGCGCCGCTGCCGATCTGGGCTTCAAGCCATTGCTGGTAGCCGATGCCCACACTTGCATGGACACACCCGCACTACCGGCCCAAGCGATCATCGAGCACCACAACGCAACCCTTGGCGCGGCGTTCGCGCGGTTGATCAACACTGCCGACGTTGCCTTCTGACGAAGCGCCCACGCGCTCCCCGTATCAGCTCCTACACTGGCTGGTGCGGGGCAGTGCCGGCCATTGCCAAACCGCTCTGGAATCAGCACTCTGACACGACTTTCGCGACCGACACGCCGACGATCACAGGAGCCGAGCAATGCCCGCCACCGTTCTGGTACTGGTTGAAACCATCAATGACTACCTGCCCATTCTCGAACGACAGGGCTTTCACCTGATCCTCGCCCCCACACCCGCCGAACGCGCCCAGGCCATTGCCACCCACGGCGCACGCATCGACGCGGTGCTGACCCGTGGCCCGCTGGGGTTGTACGCCGAAGAAATCGCCGCGTTGCCCGCGCTGAAAATCATCTGCGTGATCGGCGCCGGCTACGAACAGGTGGACCTGCAAGCCGCCAGCAACCGGGGCCTGACCGTCACCAACGGCGCCGGCGTCAACGCCTCGTCGGTGGCCGACCATGCCATGGCGTTGCTGCTGTCGCTGGTACGCGACATTCCGCGCTGTGACGCGGCCGTGCGCCGTGGCGAATGGCCGAAGATCATGCGCCCGTCCCTGGCGGGCAAGCGGCTCGGGATTCTCGGCCTCGGCGCGGTGGGAATGGCCATCGCCAAACGGGCGAATCTGGGCTTCGACATGGAGATCAGCTACCACAACCGCCAGGTGCGCAGCGATGTGCCCTACGCCTTCTGTTCGACCCCCACCGAACTGGCGCGAGCCTCGGACTTTCTGGTGGTGGCGACGCCCGGCGGCATCGGCAGCCAGCATCTGGTGACCCGTCCCGTGCTGGACGCACTGGGGCCCAAAGGCTTTATCGTCAACATTGCCCGCGCCAGCGTGATCGCCACGGCGGACCTGATCACGGCACTTGAGCAACGGCGAATCGCCGGCGCCGCACTGGATGTGTTCGACCACGAACCCCGGGTGCCGGACGCACTGAAAACCCTGAGCAACGTGATTCTCACCCCGCACGTCGCCGGGCTGTCACCGGAAGCCACCCAGGGCACCGTGGAGCTGGTGGGGAAAAACCTGGTGGCGTTCTTTGCCGGGGAGCCGGTGCTGACACCGCTGACACTGCCGCCGAAGCAAAACAACCAGCGCGTGCACTAAAGCACGCCGAGCAACGTCCACAGCCGCCGCGATTCGGCGTCGGCCGAGATCAACTCGCCGAGCAGTTCGCTCAACGGCTTGTTGCCCCACTCCACCCCGCGCCGGATCAGGTATGGCACGGGGCTGTGAGGTTCGGTGCGGGCCAGGTATTCAGCGATCAGCAGCAATTGCCGATAGGCTTCTTCGCGGTTCGCCGGCTCACGAAAGACCTGCGCCGCCACGGGCGCTTCATCGACCGGCTGCGCCTCCACCACGGGGGCTTCGACAGGGGCGACCGGCGCCGGTTTTTGTGGGTGCATGGCGATGAACTCCTGAACCAGTTTCAGCAGCGCTTGAATGATCTCCTGCAAGGGCTGCAAACCCGGCCCCTGATCGCCCAGATACGTATCGCTCCAGGCGTTCAGACGCTGCAGGTGTTGCTGGCTCAGCAGCAGGTTGCCCTGTTGGCGCAGCCAGAATGCCAATGGCGTGGCGCGCACCTGATCGCTGAGTTTCTTCTGTTCATTGCGTGCGGTTTCCGCCGAGGCCTTGGCATTCTTGCTGTCGTTGACCTGCACCTGCTGCACCTGCAAACGGCGCCAGGTTTCCAGGTTGTATGCCTCGAAATCGCTGTTGTGCGAACCGAACAGCGGCACCCGGGTCAGCAGCACCTCACTGTACCGACGCACCAGCCACTCCAGCGGAATCACCCGCCACGACTGATCACCCTCCTCGGCCTGCGGGTGCAACTGTTCGGGATAGCGCTCACACAATCCGGCGATCAGCGCCAGGCTGCCGGGCAATCCGTCCAGCCCTTGAAGGTGCAGCCAGGCCTCGCCGAGCCAGGCGCTGAGCATCAGGTCCTTGCTGCGCTCGATCAGCAACGTCGTGGTGAGTTTTTCCACTTCCGGCCAGTTCGCCTGTTTCAGCGTCGATTGCCAGACCCCGGTCGGCAGGCTCGCATCGTCCTCGCGACGCAGGTCGCGCAATTGATCGAACTCGCGTTCGTAACGCAGATCCGCACCACACGGCGCGTCGGCGCTGATCGGTGCGAGCAACTGATCGATCAGGTCCGGCATGGTTGCAGATGGCAGGCTCACAGGCCCTCCTCGCGGGATTCAATGGCGGCGGTGGTGCCCGTTGCCTGAAACGGCGAGCGCGGCGCCCGGGTCGGCAACGGTGGAATCGACAACGGCAGTTTCGAGCCCTGGCTCATCAACGACAGACGCACGAACATCCGGGTGAACTCCGTGGTGACGCTGTCGTTGAGCGCGGTGACCGGCAGGCGCAGGGTCAGCGGAAAGTCCGTGTAATCCATGCTCGGCTGACGCTGCACCGAGAAGTGCGCGCGCATCAGCCGCAGCAACGACCATGGCCCGCCGTACTCCCAGCCCGCCTCCATGTCCCGCACCACCAGGTTCGGTTGCAGCGGATCGTTGACCGGGCGCTCGCGACCGTTGCGCGCCCAGCGCAGGGTCAGGCGGATCGGCTGGCCGACCATCCAGCGCAGGTTCGTCTGCTCGGCGGCGGGATAGCTGACCTGCTGACTGCCCGCCAGCAAGCCTCCGGCGATCACCTGATCGGCACCGCGCTCATCGTCGCGGTCGGTGCGCCAGCGAACGTCCATCTCGACACCGAGAATGCCGCTCTTGTCGCGTACGAACAGCGGGGTCAGCCACAGGCTCGCCTGCTTCAAACGGTTGAGAAAATCTTCCGCCGCCAGTCGTTCCGGGGTCTGACTCAGCACCAGCCCGGCCTGGGCGACCGGCAAGCGTTTGTCGATGATTTCCAGAAAATGCTGCACCCGCGCGGGGTCGGCATCCTGCGCCTGCAAACCATTGGCAAACGGGAAGCGATCGGCCAGGTACTGATTGAAATAGTTGGCCAGTTCATTCCACGCCGCTGCTGCCTGTTGCTGTTGCAGGTACTGGCAACGCTGCATGGCCGACTGTTGCAACTCCACCGCACGCATTGCCAGAGTGCCGCGCCCGCCCGCCAGATTGGCGGTCTGCAACACCTGTACGCAGGAGCCGGTGTCCATCTCGATGAAATCGCGGCTGACCAATTGCTCGATCTGTGCCGGCGAACTGGCCGGGTTCGAATCCTTGTACTTGAGCAGTTCGTCGTTGAGCGCGCTGAACTGGGTCACCCGTTCGTAATCCAGCGCCGACAGATTGCCCTGCTGGGTCATCAGCCACTGCAACGCCGATGTGCGCCGCTCGGTGATGCCGAGCATGGTGTTGAATTGCTGCTTGAGGCTCAGCTTCAAGTCCTGCACATCGCTGGCGCCGTACAGCTGCAAGCCGAGGTTTTTCGAGCCGTCCCACTGGCTGATTTCAGTCCGTCCGCCGAACAGCGGTTGTGCGGTGATTTCATCCAGACCGTTGACGATCTGCGCCATGGCCCGACGGTTCAACGCACCTTGCAGACGTGCCGCCAGATCGCTGCGATGGACTTCGACAAACGCCTTCTGCAAAGCCATGGCCTGCTCGGCCTGCACATTGAACACCGCATAGGGATGCGTCTGGTCGTTGTGATCTTTCAGGCTCAGCCACATGGCCTGCGCCGCCGCGCCTTCAGCCGCTTGCAGCAGCGCACCGCGATAAGCCGGGGGAATGCGCGGCAGTTCTTCGGCGACATAACTCTTGTAGCTGGCGAAATAGTTGAGCGAGGTGTTGAGATCGTCGCCATCGACGGTCTGGCCTTGCAGGTTGACGTTGTCTTCGGTGGCGCGCATGGCGATGGACACGAAGTCGCGCTTGAACAGCGCCTGCACCGCGTTATTGAGCTTCACCACCTGATCCTGCAACGCCAGTTGCCCGCTGCCCTGCTGCACCAGCAAGTTGCCGCGCGAACCGACCTGAGCGATCCACTGATCACGGAAACTCTGCTGCAACTTGCCCGCCTGGGCGTCGAGTTGTTGCTCGACCGCCGGCCCGAGCAACGTGCTCTTGCGCACCTTGTCGAGAAATTCGCGGTAGCCCGGCACCAGTTCCTGGCCCTTGCCGCGACTCCAGGTCGAATTGGTCAGGGCGATCGCCGCTTGCAGGTCATCGATCAGCGCGCGCAGGTCTTCCAGCTCGCTGAGGCTGTTGCCACTCCCGGCCTCAAGCTGCTCCAGGTGCAGCTTGAGGTAGCCGGCCTTGCTGACAAAGTTGTCGGCCAGGAAATACTGATCGAGCCAGCGCTCCATCAGTCCGTTGAAGTTGCTGACGATCAGCGGCCGCTCGACACTCAGATCCAGCGCCTGCAAATCACCATTGTCCCCTGCCGCCAACAACCGGTTGTAATAAGCGGCGTGGGGTACCGTCGCCGCGTTGAGGTTGAGCGACAGCGCGTTGTTGCTCAGTTGCACCAGGTCGTCCAGCGGTGCCCGCTGATTGTTCTGCACCTCAGCGAACAACTGGTTCTGTTGCTCCAGGCGCAACGCCCGGTCCACCAGGTCCGTGGCCTTCTGGTAGTTCTGCCACTGGGCCGGGTCTTCGCTTTCGACGCTGTTGCGCCGATCAGTGGTGCGGATCGCCTTGAGCTTCGTCAACTCCGCCACCAGCAACGCATGCAGCGGCTGAACCATATGACGCTGGGCAGCCTGGAACACCGCCCGTTCGATCTTCACGTCCACAGAGGAAATCCACGAAGACGGCAACGCCAGCGACACGTAGTGCCAGTGCGGCGCTTTTTCCAGTACCCGCCAGAAGCTCTGCACGTTGCGCCGGGTCGGCTCGACGCGGTGCGCCTCGTCGGTGACCGTGACGTAGCTCTTGTGCGCGCCTTGCATCAGCCGCGCCAGTTCATGGGCGTCCTTGACCGACTGGTTCCACACCCAGAACATCGCCAGCGCCCAGACAACCCCGACCACCAGCGCCACGCCGGCCGTCAGTCGTTGCCAACGCTGACGCAGGCGCAACAGCCGTGGCACCCCTTGCGCCAGACCACGCTCACCGACCAGGCGCTGACGCCACAACTGACGCATGAACACACTGCGCTGCAAGCCGCTGTCATCGGCGCTGAACCCGTCGAGCGCATCCTCGCAGGGTTGATTGGCGCTGAAATACACACCACGAAAACACGGTGCCTCGCCCTGCGCGTTGCCCTGAAACACCGGCTCAAGCACGTTTTGCAGCCCCCGTCGCAGCGTTTCGAGACGCTCCGGCAAGGCATACAGGTCAGCACTCAAATGCCCGGACAAGGTGCCGAGTTCAATCACTGCTTCGGCGACGGCGCGGTGCAGGCGATCCAGCGCCTGATCACTCCACTGCCCCTGCCACACCGCATCCCGCGCAAACGGCGATGACCAGCCCAGGGTGCGTTCGCGTGCCTCATCAGGCAGCGCACTGATCAGGTCCTGAAACCCCGGCAGTTCCTCAAGCCCGGTGACGATCACGTACACCGGTACACTCAGGCCAAAGCGCTGCAGCAGATCGATGAAGCGTCGGCGCGCCGCAAGCCCCAACTGCGTCGCCTGTTCCAGATTGCCCAGGCGACTGACCGGCACGGTCCAGATCACCCCGTCGAGCGGACGCTTGCTGCGCAGGCGCAGGATCAGCCCGAGCAGTCGCCACCAGCCGCCACGTTGCAAATGCATGCCGTCTTCCAGCAGAAACAAGCCTTGGGGCACCACCAGCACCGCACCCTCAGGGTCCGACCACCAACGGCCGAACCAGGCCGGTTTGTCGGTGGGTTGCAGGCGCCACTCGGTCACCAGTTGCGTGCCTTGGACTTCATCGCCGAGCATCAGCAACCATGGCAACTGATAGCGATCGTGAGTGCCCTGCTCTTGCTCCATGTGCCGCACCGCAAGATAGAAGCTGCGGATCGCCGCGCCGCTTCGAGTGCGCAGCCACCACACCGCCACACCGACGATCACCAGCAGCAACAGCACCGCGACCACCCACGCGACGATCGACAAGGTACTCATGAGTCTTGCTCCGGCGCCGCCATCGAGTCGGTGGTTTGCAGCACCGGTTCCAGTTCGGAACGAATGTCGCTCCACAAGAACTGGCCGACCCCGGTCAGCAACAGCACCATCGCCAGAATGCCCAACGCCAGACGAAAACCGTCCGGCAACGCCGTGCGCACCGGCAGTTGCAGGGGTGCGACCAGCGACGGCTGGACCAGTCGTTCGCTGACATCGTCGTAACTGGCCTCGTCCTGCCAGGCAAAGGTGAACAGCGCCAGCCGCCACTTTTCCAATTGCGCCTGACTGTGCTCGCCACGCAGGCGCCCGTGAAAACCGAGGATCAGACATTGCAGATAGACGTTGGCGAGATCACGGGTGGTGGGTTGTTGTTCATCGAGAAGGGTTTGAATCGCCGCCGGTAACTGTTCACCCGCCTGACGACTGGCATACAGGCGCGACTCCAATGGTTTTTCCTGCCAGGCGCCCTGGCCCGGCCATGGGCTGAACAGCAGGGTTTCATCGACCAGCGCAACGAAGGCGTACACCAGCGCCTTGACCTGTTCGGTCGCCGAGTCGCCAACCCGCGAAAACGCCGTGCGCCACAGTCGCTGTGAAGCCTGGGTGGACAGCTCGACCACGGTTTCGACCAGCGCCGCATCGTCCTCGATGTCCTTGGGCAATTGAGTCCAGTCCAGTTGCCATTGCTGCCACGTCTGACGGAACGCGCTGCTCAACGGTGCGTCCTGCAACCCAAGGCTTGCGGCACTTCCTTGCGACATACGGCGTTCCTTGTGTGATCAGGCACTTTCACTGTTCTGGGCGACAAACAGCACCACTTGCCACGGACTGCTGGTCAGCCGGGTGGCCGGCGCGGCGATCATCAGCGGCAACTGCGCGTCAAACCAGTTGCCTTCGGCCGTCACCACAAACAGTCGGGTGTCATCGCCGACGCTGTAGGCCACTTGCTCACTGCGGCTCATCGCCTGATGCATCAGGCCGCTCATGCGCTGGCGGCTGAGCAAGGCGATGTGTGGCGCCGAGGCGATGATCGCACCGCGCAGCCACTCGCCGGCCGCCTGCTCGCTGGCACCGTTGGGCATGCGCAGGCCGATGACCAGCCGCTGACTGGGTTGCTCGTCCGGCAACTGAATGGAAAAGCTGTGTTCACTGCGTTCGAAAGCGATGCTGCGGTAACCGGCGCGGATCAATTCCAGCGTGGTTTCCAACCAGTCCAGCAGCGGCTCGTATCCGCGCTGCAACTCGAAAAAGTCCAGCGGCGCGAACGACGGCACGCCCGCCAGCGGATCCAGCGCCGACCACGCGCCGGCCAGCCCCAGCAACTGCACGTACAAACCCTGCGGATGGGCAATGCGACTGTTCAGCGAACCTTCGACTTCCGGCAGCCGCGTCCATAACGCGGTCAGTTGGCGGCGGATCTCCAGCGCATCGTCCTGATTGCCGGACTGTTGTGCCTGACGCAGACGCCCGCCAAGGAACAGGCATTTCTCCCGGGCTCGCGCGCAGAGCCCGGCAATCCGCCGACCCAGCGGCGACTCCGGTAACAGGACCGGCGTCGGCGGCGTATAGGGCAACGGTAGAAAACCGCCACCCTCCTTGCGGATTTTCAGCAGTGGCAGGCAGATCGAATCGGCCTTGTTCAGTTGCGTGCACAGACGCGGGTTGGGTCGCCACACCGTAATCGATTCGGGGAATTCGCCGCTGGTGAGATCCGGCAGCGCCTCGCCGACCACCGACTGCAATCGCCCCTTGAGCGGCAACAGTTGACCGGCGCGCCACAGCGGACTGATCGCCAGGTAAACGGTGACGGTCGCATCGTCGGTTTCGTTGATCGACGGGCCGACATCCAGCTCCAGCAACGGCCCGACACCTGCCTGCAGATTGACCGGCAAACCGTCCGGCATCGTCCCTTGCAACGACAGCACCCGCACCACCCCGGCACTCATCGCCGAAGGGTCGAACTCCATGTGGCCGACACCAAAGAACCACGGGTTGCACGCCTGGGCCAGATGCGCGCCGAGCGCCTCGGCCCGCAAGCCCTGCAACTGAAAATGCTGTGGCAGCAATTGCATGCCTTCATGCCAGCAGACCGCGTCAGGTAGCAGACTCATACGACTCCCTTCGACTGCACCGCGAACCGGCGGCGGACGGTGTTTTTCAGTTTTCCTTGCTGACCAGGCTCATCTCGCGGCTGTCGAACTTGAGCCAGGCATCGCTCTGATCGTCCAGCCGCAAGCGGTGCGCTCCGGGTGTGTTATAGCTGGCGAAGACTAAAAGTCCAGCCGCCCGCTTGCCCCCCAGCGGGAAGGGTTGGCGGTCGATGAATTGCCCCGGCACCAGCTCCAGTCCCCACACGCTCATCAACTGACGATAGTCGCGCTGGTACTGCTCGCGCCCGGCGAACCACTGCTGGGCGCTGATGCCCGACAGTTGCTTGAGCAGATCCGGATCGTTGACCGCGATGAAATCCACGGCGATCGGTGTGTCGTCATTGGCCTTGGGCGCGACGTCGAGGGTCAGGCTGTCGAGGTCGACTTTCGGCCCGAAGAACGAACAGCCCGCGAGTAGCGCAAACCCGAGTGTTAGAAAAAGTCGTCCAGACAAAATGAATTTTCCTTTTCGCGAGACAGTCCAAAAATGTTTTTCGCTTGCATTTTTATAGACCTGTTCTAGCGTCTTGGGTAGTTCGGTTCCCACAGCCGAATGTGGAAGGTTTGTCAAAGGAACGACAGGTCATCTGCCTCCCTTTCTAACCTGTGGTCCAGCAAGGGAAAGCGATGAACGGGCCTCCCCGATGCATTGCGCCCGCTCATCGCATCGGAGTCCGCCGACATGGCAGAAAGTACCCAGCACAAGCTCGACCGGGTTCGCCCGCCTCGAGTGCAAATCACCTATGACGTCGAAATCGGCAACGCCATCGAGAAAAAGGAATTGCCGCTGGTCGTCGGGATCCTGGCCGACCTCTCGGGAAAACCGCTCGAACCATTGGCAAAACTGACTGAGCGACGTTTCACCGAAATCGACCGCGACAACTTCAACGAAGTGCTCGCCTCCATCGGCCCCCGTGCCACGCTGCAAGTCAACAACACCCTCAGCGGCGACGACAGCAAGCTGAACATCGAACTCAACTTCAAACACATCGACGATTTCGATCCGGTCAAGGTGGTGGAGCAAGTCACCCCGCTGCGCCGCCTGTTCGAAGCCCGTCAGCGCCTGCGCGATCTGCTGACCAAACTCGACGGCAACGATGATCTGGACAAGCTGTTGCGCGATGTCATCGCCAACACCGAAGGCTTGCAAGAGATCAAATCGGCCCGCCCGGACACCGCTACCCCGGCAGCTGATGCCGAGGCTCCGGCCGAACCGCAAGCCTGATCGTCCACCTGACCGAGGAAGAATTCGCCATGCCCGCCGCCGCCCAGAATCAAGCCAGCGAAAATGCTGCTGCCGAGACTTTATCCCTGCTTGACCGGATCATCGCCGAGGGCCGCATGGCCCATGACGACAGCCAGCAGGACTACGCCCGCGACATGCTCGCGGAATTCGCCACCCAGGTACTCGACGAAGGCATGGCCATCGACAAGGACACGGTGGCGATGATCAACGACCGCATCAGCCAGATCGACGAGCTGATCAGCGCCCAGCTCAACGAAGTGCTGCATCACCCGGACCTGCAAAAACTCGAAGCGTCCTGGCGCGGCCTGCACATGCTGGTGCAGAACACCGAAACCAGCACCCGGTTGAAACTGCGTCTGCTCAACGTGACGCAGAAAGAGCTGCAGAACGACCTGGAAAAAGCCGTCGAATTCGACCAGAGCGCGTTGTTCAAAAAGATCTACGAAGAGGAATACGGCACCTTCGGTGGCCATCCGTTCAGCCTGCTGGTGGGTGATTACACCTTCGGCCGCCACCCGCAGGACATCGGCCTGCTGGAGAAACTGTCGAACGTCGCTGCAGCCGCCCACGCCCCGTTCATCGCTGCCGCCAGCCCGCGTCTGTTCGACATGAACAGCTTCACCGAACTGGCTGTGCCGCGTGATCTGTCGAAAGTGTTCGAGAGCCAGGAGCTAATCAAGTGGCGCTCGTTCCGTGAGAGCGAAGACTCGCGCTACGTCTCGCTGGTGCTGCCGCACTTCCTGCTGCGCCTGCCTTACGGCCCGGACACTTCGCCGGTGGAAGGCATCAACTACGTCGAAGACACCAACGGCACCGACCACAGCAAATACCTGTGGGGCAACGCTGCGTGGGCGCTGTCGCAACGCATCACCGAAGCCTTTGCCAAGTACGGCTGGTGCGCGGCGATCCGTGGTGCTGAAGGCGGCGGCGCGGTCGAAGGCCTGCCGGCGCACACCTTCCGCACCAGCTCCGGCGACCTGTCGCTCAAATGCCCGACCGAAGTGGCGATCACCGACCGTCGTGAGAAGGAACTCAACGACCTCGGTTTCATCGCCCTGTGCCACAAGAAGAACAGCGACATCGCGGTGTTCTTCGGCGGCCAGACCACCAACAAGTCCAAGGTCTACAACACCAACGAGGCCAACGCCAACGCGCGAATCTCGGCGATGTTGCCGTACGTGCTCGCGGCCTCGCGTTTCGCCCATTACCTGAAGGTGATCATGCGCGACAAGGTCGGCAGTTTCATGACCCGCGACAACGTGCAGACCTACCTCAACAACTGGATCGCCGACTACGTGCTGATCAACGACAACGCGCCGCAGGAGATCAAGGCGCAGTACCCGCTGCGCGAAGCACGGGTGGACGTCACCGAAGTCGCCGGCAAACCCGGTGCCTATCGCGCGACCGTGTTCCTGCGGCCGCACTTCCAGCTGGAAGAACTGACGGCATCGATCCGCCTGGTCGCCACGCTGCCGCCTCCGGTAGCCGCCTGACCCGCATACGCCCGCAGGATGTTCCTGCGGGCGCTCCCCTGTTTGTCTAGCGCGACACCTTTCAGGAGTTTCAAGCGATGGATGCAATCATTCTCGACCTCGGCGGCGACATCAAAGGCGACAGCCTGCTCGAGGGTTACAAGGACAAGATCGAAGTCATGTCCTACAGCCACAACGTGGCGATGCAGGTGACCAACGACGTCAGCAACTCGGAGCGCACCTCCGGCCGCCCACACATCGGCGAGTTCACCCTGACCAAGTTCGTCGACAGTTCGACGCCCTCCCTCAACGAATATTGCTGCGCCGGCAAACCGATCCCGGAAGCCAAGATCACCATCGGCCGCAACGCCGCCGAAGGCAGCGGGCAACTGATGCCGTTCATCATCTACACCCTGACCAACGTAGTGCTGTCCAACGTCAGCGTCAGCGGCGGTACCGGTGGCAAACCGGTGGAAACCATTTCCCTGAACTTCACCAAGATCAAATGGGAACTCACGGCGCAAAAAGACGACGGCACCAAGGAAGGCACCGCCGGCACGGTCTGGGACCTGGCGGCCAACAAGGCCAGCAAGTAACCGGACGCCCTCGCCATGGCTGGCACCGGCATACGCGCACCGCTGTTCGAACGCCTCGCCTGGAGCGAGGCCGACGAGCCGCCGGAGTTCGATCGGCAGGATTTGCTCGACTCGGTGCACACCGAGCTCGGGCGCCTGTTCAACACCCGCCGTGGCCCGCGCACATTGACGGTGCCCCCCAGCGTGATCGACTACGGCATCGCCGACTGGAGCGCTCTGCAACAGCAGCGCAGCGATGACCGCCGTCGTCTGGCGCGGGACATTCGTGAGGCCATCACCCATTTCGAACCGCGCCTGCTGCTGGGCGAGGTTCAGGTCAATCCCCTCCCCGATCAGCCACAGCGATTGAGCATCCGTCTGCTCGGCGAATTGCGCAGCGGCTCGCAGCATTGGCCGGTGGCCTTTGTCATCGAGCCCGGCAACGAAGGGCTGGAGGTGCGCCATGAGCGACTCGATTGACCCGCAACTGCTCGACTATTACCAACGCGAACTGACCTGGTTGCGCCACGCCGGCAGCCAGTTTGCCGAACGCTATCCGAAAGTCGCGCGGCGGCTGGAACTGTCGCCCGGTGAATGCCCGGATCCGCACGTCGAGCGATTGCTCGAAGGCTTCGCCCTGCTCGCGGCGCGCCTGCAACGGCGTCTGGATGACGACTACGCCGAGTTCAGCGATGCGTTGCTGGAGCAGCTCTATCCCTTGGCCGTGCGCCCGCTGCCGTCCTGCGCCATCGTGCAGTTCGAGCCGGACCCGAGCAAAGGCAAACTCGACGGCGGCTATCCCCTGCCCCGGGACACGCCGCTGTTCGTCACCACCAGCAAGGGCGAAAGCATTCACTTTCGCACCAGTGCCGCCGTGCGGCTGTGGCCGATCGAAGTGACTGAAGCGCTGCTGCTTGGCAGCGACGAAGCCCAGGCGCTGACCGGCGTGGCGCAGTCCCGTTCGGCCTTGCGCCTGAGCCTGCGTTGCCTGGGCGAAAGCCAATGGTCCGAGCTGGAAATCGACAGTTTACGCATTCACCTGGCCGCCTCGCCCGTGATCAATGCCGGTCTCTATGACCTGCTCGGCGCCCATGCGGTGCAGGTACTTGCAGGCTCACCGGGGAGTATTCCGGCGAAGGTGAAGGGACTGCCGCAGATCGTCGGGTTCGCTGACGACGAAGTGCTGCTGCCGGATGAAGACGGTGTACACCCGGGCATGCGTCTGTTGGCGGAATACTTTGCCTTCCCGGAAAAATTCCACTTCTTCGACCTGCCACTCGGCGGCGTTTCCAGCGACAGCCAGACGCTCTACCTCTACATCGTTTTCGACCGTGCGCCGGCCGGCCGACTGCACTTGCAGGCCAGCGACATCGCACTGGGCTGTGCGCCGGTGATCAATCTGTTCCCGCGAACCTCCGAGCCGTTGCGCCCCGACGGCACCCGCAGCGAGTACCGACTGGTCGCCGACAGCCACCGGGAAAACAGCGTCGAGATCCACAGCATCCGAGGCATGCGCGCCAGCTCCAGCGCCGGTGTGCAACGCCTGCCCGCCTATTACGGCAGCCAGCACAGCGGCGGCGATCAACAGCGTTACTGGCATGCGCGGCGAGTCAGTGGCCAGTCGCCGAACCGGCTCGGCAGCGATCTGTTGGTCAGCGTCGTCGACACCCGTTTTGAACCACAAACCGATCTGCCCGACTACAGCCTCACGGCCGAACTGCTGTGCACCAACCGGCATCTGGCCCAGAGTCTGCCGGCCGGTACGCCACTGGGATTCGAACGGCCGGGCCCGGTGGCGTGGGCACGCCTGCGCAATCCGCCGAGCCCGCAGAGTTTGCCGCGACTGGACGGCGATTCGCGCTGGCGGCTGGTGTCGCAACTGACCCTCAATCACCTGTCGCTGGTCGAAGGGCCACAGGCGCTGGACGCACTGAAGGAAATTCTTCATCTGCATAACCTGCGCGATGAAGCCAGCGCCCTGCGCCAGATCGAAGGCTTGCTGAGCCTCGCTTGCGAACGGGTGATCGGCCACGTCGGTGCCGATGCCTGGCGCGGCTGGCGCAACGGACTTGAAGTGCAGTTGCAGCTTGATCCGCAGCATTTCGTCGGCAGCAGCGCAGTGCTGTTCTCGGCGGTGCTCGCGCAATTCTTTTCGGTGTACGCCACGGCCAATCGCTTTGTGCGCACGGTGCTCATGCAGGCTGACAAGGAGGTCAAGGCATGGCAACCCCAAGCCGGCATGCCCCTGTCGCTCTGACACTCGGTCAGCGACTGCGCCGCGATCCGCAGGCCTTCGAATGGTTGCAGGCGTTGCTGTTGCTGGAGCGCGAACAGCCGCAGGCCGACTCCCTGGGTTCCGGTACGTCGCCGCAGGCCGAAGCGTTGAAATTGCGCGGTCCGTTGACGCCCGTGTTCGCCGCCAGCCAGATCGAAAGCCTTGAGGAAAAACCGGGCGAACCGCTGACCCTGAACACACCGATGTTCGGCCTCGGCGGCCCCGACGGCCCGTTGCCTTACGCCTATCAGGAATGGCTGCAACAACGGGCCCGGGCCAAGGATCACGCGCCCGCCGAGTTCCTCGACCTGTTCCAGCATCGGTTGCTCAGCCTGCTCTACAAGGTGATGCGCAAACACCGGATCGCCCTCGGCTTTACCACGCCCGGCGCTTCGCCGGTGCAGGCGCAATTGCGGGCGCTGACCGGGTTGCTGCCCAAGTCGTTGCAGGAACGCCAGGCGATTCCCGACTGCGCCGTTCTGGCCTGCACGGCGTTGTACGCCGATGGCCGCCGGTCGCTGGCGGGGTTCGCAGCCATTGTCCGCGAGCAATTTGCCGTGCCGGTGGAGCTGAGCGCCTATGAAGGCGCATGGCGTGAGATTCCGGCCGCCAGCCGCAGCGTCATGAAGGCCGGCGGACGCAATCTGCAACTCGGTCGCACTGCGGTCGCCGGCACTCGGGTCTGGGATGAACACGCCGGAATTCGCCTGACGCTCGGCCCCTTATCCTCGGCGCAGGCCGGGCGCTTTTTGCCGGACGGCGAGGCGCACCCGGCACTGGCCAGCCTGGCAGCGCTGTATTTCGGCCCGGATCTGGACGTGAAACTGGTGATGCTGGTACGCGGCGCCGGACCGATGAAACTCGGTCGCCAGACCCCGGCGTTGTTGAGCTGGAACGGCGGTTTGCAACGGCAGGCCAGCCTTGCAGTACAACGGATCGAAACCCGTCTTCGTCAGCTGGAGATCACCTGAAATGGAACTGGCCAGCCTGATCGGACGCCTCAACCCGGACAACCGTCGCGCCCTCGAACGCGCCGCGCAACGATGCCTGCAACGCGGGCATCACTTTGTCGAGATCGAGCATTTGTTGCTGGAGTTGCTCGACATCGAGGGCGGAGACTTTGCCTTTCTGCTGCCGCGTTTCGGACTGGAACGGGATGCATTGACGGCTGAAATCAACAAGGCGCTGGACCTGTTCAAGGCTGGCAGCACCCGCACGCCGGCGCTGTCTTCGCACACGCTGGGATTGCTGGAAGATGCGGTGGTGCAGGCCAGTGTGCTGGGCATCGACAGCATTCGTTCCGGGCTGCTGTTGCTGGCATTGATCGATCGCGATGAGCGCCGCAGTCTGTTGCTCAACAGTGCTTCGTCACTGCTGCGAATTCCGAAAGAAGCCTTGCGCGCGAACCTGCTGGAGTGGACGGAGAACTCCCGCGAGCACGCAGGCCCGCGCTCTGTCGCCTCTGGAAACCCTGCGCCACGGCAGGACTCGGTGCTCGATCAGTACACCCAGGACCTCACCGCTGACGCTCACGCCGGGCGCATCGACCCCATCGTTGGTCGCGACGGCGAGATTCGTCAGTGCATCGACATTCTTTTGAGGCGCCGGCAAAACAACCCGATTCTGGTCGGCGCACCGGGCGTGGGCAAAACCGCCGTGGTCGAAGGCCTGGCACTGCGCATCGCTGCCGGGGACGTGCCGCCCTCCTTGCAGGAAGTCAGCCTGCGGGTGCTCGATCTCGGTCTGTTGCAGGCCGGGGCCGGGGTCAAAGGTGAATTCGAACAACGGCTCAAAGGTGTGATCGACGCGGTTCGCAGCGCCGACAAGCCAATCATCCTGTTCATCGACGAAGCCCACACCTTGATCGGCGCTGGCGGTGCCGAGGGCGGCAGCGATGCGGCCAACCTGCTGAAACCAGCGTTGGCCCGAGGCGAATTGCGCACCCTCGCCGCCACGACCTGGATGGAGTACAAGAAATACTTCGAGAAAGACCCGGCCCTCGCCCGCCGCTTCCAGCTTGTGCAGGTCGAAGAACCGGATGAAATCACCGCCGTGGAAATGCTCCGTGGCGTGGCCGCCAAACTCGAACAGCACCACGGCGTGCAGGTTCTGGATGCGGCGATCCATGAAGCGGTGAAACTCTCGCACCGCTACATCTCCGGCCGTCAGTTGCCGGACAAAGCCATCAGCGTTCTCGACACCGCGTGTGCCCGCGTCGCCCTCGGTCAGCACGACGTGCCGCCACCGCTGGAAAGCCTGCGCCATCGCCAGCAAAGCCTGAAAGAAGAAGTCGAACGTCTGCGCCGCGAACAAGCCACAGGGCTCGATCACCGCGAACGCATCACCTTGCTGGAAAGTGAATCGAAGACCAACGTCCAGGCGATCCGCGAACTGGAAACCCGCTGGAGCGAAGAGCGCGTCGCCGTTCGCGAACTGCTCGACACCCGCCGCGAATTGCTCGACCTCAGTGAACGCGCCGACAGCGACAAGCCCGACGAAGCCACCGACAGTCGCATTGATCATCTGGCAGCCGAATTGTTGCGGCTTGAGGCAGGCCTCGATGCGATTCGCCAGGACGACCCGCTGGTGCCCGAACAGGTCGACAGCAAAACCGTCGCTGCCGTGATCGCAGGCTGGACCGGCATCCCCGTCGGCAAAATGCTTGCCGACGAAGCCCATGCCGTGCGCACCCTCGGACAGCGCATGGGCTTGCGCGTGATGGGCCAGAAAACGGCACTCGCGACCATCGCCCAGCGCTTGCAGGCCTACCGCGCAGGGCTCACCGATCCGCAAAAACCGGTCGGTGTGTTCTTGCTGGTCGGGCCCACGGGCGTTGGCAAAACCGAAACCGCGTATGCGCTGGCCGATGCCTTGTACGGCGGCGAACGCAATCTGATCAGTATCAACCTCTCGGAATATCAGGAAGCCCACACCGTCAGCCAACTCAAGGGCGCCCCTCCGGGTTACGTCGGTTATGGCAGTGGCGGCGTGCTGACGGAAGCGGTACGGCGCAAACCGTATTCGGTGGTGTTACTGGACGAAATCGAGAAGGCACATCCGGATGTGCTGGAAGCGTTCTACAACGTCTTCGACAAGGGCTTGATGGAGGACGGCACCGGCCTGGTGGTGGACTTCAAGAACACCGTGATGCTCGCCACCAGCAACGTCGGCGCTGAACTGTTGCTCGATACGCCCGTGTCACAGATCGGCTCTGAAGCCTTCAACGAGGCGCTGCACAAAGTCCTTTTGCAAGCCTTCCGCCCGGCGTTTCTGGCACGCATGACGGTGGTTGCGTACCGGCCGCTGGATGAGGCGACGCTGGAAGGAATTGTGTTGGCGAAGCTGGAGAAATTGCGCGGGCGCTACAAGGCGGCGACCGGCAAACAGTTCGAGTTTGATGCAGGAATCGTCAAAGCAGTACTCGCCAAATGCAGCGCGGCCGGGGCGCGTGATGTCGAGAACGTGTTGATGACGCAGGTGACCGGGAAGTTAGCGGAATGGGTGCTGGAATAGCACCCTTCATTTGCAAGGAATCAAACGGGCCGAGCTATTCGTCATTCGCTGCTTATTTATTCAAAAGGCGTTCAACCATGGGCAATACCTCATCAAACTCAAAAAAGGCCGATCAGCCTGAAGCATTGCTGTCATTGCTGCGCACAAACCCTGAAGCCTTTTTCGGCAGCCATGCCCTGATTGTGCGAGGCGGCTCCGCCACCCCGGACTGCAGTGTTTCACCCGTCTCGACGGGCAATAAAAGTGTATTGCAATTGAACGTCACGGCGGCGGGCATCGATTGGTATATCCCCTATAAAAACTTTGACGCAGGTTCTATCGAGGTCCCAAAAGGGCAGGACACAGGCACGCTGGTTGTGACGTGTTCAATGAACGGTTGTGCGCTGTCCGTTCATGGAACGGCAACCGGCAACCGCTTCTTTCATGATGCCGACGGCAAACACATGCCCGATCCGTTACCTGAAGGTGTTGAGCCCCTCCCCAAGTTTCGCCGCACAGATGCACACTTTTCCGGAAGCGACTCCACCGACCTCAGCGCATTTATCGTCAAAGCCAAACAGGCTGCCGAGGAAGGCGCGAAGGACATTAACAAGTTTGTGAAGACCTGGTTTGAACACACGGTTGTCTCGGTAAAAACCGATGCCGGCTGGTCGGTTTACCGCTGTACCGTATTGATGTGGGGATCTGACTACACGTGGCTTAACAAGAACGAGCCTTTACTGGGCACGTTCCTGGACTGACGCCTGGTAAAAGCAAACCGGACGGCAAGAGAACAGCTCCAGAGAATCAAACGGGAGTCGATGAGGCAGCACGTGGTAGACATAAGGAAAAGTCATCATGTTGAAAAGTATTCTCGAAAGAACAAAAACACACCTGATGATGAACATAGACACAACTCATTCAGGAACAGTTGACTTCGACCTGGAACGTCCGTCTTCCGGTCCGCAATACATGCTGGTCAATTCCGGTGGGCCTTATCGGGCCTACTATCTGGCGTGGCGTGAGGACAGCGGACTGTTTATTGACCTGCCTGCCGCCCCCACCGGAACCGACCCGATTGTTTTTCTTACGGCAAATCTCACGGGCTGTTGCGTAGGCATTCAGAATTACGGTGGTTTTATCAGGGTTCGTCATTACAACCTGGCGACTGAGGACGATCACAAACCGGTCTTCTCCCGTGATGATCTGGCCAGATACGGCACTAACATTTCCTGGTT
This sequence comes from Pseudomonas sp. GW821-FHT09E04, assembly GCF_059416185.1. Classification (NCBI taxonomy): domain Bacteria; kingdom Pseudomonadati; phylum Pseudomonadota; class Gammaproteobacteria; order Pseudomonadales; family Pseudomonadaceae; genus Pseudomonas; species Pseudomonas sp. GW821-FHT09E04. The sequence continues at coordinate 1,057,808 of NZ_JBWKOR010000001.1, forward strand.
ATTGCCGGCGGACAAGTACAACGCGGCTACTCTGAACAACGCGACTTCCTATACGCATTTTGGCCCATGGACAGATGCTGTCATCTGGGGTGAATACGTGGCCCGATACTGGCCGTTCACCTCAAAGTGGCACTTCTACTATCAGGATGGCAATGCCAGTACTGTCGTTCGTGAGTTGAACTATCAATAGCAGGCCATTTGATGCCCCGCTCCACCGACAGCAATACCACGCTCTCCCTCACCGCCCCCTCGCTGTCGGCGCTTTACCCCGATTCGCTGGCCGGTGACGAATCGCTCAACTCACTCGGCTCGCAAACCCTCAACGGCCTCAACGACGGCACCGCCCTCACCCTGACCAGCGCTGTCGCCACTCACGTCACCACCACCCTGCACAACGACGCCCAACTCCGTCCCTTCGACGCACTGGTCGCCGAAATCCGCCAACTCCCTGCCGACGCCACCGCCGAGCGCTATCAACTCGTATTGCGCCCGTGGCTCTGGTGGCTGACCCTGGCCAGCAACAACCGGGTGTTCCAGAACCTCGCCACGTCGGACATCGTCACCACGATCTTCAAGGCTCACGGTTTCAGCGATTTCAAACTGTCGCTGACCGGCAGTTACACGCCACGCGAATACTGCGTGCAGTACGGCGAAACCGATTTCGCCTTCGTCTCGCGACTGCTGGAAGAGGAAGGCATCTTCTGGTTTTTCACCCACGAAGACGGCAAGCACACGCTGGTGCTGGGTGATAGCAATGACGCCTTTGTACAGATCCCCAACGGTCCGAAGGTCAAGTATCTGGGTCAGCAAATGGGTGAACGTGAGCTGCACGGCATCCGCTCCGGCCAGGTGTGCGTGCAGGCTGTCGCGGGCGTGTATCGAGCGACGGATTACGAGTTCACCACGCCGACCACCTCGCTCTATGGCCAGGCGGAGGCCGTGGCCGGGCCGCGTTCGATCTACGAGCATCCCGGTGGTTACAACGCCAAGGCTCGGGGCGATGCATTGACCAAACAACGGGTCGACGGTTTGCGCAGTGAAGAGAAACGTTTTGTCGGCGAAAGCGACTGCCGCTGGTTGATACCGGGGCACTGGTTCACCCTCGACGGCCATGACGATGCGAGCCTGAATATCGATTGGGTGGTCACGCACGTCACCCACGACGCCAGCCACGAAAGCTATCGCAACCGCTTCGAAGCAATCCCCAAAGCCACGCCCTTTCGCCCGCAACGCACCACACCGAAACCGCGCATGCATCCGCAGACCGCCCTCGTGGTCGGCAAGTCCGGCGAGGAAATCTGGACCGACGAGTACGGCCGGATCAAGTTGCAGTTCCCCTGGGATCGCGACGGCAAGAACGATGAAACCAGTTCCTGCTGGGTGCGCGTGGTGTTGCCGTGGAGCGGCAAGGGTTTCGGCATGCAGTTCGTGCCGCGCATCGGCCAGGAAGTCATCGTGACCTTTATCGACGGCGACCCGGACCGGCCGCTGGTCACCGGATGCGTCTACAACGGCGACAACGCCCTGCCCTATGCCTTGCCCGCCAACCAGACTCAATCGGGGATCAAGACCCAGTCGTCCAAGGGCGGCGGCGGTTTCAACGAGCTGCGTTTCGAGGACAAGAAGGATGCCGAAGAGGTGTTCCTGCAAGCGCAGAAAGACCTGAAGATCAACGTGCTCAACGACACCACCGCCACCGTCGGCCACGACGAAACCCTCACGGTGCAGAACGCCCGCACCCGCACGGTCAAGGAAGGCGACGAAACCGTGACGCTTGAGAAAGGCAAACGCAGCGTGACCATCCAGACCGGCAGCGACAGCCTCGATGTGAAGGACAGTCGCACCGTGAAGGTCGGCGCCGACCAGACCCACAGCACCGGCGGCAACTACACCGACAAGGTCACGGGCGATTACAGCCTGACGGTGGACGGCAACCTGACAATCAAGGTCAGCGGCACCCTCACCCTGCAAAGCGGCGGCAGTTTCACGATCAAGAGCGGCGCGGATCTGGCGACCTCCGCCAGCACTTCGATCACCCAGAAGGCCGGCACCGCCATGACCAACCAGGCCGGCACCTCGCTGGACAACAAGGCCGGGACAACATTGACCAACGACGCAGGCATCAGCCTGACCAACAAGGGCGCGGCCTCACAGACCGTGGACGGCGGCGGCATGCTGACCATCAAGGGCGGGCTGGTGCAGGTCAACTGACAAGGAGTCACCATGGCGATCACACCGCTGGATTTGCAGCAGGATGACAAACACCTCAAGGGGCGTCTGCAGGACGGGCAACTCGATGGCCCGTTGAGCATCAAGGATGACGGTCGCCAACAGGCAGACCTGAATTACAGCCAGGGCGAATTGCAGGGCACGTCCCTGCTCTATCACCCCAACGGCAAGGTCTCGGCGCAGATGCCGTTCGTGCGCGACAAACTGCAGGGCATCGCCAGTTTCTACGCGCCCGAGGGCTGGTTGCAGCGCAAGGCCACCTACCGGCGCGGGTTATTGCATGGCGAGGCGTTCAATTACTTTCCCGACGGGCAAGTGGCGGAGGCCGAGTTCTATCGCGACGGCGTGCGTGAGGGTCGCTATCAGCGCTTTCACCCGAACGGCAAACCGGCGGTGGATGCGCGTTATCTGAATGGGCAGTTGATGGAGCCAGAGCAAGGGTTCGCCGAGGACGGGCGGCCGCTGGATGCCGATGGCACGCCGATTTCCCGGGTGCGCTGGTGGTATCGCAAGTGGACGGATCCGGCGCAGGCCTGAAACCCCAGAAGAGCCCCTCACCCTAGCCCTCTCCCAGAGGGAGAGGGAACCGATCCGGGAATATTTGCGAATTACACCGACGTGAACGGTCTGCTGTGAATCCATAATCGACTAGGTATTTCAGGTCGATGTACAACGAAAGACACCTCGGTCGACTCCCTCTCCCTCCGGGAGAGGGCTGGGGTGAGGGGTTTGGATTTCGCGCCAAATACAAAACTCAGGGAATCAACATCTGCATCTGCCCCGGCATCACGATCTTGATCACCCCCGCCCAGTTGCACATCAACGTGCTGTTGGCATCGATCGCCGGCATCCCGCCCAACAGCAAGGTCGGCGCGCCGCCGGGGATCCACGGCGAGGCGGTGGCGGGAATGCACGGCATCGGCGTCAGCACACCCAACGCGGCAGCCGTGGCGGCGGCAACCATCGGGTTGGCCATGCTCATGCACATGCCGAAGGTGGTGACGTTGACCAGCGGAATATGATCCATGATGTTCGCCGCCGGCATTCCGCCGGTCAGCGTGCGGTTGACCGGCAGCACGTTGAGCACCGCCGGCGCGGCGCCGAAACTGCATTGCAGGGTGGCGCTGGCACAGACTTGCGGGCAGCCCATTTCAAAGCTCCTTTCTGAACAAGGCATTCGCGCTAAACCTTAGTCGCCTGCGGCCCGCCGCGCACATTCCCAAAGGTGATTATCGTGCAACACGCTAACCTATAAGACCGAACCGCGCTTGTGACCGCCCGAGCGCGCCATTAGATTAGCCAATGATGTCTGGCCTCCAAAATAAGCAGAAGGGATAAGCATGGCGCTTACTGACCAGTCCACCCGTATCCGCTCTGGCGAAGAACTCGATGCCAGCCTGATCGATCCGTACCTCAAGGCGCACATTCCGGGCCTGACCGGCACGCCGCAGATCAGCCAGTTTCCCGGCGGCGCGTCGAACCTGACCTACCTGCTGGAATACCCGGATCAGGAATTCGTCCTGCGCCGTCCGCCGTTCGGCCACAAGGCCAAGTCCGCCCACGACATGGGCCGCGAATTTCGCATCCTCAACCAGTTGCGCGACGGCTTCCCGTATTGCCCGAAAGCCTACGTGCACTGCACCGACGAATCGGTGATCGGCGCCGAGTTCTACGTGATGGAACGGGTCAAGGGGATCATCCTGCGCTCGGATCTGCCACCGGAACTGGGCCTGGATTCGGCGAAAACCGAAGCCCTGTGCAAGAGCTTCATCGACCGTTTCGTCGAACTGCACCGGGTCGATTACAACGCCTGCGGCCTCGGCGATCTGGGCAAGCCTGAAGGCTACGTCGCCCGCCAGATCAAAGGCTGGAGCGAACGCTACGAAAAAGCCCTGACCCCGGACGCACCGCACTGGGAGAAAGTCAAAGCCTGGCTCAACGACAAGATGCCGGCCGATCACCCGACTTCCAGCATCGTGCACAACGACTATCGCTTCGACAACGTCATCCTCGACCCGAACAACCCGATGCAGATCATCGGCGTGCTCGACTGGGAACTGACCACCCTCGGCGATCCACTGATGGACCTGGGCAACACCCTCGCCTACTGGATCCAGGCCGACGACCCGGCACCGGTGCAACTGATGCGCCGCCAGCCGAGCCACGCCCCGGGCATGCTGACCCGCCGCGAATTCGTCGACTACTACGCCGAGCGTTCGGGCATCCAGATCGACAATTTCGACTTCTACTACACCTACGGCCTGTTCCGTCTGGCCGGCATCGTGCAGCAGATCTACTACCGCTTCTTCCATGGCCAGACCCAGGACAAACGCTTCGCGCAGTTCATTCACATGAACAAACTGCTGGAGCACATGAGCCTGCAGGTCATTGCCAAATCCAGCCTCTGATGACGGCGTTATAACAAGGCTTACTACAAGGGAATCCCATGTCCAAGACTCAGTTGTTCGACCTCGACGGCAAGATCGCTTTCGTCTCCGGCGCCAGCCGTGGCATCGGTGAAGCCATCGCCAAACTGCTGGCCCAGCAAGGCGCCCATGTGATCGTTTCGAGCCGCAAACTCGAAGGCTGCCAACACGTGGCCGACGCCATCATCGCCGCCGGCGGCAAGGCCACAGCGGTCGCCTGCCACATCGGCGAAATGGAACAGATCAGCCAGGTCTTCGCCGGGATCAAGGAACAGTTCGGGCGCCTCGACATTCTGGTCAACAACGCCGCGACCAACCCACAGTTCTGCAACGTGCTGGACACCGACCTCGGCGCCTTCCAGAAAACCGTCGACGTGAACATCCGCGGCTACTTCTTCATGTCGGTGGAAGCCGGCAAGCTGATGCGCGAAAACGGTGGCGGCAGCATCATCAACGTGGCGTCGATCAACGGCATTTCGCCGGGGATCTTCCAGGGCATCTACTCGGTGACCAAAGCCGCCGTGATCAACATGACCAAAGTCTTCGCCAAGGAATGTGCGCAGTTCGGCATCCGCTGCAACGCCCTGCTGCCGGGCCTGACCGACACCAAATTCGCCTCGGCCCTGGTGAAGAACGACGCGATCCTGAAACAGGCCCTGACGCAGATCCCGCTCAAGCGCGTAGCCGACCCGAGCGAAATGGCCGGCGCCGTGCTGTACCTGGCAAGTGATGCGTCGAGCTACACCACGGGTGTGTCGCTGAACGTGGACGGCGGTTTCCTGTCCTGATCCACTTCTGACGCAAACGAAAGGCAGCCCTAGGGCTGCCTTTTTCATGCCTCCAGAACCTTCGGCAACTGCCAGCCGAAATGCACCGACAACAACCTCAACAACAAACACGCGGCCCCCGCCAGCAACGCCGCCGCCACTGGCGGAACCCCCAGCCTGCGCCCGATGATCAACACCGCTGCGCCGACAAACGCCGAACTGGCATACAAATCCGCCTGCAACACCACCGGCACCCGCGCCAGCACGATGTCACGCAGCACCCCGCCACCGACGCCGGTAATCGTGCCCATCAGCATGGACACAAACGGCGAGATCCCGAAATTCAACGCCTTCTGCGCCCCGGCCACGGCAAACAGCGCCAACCCCGCCGCGTCCAGCACGATCAAGGTCGAACCGGACCAGCCCAGCACCTGCTCATGAAAAACAAACGCCACCCCGCCCATGGCAAACGCCAGCGCCGGATAACGCCAGTCAGCCACAGCCTTGGGCGGTGTAGCGCCGATCAACAGATCACGGGTCACCCCGCCGCCGAGTGCGACGATAAAGGCAATCACCATCACCCCGAGCAGATCGAGCTGACTGCGCATCGCCGCAATCGCGCCTTCAACCGCAAACACCGCCGTGCCGACCAGATCGGCCACCAGCACAATCCACTCTACCCGCGCCTTCACAGGCGCCCGGGCTATTGAGTGACGCAACGGGTCGTTGAGATATGTCGAGTCACTTGACCGTCGGCATACGCATCACCGGCGACCTCGGTATTTTCGATCACCTGACAGGTACGCTCCGGTGGCGGAGGCGGCGCGGCCGGCGGAGGGGGTGGAGGACTGGCGCAGCCACTGAGCAGCACCAGACCGAAAGCCGACAACAACGATGAACACACGCGTTTCCCAGGATTGTTCATAGGATGACCCGCGATGAATGGAAGACAAACTCCCGTCGCCGAGCGTACAAATGCCCGGTTATGGAAACCGAACCACTCATTCCTTATAGACCAGTGGGCTGCGAGTGCCAGTGAAATGGCTTGAACTGGTGGGATTTGCTGTCGATTTTTGGGATGAGTAGCTATCAATTGAACGAGTCGACTGATCCGTCGCCACCACTGACAAGCCAGTGCCAACAGGTGAATGTCAGATTGGGACGCAGAGCGTCCCGGGCTGCATTCCCACGCGGAGCGTGGGAACGATCAAAGAGCACACAAGTCGGCTTCGCGCTCCTCACCACTCAACACGATGAGCGTTAGCTCGAGTACCGCTTTTGATCGCAGGGCCCGTCGGCAGGCTGAGTGGAGGGATTGATCCGGGGGTGGGAGCGCAGCGACCGTTTGGCGAAGCCAAACACATCGAGAGGAGGTGCAGCGAAGCAAACCGTAGGCGATGCCCCCGGATCAATCCCGGAGCGAAGGAACCCGAGCCACAGCGAGGGCCGAACGTCAGGGTAAAGACTTTTTGGTTACTTTTGAGGCGTTTGTCAAAAGTGACCCGCTGTAAGAGCGGAACCGCCAGCCGCAACACCCGAAGAAACGGATATTCACCCAAACCCACCCAGAGCATGGTCGGCCCAAAGGCCGCCAAGCTCACCCGGGCGACCGCAAAGAATTACTCTCAAGCTCATACCGCAACTCATCAACCAAACCATCCACCGCCTCATCCGTGCGCAACGCATCCAGACTCAACCCACTGATCACCAGATCCACCCGCCCCGAAACCGGCTCATACAACTTCACCGTAAGCGAATGATCCCCATCCACCACACACTCACAAGCCAACGGCGAAAAACTACGCTCAAGCCGAGCCCGCAACTGCGCCAGATAAATCATCGCGCCAGCTCCACACAACCAGACTCAACAACAAACAACACATTCATAAAGGGCTGATCCATTAGCAGGTTCCAAAGAGACACGATCACCAAAAAATGCATCGCACCTCACCAGACTAAGAACACCCCGCCCGATCAAACACCCGAATTTGCACCCCATGAACTAGTGCATTTGCACCTTACCGCTGCCCCCGGCCGCCCCCCGAAAACAACCCACGCTCCCGAGCCCAGACAATCGCCTCACTGCGACTGTGCACATCGAGCTTCGAATACACCGTCGCCACATGATTGCGCACCGTGTTCGGCGCCAGTTTCAACCGCGCAGCAATCTCCTTGTCCGCCAGTCCCTCACAGATCAGCCCCAGCACATCGCGCTCGCGGGCGGTGAGATCGGTGAACGACACACTCGGCAGTTGCGGCGAATTGACCTTCTTCACATTCGCCAGTTTTTCGATCAGCGTACGGCTGAACCACGAAGCGTCCTTCATCACCTCTTCAATCGCCGCCACCAACTCAAGCTCGGTGCGCTTGCGTTCGGTGATGTCCATCAGCACCAGCAGATAGCACACCGTGTCCTGAATGTTGACGGTGTCGGCGGACACCGCGCACTCCAGCAATTCGGCGTCTTTCCTGCGGATCCGCATATCGACGCGATCAACCCGGCCGGTCTTCTCCAGCGCCGCCAGCAACCGGGCGCGTTCCGCCGGTTCATCGATGAATTCCAGTTGCGCGACGGTCTTGCCGAGCACGTCGTCGCTCTCGTAAGCCAGGGTATCGAGAAAGGTCTGATTGACGTCGATCAGCCGCTGCTCGTCGGCACTGCAAATCAGGATCGGCACCGGGGTCAGGCGAAAGGCCTTGGCGAACCGCTCTTCACTTTGGCGCAAGGCGACTTCGGCCTTGTGCCGAGGCTCCATGTCGACGAACGAAAACAGCATGCAGTCCTCGTCATTGAGCACCAGCGGCTGCCCCGCCACGATCACCTGCTTGCTGCCACCGTCCGGCAGACGCAATTCAGCCTGCATCTGCGGAATGGTCGCGACATCGCGCAGGCGCTGGATCGCCAGGTCCTTGCGCTCGGCCTGTTCGAGAATATCCAGTTCGTAGGTCGAGGCGCCGATCACCTGATCGCGGGTGTAGCCGGTCATTTCCAGGAACCCCGGATTGACCTTGATGTAACGCAGATCGCTGAGGCGGCAGATCACTGCCGGTGCCGGGTTGGCATTGAAGGTTTTTTCGAAGCGCTGCTCGGCGTTGGCCCAATCGGTGACGTCACTCATGATCAGCACCAACGACTCGGTCTCGCCGTCGCGGTCGGTCAACACCATGCTGCGCACGCTGTGCACCCAGGTGCGCTCCTCATCGCTGCGCGGGGTGACTTCGACCAGCACGTCGCTGAAGGTTTCGCCGGCGGCTACACGGCTGATCGGGTACTGCTCCAGCGTCAGTGTATGGTTGTTGCGATAACGCAGATTGAAACGCTCGACATATTCCCCGGCGTTGTTGCCCAACTCGCCGATGCGACTGACGCCATGCATCGCCAGCGCCGCCTCGTTGGCCCAGAGAATCGTCTGGTCGAGTTCCAGCAGAATCACCCCGTCGGACAGGCCGGCAATGATCTGCTGCAACTGACGGCGATTGGTTTCGGTGGTCAGGACGTCCCGGCTCATTGGCTCTCCACAAATGCACGCATGTGAAGTTTACGACCGCAGGCCGTTGTGATCGTGCCGGGCAACTTTGTCCCTGATTATCGCGATGTGTGATCGACCAGTTCCCGCAGCGTATCCAGAAACAGCTTGAGCACCGGCGAGGCATCGTCCGCCCGATACGTCGCGCCGGGCCAACGGGTGATCCGCCGGCATCACCACATGGATCGGCTCGTGGATCAGCAATTCATTGCGCAGCTGCGGGTCGTCATAGCCGACGCGAAACACGAATGGCTCGGCCCGGACGTCTGCGACGGTGCGACGATTGGTCTCGTCAGCTCCCACCGGCGGCGTTCGCGACTTTCGGCTTTCTCGACTAACGTTAGTACCTCATCGGATTGAGCCCCTGCCAGCTACACCGGGCTCTTGATCAAGGAGAGACTGATGACATCCAACCGCCTCATCGAACAGACCTATCGCACCTGGTCCAGCCCCATCCTGCTGGAGCTGAAAAAGCGCGAACACCAGATGGCGCCAGCCGAACGCCAGGCGCTCGAGAACGTGCTGGTGGAAAGACGATTGCTGGACGTTGGCAACCCGAATGGCGTTGAACGACGAAAAGGCGCGGCGAGTAAAACCGACAATCCCGGGTAATCACTTCACCCGCCTGAGTTTGCGTTCAGCCCCAGGCTCAGTAGTTCCTTGCGCAAGATCGAGGGTTTTAGAACCGCCAACCCAGCCTGCCATTCCATCGGCAGCAAACGACTCAACTTCTGCTGGCTGACCACGGGTTCGGCCAGCAAACAACTCTTGTGCTGGCTGATGCAGATGACGTTCAGCAACCAGTCATCACCCTGCCCGTCCATCCAGCGGCAAATCTCGCTGCGATACTTCTCGATCAGCGCGTCGGCATCCCATACGGTCATCTGCGCAAAAAACTCAGGCAACCGGCTTTCGGGTTTCATGCGTTTGAGATCGGCGGCCAATGCAGCCGACATGTCTGATTCGATGGCGGCCTGACACTCGAGGAAGTATTGCCCGGGCCAGTCCGCCGTGAGTTTCCCGTGTGGCGCGAGTTCGGCGTAGGCATCGATGTCCGCCGTTGTGGTCATCTGCCCGGTGAAATTCAGCGTGTTGTCCAGAATCGCCGTGGCCAGCAGCGCGGCGCTTTGTTCGCTGATCCTTGGCACCAAGCCTGCGGCTTTCCAGCGCTGAAAAACCTGAGTCGCTGCCGCGCCGATCGGGCGGATGTCGGCGGCCGATCCAAGTGTCTGTGCCCAATGGTCTTCGAAGCCCGGATGATGGTCGATGACTTCCACCACCCGATCGAGCGCGACCATCGGGTCGAAATGGTGGTAATCGGAGACGTCGACCAGAATGAACTCATCGTTGGAGGTCGGGCGGTAATCGTGCAGCACCGCGCCCCAGCCGAGCACGGTGTTCGAAACACTGGCATTGGGTTTTGCGCTGCTGACGGCGCGGGCGGGAATGCCTTGCAGGTTGAGCAGTTCTGCGTAGGCGATGCAGCAGGCGTAGGCGTCGATGTCCAGATACGCCGAGCCTGAGGTGATGACTTTGATGGGCGACATTGCGCGTCCCTGGCTTCCATTTCAGGGGCGGCAACGTCGCACGTACAGATGACAGTTTCAAGTCAGGCGGCGCGCTGCCCTCCCGCCACCGCCGCCGAAGCCGCCAGCATCGCCCGCAGCAACACCGCACAGCCGGCCGCCAGATCGTCCGGCGCGGCGTTTTCGATTTCGTTGTGGCTGATGCCGCCTTCGCACGGCACGAAGATCATCCCGGCCGGGCCGAGTTCGGCGAGGAAGATTGCGTCGTGTCCGGCGCCGCTGACGATGTCCATGTGCGACAGGCCCAGACCTTTGGCGGCGCCACGCACGGCTTCAACGCAGCCTTTTTCGAAGTACAGCGGCGGGAAGTCGGCGGTCGGGGTCAACTCGTAGGTCAGGCCGTGTTCTTCGCAGGTCGCTTCGATGACTTGTTTTACCTCGCTGATCATCGAGTCAAGGCGTGCCGGCTCCAGATGCCGGAAGTCGAGGGTCATGCGCACTTCGCCGGGAATGACGTTGCGCGAGCCCGGATAGGCTTGCAGGCAACCGACCGTGCCGCAGGCGTGGGGTTGGTGACCGAGGGCCGCGCGATTGACCGCGCCGACGATCACCGAAGCGCCGACCAGAGCATCCTTGCGCAGGTGCATCGGGGTCGGGCCGGCGTGGGCTTCGACGCCGCGCAGTTTCAGGTCGAACCACTTCTGGCCCAGCGCGCCGAGTACTACGCCGATGGTTTTCTGTTCGTCTTCAAGGATTGGTCCTTGTTCGATGTGTGCTTCGAAGTAGGCGCCGACCTTATGCCCGCTGACCTTGCGTGGCCCGGCGTAGCCGATGGCGTTCAGTGCTTCGCCGACCGTAACGCCGTCGGCATCGACTTTGGCCAGGGTTTCTTCGAGGGTGAATTTTTCCGCGAACACGCCGGAGCCCATCATGCACGGGGCGAAGCGCGAGCCTTCTTCGTTGGTCCAGACCACCACTTCCAGCGGCGCCTCGGTTTCCACGCCCAGGTCATTGAGGGTGCGCAGCACTTCGACCCCGGCCAGCACGCCGAAGCAGCCGTCGAACTTGCCGCCGGTGGGCTGAGTGTCGATGTGGCTGCCGGTCATCACCGGGGGCAGGTTCGGGTTACGGCCAGGGCGGCGGGCGAAGATGTTGCCGACTTCATCGACCGTGACGCTGCAACCGGCATCCTTGCACCACTGCACGAACAGGTCGCGGGCCTGGCGGTCGAGGTCGGTCAGGGCCAGGCGACAGACCCCGCCCTTGACCGTGGCGCCGAGTTTGGCGAGTTCCATGAGCGACGCCCACAAGCGGTCGCGGTTGATGTGCTGATGGGTCGATTGCAGAACGTCTACGGCTGCGTTCATGGGGATCTCCTCAGGCAGTTCTTATGGGAATTACAACGGCGATTTGACGACCACCGGGCTGGTCCGCATCGCGCACAACCCGTAATAGATCAACCCGCCCAGCGCCGAGCCGGTGAACCAGCCGTAGCTGTAAAACCAGCTGAATGCGCTGCTGCCCAGCGACAGCAGGGTCAGCACCACCGGCACGCCGAACGCGATGAACCCGGCCCAGTTCCACGCCGGGTACACGTCGTCGCGGTACAGGCCGGCCAGGTCCAGTTGCTGTTTCTTGATCAGGAAATAGTCCACCACCATGATCCCGGCGATCGGCCCGAGCAGGCTGGAATAACCCAGCAGCCAGTTCGAATACACGGTTTCCAGGCTGACATCGGAGACGATCCATCCGAGCTTTTTCAGCAGCTCATGGCCCATCAGCGCCAGACCGACGAAACCAGTGAGGATCACCGCTTTGGTGCGGTTGATCACCTTGGGCGCGATGTTCTGGAAATCGTTGGTTGGCGAGACGATGTTGGCGGCGGTGTTGGTCGACAGCGTGGCGATGATAATCAGCGCCATGGCCACCGCGACCCACACCGGGCTCTGGATATGGCCGATCAGGGTCACCGGATCGGAGACGCTGACGCCCACCAGTTTCACCGACGCGGCGGTCATCACCACGCCCAGTGCGGCGAACAGGAACATGGTCAGCGGCAGGCCGAAAATCTGCCCGAGGATCTGATCCTTCTGGCTGCGGGCATATCGGCTGAAATCGGGAATGTTCAGCGACAGGGTGGCCCAGAAACCGACCATCGCTGTCAGCCCGGCGGCGAAGTAACTGACCACGCTCGCACCTTCGGGACGCTTCGGCGGAATCGCCAGCAGTTCAGTCATCGACACATTGGGCATGGCCCACACCAGCAACCCGATGCCGACCGCCACCAGCAACGGTGCCGACAGGGTTTCCAGCCACTTGATCGACTCGGCTCCCCGAATCACCACCCACAGGTTCAGCGCCCAGAAAATCATGAAACCGATCACCTCCCCCGTCCCGCCGAGGGATTTCCAGCCCTCAAACACCGAGCCGAGAAACAGGTGAATCGCCAGCCCGCCGAACATGGTCTGGATGCCGAACCAGCCGCACGCCACCAGCGCCCGGATCAGGCACGGCACGTTGGAGCCGAGAATCCCGAACGACGAACGCAGCAGCACGGGAAACGGAATCCCGTACTTGGTGCCGGGAAACGCGTTGAGCGTGAGAGGAATCAGGACGATGACGTTGGCAAACAGAATTGCCAGCAAGGCCTCGCCAACGGTCAGGCCAAAGTACGCGGTGAGCACCCCGCCGAGGGTGTAGGTCGGCACGCAGATCGACATGCCGATCCACAGCGCGGTGATGTGCCATTTGTTCCAGGTTCGTTCGCGCACCTTGGTCGGTGCCATGTCGTGGTTGTAACGGGGACTGTCGAGGACGTCGCTGCCGGCTTCGAGCTCGAACAAGCCGTCGCGCTCGATCACTTGTGATCTGTTCTGTTGCATGGCCGCTCCACTGTTCTTCTGATTATTTTTTTGCTCATCAGGCGGCTGCACACGCGGGTGCAAGCCGGACGATGGCCGGAGGAACTGACAACTTTCTTGCACCGGCCACGGTGTCAGCGGCGGCATCAATAAACGTGCCGGGTGCCCCGCTTTCGCATCGGGCCTTGCTTTCAACTTTGCGTAACCAACTGATGTTTATCAGTTTTAATTATTCACCTTATGAGGCCGCGAAAACTTGACTGAACACTCAGGCTAAATGCCAGGCAAGTTGTCCGAACTGTCAGGACTCAATCTGGTGCACTGCACTTTTTTTCGTCGTGGGCGATCAACCGCAGCTCAACTTCAAGCGGCTGATTTCACATAGGAAATCTTGCTCATATTTCCAACCTGTCAAGTGCGTCAAAATGGTGAAGCACCTCACCATTTTGGTGATTTTGTATTTTTATCTTTATTTATCAGTAACTTAAAACAGATATAAGCTTATAAAAAATATTCTTGCTCAATTGTAAAACTGCGACTAGCGTCTATTCCTGACAGCGCTGACAAGATTACGCATTGGCGCTGCAAACAATAAAACATCTAGAACCGGCACAAGTCGGTCATGCCTGCGAGGAACTCGGAATGTCTCTGTTGATCCGTGGCGCCACCGTTGTTACCCATGATGAAAGTTACCGCGCCGATGTCTATTGCGCTGACGGCGTGATCAAAGCCATTGGTGAAAACCTGGATATTCCCGCCGGCGCCGAAGTGCTCGACGGCAGCGGCCAATACCTGATGCCCGGCGGCATCGATCCACACACTCACATGCAACTCCCGTTCATGGGCACCGTGGCCAGCGAAGACTTCTACAGCGGCACCGCCGCAGGCCTGGCCGGTGGCACCACCTCGATCATCGATTTCGTGATTCCCAATCCGCAGCAGTCGCTGCTCGAAGCGTTTCATCAGTGGCGTGGCTGGGCGGAGAAGTCCGCCTCCGACTACGGTTTCCACGTCGCGATCACCTGGTGGAGCGAGCAGGTCCGCGAGGAAATGGCCGAACTGGTCAGCCAGCACGGGATCAACAGCTTCAAGCATTTCATGGCTTACAAGAACGCGATCATGGCCGCCGACGACACGCTGGTGGCGAGTTTCGAGCGCTGCCTGGAACTCGGCGCCGTGCCGACCGTGCACGCGGAAAACGGCGAACTGGTCTATCACCTGCAGCGCAAGTTGATGGCCCAGGGCATCACCGGGCCGGAAGCGCACCCGCTGTCGCGGCCCTCGCAGGTCGAAGGTGAAGCCGCGAGCCGGGCGATCCGCATCGCTGAAACCATCGGCACGCCGCTGTACCTGGTACACGTCTCGACCAAGGAGGCCCTCGACGAAATCACCTACGCCCGCAGCAAGGGTCAACCGGTCTACGGCGAAGTGCTGGCCGGGCATCTGCTGCTGGACGACAGCGTCTACCAGCACCCGGACTGGCAGACCGCCGCCGGTTACGTGATGAGCCCGCCGTTCCGCCCGCGCGGGCATCAGGAGGCGCTGTGGCATGGCTTGCAGAGCGGCAATCTGCACACCACCGCCACCGATCATTGCTGCTTCTGCGCCGAGCAGAAAGCCGCCGGCCGCGACGACTTCAGCAAGATCCCCAACGGCACCGCCGGCATCGAAGACCGCATGGCGGTGTTGTGGGATGAAGGGGTGAACTCGGGACGGTTGTCGATGCAGGACTTCGTCGCCCTCACCTCCACCAACACCGCGAAAATCTTCAATCTCTATCCGCGCAAGGGCGCAATCCGCGTCGGCGCCGATGCCGACCTGGTGCTGTGGGACCCGCAAGGCACCCGCACCATCTCCGCCAAGACCCACCATCAGCAGGTGGACTTCAACATCTTCGAAGGAAAGACCGTGACCGGTGTGCCGAGCCATACCGTCAGCCAGGGCCGGTTGGTCTGGGCCGACGGCGACCTGCGCGCCGAGCGCGGGGCGGGCCGGTACATCGAGCGGCCGGCGTATCCGGCGGTGTTTGACTTGTTGAGCAAGCGGGCTGAGTTGCACAGACCTGTGGCCGTCAAACGCTGATTCCCTGATTACCGATGATCGTTCCCACGCTCTGCGTGGGAATGCAGCCCGTGACGCTCCGCGTCACTGGACGCGGAGCGTCCCTTGAGGCATTCCCACGCAGAGCGTGGGAACGATCGACAACAAAAAACCACTGCCCGACAGAGGCAGAAAACCTCAAATAACCGTGAGGCAAAAAACCGTGATCGAGACCCTGAACCATCTCCCGCACCCGCACGAAAGTGCGGCCGCCCTCGCCGGCCATTTCACCGATCTGGCGCCGCCGCTCAACGACCGTCAGGCGCATCTGGAAGCCTCGCGCTGCCTGTATTGCTACGACGCGCCGTGCGTGAATGCGTGCCCGAGCGAGATCGACATCCCGTCGTTCATCCGCAATATCCATCAGGACAACGTGCCGGGCGCCGCGCAGAAAATCCTCTCGGCGAACATCCTCGGCGGCAGTTGCGCACGGGTCTGTCCGACCGAGATCCTCTGCCAGCAAGCCTGCGTGCGCAACAACGCCCATGAATGCGCGCCGGTGCTGATCGGCCTGCTGCAACGCTACGCCGTGGATAACGCGCACTTCACCGAGCACCCGTTCCAGCGCGCCGCCGCCACCGGTAAACGCATTGCGGTGGTCGGTGCCGGCCCGGCGGGTTTGTCCTGCGCGCATCGCAGCGCCATGCATGGGCATGACGTGGTGATTTTCGAAGCGCGGGAGAAGGCTGGCGGGCTCAACGAATACGGAATCGCCAAATACAAACTGGTCGACGACTACGCACAGAAGGAACTGGATTTCCTCCTGCAGATCGGCGGCATCGAAATCCGCCACGGGCAGAAACTCGGCGACAACCTGACCTTGAGCGAACTGCATCAGCAGTTCGACGCGGTGTTCCTCGGCCTCGGTCTGAACGCCAGCAAGCAACTCGGCCTGGCCCACGAAGACGCGCCCGGCCTGCTCGCTGCCACCGACTACATCCGCGAACTACGCCAGGTCGATGACCTGTCGCAACTACCGCTGGCTGAACACTGCATCGTCCTCGGCGCCGGCAACACCGCCATCGATATGGCCGTGCAAATGGCCCGCCTCGGCGCCCGCGACGTCAACCTGGTCTATCGCCGTGGCGCGGCAGACATGGGCGCCACCGGCCACGAGCAGGACATTGCCAAGGCCAATCAGGTGCGGCTGCTGACCTGGGCGCAACCGGACGAAGTGCTGCTCGACGCTCAGGGCAAGGTGCGCGGCATGCGCTTCGCCCGTACGCATCTGGTGGAAGGTCGCCTGCAAACCACTGGCGAGACGTTCGAGCTGGCCGCCGATGCGATCTTCAAAGCCATCGGCCAGGCCTTCGACAGCAGCGCCCTCGCCGACCCGCTGGCCCGCGAGCTGAAGCGTCAGGGCGAACGCATCCAGGTCGATGAAAACCTGCGTACCAGCATCCCCGGCGTGTACGCCGGCGGCGACTGCACCAGCCTCGATCAGGATCTGACCGTGCAAGCGGTGCAACACGGCAAGCGCGCCGCCGAGGCGATCAACGCTCAACTGATGCTCAACGTGGAGGCTGCGTAAATGGCCGATCTCTCGATTGTCTTCGCCGGTATCAAAGCCCCCAACCCGTTCTGGCTGGCCTCCGCGCCTCCGACCGACAAGGCCTACAACGTGGTGCGCGCCTTCGAGGCCGGCTGGGGCGGCGTGGTCTGGAAAACCCTGGGTGAAGACCCGGCGGCGGTCAACGTGTCGTCGCGTTATTCGGCGCATTACGGCGCCAACCGCGAAGTGCTGGGCATCAACAACATCGAACTGATCACCGACCGCTCGCTGGAAATCAACCTGCGGGAAATCACCCAGGTTAAAAAAGACTGGCCGGATCGCGCGTTGATCGTGTCACTGATGGTGCCCTGCGTCGAAGAGTCGTGGAAAAACATCCTGCCGCTGGTGGAAGCCACCGGCGCCGACGGCATCGAGCTGAACTTCGGCTGCCCCCACGGCATGCCCGAACGCGGCATGGGCGCGGCAGTCGGTCAGGTGCCGGAGTACGTCGAGCAGGTCACGCGCTGGTGCAAGACCTATTGCTCGCTGCCGGTGATCGTCAAACTCACACCGAACATCACCGACATCCGCGTCGCCGCCCGCGCCGCATACCGGGGCGGCGCCGATGCGGTGTCGCTGATCAACACCATCAATTCGATCACCAGCGTCGACCTCGAACACATGGTCGCCCTGCCCACCGTCGGCAGCAAAAGCACTCACGGCGGTTATTGCGGCTCGGCGGTCAAACCGATAGCGCTGAACATGGTCGCGGAAATCGCCCGTGATCCGCAGACTCAAGGCCTGCCGATCTGCGGCATTGGTGGCATCGGCAGTTGGCGCGATGCGGCGGAGTTCATTGCACTGGGCAGCGGTGCGGTGCAGGTGTGCACGGCGGCGATGCTCCACGGTTTCCGGATTGTCGATGAAATGAAGGATGGCTTGTCGCGGTGGATGGATAGTCAGGGCTACGCCAGCATCGCCGAGTTCTCCGGGCGTGCGGTGGGCAATACGACCGACTGGAAGTACCTGGACATCAACTATCAGGTCATCGCGAAGATCGATCAGGAAGCGTGCATCGGTTGCGGGCGGTGCCACATTGCCTGCGAAGACACATCACACCAGGCAATCAGCAGCCTGAAACAGGCCGATGGCACGCACACATATGAAGTGATCGATGATGAGTGTGTGGGGTGCAATCTGTGCCAGATCACCTGCCCGGTGGCGGACTGCATCGAGATGGTGCCGATGGAGACGGGCAAGCCGTTTCTGGACTGGAATCATGATCCGCGCAATCCGTATCACGTTACGGTCTAGATTGCCTGCTGATCCAGAAGTCCCCTCACCCTAGCCCTCTCCCCCTGGGAGAGGGGACTGATTGGGGGATATTGACGAATTACACCGACGTGAAAATCCTGCGTTGAATCCATAACCGAAACAGCTGGAACTCCACTGTGAATCCATAATCGACCCGGTCTTGCAGGTCGATGTAGCTCGCAAGACACCTCAGTCGGCCCCCTCTCCCTCCGGGAGAGGGCTGGGGTGAGGGTTAGCTTTTGACTTTTTTCAGGGTTCTAAACCTATCCCCCGCAAAATCACACTCGTCACCGTCTGCACCGCCCGCTCGAACTGCATGTCCGACAACGGCTGATGCTCATTCAGAATGTTCACCTGGTGATCGAAGTCGGCATAGTGCTGGGTCGACGCCCAGATCATGTACAGCAGGCTCGACGGCTCCACCGGCAGAATCCGCTTGTCCTCCACCCACTGACGAATCTTCGCCTCTTTCATCTTCGCCCAGTCGTACAGGCTGACATCCAGCGCCTCGCCCAGGGTCGGCGCTCCGTGGATGATTTCGTTGGCCCAGACTTTCGAGCCGTAAGGCCGGCTGCGCGAGTGGTTCATCTTGGCGCGGATGTAGCTGCTGAGCACCACCCGCGGATCATCGAACATCTCGAAGCACAGGGCGTCCTGCTTCCACACTTCCAGCAGGTCGAACAGCACCGCGCTGTACAGCTCGCTCTTGGTCGAGAAGTAGTAATGCAGGTTGGAACGCGGCAATTGCACTTCGGCGGCGATGTCGGCCATGGCGGTGCCACCGAAGCCTTTTTCGGCGAATACCTTTTCCGCCGCCAGCAGGATCTTGTCGACATTGGTGCGGCGGATTTCGATCTTGTGATTGCCCATGAGGGCTCCCTGAAGACAACGTTGTTGAAGACTAGCATCCGCTCTGGGCAAGGGGCGACAGCCGAGAACGATTCTTCACACACCCGGGCATTTTTCTGGTTTAGGATCGCCACCCGCCTCCTTGTCTCACCTCAAGGCAACGTGCACGGCACACCCTATACTGTCCGCCGTCACTCACTGAAAAGGGATTGCCCATGAAGCTGAAAAACCTGTTCACCGCCGGCGCGCTGCTCGCCTCGCTGGTCGTCACTTCCCAGGCGTTCGCCCACGCACATCTGAAAAGCCAGACCCCGGCCGCCGACAGCACCGTCGCCGCGCCTGCGGATCTGCGCCTGGTGTTTTCCGAAGGCGTCGAAGCCAGCTTCACCAAAGTCATCGTGACCCACGATGGCGCGCCGGTGAAGGTCAAGCCGCTGACCACCGAAGGCGACAAGAAAACCCTGATCGTCACGCCCGAAGCACCATTGACCGCTGGCGAATACAAGGTCGAATGGCACGCGGTGTCGGTCGATACGCACAAGAGCGAAGGCGCCTATCAGTTCAAGGTTGGCCAGTAATTCATGAGTGAAGCGTTGGTGTTGTGCCGGTTCCTGCATTTCATCGTGGTGTTGATGCTGTTCGGGGCCTGGCTGTTCCGGCCGCTGCTGCTCAAGGGTGAAGCGCCGGCGCTGGATCGACACCTGGCGCGGCTGGCCCGTTGGCTGGCGGCGATTGCGCTGGTCAGCGGCGTTGCCTGGGCGTTGCTGATCACCGCGAGCATGGCCGGTTCGGCCGCTGCAGCGTTCGATCCGGACACCATTGAGCTAGTGCTGGGCCATACGTTTTTCGGTCAGGTGTGGCGCTGGCATCTGCTGATCAATGCACTGCTATTGGCGTTGCTGTTTACCCCGTGGCGATCGAGCCAACCATTGCGGCTGGGCCTGAGCGCGTTGCTGCTGATGACCCTCGCCCCGGTCGGTCACGGGGCCATGCTCGACGGCTTCAGCGGCCAGATGCTGATCCTCAATCAGGTGGTTCACCTGACGTGCGTCGGCGCCTGGCTCGGTGGGTTGCTGATGCTGGTGATGATCCTGCGCCAGTCCGGCGAAACGGTTCGTGAGGTCCTGCAGCGGTTCAGCGGGCTCGGCTACGTGTTGGTCGCCGGCCTGCTGATCACCGGGCTGATCAACGTGCGCGTCCTCACCGGCCAATGGTGGCCGACGCCGTTGTTCTCGGGATTTGCCCTGATTCTGTTGATCAAGGCATTGCTGGTGTTCGGCATGCTCGCACTGGCGCTGTTCAACCGCTTGCGCATCAGTGATTGCGAACAACGGATCGACACCCTCAAGCACAGCGTGATGCTCGAGTGGTTGCTGGGGATCGGTGCCGTGGCGGCCGTGTCTGTGCTCGGCACCCTGCCCCCGATGATCGCCGCCTGAAGTCAGTGCTTCTGGGTATCACCCGCCGCCGTATCGATGCTGACCACCACCGACATCCCCGGTCGCAGCCGTTCGCTCTCCTGCTGCCCCGGATCGATGGTGATACGCACCGGCACCCGCTGAGCGATTTTCACGAAGTTGCCGGTGGCGTTGTCGGCCTGCAATAAGGCGAATTCGGAACCGGTGCCCGGCGAAATGTGCTGCACATGACCCGTGAACTTGCGGTGGTTCAGGCCATCCACGGTGAAGGTCACCGGTTGCCCGACCCGCACGTTGTCCATCTGGGTTTCCTTCATGTTGGCGATCACCCATTTCTGATCCGGCACCAGTGCCATCAACTGTGCCCCGGAATTGACGTAGGCACCGAGGCGCACGCCGATCTGCCCGAGCTGGCCGTCGCGCGGGGCGATGATCCGGGTGTTGGACAGATCGATCCGCGCCAGTTGCACCGCCGCCTCGGCGCTGGCCACCGCGGCTTCCAGCGAGCCGCGATTGACGATCACCGTTTGCAGATCCTGCCGGGCGATTTCCAGATTGGCCTTGGCCTGCGCCACCGACGCAATGCCCTGCGCATTGGCGGCCAGCGCCACGTCCATCTCACGCTTGGAGACGGAGCCGTCATTGACCAACGCCGTGTTGCGTCGCAAGTCAGCCTCGCTTTTGCGTAACTGCGCCTCGCTATCAGCCACCACCGCCTGCCGCAACTTGATCGTCGCTTCGGCGCTGTTGCGCTGCTGGACGACGTTGGCCAGCGCAGCCTTCTGTACCGCCAGTTGCGCCAGCGACTGATCGAGACGCTGCTGATAAATGCGGTCATCGAGACGCACCAGCAAATCGCCTTCCTTCACAAACTGGAAGTCCTGCACCGGTACTTCAAACACATAACCACTGAGCTGCGGACCGATGATCGTCACCTGCCCCCGCACCAAGGCGTTTTCAGTGGTCTCGACCGCGCTGCTGAACGGCGGCAACTGCCAGGCGTAAAGCACGATCAGCACACCGACGATGGCAATCGCGGCAAAGCCCAGCGACGAGATGATCCGCACCCGCAACGAGCGCGGTTCAGTGTTCGGTGATGACGGCGGCGCCTCTCCCTCGGGAGTGGCGGCGATGGCATTGGTGGTCGTGGTGGTCGGTTCGGTCATGAAGAAGTGGCACCGCTGGAAGGTACGGAAGGTGTCGGGGCGACGGCTTTGGTGGTGCTGATCAGCCACAGCGCACGGAGGGAAATCCAGATCATGGTCAAGATCGCGATCACCGCAATCAGCATGAACACATCGTTGTAGGCCAGCACGTTGGCTTCCCGGGTGGCGGCGTTGGCCAGGCTGCGAATGCCTTGCAGGTTGCGCAGGCTCGGGTCCGCAATCAGGGAGCCGACCGCCGAACCGCCGCTCTGTACCCGGGCGGCCACCAACGGATCGGACAGCACCAGTTGCTCGACGATATGGCTGGAATGAAATTTCTCGCGCACGATCTGGAACGTCCCCAGCAACGCTGCGCCGATCAGGCCGCCGAGGTTGTTGCAGATCCCGAACAACACCGAAAAACTCACCAGATTACGCGGATTGGTCAGCACGTTGCGCGTGCCGAGGACCATGGTCGGGCCGAGGAAGAATGTGCTGCCGAACGCCAGCAGGAACTGGCTGAAATAGAGGTTTTCGGGGCGGGTCAGGTTGTTTGAAGAGCTGTCGATGATCGAACCGGTGGCCATCAACGCCAGCGACACGATCAGCGGCATCAGCAGGTGTTTCGGGTCGATGGTCAGCGCACTGGTCAGCAGCCCGGCGACGCTGCCGATCAGCATCACCACGTAGAGGCTGTGCAACTGCTGGCTGCTCATGTTCAGGTTCTGCATGAAACCCACTGCGCCGGTGGATTGCTCCGAGGTCACCATGCGAATCAGGATCACCGCCAGCGCGAGGCGGATCATCACCCCGCTGCCGAGCCAGCGGGTCATCAGCATCGGGTTGCTGCGGTTGTGTTCGATGGCCAGCCCCGCGAGGATCAAGGCAATCGATGCGGCAAGGGCGATGCCGATCCATTGTGCTTCGAGCCACCAGTCGATCCGCCCTAGGGACAGCACCGCGCACAGCAAGGCCACGCCACTGGCGAGGATGGCGAAGGTGAGAAAGTCGAGGGGTTCGAAAGTCTTGAAGCGGTCACCCGGCGGCAGCTTGAGCATCAACACGCAGCCGAGCGACAGCAGCGCCATGCCCAATTCGAACAGGTACAGGCCGCGCCATTCGGCGATCTGCAGCAAGTCTTCGGAGAACAATCGCGCCAGCGGCAACGCCAATTGCGAAGTGCCAAGCCCCAGCACCAGCGCCTTCATCCGCCATTTGGCCGGGAACGCCTGCACCATGTAATACAGGCCCAGCGAGCTCAACGCCGCGCCGACCATGCCGTGAGCGGCACGCACCGCAATCGCCGAGCTCAGGTCATTGACGAACAAATGGCCGAAGGTCACCAGCGCATACAAAACCAGAAACACCTCGGTGAACGCCCGCAAACCGAACTGCTGGCGAAACTTCACCAGCAGCAGGTTCATCGACACGTTGGTCATTACATACGCCGCCGGCAACCAGGCCATTTCAGCCGTCGTCGCCCCAATCGCCCCTTGCAGGTAAGGCAGGTTGGCGACCACCAGCGAATTGCCCAAACCACCGGTCAGCGCCACCAGCAACCCCACCAGCGCATAGGCCAGGCGCCTGGGGTTGGAGTGCAGCGGCGTCGAGGGGGAACCGGGCAGACTGGGCTTCTCGTGAGGCTGCCAGTCGCGCGGGGCGTATTGATTCATTGAAAGGCCTTGTGCCGAAGATGGCATCAGTGTGCCGGGGTCGCCGGGATTCGTAAATTTTGTTTAAAGGTCATCTCGCACGCAGCGGATTTTTCCCAAGCGTAGCGAATGCCAACCTTGCAGCACTTCTCAACCGGCAAGGTGCCCGTTATGACCACTTCCCGCTGGCAACGCTCCCCGCGTCTGCTGAAAAACCTGCTGGCAGCCGCCCTGATGCTGCCTGCCCTCGCCTTCGCCCAGGAACGACCCTGGCCGGATGGCTCGCAACTGGTGATTTCGGTGTCGATGCAATTCGAAACCGGCGGCCAGCCCGAGGGTGCTGAAAGTCCGTTCTCCGGTACACCGTTGCCCAAAGGCTACCCGGACCTGCCGGCGCAGACCTGGTTCGATTACGGCTACAAGGAAGGCTTGTGGCGCATGCTTGATCTGTGGGACCGCACCGGCATCAAGGTCACCTCCCACGTGGTCGGCGAAGCGGCGCTCAAGCACCCGGAACTGGCCAAGGCGATCGCCGAGCGCGGCCATGAACTGGCAGCCCATGGCATGCGCTGGGCCGACTCGTACAACATGAACTACGCCCAGGAAAAACAGTTCATCGGTGATGGCGTCGCAGCCGTGGAAAAAATCACCGGCCAGCGCTCGGTCGGCTACAACGCCAACTGGCTGCGCCGCAGTCCCAATACGTTGAAGGTGCTGCAGGATCTGAATTTCACCTACCACATCGACGACGTCAGCCGCGACGAACCCTTCGTGACGATGGTTCGCGGGCGCAAATTCGCCGTGGTGCCCTACACCCTGCGCAACAACGACATCGTATTGATCGAGGGCCGGCACTTCTCCGCCGAGCAGTTCTATCAGCAACTGGTGCTGGAATTCGATCGCCTCTACGCCGAAGGCGCGAGCAAGCGGCGGATGATGTCGGTGAGTCTGCACGACCGCATCGGCGGCACGCCGGCGATGGTCGAGGCGATGGAACGTTTTATCCGTTACGCGCAATCGCATCCGAAGGTGACATTCATGCGCAAGGATCAGATTGCCCAGGTGGTGCTGACCGAGAAAAACCCGCTGATCGACAACACCGAGGCGGCTTACAACCAGTGAAAAAAAATCGCAGCCAAGGCTGCGATTTTTCTCTGTTTAACGACTCACGCCCGCAGCAGCATATAAGCCGCAACCACCAGGCACACACTGGCAAACCCCACCTGCAACGCCCGCGCCGGTACCCGCGCGCAAAGTTTGCGCCCGACGATCATGCCGACGATGCTCGCAACGATAAACGCCGCGCCCAGATGATCGATCCGCACCCCGGCATGAAACGCGCCGATCACGCCAATGGCGGAAATCAGGCTGATGACCATCAAGGAAGTGGCGACGATCCCGCGCATCTGCACATCGGTCAGTTGCTTGAACGCCGGCACGATCAGAAACCCGCCGCCAACCCCCAGCAAACCAGACACCACGCCGGTGACCGCGCCCAACGCCGCCAGGGTCGCGGTGCATTTGGCGGTCCAGTCGAAGCGACCGGTCTGTTCGTTGAGCATGCAGTTCTTCTGCCCCCAACTGGCGTGGCCATGATCGCTCGGGCCCGGCTCCTGGCGTTCGCGGCGCAGCATGCGCCACGCCACCATCACCATCAGCAGGCTGAACAGGATCATCAGGATCTTTTCCGGCAACTGATGGGCGAAGTAGATGCCCACCGGCGAAAACACTGCACCAAGTGCCGCAATCAACAGCGCCGCGCGATAACGCACCAGACCATGGCGCAGACCGTCGATGGCACCGACCGCCGCCGCGCTGCCGACGGCGAACAACGCCACCGGCGCCGCTTGCGTCATCGTCCAGCCCAGTCCGAGCACCAGCGCGGGCACCGCGAGAATCCCGCCGCCGGCCCCGGTCAGACCGAGGATCAACCCCATCAACACGCCAAACAGACTTGCCAGCAACATAGAGTGTTCTCAGTCGACTTTGGACAGGCTCGTCAGCCATTCGCGGCCCTTGAGCATGCCGTGCCAGTAGAACCACGGCAGCAGGGTCGCCTTCAGCCACCATGCAGAACGGCGCGGCACGGTCGGGTCGAGGGGAAAGGTCGACAGCAACTTACCGCCATAGCCGAACTCGGCGAGGATCACCTTGCCCTTCTCCACCGTCAGCGGGCAGGAACCGTAGCCGTCGTACTTCAGTGGCAGCGCCAGTTCCTTGCGCAACGCCAGCAGATTTTCCGCCACCACCACGACTTGCTTGCGCACTGCCGCCGCGGTTTTCGCATTGGTGGTGCCGCAGATATCGCCCAGCGCAAACACTTCGGGATAACGCGGATGTTGCAGCGTGTGCGGGTTGACCTCGCACCAGCCGGCGGCTTCGGCCAGCGGACTCTGCGCGATGAAGTCCGGCGAAACCTGCGGCGGCACCACGTGTAGCAGGTCGAAGGTTTTCGCCTGACGGGTGACGTAGCCGTCCGCGTCCTTGATGTCAAACCAGGCGGTTTTCGCCGGGCCATCGACCTTCACCAGATTGGAATTGAACGCCAGCCGCGCGTTGTATTTCTCGATGTATTTCATCAGCGGCGGCACGAAGGTCGCCACACCGAACAGCGCGGCGCCGGCCAGGTTGAATTCAACCTCGACCTTGTTCAATACGCCCTTCTTGAGCCAGTGGTCGCAGGACAGATAGAGCGCCTTCTGAGGGGCACCGGCGCATTTGATCGGCATCGCCGGCTGAGTGAACAGCGCCTTGCCGCCGCGCAGTTTCTGCACCTGTTCCCAAGTGTATTGCGCATGCTGATAGCTGTAGTTGGACGTCACACCGTGCTGGCCGAGACTTTCCTGCAAGCCTTCGATCTTCTCCCACGCCAGGCGCAGGCCGGGGCAGACGATCAGGTTCTGATAGGTGACGGTGCGTTGATCGTTGAGGGTGAGTTGGCGTGTGTCGGGATCGATGTTGGTCACTGCCGCCTGAATCCAGGTGGCCTGACGCGGCAGTACCTTGTTCATCGGTCGGGCGGTGTCTTTGGCGTCGTAGGCGCCACCGCCGACCAGCGTCCAGGCCGGTTGGTAGTAATGCTGGGCACTCGGTTCGATCACCGTGATATTCAGGTGCGGGTCACGTTTGAGCAGGCTGGCGACAAAACCGATGCCGGCAGTGCCCCCGCCGATGACCACGATGTCCGCACTGATGGATGGGCCCCAGTGTTGATCGTTCATTGCTTGTTCCTTATTGCTGCACGCAAGGATAGCCGGGTCTATTGCGCCCAGCTTTTGAGCACGGCTCCGCAGTAGAGTCCGGACAGTGTTTTCATCACCTGGATGACTTCATGACTGGCGAGACCGTAGAAAATGTACTTGCCTTCACGACGGGTCGCGACCAGCCCTTCATCACGCAGGATGCCCAGTTGCTGGGACAGGGTCGGCTGACGCACGCCGGTCATTTTCTCCAGCTCGCCGACGTTGCGTTCGCCCTGGGTCAACTGGCACAGGATCAACAACCGATCCTCGTTGGCCAAGGCCTTGAGCAGCGAACAGGCCTTGGAGGCCGAGGCCCGCAGTTGGGCGACTTCACATTCGGTCAGACTGGATTGCATTTGCAGGATGCCTTCAACGTCACTTAAGCTGCGAACATTATGTTTTTACATAAAGTGTTGCAACCCTGACTTTCCACCTCCTGCACAGGACCGTGTCCATGCCCGCGCTGATTGAAGCTTTCCTAGACCCCGCCTCTTCGACCTACAGCTATGTGGTCTACGAGGCCGATGGCGGGCAATGCGCAATCGTCGATCCGGTGCTTGATTACGACGGCGCCGCCGGTCGCACCTGCACGGCTCAGGCCGACAAGATCATTGCCTTTGTTCGCGCCCATAAGCTGCAAGTGCAGTGGCTGCTGGAAACCCACGCCCACGCCGACCACCTGTCCGCCGCGCCTTATCTGCGTCGTGAACTGGGCGGCAAGATCGCGATTGGCGAATCGATCAGCAAAGTGCAGAACGTGTTCAAGGCGCTGTTCAACCTGGAGCCGGAATTTCGCGTCGATGGTTCGCAATTCGATCACCTGTTCGCGCCGAACGAGTCATTCAGGATCGGCAATCTCAAGGCCACCGCCCTGCACGTCCCCGGCCACACCCCGGCGGACATGGCCTACCTGATCGACGGCGAACAGATCCTGGTCGGCGACACGCTGTTCATGCCCGACGTCGGCACCGCCCGTTGCGACTTCCCCGGCGGCAACGCGAATCAACTGTTCAATTCGATCCACAAACTGCTGGCCTTCCCAGCCAGCGTGAAGCTCTACGTCTGCCACGACTACCCACCCGCAGGTCGCGCCTCACAGTGCCAGACCACCGTTGGCGAACAGCGTAAAAGCAATATCCATGTGCATGACGGCGTCGACGAAACCGCGTTCGTCGAGATGCGCACCAAACGTGATGCCGGGTTGGGCATGCCGACGCTGTTGCTGCCGGCGATTCAGGTGAATGTGCGGGCGGGGAATCTGCCGCCGGCGGAAGGTAATGGCGTTGTCTACCTGAAGATTCCGATCAACAAAATGTGAGTTCAATTGCCCAGATGATTATTCGCTCCCTCATTTAAAGGAGCGCTCTGGACCGTGCCCTAGCCAAAATGCCACTACCGTGTAATATCCGGAAACCTAAACCGCTACGGCAGACTCCCTGCGATTACAAATGCGCAGGTGAGCAATAACACGGACATCGTCGAAGTCACACTTCGTCGAGAAGACTTTTTTGCAGGGAAACCATGAGTCAAACTTCTCCACAGGGGCAACCCCCTGAGCTGGAACCTGAAACATTCAATCGCCACCTCTCTATTTCCCTTCGCGCAATCGCCTACTTGTCATCCAAAGTCCTTGAGGCACTCAAAGCCATTGACGGGCGATCCTTCTTCGAGGGTAGAGAAGAAGGAATCAAGCTTGGCAATGACGCGGGCCTGCTTGCCGGAAAGGATCTCGGCTACGCTGAGGGTTATGCAGAGGGGCGCGCCATTCTAGAGATCAACGACCTGCGCTCAGCCGCATCCTTGCCAGGAGAGGATCACTCCCTTTTTGACAATGAACTCATGCCCATCACCGATGATATCAAGCAGAAAATGCGCGACGAGGTGTGGGAAAAACTTGATAAGAAAGAACAACCGAGCGATCAGCAGTGGGCAATGATCTTTGCCGACACGACCTGTACTTCAGTGATCGCTGGCGCGGGCTCCGGGAAGTCCACGACGTTGGCCTTGCGTGTTGTGCTTAAACACTTTCACCTGGGCATCCCCCTTCATCACATGCAGGTGACTACCTTCACCACTGAGTCTAAAAAAGACTTGCAGAAAAAGATGGTGAAGATTTTCAAATCGTGGGGCAAAGACCTGAGTGAGAGTCAAACCAAGAGTTTGGTGCGCACCTTTCACAGCAAAGTATTCGGCTTCATGAAAGCGTTCTCGGATGCGCCTATCGACTATTTCGATTTCTTGGGCGCAAAAAAATCAGGTGAGGATGAGGACGAGTTGGAAAACCCCTTTTCGTCAAAGATCACGAATGAGCAAGGATTGGTTCTTTCCCAAGTATTCAATAGCCTTTACGAGAAAGACCTGACGTTCAAAAAACACATCCTGGATCTCTACCAATCGATCGTCTTCGTCAAGCCGGATCCTATGTCTGAGTCCATGCGAATCAAAAAAAATCAGATTCTCGGCAAGATGTCCGAAAAGGATGAAGCTGTCTGCGATGAAATTGAGGCCGCATGGGTGGAGTTGGGTCTATGGCCAATTCCAGGTGTGGCCGAGCGTCGAACCTTCAACATCGAGAGAACCCCCTTCATAGCCCATGGTTACTTGGAAGAGCTCGAAACACTGGTAATTCTTGGTTGGCCGGACACGAAAAACCAGTCGGCCGAAATTCCTAGGCGCGAAGGCCAGACAGTGAATCTCAAACAAGAGAGCTGGAGCCGCCAGGCGATGATTGGAGAATGTTATCGGGGGAAAAAATACATTCTCATCAATAACGTTATGGCCGCAAAGACGCTGATGGGCAATGCCCAGCACATGATCTTTCAGGACGCCGGTTTTGATTATCACTTGCCGGGCACGACTATCAAGGAAACGAAGCTGACCGAAGTGTTCTTTGCCGAAGCCAACTACATCGAGAACCTGGGGTTGGATGTAGTCCAGGCGATCGGTTCATTAGATTTTACGCCGGGCGACCCACGCCAGCCTTTCTACCTCGCCTTGCAGATCTATTGGCGCGGCTTCCATGATTACCTGGAAAGCATGTCGCCCAAAAGATTGATCACCTTCAACAAGGCATTCGCACTGTTTGGCGAACACAATCCGGAAAATATTAAGCGCATTCCAACAGCCGAGCTAGACGGCATGCGGCATCTCATGATTGATGAGTTCCAGGACGTGTCCGGCCTGAACATTTCCTGGGTCCGGCAATGCTGCAAAGAGATCCGTAATCGTAATCAAGGCCTGCCCGGATTGGGCAACAGTCTGATGGCAGTCGGCGACGACTGGCAAAGTATCTATGGCTGGCGCGGTAGCTCACCCCTGTATCTGATGGACTTCCATAAGCATTTCCACGCCCATACGCGCAACACTCTGTACATGCAGAACAACTACCGTTCCCATCAGACAATCATTGATGCTGCCGAACAAGTTGTCCGTCCCACCACAACCGATAAAGCCAAGCATGGGATTGCAGCGAACGAAAAAGTCGTTAATCAAAAGACACCCGTATACATGCACTACGTGGCTAAAGATAAAAAAATCGTCGAACCGGACGAAACGATTCTGCGACTCGTCAGACAAGCCTATGACGACGGTCATAGCATACTGATGGTATTTCGCGTTGGCGATGTTGAAAAAGCATACAGAACAGCCCTACGAGGCCTATTGCAAGAAGCGCAAAAAAAACAGCGCAACGTCAAACTGATGACCTTTCACAAGTCCAAAGGATTGCAGGCGCAATCTGTTTTCGTTATCGGTGATTGCTTCTATAACCCGACGAAATCCAAACGCAACGACATTTACAACCTCACCCAACTGGGCGACAAATCTCCAGCGCCTTACGACAACGCTCAATCAGATGAGGCACTGCGTTTAGCTTACGTTGGCATTACTCGCGCCGAACTCAGATGTCATTGGCTGGTTGACCGCGAGGTCACCGCGACGACCAAACAAAGCGGAAGTAATGCTTCGGGGTATGCAGATCTTAAATCCGGATGCTACAAAAAGTGGACTGATCACGAAACATCCGGAGTTTCAGCTCTTTCGCCGCAATAAGGTATTGATCCAGAGGCGGCGAAAGTGTCAGCGCTAGGTGCCCAACGTCAACCCATTCGCCGGTAACGGCAGTGCCGTCTTGTAACGCACCTGTTTGAGCGCAAAACTTGACCGGATGTTGGCCACGCCCGGCACCTTGGTCAGGAAGTCCATCATGAACCGCTCAAGCGACTGAATGGTCGGCACCAGCACCCGGATCAGATAGTCCGGGTCGCCGGCCATCAGGTAGCACTCCATGACTTCCGGCCGGTCGGAAATCGCCTCTTCGAAATGCTGCAGCGCTTCCTCTACCTGCTTCTCCAGGCTCACGTGAATGAACACGTTCACGTGCAGCCCGAGCAGGTCGGCGTCCAGCAGAGTCACTTGCTCGCGAATCAGGCCCAACTCTTCCATCGCCTTGACCCGGTTGAAGCACGGTGTCGGTGACAGATTGACCGAACGGGCCAGGTCAGCATTGGTGATGCGCGCGTTCTCTTGAAGGCTGTTGAGAATGCCGATGTCGGTACGGTCCAGTTTGCGCATGAGACAAAACCACCTGTTTTTTATGTTTATGCAGAATTTCTATCTGCAAATGATCTCCAGTGCAACGAAACAGAGAGAAATATTCTTCTTGCCCGGGCCTATGATTGTTGTAGGACAAGATTTCTTTTATCGAAGAATGACTGCCAGCTCACTACAAGAAATTCACAAGATCGAGCGTAGAAGCCATGACCCAAGCGTATGAACCGCTGCGTCTGCACGTCCCTGAACCCTCGGGCCGCCCAGGCTGCAAAACCGATTTCTCCTACCTGCATCTGACCGATGCCGGCACGGTGCGCAAACCTTCCATCGACGTTGAACCCGCCGACACCGCCGACCTGGCCCGTGGCCTGATTCGCGTGCTCGACGACCAGGGCAACGCCCTCGGCCCATGGGCTGAGAACGTGCCGGTCGAGATCCTGCGCAAAGGCATGCGCGCCATGCTCAAGACCCGGATCTACGACAACCGCATGGTGGTCGCCCAGCGTCAGAAAAAAATGTCGTTCTACATGCAAAGCCTTGGCGAAGAAGCCATCGGCAGCGCTCAGGCCCTGGCCTTGAACATCGACGACATGTGCTTCCCGACCTACCGCCAGCAAAGCATCCTGATGGCCCGCGACGTACCGCTGGTCGACCTGATCTGCCAACTGCTGTCCAACGAGCGCGACCCGCTCAAGGGCCGTCAGCTGCCGATCATGTACTCGGTCAAGGACGCCGGTTTCTTCACCATTTCCGGCAACCTCGCGACCCAGTTCATCCAGGGCGTGGGCTGGGGCATGGCCTCGGCGATCAAGGGCGACACCAAAATCGCCTCGGCCTGGATCGGCGACGGCGCCACCGCCGAATCGGACTTCCACACTGCCCTCACCTTCGCTCACGTTTACCGGGCGCCAGTGATCCTCAACGTGGTCAACAACCAGTGGGCGATCTCGACGTTCCAGGCCATCGCCGGTGGTGAAGCCACCACCTTCGCCGGACGCGGCGTCGGTTGCGGCATCGCTTCCCTGCGGGTTGATGGCAACGATTTCTACGCGGTCTACGCCGCCTCCGCCTGGGCTGCCGAACGCGCCCGCCGCGGCCTCGGCCCGACCATGATCGAATGGGTCACCTACCGCGCCGGCCCGCACTCGACCTCCGACGATCCGTCCAAATACCGTCCTGCCGACGACTGGAGCCACTTCCCGCTGGGCGACCCGATTGCCCGCCTGAAACAGCACCTGATCAAGGTCGGCCACTGGTCGGAAGAAGAGCACGCCGCCGTCAGCGCCGAGCTCGAAGCCGAAGTGATCGCCGCACAGAAACAGGCCGAACAGTACGGCACCCTCGCCGGCGGCCAGATTCCGAGCGCCGCGACCATGTTCGAAGACGTCTACAAAGAGATGCCGGAGCACTTGAAGCGCCAGCGTCAGCAGTTGGGGATCTGACATGAACGATCACAACAACAATATTCAGTTGGAAACCGCCATGACCACGACCACCATGACCATGATCCAGGCCCTGCGCTCGGCCATGGATGTGATGCTTGAGCGTGACGACAACGTTGTGGTGTTCGGCCAGGACGTCGGCTACTTCGGCGGCGTGTTCCGTTGCACCGAAGGCCTGCAGGCCAAGTACGGCACCTCGCGGGTGTTCGACGCGCCGATCTCCGAGAGCGGCATTGTCGGGACCGCCGTAGGCATGGGCGCCTACGGTCTGCGTCCGGTGGTGGAAATCCAGTTCGCCGACTACGTCTACCCAGCCTACGACCAGATCATTTCCGAGGCGGCACGCCTGCGTTATCGCTCGGCCGGCGAATTCACTGCGCCGATGACCCTGCGCATGCCTTGCGGTGGCGGCATCTACGGTGGTCAGACCCACAGCCAGAGCATCGAAGCCCTGTTCACCCAGGTCTGCGGCCTGCGCACTGTCATGCCGTCCAACCCGTATGACGCCAAGGGCCTGCTGATCGCCTCCATCGAAAACGATGACCCGGTGATCTTCCTCGAACCCAAACGCCTGTACAACGGCCCGTTCGACGGCCATCACGAACGTCCGGTAACCCCGTGGTCGAAACACCCGGCCGCGCAGGTGCCTGACGGCTACTACACCGTGCCGCTGGACGTCGCCGCCATCGCCCGTCCGGGCAAGGACGTGACCGTGCTGACCTACGGCACCACCGTGTACGTGTCGCAAGTCGCCGCCGAAGAATCCGGCGTTGATGCTGAAGTCATCGATCTGCGCAGCCTGTGGCCGCTGGACCTGGAAACCATTGTCAAATCCGTGAAGAAAACCGGCCGTTGCGTCGTGGTTCACGAAGCCACCCGCACCTGCGGTTTCGGCGCCGAACTGGTGTCGCTGGTGCAAGAGCATTGCTTCCACCACCTGGAAGCGCCGATCGAGCGCGTCACCGGTTGGGACACCCCCTACCCGCACGCGCAGGAGTGGGCGTATTTCCCTGGGCCGTCCCGAGTGGGCGCGGCGCTGAAACGGGTCATGGAGGTCTGAATGGGCACGCACGTTATCAAGATGCCGGACATCGGCGAAGGCATCGCAGAAGTAGAACTGTCGCAGTGGCACGTCAAGGTCGGCGATCTGGTCGTTGAAGATCAGGTGCTGGCGGATGTGATGACCGACAAGGCGATGGTCGACATTCCGTCGCCGGTCCACGGCAAAGTCATTGCACTGGGCGGTCAGCCGGGTGAAGTGATGGCGGTCGGCAGTATTCTGATCAGCATCGAAGTGGAAGGCGCTGGCAATCTGAAGGAGTCCGACAAACCGGCTCCTGCTCCTGCGAAAGAACCTGTTGCACCCAAAGTCGAAGCCGTCGCTGAAAGCAAACCTGCTGTTGTCGCGCCGCGTCCGGCGGCTACCGTTTGCCAGGGCCCGATGGTCGCCCGCGAAGCCGATGAGCGCCCGCTGGCCTCGCCGGCCGTGCGCAAACATGCGTTGGATCTGGGCATCCAACTGCGTCTGGTGCGTGGTTCCGGTCCGGCCGGACGCGTATTGCACGAAGACCTAGACGCCTATCTGGCGCAAGGTCAGTCGAACGCTTCAGCACCTGTCGCCGCCGCTTACGCCCAGCGTAACGATGAAGAACAGATTCAAGTGATCGGCATGCGCCGCAAGATTGCCCAGCGCATGCAGGACGCCACTCAGCGTGCCGCGCACTTCAGTTATGTCGAGGAAATCGACGTCACCGCGATTGAAGAACTGCGCGCCCACCTGAACGAAAAACACGGCGCCAGCCGTGGCAAGCTGACCTTGCTGCCGTTCCTCGTGCGTGCACTGGTCGTCGCCCTGCGCGACTTCCCGCAGATGAACGCCCGCTACGACGACGAAGCCCAGGTCATCACCCGCCTCGGCGCGGTGCATGTCGGCGTCGCCACCCAAAGCGATGTCGGCCTGATGGTGCCGGTGGTGCGTCACGCCGAGGCGCGCAGCCTGTGGGACAGCGCGGCAGAAATTTCCCGCCTGGCCAACGCCGCCCGCAATGGCAAGGCCAGCCGCGATGAACTGTCCGGCTCGACCATCACCCTGACCAGCCTCGGCGCCCTCGGCGGCATCGTCAGCACCCCGGTGCTGAACCTGCCGGAAGTGGCGATCGTCGGTGTGAACAAAATCGTCGAACGCCCGATGGTCGTCAAAGGCCAGGTGGTGATCCGCAAGATGATGAACCTCTCCAGCTCCTTCGATCACCGCGTGGTCGACGGCATGGACGCGGCGCTCTTCATCCAGGCCATTCGTGGCCTGATCGAACAACCCGCGACCCTGTTTGTGGAGTGATGCAATGCAAACTCTGTACACCACGCTGCTGATCATCGGCGGCGGCCCCGGCGGTTATGTAACGGCCATTCGTGCCGGGCAACTGGGCATTTCGACCATTCTGGTCGAGGGCGAATCACTGGGCGGCACCTGTCTGAACATCGGCTGCATTCCATCGAAAGCGCTTATCCATGTGGCCGAGCAGTTTCACCAGACTCAACATCACAACCAGCATTCGGCACTGGGTATCAACGTTTCCGCACCGACCCTCGACATCACCAAGAGCGTCGAGTGGAAGGACGGCATCGTCGATCGCCTGACCACCGGCGTCGCCGCGTTGCTGAAGAAGAACAAGGTTCAGGTCATCAACGGCTGGGCCAAGGTCGTCGACGGCAAGACCGTGGACGTCGGCGACACCCGCATCCAGTGCGAACATCTGGTGCTGGCCACCGGCTCGAAAAGCGTCAACCTGCCGATCCTGCCGATTGGCGGGCCGATCATTTCGTCGACCGAAGCACTGGCGCCGAAGTCGGTACCGAAACGCCTGATCGTGGTCGGCGGTGGTTACATCGGTCTGGAATTGGGCATTGCCTACCGCAAGCTCGGCGCCGAGGTCAGTGTGGTCGAGGCGCAGGATCGGATCCTGCCAGCCTACGACGCCGAACTGACCCAACCGGTGCACGACGCGCTTAAGCAACTGGGCGTGAAGCTGTATCTCAAGCACAGCGTGCTGGGCTTCGACGGTACGTTGCAGGTCCGCGACCCGAACGGCGACACCCTGAACCTGGAAACCGATCAGGTGCTGGTGGCCGTCGGTCGCAAACCCAATACCCAGGGCTGGAACCTCGAAGCGTTGAACCTGGACATGAACGGCGCGGCGATCAAGATCGACAGCCGCTGCCAGACCAGCATGCGCAACGTCTATGCCATCGGCGACCTGAGCGGCGAGCCGATGCTGGCTCACCGCGCCATGGCCCAGGGCGAGATGGTCGCCGAGCTGATCAGCGGCAAGACCCGCGAATTCAACCCGACCGCCATCGCTGCCGTGTGCTTCACCGACCCGGAACTGGTGGTCGTCGGCAAGACGCCGGATGAAGCCAAGGCTGCCGGACTGGACTGCATCGTGTCGAACTTCCCGTTCGCGGCCAATGGTCGGGCGATGACCCTGGAATCGAAAACCGGTTTCGTGCGGGTGGTCGCCCGTCGGGACAATCATGTGATTGTCGGCTGGCAGGCGGTCGGGGTCGGGGTGTCGGAACTGTCGACCGCGTTCGCGCAAAGCCTGGAAATGGGCGCGCGACTGGAGGACATCGGCGGCACCATCCACGCGCACCCGACGCTGGGTGAAGCGGTGCAGGAAGCGGCGTTGCGTGCCCTCGGGCATGCGTTGCACCTGTAAAAACCCGACGCGGGGGAGTTTTTTCATAAGCAGGCTAATAAATCTGCTGCTCCCCCCATCGCCCGGGCTGCGAAACCGCTCAAGAATGAAGTATTGTTGTGCCCATCCAAAAAAACGTCAGAAGCCTTGAACCGTTTCGACGGTTGTTAAGTGATAGAGGGTGTCATGGGTAACGAAAGCATCAATTGGGACAAGCTGGGTTTTGATTACATCAAGACCGATAAACGCTATCTGTCGTACTTTCGCAACGGCGAGTGGGACAAAGGCACCCTGACCGAAGACAACGTGCTGCACATCAGCGAAGGCTCCACTGCCCTTCACTATGGCCAGCAATGCTTCGAAGGCCTGAAGGCCTATCGTTGCAAGGACGGCTCGATCAACCTGTTCCGTCCGGACCAGAACGCCGCCCGCATGCAGCGCAGCTGCGCCCGCCTGCTGATGCCGCATGTGTCCACCGAGCAATTCATCGAAGCGTGCAAGGACGTGGTTCGCGCCAACGAGCGTTTCATCCCGCCTTACGGCACCGGCGGCGCGCTGTACCTGCGTCCGTTCGTGATCGGCGTGGGTGACAACATCGGCGTGCGCACCGCACCGGAGTTCATCTTCTCGGTGTTCGCGATCCCGGTGGGCGCCTACTTCAAGGGCGGCCTGACCCCGCACAACTTCCAGATCTCCTCCTTCGACCGCGCCGCGCCACAAGGCACCGGTGCCGCCAAGGTCGGTGGCAACTACGCTGCCAGCCTGATGCCGGGCTCCCAGGCCAAGAAAGCGCACTTCGCTGACGCCATCTACCTGGATCCGCTGACCCACAAGAAGATCGAGGAAGTCGGTTCGGCCAACTTCTTCGGGATCACCCACGACAACAAGTTCGTGACCCCGAACTCGCCATCGGTACTGCCGGGCATCACCCGTCTGTCCCTGATTGAACTGGCCAAGTCCCGTCTGGGCCTGGAAGTGGTCGAAGGCGACGTGTTCATCGACAAGCTGTCGGACTTCAAGGAAGCCGGTGCTTGCGGTACCGCTGCGGTGATCACCCCGATCGGCGGCATCAGCTACAACGACCACCTGCACGTGTTCCACAGCGAAACCGAAGTCGGCCCTGTGACCCAGAAGCTCTACAAAGAGCTGACCGGCGTGCAGACCGGCGACGTCGAAGCGCCAGCCGGCTGGATCGTCAAGGTTTGATCTGACGCCCAGATGCACAAAAGCCCCCATCGAGTGATCGATGGGGGCTTTTGCTTTTACAGGTCACACCTTCGATAGCTTCTGCTGGAAAATCATAGATTAGACCTGTTGCGACCATAACTTGCTTCTTCCCACCCTCAATGGCAAGCATGATTATCGAATTTAATCGGCTAACAACCACGTTGAGTTACTTCTGCCACCATATATTCCTACGATCCCCGATCGCTGCAAAATCGGCAGCACATAATTGATACAGCGTACTCCTCTGTTTTCCATTCGCGACGAGGCACATAACGCACCCGAGTCATCGGGCTCATTACTCGCCCCCACAAGGCACGGATTTTCAACGCTATGTGCATTATGAAAAAGATATGCAAGCGTAGCGACAAACGCAGTTTGATTGATCAAAATATTCTGCGGAAGTATTCGAATGAAATCGGGTGTAACCTGTGAAATTTCGAACTCGACCCCCCTTATCTGATCAGGCGTCACGTACGTCTGACCGATTGCCAATCGCTCCCAAGAACCCGACACTCGCGCTTCACATTGAATACACATCGCCACACCCACTACTTATAGATTACACAAAGATCTTCATTTACCTTGCCCAAGCTTGTTATAGCGGCAACATAGATAGCGACCAACTTATAACACAGCTCAATAGAAGTAGACCAATTACTGGTCCTATGAGATTCACCTATACGAAGTGTTACCTCACCACTTCCAAGTGATAACTCGTAGTCTCTATGTCCCTTATGAATCCCGAGATTATGCACCGTATTTCTGAGGGCCCCATAAAACTCTACCACCTCTTTATGAAAATCAAGGTCATCGAGATCAGAAGGCATCTTCGAAAAAATATAATCAACCTTCCCCTTGCCCGACATAAATGGGCTGCTTTTTTCCATTATATTTTTTAGTATCTGCTGGCGTTCAGGTTCAGTTTTTGCGTTATATTCTCCTATCTGCTCCTTCACAAACGCTTCTTTTTTTTCTCTCCGTTTGGCGTCCGTTTCCTTAATTGACTCGTAAAGCCTACCCATCCAGAACTCGAACACTGAATAAGAACTGACTGTAAAATCCAGAAAACTACTGCCTATCATGTATTCAACACGATTACCGTACATATCCTTGATGTCATCCATCGCCATTCGAAACAGTCTTTCGTCCTCTTCTTTAAAATGTTCTGTTTTCAATTCCGCAAACAGCTCCTGAAGGGGGCCGCGCTCCGGCAGGCAATTTGTAACTTCATCATTCATAAAAAAATACAAAAGCACATCAACTGCACCTGACATATCACTAAAGAATGTGTGCCCCAACTTTGGTTCGACTTTCGCCCCCAAATCCAGATCCAGCATATCACCCGCAAAAAGACAGTGCCCCTTCAGCATTATCAATTGATAAATGCGAGCCTTATTGTTTTTGTCAAATTCAATTTCTTTTTTATACATGTCATTTCCCTTAGCTACTAAAACAGTCCATTCAGAAGACTAAAAACTTGCTTTCACACCATTACTTCAGTTCAACTGGCCAGCATTTAACATCTGGCTATCAAAGTATCTCACACCAAAACACGCCTTGATCTCTATAAGACCATTGTCTGTCAAACTCAGCGCTCGACTCTCCCTTTCCCCACCGACAAGGTTGCGAACCATGGACCCGATCATCGCTGCGACTCACGCCGATCCCTACCCTTACTACGCCAAACTGCGCGCGGCGGGCGGTTTGACCTTTCATCACGGACTGAAACTGTGGATCGCCAGCAGCGCCCGAGCGGTGTGCGCGGTGCTGGCGCATGCGGATTGCCGGGTGCGCCCGGTGCAGGAGCCGGTGCCCAACGCCATCGCCGATGGCATGGCGGGCAAGGTGTTCAGCCAGTTGATGCGCATGAATGACGGCGAAGCTCAGCGCTGCCCACGTTCGGCCATTGAGCCGACGCTGGGGCTGATCAATGACGAAGATGTCAGAGCGCTGGTCGCCGCACGGTTGGTGACTAACGATGCCGACGGCTTATATAAGGCAATGTTTCGCGGCCCGGTGTGCGTGGTTGCGGCTTTGCTCGGATTCACTCCGGCACAAGCGCGGGCGATCAGTGAGCTGACTGCGGATTTTGCAGCGTGCCTTTCACCGCTGAGCAATGACCTGCAACTGGCGGCAGCGCATCGAGCGGCTGAGCAATTGTACGGTTACTTCATTGAATTACTGGCGGAGCCAAACCCGTTTCTCGCCGACATCCAACAGCGCTTTTCAGGCGAAGAAGACGTGCTGATCGCCAACCTGATCGGCCTTTGCTCGCAGACCTTTGAAGCCACCGCCGGCCTGATCGGCAACGCGCTGGTCGCGTTGCAGCGTCAGCCCGAATTACGCGATGTGCCAGTGGATTCGCTGTTGGCCGAAGTCCAGCGCCTCGATCCATCAGTGCAGAACACCCGACGTTTTGTCGCGAACACCTGCGAAATCGACGGCGTGCGACTTGAAGCGGGCGACGTGATTCTGGTGTTGCTCGCCTCAGCCAACCGCGACCCGGCACTGAACGAAAACCCGGATCGATTTCTGCCGGATCGCCCGAACCGCCGCAGTTTCACGTTCGGCAGCGGCCGTCATCAATGCCCGGGGCAAAGGTTGGCGATGACCATTGCCAGCGCCACCGTCGGTGAAATCCTCACCCATGACATCGACCTGAAGCGGTTCGCCTGGCATTACCGCCCTTCCCTCAATGGGCGGATTCCATTGTTCTGCGAGGCAACGACTTAAGCGTTGCGCAATTCGATGGTCAGGTGCGACAGCTCATGCACCGGTGCCAGACGCTCGCGAATCGCCTCGGCAGTCACGCCCGCAGCCGCCACCACACTGACAATCGCCGCTCGCGCCTGCGGGCCGACCTGCCAGACGTGCAAATCGCTGATGCGCACGTCGTCGGACGTTTCCAGCAATTCGCGGATCTCCTCGGCCACCGGTTCATCGGTGGTGTCGAGCAGCACGGCGGCGCTGTCGCGCATCAGGTTCCAGGCCCATTTGGCGATGACGATGGAACCGACGATGCCCATCACCGGATCCATCCACACCCAGCCCAGATAGCGACCGGCAAGCAGCGCGGCAATCGCCAGCACCGACGTCAACGCATCGGCCAGTACGTGCACGTAGGCTGAGCGCAGGTTGTTGTCGTGATGGTGGTGATGGCCATGATCGTGGCTATGGCCGTGGTCATGATGACCGTGATGACCAGCCAGCAAAAAGGCGCTGAGCAGGTTGACGCCCAGGCCGACCACGGCGATCAAGGTTGCTTCGCCGAACGCCACACTGGTGGGCTCGAACAGGCGGAAAATCGACTCCCCGGCAATCCCCAGCGACACCAGCCCCAGCACCATGGCCGAGGCAAAACCCGCCAGATCGCCGACCTTGCCGGTGCCGAAACTGTAGCGCCGGTTGTTGGCGTTGCGCCGGGCAAAACCATAGGCCGCCGCCGCGATACCGAGGGCGCCGGCGTGGGTCGCCATGTGGAAACCATCGGCCAGCAGTGCCATGGAACCGGTGAGGTAACCGGCAGCAATTTCACCGATCATCATCACGAACGTCAGCGCCACCACCCACAAGGTGCGGCGGGCGTTGTCGTCGTGGGACGCGCCAAGAAACTGGTGATCGTGGGAAAAGTCGTCAGACCGAGTCGTCAGATTCATGGGGTCGGTGCTCACTTGGAATAACGGCGGATGGCTTGCAGCAACTCTTCCACGCCCTGGGCGCGGGCTTCATCGCTGAGGTCGGGATGGGCGACATGCTCGCGGGCATGGGCCTCGATGAACTGCTCCATCAAGCCATTGACCGCGCCGCGAATCGCCGCCATCAGGTGCAACGTCTTGGCGCAATCGGCCTCGGACTCCAACGCCTTTTCGACGGCCTGAACCTGCCCGGCAATGCGCCGGACCCGGTTGAGCAACTCGCCTTTGTGTTCGTGCGTGTGCGACATACCTATACCCCCTACCCCTATATGGCGAGCATAGTCGCTGTTCGGATCGAAAGGGGCAAGGTCAATTTTGGATTGTGGGATAAACGGATGACTTCAGCCTACGCACAACCCATGTGGGAGCGAACTTGTTCGCGATGGCGGACTGAAAAATGACGCATCATTTTGCCCCCATCTGGGAGGCTACATCGCCTTGCGCCTTTGCCTACAACTACGCCAGAATCCGCCGGCTTGTGCGGTTTTGAGGGCGTCGGTAACTTGATTCGCGTCACTGAATGGTCAGTGAACGGGTTTAGTCGCTCGGTATTACCTTCAAACTGCATAACGCTCCAAACAGACAGGTTTTCAATACCTGCACTTAATGGTAGCTGTGCGCAGGGCACCTTCGGGTGCACCGGTTTGGAAGGTTGCCGGTCGACTAACCTGCGTATAGCTGCCACCTTTTCGTTTAGTCGCGAGGTGGTGTCGGCATCACTTTGGAAACCTTCGAAATGTTCAAAATCACACCGAATCCTCCCGAAACAGATGTCGAAACTGATTCAGACCCAACTTCGCCCTACTCCTCCACCGACTCAAAAAAACTCCACGAAGCCGCCGAGCGCGCCCTCGACCATTACCTGAAACCCACCGCCCCGAAACAGCACTGCCCCGGCCGCATGTTCCTCATCGCCCCCCACATCGATCAACATGCCTTGCTGGCCCACGCCTGCGAATCGATGGCCTCGGCCAGCGTGATGCTCAGCGACTTCGCCGCGCTGCTGGACCCGCCCTACCGCAGTACCGTCCTGGGCATCGCCCAAGTGGTGATGTGTGGCGAGCTCGCCGTGAACCGGGCGCTGGACACGATCGATGCTACGACCTGAGGAATACTCCATGGAAAGCAAATCCGATGCACACGTCGTCGCCGCCCTGATCTCCATCGGCCTCAACGAGAAAGACAGCCAATGGGCCGAAAAGGCCTGCCTACTCCTGCTCGAGAGCGAAAGAAAATCCATCGTCACCGCCGCTCTCGAAGCCCTCGTCCATCTCGCCCGCGATCACGGCAAACTGGACCGCAACCGAGTAATGCCGGCACTTCACAGCGTCAAACGCAGATTTCCGAGCCTGACCAGCACGGTTGCCGCAACGCTGGATGAGATGGCGATGGCTGCGTAACGCCTCGGGTAAAGGCAAGAAAAAACCCGCTGGCTCCGTAAAAGGAGGCAGCGGGTTGTATAGGCGGACGCAATCAGCGCCGAAAGTCAGACAGGATAAACGGCGTATGACCTCTCAGGTAACGATCGACCTCTTCCAACGAGTGCAATCCGTCGCTCGAAGAAACGATGGAGCCTTGAACATCCTGGCGAGTCAGGGTCACGGTATAACCCCCCTCTTCCTCCAGCAGAACGCCGGTGAATCTGACCTGTTGCCCGCCTTCTTCTGCAAAGGAAGTCACTGTCAGGCTTCGAGACGCCAGCGTCGTCGTCACACGATCCTTGAGCACTTTGCTCTTTGCTATCTGTTCCCTGGCCACAACCCAAGTGCCAACCGCCACAGCAGCGTTGAGCACAGCCATATACCCGTAAGACCAGCGCCCGTGCGACGAGTGCTTCTCGCCCAACCACTCGGCAAACTGGAAAATCATGTTCCACACGTCCATGCGCCAATTCCTGACTGTGATCATCAAACGCCGGAATCAATCCTCCCGCGTCAAAACCTCGAGCAACTCAATCTCGAACACCAGATTCGAATTCGGCGGGATCTTGCCCATCGTCCGCTCGCCATAGCCCAAATGCGCCGGCACCAGCAGTTTGCGTTTACCGCCGACCTGCATGCCCATGATCCCTTGGTCCCAGCCCTTGATCACCCGGCCCGTACCGATCACGCACTGGAACGGCTTGCCCCGGCTCCAGGACGAATCGAACTCGGTACCGTCTTCCAGCCAACCGGTGTATTGGGTGGTGATCAATGCGCCTTTGACGGCGGCTTTTCCGTCGCCGGGCTGAAGATCGATTATCTGCAGTTCATCATTCATAACATTCACTCTATTGTTCCGCTGGCCGCCGTTTTCCCAGAAATGCCGGCCATTGGCAACCGTTTGACCCAGCATTGGTCGTGATGGATGATGGCCACCCGCTACCAACCCCGAATCGATAAGCCATGTCAGCGATGCTTGAATGACTCAACTCTGGATCGGTTTCGCCCTCGTCGTTGTGTTGATGGTCGTGATCGCCGTGTTGATTCGTCGCGAGCGTGCCCTGCGTCGGCAGCTTGCCGAGTACCGCGAACTGCTCACCCGCGCCGCCGAAGGCCAGAACATTCACCAGGATGGCGATGCCGAACGCTTCAAGCGCAGTCAGTATTTCGCCCGGATCGGCACCTGGGATTGGGAAGTCGACACTGATCGGCTCTATTGGTCCGACGCAATCTTCGGCATGTTCGGCTTCAAGATCGGCGAAGTGACGCCGTCCTACGCCTTGTTCTGCTCCTGCGTCCACCCGGACGACCGCGCCAAGGTGCGCGCCGGGGAATTGCGTTGCCTGGAAACCGGCGAAAACCACGACGAGGAATACCGCGTGGTCTGGCCCGATGGCACGATTCGCTGGCTAAGGGAAACCGGCAATGTGGTGAAGAACGATCATGACGCGATGATCAAGATGATGGGCGTGGTGCGCGATATCACCGAAGAGAAGGCCTCGGCCAGTTACCTTCAGCACCTGGCACATTTCGACCCGCTGACCGGTTTGCCCAATCGACTGGTGCTGGAAGAACGCCTGTCGGAAGCGCTGGAGCATGCCCGCGCTACCGAGACCCGGGTGGCGCTGGTGTTCATCGATCTCAACGGTTTCAAAAGCATCAACGACCGCTACGGCCATGCCGCCGGCGACCGCGTTTTGATCACCACCGCTACGCGTTTGAAACGCATCCTGCGGGTCAGCGACACCGTCGCCCGCATCGGCGGCGACGAGTTCGTGGTCATT
Organism: Pseudomonas sp. GW821-FHT09E04; assembly: GCF_059416185.1. Lineage (NCBI taxonomy): Bacteria > Pseudomonadati > Pseudomonadota > Gammaproteobacteria > Pseudomonadales > Pseudomonadaceae > Pseudomonas > Pseudomonas sp. GW821-FHT09E04. The sequence continues at coordinate 1,102,171 of NZ_JBWKOR010000001.1, forward strand.
CTCCAGGGCCTCGCCCCCGGCCTGAATCTGCAGGACGAAGCGCGGAGCATCTGCCAGAAAATCTTCATCGAACTGTCCCCACCGATCACCATCGGCAACGACCAGCGCCACATCGGCACCAGCCTCGGCGTCGCCGTGTTCCCCGACCATGCGCCGACCATGGATCGGCTGCTGCACATTGCGGATCTGGCGATGTACGAGGCCAAGCGCAGCGGGAATAATCAGTATCGGTTGGGTGGCGGGCAGGCGGTGACTCACAGTCGGGTCGATTGAATCTCAGCGCTCAGGGGTACCGAACACGACACTGTTGAAGGTATGCGTGCAGCATTGGCAGTTGGGCGTCATGTCTTCAGCCTTCAGGTCGGGATTGACGATTTGAAGGCGCTTGTTCTCATCGACGTATAACCCACTGTAGATGCTGGACTCACCCATCCCCACGACATCGCTTCGCTCATGTTCATGCAGAGCGACCATCCAGAACACCGGTTCCTGCCGATCCAGCCGCGACACCGCCTCACTGAAAATCTCGTCCCAATCACCACCGACACGCGACAGCAGAAAGCGAAACAACGGCGTGTAATCGTAGCCATGATGCTTGATGCCATGCATCGAGCCGCGTGTAGCCTCACTGTGAATTTCAGCCTTGGTGTTTCGCTGATGCCGATAATGCCCGCCCAGGTTGTTGCGCCAGACGTTGTGGGCCGTGGTGTTTTCTTTGCGGTAGAGGGGTTTCTTTTCCAACGAATTGCTCCTGACATCCAGTCACTCGAAACGCCCCTCGCGTTTTACCCGAACGGCGCTCGAATGCAATCAACCGTCCATGGCCAATTGTTGCTGGCGATCTAACGCTCCACCGGCTTGATATCCACAATCGTCCCATTAGTAATCATCACCATCACGTACTTGTCATTCATCTGCACCCACTGCGCCTGAGGATCGGGTTGCTTGAGGCCTTTCTGTTTCCAGTTCTTGATGGCTTTTTCGCTGCGCTGATAGACATCCGGAGCACGGTCGTTGACCTTCAGTTCGCGGCCGTCGATGGGCGAACGTTCGACGGTGTCGGTCGAGGGTTGCGCCGCTTGAACGAGCGGGCTGATCCCGGCGATGCCGGCGACGAGGGCCAGGCTGGCGATCAGGGTCTTGTTGTTCATCGGTGAACCTCCTTCAGATGTGTGATACCTGAACTCCGACTGCGGGGTTCTGGAATCATTCCTTGTTTTTAGTCATGAACGCCTGAGTGAGGATAAATCAGCATCGACCCTCCCCGTAGAGAAGAAGATAGATACTGATTTTGACTGAAGTGAAAAAGCTGACGGTGTGCTGATCTGTCTCTACGGCTTGCCTGCTGCAGTCTTCGCCCGTCGCCGCTGCACTCTCATTAAATGGACTCTCCCCAGAACCGATGCGGCATAAAGTTCAGCATCAATACGACTCAATGCGGCTTTGGCCTTGAGTGCAACATCCGGTGGAGCCAAAGAAAGCCCTTGAGCCGACAATTCGGCATCGGTCTTGCGAAGTATTGCGAGTGCACCTGCGAGGTTGCCGGAGTCAGGAACCGGTCCGGAAAGAATGGCAGCCTCTGCCATTGGAGCCAGTCGCGCCCTGGTTCCCTTGATCACAGGTATGGGTGTGGGTAAGGCGGCTAACGTTTCTCGCGGCGTTGATAGCGATAGCAGGTGCAGCGGCGTGTTCGCTTCGGCATCCCGACGAGTCAACGCTGGCAAACCCCACAAGGCTTCCAGCAAGGCAGGTACAGAGGAGTGGTCGTATGGCGTGGGATCTACCGTTCCCGGGGCGATCAGGGGAGATACGGCGACGGCAGGCACCCGAACACCGGCAGTCCTGAAGTCAAAACCATGAGTGTTATAACCATAGGAGGGATTATCACCGGGGGCAGGAATACTCCCTGGCTTTACCGAATCGTAGAACCCGCCATGCTCGTCATAAATGACCAGCAGTAAGCTGGTGTTCCAATAAGGCGAATTCCGGATGGCCGAGTAGACCGCGCTGAGCATGTTCTCACCGCCATAGACATCGTCCATCGGATGCTGCGACGAACCGCCGGCATAGGTTCCATTGGCCAAATTTCCATAATGCGGCTCTATGAAGGTATAGCCGTAAGGATAAGGACCTTGAAGGTCGTTGGCGAAAGACCCCAATGAATGCATATCCAACATACTGATACCGTTCAGCGCTGAAACCTGGGTGATTGCTCCAAGCTTCGATCCGCTATTGGGGTCATCACTGTAGAGGCTAAGACCATTGGCTTGAGCATCATGATAAATGCGATAGGGAATATTCGCGTTTTCCAAACGTTGAAAGATGGAACCGTTCGGGTATTTGAATCCACTCAGTTCCCACCCGGCCATCTGAGGCTTTGTCGGACTGTCATCGAAACCGGAAGAAGACGCTCCATGCACAAAAAAACGGTTAGGCCATGTCGGCCCCGGCATCGAGGAGAACCAGTGATCGCAGACTGCGAATTGCGTTGCCAGGTTATAGATCGCTGGCAATTGATGCCGCGTATCAAAGCAAGACATGACATCGATTATCTGTTCTGGGTGCGGTGGTTTGTGCGGGGTTTCAGAGGTAGATGTGGAATAACTACTGGCGAACCCGGAGTTATCGATAGGAGGATAAGGGGCGCCCGACGGAAAAGGGCCCGCAACACCGGTCAACTGCTGAACAACATCAACAAATTCATGACCGGGATCTGTTGGCATACTTAAAGGCGCACTGCCTTGAACGAAATATTTTTCGCTTTTGATTTCATTGTAGTCATTTTTGGTAGCAGCGCTTATTCCGGGAATTCCAGACATGGCAAAGACATTATCAAACGAATGATTTTCCAGCATCAGTACAAAGACATGAGTAATAGGCGCTACCGGTGCCACACGCGTCATCCCGTCTGAACTACCTCCGGACTTCAGCGCCACATTGAATGTCGTGGGGCTGACAGAAAGAGTAAGGGTCTGGTCCGCGTCAGCACTTTGTAGTTGGCATTCTTTCCAGTATTCCTCGGTGGAACTACCAGAATTAATGTAGAACCCTGCAGATGGACCATCCTTGACGTGTACCAGTACAGACCAATAATCCAGAATCGCGCTTGAGCCAAAACCCGTCTCGAAAAAAACCGTCATCGGACCTGCGATCTGCCCCGGCTCAGCTGGCCATGAACCGCGCTGTGTGCCGTTACTCTGGTTGGTGTGAAACAGGATAATCTCGGCATTCCCGTTCGTGGCGTTGGTGATCATGATCTTGGCTGACTGTTGCGTTGCCATGTCGCTACCTCCGTGTAAGACATATGTGGAAATTAATTAGCATTTGCCCAGGCTCGCCGGCCCGCGCATGACAATAACTTAAACGTCTCACGCCGGATGGTTAAAACTAATAGCAGTGCCGTGACATGGGCGCAAATATCACTTAGACGGAATAGCGAGCACGCCCTGCACAACCATGCAATTTCGCTATTGCCGGGCAACTCCAAAACCACTTTCATCAACCCAGGCATTGATAGTTAATTGAAACAACTCAACACTCCCTTCGCGAAACTTTCACACTTTATTGATTAATCATCATTTGACTGAAAAAACGATATTCCCGCCAAGTTCGGATCAAGTTGACACCTGGAGCAGCCAGAGGGCCTTCAGGGTCAAAGGTCGCAGAAATTGATACGCTTTGAACATCAATCCATGCCAACTATGCAATTAACAGATCGATCCCCCTGCGCCACTATCCGCCCCAATAAAAACCGTGCGCCGCCTCCCCGTCGCGCACGTCATAAAAGCGGTGGAGTATTTTTCGATGACAGCCTCAATCCCACACGGCGGCTCGCGGGCCGGCGCTATTTTCCGGGTCACCTCGGGCAACTTCCTCGAACAGTTCGACTTCTTTCTGTTCGGCTTCTACGCCACGCAGATCGCGGCGGTGTTCTTTCCGGCGAGCAGTGAGTTCGCTTCCCTGATGATGACGTTCGCGGTGTTCGGCGCAGGCTTTTTGATGCGTCCGCTGGGGGCGATCGTGCTCGGTGCGTACATCGATGACGTCGGGCGTCGCAAAGGTTTGATCGTCACCCTGTCGATCATGGCCAGCGGCACGATATTGATTGTGCTGGTACCCGGATACGAAACCATTGGTCTGTTTGCCCCGGCACTGGTGCTGGTCGGGCGCTTGCTGCAGGGTTTCTCGGCCGGTGCAGAACTGGGCGGCGTTTCGGTGTATCTCTCGGAGATTGCCACACCGGGCCGCAAAGGTTTCTTCACGGCCTGGCAGTCGGCCAGCCAACAGGTTGCGATCATCGTTGCAGCCGCGCTGGGCTTTGCCTTGAACCAGTGGATGGCGCCGGACGTGATTGCCGATTGGGGCTGGCGGATTCCGTTTTTCGTCGGTTGCATGATCGTGCCGTTCATCTTCCTGCTGCGTCGCAACCTGGCGGAAACCGAAGAGTTCGCCGCCCGCAAACATCGCCCGAGCATGAAAGAAGTGTTCCGCACCCTCGGCCAGAACTGGGTCGTGGTACTTGGCGGGATGTTGATGGTTGCCCTGACCACCACCGCGTTCTACCTGATCACCGTGTACGCGCCGACCTTCGGCAAAACCGTGCTGCACCTGAGCACGTCGGATGCGTTGCTGGTGACGTTGCTGGTGGGCGTTTCGAACTTCTTCTGGCTGCCGATTGGCGGCGCGCTGTCCGACCGGATTGGCCGTCGTCCGCTGTTGATTGCCATGTCGTTGCTTGCCCTGGCCACCACGTATCCGGCGCTGTCGTATCTGGTGCAGGCGCCGAGCTTCAGCCACATGCTGATGTCGCTGCTGTGGCTGTCGTTCATCTACGGCATGTACAACGGCGCGATGATTCCGGCGCTGACCGAGATCATGCCGGTGGAAGTGCGGGTGGCGGGTTTCTCGCTGGCCTACAGCCTCGCTACTGCCGTGTTCGGTGGGTTCACGCCGGCAATGTCGACCTTCCTGATCCAGTACACCGGCGACAAGGCTGCACCGGGTTACTGGATGAGCGTCGGCGCGCTGTGTGCGTTGTGCGCGACGCTGTATCTGTATCGCCGCGCAGGTGGTCGTCTGCAACCTGCGGTCGCTTGAGGAGCCAGCCAACATGAAAAAGCTCTTCAATCTGACCGCCCTCGCCCTCCTCGCTTTCAGCGCATTCGCACAGGCCGAGGAGCTGCGGGTGATGACCTCCGGCGGTTTCACCGCAGCCTACAAAATCCTCGCGCCGAAATTCGCCGCGAACACCGGCAACACCCTCGACACCATCCTCGGCCCGTCGATGGGCAAGGCCCCGGAAGCGATCCCCAATCGCCTCGCCCGGGGTGAGCAGGCCGACGTGGTGATCATGGTCGGCTACGCCCTCGACGACTTGATCAAACAAGGCAAGGTCGACCCGACCTCGCGGGTGGAACTGGCGGATTCGCGGATCGGCCTGGTGGTGCGCGAAGGCGCGCCGAAACCGGACATCAGCAACGTCGACGCCCTGAAGAAAACCCTGCTCGATTCGCAATCGGTGGCCTACTCGGACAGCGCCAGCGGCGTGTACATCGAGCAGCAATTGTTCAAGAAGCTTGGCATCGAAGATCAGCTGAAACCGAAGGCGAAGATGATCCCGAAAATCCCGGTGGGCTCGGTGGTCGCCACCGGCGATTATCAACTGGGCTTCCAGCAGGTCAGTGAGTTGCTGCCGGTGCCGGGGGTGAGTTTTGTCGGGAAGATTCCGGAGTCGGTGCAGTCGGTAACACGTTTTGCAGCGGGGATTCCGGTCGGTGCGCAGCATCCGCAGGAAGCCAAGGCGTTGCTCGCCTACCTCGCCGCGCCGGCCGCCCAGGCCGACGTGCAGGCCACCGGACTGGATTCGGTCAAGCGCTGACCTTCGGCGGCTGGACTTTCATTTCCACCACCAGCCGCTCCAGTTCCAGTGCCGCCGGGGTCAGCGTACGGCCCCGGCGCTTGATGATGCCCACGCTGCGCATCACTTGCGGATCGGTCAGCGGCACCCGCGTCAGGATCGGATGATCCGCCGCCGGCATCGCCATCAATGGCACCGCCGCCACACCCAACCCCGCTTCCACCAGACCGATCATCGTTGTCACGTGCAGGGTTTCGCAGATGCTCGGCCGCTGCGGCACCACCTTCGCCAGTGCCTGATCGAGCAGGAAACGATTGCCCGACGTCTTGTCCAGCGAGATGTAGTCCTGCTGGTAAAACTCATCCCAACTGACGCTGCTGCGCCCCGCCAACGGGTGATCACGACGACAAGCCACCACGTAGCTCTCCTGCACCAGCGGCTCGAAATCCACGCCCGCCTCCTGGGTACCCATGAAACTCAGGCCGAAATCCGCCTCGCCATTGACCACCGCCGTCAGCACGTCATGGGCGCTGGAATCGAGGACTTTGACTTTGATTCGCGGGAACTGCTGGTGATAGCGGGCGACCACCCGTGGCATGAAGTAATACGCCGCCGACGGCACGCAGGCGACGGTAACGTGGCCCTGCCGGTTCGAGGCAACTTCACTAATGCCGAGCAACGCCACGTCCAGATCATCCAGCAAACGCTCGACACTCGGCATGAAACCGCGTCCGGCCTGGGTCAGGCTGACTTTGCGTGTGGTGCGCTCGAACAGCTTCACGCCGAGGGCGTCTTCAAGCTTTTCGATGCGTCGGCTCAGGGCCGGTTGCGAGATGCGCACGGTGTCCGCGGCCTTGCGGAAACTGCCCTGCTCGACCACGGCGCGAAAGGCTTGCAGGTCGTTGAGGTCGAAGTTGATGGCCATGGGAGACTCGGGAGGAATTGATTCGCTGAGGCTATAAATGTAACCAATTGATGCAAATTATTACAGAACCTCGATTCGATCCCCCCATAGGGCGGCCAGCCCCGGCCTACTGGATGGGTGCCGGAAATTGCCGCTGGATCGTCGCCAGGGTTCGACGCCGAATCCAGCCGCTGGCCAGGCGGATCGCCAGCCAATACGGTGTGAACAACCATCGGGTTCGAGTGTTGGGGCAAAACACGAACGTTTCGGTGCGTAACGTACGTGCGCCCTCTGCCTGCTCGATGACTTGAAAACGCAACACCAGCCTGGCGACGCGGGAATCGTCCAGCGACATGAACGCCGGAGCATCCGCCACAAGGCAAGCGTCCAGATCCGGGCGCCAGAAACGCCCCGCCAGTCCCAGGGACACTTCGTGGTCAGTGCGCCGCAGCAAGGTGAAAGTGTCAAAACCGAACGGCGCGGGCGCGGGTTGCGGTCGGTTGCTGATGGCTCTGATCAGCTTTGCCGGCAGTTCGCGCAGGCGAAGCAAGGCATCGGCCACCCGATCCGCGCGCATGTCCAAGGCACACACGGCGGCGATGATGGCATCGGGCTGAGCATCAATTGCGCCCGATTGGTGAAATTCGTAAAAGTTGAATCGCGGAAGAAACGGCGAGGGTGAAATCCCGTGGGCATCGGTTCCGTCGCCAAAGATCCCGAGCGTTTTCCAGAATGTCCCGAACATGCAGTGGCTTCCCTTTTCATCCGGTGGAGAAATCCGGAGTCCTTTCGGGAGTGCCCGCAGACATCCCCGAAAGTTCCGACAGCATTGGCCCGTCAGGCTTCCAGACGTTCGCCGGTGCCGGCCGCCTGCGTGGCCTTTTCAGGCACGTAGCACGGCGGCACGGCGAGCGTGCGCCGAAGGTCGAGCTTCAATGCGCCCCAGGACAGACCGGCACCAAATCCGCACAGCACGACGTTCTGGGCCTGCGCTGTGCCAACTGCGCTGTGGCGAGACAGGACAATCGGAATCGATGTAGAGCTGGTGTTGCCGACATCGTCGATGTCGATCGGCATCTTCTCCGGCGCGACGCCGATCATCCGCCGCAGGTAGTTGAGCATGAACCCGTTTGCCTGGTGCAGCACCAGCAAGTCGAGCGACGCCGGCGTCAACCCCGTCGCTTCAAGCAGCGACTTGACGGTCTGCGGTACCCGGTTCAGTGCAAAGTTCATCACCGCCGTACCGTCCATTTGCAGACGCTGGATCGAGGCACGAGTCTGGCTGTCACCCTCAGGCGTGTAGGCGATGTCGGATTCCAGGGCCTCACGACCACTACCGTCGGCTCCGCACAGGAACTCGAACGTCCCCTCGCCCGCCTCCAGCAGAGTGGCCGACGCTGCATCGCCAAACAGCATCTTCACATGCCGGTCGCGCCCGTCCAGCAGCTTGGTGGTCACATCCCCGGTGCACAGCAACACCTTTTTGCACGCGCCGGCGGCGATCAGCGCGCCGGCCTGAACCAGCGCAGTGACGTACCCCGAGCAACCGGCGGACACGTTCAGTACCAGACAGTGCTGGGGCAGTCCGAGCGCCTGCTGAACCAGGAAACCGACGCCCGGCACCCACGAGTCCGGAGTCTGGGTCACGACGATCAGTCCGTCGATCTCCTGCGCAGCGCACACGCCCTGATCCAGCAGGTGACGGCACGCGGCGATCACCAGGTCGGACGTGTCCAGCGATCCGGCTTCCCTGATCGATTCGATGCCGGTGCTTTTGGCGATGCGGGCCACTTCCTTGGCGCCGAACAGTTCGGCGAAGTCGTCCAGCCCTACACGCCGCTCGGGCAACGCGGACGTGACCGCACGCACGGTCACTCCGCAAAGGGTGCGCAGGGTCATGCGGTTTCCTTCATTTTCAGGGTTACCAGATCAAAGATGTCCTGCACCGTCACGATACGGTCCATCTCTTCGCCAGACACCGTCACGCCGGTCGATTCGAACACCAGGGCGACAATGCCGATCCTGGCCATCGAGTCCCAGTTGTCACTGTTCTCCAATCGGACATCGCCCTTCAGTTCATCCAGCGGCAGGGTCAGGATTTCCGCGATGCTTGCGCGCATTGCTTCGAGTACGGCCATGTTGTCATTTCCTTATAACGTGGTAATCAGGTCTTACGACCCGCTGAGGACGCCGGGATGGCGCATTTTCTTGAAGCGACTGGTGAACAGTGGCGTGTCGCTGACGGAAATCAGCCGGGGCAACTGCTCCGGTGACAGCACGTCGCGAATCGCCGCATACAGCCGTGGCTTGAACGCTTCCAGCGTTTCCGGTTCCAGCAAGGTGAACCGCGCGGCCACGATCTGACCGAGCAACGGGTTGGGCTGACCGTAGACCACGACGTCAGAAACGTTGTCGATGCCCATCAACACGCTCTCCACGTGAGACGGGAACACCTTCTTGCCGCCGACGTTGATCACATCGACCGCCCGCCCGCTGACCCTGAAGTACCCGTCGCGCTCTTCCGCTAGGTCCTGGGTAATCAGATAACCATCATCGGACAGCTCGCCCGGGCCACTCAGGTAACCGAGCATATTGGTCGCTCCGCGCACCTGCAGAATGCCGTCGACCACCCGCAGGCTGTAGGCCGGATCCTCGACGGTCATCCAGGCGCTGTCGCCGTCCAGACCCCGACAGGGCAACACACCGATTTCCGACATGCCGTACAACTGGTTCAGCCGCACCTGCGGCAATGTGCAAGCGATGCGTTGAATGGCTTCGGGCGAACTCGGCTCGGAGCCGAAATAGATACGTTGCAGGCTGCCGGTGTCCCAGGTCTGGAACACGCCGGTGATCGTCGTCAGGTTCAAAAGCGTCGGCGACACGTGCAGCGTTTGCACCTTGAACGTTTCGATACAGCGGCCGACTTCCTGAGGCGAACGTTCGTTGGGCAGGACCAGCGTCCCGTGTGTGGCCAGCGCCTGCAGGACGGTGACCAGCCCGCCGATGTGGTCGAACAGCAGGAACGCCAGAATCGCGCCACATTGCTCGGCCTTCAGATAACGCTCGAAGAACGGTGCGATGTCGTGCACGACGCCCTTGGCCGGTCCGGTCGAGCCGGACGAGAACACAATGAAACCGGCCTGCCGGCGCGACAGGAGACCGTCGACAGTCGGCGGCACCGCAGCACCATCGTTCGCCAGCACCGAGTAACCCTGCGGCCCGTTCCCCGTCACGGTAAACCGTGCGCCGGCAGCGTTCGCCAGATTCACCAACTGCTCGCTGTTTTTGGGCACCGACAACGCCACGACATTGTTGCGCCGCCACAGTGCAAACAGCAGGCAGACGCTGTTGAAGCTGTAGTTGTCGACCAGCAGCACACAGCAATCGCTGACCGATTGCGCCGCCAGCGACTCGGCATAGGCGTCAATCTGCCGGCATAGCTCGGCGTAAGTGAAGCGACCTTCGTCGCTGATGATCGCCAGCCTGTCCGCGCCGGCCTTCAGATGTTCCAGAAATGTTTCGACTTGCATGTCCACCTCTCGATAAAGGCGCCGCCCTGCGACGGCGACCGTTGAGTCAATTGGCCAGAGCCTCTGCACCGGCCGCCGTCAGGGCTGACTCCAACCGGTTCATGACATACGCGCACAGCGTGCCGAGTGTCGCGAACGGCGTGGCGGCCGCAGGCAGGTGGGAGGTATCGGCCAGGTGCACTTCGGCACCGAATCGATGGCGGATCTTTTCTTCGGTGTCGACGAGGATCGAGACCAGGGTCATGGAGTCGATGGTGCCTTCGACGCCATATAGCGGGCTGTCTTCACCACGGGACAGGTCGATGGGTTCGCTCAGTAACAGATCCTGTTGCCGCACAGCGGTTTCGACCAGGGTTTTGACTTCGTTCAGCATTCCAACATTCCTTTATTGGGGGTGCGTCCACGGGTTCGCTAGGTTTGGGGTAGCGGCTCGTTCGCCTTCGGTTGACGGGTCAGCACGGTCCTCATGTCGACGAACACGCCGCTTTTCAAGCCGTAGTCGGCGGGTGCGCCGATCACATCGCGGATGTCCTCGGCACGCTGGGCGGCGGAGATCATGTAACCAGGGGCAAGGGCCCGCTGTTGAAGGGAACGCAGATCCGGAAAATCGGCGGTCCTCTGGCTGAAGCTCACTTGCCGCGACAGCCCGGTGTCGACATTGCACAGGCCCAACACGGCAAAGAAGATGTCCGGGTTTTCTTCGGCGTAGACACCGCCCAGTGCCGCCAGCGCCGCTTTCGACAGGCTGTAGGTCAGCGTGCCCGCGCGAAAGCGCACACCGGCCATCGAAGCCGACAGCACGCAGGTGGTCGGTCGATGCGCCGAGGCGAGGATCAGATCGAGAATGGCCTTGTTCGCCAGCACATTGACGTTGAGCACATGCTGTACCTCCGCCACCGAAAACTCCTCGCCCCGGGCCGGCACGTTGCCGCTGATCCCCGCGTTGAGAAAGAGCACATCGACACCCCGGCTCAGGATCTCGGCGAACGGCCCTTTGAACAACTCACCCATGTCGCCGGTTTTCGAAAGATCGAATGACCGGAACCGGAAGTTCGGGTGCGACATGAAGCGGTAGGGTTCCCGCCTGGAAGTGCCGAACACGGTATAGCCGTGTTTCAGATGCAACTCGGTCAGCGCCTCGCCGATGCCGCTGCTCACGCCGGTGATGAACACCCGTTTGCCAGTTGGATGAGGCAGGTCGCGCTCTGTGGTGCTCATCAGAATTTACCGGCCGAAAAGCCGCCGTCCACTGGCATCACGGTGCCGGTGACGAACGATGAAGCATCGCTGAGCAGCCACAGGATCGCCGCAGAAATTTCGCCCGGATCGGCGAAACGTTTCATTACCGTGACCTGAAGTTTGTGTTTCGTGGACTCCGGGTTGGCCTTCAAGCGTTCCTCCGAGTTCATGCCGCCCATCGTCGGGCCGGGACACACCGCGTTGACGCGAACCGGATGGCGCTCCGGCAATGCCGCTTCCGCAGACTCGATGGCGCAGACCTGGGTCAGCATGTTCAGGGCGGCCTTGCTGGTGGAATAGGCACTCTGTCTGGCAACGCCCAGCAGGCCGGCACAGGACGACACGTTGACGATCGAGCCACCCGGATGCTTCGAGATCAGATTCGTCTGGTGTTTGAGCAACAACAGCGGGCCCAGCAGGTTGATCTCCAGCACGCGTTTCCAGTCGGCGAAATCCATGTCACGGATCGGTGCGTGTTTCGAGGTGACGCCGGCGTTGTTCACCGCCAGGTCGAGTCGCCCGTGGCGGTCGTTGATGATCCTGAACAGCTCGGCCACCGATGCCTCGTCCGTAACATCGCTCTTGATGAACATGCAGCGTTCGCCGAGCCGGCTTTGCGCAGTCAGGCCGTCATCCTCGTTGCGACCGGTGATGTAGCAGATGCAACCGGCTTCGACGAGCTTCTGGCTGACGTTGAAACCGATGCCGCGCGTACCCCCGACAACCAGGGCGATTTTTCCGGTGAAATTCATTTCAGACTTTCCTCATAGTGCAATTGCAGTTTTTCCGGCCGGCGGTAGTCAGGATTGACGCAGCAGTACACCCGCTCGGCCATGGGATCCTTCTTGTCACGGAAACAGAACGCATCGCCCCGGCAACGGTTGACCCGTCCGGCCTGACCGGCGAGCTCCTTGGCGATGAAATGGTTGTCGGCCAGCATGGCGCGGCCGAATCCGACGAAATCGGCATCGCCGCTCTCGATGATTTCGTTGGCTTGCGACACATCGCTGACCGAACCGGTGAAACCCACCGGAATCCGCACAAAACCTTTGAGGTAGCGACAGCCCGCACGCGACAGGGCCAGCGCCTGCGCCTTGTTCCTGAAAAAGAACGGAAAGGTTTCGCTGACACCTGTGGAACAGGTGATGGCCGCCACTCCGGCGGCCTCGAGCGCGACCACGACATCCCCCAGCAGACTCGCGCGCTGGCCTTCCTCACCCAGCCCGTCGTCGATGCCCAAACGCACGGTGACCGGCACCTGATCGCCGGTGGCCGCACGGATGCCTTCGACGATGGCTAGCAGCAATCGGGCCCGTTTGAGCGGGCTGCCGCCCCATTCATCCTCGCGGCGGTTGGTCCGCGGCGACAGGAAACTGCTGACCAGATAGCCGTTCGATGCCTGGACCTGGATCAGGGCGGCACCGGCCGCTTGTGCAAGCCGGGCGGCAGACGAGAATTGATCGACGCAGCGCAGGATCTGCGTGTGCGACATCGCCACCGCCCGCGCCTGGGGATAGGCCTTGAGGATCGCAGCGGACGCGATACCGCTCGGGCTGAGGATGATGCCCTGCTCCGACGGCATCGACTGCGGGCCGTAGTGCTGCAGCTGCACGCCCAGTGGAAAGCTTCTCTGCCGGGCGACTTCGAACAGCGGACGCAAGGCGTCGGCGTGAGCCGGCGACGTCAGTTTCAGGCCACGGCTGTTGTAGCGTGCGTCGGCATCCACACTGGCGTTGCCGAGAAAGCCGAAACCGGCCCCGCCGTCCATCAGCGATCGGTAGACCGCAAAGAACGCCGGCAAGGGCAAGCCGTGTTCGTCACACAGATCCATGCCCAGGGACGAAAAGTACATCCGGTTTTTCGCAACCACCTGCGCGCCCAGTTGCAGCACGCCGGTGGCCGGCATCGGCACGTCGATGTCATTGCTCATGCGCGCAACGCCCCGAGGGCCGCCTCGTCCAGATTGACGAATCCACGCTTGATCATGTCGCTCAGAGTCTGCAGGTCTTCGAACCCCAGTGCTGGGAATTCCCACGACGCGTGCCGGCCGTGGCCGACACTGAGGATGGCGGAGGAGAAATCCAGCTTGCCTTCATAACGGATGTGCAGCCTGGCCGAGTCGATGAAGTCGGTCTCCGGCATCGTCGTCACGCAGCCGCTCTTGCCCAGGCCCAGCAACTCCACATCGGCCTTGCGGCCCTGGCCATCGCTGACGCTGCACGCCAGTTTCGAAGGGTCGATGGGCGCGAACCAGTCGCTGGACTGAATGAAGATGTTCCGCGTTTTCTCGAACAGGCGGATGTCGATCACCGTAGCCTTGGTGTCGATGGTGGCGAACAGGGTCTGCCGCTGATAGAACGCCACTCGGAAGAAGATTTTCTTCGGCGATGTGCTGTCGGTCGGGGTCATGTTGTCGACCACCAGTTCGATGGGGTACATCAACTCCGCATAGGCGAAGAAGCTCGCGTTCAGTTCATTGACGCTGACGGTCACGTCACCCCGCGCATAACCGGTGTGGTGATACAGATGGTGATACACCGCCTGGCGCGCCGCTTCGATGAACATGGTGCCGGGCACATGTTCGTGGGACTTGCGGTAGAAAAAGTAGTTGTCGGCGTTGTTGATGAAGCGGAACGAACTGGCACGGCGGATGGCCGGAACCGACTCGCACAAACTCGCCACTGCCTGCTCCGGGCTGACGTTGGCAGCCGCGCCCTCCAGCAGGGCCGGAGTGACGATCTGGTACGGCAGCGCCCTCACCCGGCTCCATTCGTCGTCCGCCTCCGTGCCGCCCACGCGGCTCCTTTTCTGCACGTCGGGTGTCAGCTCAAAGGTTCGTTGCGAGCCGCTGCCGGCCGAAAACCGGCGCGCCAACAGGTCATTGTCGGCAGCCTGCAGAAGCGCTTCGTCGATGTGTAGCGGCAGCGCGACTCTCGGGGCGCAGATCAGTACGTCATCGGTCGAGCCTTTGTGCAAAAGCTCCGGTGAAATGCTCTCGTTGTTCATGTCGGGTCCACTCATTCTGGTCGTTGTTGTCTTGAAGGCAGGTGAAATCCCGCCGGCTACGAGGCCTGCTTGACGTCCCGCGCTTCGCCTTTGGGGGGCTGCGGGGCGAGGGTCGATTGCGGCAGCCAGGTCTCGACGACCGGGGCCACCGACAGGCTGTGGGTGCCCGCCACGATTTGCACAATCAGCTCTTTTTCCCGCTGCCGTGCGGCGGCGATCGACCGCTCCTTGACGTGGCCATAGCCGCGAATCGAGTCCGGCAGATTCGCCCACTCCACAAACAACGGCAGGTTCTCCGCGCTCAGGTTTGGCAGCAGGCGTTGCAGTGTCTGCTCGTAGTCGAGCAACAGGCGCCGCTCCTCACGGCGCTCGGCGGACCAGCCCAGCGGATCGAAGCGGGTGTGGCGCAACACGCGGCCCTTGGCCAACACCTTCAGCAGCGGCAACACCCAACCGGAGACGGCGATCTTCTTCGGCTCGCCGTTGCCGTCCTTGCGGTTGCGCATCAGGGGCAACGCGAAGTGGAACTTGAGCCTGACACCACTCTCGAAGCGGGCTTTGATTGGCGCCATGAAGCGACTGTCTGTGAGCAGCCGCGCGACTTCGTACTCGTCCTTGTAGGCCATCAACTTGAACAGGTTGCGTGCCACGGCCTCGGTGAGCGGGCTGTCATCGCCGATCGCAGGCGTCGAACGAAGCCGTTCGATCACCTGACGGTAGCGTGCTGCATAGGCCGCGTCCTGATAGTGGGTCAGGAACACACTGCGGGTCTCGACCAGCCGTTCGATGCTTTCGCGCCGAGCGGCAAGGTCGATGATCGACACCGGCGACACGTCGTTACTGGCCGGGTCGAGATATGGCATGACGAACGCCGGCTCCTGAGCCCACAGCCGTCCCCAGGCGAATGCCAGGTGGTTGGCGGCGGCGCTGCCGGCCTGATCGATGGCTTCTTTCAGCGCTTGCAGCGACACCGGCACCGTCCCCCGTTGCCAGGCATAACCCAGCAACAGCATGTTGGCCTGCATCGGATCGACAAGGTTGTTGGCCAGTTGTGCCGCATCCAGCGCGTGGTAGTGCTCGGCACCCACCCGTTGCTTGAGGAAGGCTTGAATCGCGGCGGTTTCGATGCGCAATTCGGTATTGCGCAGCATCGCTCCCGTCTGGGTCTGGGCGGTGTTGGCGATGACCACCGTTTTACCTGCCCGCAGTGTCGTCAATGCATCGTCTTCGCTGGCGACCACCAGATCGGCCGCAAGCAACAGGTCGGCACCACCCAGGTCGATGCGGTGCTGGTGCAGCACGTCGGCCACGTTAGCCAGACGCACATGGCTGAGCACCGACCCGCCCTTCTGGGCGAACCCGGTGAAATCGAGCACGCTGACCGCCCGGCCGTCCAGATGCGCAGCCAGGGCAACCGTGCGTGCCACCGTCACGATTCCGGTGCCGCCGATGCCTGCCAGCAGCATTTCATACGGGGTTTCGAGTGAGGACGAAGACGGCAGTGCCAGTGCCTCGGCGCGGGCCAGAACCTGGCGGCTGTCGGCTTGCCGACGGTATTGCGCGCGCGGTTTGCCGGTCACCGTGACAAAGCTCGGGCAGAAGCCCTTGATGCAGGACAGATCGGTGTTGCATCCGTGGGGATCAATCCGGCGCTTGGTGCCGAACGGAGTCGCGACCGGTGTCACGGACAGGCAATTGGACTTGACCTGACAGTCGCCACAGCCTTCGCACACGGCTTCGTTGATCAATACTTCGGTTTTCATGACAGGCGTCGGCAACTGTTTCTTGCGCCGACGCCCCTCGATGGCGCAGACCTGATCGAACACCAGCACACTGACACCCCGTGTCTCGCGCAACTGTCGCTGAACCTCTTCCAGCCGCTCACGGTGGAACAGCTCGACGCCCTGCGGAAGGCTGCCCGGCGCTTCGAAGCGTTGCGGATCGTCCGCCACCACCACGACCCGGTGGGCGCCTTCGGCTTGCATCAGTTCGACGGCTTTCTTGACCGTCAGTTTGCCGTCGATCGGCTGGCCGCCAGTCATGGCCACCGCATCGTTGTGCAGCAGCTTGTAGGTGATGGTCGCGCCGGCCGCAATGGCCTGACGGATTGCCAGATAGCCAGAATGGAAAAACGTACCGTCACCGATGTTCTGGAAAATGTGAGGGGTTTCGACGAAGGGCGCCTGCCCCAGCCAGTCGACCCCTTCGCCCCCCATCTGCACGCTGCCGCTGGTTGCACGTTCCGGCATGCGCGCCGCCATCGCGTGGCAGCCGATACCGAGCCGCGCCTCGCTGCCTTCCGGCACTCGGGTGGAGGTGTTGTGCGGGCAACCCGAACACAGGTACGGCGTACGGCGGATCCAGTCATGAGTCCGGCTAACCGCAGGCAGATACCAGTACTCGGGCACGCTCAGTGTGATGCCCAGACCTTGCAGTCGTTGTTGAAGCATCGTCGCGAGGCGCGACGGCCTCAGTTCTTCGTGATCCGAAATCAACGGAGCGCCGCTTTCGTCACGCTTGCCCAGAATGACGGCACGCTGCCCGGACTCCGCGTTGTAGAGCGCTTGCTTGAGTTGCTCTTCGACGATGGCTTGCTTCTCTTCGACGATCAGCACCTGATCGGCCCGCTTCGCCCAGGCCTCCAGCACCGGTGACAGCGGGTAGACCAGATTGATCTTCAGCAGTGCCACACCGGCACTTTCCAGCTGTTCAAGCGAAACCCCGCCCTGCTGCAAGGCCTGGCGTACATCGCCATAGGCCTTGCCGATTGCGCCGATCACCAGCCTCGGCTGCTCCGGTGCCGTCACGGCGATATCGATCGGGTTGGCCAGCGCAAATGCGCGGGCAGCGTCGAATTTGTAGGGAAGCCGCCGCTCGATCTGCATGCCCGGCAGGTCGGGCCAGCGCCAGTGCAGGCCGTCCGGCCCCGGATCGATATCGGGCGTGACGAATCCTGGCAACGGGGACGACTCGACGGAGGTGGTGGCCTCAACAGTCTCGGTGATGGCCTTGAAGCCGACCCATAGCCCGGACACCCGCGACAACGCCCAGCCCCACAGGCCGCAGCGTTCGTAATCGGCCAGTCCCGCCGGGTGAATCACCGGCAGCCCCCAGGCCATCAGGGTGCGGTCGGACTGATGGGACATCGACGACGAAACGCAGCCATGGTCGTCGCCGGTGACCACCAGGACGCCCCCGTTGGGCGATGATCCGTAGAAGTTGCCGTGCTTGATCGCGTCCCCGGAGCGGTCGACGCCAGGGCCCTTGCCGTACCAAAGGCCATAGACACCGTCAAAGCGCTTTTTCGGATCGGTCTCGACGCGTTGAGTGCCGATCAGTGCCGTGGCCGCCAGATCTTCGTTGATGGCAGGCAGGAAGCGGATATCTGCGCTTTCCAGCACGTCTTTGCTTTTCATCAACTCCCGATCCACGCCACCCAGAGGCGAACCGCGATAGCCGCTGACGAACCCGGCGGTGCGCAAGCCGTTGGCCCGGTCCAGCGCCGACTGGGACAGAAGCAACCTCACGAGCGCCTGCTGACCACTCAGGAAAATGCGCCCGTTCGGCGTCGCGGATTCACGCGAATAGAGGGAGTGAGCCTCAGGCTGGCGGCCAGACTGCGACGCTGCATCTGCCCCTTTCCCGGCCGCTGCCGTGGGCGTCCCCTGTGAGTGTTTGTCGGACTGAAGCCGCAGGTGTTCCGGATCAATGGCGTCTGAGTACACAGTTTCAAATCCTTATGAAAACTTCACGTTAAATGTGCTTGTTTATCCACTACAGCGAATGCGAATTCAGTACTTACAGTGATCTTCCATCAGATCCCGAGAGTTACACCTTCGCCGTCAGGCCCCTCTTGCAAGACCTGAAACAAGCGGTTCGCAACCGCTCGAATACTCATTCATCGCAAAATCATTGACGCCACTATTCCGTCAAGCCAACAACCCCGGGGCACAACTTTCCCTGGTGCGCTCGCGCAAACCGTCGGCAAATTTTAAAACAAACAATTCCCGACCATTGCCGTAGGTTTAAATAACTAAAAAATCCCGGACATAAATCTAAAGTTCGCGAGTGCGCTTAAAATCAAGTACAGCATCCGGCCGCCACGAAGAGCGTGGTTTAAAGACGTTTGACTGAAATTCTGGAAATTAGAATCGCCCGACCCGCCGCCTGAAACGCGAGCTGAAAATGAACGAATGCTCGGTAGCCCGCCGGGCCAAGGGCAAAGTGCGCACGTTCGACGTCGAGAGATGCCGAGTGCACATTACGTTGTTGGATGTTTTGAAGATGGGCGCCGCGTCAACGGGCAAACGCTTGCCAGCCGCCACGCGGGGCGTGTCGCAAGCGAGCCGGACAGGCACAGATAACGGGCGTGCCGCCCCCTTGGAGTTCGAGTACAAGGTTTCAAATCCTTATGAAAACTTAACTTCAAGCGGGCTTTCCTGCCCACCCTGTCGAATGAGACCTGATACTTGCAGCGGCGCCTTGCCAGGCGGCCAGCACAATACAGGTGTGTGGTCGCAACCGCCTCGCCGCAGACTTCTTGTTTGCGGTGAAACGGGATAAACAATCGTTATTTGCAAATTCCCTGCAACGATCATTTAACGACCTGCTTTTGCGGGGAAAATAGTAAGTTCGGAGGAATTGCATTGTCAATCACTGTTACGAAAGTTTCACAAACAAAATAATTTAATGAACTACCTAGTCCACACAACCACCCTGCTCTGCTTTTAAAAACCATAAAAAAGACTTCGTTTTATCGAATAAGCTGCTGCTTTTATTGAGCAATACCGGCGAATCAAGCAACCCTCTTCGCAACATTACACCCGTCATACAAGTTGCATGACCGGATAAAACTCTCCCCCACAAACCCGAACTTTTTAGTCGCTGTTCCAGAGAAACACTCTCCAACTCACTAAGACCAAAGTAGAACTTTACATGACCAGATATCGCCTGACGGTTCAAAGATGAACAGCCTCATCAGAAACCGCCACCCACCACATCAGTTTCCCCCGCAGGTGGTGTGCCATGGGGCGAGCCTTTATCCTTGCCCTCCCGTCGTACCGTGTTATGGAGTTGTGCCATGCCCCATGAAGGCAACCTGTTGCAAGCCGCTGTCGTATTTCTGTTCGCGGCAGTGCTTACCGTTCCCCTGGCCAAGCGCCTGCAACTGGGCGCGGTGCTCGGTTATCTGTTTGCCGGAGTGATCATCGGCCCGTCGGTGCTGGGCCTGATCGGCAATCCGCAAAGCGTCAGCCATATCTCCGAGCTGGGCGTGGTGTTGCTGCTGTTCATCATTGGTCTGGAGCTTTCGCCGCGACGCTTGTGGGTGATGCGCAAATCGGTGTTCGGCGTTGGTCTGGCGCAGGTGCTTTTGACCGGTTCGGTGATTGGCGTACTGGCGTTGTCGGTGTTCGGCCAGCCGCTGAACAGCGCGATTGTTCTGGGCCTGGGCCTGGCGCTGTCGTCCACCGCGTTTGGCCTGCAAAGCCTGGCGGAACGCAAGGAACTGACCAGCCCTCACGGGCGGCTGGCGTTTGCGATTCTGCTGTTCCAGGACATCGCCGCGATCCCGCTGATCGCCCTGGTGCCGATGCTCGCGGGCGTCGATCACCACACCAGCACTGCCGACGATGTGCGCCACAGTTTGCAGGTCTTGGGCAGCATCGCCGTGGTGGTGATTGGCGGGCGATATCTGTTGCGTCCGGTGTTCCGCGTGGTGGCGAAAACCGGTCTGCCGGAGGTGTCTACCGCCACCGCGTTGCTGGTGGTCATCGGCACCGCGTGGCTGATGGACATGGTCGGTGTGTCGATGGCGCTGGGCGCATTCCTTGCCGGGTTGCTGCTGGCGGATTCGGAGTATCGCCATGAGCTGGAAGCGCAGATCGAACCGTTCAAGGGCCTGCTGCTGGGGCTGTTCTTCATCAGCGTCGGCATGGGCGCCAACCTCAGCCTGCTGCTGAGCGCGCCGATCACCGTGCTGGGGCTGACGCTGTTGCTGATTGCGCTGAAGTTACCGCTGTTGTTTGTGGTCGGGCGTCTGGCTGGCGGGCTGAGCAAAGTCAGTGCGATTCGCCTCGGTATCGTTTTGGCGGCCGGCGGTGAATTTGCGTTCGTGGTGTTCAAGATCGGTCGCGATCAAGGTCTGTTCGAGCCGCGTCTGTACGACCTGCTGGTGCTGACCATCACCCTGTCGATGGCCGTCACGCCGTTGCTGCTATTGATCTGCGCACGGCTGGTCAGCCCGAAGGTGCAGCCAGTGGAAGTGCCGGAGAAATTCCGCCAGATCGACACCGAAACTCCACGGGTGGTCATCGCCGGCATGGGCCGGATGGGTCAGATCGTGGCGCGGATCCTGCGGGCGCAGAACATCAAGTTCGTGGCGCTGGACACCTCGGTGGAAACCATCGAACTGTCGCGCAGTTTCGGCGGTGTGCCGGTGTTCTACGGCGACCCGATGCGTCCGGAAATCCTCAGCGCGGCCAAGGTCGGTGAAGCGGAATACTTCGTGATTGCCACGGACGATCCGGAGACCAACATCAAGACCGCCGAGATCGTGCGCAAGCTCTACCCGCACATGAAGATCATCGCCCGGGCGCGTAACCGGCAGCACGTTCACAGGTTGGTGGATGTCGGCGCCGATCCAATCCGGGAGACCTATTACTCCAGTCTGGAAATGAGCCGTCGCACGTTAGTGGGCCTCGGTTTGACCCAGGCCCAGGCCGATGCGCGAATCAAGCGCTTCAAGCACCATGACGAACAGGTACTGGAGGCCCAGCACGCGGTGTACGACGACGCGGCCAAGGTCCTGCAGACCGCACAGGAAGCGCGGGCGGAACTGGCCCGATTGTTCGAGTCGGATCAACTGGAAGAACAGTCCGGCAAGCCCTGACCTGACCCTGATCGTTCCCACGCTCTGCGTGGGAATGCAGCCCGGGACGCTCCGCGTCCCTCCCGGAGCTGGAACGCGGAGCGTCCCTTGAGGCATTCCCACGCGGAGCGTGGGAACGATCTCGTGGGAGCCAGCAGGCTCAGGCTATCTCCAGCTCCCTCTCTTCCTTGGCCGACGCCACTTCAAACCGATCCGCCAGAAACGGCGTGATGTCCAGCGGCAGCGGCTCATCGTTGACCAGCTTATCCAGCAACACCCCGGTAATCGCCGACGTCAGCACGCCGGTGCGGAAATGCCCGCAGGCGTTCAGGTAGCCGTCCACCCCGGCCATGGGCCCGAGAATCGGCAACTCATCCGGCGAGCCCGGCCGCAGCCCGGCCCAGGTGCGCTTGAGGTTGATGTCCGCCAGTTCCGGCAGACAACGCACCGCGCCCTGCACCAGCCCGGCGATTTCCGGCCAGGTGGTGGTGACGTCGAAGCCTTTGTCCTCGGTGGTGCTGCCGATCAGGATCTCGCCGTTGTCCTTCTGCGCCATGTAGCAATCGCTGGTGGTCAGGCAACCGTTGAGGATTTTCGGCAGGCGTTCGGTCAACAAAATCTGCCCTTTCACCGGTTTCACCGGAATGCGCACGCCAGTGGCCCACTCACTGAGATCTGCCGCCCACGCCCCCGCTGCGTTGATCAGGGTCTTGCAGTGGAACACCCCGGCTTCAGCCGTTTGCACGCCGGTCACGCGCGTACCGTGATGCAGAACGCCGGTGATGTTGGTGTTGACGTACATGTCCACGCCATTCTGCCGGGCGCCTTCGGCGTAGGCGTCGGCGAGGCGGAACGGACTGACCTGGTGGTCGCAGAGAAACTCCAGTGCCCCGCGCGCTTCATGGCTGACGCTCGGCTCGGATTCGCGCAACGCCGCCTGATCGAGCCAGCGCACCTGATCGGCCAGGTGCGGAATGCAGCCGACGATGTGCTCGGCGTACAACCGGTCTTCATCGTCATAAATGACGAACTTGAGCCCGGTCTTTTCGAACTTGAAATCCATCCCGTGGTTGTCTTTCAGCTCACGGTGCAGCGCCGGGTACAGCGCGTTGGACTGCAAGGCGAAGTCGAAGAACGACGGCGGCAGGATGTGCGGCGTGCTGGAATCCACCGCCACCGCCGCGCCTTGGGTTTCGCGCTTGCGGTTGGCCGACATCATGCGGAAGAAAATCACCCCGCAACCCAGCCCCACCGACTCACCGATGGCCCACAAGCCGCCGGCCGAGGCTCGGGTCGCGTTGCCCGGGCGCTTGGCGTCGATCATCGCGACCTTGAGGTTTTTGCGCTTGGACAACTGATAGGCGATGGACGCGCCGATCACACCGCCGCCGGCGATGACCACGTCATAGAACTTACTCATGGGAAACGGCCTCCGTGCCGAGGGACTGGAACGCGGAAAAAGGAATCGGATCGACCGGGAAACGCGGCCGCAACCAGCCAACATCCTTGCGCCCGGTGGCCTGGCGCAAACGGTCGCTGCAATAGCCGACGCACATCCGCCCCTGACAGTCGCCCATGCTCACGCGGGTGCGCATTTTCAGGCTGGCGATGTCTTGCACGCCCTGCTCCAGCGCCCGGTCGATGTCGGCGCGGGTCGCGTGTTCACAGCGGCAGATCACCGTGTCGGCCGCCGGCAATTTGATTTGCCCGACGCCGCGTTCGGTGTAGCGATCCACCGCCGCGCGGAAACGCACGATGGCTTTGAGTTTGCTCAGGTAACGGTCGCGGCGGACCCGCGCCAGTTCCTCTTCCAGCACACCGCGTTGCAGCAGGATCGAAGTGGCGGCGATCTTGCCGGCCAGCATCGCCGCTTCACCGCCGCGAATCCCGCCCATGTCACCGGCCAGATGCACGTGGGGCTCGCTGCTTTGCTGCCAGATGTTGGCGTTGGCGCGCAGGTAACCGTCGTCGCTGAAGCCGTGATCCAGGCCCATTTGCTGGCTCAACTGGGTACGCGGAATGAAGCCGTAACCGACCGCGAGCGTCTTCGCTTCGAAGCGTTCGACGCGGCTCATGTCCGGTTCCCACGTCGCCGAGTACGGCGCCACGCTGACGCTTTTCAGTTCGCCTTCGCCGTGTGCCTCGACCACGCCCCAGCCGTAGTTCATCGGGATGCCGTGCAACTTCAGGTAGGCGAGCATGCTCAAGCCATCAAGGAAGAGTTGCGGCTTGTTCAGAAGCGCCAGGCTTTCCTTGGCAATCTTGCCGAACGCGCAGGCCTCGTAGACACCGGCAACACTCACGCCTGACGCGTGCAACTGGGTCGCCACCAGCGGTAACAGCGGCCCGGTGCCCGCGATCACCACTGGGCCCTGCGGTTTGACCACACCGCTCTTGATCTGCAATTGCAGGCCGCCAAGCATGATCACGCCCGGCAGCGTCCAGCCGGGAAACGGCACGCTGCGCTCATGGCAACCGGCGGCCAGCAGCAGTTGCGGATAGCTGATTTCGTGCAGACGCTCATCGCCATCGAGCACGACTAGCGAGCGGGTACCTTCGGCGCCAACCACACGGTGATGCAGGCGCACATCGATCAGCCCGGCCTGCTCCTGAAAGTCACCGTGCAATTTGCTCAGTGCTTCGGAATAGCGCGGCCCCAAGTAATCCAGCTGCACGCCGTCACGCAGCGGCCCGCGATAGACCACACCACCCAGGCGCGACGCCTCCTCAAGCAATGTGCTGCGCACACCATGGCGCGCCAGTTCGATGGCCGCTGCCATCCCCGCCGGCCCACCGCCGACGATGACCGGATGCTGGCTCATAGCGCCTCCTGACCGTGAATGCGGTTAGCCTGGGTTTCGATGTGCATGCCGTCACGCACCACGGTCTGGCAGGCACGGCGTTTGTGCCGGCCGTTGATTTTCACCAGGCAGCACTGGCACACGCCCATCCCGCAATAGGCACCGCTGATCTGGTTGTGATCGTTGCGCGCGACCTGGCGCACGCCGAGAGACTGAATGACGCTGAGCACGGTTTCGCCGATGGCGGCGGTGACCGGTTGGCCGTTGATGTGGACAGTCATATCCGCCTGCGCCAAGGGCTGGATATCGAAGGTTCTTTCTAGGCAGTGCATTGCGATGATCATCCGTGAAAAGTTCAGGTGAGGTTGAAACAGCTCCTTGCTGCACTACACCTTGCCGACACGTGGGGGTTATCTCTCTCTATCGGGCCGGCAGGTTGGTTCCGCTCGCGCAGCAACGTGCGCGCAAGCAATGTAGTCGATCCAGCGGCAAGGGCCTGGAAAATTCACGGTAGGGGATATCGCGCAGAAGAATATTGATCCAGGCCATGGAAATGACTGTACGGTTCTGCCGCCGATCAGTTGGAAAACACGAACTGCCCTTTGATCTTTTTCGAACCGATGAAACCGAGGTCAGGGAACAACTTGGTTTTCAGCCACACGACAAAATAGACCATGGCCAGAGTGAGGCCGACGCCGATCAAGGTGGAGATCGGGTCTTCGGCGTAGTCCTTGAACAGGCGTGAAACCTGGCTGAGCGTAAGGATCACGAAGACGGTGTAGGTCTGAGCGGAGTATTTGTAGAAACCCCAGGCAAACAGCAGCGGGATACCACCGCCGATCAGCATGAGCGTCAGGGCCAATCCGATGCCGGAGTCCCAGCCCAGGACAAATCCGGCGAGCGCGCCGAGCAATGCCTGAATGCAGGTCAGCACGATCAGGATCGTGACCTTGCGTGCATACTGGCGACGCAGTGCCGGGTCAATGCGTGAACCAATCCAGTAAGCCAGCACCCGATCCTTGACCGCCCCACCCGAAAACGCCTTGAAGGTTTCGGTCTTCGAGCGCCCGGCGTCCAGCATCTCATCCAGCTGCCGTTTGATTTCCTTCTTGTCCAACGTCTTCATCCTTAAACAGAAATTGAAGCGGCCGATCCGCTTGCGGCGTCGATTCTGGCTGCTGGCCCTTTAGAAAGCAAAAAGCCGCTTCCACCCGAAGGTGGAAGCGGCCGAGGCACAAGCCCCAGAGGGATCAGTGCACAAACAGAGCGATCAGAATAATGATCGGGATTGGCACGCCGAGGAAAAACAGCAGTAGTGAGCGCATGGTGATTCTCCTTGTTAACGGACCGGAGGCAGTGTGGCCGTGGTGTAGGTTTCGACTTCAACGTACTCGACCGCATCCCGGCGGCGACCGCCGAAGGTGGCCGACAGACTGGCGAAGAACGCACCGGCCAGCAGCGCGATGAACATCCACAGCGAAGTCCAGGCAGCGACTTTGGCGGCGGTGTCAGCGGCTTGCTGAGCTTTGACCTTGGCGTCGGCAATGGCTTTTTGCGTACGGGCGTAGATTTCATCGACGCGACGTTCGGCGTCGGCCTGGGTCAGATTGGTCCGTTGCGCGACCAGTTGTGCAAGGTAGGTACGATCCTCGGGGCTGAGCTGACCGTTGGCCAGGCTCTGAGCGAAGATCCGGGTCACGGTGCCGCGAGCGGCGTCATCGCTGACGGCGGCAGGACGGTCATCGCGGAACAGGCTGTCGACGAAGTAGCCGTACTGATTACTGTCGGTGTTCGCCGCTGCAGTCCCGGCCGCCTGAGTCATGGCACTGGCCGCACCACCGGCGACACTTGCACCGGCCTGCACACCACCGCTGACGATGCTGCTGACCGAGCCGACCACCAGCGTCGCAGTAACCAGCGTGGCCACGCACCAGGCAAGGAAGCCATGGGCGGTGTCGCGGAAATACACCTCGTCACCGTGCATGTTCGCCCACTTCACCCGCAGGCGACCGGCGATGTAGCCGCCCAGGCCGGAAGCGATGATTTGCGTCGCCGCCAGCCAGACGATTGTCGAAATGCCCAGGCCCTTGGCGCTGACGCCCTCCCCGGCCCACGGTGAAACAGCGGAGAAGCCCAGACCGAAACCAAGCAGTACCAGAATCAACGACAGTGCCGCAGCGGCCGCGGCCCCGGCGAAGATCGCGCCCCAGGACACCCCTGAGACGTTGCTCGACTCGCCTTCGAAGGCAGGATAAAACCCATCAGAGGATCTATTCATTGTTGTTCTGCTCCCGGCATGAAAAATGGTGTTACAACTCGTCAGCAGATGAATTGCAGTGACCGTGCCAGTCGCCAACATTAAATAAATCGTTTGAATTCATTCACTTAAAAAGACTGAACTTCCAAGAACCATGCAATTTGCAACAACGGTTCGATAGCAGCGGGTTTTATGCATTGGCACAAAACCGCTTACTTGCGTTTGTAGCTCTTCTTGCCGCTGGGCGTCAGGCAATACACGCCGCCGCGTGGCCCGGTGCAGAACGAACCGGTGCCACAATCACAGCCGTCATTGGTTTGCAGAAACTGCTGCGGCCGCGCCTGTTCACGGATGCCGAACATCGCAGCGCAACTCTTTTTCGAGCCGCTGATGGAGCCGTCATTACATAGAAACAGATCGCCATCGCAGCGATCGATGCCACCCTTCTTCCCGGAACACGGGGTATTGGCGGCCAATGCCGAAGCACTTAGCAGCGCCAGAAGCATCCCGGCCATCGGCATCCAGCCACCGCGAATCAACTTGCCCACGGAATCTCTCCCTCGAAAATATGGCCAGATGATATCAATGTTTCGGGAAATAAATCGGCAACCACGGTGGGTCATTTGCGTTTGTATCAACTACAACATGAAAGTTAATTTAAAGCGTTATTGCAAAATCTTGGCAAAATGCTGCCATTCCGTTTGAACCGATCAGCAGGCCCACCATGACTCGCATCTTGACCATCGAAGACGACGCCGTGACCGCCCGGGAAATCGTCGCCGAACTCAGCAGCCACGGCCTCGACGTGGATTGGGTCGACAACGGCCGCGAAGGCCTGGACCGCGCCGTCAGCGGCAACTACGACCTGATCACCCTCGACCGCATGCTGCCCGAACTGGATGGTCTGGCCATCGTCACCACCCTGCGCACCATGGGTGTGTCCACGCCGATCCTGATGATCAGCGCGTTGTCCGACGTCGATGAGCGCGTGCGCGGCCTGCGCGCCGGCGGTGACGATTACCTGACCAAGCCGTTCGCCACCGACGAAATGGCGGCCCGGGTCGAAGTGTTGCTGCGCCGGCAGCACAATGGCGGCACCCAGCCGACCACCCTGCGCGTGGCGGACCTTGAGCTCGACCTGATCAGCCATGAAGCCAGCCGCGCCGAGCAGGTGCTGACGCTGTTGCCCACCGAATACAAGTTGCTGGAATTCCTGATGCGCAACAGCGGCCAGATCCTGTCGCGGATGATGATTTTCGAGGAAGTCTGGGGTTATCACTTCGACCCGGGGACCAACCTGATCGACGTCCACATCGGTCGCCTGCGCAAGAAGATCGACCCGCCGGGCAATGTCCCGCTGATCCGTACGGTGCGAGGCTCGGGTTATGTCATTGCCGAACCCGTCTGACGGTTGGCGTTCCTCCAGCAGCCGGTTGCTGGCGCTTTACAGTTCGTTGTTCGTGGCCTGGAGCGGGATCCTCATGGGGGTCATGTATTTCGAGGTCTCCGGTTACCTCGACAGCCTGGCCAAACATTCGCTGATGCAGCGTCAGCATCTGTTCTCGCACTTTCGCGGCGAGCAGCTCGAGGATGCACTCGCCGCCAGCATGACGTTCGATATCCGCGGCATCGATGCCTACGGCCTGTTCGCCGCCGACCACACCTACCTCGGCGGGGCTTTGCAGCAAATGCCTGCGGGCCTGCCGCTGGACGGCAAGATCCACGAATTGCGCGACTGTTCCGAATCCGACGATCCGACCCTGCCTGCCGACAGTTGCGATGCGGTCGCCACCCCAACCCGCGACGGTCGCTGGCTGGTGCTGGTGCGCGACAACGGTTCGCTGTTCGCCGTGACCCGCATCATTCTGCGTGCATTGCTCTGGGGCGTTTCGCTGACAATCGTACCGGGGGTCATCGGCTGGCATTTGCTGCGGCGTCGGCCGTTGCGGCGAATCCGCGCGATTCAGGCCAGTGCCCAGTCGATTGTCGCCGGTGACCTGACTCATCGATTGCCCGTGTCCAATCGCCGCGACGAACTGGACATGCTCGCCGCCATCGTCAACGCCATGCTCGATCGCATCGAGCGTCTGATGAACGAAGTCAAAGGCGTGTGCGACAACATCGCCCACGACTTGCGCACTCCGCTGACGCGTTTGCGGGCGCAGTTGTATCGCATGCAGCAACAGGCCGGCGAAGGCTCGCCGGAAGCGGCGCAACTGGATCTGGTGCTGGCCGAGGCCGATACGCTGATGGCGCGTTTTCGCGGTTTGCTGAGGATTTCCGAACTGGAAGATCGCCAGCGACGTTCGGGATTCGTCGAGCTCGATCCGGTGCGACTGCTGCAGGAACTGCATGAGTTCTACCTGCCGCTGGCCGAGGAAGACGAACTGCGTTTCGAGCTGAACATGCCCGAAACCCTGCCGATGCTCAATGGTGACCGGGCGCTGTTGTTCGAGGCGCTGGCCAACCTGTTGAGCAACTCGATCAAGTTCACCCCGCCGGGAGGCACGGTGATTTTGCGTGGGGTGAATGATGCGGGGCATACGCGGATCGAGGTGCACGACTCCGGCCCCGGCATTCCCGAGTCGGAACGGGAAGCAGTGTTCCAGCGCTTCTATCGTGCAGAGGGTGGGCAACCGCAAAGCGGTTTCGGGCTTGGGCTGTCGATCGTTGCGGCGATTGTCAGCCTGCACGGGTTCAGTCTTGAGGTGGGTCGCAGCGATCTGGGCGGGGCGAAACTGGTGCTTGATTGCCGGCAGAGGCTGATTTCACAGACCTGATCGTTTGGCAGAGATAGTTCCCACGCTCTGCGTGGGAATTCCTCAAGGGACGCTCCGCGTTCCAGCTCTCGAATGGGACGCAGAGCGTCCCGGGCTGCATTCCCACGCGGAGCGTGGGAACGATCAACTCAGGCCGGGTAGTTAGCGCGCAGCGCTTCGAGGCCGCCCTGATAGATGCCGCTGAACAGCGCCACCACTTCCTCATCGCTCACGCCCTTGGCCGTGAAGCGTCCCGACCACGTCACCCGCGCGCCCTGCCCTTGGGCTTCGACGCGAATCGTCGCCAGATAATCCGTGGCCGGAAACGGTGCCTGCTCGATCGAGTAGCTGTAGGTCTTGCCCGCGTTATCGAACGTCTCCAGACGCTCGATCACCACCGCGCCGTCGGCGGTTTGCAGGGTGCGTACGCGGCCACCGTCGCTCAGCTCACTCTTGGGAATGAACGGCAGCCAGTCCGGCAGCGTGTTGAAGCCGCCGATCAGTTGCCAGACCTGATCGGCCGAGGCCGGGATGTCGATGAATGCTGATGCTGTTGCCATAAATAAACGTCTCTCTTGAGGAATTCAGATTGCCAGGCTGTCGACCACGCCGCCGTCGACGCGCAATGCCGCGCCGGTGGTGGCCGAGGACAGCGGTGAAGCGATGTAGGTCACCAGATGCGCGACTTCTTCGACATTGGCCACGCGCTGGATGATCGAGGTCGGACGGGCCCTGCGCACAAACGCGTCGGCTTCGTCCCGCAAGCTACGGCCGGACTCGGCGGCGGCATCCTTGAGCATCTCTTCGACGCCGTCGGTGAAGGTCGGCCCCGGCAGGATTGCATTGACCGTCACCCCGGTGCCGGCCAAACGTTTGGCCAGGCCATGGGACACCGCGAGGTTGGCGCTTTTGGTCACGCCGTAGTTGATCATGTCGGCCGGGGTGGCCACGCCGGATTCCGAAGACAGGAAGATCACCCGACCCCAGCCCTGCTCGACCATCGCCGGCACGTAATGTCGCGACAGGCGCACGCCGGAGATCACGTTGATTTCATAGAAGCGCGTCCACTCATCGTCGGGCGCGTCGAAGAAATCCACGGCGTTGTAGATCCCGAGGTTGTTCACCAGGATGTCGGCTTTCGGTTCGGCGGCGAACAGTTTCTGCGCGCCTTCGGCCGTGCCCAGATCCGCCGTCAGACCGCGCAGTTTCGCGCCCGGAACGGCTTGCCGAATGCTCGCCAGTGCCTGCTCGACCTTGGCCGCGTCGCGACCGATCACCACCACCGTGGCGCCCGCCTCGGCCAGCGACTGGCTGATGCCCAAACCGATACCCGCCGTGCTGCCGCTGACAATCGCCAGTTTCCCGCTCAGATTGATCTTCATGCTTTCACCTCGTCGATAGGTAATGGTGCACGTTCGGACACCAGTTTCGCTTCACGCATGGCCTGCCAGAAACCGGCCGGAATGACCGCCGACAGCGCCGCTACATCTTCAGCGATACGCCCCGGTTTGCTCGCGCCGGGAATCACTGCCGCCACGGCCGGATTGGCCAGCGAGAATTGTAGTGCAGCCGCTTTGACATCCACGCCGTGGACGGCGGCGATGCGTTTGATCTGCTCGACCTTGGCAATGATTTGCGGGCTGGCCTTCTGGTATTCGAAGTGCGCGCCACCGGCCAGGATTCCCGAGCTATATGGGCCGCCAACAACGATTTCAACGTTCTGCGCCCGCGCCGAATCCATCAGACGCTGCAAGGCGCGGTCGTGATCGAGCAAGGTGTAGCGGCCGGCCAACAGGAAGCCGTCAGGCTGCGCCTCGGTCAGGTCGAGCGTCAACTCGCACGGCTCGACTTTATTCACGCCCAGGCCCCAGCCCTTGATCACGCCTTCTTCACGCAGGCGGGTCAGGACTTTGAAGGCCCCGGTGCGGGCCTGATTGAAATACTCCAGCCATTGGTCGCCGTAGAAGTCCTGAGCGATGTCGTGCACCCAGACGATGTCGAGGCGATCGGTTTTCAGGCGTTCGAGGCTGTCTTCAATCGAGCGCAGGGTGGCGTCGGCGCTGTAGTCGTTGACGATCCTGTTCGGGCGGCCGTGTTCGAACACCCCGCTCTTCTCGCCCAGATCCCGGGCGGCGGCGTCTTCGACTTCATCGAGAATGACCCGGCCGACCTTGGTGCTGAGCACATAGTCATCGCGCTTGTAGCGGGACAGTGCTTCGCCGAGGCGGATTTCCGACAGGCCCGAGCCGTAGAACGGCGCGGTGTCGAAGTAACGCACGCCGGCATCCCACGCCGCATGCACGGTGGCCTGGGCTTCTTCCTCGGGAATGGCGCGGAACATGTTGCCCAGTGGCGCGGTGCCGAAGCCCAACTGGCCGGGCAGTTTGTCTTTCAAGCTCATGGGGATTTCCTCGTAGTGTCTGGGTCGTGGTTGACCGTTGAGCAGATCCTAGATTGCGACATTCAGACCGTCCAAGACATAATGCGCAGCACTTGAGTCCCTATAGGTCTGACATGATCGATTTCCGCCAATTGCGCTACTTCGTGGTCGTCGCCGAGGAAGAGCACGTCGGCCGCGCGGCCGAGCGCCTGCACATTTCCCAGTCGCCCCTGAGCCGGCAGATCGCCCAGCTCGAAGAACGCCTGGGCCTGACCCTGTTCGAACGCAGCCAGCAACGCATCCGCCTGACCCGCGACGGCCATACGTTCCTTGCCGAAACCCGCGCCTTGCTGACCCACGCCAATCGCCTGGAATCCCTCGGCAAACGCCTGGGTCGTGGTGAAGAAGGCGGTTTGTGTATCGGCTACATCGAGAACGCCATGCACGCGGGCGTATTGCCTAACGCCCTGCGCGTGTTGCGGGCAGATCGGCCGAACGTGCATGTCGCGCTGTACAACCTCAGCTCCGCCGAACAACTCGAAGGCCTGCGTCAGCGTAGTCTCGATATCGCACTGGTCAGCGAACCGCCGACGACCGACGATCCTGACTTGCTGGGCTTCCAGGTGCTGGACGATCCGATGCTGCTGGCGCTGCCGGAGCAGCATCCATTGGCCGCACAGGCATCGCTGACCCCGGAGGATCTGGCCACTCAGGAGTGGATCGGCGTGCAACCCCGTCAGGACGCGGGCGACGATTTTGTGAGTGCCTGCCTGCGCGCCGGCTTCACCCCGGATGTACGGATGCAGGCGACCGAGCCGTTCACCGCACTGGGGCTGGTTGCTTCGGGGCTGGGGATTGCAATGATCCAGAAAGGCCTGAGCCACAACGCCCCGCCGGGTGTGGTGTTGCGGGAGGTGCCGTGGCTGGCATTTACCACGCCGCTGTGGGCGGCTTGGCACAGGATTAATTTGCGGCCGTTGGTGGAGACGTTTCGGGAGGTTTTGACTGGATCCGATATCGCCGAGCCCTCACCCTAACCCTCCCGAAACGTCGGACCGCCCGAAGGGAGAGGGGACCGATCGGGGGATATTCGAGAAGTACACCGACGTGGTCGATTGGTGGTGAATCCGTAATGGACTCAACCCATCCAGTTCTTGGACTCAATCAGCAGACTGGCGATGGCGGCACTGGCTGTTGGTCTGGTCTACAGTGAATCTTCCATCCCACTTCACAAGGACGTGAAGCATGCAAAATCGCCCTACCCTCGACCAACGCCGATTCGCCCGCCGGTTGCGCGCCAGCCAGACCGATTGCGAGCAGATGCTTTGGCAAAGGCTGCGTGCGCGGCAGGTGGCGGGGCTGAAATTTCGGCGGCAGGTGCCGATCCCGCCGTTTGTGCTGGATTTTTATTGTGTGGAGTTGAGGTTCGCGGTGGAGCTGGATGGGGGGCAGCATTATGAAAAGGCGGGAGAGGTTCATGATCGGCGGCGGACGCTCTATCTTCAGCGGCTTGGGATTGAGGTGGTGCGGTTCAGTAATCTTGAAGTGATTCAGCAGATGGATGATGTTTTGGAGCAGATTGTCAGGATCGCGGAGGAACTTCGATTGCGACGTTGATCCGAAAGCGCCCTCACCCTAGCCCTCTCCCAGAGGGAGAGGGAACTGATTGGGGGATATTCGAGAAGTCCGCCGACGTGGGCGAACTGTTTTGAATCCATAATCGACTTGGAGTCTCAGGTCGATGCTTGGAATCCATAATCGACTCGGTTTTTCAGGTCGATGCATGACCTGAGACACTGCGGTCGGCCCCCTCTCCCTCCGGGAGAGGGCTGGGGTGAGGGGCTTTGGGGAGTTAGTAACAACATCGGAATCAGCCCCCCAACCGCGCCCACCCCGCCACCAACTGCGCACTGATACTCACCCCGCCACAAACAACAACCACCACGTCCCGAGCCCCCGCCAGCGCCGGATGATCCAGATAAGCCACCGCCAGCGACACCCCGCACGCCGGCTCCACCAGTTGCCGCAAATCACTGGCATAACGCACCACGCCCATGATCGCGTCGTCATCGGACAGCACCAGGCATTCGTGATCGAACTCGCCGATGTGCTGCACCGGCCACTCCGCCACTTGCGCGGCGCCAAGGGAGGTGGCGACGGTGTCGATTTTGCTCAGGCGCACCGGGTGGCCGGCCTGTACGGCGGCGGCAAACGAGGCGGCGCCCTGGGTTTCGCAGGTGATGATCCGGCAGTCACGCCGGTCATGGCGCAGCAGCCCTGTGAGAATTCCTGCAAGCAATCCCCCGCCGCCGACCGAGGTGACCACGGTGTCGACCTGCGGGCAGTCTTCGAGGATTTCATCGATCATTGTGCTGTGCCCTTGCCACAACACCGGGTGATCGAAGGCCGGCACGTATTCGGTGTCCGCCGCGCTGGCCAGTTCACGGGCGCGCTGATTGGCCTCATCCCAGACTTTGCCATGGACGATGACTTCGGCACCGGTACGACGAATGCGCGCGCGGGTGGCTTCGGGGGTGGTGTGCGGGACCACGATGCAGGCTTGCAGGCCCAGGCTGACCGCCGCCACCGCCGTCGCAAGACCTGCATTGCCACCGGACGGACAGACAACTTTGCGCTTGCCCTGCGCCGCTGCCTGACTGCACAGCAGGCCCATGCCGCGCAGTTTGAAAGAACCACAGGGTTGCAGGTTTTCCAGTTTCAGCCAGATACGCCGGGAAGTGGTCGACAGGGTCGGATGGAGGATCAACGGCGTGCGGATGTGCAGCATGGCGGACTCCTGATGACGCCACGCCCGGGCGACCTGTTCGCCGGCGCGTGGACGGTTGAAGTCGAAACGTCCCTGTCTGAAGCTTAGTTCACCCTGCCCCCTCGACGGTAAACGCCGGGGATCGTGCAGCGATCTACACTGAACGGAACAGCCGTGAGGTGCCTATGAAAATGTCAGCGCAAATGACCGTCGTCGCGGTAATCGCCACTCTCGCCTACCTGGGGCTGGCGATGTGGGGCATTGGTGGCGTGGCGGTGTTCTTTTCCCACGGCGCGCTGGTGGTGGTGGCGCTGGCGACGCTGGCGATGGTGGTGGTGTCGCTGTTCAGCGAGGTGAACTTGAGTTCGGGCGAACGCGAGGACCGGGCCAATCGCTGGGTGATTCCGGCGTTCGGCGTGATCGGACTGGTCAGTGCTTTTCTGCCGGCTTACTGCGACCGCATCGGTTTCTGGACCGTTGGCCGCGAAGGCACCCGTTGGCTGGGGGCGTTGTTGTTCATCGCTGGCGGTGCCTTGCGCCTGTGGCCGGTGTTCGTTCTGGGCCACCGTTTCAGCGGATTGGTGGCGATTCAGCCGGGACATCGACTGGTCACCGAAGGCATCTACACGCACCTGCGCAATCCCAGCTATCTGGGGCTGGTCGTCAACGCACTGGGCTGGGCACTGGCGTTTCGTTCGGTCGTCGGGATCCTGCTGGCGGCGCTGACGCTGATCCCGCTGATTGCCCGCATCCATTCAGAAGAAGCCTTGCTGCGCACCCAGTTCGGCGCCGAATACGATGCCTATTGCGCGCGCAGCTGGCGGTTGTTGCCGGGCGTTTACTGAGGTTGCAGGCGTAACTGGCCGTTGTTGTCGATGCTCAGCGCAACGTCGCGGTAACTGGCGATGGTCGCGTGTGAGGTTTCAATCGGATGCTGGTGAGTCGCGGTGATGATCATCAACGGCGCACCGGCCGCTTCCGCCGCCTGAATGCCAACAGTCGCGTCTTCGAAAATCAGGCAATCGGCCGGTTCCAGTCCCAGACGTTTGGCGGCCAGTCGATAGCCGGCCGGGTCAGGTTTGCCCGCCGTCACGTCTTCAGCCGTGATCATCACCGCAGGCTCGGGAATCCCCGCCGCCGCCATTCGCCGCAACGCCAGATCCCGTGGCGCCGAGGTCACCATGGCCCAGCGATCTGCCGGCAACGACTTGAGAAACGCCGCCGCACCGGGGATCTCGACAATCCCTTCGACGTCTTCGATTTCCGCCTCGGTGATGAACGCTGCTTGCGCCTCGGCGTCCACGCCCGGCAGGTTCAGGCGAGTGATGGTGTCGATGGCGCGCACGCCGTGGATGGTCGGCAGGAAGGTCTCGACATCCACGCCATGACGCTCGGCCCAGGCCGCCCAGATCCGCTCGGCGGCGGCGATGGAGTTGAGGACGGTGCCGTCCATGTCGAACAGGAACGCGCCGAACGCGCGATTGAAAACAGCATCGTGAGCAGACAAGGGATCGCATCCTTAGGCAGAGCCGGGCAAATGTGCCCGGCAATGTAGCATCTGCCGAAGGCTTCAGTGCAGACGCGGTGCCTTGGATTTGAATGCGTCGTCCACGCAATCGAGCAACTGGCCGATAGCCCAGGGTTTCTTGATGAACGCCACTGGATGGCGGACGCCGGAGGTCTCCGGCGTTTCATAACCGGACATGACCATCACCGGTTTTTCCGGCCAGCGCTCGCCGACCAGATTGGCCAGGTCCGCGCCATTGAGGGTGCCGGGCATGGTGATGTCGGTGAGCAGCAGCGCGACTTCCGGTGCGTGCTCTTCCAGGTATCGCGACGCCGCATCGGCACTGGTCTGCGGCTCGACCTTGAAACCTTCCTCCTGAAGAATTTCGCACAAAAACTCCAGAATCAACGGGTCATCCTCGACTACCAGAATCAACCCGCCAGGAAGGTGCGCGCTCGCCGTCGGAATTGGACACATGAACTGGCACTCCCTGAATTGCATGAACGATTTAGCGGCTTGATCCCGCTGCTTATCTGGTATGAGCAGCGCCTTCTACAGAAATTCATTTTTGATACAGGTCTTTTCGATAACACCCGGTCAACGGGCAGTCGCCGACCCGTAATTGCGGTTAAAATGCGCGCCCTTTTGCTTGCCGATCCCGATTGATGAACCCTGAAGCCCTCGCCGTTCTCCACGCCCACCTGCTCACCGCGCTGACTTCGGCACCGGCCGAAACCCGGCGTCTGTTCCATGGCCGTGGGCGCTGCTGGCCGGGGCTGGAACAGCTCACCGTCGACTGGCTGCAAGGCGTGGTGCTGGTGTCGCTGTTCAAGGAACCCGAGGCTTCGCAACTGGAACACCTCAAGCGCTTGTTGCTGGAAATCACCGGTTCAGCGCCATGGCAGCAATCCGGCGCTCACACCCTGTTGATCCAGCATCGCTACCTGCCGCAAAGCACCGCCGAATGGCTGCTGGGCGAAGAAATCGACGAGATGACCATCGTCGAAGGCGGGCTGAAATACCGCGTGGATCTGGGCCGCAAGCAGAACGCCGGGCTGTTCCTCGACATGCGCTACGGACGCAACTGGGTGCGCGAGCAGTCTGCCGGCAAACGGGTGCTGAACCTGTTCGCCTACACCTGCGGTTTCTCGGTGGCAGCCATCGAGGGCGGCGCCAACCATGTGGTCAACCTCGACATGTCCCGCGCGGCGCTGAGCCGCGGCCGCGACAATCACCGTCTGAACGGGCATGACCTGAGCAAGGTGAGTTTTCTCGGCCACGACCTGTTCAAGTCCTGGGGCAAGGTCATCAACAGCGGCCCGTATGACCTGGTGATCATCGACCCGCCGTCGTTCCAGAAAGGCAGTTTCCTGCTGACCAAGGATTACCAACGCGTACTGCGCCGCCTCCCGGAACTGCTGACGGCCCAAGGCACGGTCCTGGCCTGCATGAACGATCCGGCGTTCGGTTCGGACTTCCTGATCGATGGCGTGACCCAAGAGGCGCCGAGCCTGCGTTTCGAGCAGCGGCTGGAAAACCCGCCGGAGTTTCCGGACGTCGACCCGGAAAGCGGTCTGAAGGCGCTGCTGTTCAAGCAGATCGACTGACCCTGCTCAGCGCGGGCGCAACACCAGCGCAAACAACTCGCCATGCCCGGTGACGTTGAGCTTGTGATAGAGGTTGCGCCGATGCACCTTCACCGTCTCCGGCGAAATGTTCATGTGCTGGGCGATGGCTTTGCTCGAGAAGCCCTGGAGAATCAGGCGCGCCGTATCGATTTCGCGCGCGGTCAGCCGCGCGTCGAAACGGTCCAGCAGCGCCGCCAGATCGCCGACCGGCGCCTCGACCACCGCACCTTGCGGCGGCATCAACTGCACATGCCGGCGCATCGCTGACAACACCCAGTCCCGAACGCACAGCAGGCGCCCTTGCTCCTGCAAACTGAACGCCTTGGCCCGGCCCATCGACAAGCCGAGCACGCCGTCGTCGAGGCTGACCATGAATTGCAATTCATCCGCGCCGACCACCGAGCGGAAGTAGCTCAGGTAGTACTCGCTGTGCAGAAACTGGTCCGGCGCCACGGACGCGAGGCTGTGCAAACCGTCGGTGATCCCGGCGCACGCGGCCTGATAGAACGGATCGAGCAGGTACATGCCGGCACAGTAACCGGCCAGTTCTTCCTGCTCCTCGGCGCGGCCCTGGCTGTCGACATCGATCAGCAATTGCGGCGGGCGCCCCGTCTGCATCACCGCCACCAGCGCATTGTCCAGCGGCACCAGCAGCCGCAAGGTATCGACCAGCGCCCGCCAGAAACCGTCCTGGCCGATGCTGGCGAATACCCGCGACAGGCTCTGATGCACCGGCAATTCCTGCAGCAACGCGTCCACGCTCTACCCCTTTTGAGTAACCCATGATGGGAATGGGTCTGGCGCGGCCTGCCCGATAGGCTGACCACTCCTGTTCATCACCGGCCTGCCGCAGGCCAGGAGTGCCGCATCATGCGTTGTCATCGTGGGTATATCAACCTGGGCCTGGCGGGCGTCGTGTCCGTCGCACTGACCGCGCAAGCGGCCGATGCGCCGAGCGTGCATGTCTACAACTGGTACGACTACATCGGCCCGAACACCCTGCATGATTTCAAGCGCGACAGCGGCATCGAGCCGGTCTACGACACCTTCGACAGCGCCGAAGTACTGGAAGGCAAACTGATGACCAGTCACAGCGGCTACGACGTGGTGGTGGCGAGCAACTTCAGCCTGCCGACCCTGATCAAGGCCGGCGCCCTCGCCCCGTTGCCCCGCAATCAACTGCCGGGCTGGAAGAACCTCGACAACGACCTGCTGAGCAAACTGGCCAACAACGACCCCGGCAACCAGTACGCCGTGCCGTATCTGTGGGGCACCAACGGCATCGGCTACAACGTCGACAAGGTGCGCGCCGTGCTGGGCGACAAGGCGCCGGTGGATTCCTGGGACCTGGTGTTCAAGGAGGAGAACCTGGCCAAGCTCGGCGAATGTGGCGTGGCAATGCTCGATTCGCCGTCGGAAATGCTTCCGGTCGCATTGCACTACCTCGGCCTGCCGCCGAACAGCACCAACGCCGAGGACTATCAGAAAGCCGAAGCGCTGCTGCTGAAACTGCGCCCGCACATCGCCTACTTCAACTCCTCGAAATTCATCAGCGATCTGTCCAACGGCAACATCTGCGTGGCGGTCGGCTGGTCCGGCGCGATGCTCGAAGCCAAGACCAACGCCGAGCAGGCCGGCAACGGCGTGAAGATCCAGTACAGCCTGCCGAAGGAAGGCGCGCCGGTGTGGTTCGACACGCTGGTACTGCTCAAGGACGCGCCGCATCCGACCCAAGGCCTGGCGTTCATCGACTACCTGCTGCGGCCCGACGTGATTGCGCCGGTCAGCGATCACCTCTCCTACCCCAACGGTAATCGTGCCGCCACCGCGCTGGTCGCCGAAGCCACCCGCGACAACCCGGCGGTGTATCCGTCTGCCACAGCGATGGCGACGTTGTTCACCCTCGAGCCCCTGCCCAAAGCCACCGAACGGGTGCGCACGCGGGTCTGGAGCAAGGTCAAGAACGGCCAATAATCAACATTGAACAGAGAAGAAAACATCATGAAACCAAGAGCCCGCGATCTCCATATCCGCATCGGCCAGCTGCAGCCCGGCCCGCTCAATGCCATCACCGACGTGCCCGGCGTGCGGGTCGGCCACAGCAATGTGCGGGGGCAAAGCACCGCCGGACGCGACATCTGCACCGGCGTCACCCTCATCGAACCGCGCGCAGGTTCGACCAATGCTCAACCGTGTTTTGCCGGCGTTCACGTACTCAACGGCAACGGTGATGCGACGGGGCTGGAATGGATTCGCGAGGCCGGCCTGCTGACCAGCCCGATCGCCTTCACCAACACCCACAGCCTAGGCGTGGTGCGCGATGCGTTGATCGAGCTGGATCGCGCGCAGCAACCGGACGACGGTCGTCTCTACTGGAACATGCCGGTGGTGCTGGAAACTTTCGATGGTTTGCTCAACGACATCAACGGCTTTCACGTGAAACCCGGGCACGTGGCGGAGGCGATGAGCAATGCCGTTGACGGCCCGGTGCAGGAAGGCGCGGTGGGCGGTGGCAGCGGCATGATCTGCCATGAATTCAAGGGCGGGATCGGCACCGCATCGCGCCGATTGAGCAAGGCTCAGGGTGGCTGGACGGTGGGCGCCATCGTTCAGGCCAACCATGGGATTCGCAGCGAGTTGCGGGTCGACGGCTACCCCGTCGGGCGCTACATGGAACAGGTGGATTCGCCGTTCCTGCGTGCCTCGCTACCCCATCCGGGCATGGGTTCGATCGTGGTGTGCCTGGCCACCGATGCGCCACTGTTGCCGCATCAATGCACGCGACTGGCGCAACGGGCGAGCCTCGGTCTGGCGCGCACCGGCGGCGGTAACGAAGACCACAGCGGCGACATTTTCATCGCCTTCGCCACCGGCAACGGCCACATCCCGCCCGCCGCCTATGAAGGCAAAGGCGCGTCCACCTGTGACGGCTTGCGGATGGTCAACAACGACCACATCAGCGAGCTGTTTCTGGCGGCGACCGAGGCGGTTGAAGAAGCGATCATCAACGCCCTGCTTGCCAGCGACAGCACCGAAGGCAACGGGCATTCGGTGCCGGGGCTGGATGCCGCGACCCTGCTCGCCGCCCTGGATAAAGCAGGCTGGCCCGGCGCTCGCTGAAACGGTTCCCAAAGACCTTTAGCGGAACAACCCAAGTCCGAGTTCGTGCGCTGCCTGCAGTTGCACCGCAGGGTCGCGCAACTCGGACTCCAGCAACAACGCCGAGCCCGCCACCGTCGCCCCGCAATAATCGAAAATACCGTGATCGATCTGCGCCCTCATCGCCGCGCCGTAGCCGTGGCGTTCGTAGGTGCGTGCATCCGCCCCGCCGAGTGCGACCCGTTGCACACGCAGTCGTCCGAGCTTCTTCAGGGTCGAATCGCCATCGAAATCAAACGCCCAGCCATTGCTGAACACCCGGTCGATCCAGCCCTTGAGCAGCGCCGGCATCGACCACCAGAACACCGGATACACCAGCACCAGCGCATCGGCGCGGTCGATGCGTGCCTGCTCGGCCAGGACGTCTGCTGGCGGTGCGGATTCACGGTGATGCACCGCCCAGTCGGCCACGCCAAAACGCGGATCGAATTCCTCGGCGTGCAGGTCAGCGATTTCGAAGGTGTTGGACAGATCGCTCTCCGACAGGCCTTTGGCAATCTGCTGCGCCAGCGCATGGGTCAGCGAACGAGGGTCGTCATGAGCCACAACAATCAATGCGTGCATAGGGAAATCTCCGTTTGGTGGATGCTGACCAAGGGCTATATACTCTTGGTAAGTTACGAATCGTAAGTTACGTTTGGTATATAAGCGATGTCAACCACTGAAATCCCCGAACCCGCACAACCCCGTCGACGCCTGTCCCGGGAAGACCGCCAGCGCCAGTTGCTCGACATGGCCTGGCAATTGATTCGCGAAGAAGGCACCGATGCCCTGACCCTGGGTTATCTGGCGGAAAAGGCTGGCGTGACCAAACCGGTGGTCTACGACCACTTCACCACTCGCGCCGGTTTGCTGGCTGCGCTGTATCAGGATTTCGACAGGCGCCAGACCGCACTGATGGATGTTGCGCTAGGCAATTGCGAGGCGACGTTGAGCGGCACCGCCTCGGTGATTGCCACGGCGTATGTCGATTGTGTGCTGACCCAGGGCAACGAGATTCCCGGGGTGATCGCCGCGCTGGCGAGCACGCCGGAACTGGAGAAGATCAAGCGCGAATACGAGGCGATCTTCCTGGAGAAGTGCCGCAGCGTGCTGTCGCCTTTCGCTGAGGGTGGCGACATTACCCAGGCGGGATTACGCGCCATGCTCGGCGCCGCCGAGGCGCTGTCTCAAGCAGCGGCGACCGGAGAAATCAGCGCCACACAGGCCCGTGACGAGCTGTTTGCAACGATCGCCGCGATGGTCGAAAGGGCCGCCGCCAGCGCCGCAAAAGCAAGTGACTGACGGTACTTGAGACCGCCGCCGCACCTTCCTAGGATGGAGATACGCAGTCGCTTGGTTCGCCAAACCGCTGCGTAGGTGCAGGTGCCCTGAACCCCAATCAAGCCCGCACTTTGTTTCACGCGCATCTTGAGCCTCACGGGCTCTACTCCTCCCTATCAAAGAGTCTTGAGGCTCTTTTTTTGTCTCTGAAAATCAGCGTTCCGGTTCGCTACGGATCGAACGCCACGTGGCCTGCGCCAGCAACTCGCGATAAGCCTTCGGACTGCCCTTCACCCGCCCGGACAACCATGCCCGGCAATAGCTGTCCGCCTGACCGACGATCAGCGACGGCAGCAGCTCGGCGGGACACTCATTGAGTTCGGCGGCGCGCCCGGGCTCGCTCAGCCAGGTGCGCAGGCTGAGATTGCGCGTCTTGTTGCGGGCGGCCAGTTCGTCCTTGTGGGGGCCCCGGGTCACGGCATAACGCGCGTGATACTGGAACCGCGCCCATTCCGGCTGGTTCTCGACCCAATCCACATAGCTGAAGACCAGCGCCTGCACGCCCTCTTCGGTGGTCGTTGCGTCGGCCAGGTACGCATCGCGCAGGCGCGCCTGGTCCTCCAGGGCGGTGAAAAACAACGCGGCTACCAGCCCTTCCTTGTTGCCGAAATGGTGATAGATCGCCCCGACACTGGTGTCGCACTCGGCGCGGATCATTTCGATGGTGGTGGCCTCGATCCCCTGTTCGTTGAACAGGCGCAAGGCCTTGCGAAAGATGTCGCGCTTGAGTTCGGCCCGGCGGCCGGGGTAGCTGCGCTCGAGTAGATCTGCGGTGTCCATGGGGTTGAAGGCCTTGTAAATCCGGTTGAAAGGCACGCCCGTGCCGGTAATCGAAACGCGCCTAGGTTGACAGATTTCCCACGGACAGAATACCGTTCCGTTACAGAACAATATTCTGTTACGGAACATTATTCTTTAAATCTCCTAATCGCGAGGCTTAACCATGAGTCAGTTTCTCAGCATGTTCACCAGCGCCGGCCCCCAAGCGTTCAGCCAGATGGCCTGTCAGGTCGCGCCGTATTTCAGCAGCATCAATCCGTTGGTCAGCGAACTGCGCGCAGGTTCGGCGACGGTACAGGTGCCGTTTCACCGCGAGATCACCAACCACCTCGGCACCGTGCACGCCATTGCCATGTGCAACGCCGCCGAACTGGCGGCCGGGATGATGACCGACGTGTCGATTCCCGCCGGTGCACGCTGGATTCCCAAAGGCATGACCGTCGAGTACCTCGCCAAAGCCAAATCCGATGTAACCGCCGTGGCCAATGGCGAAGCGCTGGACTGGCAGACCGAAGGCGACAAGATCGTGCCGGTGGACATCCACGACGCAGAAGGCAAAAAGGTGTTCACGGCGCGAATCACCATGAACGTGAAGCTGTCCTGAAATCCCAGGCACAAAAAAGCCCTTGTTGCTGTCATCGCAACAAGGGCTTTTTGCCGTTGGCCGGATCAGTGAACGGTCAGACGCTGGCG
Organism: Pseudomonas sp. GW821-FHT09E04; assembly: GCF_059416185.1. Lineage (NCBI taxonomy): Bacteria > Pseudomonadati > Pseudomonadota > Gammaproteobacteria > Pseudomonadales > Pseudomonadaceae > Pseudomonas > Pseudomonas sp. GW821-FHT09E04. The sequence continues at coordinate 1,145,629 of NZ_JBWKOR010000001.1, forward strand.
GACAAATTCTTCGGTGTGCCGCGTGACTTGATCCAGATGCCGGTCGCGCTGTTTCTCGGCATCGACCATCGCCCGTTTGCCGTGCTTTTGCAGGAGGTAGGTGTGGATCTGCTGCACTTCGAGCGAGCGGTAGATCGGCGTGGTGTCGATAAAACCGCGCAAGCCGTTGCTGCGGTAATGCCGGGTGCTCATCAGCACCTGGGTCTCCAACTGGCCCAGCACTTCAAAGCCCAGCGCCTCGAAATACGGGACTTTACCCACGCTGCACGTCAGCTCGGCATGGGGGTAACGCGTCAGCATGTCGGCGATCAACGCCCGGGCCACGCCCTGACGGCGGTACGGCTGCTGCACCGCCAGGTACGCCACGTTGCACGCCTCCCAATCGCCCTGCACCGGCAAGTACAACAGGAAGCCGATCACCTGCTCCGGGTCTTCGTCGTCGGTGGCCACCAGCAGTTCCACCTCGGTGCCCTTCTCGCCGTTCAACGCCTCCAGATACAAATGCACCTCGTAGCCGACCGCGTACTGATAGACGTTGTACAGCAGGTTGCTCGGGCCCAGACCGATCGCGCTGATGTCGGTCAGGTAGTCGACCACCATTTGCAGGATCTGGCTGTTGACGCTCTCGGGGCACGGGGATTTGTAGTGGGTGATGCGGGGCATGGCGGGTGAACTCCGGCGGTAAAACACAAGCTGCCGGGCGGATTGAGCGACCGGCGAACCGCGACATCATACCCTGTGCAAGCCTGACAAAAATTTCATCTGCCCGAGAACGGATCTTTCGCCGATCTGGCGTCCAATTCTTCAGCTGCGTTCATTTCCCGACGCAGGCCCTGAGGAGTTGTCATGAACGTTCTGCGTTCCCTGTTCAAATGGCGAAAAGCCTTGCTGCTGGTGCCGCTGACACTGGCCGCGCTGGCCAGTACCCCGGTGTTTGCCCAGCCCGAAATCATCATCCGAGAAGCCCCGCCACCGATGCGTATGGAACCGATGCCCGGTTCACGGCCCGGTTATGCCTGGGATCAGGGCCATTGGCGCTGGGAAGGCCGAGGTTACGCGTGGGTGCCGGGACACTGGCAACCGGTGCGTCACGGCGCACGCTGGAAACCGGGCCACTGGCAGGCCCGCGGGCCGAACTGGTACTGGATTGAAGGTCATTGGGTGCGTTGATTGCTCGCCTGCCCGCCCACGTCATCCACCAGGAACATCGTCATGTCGAAAACCCTGAAAACCTTGCTCGCTGCCTCACTCGTGGCAATCACTCTGTCGGGCTGCGTCGTCGAACCGGTCCGCCCGCACCGGCCACCACCGATCGTCGAAGTGGTCCCGGTAATGCCTGCGCCGGGTTATCACTGGGTCGCCGGTCATTACCGCTGGGCCGGCAACCAATGGCGCTGGGTGCCGGGGCATTGGCGGGCGTATTGAGGCCGGTCACTGCGCCGGTGCAACGACCTTGAACTTGATCGCGATGTCGTTCGAAACCACGGTGTCGGCCCACTCCCCGGCACCGAGGCCGAATGCGTCGCGCTTGAGCACCAGTTCACCGTCGAAGATGCCGATGCTGCTGTCCGGCTTCAATTGCACCGGCACCTGCACCTCGCGGGTGACACCTTTGAGCGTGAGTCGGCCGGCAACCAGGTAATGGTTTTCATCGACCCGGCTGAAACGGGTCGATTCGAACACCGCCGTCGGAAACTTTTGCGTGTCGAACCACGCCGGTTTCACCAGCTCCGTGTTGGCGTCTTCGCTGCCGGCATCGATGCTGGTGAGGTCGATGTGCAACGTAGTGTGGGCGCGGCCCAGATGCTCGGTGTCGAAGTCCAGCGTCGCGTCGAACTTGCCGAACGTGCCGTACATCCGCGAGCCCATCTGGTTATAGGTGAAACTGATCTGGCTGGCGGTGGTATTGACCCGGGTGTACTCCACCGCCTGCGCCGCCGGCATGAGGATCAGGCAACACACAGCAACCAACAACAATCGAATCGACATGGGATGCTCCGGTGCCTCGGTGGGTCTCGACTGACTTAAGCAAACATCGGGCGGTTATGCCACTTCACCGTTCATGCGCGCCTTCAAGTAACCGATCAGCGCCGTCACCTTGGGCGACGGCAGATGTTCGCGAGCCGTGACCGCGTTGAGATCCTGCGGCGGGCCGATCCACTCCGGCAGAACCCGGATCAGGCGTCCGGCCTGCACATCGGCTTTCATGCTCAGGTCCATTCCCAGACTCAGCCCTTCGCCTGCCCGCAATGCGTCGTGCAACAGCGCCGGGTCGTTGGCGAGGATGGTGGGCTCGACTCGATAGTCTCTCAGGCGCGCCCCTTCCCGACGCAACGGCCAGACATAACCGACATCGCGCCGGGCCTGATGCAGCGTCAACGTTTGATGGTGAAGCAATTCTTCCGGAGTTTGCGGCGTACCGTGATGCGCGAGGTATGCCGGGGCCGCGTAAATACCTGTGGGGAAACTGGCCAGCCGCCGGGCGATCAGGCTCGAGTCCGGCAATGCTCCCAGCCGCAGCGCCACGTCGATCTCCTCGCCCACCAGATCCATCGGTACGTGGGAGGCCAGAATCTCCAGGCGAATTTCCGGGTACGCCTGACGAAACCCCGCCAGCAACGGTGCAAACCAACTCACCCCGAATGAAAACGGTACCGTTACCCGCAACCAGCCACGCGGCCCGTCACGCAATTGATGCACGGCCCGTTCGGCGTGTTCGAGGGTGTCGGCGATGGTTTTGCACTGCTCGTAATACACCGCGCCCGCCTCGGTCAGGCTCAACTGGCGGGTGGTGCGGCGCAGCAGTTGCACACCGATGGCCTGCTCCAGCTCGCGCACCCGGCGGCTGACCGTGGTTTTCGGAATCTGCAAGGCGTGGGCGGCGGCGGTGAAACTGCCGAGGCGCACCACGCAGACAAACACCAGCGTGTCGTTCAAATCGCGGATCATTTCGGGCCTGCCTGAGGACAATGGATTGTGCCACTCATGGCACATTTCATGCCGCGATTATGGGCTAATCAGCTGAGACCCTGCGACCTAATATCGACGCTCCCTCTCGGAGTGATACCCATGAATCTCAACGAATACGCCGAACACGATGGCATAGGCCTCGCGCAGTTGGTTGCGTCCGGCGAAGTCCACGCCAATGAGCTGGCCACACTGGCCATCGAAGCGATACAACAGGTCAACCCATCGATCAACGCGATCATCGAACACTGGACGCCGACGGCTGCCAGCGGCAGTGGCCCGTTGGCCGGAGTGCCGTTTCTGATCAAGGACCTGGCGATCACTGCGGCCGGGCGACGTAATGAACTGGGCAGCCGACTCGCGCAGGGCCTGGTCGCAGAAAGCGATTCCACGCTGATGCAACGCTTCAACGCCGCCGGGCTCATCACCCTCGGCCGCACCACCACCCCGGAAATGGCGTTCAGCACCGAAACCGACTCCGTCCTGCAAGGCCCGACCCGCAATCCGTGGAACCCGCAACTTTCCGCTGGGGGCTCGAGCGGTGGCGCCGGCGCGGCTGTCGCCGCCGGCATCGTACCCATCGCCCATGCCACCGACGCGGCTGGATCAATCCGCGTTCCGGCAGCCTTCAATGGTCTGGTGGGCCTCAAGCCGACGCGCGGCCGCAGCTCCCACGGGCCATTGATGGATGAAGTGTTTGCCGGGCTCGGCGTGCAATTGGGCCTGTCGCGGACGGTGCGCGACAGCGCGGCACTGATGGATGTGGTGCAGGGCTGTGCGCCGGGAGATCCTTATTACACGGTGGCACCGGCCGAAGGCTTTCTGTCTCAGGTCGGCCGCGATCCCGGGCGGTTGCGCATCGGCTTGCTCGACACGCCGTGGAACGGGGCTAGGGTCGATCCCGAGATCAGCGATGCCACCACTCGTGTTGCCCGCGAGCTTGAATCCCTCGGCCATCAGGTTGAAACCGTCCGGGCACCGCTCGGTTTGTCGTGGGACGCCTTCGTCGAAGCCAACGTGCATATCTGGTGTGCCAGCCTGGTGCGCTGGATCGACCATCTCGCCACCGCAACCCGGCGCCCCGTCGATCGCAGCACCCTGGAACCGGCCACCCTCGCCTGCTACGCCTTCGGCCAACAATCGCGCGGCACGGATTTCGCCGCTGCGCTGGAGGTGCGCAACAGCATCGCCCGTCAGGTGGCCGCGTGGTTCGAGGACATTGATGTACTGCTGACCCCGACCCTGCCGCACCTGCCCCAGGCCATCGGCACCTACAACCAAGGCGCCGAAACCATGAACGGGCGGCAATGGACGGCGCGGGTCTTCGAGCACTCGCCCTTCACGCCGGTGTTCAATGTCGCGGGAACCCCGGCAATTTCACTGCCGCTGGGCATGTCCGGCAGCGGCCTGCCGATAGGCCTGCAATTTGCCGCACGCTTCGGCGCCGATGACCTGTTGTTGCGCCTGGCCGGGCAGCTCGAACAGGCCTTGCCTTGGCAGCACCGTCGGCCACTGATTCGGGTCGGCAATCCGCGTTGACACCCCTCCCGCCGCCCACAAAAAAGGGCTGTCCCTCACAGGACAACCCTTTGCGGATCGGGCCGCTCGATCAGTTGCGATCCGTCAAACCAGCCGCTCGATCTTCTGATGCTGCCAGACCAGTTTGTAGTACAGCGTCTGCAGCACCAGCATCCCGAGGTACGCCACCGGGAACGCCATCCACACACCCTGCAAGCCAAACTGCCCGTCCAGCCAGTACGCCGCCGGCAACTGCACGCCGACCACGCAAATGATCGCGATCGCGACGGGCACCAGCACCGTGCCGCTGGCGCGCATGATCCCGCCGATGATGGCCTGGAAGCCGAAGATCAACAGGCTCCACAGCATGATGTGCAGCAAGTGCTCGGCCATCGCACGGGTCGAGTCCTCGGTCAGGAACAGCCCCAGCAGCCAGTGCGACAACAGGTAACCGAGCACGATCAAACCACCGGTCAGGCACACATTGATCCACAGCCCGGTGCGCAGGATCGGGCCCATCCGCTCCAGCCGCCCGGCGCCAATCGCCTGGGCGCCGAGGATCGACGCGGTGATTGCAATCGACAGCGCTGGAAACTGCACATAGTTGACGATCTGCGTCACCGCGCCATACGCCGCCGTCGCCTGGGAGCCGTGCTGGTTGACCAGCGCCAGAATTACCAGCTCCGACAGCGACAACACGATCATTTGCACCCCGGTTGGCAGACCGATGCGCAACACCTTGCCGAGAATCTCGCCGTCCAGCCGCAACGCCCCGAAGAACTCCCGGTCCGGCGCCAGTGGATGGCCCTTGCGGATCAGGCTCCACGCCAGCCATGCCATCGCCGCCAGCGTACCGGCCAGCCCGGCGAACGCCGCGCTCTGAATCCCCAGCTGCGGCAAGCCCAGCCATCCGCGAATGAACGCAGGGGTCAGCGCCAGACCGACCACGGTCGACAGCAGCAGTGCCAGCATCGGCGACAGCGTGTCGCTGACCCCGCGCAACAGCTGAGTGAACAGCACGTACACCAGCACAAACGGCAAGGTCCACATCATCACGCGGGCATAGGCCACCGCATCGTCCAGCACATCCGCCGGCGTCCCCAACCCCTGCAACGCCTGACGCGCAAACACACTGCCCAGCACCGCCGCGACCAGCCCGATCAACACCCCCAGCAACAACGTCGCCCCGGCAATCGCCTTCACCATATGCGACTCACGCGCGCCCCACGCCTGGCCGATCAACACCCCCGCCCCGGCGCCCAGACCGATGACCAGCGCGATGAAGAAAAAGATGATCGGAAACATCCCCGATACCGCCGCCAGCGCCTGAGTGCCGAGCATCTGGCCGATGTAGATGCTGTTGACCGTGCCGGACATCGACTGCAGGAAGTTCGACAGCACCATCGGGGCAAGGAACAGCAGGTAGGTTTGCCAGAGGGGTTTTTGGGCGGGGTTTTGCATTGAGGGTCCGTCTCGGGTGGGAGCGATGGGGAGAGTCTAAGGTATGCAAAGCGCTTCAGGTCGTACCCGTTTGCATTAAAACTTCGTAATCTCCACCACTTGCCCAAAATGGAAGTGAACCGATCCCATGTCCCGCGTCCCGACCCTGCTGACCTCTACCCTTTTTGCCGTTCTGGCGACGACAGCCAACGCCGCCCCGACGCCAGCGCCCCAATCGCTGCAAAGCCTGCTGAGCACCCTGAACGAACGCCTGAACATCGGCGATCTCGTCGCCCTGACCAAGTGGGACAGCGGCAAGCCGATCCAGGACAGTCCCCGCGAAGCCCAGGTCATCGCCAACGCCCGAACGCTGGCCACTGAACGCAAGCTTGATCCAGAAGACGTGGCGCAGTTGATCGCCGCGCAGATGGAAGCCAACAAGCTGGTGCAATACGGTTTGCTGGCGAAGTGGCAAGCGGCGGGTGCCGCGCCGGACACACCGCGCCCGGATCTGGGCAAGCAGATTCGGCCGCGCCTGGATGAGCTGCAATCCCGCCTGTTGCAGCAATACGCCGACTTCACGCCCTACCGCCGCGACCCGAATTGCCCGGTATGGCTGGCCAAGGCGCGTAGCGGTTTGACTCATGACGGGTTGCACGAACTGGCCCTGACCCGCGCCACCGGGGAGCTATGCGTTCGCGCGACAGCCCCGTGAATCGGGGCTCAGGCATCCATCGCTGGCGTCGATAGTCACCATCACGTCAATGAAGTTCTCATAAAAAATCCCGGGCGTAAGATCGGCTCCATACCAAACAAACAACACCCCGGAGCACACGATCATGAAACGCCAAATCCTTCTCGGCATCGCTTTCTCGGTTCTTGCAGTCAACGCTTTTGCAGCCAAACCCGCTCACACCATGATCGCCGAAGGCGGTTCGGATCGGTTGATCGAACACCGTGTAGCAGAAGGTGGTTCGGATCGTCTGCAAGAACGTCGCGTTGCCGAAGGTGGTTCGGATCGTCTGCTGGAACGTCGAGTTGCCGAAGGTGGCTCGGATCGTCTGCAAGAACGTCGCGTTGCCGAAGGTGGTTCGGATCGTCTGCAAGAACGTCGCGTTGCCGAAGGTGGTTCGGATCGTCTGATGGAACGCCGTGTTGCCGAAGGTGGTTCGGATCGTCTGATGGAACGCCGTGTTGCTGAAGGTGGTTCGGATCGTCTGATGGAACGCCGCGTCGCATGACTTGACGGCCCAATCGCAAGAAAAAGAAAAGCCCGGCCTGATCAGCCGGGCTTTTTCACATCCAACCGTCGCTTACTGAGCGGTTCTCAGCTTGACCACGTCACCGGAGATCTTGGTGGTGTAGCCAGTCAGAACCCATGCCCAGAACCAGTTTTCCTGGACTTGGGTGTTGATCATCGCGTCACCGCCACGGGCTTTGATCGCGGCATCCTGGGCGCGGACGAAACGGCTGTTCTGACGGATCGGGATAATGCCGAACAGCAGCAGGCCGGTGGCGGTCGCTTCGCTGTGGCCAATCACGGTGTATTGGCTGCTGTCGTATTGTTTGGTGTTCATCGCGGTGCCGGTGCAACCTGCCAGAACCACACCGAACAGTGCGGCGGCGACTACTTTGCTGAGGTATTTCACTTCAAGACTCCATGGGTATAAGCCCGGGATCCATCTCTCGGGCGGCGCACACTTTACTGGAGGCAGTGGCACATTGGTATCAACCTGACAATATTTCATGAAGCGTGTTTCATGTAACGCTGTCGGTTTAATCGCCGACAGCGTTACCTCTTCAACTTCAAGTGTTGGTCTTGAGTTTGGTCCACAACCGCGTCGTCAACCGGGCAATCGCCGCCGGCAACTCTTCCACGGTGAACAATTTGTCCATCACCTCTTTCGGCGGATAGATCGCCAGATCCTGTTTCACCGCCGGTGTCAGGAACTCATTGGCAGCCGCGTTGGGGTTGGCGTAGTGAATGCTGTTGCTGATGTTGGCGATCACCTTGGGTTCAAGCAGATAGTTCATGTAGGTGTAGCCGTTCTTCTCGTGGGGCGCGTTCTTGGGCATGACCACCATGTCGAACCACAACGTCGTGCCTTCGTCCGGGATCGAGTAGGCGATATCGATACCGTTTTTCGCTTCCCTGGCACTGGCGGCCGCCTGGACCACGTCGCCGTTGAAGCCGATGACCGCACAGACGTTGCCGTTGGCCAGATCGCTGATGTACTTCGACGCATGGAAGTACTGCACGTAAGGGCGAATCTTGAACAAGGCCGCTTCGGCTTTTTTGTAATCCGCCGGTTCATGGCTGTGTGGCGGCAAGCCCAGATAGTTGAGGGTGATCGGTAGTACCTGAGTCGGGTTGTCGATGATTGCCACGCCGCACTGGCTCAACTTCTTGATGTTGTCCTCTTCGAAGAACATCTTCCACGAGCGGGTAACGTCCGTGTTGCCGAAGATCGCCTTGATCTTCTCGACGTTGTAACCGATGCCGGCGGTGCCCCACATGTACGGATAACCGTATTGATTGCCCGGGTCGTTGACTTCAAGTTTTTTCATCAACTGCGGATCGAGGTTCTTCCAGTTGGGCAGTTGCGACTTGTCGAGTTTCTGGATGGCGCCGGCCTTGATCAGTCGCGACAGAAAGTGGTTCGACGGACTGACCACGTCGTAACCGGTATTGCCGGTCATCAACTTCGACTCCAGCACTTCGTTGCTGTCATGGATGTCGTAAGTGGCCTTGATGCCGGTGTCTTTGGTGAAGTTGGCCAGGGTGTCGTCGGCGATGTAGCCGTTCCAGTTGGAAATGTTGACCGCTTCGTCGGCAAGAGCGCCCGCCGAAGCTGTTGCGAGCAAGACCGCCAGGGAAAGTGTATTGACGCGCATGTTCTGTCACCTGAATTGAGTGGTTTTTGTTCTTGTGGGATGTGCGGAATTTCAGATTTCTGTTCTGGCCCTGATCGCCTCCACGCGCATGCGAAGCATGGCACCGATATCGAAGAAAGGTCGCGGCGGCAGCCAGCCCGGTTCGGCCCGTTGCATCACCGATTGCAACAAGGGCGAGTCGATGCCCGACGCCAGCTCCGCCAACAGCCGTCCCCACAGGGTTCCGCGCGCCACGCCCGAGCCGTTGCAACCGGCCACGGCGAAAACGCCCTCCTCAACCCGGTCGAAATACGCCTGGCCGCTGCGGGTCGCACTCAGGTGACCGGTCCAGGTGTAGCGAATGTCTTGCTCGCCCAAGAACGGAAAACGCCGTTGCAGACCGCGCACATGGTGTTGCCGACGCAGGACCAGCTCGCTGTTGGACAGGTCCCGCGTGCGGTATTCGGCGGTGTTGCGAATCATCACCCGACGATCCGGGGTCAACCGCACGGTGGCGCCCAGCGGCCGGGTCGACAGCACGCCCCACGGCTCGACCGAACCGATGGCCGCGAACTCCTGATCCGTGAGCGGACGCGTAAGGCTGGCGCTCAACTCCATCGGGAACGTGGCGCTGTCGTTGATGCCGACGCGGGGAATGAAGGCGTTGAGGCACACCAGCACCTGCTTCGCCTCGATACTGCCTTCGGCACCTTGGGCGCGTAGATGCCCCTGGCCGACACGCTCAAGACCCGAAATGTCGGTGTTCTCGAATACCGTGACGTTGTCCGGGAGCGCATTGAGCAAGCCCTTCACGTACTTGGCTGGTTGCAGCAGCGCATTGCCATTGCCACACCAGATCGCGGCCTGATAGTGGCGAGTGCCGAGCTTCTGGCTCAGCGCCTCGCCTTGCAGAAACTCGGCGCGGGCACCGAGGGCGCGCAGCGTGGCCAGTTTCGCGTCGACCTGATTGAGCTTGGCCGGATCGTTGACGGCAAAGAAATACCCACTGTCGCGGAAGTCACAGTCGATGCCGTGTCGGGCAATGCGTTGGCGGACTTCTTCGCTGGCGGCGCGGGAAATCGCCGTGTCGACTTCAAACCCGGCAAAACCTGCGGCGCCGATCAGTTCGCTGTCGGCCGGGTGTTCATGGGCGACGACAAAACCCGAGTTGCGCGCCGACGCGCCCTGCGCCGCCGATTGCCGATCCACCACCACAATCCGCGCCTGGGGATGCAGTTGCGCGAGGTTATGCGCAGCGCTGAGCCCGGTGATGCCGGCCCCGATCACCAGCCAGTCGGCTTTTTGCGCTCCGCTCAGGCGACCGCGTGCCGGGGAGTTTCCGGCTTGCGCGATCCAGCCACAGATATTGTCCATGCATCACCTCGTTCGACTGTCGTTCGGCGACTTGCCTTCTTCTGATGGCCATGCGTGAATCGCATGCCCGTGTTGTGAAGATCGCCGCCAGAGCTAGAATCTATAAGGTCTTCGAACGCCTCACCAACGCTAAGAAATCATCGAGCCATTCTGAAAACGCATGGATAAAATTCGCCACGTCCCTTCCCTACAAGCCATGCAGGCACTGGTCGAAGTCGCCCGATGCGGCAGCTTCACTCAGGCAGCGCAGACGTTGTGCCTGACCCAAAGCGCCGTGAGCCGGCAGATCCAGCAACTGGAAAGTCACTTCAACGTGGCGCTGTTCGTGCGCACCAGCCGCAACCTGCACCTGACGCCGGAAGGCGAGCAGGTTTTGGCCAGCGCACGGAGCATCTTTGAGCAACTGAAAACCCTTGAAGAACGCCTCACGCCGCAGAAACGTCCGTTCCGCATTCGCATGCACGTGTCGCTGGCGGTGCGCTGGTTGCTGCCCAAACTCAGCGACTTTTATCTGCGCCATCCCGAGGTCTCGCTGGCCATCGAAACCGTCGCCACCGAAGTCGTCGAACCGACCGGCGACAGCGATGCCTACATCCTTTATTTGCCGACAGCATCAAGCGATCCGGATTGCCTGACGCTGTTTCAGGAAACGCTGGTGCCGGTGTGCGCCCCGAATCTGGCCGGAGCACCGCGCTCAGTGGACGCGTTGCTGCGCTTCCCGCTGCTGCATCGCTCGGTAGATCGCCAGGCATGGATCGAATGGCTGGCCGCGAACGACGGCAAACCGCTGGAGGATTACCGGCACATCCCGTTCAACCTCGATGAACTGGCACTGGATGCGGCGGCGCGGGGATTGGGTGTGGCGGTGACGGACATGACGCTGGCGGCAGAATCCATCGAGCGTGGCGTGCTGGTGGTGCCGTTCGGGGAACCACTGAAAACCGGGGGGATTTACTCGTTGTGCTTGCAGCCTTCAGCGGCTTCGCATCCGGCGTGTGGGGTGGTGATGGGGTGGTTTGCGGGGCAGGCCGAGCGCGAGGTTTGAACGCAGACGTCACACGGGAGCTGCTTTGCGCAACTCCCGCAAAGGGTCTTCATGGCTGGGAAAAGGTCTGGAGATACGCCAACAGATTATCGATCTTCTCCTCATCACTCAGCCCCCAGAAGATCATCCGCGTCCCCGGCACCACGCCCTTCGGGTCCTTCAGATACGCCGTCAGCGTTTCACGGTTCCAGGTCACGCCGGAGTTCTTCATGGCGTCGGAGTACACGTAGTTCGCCGACGTCCCGGCCGGGCGGCCGATGATGCCGTTGAGTTCCGGGCCGAATCCGGGGCGGGCGGATTCGCCGACCTGGTGGCAGCCGCCGCACAGGCGCGGGAAGATTTTGGCGCCGGCCTCGGCGTCGCCCGCCGCCAGGGCGGGCGTGCTGAGCAGGCCTGCGTTGAGGATCAGGGCGAGGGTCAGTAAGGCGCGTTTTTTCATTGCTGGTTCCGGACTGGCGTAAATCGGGCGGCGCAAGGGTAGCATTTTGTGGCGATCCGAAAGGGCTTCGGCTAGTGGTAGGCGCCCACCACCTGCCGGACTTTTATCAGCGCCTGCCGCAGTACATCCATATCCACCGACCCCAGGGCAATCCGGATCGCGTGGGGGACGTGCGCCGAAACCACGAACGGTTCGGCGATCGATACTGCAATCTGCTGCTGCATCAACTCGACCACGACCTGATCGGCGCGCGCGTCCTCGGGCAGTGGCAGCCAGAGGAAATACGAAGACGGATGGCCAATGTGTGCAATGTCTTTGAGTATCTCGCCCGCCAGCACCTGACGTGCCCGAGCGTCGTGACGTTTTTGCGCTTCGAGCACCGTGACGGTGCCGTCGTCGAGCCAGCCGCAGGCAATGGCAGTCATGACGCCCGGAGTGTTCCAGGTGGTGGCGCGGATGATGCGCTCAAGGGCCGGGACGGTTTGCAGCGGCGCGGCGATGAAGCCGACGCGCAGGCCGGTGGCGATGTTTTTCGAGAGCCCCGAGACGTAAATCGTCCGCTCCGCTGCCAGATCGGCCAACGGTGGCGGCGGGTTATCGACCAGAAAGGCGTAGGCCGCGTCCTCGATGATCGTCAGATCATGCTGTCGGGCAATCGCCACCATCTGTTCGCGCTGATCAAGGGACATGACCCAGCCGAGCGGATTGTGCAGGGTCGGCATGCTGTACACGGCACGCACCGAGCGGCTGCGGCAGAGTCGCTCCAGCGCCGGCAAATCCGGCCCGTGATCGGTCACCGGAATCGCCACCACTTCCAGGTGCAACGCTTCGGCCAGCACCTTGAAGCCGGAATAGGTCAAGGCATCGGCGGCAATGACATCACCGGGCTTGAACAACGCCATCAGCGCGACGGCCAGCCCCTGTTGCGCGCCGTTGACGATCAGCACTTGCCCGGCATCGACCTTCAGGCCACGGGTTTGCAAATGCCGGGCGACCGAGGCGCGCTCGTGCACTCGGCCGGCGTGGGGTTGATAGCGCAGCAGCGCTTCGAGGTCGCCGGACAGCGCCAGTTGCCGCAGCGCCGTTCGCAGTAACTCGGCCTGACCGGGCAACGACGGGTAGTTGAAATTGAGATCGACCATGCCGACCGCCACGTCTTTCTGATCGATGCTATGCCCCGGCGGCAGCGACGTCTCCCGCACAAACGTACCTCGCCCCGCTTCGCCGCTGACCAGGCCCATCGCCTCAAGCTCCGCGTACACCCGCGACGCCGTGACCAGCGCCAGCCCTTCGCTGGCGGCCAGTTGCCGGTGGGTCGGCAAACGCGTACCGGGTAGCAGGCGACCACTGCGGATATCGGCGGCATAGGTATCAACGAGGGTCTTGTAACGAGAGCGCGGCATGTCGGGATGTATCCATGACAATTCTTTGATTGTGCTGATTCTCAGCCCTAGGATGAGCCACAAGCAACCCCACTCTTGAGCGTGACCCAACATGGAACGAACCACGAATCTGCCCGCACCGGTCCTGGAAAAAACCAGTGGCTGGATCAACGGTTTCATCGGCGTCGTGATTTTCAGCGGTTCACTGCCGGCCACGCGGCTGGCGGTGCTGGAATTCGACCCGGTGTTCCTCACCGTCATCCGCGCCACCATCGCCGGGGTGTTGGCGCTGTGCCTGTTATGGCTGTTTCGCGAACGACGCCCGGCGCGGGATCAGTGGTTCTCGTTGTTGATTGTCGCGCTGGGCGTGGTCGTGGGTTTCCCGTTATTGACCGCCCTAGCGCTGCAATACGTGACGTCGGCGCATTCCATTGTGTTTGTAGGATTGCTGCCACTGGCGACAGCGATTTTCGGCGTGTTGCGCGGCGGTGAACGGCCGCGTCCGGTGTTCTGGATCTTTTCGGTGCTGGGCAGTTCGCTGGTGGTCGGTTTTGCGGTTTCCCAAGGCCTGACCGCCTCGCCCACCGGCGATCTGTTGATGCTGGCGGCGATCCTCGCCTGCGGTCTCGGTTATGCCGAAGGCGCAAAACTGTCGCGCACCCTCGGCGGCTGGCAGGTGATCTGCTGGGCGCTGGTGTTGTCGTTGCCGGTGATGGCCGTGCTCAGCGTATGGCGGGCGCCTGCCTCGTTCAGCGGCATCAGCGTGTCGGCATGGGTGTGCCTGGCTTACGTTTCGCTGTTCAGCATGCTGATCGGTTTTGTGTTCTGGTATCGCGGCCTGGCCCAGGGCGGGATTGCGGCAGTCGGGCAGTTGCAGTTGTTGCAGCCGTTCTTCGGCCTGGCGTTGGCGGCGACGTTGCTGCATGAACAGGTCAGCGTCGGCATGCTGGTGGTCACGTTGGGCGTGATCCTGTGCGTCGCCGGGGCGAAGAAATTCGCCAAATGACCTTCAACTCACTCCCGCTTTCCACTCCCGTGGACTGAGCCCGGTCTTGCGCCGAAACGCCCGGGCCAGCGCCGAAGGACTTTCATAGCCGACTTCTTCGGCGATCAGGGCGATCGGCCGCCCTTCGCGCAGACGTTTCTGCGCGAGGCTGATTCGCCAGCTCACCAGATAATCCACCGGCGTCTGCCCCACCACTCGCCGGAAGTGCTCGGCAAAACCGGCACGGGACAAATGTGCGGTCGCTGCCAGTTCGGCAACACTCCAGGCCTTGGCCGGCTGGTCATGCATCAGGCTCAACGCACGGGAAATCTTCGGATCCGCCAGCCCCGCCATCATGCCCGGCTGCTGGTCGCGACTGCTGATGAGATGCCGCAGCAGCAGAATCACCAGCAACTCGAACAGCCGATCCATCACCGCTTCGCGCCCGCAGTGGCCGTCGAACGCTTCCTTGAACAGCCACTCCAGGGTGCTGGCCATTTCAGGAAGATCGCCGAGTTTCAGCACCAGATAATCCGGTAATGCCGCCGCCAGCGCATTGCCCGCACCGCCATCAAACGTCAGCGAGGCGCACACCAGTTGCGTGTTCATGGCCTCGTCGGCGAATAGTCGGTGGGCAAACGGTCGGGGGAAGAAAATCAGGGTCGGTTCACTGAGCGTGAGTTCGGGGTCATTCCCCGGCTTGAGCAGCACCTGCCCGGCCTGCAACAGATGCACATGGCCGCAGACCTGATCGCCACCGTAGGCACTGATGCCGCAGAAGGTGCCGCTGTGGAAGGTGCCGGCATTGACGCCGAAATGGCTGAGCAACGTGGACAAGCGATCCATGGAAGAATCCCCGACGGAAGATTTGGACGATCTGTCGCATATCCTCGACGATTTGCACCCAAAGCACCAGTTGCGCTCAATAACATGACCTCCATCCCCGGCGCACTTCGCACCGGACTTTCGGAGAATCACCATGAGCCGCATCGTCCCTGTCAGCCTCGAAACCGCCACTGACGCCACTCGCCCGACGCTTGAAGGCGTGCAGAAAAAAATCGGCTTCCTGCCCAACCTGTTCAAGACCCTGGCTGTTGCGCCCGCCGCACTCGATGCCTACGTGCAAATCTCCGCCACGCTGGGCAAGACGTCCCTGAGCGCCAAGGAAAAAGAAGCGGTGTACCTCGCCACGTCGCAGGTCAACGGCTGCGATTATTGCCTGACGGCGCACACCTTGTTTGCCAGCAAGGCCGGGCTGGCAGCGCAGGAGATTGTCGAGGCGCGTCACGGTCGGCTGAACGCCTTCGCCGCCCTCGCCCATCAACTGACGGAAACCCGTGGCCATCTGAGCGATGAACAGATCGCCGCCGCCCGCGCTGCCGGCATCGACGACAAGAAGATCATCGAAGTGATCGCCATCGTCGCCGCGCAGACCCTGACCAACTACCTCAACAACGTGGCGCTGACCGACATCGATTTCCCGGCCATCGATGCCTGATCAGTGACCGGGGTCGATCTCAGTCGTGATCGACCCCGGCGCGTTTCAGCAGTTTCTTGCAGCGCTCGGACAGGTGAAACACCTGCAATTGCTTGCCGGCCTTGGCGTAACGTTCGCGCAGGGTTTTCAACGCAGCGATGGCCGAGTAGTCGACAAAGCTCAGGTGCCGGCAATCCAGCGTCACCCGCTGTGGGTCGCTGGCCGGGTCGAACTGATTGAGGAACGGCGTGGTCGAGGCAAAAAACAGCGTGCCGTGCAGGCGGTAGAGTTTGCTGCCGTCGGCTTCCAGGTGTTCATCGGCGTACAACTCGCGCGCTTGCTGCCAGGCAAAGTTCAGCGCCGCGATGATGATCCCGCACAGCACTGCCGTGGCCAGATCGGTGAACACCGTGATGGTGGTTACCGCGATGATCACCAGCACATCGTTGAGCGGCACTTTGTTCAGCACCCGCAACGAGGCCCAGGCAAACGTCTGCTGCGACACCACGAACATCACCCCCACCAGCGCCGCCAGCGGAATCCGCTCGATCAGCGGCGACAGAAACAGAATGAACAGCAGGATCAACACCCCCGCCACCACCCCGGACAACCGCCCGCGCCCGCCGGAACTGAGGTTGATCACGGTCTGGCCGATCATCGCGCAACCACCCATGCCGCCGAACGCACCGGACACCATATTCGCCGCGCCCAGCGCCACGCACTCGCGATCCGGGTAGCCACGGGTTTCGGTGATTTCATCGGTGAGGTTGAGGGTCAGCAGGGTTTCCAGCAGGCCGACCATAGCCATCAAAATCGCGTAGGGCGCGATGATGCGCAGGGTGTCCAGCGTCCACGGGATGTCCGGCAGCGCGAGCGTCGGCAGACCGCCGGCGATTTGCGCCATGTCGCCGAGGGTGCGGGTCGGCAGGCCAAGCAGATAGACCAGCGCCCCAACGCCGAGGATCGCCACCAATGCCGGCGGCACGGAGCGGGTCAGGCGCGGCAGGAGGTAGACGATGGTCATGGTCAGCAGCACCAGCCCGATCATCAGGTACAACGGCGTGCCGCTGAGCCATTGCTCACCGCTCTTGAAATGCTCCAGCTGTGCCAGCGCGATGATGATCGCCAGACCGTTGACGAACCCGAGCATCACCGGGTGCGGCACCATGCGCACCAGTTTGCCCAGGCGCAACAACCCGAACGCCATCATGATCAACCCGCCAAGCAACACCGTCGCCAGCAGATACTGCACGCCGTGCTGCACCACCAGCGCGACGATCACCACCGCCATCGAACCGGCCGCCCCGGACACCATGCCCGGCCGGCCGCCGAACAACGCGGTCAGCGTGCAAATGATGAAGGCGCCGTACAGGCCCATCAGCGGATTGAGGTGAGCCACCAGCGCAAACGCAATGCATTCGGGCAACAGGGCAAACGAGGTGGTGAGTCCGGCCAGGACATCGGCGCGCAGACGAATCGGTTTCATGGCTTACCTGACAAAGCGGCCGACACGGGCGGCCACTGCATTCGCGGGAAAAAGAGGGTTGCGGATGTTACGCAAATGCCCGGGCACGGGCCAGTGATCGCTGACAGGGACGGGTTGGCGCTCTATGCTTGCGGGCTTCGTTGATCAACGGGTTTGAACATGTCACCTCTATCCACCCGCGAAGTCTGCCAGCGCTTGCGCGATGCGGCGCTGGAAGTTTGCCCGTTACGGCGTCTCGCGCAGGCAACCGGGCCAGGCCAGATGTCGGTCGATATCGACGGCTGGCACCTGTCGCTCGACTTTGACGGCCAACGCCTGCACCACTGCCTGCAATGCCGGTGTCCGGAAGACCGTGTGTGGACACTCGACACGACTCAACGTTTCGGCACCGATCCGGTCAGCCTGCTCAGCACCTGGGAACTGGCGCAGATCGAGCGATTGCTGGCTCAGGCCGGCTGAGCGGATCAGCCCTGCCGCAGGTCCAGCACATACGTGTAATACCCGGTATCACGCACCCAACCGAGGGACTCGTACAAGCCCTGGGCCGTGAAATTGTCGGTGGCGGTTTCCAGCACCAGCCCCTTGGCGCCGGTGTCCACGGCGAAGTCGCGTGCAGTGTTCATCAGCAATCGTCCGACGCCACGGCCTCGGGCGGCCGGCGTGGTGAACAGGTCGCTGAGCAGCCAGGTGCGATGGGCGTCTATCGAAGAAAACGTCGGGTACAGCTGCACGAACCCCAGCGCTTCGCCGCGTTCATCTTCAACCAGAAAAATCGCCGATTCATTGCCGGCCATGCGCTCGGCGATGAAGGCCCGCGATTGCGCCAGGTTCGACGGCTGGCCATAGAAACCGCGATAACCGTCGAACAGTTCGGCTACCGCATCCAGATGCTCCACGTGGGCGCGCAGTGCCTGAAGGCTCATATCCCCTTCCCGATCGATTCAAATGGTTGCACCAGCATAGCGCTGTCTGTCGAGTTCGCTGGCTTAACCGCTATATAGTTTTGTATATTGCGAGCCCGAAATGGCCAGACCTTCCATGCCGTCCATGAGCAGCATCCGCGAACGCAACCAGCAACAAATCCTCAAAGCCGCCAGCGAAGAGTTTGCCGCCAACGGCTTTGACGCGACCCAGACCCGCGACATCGCCGCCCGTGCCGGGGTGCCCAAGGCCAATCTGTATTACTACTTCCAGAGCAAGGAAAACCTCTACGGCAAAGTGCTGCTCGGCTTCGTCGAGCCGCTGCTGGAAGCCTCGGCGGTGCTGCGCGAAAGTGATGACCCGCTGATCGGCCTGCGCGCCTACGTCGCCGCGCGCATCCGCATTGCCCGCGAGCATCCGGCGATTGCCAAAGTGTTCAGTGGTGAACTGCTATTGGGCGGTCACCAGTTGCCTGACGAATGCCGTGACCTGCTGCATGCCGAAGCCAGGCGCAATGTCGAGTGCCTGCGCAGTTGGATCGAACGCGGCTTGCTGGCCCCGGTCGATCCCGAGCATTTGATGTTGTTCATCTGGTCGGCGACGCGCACCTACACCAATATCGGCTGGCAGATGGGGCGCATCACCGGGCGGGAAGTGCCGCAGGATGAGGATTATGCGGTGGCGGCGGATACCATTACGCGGTTGGTGTTGGGCGGTGTGGTGTCCGAGCCGGTGAGTGATGCTCGCAGGTTGATGTTTGCGACTTGAAGAGTCAGGGCATGAAATCCAGCGGCAGCGTTCCTTCAGCCGACTTCTGCTTGTACCAGGCCTGCATGGCATCGGGTAAACGAGTCTTCCATTGCGGCACGTTGGTGTAGTAACGGACACGGGATTTTCCCTGTCCGTCGTAGGCCATCACCATTACCCACAACTGATTGTCTGGCGCACTCATGAACATCGCGGTATTGCCCAGACCACGCATCCACATCTCCACCATTTGACTGCCCGGCACATCGGCACTGGGGTCGCCAGTCATCATTGAGCCGGATATTTCCACCAGCAATTGATAGTCAGTCTTGAGCAATGTGCGCAACGTTTCGTTTTCTTCAGTTGAACGGGCCAAACCGAGGCTGAGCAAATCGTAATCAAGCTTCAAGGGTTCGTCGGATGCCACATAACGGCCGGCGTAATAAACACCCATCCCACCGCCGCAGTCGGCATCGGCACCGTCCTGCATCACGTGGAGTATTCCGTTGATTGCCGTAAAACTCAGCGAACATTGTTCTTCGTCGTAATCGGCCTGTTTCCCCTTCAACGAAGCAACGCCTTCCAGATTGCCGGAGTTACCGCCCTCCGCTGCCGAAACATCAAAATTTATATGCGTCGCGTCGCGCCGCTTGGTTTTTATTTCTGCGGCTGACGAAGGGCTTCCTGGGATGAGCTGCCAGGTAGAGTCCCAATTGAACGGCTTGGCGGCGTACTCAAGTTCGGCAATCCGCATCAGATATTCCCGACGCAGACAGGCCATCTGTTGGTCGCAGCCCTTGCGGTTCTTCAGCCACTGCCGCTGGTCGTCCTTGAGCGCTTGCGGGTCAGCCACCTGCGCCAACGTTGTCTGCCAAAGCCCCCCAAGCTTCTCATCAAGTCTCGACGTATACGGATCAGCGCAAATGGCTTTTTCAACCGGGCTGGAAGCGCCAACGCAGTCAAAACTGGCAGCGTAAGTGTTGGCAGCAAAAACGAGGGACGTCAGCAGCAAGGCGTGACGGAGATTGAAAGCGAGCATCGACAGATTCCATTCCTGAGGCGGCGGCAGTATGCCGCGCCCGGGCTATCGATGCTCTGGATTTTTCACCGGTTGCAGGCAGACAACCGGGGGCTTCGGCAAAAGAGCATCAGAACGCGATGTCAGCCGCCGGCTTCACATCGATCCGTGCCACGGAACCGGTCAGGTGCGCCCAGTCCTTGTTGTGCTCGGCGATGATGTCTTCGGCGCTCATGTTGCCGTTGTCGACGGTGGAATGCGCGTCGGCGGCCAACTCCACGTCGTAGCCCAGTTGATGGGCCTGGCGCACGGTGGCGTTGACGCAGTAATCGGTTTGCAGGCCGCAGATCACCAGGCGGTCGAAGTCTTCCCGGGGGATCAGTTTCTGCAGGTTGGTCTGGTAGAACGAGTCGTTGGCGGTCTTGTCGACGCGCAGATCGCCCGGCGCGGTTGCCAGGCCGTCAGCCAGTTGCCAGCCCTCGGCGCCGTGGGCGAGCGGGCTGTCTTTTTCGTTGTGCTGGATCAGCACCACAGGAATGCCGGATTTGCGGGCACGGGCGCTGAGGCCGTTGATGGTGTCGATCACCCGTTTGATGTCGTGGCACTCGTATTCGCCTGTGCACAGGGCGCGCTGGACATCGATGATCAGCAATGCGGTGGTCATGGTGAGCCTTCCTTGATCGGTCCTTGAGACAGGGGCGGACGTGTGCCCGCCCCCTTTTTACCCTTCTCAGTAACCCAATGACAACCCGGTGTTGCGCCGTGGATCGTTGGCGCCGTAGAAGCGGTTCTTGCCGACCGGTTTACCGCCCAGCGACGGCGCACCGACCAGAATCGCAGCGATGTGGTTGGCGTCCTGCGGACCCGCGAACTTATGGCCCCAGCTCTCGAGAATCTTCTTCGTGTCGGGGCTGGCGGCGAAGTCTTCGAGGTTGGTCTGTTCCGGCATCCACTGCTGGTGGAAACGCGGCGCATCGACCGCTTCCTGCAGGCCCATGCCGTAGTCGATGACATTGAGCATGGTCAGCAAGGTTGCCGTGATGATGCGACTGCCACCCGGCGTGCCCACCACCATCACCACCTTGCCGTCCTTGGTCACGATGGTCGGGCTCATCGACGACAGCGGCGCCTTGCCGGGCGCGATGGCGTTGGCTTCGCCCTGCACCAGGCCGTACATGTTCGGCACGCCGACTTTCGAGGTGAAGTCGTCCATTTCATCGTTGAGGATCACCCCGGTCTTGCTCGCCATCACGCCTGCGCCGAACCAGTCGTTGAGGGTGTAGGTGACAGACACCGCGTTGCCCCATTTGTCGACGATCGAGTAGTGCGTGGTGTTGCTGCCTTCGTGCGGCGCAACGCCGGGTTTGAGTTCCGCAGACACGCCGGCCTTCTGCGGCTGGATCGCGTTGCGCAGCTTGGTCGCGTAGTTCTTGTCCAGCAGGTGTTCGATCGGGTTCTTCACGAAATCCGGGTCGCCCAGATAGCTGTTGCGATCCACATACGCGTGGCGCATCGCCTCGATCTGGTAGTGCATGCCCTGGGCCGAATGGAAGCCCAGATCCTTCATCGGGTAGCCTTCGAGGATGTTCATGATCTGGCAGATCACCACCCCGCCGGAGCTTGGCGGCGGTGCCGACACGACGTGATAACCGCGATAGTCGCACTCCACCGGAGCCAGTTCGCGGGTCTTGTATTTGTCGAGGTCAGCCTGGGTGATGATGCCCTTGTTGGCCTGGCTGGACGTGACGATCGCGTCGGCGACCCAGCCTTTATAGAAACCGTCCGCACCTTTTTCGGAAATGGTGCGCAGGGTTTTACCGAGGTCCTTCTGCACCAGTTTCTGCCCGACCTGCATCGGCTCACCGTTGCTCAGAAAGATCGCTCCGGAATCCTTGATGTCCTTCTTGAACACGTCGGTGGCGTATTCCAGCAGTTCGACGTCACCCTGCTCCAGCGCAAAACCGTCTTCGGCCAGTTTGATGGCCGGGGCAATCATTTCCTTGCGCGGTTTGGTGCCGTACTTGCTCAGCGCCAGCTCCATGCCGGACACGGTGCCCGGCACGCCGACCGCGAGGTGGCCACGGGTACTCAGGTCCGGAATGACGTTACCGTCCTTGTCGAGGTACATGTTGGCCGTCGCGGCCAGCGGGGCTTTTTCGCGGAAGTCGAGGAAGGTCTTGCGCCCGTCCGCCAGTTGAATGGTCATGAAACCACCACCACCGAGGTTGCCCGCCGCCGGGTAAACCACCGCCAGTGCATAACCCACGGCGACCGCCGCATCCACCGCGTTGCCGCCACTTTTCAACACGTCGACACCCACGTGAGTGGCCAGGTGCTGGGCGGTGACCACCATGCCGTTTTCGGCGGCGACCGGGGCAACCGAGGCGGCGTGAGCCATGAGGCAGCTGAGCGCCAACGAGGTCGCAATCAGCGATTTGGCAAAAGGTTCGTACTTCATGAGTCGGTCTCTTCTTTTTATAAGGTAGGAAAGCGCTTCAAGAGCATCAGCCAGTATGGTCGCGATTACGGTTTGCGCCTCCCCGATCCGGCAGTATGCTGGGCGCTGTTGCCGAGCCGATCCGGAGTTTTCCCCATGGCCTACACGTTCATCACCCTGCCCTCGCCCGTGGGCGAGTTGAAGCTGGTCGCGAACGGTTCACGACTGGCCGCCATCCTCTGGGAAAACGACAAACCGAACCGGGTGCGCCTCGGGCCGATGAACGAAGCCCCGGACAATCCGGTGTTGATGAAAACCGCGCAGCAACTGGAAGAATATTTTGCCGGGACGCGAAGTGCGTTCGATCTGGATCTGGATTTCGCCGGCACCGAGTTCCAGAAAAAGGTCTGGGCCGCGTTGCTCACCATTCCGTTTGGCGAAACCCGCACCTACAGCCAGATTGCCCGGCAGATCGGTCACCCCAGCGCAGTGCGCGCCGTCGGCGCGGCGAACGGCAAAAACCCGATTTCGATCATCGCGCCCTGTCACCGGGTGATCGGCGCGTCGGGAAAACTGACCGGGTTTGCCGGAGGCCTTGAAGCCAAGGAGCGGTTGCTGACACTGGAAGGTGGCCAGTGGTCAGACATCGGCAAGACCGGTGATCTGTTTTAAGCGCCGAAGAAGTGATTCATCGCCGCGTACTGCAACAGCATGATGGTCTTGGCATCGCAGATTTCGCCTCGATGAAACGCTGCCAGTGCATCGTCGAAACGCCACTCCAGCACTTCAAGTTCTTCGGTTTCCTCTTCCAGGCCGCCGCCATCGCCGACCTTCGACTTCGCGTCATATTCGGCGACGAAGAAGTGCAGCTTCTCGGTCACTGAGCCCGGGCTCATGTATGCCTCGAACACCTTCTTCACGTCATGCACGCGGTAACCGGTTTCCTCCTCGGCCTCATCGCGAATGCGCTGCTCCGGTGCTGCGCCTTCCAGCAACCCGGCAGCGACCTCGATCAGCAAACCGTCGTGACCGTTGACGAACACCGGCAGACGGAACTGGCGAGTCAGTACCACTGTGCGTTTTTCGCGGTTGAACAACAGAATTGCCGCACCATTGCCACGGTCGTAGACCTCGCGGGTCTGGCGTTGCCATTCACCGTTGTTGCGCAGGTAGTCGAAAGTGATTTTCTTCAGCAGATACCAGTCGTGGGACAACACCTGAGTGTCGACGATATTGATCCGCTCGGCGGTGTTGGGCATGACGCTTCATCCATTGTTGTCATCGGGAGGCCCCATGTTAGGCGAAAAAAAGCCCGGCAGCGCTACCGGGCTTTTTTATTCGATTACCGCTGGCGGGCCATGTCCGCAACCGCGACATCAGGCTCCGGCGAGGCCGCTCCTGCGCCGTTGATCAACGGTCCATAACGCCGACTGAACTCCCAGTTGTACGGCACGCGATCCTTGCTGGTGCCGTTGTCCCAGTTCACCGACCACGTCATCAGGCCCTTGATCGGGTGCCCTTTGACCGCCAGGCGTTTCATCGCATTGCCGACCACGTTCTTGTCGATCACGTAACCGGTGGCAGCGGCGTCGACGTTGGCTGGCAGGCCGATGACGAACTTGTCCGCAGGGATTTTGGTGAATCCGCGAGTGCCGGTCACCAGACTTTCGGTCAGGTAATAGAGGAAGTCCTCTTTCAGCGCATCGTTGTTCTGCGCGATCCACGCACCGTTGCCGTTGTTGGCCTCCGGTACCCAGACACCGTCACCGCCCTGGTTGTAGAACTGCGGCGCGATGAAGTCGTAGTAGCCTTCCAGCGCCTGCAAGTAACCGACGTATTTGCCAGTGGTGGTCAGGTACGGAAACTCCGGGGCCATGCTGATGATGAAATGCTTGCCCTGGCCTGCGTAGTGATCCTTGACCAGTTTCAGGGCGGCCGGCAGGACGGTCTTGTTGGCAGCGAAATCAATCGCGCTCTGCTCAAGATCGATGTCCAGCCCGTCGAAGCCGTAGGTCTCCACCAGACGGATGATTTCGTTGGCCAGCGGTTGCTCCTGCCCGGCACGCAACTCGATGTGCGCATCGGCGCCGCCGAGGGAAATCAGCACGGCCCGGCCCTGACTGTTGAGTACGCCAACCTGGCGGCGGAACTCGGCATCGGAAACGTTGAACGGCTTGAAGGTCGGTATCCCGCTGCCCTTCATGAACGCCACCGCAACCACGTTGTAGTCCTTGGGCACGTTTTCCAGGGCGATGTTGGCGAACTGACCACGCTGATAGCCATCGCTCGGGCCGGCCGGCCAGTTGTGCCAGAAGCCCATGAGGATTTTCTTGCCGGCGATGCTCGGCATCAGCGAAGCCGCGTCGCTCGCCTGGTTTTGCAATAAGGTGAAGTCGATATTTGACATGTTCTAATCCTTCAGAACGTGTAGGTGGGTGTTACGGACTTATTTGAAGTCCACATCGAAGGCCTGATAGAAGGCGTTGCCGGTGTTGGCGACGATCCACATCAGGACAACAACGTGATGACCTTGCTTGTTGGCCGGAAGTTTCACCGCGTGATTGACCTTGGCCTTCAGCTCCGCCGCATGACTGTAGTACGGCACTTGCGGATAGAAGTCCTCGGCGAACGGTTTTGCTTCCAGTTGTGCACGGGTGATGCGTTGTTTCGGGTCCCAGCCATCCTTGGTGATCAGCCAGCGGTAACCGCGAGTGGTGTGCGGCGCGGTGTATTCCCATTTGACTTCAAGGGTCTGGCCAGGGGTGACGTTGAGCAGCGGCCAGGTGAACGGACGACCGAGTTTCTTGCTCATTTCCTCGTCGGTGAAGTTCACGCAATCGCGGGCATCGTCCTTGCCACCGCTGAGAATGTGGCCGTCGGCCGGAGGCACGACACTCGGGTTATCCGACTCGAAAGGCGCCGGGAACGGGCCGGCCACCAGTGCCGGGAAGTTCTTGCCACCTTCCATCTCGTTGACCTGCCAGCCACCGAGCAGTCCTTGTTCGATGGCCACCGCACCGCGGCTTGCAGGGGAAATGACGCGACCGTGTCGCAGTTGGGTTTGAGCTTGTGGTTGGTTCATGTTTTTCACTCCGTTGATTTAAGAACTCTCCTTTCCGAGGAGAGGCCTTCAAGCTAACGGAGGGGGATTTTTTGTCCATCGGCGGTTTTGTCGCAGCCTGCGGCGGTGAAATGCGTAAAACACCGAAAATACTGGATATAAATACAGTACATTGCGACGACACTCACCCAACGCATGGCAAAAAGCCTACACGGCGTCATTACAAAAACCTGCATTCACCAACTCAGGGAAGCTGCGCCTTGAACTCCTTTTCATACTGCCCGGCGAGCTGTTCTTTCTGTTTGTCGTCGAGCAGCTTGCCAGCCATCTGGAAGAACTTCTGCTCCTCCTCCTTCAAGTGGTGATGGACCTTGTCCGAGAGCTTTTTCGCCGTGGCCAGCCAGGCCGGGCTGGACATTTCGGTCTCGTCGAGCTCCTCCATCATTTCGTCCATTTCATGGTGTTCGGCGATGGCGTGGCGACTGAGATCGACGCCGTTGTCGAACTCCATCAGCGGGATGTAGAAGTGGCGCTCTTCGGCCGTTTCGTGGGCCTGCAGTTCGGCTTTGAGTTGCTTGTAGGCTTCGACGCGTTCCGGGGTATCGCCGCTGGTCTTGATCAAGGTCTTGGCGTAGCTGCGCTGCCGGTCGTGGCTTTCGCGAAGGGCTTCGAAAATATTCATGGACTCTCCCAGGCAAACGCATTCGGAATGAACGCCTTCAAGGGCTAGACCCCAACGCTGGAGCGACGGTTCCAACTGTTCGATGCCGGGATGGATCAATTGACCGAGGCGCGATAGGCTGCCGGTTCACTGCCATAAGGATGTTGCACATGAGTTTACGGATCGAGCTGTCGCAAGACTCTACAGAAGAAGAACGCCTGGCCATTCTGGCGCCGCTGCACGCCTACAACGTCGCTCAGGCCGGGATTGCCGTATCGGAGCCGCTCACGCTGCTGGTACGCGATGAACACGACACCATTCTGGGTGGACTCTATGGCCGGTTGGTCTGCCAGTGGCTGTTCGTCGATTTGCTGTCGGTGCCGGAGCAGGGTCGCCACCAGGGGATCGGGTCGAAACTGATGCGCATGGCCGAAGACCTGGCGCGTGAGAAGGGTTGCATCGGGGCCTGGCTCGACACCTTCGATTTTCAGGCGCCGGAGTTCTACAAGAAGCTGGGATATCGCCAGTTTGGCGAGTTGTCGGATTACCCGCCGGGGCACAAACGCATGTTTTTCCAGAAGCGTCTGGACGTCTGACCCCCGCGGATCGCCAGGTGTTACAGACAGGTCGCCAACGCCGCCAGCCGGCGCTTGGCGACAAAGTCATCCTTCTGCGCGTAGTAGCTCAGCACCGTGCCGGACGCATTCGTGGTCACGTCGACAAACGACTCCGCCGAACGGGTGTAGACCGTCGAACCGCCCTTCTTGCCCGGTTGCAGATACGCCGCCGCATCGACGCCGAACACCGCTTCGTCCTGCCAGGCGAATTGCACGCACTGGGCCACGACTTTCTCGGGTTTGTCCGAGCTCAGGACCTTGTAAGGGGTTTGCGTGCGGGCGTCTTCCATCGCCGAACCCGCGCAACCGGCCAGCAGGGTTGCCGCCAGTGCCACCATCAGCATTCGCATTGCATTCGCTCATTCGGAAAAAAAACGGACTGTATCACCGCAACGCGCAAAATCGTTCTGCTTTACTGCATTTAGAGCGCGACACCCGCCGGCCGCTGCGGCACATTAAAGGTCATCAGCCCCACAAGGAAACCCCATGGCGCCTACCGACCAGCGACATGAACATGCCCTGAAACTGTTTCTCGATGCACACCCTGAAGTGCGCGAAGCCCTCGATCATCTCAACCCGTTGCTGGCCCAGGCCAAAGGCGAAACCCCGGCACAGTACCGCGAAGAACGCCTGCACGAAGCCTTCGAAGCCGAGGCCGAAAGCCAGGGCTTGTTTGCCTGGGAACTGACGCTGCAACTGACCGCTGCAACGCCCGAGGACTATCAGGCGCAACGCCTGGAAGTGCACCGGGAAGTGGCGGAGATGGCCGGGATGGACTGGTTGGAATATTGCGACCTTTATGGCATAGAACCCTGACCTCTACGAAAGGACATCCGCACCAATGCTGCCAACCCTCTCGACTCACCGCGCCAGCCCCGGCCACTTGCATATGCAGAAATGGCGCGGTCGCGTAGGGCTGGCCATGGTGGCCGCGCTCTCGGTCCTGGCGGGGATGACCGATGCCATCGGCTTCATGGCCAGTGGTGACTTTGTTTCATTCATGAGCGGGAACACCACACGGCTGGCGGTGGCGATCAGTGATGGCGATGTGAGTCTGACGCTGCGGCTGGTGATCCTGGTCGCCACGTTCATCCTCGGCAACGCCCTCGGCGTGGTGATCGGTCGCCTCGGCAGGCGCCGCGCACTGCCGTTGCTGCTGTGCATCGCGACGCTGCTCTGCGGGGCCGCCGCCTGGCCGTCAGACGTGCAACTGCCGGCGCTGCTGGCGGCAATCACCGCCATGGGCATGCTCAATGCCGCGGTGGAAGAAGTGAACGGTCTGGCGGTCGGACTGACCTATGTCACCGGTGCACTCTCGCGGTTCGGTCGCGGTCTGGGACGCTGGATAATGGGCGAGCGGCGCAATGGCTGGCGCGTGCAACTGGTGCCGTGGAGCGGCATGTTCATCGGCGCCATCCTCGGTGCCGTGCTGGAGCATCACCTAGGGCTCAAAGCGCTGTACGCCAGCGGTTTGCTGGCTGCGTTGATCGGCCTGGTCTCGCTGAAAATCCCCCGGCGCTGGCAGTTGGGTTACATGCCGCGCTGAAGTCTGCGGCAACATCCACTTCGCCGCCCCGCCGAGAAAGCTTTATCATGGCCGCAGTTTTGCTGATCGAGTCCGTCATGAAGTTCGCCATTGCGTTGTTTTCCGCCGCCCATGCGCCCTCCTCGCGCCGCGCCCTGCTGTTTGCTCAGGCCGCGCTGGCCGGCGGGCATGAAATCGTCCGGCTGTTTTTCTATCAGGACGGTGTCTACAACGCGTCCGACGCCGTGGTCACGCCGCAGGACGAACTGGACCTGCCCAAACAGTGGCGAACGTTTATCACCGAACAAAACCTCGACGGTGTGGTGTGCATCGCCGCCGCTTTGCGCCGTGGCGTGTTGAATGCCGAGGAAGCCGGACGTTATCAGCGTGAAGCCGTGGCGGTCAGCGCGCCGTGGGAATTGTCCGGCCTCGGCCAGTTGCATGACGCGGTTCAGGATGCCGACCGTCTGATCTGTTTCGGAGGCGCATGACATGGCCAAGTCCCTTCTGATTATCAGCCGTCAATCACCGTGGTCCGGCCCCGGTGCCCGCGAAGCATTGGACATCGTGCTGGCCGGCGGCGCCTTCGATCTGCCGATCGGCCTGCTGTTTCTCGACGACGGCGTGTTGCAACTGGCCGCCGGGCAGAACGCCAAGGCCCTGCAACAGAAAGACCTGAGCGCCAACCTGCAAGCGTTGCCGATGTTCGGCGTCGAAGCGCTGTTCTACTGCGCCGACAGCGCCAGTGCTCGCGGCCTCGGCGATCGTTCGCTGGAGGAGGCTCAGCCTTTGGCCGCCGATGAAATCACCGCCCTCATTGACCGTTACGACCAGGTGATCACCCTCTGATGTCGACTTTGCATGTGTTGTCCCATTCCCCGTTCGGCGACGAACGCCTGACCAGTTGCCTGCGCCTGCTCGGTTCTGCCGATGCGCTGCTGCTGTGTGGCGACGCCGCTTATGCGTTGCAGCCTGGCACCGCGCCATTCATTGCGCTGGAAACCCGTCGGGTGAAACTCTTCGTTCTGGCCGAAGACGCGCAAGCCCGCGCCGTGCAGGTTCCGGATTGGGCCGAAGCCATCGATTACCCGGCCTTCGTCGAACTGTCGATCCACCACGACAAGGTCAATTCCTGGCTATGAATGCGCTGACCATCGGCGCCCGCGCCATCGAACTGGACAAGGACGGCTTCCTGGTCGACCTGAACGACTGGTCGGCCGAAGTCGCCAGCGCCCTCGCCGCTGCCGAAGACATCGAACTGAGCGCCGAACACTGGGAAGTCCTCGAACTGCTGCGCAGCTTCTATGCCGAATTCCAGCTGTCCCCGGCCACCCGGCCGCTGATCAAATACACCGCGCTCAAGCTCGGCGCAGAGAAAGGCAACAGCCTGCACCTGAACCGACTGTTCAAAGGCACCCCTGCCAAACTCGCCGCGAAACTGGCGGGCCTGCCCAAACCGACGAATTGCCTATGACCGACTATCCAGCGCTGACCCTCGAAACGCCCGCCGAGCACCCGTTCGCCCAGTTCGTGCGCATCCTCGGCAAGGGCAAGCGCGGCGCTCGCGACCTGACCCGTGAGGAAGCCCGGGAGGCCATGGGCATGGTGCTCGACGAAGCCGTCGAAGAAACCCAGCTCGGTGCCTTCCTGATGTTGCTGCGGCACAAGGAAGAAAGCGCCGAGGAAATGGCCGGCTTCACCGAAGCCCTGCGTGAACGCTTGCAGGCGCCAGCACTGAAGGTCGATCTGGACTGGCCGACCTATGCCGGCAAGAAACGTCACCTGCCGTGGTATCTGCTGGCAGCCAAGTGCCTGGCACAGAACGGTTTGCGCATCTTCATGCACGGCGGTGGCGCGCACACCGCCGGGCGTTTGTATTCCGAACAACTGCTCGGTGAACTGAACATTCCGCTGTGCCGCAACTGGCAACAGGTCGGCGCGGCGCTGGACAACGGTGGCCTGGCGTTCATGCCACTGTTGGACTGGGCACCGCAGCTGCAGCGAATGATCGATCTGCGCAATACCCTCGGCCTGCGTTCGCCTATTCATTCGCTGGCGCGGATCCTCAATCCGTTGGGCGCGCGTTGCGGCTTGCAGAGTATTTTCCACCCCGGCTATCAGGCGGTGCACCGCGATGCCAGCGGTCTGCTCGGCGATACGGCGATCGTGATCAAGGGTGACGGCGGCGAAATCGAGATCAATCCGGATGCCGACAGCCACCTGTACGGCACCACCGGCGGCGAGAGTTGGGACGAGGAATGGTCGCAGCTGTCGGCGCAACGCCACGTCAAACCGGCGTCGCTGGATGTCGAGCATCTGAAGGCCGTCTGGCGTGGCGACGTGGTCGACAGCTATCCGCAAATGGCCCTGATTTCGACCATGGCCCTGGCCCTGCGAGGCCTTGGCCAAAGTCGCGAACAAGCCTTCGAAACTGCCGAGCAATACTGGGCCGCACGGAACAAATCGATTTAACCGATCATTCACGCCCGATCTTTGCGCTTTTTGTTCGAACTCATCGGAATAGACTCGGCTCCAACGATTATTGGTTTCCGGAGTCTTGATCATGGGTTTACTCGTCGACGGCCGCTGGCAGGACAAGTGGTACGAAAGCAGCAAGGACGGCGCGTTCCAGCGCGAACAGGCGCAGCGTCGCAACTGGGTCACTCGCAACGGTGAGCCTGGCCCGAGCGGTGAAGGCGGTTTTGCCGCCGAGGCCGGGCGCTATCACCTCTACGTCTCCCTCGCCTGCCCTTGGGCGCATCGCACGCTGATCCTGCGCAAGCTCAAGGGCCTGGAAAGTCTGATCGATGTTTCGGTCGTCAGTTGGCTGATGCTGGAAAACGGCTGGACCTTCGACCAGAACCTCGGCTCGACCGGCGACAAACTCGATCACTTCGACTTCATGCACCAGCGCTACACCGCTGACACCGCCGACTACACCGGCCGCGTCACCGTACCGGTGCTGTGGGACAAAAAGCTCAAGCGCATCGTCAGCAACGAATCGGCGGAGATCATCCGCATGTTCAACAGCGCCTTCGACGACTTGACCGGCAACGATCTGGACTTCTATCCGGCGCCGTTGCGCGGTGAGATTGATGCGTTGAACGAGCGGATCTATCCCGCCGTGAACAACGGCGTGTATCGCGCCGGGTTTGCTACTTCGCAGAACGCCTATGAAGAGGCTTTCGATGATGTTTTTGCCGAACTCGATCATCTGGAGCAGCTGCTGGGCGCCAACCGTTATCTGACGGGTGAATACCTGACCGAGGCGGACGTGCGGTTGTTCACCACGCTGATTCGTTTCGACGCGGTGTATCACGGGCACTTCAAATGCAATCTGCGGCGGATCAGCGATTATCCGAACCTGTCGAACTGGCTGCGTGAGATGTACCAGTGGCCGGGCGTTGCCGAGACTGTGGATTTCCAGCACATCAAGAACCACTACTACGGCAGCCACAAGACCATCAACCCGACCGGGGTTGTGCCGAAGGGGCCGGAGCAGGATTTCAATGTGGCCCATGACCGGGACCGGTTGGGCGGGAAAGGGGTTTGGCGCAAAGGTTGAGAGCAGGATCGTTCCCACAGCGTGGGAACGATCACTTCAGAGTCGTCAGATTTGACCCTGAGCGCCTTCGAACCACGCCAGCTTCTCGCGCAGTTGCACCACTTCGCCGACGATCACCAGCGTCGGCGCATGCACTTCATGCTCCGCCACCAGACGCGGCAGGTCGGCCAGCGTGCCGGTGAAGACCCGCTGATTGACCGTGGTGCCCTGCTGGATCAACGCTGCCGGGGTATCGGCCGCACGACCATGCTTGATCAACTGCTCGCAGATGATCGGCAACCCCACCAGGCCCATGTAGAACACCAGCGTTTGCGCCGGCGCGACAAGGTCGGCCCACGGCAGATCGGTGGAACCGTCCTTCAAGTGCCCGGTGACGAAACGCACCGACTGCGCGTAATCACGATGGGTCAGCGGAATCCCGGCATACGCCGCGCAACCGCTGGCCGCCGTGATACCCGGCACCACCTGGAACGGGATGCCATGGGCCGCCAGTTCCTCGATCTCTTCGCCGCCACGGCCGAAGATGAACGGATCCCCGCCCTTCAACCGCACCACGCGCTTGCCAGCCTTGGCCAGATCCACCAGTTGTTGGTTGATCTGATCCTGCGGCACGGCGTGATCGGCGCGACGCTTGCCGACGTAAACCCGCTCTGCATCGCGACGGCACAGCTCAAGAATCGCCGGAGCGACCAAACGGTCATACAGCACCACATCGGCTTGCTGCATCAGGCGCAAGGCGCGGAAAGTCAGCAGATCCGGATCACCCGGCCCCGCGCCCACCAGATACACCTCGCCCGTGGCCACGGCCGCTTCGCCATCGATTTTCGCCTGCAACAGACGTTCGGCTTCAGCGCCCTGCCCGGCCAGCTGCCGGTCGGCGATCGGCCCCTGGAACACGTCTTCCCAGAAGGCACGACGCTGCTGCACGTCCGGAAACAGGTTTTTGACCTGATTGCGAAAACGTGCGGCCAGACCGGCCAGATGGCCGTAGGTCGAAGGAATCCAGGTTTCGATCTTGGCGCGGATCAGTCGAGCCAGCACCGGCGCATCGCCGCCGCTGGAGACCGCTATGATCAGCGGCGAACGGTCGACGATCGCCGGGAAGATCACGCTGCACAACGCCGGCGCATCCACCACATTGACCGGCACGCAGCGCCGATGAGCATCGGCGGAAACTTGCGCGTTCAAGGCTTCATCGTCGGTGGCGGCAATGATCAGCCCGCAACCGTCCAGATCCGTTTCGGCGTAACCGCGCGACAGACACTCGCCACCGCTGGCGGCAACCAGTTCGTGCAGTTGCGCTTCGATTTCAGGTGCGACCACCCGCAGCAGCGCACCGGCATCGGCCAGCAGGCGGGATTTGCGCAAGGCAATTTCCCCCCCACCGACGACCAACACACGACTGCCGCGCAGGTTGTGAAACAGCGGCAGATATTTCATTTAGCCGATGACCTCAAGGCCACCCATGTACGGCTTCAGCACGTCCGGCACACGGATCGAACCGTCGGCCTGCTGGTAGTTTTCCAGCACGGCTACCAGGGTACGACCGACCGCCAGACCAGAACCGTTCAGGGTGTGTACCAGCTCAGGCTTGCCGGTTTCCGGGTTACGGAAACGCGCCTGCATGCGGCGGGCCTGGAAGTCGCCGCAGTTGGAGCACGACGAGATTTCACGGTATTTGTCCTGGCTCGGGATCCACACTTCCAGGTCGTAAGTCTTGACCGCGCTGAAGCCCATGTCGCCGGTGCACAGCGCCAGGGTACGGTAAGGCAGACCCAGCAGTTGCAGGACTTTCTCGGCGTTGGCGGTCAGGCTTTCCAGCGCTTCCATCGACGTCGACGGCTCGACGATCTGCACCATCTCGACTTTGTCGAACTGGTGCTGGCGGATCATGCCGCGAGTGTCACGACCCGACGCGCCGGCTTCGCTGCGGAAGCACGGGGTGTGCGCGACGAACTTGATCGGCAGCTGCTTCGAATCGACGATCTCGCCGGCCACGATGTTGGTCAGCGACACTTCGGCGGTCGGGATCAGGTACAGATCGGCTTCGCCTTCGCGAGCGATCTTGAACAGGTCTTCTTCGAACTTCGGCAGTTGACCGGTACCTTGCAGCGCCGGGGCCTGAACCAGATAAGGCGTGTAAGCCTCTTCGTAGCCGTGCTCGGTGACGTGCAGGTTGATCATGAACTGCGCCAGTGCGCGGTGCAGACGGGCAATCGGGCCACGCAGCAGCGCAAAACGCGCACCGGACAGCTTGGCGGCGGTTTCGAAGTCGAGCCAGCCGAACTTCTCGCCCAGGGCCACGTGATCCTGAACCGGGAAATCGAAGGCCATCGGAGTGCCCCAGCGGCGGACTTCGACGTTGCCGTCTTCGTCTTCGCCAACCGGTACCGATTCGTGCGGCAGGTTCGGAATGCCCAGCAGGATCGAATCCAGTTCGGTCTGGATCGCGTCCAGCTCGACTTTACCGGCGCTCAGTTCGCCCGCCATGCGCTCGACGTCCGCCATCAGCGGCGCGATGTCTTCGCCGCGCTGCTTGGCCTGACCGATGGATTTGGAACGCGCGTTACGCTCAGCCTGCAGTGCTTCGGTGCGGGTCTGGACGGTCTTGCGCTGTTCTTCCAGCGCTTCGATGCGCGCGACATCCAGGGCAAAGCCACGGGAAGCCAGGCGGTCCGCTACGTCCTGGAGGTTGCTACGTAACAGTTTGGAATCGAGCATGTCGGTTTCTCGTTATCAAAGTTTGGTCAAAGTCAGGCCAGCCCAGGTCGCGAGCAGGCCGCCGAACACGCTGATGCCCAGATAACCGAAGGCTATCAGGGCCTGTCCGCTTTCCAGCAAACGCAGCGTATCCAGTGAAAAGGATGAAAACGTCGTCAGACCGCCGACAAAACCGACGATCAGACCGGCGCGGATTTCGATCGGCACTTCCGGCCGGGTCAAAAACAGTCCGTACAGCAGGCCGATGATCAGACAGCCGACCAGATTGACCGCCAGCGTTGCCGCATAGAAATGCCGGGGCCAATTGGCGCTGACCCAATTGCCAGCCGCGAAACGCAGTAATGTACCAGCGATGCCCGCCACGGACACCGCAAGAATCGTTCGAATCACTATTTTCTCCGCTGCCGGGGGCTTAAACGATCGAGTTTGGCGAGGTGGTTGAGCTTCTCGCCAATCTTCAGTTCCAGGCCACGGGGCACCGGTTGGTAGAACGGGATGGGGTCGAGCTCTTCCGGAAAGTAGTCTTCGCCGGCCGCGTAGGCGTCCGGTTCATCGTGGGCATAGCGGTATTCGTCGCCATAACCCAATTGTTTCATCAACTTGGTCGGTGCGTTGCGCAGGTGCAGCGGCACTTCCAGCGAGCCATGTTCGGCAGCGGCCCGCAATGCGGTCTTGAAGCCCATGTACACCGCGTTGCTTTTCGGCGCGCAAGCCAGATACGTAATAGCTTGAGCCACTGCCAACTCACCTTCCGGGCTGCCAAGTCGCTCCTGCACTTCCCACGCCGCCAGGCACAGACTCAGGGCGCGCGGATCGGCATTGCCGATGTCTTCGCTGGCCATGCGCACCACGCGGCGGGCCAGATACAGCGGATCGCAGCCACCGTCGATCATCCGCGCAAACCAGTACAACGCGCCGTCCGGATTGGAGCCGCGCACCGACTTGTGCAGCGCGGAAATCTGGTCGTAGAACGCTTCGCCGCCCTTGTCGAAACGCCGACGCGTGTCGCCGAGCAGGCTTTGCAGCAGCTCGGTGCCCATCTCGCTGTTGTCTTCGGCCAGGTCCGAAGCGTTCTCCAGCAGATTGAGCAAGCGCCGGCCATCGCCGTCGGCGGCGGACAGCAGCATCTGGAAGCCTTCATCGCTGAGGGTCAGATTGCGCTTGCCCAGACCGCGTTCTTCGGTGAGTGCGCGGTGCACCAGTTTACGCAACGCCGCCTCGTCGAGGCTCTTGAGTACGTAGACCCGGGCCCGCGACAGCAGCGCGTTGTTCAATTCGAAGGAGGGGTTTTCGGTGGTCGCCCCGATGAAGATCAGCGTGCCGTCTTCAACGTAAGGCAGAAAAGCGTCCTGCTGGGACTTGTTGAAGCGGTGAACTTCGTCGACAAACAGGATCGTGCGCTTGCCGTACTGACCAGCCTGCTGTTTGGCGATTTCCACCGCCTGACGGATCTCTTTTACCCCGGCCAATACGGCCGAAACCGTTTCGAAGTGCGCATCCGAGACTTCCGCCAGCAGCCGCGCCAGGGTGGTCTTGCCCACGCCCGGCGGGCCCCAGAAGATCATCGAATGCAGGGCACCCTGCTCCAGCGCTTCGCGCAGTGGTTTGCCGCGAGCGAGCACGTGTTCCTGACCGACGTACTCATCCAGATTGGTCGCCCGCAAGCGGGCGGCCAGTGGCTGGGCAATTGGTGCACTGCGAAACAGATCCATCACGTACCGTTGAAACCTCTGTGTTTATTCCTGGATCACATCGGCACCCTTCGGGATGTCGAACTTGAACTTCGAGGCCGGGACCGCTTCGTTGGCTTTCACCCCGGTGAACAGGATGTTGGTGCGCTGGCCGACGCTGTCGATCAGTTGCATGTCATTGACCAGACCGTTGCGGAACGACAGACGCAGGCTGTCGAACAGGGTGTCCTTGGTTTTCGGCTTCAGGGTGAAGTCGATCACGCCACCGGCTTCCTTGGCGCTGATATCGAAGCTCTGGCTGATCTTCGATACGTCACCGGACAGCAACAGGGCCGGGGTCTGGGTCAGGCGCTCATCGAGTTTCTTGATGGTGGCCTGTTCCAGGTCCGGGTCCCACAGGGTGACTTTCTTGCCGTCGGACACCATGGTCTGCTCGGCGGGAGCATTGGTGTGCCAGTAGAACAGGCCCGGACGCTGCAGGGTCATGTCGCCGGTGGTTTCCTGCAACTGGGTGCCGCTGCCGTCGAGAGTGAGTTGGGAGAAGTTCGCGGTCAGGGTCTTGGATGTTTCCAGCAATTGGGTCAGGCGTGCCACATCCTTGTCATCGGCGTGAGCCGTGAGGGTGGTCAGAGCCAGTACTGGCAGCAGCATGCGGATAAGACGCATGGGAGTCCTCTTGAATACTCGTGGGAAAGTGGACGGCGCTTCATGCACCGTCCTTTGCATGTGAATCAGGGTATCGAATCAGTCGCGCACCGGGCCAGGGGCCAGGACTTCGCGGGAACCGTTGGTGTTCATGGACGTCACGACCCCGGCCATTTCCATGGCTTCGATCATGCGCGCGGCACGGTTGTAACCGATCTTCAGCTTGCGCTGTACAGCGGAGATGGAGGCGCGGCGGCTTTCCAGTACAAACTGCACGGCTTCGTCGTACAGCGCGTCGGCTTCCGGATCATCGCCGTCACCGCCGCCGCTACTGCCTTCGAAACCACTGCCCGCCTCTTCGACACCGTTGAGGATGTCGTCGTTGTATTCCGGCGCACCGCGCAGCTTCCAGGCTTCCACCACCCGGTGAACTTCATCGTCGGACACGAAGGCGCCGTGAACCCGGATAGGCAGGCTGGTGCCCGGCGGCATGTAGAGCATGTCACCGTGGCCAAGCAGTTGTTCGGCGCCACCCTGGTCGATGATGGTCCGGGAGTCGATCTTGCTCGATACCTGGAACGCCATCCGCGTCGGGATGTTGGCCTTGATCAGACCGGTGATCACGTCCACCGACGGCCGCTGGGTCGCGAGGATCAGGTGAATACCGGCAGCTCGCGCTTTCTGGGCGATACGGGCGATCAGCTCTTCAACCTTCTTGCCGACGATCATCATCATGTCGGCGAATTCGTCCACGACCACAACGATGGTCGGCAGCTTTTGCAACAGCGGCGCTTCGTCGTGGATGCTTTCGCGCTTGTACAGCGGATCGCTCAGCGGCTCGCCGGCGTCCTGGGCTTCCTTGACCTTGGCGTTGAAGCCGGACAGGTTTCGCACGCCCATCTTCGCCATCAGCTTGTAGCGACGTTCCATCTCGGCAACGCTCCAGCGCAGGGCGTTGGCGGCGTCCTTCATGTCGGTCACGACCGGGCACAGCAGATGCGGAATGCCTTCGTAGATCGACAGTTCCAACATCTTCGGGTCGATCATGATCAGCTTGGCGTCTTCCGGGCCGGACTTGAACAGGATCGACAGGATCATCGCGTTCACGCCCACCGACTTACCGGAACCGGTCGTACCGGCCACCAGCAAGTGAGGCATCTTCGCCAGGTCAGTAATGACCGGCTTGCCGCCGATGTCGTGGCCCAGGGCCAGGGTGACCGGCGACTTGAAGTTGTCGTACTCAGGGGTCGACAGCACTTCAGAGAAACGCACGATCTGGCGGTCTTCGTTGGGAATCTCGATACCGACCGTGGTCTTGCCCGGAATCACCTCGACCACCCGCACGCTGGTCACGGCCAGCGAACGTGCAAGGTCTTTGGCCAGGTTGGCGATACGGCTGACCTTGACGCCAGCGGCTGGCTGGATTTCGTAACGGGTAATGACCGGGCCGGGATGGATCGAATCCACAGTGACTTCGACGCCGAACTCCTTGAGCTTGATCTCCAGCAAGTGGCCGACCGCCGCCAGGGACTCGGGCGAGTAGTTGAGCTGTTTCTTTTCCGCAGGATCGAGAATCGAGATCGGTGGCAAGGTGCCTTCCACGGCACTGTCGACGAACAGCGGCGCCTGCTTCTCTTTCTGCACGCGCTTGCTTGGCTCTGGCGCCTTGACCGGGGCCGGAGCGATGACCGGCGGAACCTGTTTCTCGCGCTCGGACATGTGCTTGCTCAGGGCCTGTTCACGCTCGATCAGACGTTCCTTGACCTTGGCCTGCTCGCGCTTGTCGGTGACTGTCGGGGCGACCACGTCGTGCACCCGGTCATCGACTTCACGCAATTGCGCGACCAGTTGCTTGCGCTCGGTCCGCGCCGACCACCAGCGGTTGACCGCGCCCTGGAACAGTTCGAACAGATCGAGGGTGATCTTGCCGGTAACGTCCATCACCTTGAACCACGACAGGTCGGTGAATACGGTCAGGCCGAACAGGAACAGCGCGATGAACAGCAATGTGCTGCCCTGAATGTTCAGGGCGTTGCGGGCCAGATCACCGAGGCTTTCACCCAGCGCGCCACCCGCACCGGCCGGCAACGCGGTGGCCGCATGGAAATGAATGTGCGCCAGCGCAGCGCCGGACAGCACCAGAAACACCAGGCCGATCAGGCGCCAGGAGAACAGCCAGCCGCTCCACTGCCAGGGTTCGTGGCGCTGACGGAAGATCTGATACGCCTTGATCGCCAGCAGCAACGGGAAGATGTACGCGAAGTAACCCAGCACCATGAACAGGATGTCGGCGCTGTAGGAGCCCGCCGGGCCGCCGAAATTCTGCACGTCGTCGATCTTGCTGTTGTGGCTCCAGCCCGGATCGTCCTTGCCGTAAGTCAGCAAGGCCATCATCAGGAACAGGCACAAGGCACCGATGGCGATCAATGCACCTTCCTTGAGTCGGTAGTGCAATTGCTGGCGCCAGAGCGGGACGACTGTTTTTGGTGCTGCGGTGGATTTCTTCAAAACGCTTCTTTTCCTGCGCCAGAGGCGCGTCCATCTATTGAATGACAATAAAAAACTGCCCAATCCAGGCAGGTAAAAAAATTGACGGGCACAACTGAGACTACTTTTAACACTGCGCCCCGTGTTTTATAAACACGGCACGCTGCGAATATTCTGTAACAGCCCGGCATTGTACGGGTTTGCGCGTGCGATGCCATGCTTCGAGCCCCAGCTTCAAGCATAGCCAAGCAGACAAAACCTGCGACGCAATTTGAGCATGCATTGTCTTTTGTGACAAAGGCTTATGAGGTGTATTTGATGAACGTAGCGAAGCATCTACCTCTGATTGCTCATGACGGCCAAATGCCCCCACTCGACGCCTTCCCGGACACCGTGCACATTCGCCCCCGACGCCCGTCTACGACCGCGTCCACCCGACCAAGTTGCAGCCGTGCAATCTTCGAACAGGTTCGGGGGGACATTCGCGCTTTTTACCGGCACACTTTGTAACGGGCCTCACCGCCTACTGCCCTCCCCTTCTGCAAGCCTGGACGCCATGCTGACTTGGTTACAACGCAATTCACTGACTTTCCCGCCACTGGAAAAGGCCATGCGCGATCCCAACGGATTGCTGGCGGCCGGCGGCGACCTGTCCGCCGATCGCTTGATCCAGGCCTATCGCCATGGCTGCTTTCCGTGGTTCTCCGAAGGCCAGCCCATCCTCTGGTGGTCGCCGGATCCGCGCACCGTGTTGTTTCCCGACGAACTGCATGTCTCGCGCAGCCTCGGCAAACTGCTGCGCCAGCAACGCTATCAAGTGACTTTCGATCAGGATTTCGAGGCGGTCATTCGCGCCTGCGCCGCACCACGGGATTACGCCGATGGCACCTGGATCACCCAGGCCATGCAGGACGCCTATGTCGAACTGCACCAGCGCGGCTTCGCCCATTCGGTAGAAGTGTGGGACCAGGGCGAACTGGTCGGCGGACTCTACGGCCTGGCGATGGGGCAACTGTTTTTTGGCGAATCGATGTTCAGTCGCGCCGACAACGCCTCCAAGTACGGTTTTGCCACCCTGGTGCGACACTTGAAAGACTCGGGTTTCGTGCTGATCGACTGCCAGATGCCTACCGATCATCTGCACAGCCTCGGTGCCCGGGCGATCTCCCGCCCCGCATTTGCCGAATATCTGGCCCGGCACCTCGATCAACCCAACCTTGCCACCTGGGTTTGCTGAGCGACTTTTGCGCGCGTGGCTTACACTTAATTCACCAGCTTACCCCCGAGGGTTGATCATGACCGAGTTGGCGCGGTTGAAGTTTTATGCCACTCAGCCTCACTCTTGCAGTTATCTGCCCGAGGAGCAGGCCACGACCCTGTTTCTCGACCCGAGCCAGCCCATGGATGTGCATGTCTACGCAGACCTGTCGGAAATGGGCTTTCGTCGCAGCGGCGATCACCTGTACCGCCCGCATTGCCAGAACTGCAATGCCTGCGTGCCTGCACGCATTCCGGTGGCGCAGTTCAACCCCAATCGGCAGCAAAAACGCATTTTCAAACGCAACGCCGACTTGCAGGTGCGCCCGGTCAAGCCTGGTTTCAGCGAAGAATATTTCGATCTTTATCAGCGTTACATCGAACAGCGCCATGCCGACGGCGATATGTACCCGCCGAGCCGTGATCAATTCTCGACTTTTCTGGTTCGCGACCTGCCCTTCTCACGCTTCTACGAGTTCCGGCTCGACGGGCGGTTGCTGGCGGTCGCCGTCACCGATCTGCTGCCTAACGGTCTGTCAGCGGTCTACACCTTTTACGAACCAGAGGAAGAGCGCCGCAGCCTAGGGCGCTACGCCATCCTCTGGCAGATCGGCGAGGCCCAGCGGCTGGGGCTCGAGGCGGTGTACCTGGGTTACTGGATCAAAAACTGCAAAAAGATGAACTACAAGACCCAATATCGACCGATCGAACTGCTGATTAATCAGCGCTGGGTCATCCTGAACTGAATGCAAGCCCTAAACCCCTTGGCGTAAACCCCATTTTTCGGGCACAATGCACGCCGCTTTTGCCTGGCGCAGTTGCACCGGGCCATTCATTGGACACCGAGGGCTTTACTGCATGTCGAAAGAAGACAGCTTCGAAATGGAAGGCACTGTCGTCGACACCCTGCCCAACACCATGTTTCGTGTGGAGTTGGAAAATGGGCACGTCGTAACCGCGCATATCTCCGGCAAGATGCGCAAGAACTACATTCGTATTCTTACCGGTGACAAAGTGCGCGTCGAGCTGACGCCCTATGACTTGAGCAAAGGGCGCATTACTTACCGCGCTCGCTAATCAAGTCAATACAAGACGCCCGGCTTAATGCCGGGCGTTTTTGTTTGTCTGGGATTTGGCGCTTTGGGTTTGTGCTTGAGTTTTGGGTGTATATCCGTTGTCTCGGGTGCTGCCGCTGGCGGTTTCGCTCTTACAGCGAGTCACTTTTGACAAACGCCTCAAAAGTAACCAAAAAGTCTTGGCCCCGGCGTACGGCACTTCGCTTAGGCTCAGCGTTCCCTCGCTACGGTGTCCACCAGGGGGCATCGCCTACGGTTTGCTTCGCTGCACCTCCTCTCGATGTATGCGGCTTCGCCGCACGGCGCTGCGCGCCCACCCCCTGATGGACACCTCCGCTCGGCCTGCCGAAGGGGCTAAAGATCAAAAGCCAGAGCCAGAGCCAGAGCCAGAGCAGAAGCCAGATCAAGATCCCCTCACCCTAGCCCTCTCCCGGAGGGAGAGGGAACCGACCGAGTTGTTTGGGAGAATTGCGCCGACGTGAAATACCGAGTCGAACTCAGGCTTTGAAAAGCACAAAAATCGGCTCCCTCTCCTCGGGGAGAGGGCTGGGGTGAGGGGTAATCCCACCACAAAACCTAAGCCGAACACGCCGTGCTCCTCACCACTCACCACGATGAGCGTTAGCTCGAGTAAAGCTTTTGATCGCAGGGCCCGTCGGCAGGCTGAGTGGAGGGATTGATCCGGGGGTGGGAGCGCAGCGACCGTGCGGCGCAGCCGCATGCATCGAGAGGAGGTGCAGCGAAGCAAACCGTAGGCGATGCCCCCGGATCAATCCCGGAGCGAAGGAACCCGAGCCACAGCGAGGGCCGAACGTCAGGGCATAGACCTTTTGGTTACTTTTGGGGCGTTTGCCAAAAGTGACCCGCCGTAAGGGCGGAACCCTAAGCGGCCATAACCGCAGCAACGGATATTCACACCAAACAAACAGACAACAAAAAGGCGCCCGAAGGCGCCTTTTCACTTCACAGCCGTCAGGCCATTTCCGCAGTGGTCTCGAAGTCAAACGTCAGCTCACCATCCTTGATGTCGATGTGAACCACACCGCCATGCTCGGCCAGCTCGCCAAACAGAATCTCCTCCGCCAGCGGACGCTTGATCTTGTCCTGGATCAGACGCGCCATCGGACGAGCGCCCATGGCCGAATCGTAACCACCGGCCGCCAGCCAACTGCGCGCCGCATCGGTAACTTCCAGAAGCACACGCTTGTCTTCCAGCTGCGCCTGAAGTTCGGTGAGGAACTTGTCCACCACGCTTTTGATGACCTCATGACTGAGGCGACCAAACTGAATGATGGTATCCAGACGGTTGCGGAATTCCGGCGTGAAGCTCTTCTTGATCACTTCCATCGCATCGGACGAATGATCCTGATGAGTGAAACCGATCGAAGCACGCGCCGCTGTTTCAGCACCGGCGTTGGTGGT
This sequence comes from Pseudomonas sp. GW821-FHT09E04, assembly GCF_059416185.1. NCBI lineage: Bacteria > Pseudomonadati > Pseudomonadota > Gammaproteobacteria > Pseudomonadales > Pseudomonadaceae > Pseudomonas > Pseudomonas sp. GW821-FHT09E04. The sequence continues at coordinate 1,188,467 of NZ_JBWKOR010000001.1, forward strand.
CATGATCACGATCACATTGCGGAAGTCCGCCTTGCGCCCGTTGTTATCGGTCAGCGTGCCGTGGTCCATCACCTGCAGCAGCAGGTTGAAGACTTCCGGATGCGCCTTCTCGATTTCGTCGAGCAGCAACACGCAGTGCGGCTGCTTGGTGATCGCTTCGGTCAGCAGACCGCCCTGGTCGAAACCGACATAACCCGGAGGCGCACCGATCAGACGCGATACGGTGTGGCGCTCCATGTACTCGGACATGTCGAAGCGAACCAGTTCAATCCCAAGAGCCTTGGCCAATTGGCGCGCAGCCTCGGTTTTACCGACACCGGTAGGCCCGGCGAACAGGAACGAACCGACCGGCTTGTCCGGCGACTTGAGGCCGGCACGAGACAGTTTGATCGCAGTCGACAGCGAATCGATCGCCGCGTCCTGACCAAACACCGTCAGCTTCAGGTCGCGCTCGAGGTTACGCAGCAGTTCCTTGTCGGAACTGGTGACGTGCTTCGGCGGAATCCGCGCGATCTTCGCCACGATGTCCTCGACCTGCGGCACTTCGATGCGCTTCACACGCTTCTCGACCGGTTGCAGACGCTGATAGGCGCCCGCCTCGTCGATCACATCGATGGCCTTGTCCGGCATATGCCGGTCATTGATGTAGCGCGAAGCCAGTTCTGCAGCGGCGCGCAACGACTCATCGCTGTATTCGATGTTGTGGTGCTGCTCGAAACGCCCTTTCAGGCCGCGCAGGATACCGATGGTGTCTTCCACCGATGGCTCGACCACATCGACCTTCTGGAAGCGACGTGCCAGAGCACGGTCTTTCTCGAAGATGCCGCGGAATTCCTGGAACGTAGTCGAACCGATGCAGCGAATGTCGCCAGACGACAGCAGCGGTTTGAGCAGGTTCGAGGCATCCATGACGCCACCCGACGCCGCACCCGCACCGATGATGGTGTGGATCTCGTCGATGAACAGGATCGCCTGCGGACGTTTTTTCAGTTCGTTGAGCAACGCCTTGAAGCGCTTCTCGAAATCACCGCGATACTTGGTGCCTGCGAGCAAGGCGCCCAGATCAAGGGAATAAACGACGCTGTTGGCCAGCAGGTCCGGCACCTGGTTGTCGACAATGCGCTTGGCAAGGCCTTCGGCAATCGCGGTTTTACCCACGCCCGCCTCGCCTACCAGCAGCGGATTGTTCTTGCGACGACGCGCGAGAATCTGCGCGACACGCTCGACTTCCGTTTCACGCCCGACCAGCGGATCGATCCGGCCCTGGCGTGCGAGTTCGTTGAGGTTGCTGGCATAAGCATCCAGCGGATTGCCTGAAGAAGAAGACTCACCGCCCTCGTCGTCCTGCATATCTTGTTCACCTTCAGAGTGATCGCCATGCCCCGGCACCTTGGAAATGCCATGGGCGATATAGTTGACGACATCAATGCGTGCAACGCTCTGCTGTTTCAGCAGGAACACCGCCTGACTCTCTTGCTCACTGAAGATTGCAACCAGCACGTTGGCGCCAGTCACTTCGCGTTTGCCCGAGCTCTGCACATGAAAGACAGCACGTTGCAGCACACGCTGGAAGCCCAGGGTTGGCTGGGTTTCGCGATCTTCGTCATGGACGGGGATCAGCGGCGTGGTGGAGTCGATGAACTCCTGCAGGTCGTGCTTGAGTTTGTCGAGGTTTGCGCCGCAGGCACGCAATACGGTGGCGGCAGCCTCATTGTCCAATAGGGCCAGCAGCAGGTGTTCGACGGTCATGAACTCATGACGCTTCGAACGTGCCTCCTTGAAGGCAAGATTGAGGGTGACTTCGAGCTCGCGGTTTAACATAGCTTCACCTCATACCCAAGTGGTCGGCGATTAACCGTCCTTCTCGATTTCACAGAGTAGCGGATGCTGGCTTTCCCTGGCGTACTGGTTGACCTGCATGGCCTTTGTCTCGGCGATGTCGCGGGTAAACACTCCACATACTGCCCGTCCTTCTGTATGGACGGCCAGCATGACCTTGGTCGCCAGCTCGCGATTCAGGTTAAAAAACACCTCGAGCACTTCGACGACGAAATCCATCGGTGTGTAGTCATCATTAAACAAAACCACCTTGTACATCGGCGGCGCCTGTAACGCAGGCTTTGCTTCCTGAACAGCAATACCCGCTGAATCGTCGTCGTGTAAATCAGGGCGATCCTGATTGAATGTTAGTCGAATCTGGCTGATTGCATGCATGGAAAGAAAGGTTCGTCAGTTGTGCAAATACAGTGGTGGGGGCGGCTTGACACGTTTTCAACTCCGACTGCCCGGTCACCTTGACTATCGGGAAAACGGTGTTACAACCAATAGAACCCACAGTGGGTAAAAAAGATCCGCGGAGTCAATCTTTTTAACGGATTCGACTGCGGATGAATTGGATGATACTCCAGCGATGGAGACTGTTGCAGAGGGATTTGAGCATGGCTGTCGGCAAGGTGAAATGGTTCAACAATGCCAAGGGGTTCGGTTTCATCAATACCGAATCCCGCGAGGGGAAGGACGAGGACGGCAAGGAAATCGATTTCTTTGCACACTACTCCGCCATTGAGATGGACGGGTACAAAACCCTCAAAGCCGGGCAAATCGTCAAATTCGATATCGTGCAAGGCCCCAAAGGGCTGCACGCCACAAAAATTCAGAATGCCGAGCCTGCGAAAGATACCGTCTCGGCCGCCGCGCAGCATCAATCAGTGACCAGCTGAAGCGACCAGAACACCTGCCAGAAAACAAACCGCCCGGCTCGATCACTCGAGCCGGGCGGTTTCGTTGCAGCGGTCTTTCTTACATGTGTTTGATGATCGCCTCACCGAAGCCCGAAGAAGACACCAGCGTGGCGCCTTCCATCAGACGTTCGAAGTCGTAGGTCACGGTCTTGGCCTTGATCGCGCCATTGGTGCCCTTGATGATCAGGTCAGCCGCCTCGGTCCAGCCCAGGTGGCGCAACATCATCTCGGCCGACAGAATCACCGAACCCGGGTTGACCTGGTCCTTGCCGGCATATTTCGGCGCGGTACCGTGGGTCGCCTCGAACATGGCCACGGTGTCGGACAGGTTGGCACCCGGCGCGATACCGATACCGCCCACTTCCGCCGCCAGGGCGTCGGACAGGTAGTCACCGTTGAGGTTGAGGGTGGCGATCACATCATATTCGGCCGGACGCAGCAGGATCTGCTGGAGCATGGCGTCGGCAATGGCGTCCTTGACGATGACTTCACGGCCGGTTTTCGGGTTCTTGAATTTCATCCATGGGCCGCCATCGAGCAGCTCGGCGCCGAATTCTTCCTTCGCCACCTCGTAGCCCCAGTCCTTGAAGGCACCTTCGGTGAATTTCATGATGTTGCCCTTGTGCACGATGGTCAGCGACTTGCGGTCGTTGTCCACCACGTATTGCAGGGCCTTGCGCACCAGACGTTTGGTGCCTTCTTTCGAAACAGGCTTGATGCCGATACCGCAATCCTGGTCAAAACGGATCTTGGTGACGCCCATTTCTTCTTTCAGGAACTTGATGACCTTGGTGGCTTCAGGAGAGCCGGCCTTCCATTCGATACCGGCATAGATGTCTTCGGAGTTCTCGCGGAAGATCACCATATCGACGTCGCCAGGCTTTTTCACCGGGCTCGGTACGCCTTCGAACCACACCACAGGGCGCAGGCAGACATAGAGATCGAGTTGCTGACGCAGGGCAACGTTGAGGGAGCGGATGCCGCCACCGACCGGGGTGGTCAGCGGGCCCTTGATGGAAACGACGTAATCCTTGACGGCGTCCAGGGTTTCCTGGGGCAGCCAGGTGTCCTGGTCATAGACTTGAGTTGCCTTTTCGCCAGCATAAACCTCCATCCAGGAAATCTTGCGCTTGCCCCCGTAGGCCTTGGCCACGGCAGCATCAACCACTTTGATCATCACAGGGCTGACGTCGACGCCAATGCCGTCACCTTCAATGAAGGGAATGATCGGGTTATCAGGGACATTGAGAGAATGGTCTGCGTTGACGGTGATTTTGTCGCCGACGGCTGGAACCTGAATCTTCTTGTAACCCATGCTGAACTCCATTGTTTGGATTGAACATCTGGCTTGGTTCGAGCGTAACCCAGTTGAATCAACACGCAAACCCTCTGTTCCGGGCGCGGCCACATCTCGTTTCGTACAAGCCTGAAAGCAAAGGGAAAAGCGCCAATCTCAAGCATTCACGGCGACTCTACGCCCCACCCCGGCCTGCGACCTTTAGACCAATGGACGAGAATCGTTGCATATGAACCATCGGCAGATTGCCAGCTACCTATGTATAATGCCGCCCGCTGACCAAAGGGTCACGACGGCTGGCCTCTCTAGCACGAGACTTTCCGCCTGATTGGTTGAACTGTTACCGCAGTCCGACTGCTTGACGCTCTACTGATGCACCCAACATCACCGCGAAGAATCTCGACATTCGGTTCATGGATGACTTTGAACGAACGCGCTTACCCGGCGCCCCTCGAGTTTCTGCGCACGCTTTAGCAAAGAAGAGAGAGTTAATCCGAATATGCCCACCCGCTCGAAGATCATCTATACCTTCACCGACGAAGCTCCAGCCCTCGCCACCTATTCCCTGCTGCCGATCATCGAGGCTTACACCGCCTCGGCCGATATCGCCGTGGAAACCCGCGATATCTCTCTTGCAGCACGTATTCTGGCCAGCTTCCCCGAGCAACTGGGCGACAAAGCCGTAGCCGACCACCTCGCCGAACTGGGCGACCTGGCCGTTACGCCTGAAGCCAACATCATCAAGCTGCCGAACATCAGCGCCTCGGCTCCGCAACTGCAAGCCGCTATCAAAGAGCTGCAAGCCCAGGGCTACGACCTGCCGGACTACCCGGAAACCGTGACCAGCGACGCCGACAAAGACACCAAGGCGCGTTACGACAAGGTCAAGGGCAGCGCCGTGAACCCGGTTCTGCGCGAAGGCAACTCCGACCGTCGTGCTCCGCTGTCGGTCAAGAACTACGCTCGCAAGCACCCGCACAAAATGGGCGCCTGGGCCAAAGACTCCAAGTCCCACGTCGCTCACATGAGCACCGGCGATTTCTACGGCAGCGAAAAAGCCGCCCTGATCGACGCCGCTGACGCCGTGAAGATCGAACTGATCGCCAAAGACGGCACCGCGACCGTCCTGAAAGAAAAAACCACCGTTCAGGCGGGCGAGATCCTCGATTGCTCCGTAATGAGCAAAAAGGCCCTGCGCGCGTTCATCGCCGCTGAAATCGACAGCGCCAAGCAACAAGGCGTGCTGCTGTCGGTTCACCTGAAAGCCACCATGATGAAGGTCTCCGACCCGATCATGTTCGGCCAGATCGTTGCCGAGTTCTACAAAGACGCCCTGACCAAGCACGCCGACGTGCTGGCCGAGATCGGCTTCAACCTGAACAACGGCATCGGCGACCTGTACGCCCGCATCAAAGCGCTGCCGGCCGAGCAACAAGCTCAGATCGAAACTGACATTCAAGCGGTCTACGCCGCTCGTCCGTCGCTGGCGATGGTCAACTCCGACAAAGGCATCACCAACCTGCACGTGCCGAGCGACGTTATCGTCGACGCCTCGATGCCGGCCATGATCCGTGACTCCGGCAAGATGTGGGGCACTGACGGCCAGTTGCACGACACCAAGGCTGTGATCCCGGATCGTTGCTACGCCACCATCTACCAGGCCGTGATCGAAGATTGCAAAGCCAATGGTGCTTTCGATCCGACCACCATGGGCAGCGTGCCAAACGTTGGCCTGATGGCTAAAAAGGCCGAAGAGTACGGTTCCCACGACAAGACCTTCCAGATCAAGGCCGACGGCGTGGTTCGCGTGACCGACAGCAAAGGCACCCTGCTGATGGAACAGGCTGTTGAAGCCGGCGACATCTTCCGCATGTGCCAGACCAAAGACGCGCCGATCCAGGACTGGGTCAAACTGGCCGTCAACCGTGCTCGCGCAAGCAGCACCCCGGCCATTTTCTGGCTGGACCCGATGCGCGCCCACGATGGCGTGGTGATCGAGAAGGTTCAGGCTTACCTGAAGAATCACGACACCGCCGGTCTGGACATCCAGATCATGGCGCCGGTCGACGCAATGAAGTACACCCTGCAGCGCACCCGCGACGGCAAGGACACCATTTCGGTGACCGGCAACGTACTGCGTGACTACCTGACCGACCTGTTCCCGATCATGGAACTGGGCACCAGCGCCAAGATGCTGTCGATCGTGCCGCTGATGAACGGCGGTGGCCTGTTCGAAACCGGCGCTGGCGGTTCGGCTCCGAAGCACGTGCAGCAACTGGTCGAAGAGAACTTCCTGCGCTGGGATTCGCTGGGTGAATTCCTGGCCCTGGCCGCTTCTCTCGAGCACCTGGGTGTGACCTACAACAACCCGAAAGCGCTGGTTCTGTCCAAGACCCTGGACCAGGCCACTGGCCAGTTCCTGGACAACAACAAGTCGCCATCGCGCAAAGTCGGCAACATCGACAACCGCGGCAGCCACTTCTACCTGGCCATGTACTGGGCGCAAGCCCTGGCCGCCCAGACCGAAGACGCTGCACTGCAAGCGCAGTTCGCGACCCTGGCCAAGACCCTGACCGAGAACGAAGCGACCATCGTTGCCGAGCTCAACGCCGTTCAAGGCAAGCCAGTGGACATCGGCGGTTACTACCACGCCAATGCCGAGCTGATCAGCAAGGCCATGCGCCCAAGCGCAACCCTCAACGCGGCCATCGCTGCGCTGGTATAAGGTTGTAAAGGGAACATCACAAACCCCGGCCTCGCGCCGGGGTTTGTGTTTCCGCCTTCCGCCCAGGAGATTCAATTCATGCAATGGCTCCCCCACATCACCGTCGCCACCATCGTCGAGGACAACGGTCGCTTTCTGATGGTCGAGGAACACAAGGCTGGCCGTAACGTGCTCAATCAGCCGGCCGGTCATCTGGATCCGGACGAAACCCTGATCGAAGCCGCCGCGCGCGAAACCCTCGAAGAAACCGGCTGGGACGTCGAACCCACCAGCGTGATCGGCATTTATCTGTACACCGCACCCAGCAACGGCGTGACTTACCAGCGCGTGTGCTTCAGCGCCAAAGCCGTGAAACACCACCCGGATTATCAGCTGGACGACGGTATCGTCGGCGCCAAGTGGCTGACCCGCGACGAATTATTGGCCCAGCGCGATCACTGGCGCAGCGAGCTGATTATCCGCTGCATCGATGATTATCTGGCCGGCAATCGCTTCGGCCTCGAACTGATCCGCCCTTCCCTTTAGCCTTGAGGCCGTGAGCCTGATAGAATCGCGTCCTTTTTCAAGACACTCATTGAATCCCTATGCGTGATCCAGCCCCTTCTGACACATCCAAGAAGCGCGTCATTGTCGGCATGTCCGGCGGCGTGGACTCTTCCGTTTCCGCTCTCCTGCTGATCGAGCAGGGTTATGAGGTGGAAGGCCTGTTCATGAAGAACTGGGAAGAAGACGACGGAACGGAATACTGCACCGCCATGGACGACCTGGCGGATGCTCAGGCTGTGTGCGACAAGATCGGTATCAAGCTGCACACCGCCAACTTCGCCGCCGAGTACTGGGACAACGTGTTCGAGCATTTCCTGGCCGAATACAAGGCCGGACGCACGCCGAACCCGGACATCCTGTGCAACCGCGAGATCAAGTTCAAGGCGTTCCTCGACTACGCCATGATGCTCGGCGCCGACCTGATCGCCACCGGCCACTATGTGCGCCGTCGTGACATCGATGGTCGCACCGAACTGCTTAAAGGCCTGGACCCGAACAAGGACCAGAGCTACTTCCTGCACGCCGTCGGCGGCGAACAGATCGCCAAGACCCTGTTCCCGGTCGGCGAGCTGGAAAAACCGGAAGTCCGTGCAATCGCCGAGAAATACGAACTGGCGACCGCCAAGAAGAAGGATTCCACCGGGATCTGCTTCATCGGTGAGCGTCGTTTCAGCGATTTCCTCAAGCAATACCTGCCGGCGCAACCGGGCGAGATCAAGACCACCGAAGGCGAAGTCATTGGCCGTCACCACGGCTTGATGTACCACACCATCGGCCAGCGCCAGGGCCTGGGCATCGGCGGCTTGAAAGACGCCGGCGACGAGCCGTGGTACGTGCTGCGCAAGGATCTGGACACCAACGAGCTCATCGTCGGCCAGGGCAACAACCATCCGTGGCTGTTCTCCAGCGCCCTGCTCGCTTCGGAAATCTATTGGGTCAACCCGATCGATTTGAGCCAGCCGCTGCGCCTGACCGCCAAGGTTCGTTATCGCCAGAGCGATCAGGCGTGCACACTGGAAAAAACCGAGACCGGCTATCGCGCGGTGTTCGACGAGCCGCAACGCGCAGTCACGCCGGGCCAGTCGGTGGTGTTCTATGACGGAGAAATCTGCCTCGGTGGCGGCGTGATCGAAGTCGCCGAGCCGTGGAGCGGCCAGGCATGAGCCCGACTCAGGAGCAACTGACGGCTCTGGGCGGTGTGTTTCTCGCCGCCGTGCTGGTCGACCGTATCGCCAAGACCGGCCAGACCAACGAGGCCGGCCTGAGCTGCATGCTCGGCAGCCTGCTGGTCCGCGACCCGAAGGATACGCTGGACGTGTACGGCGGCGACGACATCAACCTGCGCGACGGTTATCGCGCACTGATCGGCGCCCTCGAACGCGACCCAAGCACCTTGCAGCGCGAGCCGTTGCGCTACGCTTTATCGATGCTCGGCCTTGAGCGGCAACTGGCCAAGCGCAACGACATGCTCGACGTGATCGGCAAGCGTCTGCCGCAGATCCAGTCGCAGGTCGAGCATTTCGGCCCGGCCCACGAAAACGTGATCGCCGCGTGCGGCGCGTTGTACCAGGACACTCTGAGCACCTTGCGTCAACGCATCCAGGTGCACGGCGACATGCGCAATCTTCAGCAGCCGAGCAACGCCTCAAAGATTCGCGCCCTGCTGCTCGCCGGCATCCGCTCGGCACGCCTGTGGCGTCAGCTGGGTGGTCATCGCTGGCAGTTGGTGATCAGCCGTCGCAAGTTGCTCAAAGAGCTTTACCCGCTGATGCGCAGCAGCTGAACCGCGCCCGCAACACCGTTTTGAGTCAGTAACGCGTAATACGCCGGTCAGTTGGCGACGGACCGGCGGATTTTTTCATGTATGATACGCGCCCCATTTCGTTGCCCGACTGTCCGAGAACACCCCATGCAGCTCTCTTCGCTCACTGCGGTTTCCCCTGTTGACGGCCGCTACGCCGGCAAAACCCAGGCCCTGCGCCCAATTTTCAGCGAGTACGGTCTGATCCGTGCCCGTGTTCTGGTTGAAGTGCGCTGGCTCCAGCGCCTGGCCGCTCACGCCGGTATCCCGGAAGTGCCAGCCTTCTCCGCCGAAGCCAATGCCGTTCTGAACGAACTGGCCGAAAACTTCTCGCTGGAGCACGCCGAGCGCGTGAAAGAGATCGAGCGCACTACCAACCACGACGTAAAAGCGATCGAATACCTGCTCAAGGAGCAGGCGGCCAAGCTGCCGGAACTGGCCAAGGTCAGCGAGTTCATCCACTTCGCCTGCACCAGCGAAGACATCAACAACCTGTCCCACGCCCTGATGCTGCGCGAAGGCCGTGACGACGTGATGCTGCCGCTGATGCGCCAGACCGCCAACGCCATCCGTGAACTGGCCATCCGCTTCGCCGACGTGCCGATGCTGTCGCGTACCCACGGCCAGCCGGCTTCGCCGACCACGCTGGGTAAAGAGCTGGCGAACGTGGTTTACCGTCTCGAGCGTCAGATCGCTCAGGTCGCTGCCGTTCCGCTGCTGGGCAAGATCAACGGCGCTGTCGGCAACTATAACGCTCACCTGTCGGCCTACCCGCAGATCGACTGGGAAGCCAACGCCCGCGCCTTCATCGAAGACGAACTGGGTCTGGACTTCAACCCGTACACCACGCAGATCGAGCCGCACGACTACATCGCCGAGCTGTTCGACGCCATTGCGCGCTTCAACACCATCCTGATCGACTTCGACCGTGACATCTGGGGCTACATCTCCCTGGGTTACTTCAAGCAGCGCACCATCGCTGGCGAAATCGGTTCGTCGACCATGCCGCACAAGGTCAACCCGATCGACTTCGAAAACTCCGAAGGCAACCTGGGCATCGCCAACGCGCTGTTCCAGCACCTGGCGAGCAAGCTGCCGATCTCCCGCTGGCAGCGCGACCTGACCGACTCCACCGTTCTGCGCAACCTCGGTGTCGGCTTCGCCCACAGCGTGATCGCGTACGAAGCGAGCCTCAAAGGCATCAGCAAACTCGAACTCAACGCTGACAAGATCGCCGCCGATCTGGACGCTTGCTGGGAAGTCCTGGCCGAGCCGATCCAGACCGTAATGCGCCGCTACAACATCGAAAACCCGTACGAGAAGCTGAAAGAACTGACTCGCGGCAAGGGCATCAGCCCTGAAGCGCTGCAGACTTTCATCGACGGCCTGGACATGCCGGCCGCCGCGAAAGCCGAGCTCAAGCAACTGACCCCGGCCAACTACATCGGCAACGCTGTAGCGCAAGCCAAACGCATCTGATCGACTGCTTGACCCGTTTGAGACGCCCGGCCGCGCCGGGCGTTTTTATTCCCGTCTGAAAAATGCTTTTTTTCAATAGGTTACATATGAATCCCGATATTCCTCTTCAACTTCTGGGTGGTCTCACGGCGCGCGAGTTCATGCGCGACTACTGGCAGAAAAAGCCACTGCTGATCCGTCAGGCGATTCCTGATTTCGAAAGCCCGATCGACGCCGACGAACTCGCCGGCCTGGCCCTGGAAGAAGAAGTCGAATCGCGCCTGGTGATCGAACACGGCGAGCGCCCTTGGGAACTGCGCCGCGGCCCGTTCGCCGAAGACGAATTCAGCAAACTGCCGGAACGCGAGTGGACCCTGCTGGTGCAGGCTGTCGATCAGTTCGTGCCGGAAGTCAGCGAACTGCTGGAAAACTTCCGTTTCCTGCCAAGCTGGCGTGTCGACGACGTGATGATCAGCTTCGCCGCCCCGGGTGGCAGCGTCGGCCCGCACTTCGATAACTACGACGTGTTCCTGCTGCAAGGCCACGGCAAGCGCAACTGGAAAATCGGCCAGATGTGCGACTCCGAAAGCCCATTGCTGCAACATGCGGACCTGCGCATCCTCGCCGAATTCCACGAGACCGAAGAGTGGGTCCTGGAACCGGGCGACATGCTCTACCTGCCGCCGCGCCTGGCTCACTGCGGCGTTGCCGTTGATGACTGCATGACCTACTCGGTTGGTTTCCGCGCACCGAGCGCCGCTGAAGTGCTGACCCACTTCACCGACTTCCTCAGCCAGTTCCTGACTGACGAAGAGCGCTACACCGACGCCGATGCGAAGCCGGTCAGCGATCCACACCAGATCCAGCACGATGCACTCGGCCGCCTGAAAGCGCTGCTCGCCGAGCACATGAGCGACGAACGCCTGCTGCTGACCTGGTTCGGCCAGTACATGACCGAGCCGCGTTATCCGGAGCTGGTGGTCGGCCCGGAAGAAGTCGAAGAAGAAGACTTCCTCAGCGCGCTCGAAGACGGCGCCATCCTGATCCGCAACCCGAGCGCGCGCCTGGCATGGTCGGAAGTCGATGACGATCTGCTGCTGTTCGCCAGCGGCCAGAGCCGTTACCTGCCGGGCAAGTTGCGCGAACTGCTGAAGTTGATCTGCTCGGCTGACGCCCTGCACACCGATAACCTCGGTGACTGGCTGAGCGACGAAGACGGTCGCGGCCTGCTGTGCGAACTGGTCAAGCAAGGGAGCCTGGGGTTCGCCGACGATGAATAAGATTCGCGTACGTGTTGCAGACTGGCAAAAGGACAACGCCGAGATCCGCCGCATTCGCGAAACGGTGTTCATTGCCGAACAATCGGTTCCGCCCGAGCTTGAGTGGGACGCCGATGACGCCACGGCGGTGCATTTCCTGGCTTTCGAAGGCGACTTTCCGATCGGCACCGCCCGCCTGCTGCCCGACGGGCACATCGGCCGGGTTTCGGTGCTCAAGGACTGGCGCGGTCTGAAGGTCGGTGATGCGCTGATGCAAGCGGTCATCGCCGAAGCCGAAGCTCGCGGACTGAAGCAGCAGATGCTTAGCGCGCAGGTGCAGGCCACGGCGTTCTATGAACGCCTGGGTTTCAACCTGGTCAGCGAGGAATTCCTGGAAGCCGGGATTCCGCATGTCGACATGGTTCGTCATTCGGCATAACGCTTGATGTACACCTCAAAACGCCCCGCCATCTCATGATGCCGGGGCGTTTTGCTGTCTACGATTCAACTTGCCCCACCCCAGGCCGACAAACTGGCAATATCAAGCCTTTCGAAAGCGGAGATAACGGACATGTCCCTACGCACCCTGCTCACCACCCTGCTGCTCGGCTGCAGTTTTTCGGTGATGGCAGCCACAGAAATCGTGCCCCTCAAGTACCACACCAGTGCCGACATGCTGCCGGTGGCCCAGGACTTCATCGGCAAGGACGGCCAGGTCAGCGCCTATGGCAACCAACTGATCGTCAAGGCCGAACCGGACAAGATTCAGGCACTCAAGGCCCTGCTGACCCAACTGGATACCGAGCCCAAACGCCTGCTGATCACCGTCGACACCAACGAAAACAACCAACAGAACACGGGTGACCAGCAAACCAGGATCATCAATTACAGCACGTCCAGCCGAGACGGCGGCATTCAGCAGATTCAGGCCAGCGAAGGCGCGCCCGCCCTGATCCAGGTCGGCCAGAGCGTGCCGATCACCAGCAGCCAGACCAATTCCTACGGCGATTACAGCAGCCAGACCCAGTATCGCAACGTCACTCAGGGCTTCTACGTCACCGCCAGCGTCACCGGCGACACCGTTCACCTGGCAATCAGTACCAACCGTGACCGCATGAGCCAGGAACGTCCCGATGTAGTGAACGTGCAGAGCACCGACACAACCGTCACCGGACGCCTGGGCGAATGGATCACCCTCGCCGGCGTGAACCGCGAGACTCAGGCCGACAAACAGGGCCTGGCCCGCAGCTACTCGACTCAAGGCCGGGATGACATGACGTTGCGGGTGAAAGTCGACACGTTGGACTAAAGCACCAAAAACTGACTGATTAGTCGTATTAGACGAAAGATGTAGTGCTTGTAGAAAAGCACTACAAAACGTTTGACGAGCCAAAAAAGCGAAGGCATGATGGCCTCGCTCCCGCTAATCAGAGGCCCTGGCAAGGGCCTTCGAAGCGATGCTCGCACCCATCCCCGCGAGCCGTTTCGTGTCTGTACCGCCCACAAGGTGTGTTTGACGAGGTTGCCGACTGGAACGAAGTTGTCCCGAGGGACGGAAGCGTAATTAGGTAACCCGGCTTTACACTGTAGTTCGCATAAAGGCCCACGACGCCCGAATGCGCCCGCCAGTTCGCCTTTACCTGCTCACTTCCCCTCGAGCCCATCGTTCATCCCGTCGCCTGCCCCGCCGAACCCGACCTGACCACCTAAGCTTCTGGTCAGCGAGCGCAAGGAATTTTCCACCGCAGAACAACTTTTCATAAAGACGCGACGAGGTTTATCTCCATGGCACTGACACGCGAACAGCAAATTGCAGCCCTTGAAAAAGACTGGGCTGAAAACCCGCGCTGGAAAGGCGTGACTCGCAATTACTCCGCTGCTGACGTCGTCCGTCTGCGTGGCTCGGTTCAACCAGAGCACACCTTTGCAAAAATGGGCGCCGAAAAACTGTGGAACCTGGTCACCCAGGGTGCCAAGCCGTCCTTCCGCCCAGAGAAAGATTTCGTCAACTGCATGGGCGCCCTGACCGGCGGCCAGGCTGTGCAGCAGGTTAAAGCCGGCATCCAGGCGATCTACCTGTCGGGCTGGCAAGTCGCTGCGGACAACAACTCCGCCGAATCGATGTACCCGGACCAGTCGCTGTACCCGGTGGACTCGGTTCCAACTGTGGTCAAGCGCATCAACAACTCGTTCCGTCGTGCCGACCAGATCCAGTGGAAAGCCGGCAAGAACCCGGGCGACGAAGGCTACATCGACTACTTCGCACCAATCGTGGCTGACGCTGAAGCCGGTTTCGGCGGCGTACTGAACGCCTACGAGCTGATGAAGAGCATGATCGAAGCAGGCGCCGCCGGCGTTCACTTCGAAGACCAACTGGCTTCCGTGAAGAAATGCGGCCACATGGGCGGCAAGGTGCTGGTTCCTACCCAGGAAGCCGTACAGAAGCTGACCGCTGCTCGTCTGGCTGCCGACGTTGCCGGCGTACCGACCATCATCCTGGCCCGTACCGACGCCAACGCTGCCGACCTGCTGACGTCCGACTGCGACCCGTACGACCAACCGTTCGTAACCGGCACCCGCACTCAGGAAGGCTTCTACAAGGTTCGTGCTGGTCTGGACCAGGCAATCGCCCGTGGCCTGGCCTACGCGCCGTACGCCGACCTGATCTGGTGCGAAACCGCCAAGCCGGATCTGGACGAAGCCCGTCGCTTCGCTGAAGCGATCAAGAAGGAATACCCGGACCAGATCCTGTCCTACAACTGCTCGCCTTCCTTCAACTGGAAGAAAAACCTGGACGACGCGACCATCGCCAAGTTCCAGCGCGAACTGTCCGCCATGGGTTACAAGCACCAGTTCATCACCCTGGCCGGCATTCACAACATGTGGCACAGCATGTTCAACCTGGCGCACGACTACGCCCGCAACGACATGACTGCCTACGTGAAGCTGCAAGAGCAGGAATTCGCTGACGCCGCCAAGGGTTACACCTTCGTGGCTCACCAGCAGGAAGTGGGCACTGGCTACTTCGACGACATGACCACCGTGATCCAGGGCGGCACGTCCTCGGTGACCGCGCTGACCGGTTCGACCGAAGAAGAACAGTTCCACTGATCGACTTCGCCTGAGTAAACGGCCTTTGCGGACCGTGTAGAAAGCTAACCGCATTGCCGAAAAACTGACGCCCCGACTGGTTCGGGGCGTTTTTTTACCTGTGACTTCCTGAACCTCTCAGGGTCGGCACAATCTGTCAGGCAAAACATTGATCCAGAGCGCTATCCAGGTCACAAAAATCGGTTAAAACGTGCGCCGCCGCTACTTGCAGTAACGCGGATATAAGACAACTTCCCAACTGCCCAATCGCTAAACAGTTACAAAACCACTCCAAACGATATTAATTATCATTTAGCGGCAACTATGTTCGTTACATTTCCTACAAAACATAATTCGTGAAATCCCGGCTAATGCCCGCAACGCATGGGCTGCGGGGCCATCGAGGTGCGCTATGTCCTTATTCCAATAAATAATTTCGCTATAGGAATTTTACTTGCAGGGTGTTTAGCCATAAAATCAGCGCGATTGATTGCTGCGACATATCGTCACTGCCTTATTTCTTTATCAAGCTCAGAGACCTTTGCTCTCTGTTAAGGATTACCAGCATGCCCGAAGCGACAGGACTCATGGCCCACAACTGGGGCTTTGCCATTTTCCTTCTGGGTGTAGTCGGCCTGTGTGCCTTCATGCTCGGCGTCTCCAGCCTCCTCGGGTCAAAAGCCTGGGGCCGCAGCAAAAACGAACCGTTCGAGTCCGGCATGCTACCTACCGGTGGCGCCCGCTTGCGGCTCTCAGCCAAATTCTATCTGGTCGCGATGCTGTTCGTGATCTTCGATATCGAAGCCCTCTTTCTCTTTGCATGGTCTGTGTCCGTCCGCGAAAGCGGCTGGACCGGATTCGTCGAAGCTCTCGTTTTCATAGCAATTCTGTTGGCAGGTCTTGTCTACCTGTTCCGAGTGGGCGCCCTTGACTGGGCTCCGGAAGCTCGTCGCAAGCGGCAGGCGAAGCTGAAACAATGAGGCTTTGGCAATGCAATACAATCTCACCAGAATCGACCCCGATGCTCCTAACGAGCAGTATCCGATTGGCGAACGGGAAACCGTTTCCGATCCGTTAGAAGATCAAGTCCACAAAAACATTTTCATGGGCAAGCTGGAAGACGTGCTGAGTGGCGCGGTCAACTGGGGACGTAAGAACTCCCTGTGGCCGTACAACTTCGGTCTTTCGTGCTGCTACGTGGAAATGACCACGGCCTTCACGGCGCCCCACGACATCGCGCGCTTCGGCGCCGAAGTAATCCGGGCATCACCGCGCCAGGCCGACTTCATGGTTATCGCCGGTACGTGCTTCATCAAGATGGCGCCGATCATTCAGCGTCTGTACGAGCAGATGCTCGAGCCCAAATGGGTGATCTCGATGGGTTCGTGCGCCAACTCCGGTGGCATGTACGACATCTACTCCGTGGTTCAAGGGGTGGACAAGTTCCTGCCCGTTGACGTCTACGTACCTGGCTGCCCGCCCCGTCCGGAAGCTTTTCTGCAAGGCTTGATGCTGTTGCAGGAATCCATTGGACAGGAGCGTCGCCCACTTTCCTGGGTCGTTGGCGATCAAGGCGTTTATCGCGCCGACATGCCTTCGCAGAAGGAACAGCGCCGCGAACAGCGAATCGCAGTCACCAACCTGCGCAGCCCTGACGAAGTCTGATCCAGATCTGTTTCAAAGAAACGAGAAGCTGGCTTCATTCTTTACGTTGACCGAAAGCGAAAAAATAACCATGACTACAGGCAGTGCTCTGTACATCCCGCCTTATAAGGCAGACGACCAGGATGTGGTCGTCGAACTGAACAATCGTTTTGGCCCCGAGGCGTTCACCGCCCAGCCGACCCGCACCGGCATGCCGGTGCTGTGGGTGGCGCGTGCCAAGCTCGTCGAAGTCCTGACCTTCCTGCGCAACCTGCCCAAGCCGTACGTCATGCTCTATGACCTGCACGGCGTGGACGAGCGTCTGCGCACCAAGCGTCAAGGCCTGCCGAGCGACGCTGAGTTCACCGTGTTCTATCACCTCATGTCGCTGGAACGTAATAGTGACGTGATGATCAAGGTCGCCTTGTCCGAGAGCGACCTCAGCTTGCCGACCGTCACCAGCATCTGGCCGAACGCCAACTGGTACGAGCGTGAAGTCTGGGACATGTTCGGTATCGACTTCAAAGGTCACCCTCACCTGTCGCGCATCATGATGCCGCCGACCTGGGAAGGTCACCCGCTGCGCAAGGACTTCCCGGCGCGCGCCACCGAATTCGATCCGTACAGCCTGAACCTGGCCAAGCAACAGCTTGAGGAAGAAGCTGCGCGTTTCCGTCCTGAAGACTGGGGCATGAAGCGTTCCGGCCCGAACGAGGACTACATGTTCCTCAACCTGGGTCCGAACCACCCTTCGGCTCACGGTGCGTTCCGCATCATCCTGCAACTGGACGGTGAAGAGATCGTCGACTGCGTTCCGGACATCGGTTACCACCACCGTGGTGCCGAGAAGATGGCCGAGCGTCAGTCCTGGCACAGCTTCATTCCGTACACCGATCGTATCGACTACCTCGGCGGCGTGATGAACAACCTGCCGTACGTGCTCTCGGTCGAGAAGCTGGCCGGCATCAAGGTGCCCGAGAAGGTCGACGTCATCCGCATCATGATGGCCGAGTTCTTCCGGATCACCAGCCACCTGCTGTTCCTGGGCACCTACATCCAGGACGTCGGCGCCATGACCCCGGTGTTCTTCACCTTCACCGACCGTCAGAAGGCGTACACGGTGATCGAAGCCATCACCGGTTTCCGTCTGCACCCGGCCTGGTACCGCATCGGCGGCGTTGCCCACGACCTGCCGCGCGGCTGGGAAAAACTGGTGAAAGACTTCGTTGAATGGCTGCCAAAGCGCCTCGACGAATACACCAAGGCCGCCCTGCAGAACAGCATCCTCAAGGGTCGTACCATCGGCGTTGCCCAGTACAACACCAAAGAGGCCCTGGAATGGGGCGTCACCGGTGCCGGCCTGCGTTCCACCGGTTGCGACTTCGACCTGCGTAAGGCGCGCCCGTACTCCGGCTACGAGAACTTCGAGTTCGAAGTGCCGCTGGCCGCCAACGGCGATGCCTACGACCGCTGCATGGTTCGCGTCGAAGAGATGCGCCAGAGCGTCAAGATCATCGACCAGTGCCTGCGCAACATGCCGGAAGGCCCGTACAAGGCGGATCACCCGCTGACCACGCCGCCGCCGAAAGAGCGCACGCTGCAACACATCGAAACCTTGATCACGCACTTCCTGCAGGTTTCGTGGGGCCCGGTCATGCCGGCCAACGAATCCTTCCAGATGATCGAAGCGACCAAGGGCATCAACAGTTATTACCTGACGAGCGACGGCGGCACCATGAGCTACCGTACCCGGATCCGCACTCCAAGCTTCCCGCATCTGCAACAGATCCCTTCGGTGATCAAAGGCAGCATGGTCGCGGACATGATTGCGTACCTGGGTAGTATCGATTTCGTTATGGCCGACGTGGACCGCTAAGCATGAACAGCACGCTTATCCAGACAGACCGTTTCACCTTGAGTGAAACCGAGCGCTCGGCCATCGAGCACGAGCTGCATCACTACGAAGACCCGCGCGCGGCGTCGATCGAAGCCCTGAAGATCGTTCAGAAAGAACGCGGCTGGGTGCCGGACGGCGCTCTGTACGCCATCGGCGAGATCCTCGGCATCCCGGCCAGCGACGTTGAAGGCGTGGCCACGTTCTACAGCCAGATCTTCCGTCAGCCGGTCGGCCGTCACATCATTCGCGTCTGCGACAGCATGGTCTGCTACATCGGTGGCCACGAGTCGGTTGTCAGCGAAATCCAGAACAACCTGGGTATCGGCCTGGGTCAGACCACCGCCGACGGTCGCTTCACCCTGCTACCGGTCTGCTGCCTCGGCAACTGCGACAAGGCACCGGCGCTGATGATCGATGACGACACCTTTGGCGATGTCCAGCCTGCCGGCGTCGCCAAACTGCTCGAGGGCTACGTATGACCCTGACCTCTTTCGGTCCTGCCAACCGCATCCAGCGTTCGGCCGAGACTCACCCGCTGACCTGGCGCCTGCGTGACGACGGCGAAGCCGTATGGCTCGACGAGTACCAGGCCAAGAACGGTTACGCGGCTGCACGCAAGGCCTTTGCCGACATGGATCAGGACGCCATCGTCCAGACCGTGAAAGACGCCGGCCTCAAAGGTCGCGGCGGTGCAGGCTTCCCCACTGGCGTGAAGTGGGGCCTGATGCCAAAGGACGAATCCATCAACATCCGCTACCTGCTGTGCAACGCGGATGAAATGGAGCCGAACACCTGGAAAGACCGCATGCTGATGGAGCAACTGCCCCATCTGCTGATCGAAGGCATGCTGATCAGTGCTCGCGCGCTGAAAACCTACCGTGGCTACATCTTCCTGCGTGGCGAGTACACCACCGCCGCCAAGCACCTGAACCGTGCCGTGGAAGAAGCCAAGGCCGCGGGCCTGCTGGGCAAGAACATCCTGGGCAGCGGCTTCGATTTCGAGCTGTTCGTCCACACCGGCGCCGGGCGTTACATCTGCGGTGAAGAAACCGCACTGATCAACTCCCTCGAAGGCCGCCGCGCCAACCCGCGCTCCAAGCCGCCCTTCCCTGCCGCCGTTGGCGTGTGGGGCAAGCCGACCTGCGTGAACAACGTTGAAACCCTGTGCAACGTGCCGGCGATCATTGCCGACGGCGTGGACTGGTACAAATCGTTGGCCCGCGACGGCAGCGAAGACATGGGCACCAAGCTCATGGGCTTCTCCGGCAAGGTCAAGAACCCTGGCCTGTGGGAACTGCCATTCGGCGTGACCGGTCGCGAGCTGTTCGAAGACTACGCCGGCGGCATGCGCGACGGTTACAAGCTCAAGGCCTGGCAGCCAGGCGGCGCCGGTACCGGTTTCCTGTTGCCGGAACACCTCGACGCACAAATGTACGCCGGCGGCATCGCCAAGGTGGGCACCCGTATGGGTACCGGCCTGGCCATGGCGGTGGACGACAGCGTCAACATGGTGTCCCTGCTGCGCAACATGGAGCAGTTCTTCGCTCGCGAATCCTGTGGTTTCTGCACCCCTTGCCGTGATGGCCTGCCATGGAGCGTCAAGCTGCTGATGGCCATCGAACAAGGCCGCGGCCAGCCAGGCGACATCGAGACCCTGCTGGGTCTGGTCAACTTCCTCGGCCCGGGCAAGACCTTCTGTGCTCACGCACCGGGTGCCGTGGAACCGTTGGGCAGTGCCATCAAATACTTCCGTCCAGAGTTCGAAGCCGGTATCGCGCCCGCAAGCGCCGCCGTCCCGCCTCTGGCAAAGCCGATCGTAGTCGGCGCGTAAACGCTTAAAAAGGCGAAGGGTCCGTGCCCTTCGCCTTTCGTCCGATGACGCCTTTCGGGGCTGACTGGATTCGGACGGATAACAAGATTCCATTAGCCACGCCCGCTGACACCGGGCCAACGAAGACCTTTGAACCATGGCCACTATCCACGTAGACGGCAAAGCGCTCGAAGTCGACGGGGCAGACAACCTGTTACAGGCATGTCTGTCGCTGGGCCTCGACATCCCTTATTTCTGCTGGCACCCCGCGCTTGGTAGCGTCGGGGCCTGCCGCCAGTGCGCGGTCAAGCAGTACACCGACGAGAACGACACCCGTGGTCGCATCGTCATGTCCTGCATGACGCCTGCCACCGACAACACCTGGATCTCCATCGACGATGAAGAATCCAAGGCGTTCCGCGCCAGTGTTGTTGAATGGCTGATGACCAACCACCCGCACGACTGCCCTGTGTGCGAGGAAGGCGGTCACTGCCACCTGCAAGACATGACCGTGATGACCGGCCACAACGAGCGCCGTTATCGCTTCACCAAACGCACCCACCAGAACCAGCAACTGGGCCCGTTCATTTCCCACGAAATGAACCGCTGCATCGCCTGCTACCGTTGTGTGCGTTTCTACAAGGACTACGCCGGCGGCACCGACCTCGGTGTATTCGGCGCCCACGACAACGTGTACTTCGGTCGCGTTGAAGACGGCACGCTGGAAAGCGAGTTCTCCGGCAACCTCACCGAGGTCTGCCCGACCGGTGTGTTCACCGACAAGACTCACTCCGAGCGCTACAACCGCAAGTGGGACATGCAGTTCTCGCCGAGCATCTGCCATGGCTGCTCCAGCGGTTGCAACATTTCCCCGGGCGAGCGTTACGGCGAACTGCGTCGCATCGAAAACCGTTACAACGGTTCGGTGAACCAGTACTTCCTGTGCGACCGTGGCCGTTTCGGTTATGGCTACGTCAACCGCACCGACCGTCCACGTCAGCCGCTGCTGGCCGACGGCACCAAGCTTGGACTGGATGCTGCGCTGGACAAAGCCGCCGACCTGCTGCGTGGTCGCAACATCGTCGGTATCGGTTCGCCGCGTGCCAGCCTCGAAAGCAACTACGCGTTGCGTGAGCTGGTGGGCGCCGAGCACTTCTACTCCGGTATCGAAGCCTCCGAACTGGAACGCATCCGTCTGGTCCTGCAAGTGCTGAAAGACAGCCCGCTGCCAGTGCCGAACATGCGCGACATCGAAGACCACGACGCCGTGTTCGTCCTCGGTGAAGACCTGACCCAGACCGCTGCCCGTATGGCCCTGGCCCTGCGTCAGTCGGTAAAAGGCAAGGCCGAAGACATGGCCGAAGCCATGCGCGTTCAGCCTTGGCTCGACGCCGCCGTGAAGAACATCGGTCAGCACGAGCTGAACCCGCTGTTCATCGCCAGCCTGGCTGAAACCAAGCTCGACGACATCGCCGAAGAGTGTGTACACGCCGCTCCGGACGATCTGGCCCGCATCGGTTTCGCCGTGGCTCACGCCCTGGACGCCAGCGCACCTGCCGTCGAAGGTCTGGACGCCGAAGCCCTGGAACTGGCCAAACGCATCGCCGATGCTCTGCTCGCCGCCAAGCGTCCGCTGATCATCGCCGGTACTTCGCTGGGCTCCAAAGCCTTGATCGAAGCTGCTGCGAACATCGCCAAGGCCCTGAAGCTGCGCGAGAAGAACGGTTCGATCAGCCTGATCGTGCCGGAAGCCAACAGCCTCGGTCTGGCCATGCTCGGTGGCGAATCGGTTGATGCTGCGCTGCAAGCGGTCATCGACGGCAAGGCCGACGCCATCGTCGTGCTGGAAAACGATCTGTACACCCGCACCGCCAAAGCCAAGGTCGATGCTGCACTAAACGCTGCGAAAGTAGTGATCGTTGCAGACCATCAGAAGACGGCCACCAGCGACCGCGCGCACCTGGTTCTGCCAGCCGCCAGCTTCGCTGAAGGCGACGGTACTTTGGTCAGCCAGGAAGGCCGCGCCCAGCGCTTCTTCCAGGTTTTCGACCCGCAATACATGGACTCGAGCATTCTGGTCCACGAAGGCTGGCGCTGGCTGCACGCCCTGCGCGCCACCCTGCTG
Source organism: Pseudomonas sp. GW821-FHT09E04 (assembly GCF_059416185.1). Classification (NCBI taxonomy): domain Bacteria; kingdom Pseudomonadati; phylum Pseudomonadota; class Gammaproteobacteria; order Pseudomonadales; family Pseudomonadaceae; genus Pseudomonas; species Pseudomonas sp. GW821-FHT09E04. The sequence goes on from NZ_JBWKOR010000001.1 coordinate 1,210,860, forward strand.
AACCAGCCGATCGACTGGACGCAACTCGACCACGTGACCGCTGCCGTTGCTTCGAGCACCACGCAGCTGGCGCGTATCGTCGACGCCGCACCGTCCGCCTCGTTCCGCATCAAGGGTCTGAAACTGGCCCGTGAGCCACTGCGTTACTCCGGTCGCACCGCGATGCGCGCCGACATCAGCGTTCACGAACCACGCACCCCGCAAGACAAGGACACCGCGTTCGCCTTCTCCATGGAAGGTTACTCGGGCTCCGTCGAACCGCGTCAGCAGGTTCCTTTCGCCTGGTCGCCGGGCTGGAACTCGCCGCAAGCCTGGAACAAGTTCCAGGACGAAGTCGGTGGTCACCTGCGCGCTGGCGATCCGGGCACCCGCCTGATCGAAAGCACCGGTGATTCGCTGAACTGGTTCGCCAGCGTTCCGCGCGCGTTCAACCCGGCCCAGGGCACCTGGCAAGCCGTGCCGTTCTACCACCTGTTCGGCAGCGACGAGAACTCGTCGAAAGCCGCTCCGGTCCAGGAACGTATCCCGGCTGCCTACGTTGGCCTGGCCAAATCCGAAGCGGATCGCCTGGGCGTCAACGACGGTGCACTGCTGAGCCTCAATGTTGCCGGCCAGACCCTACGTCTGCCGCTGCGCATCAATGAAGAGCTGGGCGCCGGCCTGGTTGCACTGCCGGCCGGTCTGGCAGGCATTCCGCCGGCGATTTTCGGCCAAACCGTTGATGGTCTGCAGGAGGCAGCGCAATGACCTGGTTCACCCCTGAAGTGATCGATGTGATCCTGACGGTCATCAAAGCCATCGTCATCCTGCTGGCCGTGGTGGTCGCGGGTGCGTTGCTCAGCTTTGTCGAACGTCGCCTGCTGGGCTGGTGGCAGGACCGTTACGGTCCGAACCGCGTTGGCCCGTTCGGCATGTTCCAGATCGCTGCCGACATGCTGAAGATGTTCTTCAAGGAAGACTGGACCCCGCCGTTTGCCGACAAGGTGATCTTCACCCTGGCACCGGTCGTGGCCATGTCCGCCCTGTTGATCGCTTTCGCGATCATCCCGATCACCCCGACCTGGGGCGTGGCGGATCTGAACATCGGCCTGCTGTTCTTCTTCGCCATGGCCGGTCTGTCGGTCTACGCGGTGCTGTTCGCCGGCTGGTCGAGTAACAACAAGTTCGCCCTGCTGGGCAGCTTGCGTGCCTCGGCGCAGACCGTGTCCTACGAAGTGTTCATGGGCCTGGCCCTGATGGGCATCGTGGTGCAGGTCGGCTCGTTCAACATGCGCGACATCGTCGAGTACCAGGCGCAGAACCTGTGGTTCATCATTCCGCAGTTCTTCGGCTTCTGTACCTTCTTCATCGCTGGCGTGGCCGTGACTCACCGTCACCCGTTCGACCAGCCGGAAGCGGAACAGGAACTGGCCGACGGTTACCACATTGAATACGCCGGTATGAAATGGGGCATGTTCTTCGTCGGTGAGTACATCGGCATCATCCTGATCTCGGCGCTGTTGGTCACCCTGTTCTTCGGTGGCTGGCACGGTCCGTTCGGCATCCTGCCGCAACTGTCCTTCGTCTGGTTCGCACTGAAGACCGCGTTCTTCATCATGCTGTTCATCCTGCTGCGCGCTTCGATCCCGCGTCCGCGTTATGACCAGGTGATGGACTTCAGCTGGAAATTCTGCCTGCCACTGACCCTGATCAATTTGCTGGTGACCGCTGCAATCGTGTTGTGGAACACGCCTGCAGTTGCGGTTCAGTGAGGATTTGACCCATGTTCAAATATATTGGCGACATCATTAAGGGTACCGGTACCCAGTTGCGCAGCCTGGTCATGATCTTCGGTCATGGCTTTCGCAAGCGCGACACCCTGCAATACCCGGAAGAACCGGTCTACCTGCCGCCACGCTACCGTGGCCGCATCGTCCTGACCCGCGACCCCGATGGCGAAGAACGCTGCGTAGCCTGCAACCTGTGCGCCGTGGCTTGCCCGGTGGGTTGCATCTCGCTGCAGAAAGCTGAAACCGAAGACGGTCGCTGGTACCCGGACTTCTTCCGTATCAACTTCTCGCGCTGCATTTTCTGCGGTCTCTGCGAGGAAGCCTGCCCGACCACCGCGATCCAGCTGACCCCGGATTTCGAGATGGCCGAGTTCAAACGTCAGGACCTGGTGTACGAGAAAGAAGATCTTCTGATCTCCGGCCCCGGCAAAAACCCTGATTACAACTTCTATCGTGTTGCAGGTATGGCCGTTGCCGGTAAGCCGAAAGGCGCCGCACAAAACGAAGCCGAGCCGATCAACGTGAAGAGCTTGCTGCCTTAAGGAAGAACGATGGAATTCGCTTTCTATTTCGCATCGGGTATCGCTGTTGTGTCCACATTGCGTGTGGTCACCAACACCAATCCTGTGCACGCCCTGCTCTACCTGATCATTTCGCTGATCGCCGTGGCCATGACCTTCTTCGCACTCGGCGCCCCGTTCGCCGGCGTGCTGGAAGTGATCGCCTACGCTGGTGCCATCATGGTGCTGTTCGTGTTCGTGGTGATGATGCTGAACCTGGGCCCCGCCTCGGTTCAGCAGGAACGCACCTGGCTCAAGCCCGGTATCTGGGCAGGGCCGGTGATTCTCGGCGCCCTGCTGCTGGCCGAACTGCTGTATGTGCTGTTCGCTCACCAGAGCGGTCAGGCCATCGGCCACACCACCGTGGATGCAAAAGCCGTGGGCATCAGCCTGTTCGGTCCGTACCTGCTGGTGGTCGAACTCGCCTCGATGCTGCTGCTCGCTGCAGCCGTCACGGCGTTCCATTTGGGCCGTAACGAGGCGAAGGAGTAAGACATGCCTGCTATCCCTCTCGAACATGGATTGGCCGTTGCCGGCATCCTGTTCTGCCTTGGTCTGGTCGGCCTGATGGTCCGCCGCAACATTTTGTTCGTGTTGATGAGTCTGGAAGTGATGATGAACGCCTCTGCACTGGCCTTCATCGTTGCGGGTGCCCGCTGGGCGCAACCGGATGGACAGATCATGTTCATCCTGGTGATCAGCCTTGCAGCCGCCGAAGCCAGTATTGGCCTGGCGATCCTGCTGCAACTGTATCGCCGCTTCCACACGCTCGATATCGACGCTGCCAGTGAGATGCGCGGATGAACCTACTCTTTCTGACTTTCGTATTCCCTCTGATCGGGTTCCTGTTGCTGTCGTTTTCCCGCGGCCGCCTCTCGGAAAACCTGTCGGCGCTGATCGGTGTCGGCTCCATCGGCCTGTCTGCCATCGTCGCGGCCTACGTGATCTGGCAATTCAACGTCGCTCCACCGGAAGGTGGCGTGTACGTTCATGTGCTGTGGAAGTGGATGTCCGTCGAGGGCTTCCAGCCTAACTTCGCCCTGTACCTGGATGGTCTGTCCGTGACCATGCTCGGTGTGGTAGTCGGTGTGGGCTTCCTGATCCACCTGTTCGCCTCCTGGTACATGCGCGGTGAAGCCGGTTACTCGCGTTTCTTCGCCTACACCAACCTGTTTATCGCCAGCATGCTGTTCCTGGTCCTGGGCGATAACCTGCTGTTCATCTACTTCGGTTGGGAAGGCGTGGGCCTGTGCTCGTACCTGTTGATCGGTTTCTACTACAGCAACCGCAACAACGGTAACGCCGCACTGAAAGCCTTCATCGTCACCCGTATCGGCGACGTGTTCATGGCGATCGGCCTGTTCATCCTGTTCCAGCAACTGGGCACACTGAACGTCCAGGAACTGCTGGTGAAGGCGCCTGAGCACTTCAAGGTCGGCGATTTCTGGATCGTGCTGGCGACCTTGATGCTGCTGGGTGGTGCGGTCGGTAAATCGGCTCAACTGCCACTGCAGACCTGGCTTGCGGACGCGATGGCCGGCCCTACCCCGGTTTCGGCACTGATCCACGCCGCAACCATGGTTACTGCTGGTGTCTACCTGATCGCCCGTACCCACGGTCTGTTCGCCCTGGCGCCGGACATCCTGCACCTGGTCGGCATCGTCGGTGGTGTGACCCTGGTGCTGGCCGGTTTCGCAGCACTGGTGCAAACCGACATCAAACGTATCCTCGCCTACTCGACCATGAGCCAGATCGGCTACATGTTCCTGGCGCTGGGCGTTGGCGCCTGGGAAGGCGCGATCTTCCACCTGATGACCCACGCCTTCTTCAAGGCCCTGCTGTTCCTTGCTTCCGGTGCGGTGATCGTTGCCTGCCACCACGAGCAGAACATCTTCAAGATGGGCGGCCTGTGGAAGAAACTGCCGCTGGCCTACGCCAGCTTCATCGTCGGTGGTGCCGCTCTGGCCGCCCTGCCGCTGGTGACCGCAGGTTTCTACTCCAAGGACGAAATCCTCTGGGAAGCGTTCGCCAGCGGCAACCACGGTCTGCTGTACGCAGGTCTGGTCGGCGCGTTCATGACTTCGCTGTACACCTTCCGCCTGATCTTCATCGCGTTCCACGGTGAAGCCAAGACCGAAGCTCACGCCGGTCACGGCATCGCTCACTGGCTGCCACTGTCGGTGCTGATCGTGCTGTCGACCTTCGTCGGCGCCATGATCGTTCCACCGCTGCACGGCGTACTGCCGGAAAGCGTTGGCCATGCCGGTGGCGAAGCCAAGCACAGTCTGGAAATCGCGTCGGGCGCCATCGCCCTGGCCGGTATCCTGCTGGCGGCCCTGCTGTTCCTCGGCAAGCGTCGCTTCGTGACTGCGATCGCCAACAGCGGCATCGGCCGTTTCCTTTCGGCCTGGTGGTTCGCTGCCTGGGGCTTCGACTGGATCTACGACAAACTGTTCGTGAAGCCGTACCTTGCGATCAGCCACATGCTGCGCAAAGACCCGCTCGACCAGACCATCGGTCTGATCCCGCGCATGGCCAAGGGTGGTCACACTGCCCTGAGCCGTACCGAAACCGGTCAACTGCGTTGGTACGCTGCTTCGATGGCTGCTGGTGCCGTGTTGGTAATCGGCGCTGTCGTGCTGGTAGCGGTCTGATATGAACCTTGCGAATTTGCGAAAGGAAACGAGCCCGTCATGATTCTGCCTTGGCTAATCCTGATCCCCTTCATCGGCGGCCTGCTGTGCTGGATGGGTGAGCGCTTCGGCGCTACCCTCCCCCGCTGGATTGCGCTGTTGACCATGACCCTGGAACTCGCCCTCGGCCTCTGGCTGTGGGCCCACGGTGACTATTCATTTGCTCCGGCGCCTGGCGCCGATCCGACCTGGGCGCTTGAGTTCAAGCACGTCTGGATCCAGCGCTTCGGCATCAACGTGCACCTGGCCCTCGACGGCCTGTCGCTGCTGATGATCCTGCTGACCGGTCTGCTGGGTATCCTGTCGGTACTCTGCTCGTGGAAAGAGATTCAACGTCACGTTGGCTTCTTCCACCTGAACCTGATGTGGATCCTGGGCGGCGTTGTCGGCGTGTTCCTCGCCCTCGACCTGTTCATGTTCTTCTTCTTCTGGGAAATGATGCTGGTGCCGATGTACTTCCTCATCGCGCTCTGGGGTCACAGTTCTTCGGACGGCAAGAAAACCCGGATCTACGCCGCGACCAAGTTCTTCATCTTCACTCAGGCTTCCGGCCTGATCATGCTGGTGGCGATCCTGGGTCTGGTACTGGTCAACTACAACAGCACCGGCGTGATCACCTTCAACTACGCCGATCTGTTGAAGACCAAGATGTCGATGACCACCGAGTACATCCTGATGCTCGGCTTCTTCATCGCCTTCGCGGTCAAACTGCCAGTGGTTCCGTTCCACTCCTGGCTGCCTGACGCTCACGCCCAGGCACCGACCGCCGGTTCCGTCGACCTCGCTGGTATCTTGCTGAAAACCGCGGCCTACGGTCTGCTGCGTTTCGCCCTGCCGCTGTTCCCGAACGCCTCGGCCGAATTCGCGCCGTTCGCCATGGCCCTGGGCCTGGTCGGGATCTTCTACGGTGCGTTCCTGGCGTTCGCCCAAACCGATATCAAGCGTCTGATCGCCTTCTCGTCCGTTTCCCACATGGGCTTCGTACTGATCGGCATCTACTCCGGCAGCCAACTGGCGCTGCAAGGCGCCGTGATCCAGATGCTGGCGCACGGTCTGTCGGCCGCGGCACTGTTTATCCTCAGCGGTCAGCTGTACGAGCGTCTGCACACTCGTGACATGCGTGAGATGGGCGGTCTGTGGTCGCGTATCGCTTACCTGCCGGCGATCAGCCTGTTCTTCGCAGCCGCCTCGTTGGGTCTGCCGGGCACCGGTAACTTCGTCGGCGAGTTCCTGATCCTGATCGGTACCTTCGCCAGTGCTCCATGGATCACCGCGATTGCCACATCCGGTCTGGTGTTCGGTTCGGTCTACTCGCTGATCATGATCCACCGTGCCTACTTCGGTCCGTCCAAATCGGATTCGATCCTGCACGGCATGGACGGTCGCGAACTGATCATGGTGCTGGGCCTTGCGGCACTGCTGATTTACCTCGGCGTCTACCCGCAACCGTTCCTCGACACCTCTGCCGCCACGATGCATGGCGTGCAGCAGTGGCTCGGCACCGCCTTCACTCAACTCGCTTCGGCCCGGTAAGAGCGCTATGGAATTCACGATTCAACACTTTATTGCGCTTGCGCCACTGTTGATCACCAGCCTCACCATTATCGTGGTGATGCTGGCAATCGCCTGGCGCCGCAACCACTCGCAGACCTTCCTGATTTCGGTGGCAGGTCTGAACCTGGCCTTGCTGTCGATCCTGCCGGCACTGAAAGTCGCGCCTCTGGCCGTGACCCCATTGCTGCAGATCGACACCTTTGCCTGCCTGTACATGGCGCTGATCCTGGTAGCCACCCTCGCCTGCGTAACCCTCGCCCACGCCTACCTCGGCGATGGCGGTTCGGGTTACCCGGGCAACCGTGAAGAACTGTACCTGCTGATCCTGATGGCTGCCGCCGGTGGCTTGGTTCTGGTCAGCGCGCAGCACCTGGCCGGGTTGTTCATCGGTCTGGAACTGCTGTCGGTGCCGGTCTACGGTCTGGTGGCCTACGCCTTCTTCAACAAGCGTTCGCTGGAAGCCGGTATCAAGTACATGGTGCTGTCGGCCGCCGGTTCCGCGTTCCTGCTGTTCGGTATGGCGCTGCTGTACGCCGACTCGGGTTCGCTGAGCTTCGTGGGTATCGGTCAGGCACTGGCCACCACCAACCTGCCGAGCTCGCTGGCGCAATTGGGCCTGGGCATGATGCTGATCGGCCTGGCGTTCAAACTGTCGCTGGTACCGTTCCACCTGTGGACGCCGGACGTGTACGAAGGTGCTCCGGCACCGGTGGCCGCGTTCCTCGCCACCGCTTCGAAAGTGGCTGTGTTCGCGGTCATGGTTCGTCTGTTCCAGATCTCCCCTGCCGCAAGCAGTGGCGTGCTGAGCAACGTACTGACCATCATCGCCATCGCCTCGATCCTGTTCGGTAACCTGCTGGCCCTGACTCAGAGCAACCTCAAGCGTCTGCTCGGTTATTCGTCCATCGCGCACTTCGGCTACCTGCTGATCGCGCTGGTGGCGAGCAAGGGTCTGGCAGTGGAAGCCATCGGCGTGTACCTGGTCACCTACGTGATCACCAGCCTCGGCGCGTTCGGCGTGATCACCCTGATGTCCTCGCCGTACAACGGCCGTGACGCAGACGCGCTGTACGAGTACCGCGGCCTGTTCTGGCGCCGTCCGTACCTGACCGCCGTACTGACCGTGATGATGCTGTCCCTGGCCGGTATCCCGCTGACCGCAGGCTTCATCGGCAAGTTCTACATCATCGCTACCGGTGTCGAGTCGCACCAATGGTGGCTGGTCGGTTCGCTGGTTCTGGGCAGCGCCATCGGCGTGTTCTACTACCTGCGCGTGATGGTCACCCTGTACCTGATCGAACCGAACCTGCGCCGCCACGACGCCCAACTGCACTGGGAACAGAAAGCAGGCGGCGTGATGCTGCTGGCAATCGCCCTGGTTGCGTTCTTCCTCGGCGTCTACCCACAACCGTTGCTGACCCTGGTTCAGCAGGCGGGTCTGGCGGGCTGATTGCTCTGCTGGAATGGGCTACAAACAGAAACGGCACCTTCGGGTGCCGTTTTTGCGTTAATGCCATCACAGTTTTTTCAGCATCGGCACGCAGGCCAGTTGAAGACCTGAAGGCGATTGATAAACCGCACTCCCCTCCCCGACGTAACCGCAGCGCCGATAGAAATCGACGGCATTCAAAGTCGCATCCAGACAAACCTCTGCCAGTCCCAGACTCCGTGCCAGCGCTTCCAGAAAGTACAGTACTCGCTTGCCCAGCCCGCGCTGCATGAAATCCGGATGGATGAAAATCGCGCCGATTTCGCGGTGCTCCAGATCGAGCATACCGCTTGCCACAGGCTCACCCTCAACGTAACCCAGATAGAAATGCTTTTGCATGAGCGTGTCGTAACCGTCTTGCGCCGTGCCTTTTGTCCAGTCGAGCATCTGCTGCTCGCTGTAGGCACCGATGCATTGATGCCGGATCGCCAGCCGCCGAATATCGAACGCTATCCCGGCATCGTCCGGGGTGGCTCTTTTTATTTCGAACATTTCTCTCTCCTTGAGCCATGTGCGGACGGGCAATTAAAAAGCCCCGTCCATTTCTGGCGGGGCTTTGGGTAACACGTCATTGACCAGACATGCATGACCTTATGGCCCGCCGGAAGCGGTCACAGAGGAGCACATCATGGTCATTCGATGTTGGGCATTCATGGCTGGATAGTGCTGCGGATTGTTCCGACGAGTCAATCGCAACCCCACCTAACGAAATTGTAATTCCCCAATCATCTCGGCGTTATCCGCAGCCTGCAACGATGTCACCCGGCGATCCTACCGGCGGGTCCTTGCCCGTCGAACAATAAAACTCACGCCGACACACGTTCCCGTTCTGCCGAACCCAAGGAGTGATTGATGGTTAACAACAAAAAAATGTCGATGGCCGCTTTAGCAGTGGTTGTCGGCTCCGGGCCGTCCATGGTGTTTGCAGAAGATAAACCCGAAGGGTTTATCGAAGGCAGCAGCCTGACGGTGCTCAACCGCAACTTCTATTTCAATCGTGACCACCGCAACGGCCAGTCCAGCCCTACCGGCAATGGTTATTCCGAAGCCTGGGCCCATGCGGTCATCAGCAAGTTCGAATCCGGCTTCACCCAAGGCACCGTTGGGGTCGGTGTCGATGCGTTTGCCATGATCGGTCTGAAACTCGATACCGGTGACGGTCGCAACGGTGGCCGCAGTTCGTTCGATGTGTTGCCGGTCGACAGCGAAGGTAAAGCACGGGACGAATACACCAAGGTCGGGGGCGCCGCCAAAGTACGGGCCTTCGATACGGTGGTGAAAATCGGCGATGTGTTCCCGGCCAACCCAGTGGTTGCAGCAGGTGATTCGCGACTGCTGCCGGAAAGCTTTCGCGGCGTGACGGCGACCAACACCAGCATCGAAGGCCTGTCGATCCAGGGTGGCCGGCTGCATGCGATGAGTCAGCCGGTGTCCAGCGACATGCGCGAAAACTTCGCAACCTTCTATGCCGGACCGGTCAACTCGCCCTGGATCGCTTACGGCGGCGGTGATTATGCGCTGAACAAAAACCTCAGTTTCAGCCTGTACTCCAGCCGCCTGAAAGATGCCTGGAACCAGTACTACGCTGGCACCGCCTGGACGTATCCGCTGTCGGATGACCTGTCGCTGTTCGGCGGCCTGAACTATTACAAGGCAGTCGACGAAGGCAAACAATTGCTCGGCAAATTCGACAACAACATCTGGAGCGGTCGCGTCGGTGTGAAGCTTGGCGCCCACTCTGTCGCCCTCTCCCACCAGCGCAACAACGGCAACGACGACTTCGATTACCTGCGTCAGTCCGACTCGATCTTCCTCGACAACTCCATCCAGTACAGCGACTTCAACTCGCCGAAAGAGCGTTCGTGGATGGTGCGCTACGACCTCGACATGACCACTTACGGCGTGCCGGGCCTGTCGTTCATGACCCGTTATGCCCGTGGCACCGACGCCGACTACTCCAACGCCAACGCCGTGTACATGCGTCGCGATGCCGACGGTAATCCGCTGACCGACCAGAAGCGCTGGGAGCGTGACATCGAAGTCAAATATGTGGTGCAAAGCGGTTCGATGAAGGACCTGTCGCTGCGTCTGCGCCAGGCCACCACCCGTGCCACGGCATTCGAGTCTGACCTGGATGAAGTACGCGTGATTGTCGAATACCCGCTGGCGATTCTCTGAGTTTTCACGAGCAATACACATTCACCTTTAGAAGCTCCTTGCTCCTTTGGTAAGAGGTGAATCCTTTGGCGTCCTTCGGGACGCCTTTTTTATGCCCGAAAAAAAGCCCGACTCACTGAACATGAACCGGGCGTTTGAGCCGCTATCGGCGCTATCCACCCTGCTGACGGCAGGTGCCCATCACGCTATAGGTGAGCGTATTGAGTTGCCCTTTGGAGTCCTCATAAGTCATCGCTGCCGGCACAACCGCGCATTCATTCTTCGGCCGGACAACGCTGACCACTTTCTTCACATCCAGCTTCATACCGTACTCGTATTCCTTGACCACCGGTGCCGCTTTGCCCTGGGCGGCCGCGTACTGCTCCATGGCTTGGGCATTGGCGCTGAGCGCCCGGTCAAACGTCCGGTCTCCGCCCCCTTCGGCCAACGCATTCAAAGACATTGCCATGACACCGGTGAACGCCATCAACTTGAGAAAGTTCATATCCATTTCCTTCAAAAAACGACTCATAAAAAAGCCCACCATCGATGCGCGATGACGGGCTCATTCATTGGTGACACGCTTACAGGTCTTGGGTCTTTTCGTCCTTTTTATCATTCACGACGACAGGATCACGAGCCTTCTCCTTGGCCACAAACAGCTCCACGGAGCGGTCGTTGGCGGTCATCATTCGGTCGAAAGTGCGGTCACCGCCACCTTCGGCCATGGCCAGGGAAGACATCACCAACGCCACCAGAAAAGCACCGATCTGTACAGATTTCATGTTTGATTCCTCGTTTAAGTAACTGACGGGATCAAGGTAACAATCCGAACCTTTCGTGACGGTGGCGCCGAAATTACATATCCGTTATGTAGAAAGGCCCGCAATCGCGGGCCTGTTTTTGAACCATGAAGCGACTAAGCAGCAGCCGGTGATTCCTCGCCCCGACGATGGGCAATCTGATACAGCGCCGGCAAGATCAACAACGTGAGGATGGTCGAGGACAGGATCCCGCCAATCACCACCGTCGCCAGCGGTCGCTGCACCTCGGCCCCGGTGCCGGTCGCCAGGGCCATCGGAATGAAGCCCAGGGACGCGACCAACGCCGTCATCAATACCGGACGCAATCGCGTCAATGCGCCTTCGTGAATCGCTTCGGAAAGCGAACGCCCCTCCTCCCGCAAGTTACGGATAAAGGCGATCATCACCAGCCCGTTGAGCACCGCCACACCGGACAACGCGATAAAACCGACGCCCGCCGAGATCGACAACGGGATGTCCCGCAGCCACAACGCCATGACCCCGCCAGTCAGCGCAAACGGAATCCCGGTGAACACCAGCAAGCCGTCCTTGAGGTTGTTGAACATCATGAACAGCAACCCGAACACCAGCAGCAACGCCACCGGCACCACGATCTGCAAGCGTTTGGCCGCCGATTGCAGTTGCTCGAACTGACCGCCCCAGGTGGTCCAGTAACCCGCCGGCACCTGCACATCGCGCTCGATCACTTCGCCCGCCTCGGCGACGAAAGAGCCGATGTCACGCCCGCGCACGTTGGCGCTGACGATCACCAGGCGCTTGCCGTTCTCGCGGCTGACCTGATTCGGCCCCAGCACCAGATCGAGACTGGCAACATCTTTCAGCGCAATGAAGCCGATCTGACTGGCCGCCTCACCGCCAGCCGCCGGCACCGGAATCAGCAGCGCCGACAACCCGTCGACGTCCTTGCGCATGGCGTCGGACAAGCGCACCACCATGTCGAATCGGCGGTCACCTTCATACATCGTCCCGGCCTTCTGCCCGCCGACGGCCACCGCAATGGTGTCCTGCACATCGCCGACGTTGAGCCCGTAACGCGCAGCCTTGTCGCGGTCGATGTTGATGGTCAGCACCGGCAGGCCAGTGGTTTGCTCGACCTTGACCTCGGACGCGCCATTGACCTTCTGCATCGCGACGGCAATCTTCGCCGCCGTGGCATTGAGCACGTCCATGTCATCGCCAAACACCTTGACCGCCACGTCGCTGCGCACGCCGGAGATCAGTTCGTTGAAACGCAACTGGATCGGCTGCGACAGTTCATAGTTGCTGCCCGGCAGCGTCGCGGCGGCCTGTTGCAGTTCGGCCATCAGGGTTTCCCGGGACTTGCCCGGGTCCGGCCATTGGTCTTTCGGTTTGAGCATCACGTAGCTGTCGGAAATGTTCGGCGGCATCGGGTCGGAGGCGATTTCCGCGGTGCCGGTACGGGCGAACACGCGCTCGACTTCCGGCACTTTATCGAGGATCAACGTTTCCAATCGCTGCTGCATATCCACCGATTGCGTCAGGCTGGTGCCCGGCACGCGCAACGCCTGCAAGGCAAAATCGCCTTCGCTGAGACTCGGCACAAACTCGCTGCCCATGCGGCTGGTGACCACGCCACTGAGCACGATCACTCCCAACGCCGCACCGACCGCCATCGCCCGGTGGGACATGACCCAGGCCAGCGCCGGTGCATAGACGCGACGTGCACCGCGCATCACCACACCCTCTTCTTCCTTGACCTTGCCGGTCACGAACAGCGCAATCGCCGCCGGCACGAAGGTGACGGACAAGAGCATGGCGCCGAGCAGCGCGATGACCACGGTGAACGCCATCGGGTGGAACATTTTCCCTTCAACGCCGCTCAGGGCGAAGATCGGCAGGTACACGACCATGATGATCAACTGGCCGAAAATCAGCGGTCGCCGCGCCTCTTTCGCCGCGGCAAACACTTCATGGAAACGCTCGGATCGCGTCAGCAGACGCCCGTGATGCTGCTGCGCATGCGCCAACCGTCGCAGGGTATTTTCGACGATTACCACCGCACCATCGACGATGATGCCGAAGTCCAGCGCGCCGAGGCTCATCAGGTTGGCGCTGACCTTGTTGCTGAACATGCCGGTGAAGGTGAACAGCATCGACAGTGGAATCACCATTGCCGTGATCAGCGCAGCGCGGATGTTGCCGAGGAACAGAAACAGAATTGCGATGACCAGAATCGCGCCTTCGACGAGGTTCTTCTTCACCGTCGCGATGGCCTTGTCGACCAGATGCGTGCGGTCATACACCGGCACCGCAATCACGCCGTCGGGCAAGGATTTGTTGATCTGTTCGAGCTTGGCGGCAACTGCCTGGGAGACCGTGCGACTGTTTTCGCCGATCAGCATGAACACGGTGCCGAGCACCACTTCCCGGCCATTTTCCGTGGCGGCGCCGCTACGCAGTTCGCGGCCGATATCCACGGTGGCGACGTTCTTGATGCGGATCGGCGTGCCGTCGACATTGGCCATGACGATGTTGGCGATGTCCTCGGTGCTCGCCACCTGACCCGGTGCGCGAATCAGCAATTGCTCGCCGCTGCGCTCAATGTACCCGGCGCCGACGTTGGCGTTGTTGCGCTCCAGCGCCGTGACCAGATCGGTGAGGGTCAGTTTGTAGGCCGCGAGTTTTTTCGGATCGGGGGCAATCTGGTACTCCTTGGCAAAGCCGCCGATGGTGTTGATCTCGGCCACGCCGGGGACGTTGCGCAATTGCGGCTTGATGATCCAGTCCTGAATCACCCGCAGATCGGTCGGCGTGTAGGACGTACCGTCGTCCTTCAGCGCGCCTTCCTTCGTCTCGACCGTCCACAGAAAGATCTCGCCAAGCCCGGTGGAGATCGGCCCCATCACCGCCTCCACGCCCTCGGGTAATTGCTCCTTGGCGGACTGCAACCGCTCGTTGACCAACTGCCGGGCAAAGAACAGATCAGTGCCGTCCTTGAAGATCACCGTGACCTGGGACAACCCCGAACGCGACAGCGAACGGGTCTGTTCCAGCGCCGGCAGGCCGGCCATCGCGGTTTCAATCGGGAACGTAATGCGCTGTTCGGTTTCCAGCGGCGAGAACCCGGCCGCGCCGGTGTTGATCTGCACCTGGACGTTGGTGATATCGGGCACGGCGTCGATCGGCAGTTTCTGGTAACTGGCGATGCCGAGGCCGGCCATGAGCAGAACGGCGAGCAGCACGATGATGCGCTGCTCAATGGCAAACTGGATCAGGCGTTCGAACATGGGAGTCTTCCGCGATTAATGACTGTGCTCGGCCGAGGCTTTGCCCAGCTCCGATTTGAGGACGAAGCTGCCGGCGCTGGCGACTTGCACACCCGGTTCCAACCCGGCGGTGACTTCCACCTGACCCGCCGCGCGACTGCCCAGCTCCACCGCTTGCGCCTTGAAGCCGTCGTCGGTGCGGATGAACACCGTGGGTTTGTCCTCGACGGTCTGGATCGCAGTTTCCGGTACAGCGACTTTGGCCTGGCGGCTGTCGGTGGCGACCAGCGCGGTGACAAACAGGCCCGGGCGCCATGAGCCTTGCGGGTTTTCCAACGTCACGCGAACCGTCGCGGTACGGGTCTGTTCGCCGAGCAGGCTGCCGACGTAGGCCACGGTGCCGGTCACTTCAGCATTCAATTCCGCCGCGCTGACCGTGACGGGTTTGCCCACTTGCACCTTGTTCAAGTCCTTCGGTGACACGCCGAAGGTGACCCACACCCGCGACAAATCCGAGAGCGTGAACGCCGCCGTGGTTTCATCGACCACCTCGCCCGGCGTCAGGTGTTTTTCCACCACCACACCGTCGAACGGTGCCCGCAGTTCATAGCGATTACCGCCAGTGGCAACCACACTGCCGCTAAGCACGCTGATCTTTTGCCGGGCGTTGTTCAGGGCGATTTCGGCTTCTTCCAGAGCCTGACGTGCCTGGAGGAAATCCTGCTCGGCGGAGATCTTGTCCTGCCACAGTTTCTTCTCGCGTTCGAAAGTCGTGCGCGCCAAGGCCAAACGGCGTTGCGCGGCCGCCTGCTCGCTGCGCTGATCGGAAATCTGCTGGCTGGCGATCACGGCCAGCAGTTGGCCCTTCTTCACTGACTGCCCGAGATTGACCGACACCGACTCGACCACCCCCGGTACGCGTGGCACCACATGGGCGGTGCGGTCCTCGTCGAAGCGCACTTCACCGGGGAACGGCAGGCCGAGACTGATGCGCTGCGCTCGCGCTTCGGCCAGTTGAATCCCCGCCGCCGTGATCTGTTCGGCCGTCAATTCGATGTGCCCTTCTTCGCCATGTTCGCCTTCAACGGCGGCGCCTTCTTCGGCGTGATCCGCATGCTCGGCGGCCTCATCGGCATGCGCGTCGATGCCCGAGTTGCCCGCCCACATCGAGCCGATACCAATGCCCAACGCCAAGGTCGCCGCAGCGACCACGATCAGTTTTTTATCCATGGAAACTCCTCTGCGCCGTGCCATCGCGCAGTGATCAGAAAATTGAAATTCAAGGGCTGACGCTGAGGTCGCCGAAAATGCGTTCGATGCGGACCCGAGCGTCGGTCGCCTCGCTCACCGCCTGGATGTATTGGGTGCGAGCGCTGATCAGCGTGCGCTGGGCGTCGAGCACGTCGAGGAAGCCGAACTTGCCCATTTCGAAACCGCGAGTGGCGCTGTCCACCGCACTTTGCGCGGCGGGCAGGATGGTCTGGTTGAACGCCTTGATTTCGCCGTTGGCGGTCTGCCATTGCGCAAGCGTGGTCTGGATTTCGGTGCGCAAGCGAAGCTCGGTGGCGTTGCGCAGGTCCCGCGCCTGATCGGTACGCCGCGCGGCCGCCAGCACGTTGCCCTGATTGCGGTTGAACAACGGAATCGGCATCGACAGCCCGACCACATTGACCCGCTCGCGCTCGGTTTCGCTGTACTGGCTGCCGATGCTGACGGTGAGATCGGGAATCCGCTGGGACTTTTCCAGTCCCAGCGACGCCTCGCGCTGGTCGATCTGCAACCTGGCCAGGCGCAGCTCCGCCGTTTCGTTCAGGCGCTCAAGCAAACGGGTAGGCGGCGGTACGCTGGGCAGGCTTTGAGTCGCGGTCTGCACCGTGGTCGACGTCGGCAACGGTGCGCCCATGACCTGTGCCAATTGCTGGTACGCATTGGCCTGATCGCGCTCCGCGCGGCTTAGCTCCAGGCGCACTTCCGAGAGCTGCACCTGGGCGCGAGTGCCTTCCACCGGCGACGACTTGCCCGCCTCGATCCTCCCCTGCGCCACACGCAAACCGTGCTCGGCGAGTTGCAGCGACTGCCGGGCCAGTTGCAAACGTTGCTGCGCAGTTTGCGCGCCGTTGAACGCTTGAATGACATCGGCGCGTAACGCGTTGCGCTTGCGCTCCAGCTCGATGCCGGCGGCATCCTGCGCACGATTCGCCACATCAATCCGCGCGCCACGCTTGCCGCCCAACTCGATCGGCTGGCTGAGCATCACCGTGGTGGTGCGCGACTGGCGCCGGGTGTCTTCGGCCTCCCACGAAACCTCGGGGTTGGGAATCAGCCCGGCCTGCTTGCGATCACCTTCGGCAATGCCGATTTCCCACTGTGCAGCGGCCAGATCCGGGTTGCCGGCGAAGGCGGTTTGCAGGGCCTGATCCAGGGTCAGGGTCGAAGCACTGGCAAGGCTTGTACAGGCCAACAACAAGAGGCCGCTGGCGGTTTTTTTCAGGCGTGATCGCGCCGTCAGTTCTATTAAACCGGGCAATGGAAGGCTTCCTTTAATCAAGAATCGTTGATTGCGCCACGGTAGGGTTTTGAACTTATCGACAAGGTGACGTGAACATTACAAATCCGTTATCCACGGTTTATCGAAGTTGTTTTGCTCTAGGATTCGAAGTTCGAATGGCTTTGTTGCAATACATTGAAACAAATGCACGTTAGTTATCCGCCGAACAGCACTTGCCGAAATCGAAGTCATGAGAAATTCGCTTTTCTGCTGCGACAGGCTGTCGCGGATGGCCGACTTAAAGGCCTCAGGCGTTGACTCTGTAGCCACTACAGCCTTTACCGTGCACGCCATTCAGTTATTGAAACCGTCCGGAAGCCCCTACAAAGACAACAACTTTCCCGGCCACCTTAATTAATTATCCATTGAATAAAAGTGGTGATAAATCATGCGAATCCTTGTCGTCGAGGACGAGCTTAAAGCTGCCGAATACTTGCATCAGGGTCTGACCGAAAGTGGCTATATCGTTGACCACGCTGTTAACGGCGCTGATGGTTTGCACCTGGCACAACAACAGGTTTATGACCTGATCATTCTGGATGTGAACCTGCCGGAACTCGACGGCTGGGGCGTGCTGGAACAGTTACGCCGCACCCACTCCACCCGGGTGATGATGCTCACCGCGCGCGGGCGGCTGGCGGACAAGATCCGGGGTCTGGATCTGGGCGCCGACGACTATCTGGTCAAGCCGTTCGAGTTTCCGGAACTGCTGGCCCGGGTGCGTACCCTGATGCGCCGCAGCGAAAACATCCCGGTGCCGCAGGTACTCAAGGTCGCAGATCTGGAGCTCGATCCGGGCCGTCACCGGGCGTTTCGTGGCCAGCAACGCATCGACCTGACCACCAAGGAGTTCGCCCTGTTGCACTTGCTGATGCGCCAGTCCGGCGAAGTGCTGACCCGCACCCAGATCATCTCGCTGGTGTGGGACATGAATTTTGACTGCGACACCAACGTGGTCGAGGTCTCGATCCGCCGCTTGCGAGCGAAGATCGACGACCCGTTCGACAGCAAACTGATCCATACCCTGCGCGGTGTCGGCTATGTGCTGGAGGCACGGGAATGAAGCCGGCCAGCCTGTCACTGCGACTGGGGCTGACAGTCAGTACTCTCGGTGCGCTGCTGGTGGTGTTCCTGGCGATCCTCGCGTATTTCGCCCTGACCCATGAACTGAATGCGTTGTCCCGGGACAGCCTGGAAAAGAAGATGGCGCAAGTGGAACACAGCCTCTCGCTGTACATCGATTCCAATGAAGTCAGTGGCAAGCCGCACATTCTGCTCGATCAGGTCATGGGGCATGACAACCTGACGCTGACGATTTATGACCGAGGCAATTTGCGCTCGCCGCTGCTCAAGTCAGGGTCAGGATTGACGGACCCACGGATTGAATTGAAAGCAGTGCGGGCGACGACCGATCAGTTGACCTACACCGACAGCGTCGATGCTGAAGGCGCGAAGTTTCTCACCGCCTCGAAGCTGATTCGTCTGAAGGACGGCAGCAACGTGCCGGTGCTGTTGTCGATGGACAATGCCCACGACCAGGCCTTGCTCAGCGCCTACCTGCGCTCGACGCTGATTGCCTTGCCGTTGCTGCTGGTGTTCATCGGCCTGACCGCCTGGGGCGCGGTGCAGCGCGGACTGGCGCCGCTGCGCGAGTTTCGCAAAGTGGCGGCCCGGGTGACCACCCAGGACCTCGACCATCGGCTGTCAGTAGTGAACATGCCTCAGGAGCTCAGCGAACTGGCGCAAGGCATAAACGTGATGCTCGATCGCCTGGACAGCGGCGTGCAGCAGTTGTCGCAGTTCTCCGATGATCTGGCCCACGAACTGCGTACGCCGATCAACAACCTGATGGGCAAGGCTCAGGTCACGCTGTCGCGGGAACGCTCGGTCGAGGAATACACCGACGTCCTGGTGTCCTGCACCGAAGAACTGGAGCGCGTTGCACGGATTGTCTCGGACATGTTGTTTCTGGCCCAGGCCAGCCAGCCGATGGCGCACGCGTCGTTCGAGTCGATTGCACTGGAAGACGAGGCGCTCAGGGTGGCCGAGCTGTTTTCCCTGTCGGCGCAGGACAAACAGATCCAGCTGAAGGTGGTCGGCAGCGCGCAAGTCTCTGGCGACCGACTGATGATCCAGCGAGCGATATCGAACCTGCTGTCCAATGCCCTGCGCCACTGCCCCGCCGGCAAAACCGTTTCGCTGTTCATCGAGCAGGCGCCGACACAGGTCGCACTGCGTGTGAGCAATCCCGGCGTGGGCATCGAAGCGCAGCACTTGCCGCATCTGTTCGACCGCTTTTACCGGGTCGACAGCAGCCGCACTCGCTCGCAGGGCAGCACCGGTCTGGGGCTGGCCATCGTGCGCTCGATCATGAGCCTGCATTCGGGCACCGCGCAGGTGCAAAGCCGCCCGGGGGCGATGACGGTTTTCAGTCTGGTGTTCCCCGTGCTCGCGCAAAAGCATTAAACCCTCAAACAGATTTGTGCGGTGTTTTCTCAATCTCCATCGGAAAAATCACCGCACACATCCGCCATAAGTCTTCGCAAACCTTTCAGTGCGAATTTGCGTCGACCTAGCGATGAAACGTCTGACAAAGGCATGAAACAAAACGTTGTTGAGGGCTAATGCATCGTCGCTTCGCTCGCCTTCAACCACCCCGTCCACCCCCTCTAAAACAAGCCTTTACGTCGATCGTGGCGTGTCTACTCACAATTTGTCAGTAGGTACTTCGGCGCTCCCAAAAACCGCGATTGGAAACCTCTGGTCATCTTTGACCTCATCGTCGCTGTGCTTCTAGATTCGGCTCTCGCTTGAAACCGTTCACTCAACAGACAACCAGGAAGCACACACCATGAGCGCCATTGGATGCATGAACACAAACCCGATCCATAAACCCGATATCGCCTGACGGCCAACTCAACATGACCTTTTCCCTGCAAGGCAGAGGCTATTACCCGACCGGTGATGGCCATCAACTCTACTGGGAACGCCATGGCATTGCGGGAGGCGAACCGGTGTTTTTCCTGCATGGCGGCCCCGGTGGGCGCTGCAGTCATCATCATCTGGACTTCTTCGACCTGCGCCGTTTCGACATCATCCTGTTTGACCAACGCGGTTGCGGGCGCTCGACGCCCTACGGCGAACGGCGCGACAACAACACCGGTCTGTGCGTCGAAGACATCGACGCCCTGCGCCAGCACTTCGGCTTCGAAAAAATCAGTGTGCTGGGTGTTTCGTGGGGCAGCTGGCTGGCGATCCAGTACCAGCAGCGCTATCCGCAGCACCTGCTGAAAACCACACTGGTGTCGGTGTTCGTCCCATTCGCAGCCAATGTCCGGTCATACGATCAGGCACTCAATGACGGGTTGGCACAATCGCCTCAAGCGACGTCAGGCCATCGCGCCAGGGACATCTACCGGATACTCGGTGAAGGCTGCCCATTGCAACAGCGTGTTGCCGCCATTGAATGGTTGAATGGGGTTTTGCGCCGCACGGGGCAGACGGTTTGCCCCGGCACGCTGGAGCGTTTCGTCGATCAGGAAGCAGTGCTCGCGATCCGTCTGGAGCTGCATTACCACCTGCAAGGCTATTTCTTCCAGCCAGGGGACCAGGATCTGATCCTCGACGACAACACCCTGCTGATCCAGGGCATCCGCGATACCTTCGGCATGGCCAGTGTGCGCTGGCTCAGGCAACGCATGAACCTTCACTGTCGTTTGCTGCACGCCGGGCACAACGCCTTTGAAGGCGCCATCCTCAAAGCCGTACGCCGGGCGGTGAAACGTGAAATCGAGGGCTGAAAAAAACGGCACCCGAAGGTGCCGTTCTGTTCCCCCAAAACGCTTACTTGCGTGCTGCCTCCCACGACTTGAGCAGTTCGTTGTAGCTCACGGTTTCGCCTTTCGGTTTCTCGTTGGCCAGTTTTGGTTTAGGTGCGCCAGGCTGATCGAACCAGTATTGCGCGTCGCGCTCGGGGTTCATTTTCGGGGCGCAGGTGGCCTGGGCCTTGGAGCGTTCCAGACGGGTCATGATCGCGTCCTGATCCTTGGCCAGGCCGTCGAGCGCCTGTTGCGGGGTCTTGTCGCCGCTGGCGGCTTCGGCGATGTGGCTCCACCACAGTTGTGCCAGACGTGGGTAGTCCGGCACGTTGGTGCCGGTCGGCGTCCATTGCACGCGGGCCGGGCTGCGGTAGAACTCGACCAGACCACCGAGTTTCGGTGCCAGGTCGGTCATGGCTTGCGAGTTGATGTCCGATTCGCGGATTGGCGTCAGGCCGACGATGGTTTTCTTCAGCGACACGGTTTTCGAGGTCACGAACTGCGCGTACAGCCAGGCCGCGAGTTTCTGCTTCTCAGGCGTGGACTTCATGAAGGTCCAGGAACCTACGTCCTGATAACCCAACTTCATGCCTTCTTCCCAGTACGGTCCGCGCGGCGACGGCGCCATCCGCCATTTCGGTGTGCCGTCGGCGTTGACCACCGGCAGGCCCGGTTTGGTCATGTCGGCAGTGAACGCGGTGTACCAGAAAATCTGCTGGGCGATGTTGCCCTGGGACGGTACGGGGCCGGACTCGGAGAAGGTCATGCCCGCCGCTTCCGGTGGCGCGTAAGCCTTGAGCCAGTCTACATACTTGGTCGTGGCGAACACCGCCGCCGGGCCGTTGGTGTCGCCGCCGCGGGTCACGCTGGAGCCCACCGGATGGCAATCCTCTACGCGGATGCCCCACTCGTCCACCGGCAAGCCGTTGGGCAGGCCCTTGTCGCCGCCACCGGCCATGGAGAACCAGGCATCGGTGAAACGCCAGCCCAGCGACGGGTCTTTCTTGCCGTAGTCCATGTGCCCGTAGATGCGTTTGCCGTCGATTTCCTTGACGTCTTCGCTGAAGAACTTCGCGATGTCTTCATAGGCGGACCAGTTCACCGGCACGCCCAGCTCATAACCGTACTTTTCCTTGAACTTGGCTTTGAGGTCGGCGCGTTCGAACCAGTCGGCGCGGAACCAGTAGAGGTTGGCAAACTGCTGATCGGGCAATTGATAGATCTTGCCGTCAGGTGCGGTGGTGAAGGAAATGCCGATGAAGTCCTTGATGTCGAGGGTCGGCGAGGTGAAGTTCTTGCCTTCGTTGGCCATCAGGTCGGTGATCGACTCGGTTTTGCCGTAGCGAAAGTGCGTACCGATCAGGTCCGAGTCGTTGACCCAGCCGTCGTAGATGTTCTTGTCCGACTGCATCACGGTCTGCATTTTTTCCACGACGTCGCCTTCTTGCAGCAGGTCGTGGGTCAGCTTGATCCCGGTGATTTCGGTGAAGGCCTTGGCCAGCACCTTCGATTCATATTCGTGGGTGGTCAGGGTTTCGGAAACGACCTTGATTTCCATCCCGCGAAACGGCTCGGCGGCCTTGATGAACCACTTCAGTTCTTCGAGCTGCTGATCGGCCGTCAGGGTCGACGGCTTGAACTCGCTGCCGATCCATTTTTTTGCCGCGTCTTCGTACGCATCGGCCCAAGCGGTTGCGCTCAAACCGCTGAGTGCCAGCATGGCTGCCAATGAAATGCTATGTCGCAGCTTATTGTTTTTGTCGAACATAGAGACCTCCTGTTTAAGTTCTGGAGCACGATT
This sequence comes from Pseudomonas sp. GW821-FHT09E04, assembly GCF_059416185.1. Lineage (NCBI taxonomy): Bacteria > Pseudomonadati > Pseudomonadota > Gammaproteobacteria > Pseudomonadales > Pseudomonadaceae > Pseudomonas > Pseudomonas sp. GW821-FHT09E04. The sequence continues at coordinate 1,233,300 of NZ_JBWKOR010000001.1, forward strand.
GCCGAGCGATTCGACTAGCCCCAACGCATCACAGCCAACAGCCACACCAGGGACAACGCGGACGCTACCCAGATGCTCCAGTCGGTCACGCCGATTACCAGCAGGTGCAGGTAGGCGCTGCCGAGAAGACCGATGAACAAGCGATCGCCACGGGTGGTGGCAATCGGCAGAAACCCTCGCCGCAGGATGCTCGGCGAGCGCAGTTCCCAGGTGGTCATGCCCACCAGGATCAAGCCAATCACGATGAAAAATGCCGCCGTCGGGACGGTCCAGCTCATCCATTCCATCATCAGCTCCTCAGACCCGGCCCAGGGCAAAGCCCTTGGCCACGTGGTTGCGAACAAACCAGATCACCAGCATGCCCGGCAGGATGGTCAGCACCCCCGCCGCCGCCAGCACGCCCCAGTCGATGCCGGACGCCGACACCGTGCGCGTCATGACCGCCGCGATCGGCTTGGCGTTCACCGAGGTCAGCGTGCGCGCCAGCAGCAGTTCGACCCAGGAAAACATGAAGCAGAAAAACGCTGTCACACCGATCCCGGAGCCAATCAGCGGGATGAAGATCTTCACGAAGAACTTGGGAAAGCTATAGCCGTCGATGTAGGCGGTTTCATCGATTTCCTTGGGCACGCCGGACATGAACCCTTCGAGAATCCACACCGCCAACGGCACGTTGAACAGGCAGTGCGCCAGTGCCACCGCGATGTGGGTGTCGAACAGACCAATCGACGAGTACAGCTGGAAGAACGGCAGCAGAAACACCGCCGGCGGCGCCATGCGGTTGGTCAGCAGCCAGAAGAACAGGTGCTTGTCGCCGAGAAAGCGATAACGGGAAAACGCATAAGCCGCCGGCAACGCCACGCTCAGGGAAATCACCGTGTTCAGGCTCACGTAGTACAGCGAGTTGAGATAACCGGTGTACCAGCTCGGATCGGTGAAGATCACCTTGTAGTTGTGGAAGGTGAAATCCTGGGGAAACAGCGTCAGGCCGCCGAGGATTTCGGTGTTGCTCTTGAACGACATGTTCAGCAGCCAGTAGATCGGCACCAGCAGGAACAGGATGTAGAGCAGCAACGGGATCACTTTTCTCTTGCTCATGGCCGGGCCTCAGCGGTTGGCGTCGCTGTGGGTCATGGCGGTATAGAACAGCCAGGACACCAGCAGGATGATCAGGAAGTACACCAGCGAAAAGGCTGCCGCTGGCCCCAGGTCGAATTGGCCCACGGCCATTTGGGTCAACGTCTGACTCAAGAAGGTCGTGGCATTGCCCGGCCCGCCGCCGGTGAGCACGAACGGCTCGGTGTAGATCATGAAACTGTCCATGAAGCGCAGCATCACTGCGATCAGCAGCACGCTTTTCAGCTTGGGCAACTGGATGTGCCGGAACACCGCCCAGGCCGAAGCCCGGTCGATCCGCGCCGCCTGGTAATACACATCAGGAATCGCCCGCAGCCCGGAGAAACACAGCAGCGCCACCAGCGAGGTCCAGTGCCACACGTCCATCACCAACACCGTGACCCAGGCGTCCATGGTGTTGGCCGCGTAGTTGTAGCTGATACCCATGGCGTTGAGGCTCGAACCCAACAGGCCGATGTCCGCACGACCGAAGATCTGCCAGATGGTGCCGACCACGTTCCATGGAATCAGCAACGGAATCGCCAGCACGATCAGCACCACCGACGACCAGCGACCCTTGGTCGGCATCGTCAGGGCGATGGCGATCCCGAGGGGGATTTCGATCAGCAGCACGCACGCCGAATAGATGAACTGGCGCAGCAACGAGTCGTGCAGACGCGGATCGAGCAGCACTTGCTTGTACCAGTCAGCGCCGACGAAGTAGCGGCTGGACTGGTCGAAAATGTCCTGCACCGAGTAATTGACCACGGTCATCATCGGGATCACCGCACTGAATGCCACCAGCAGGAACACCGGTAACACCAGCCACCAGGCCTTGTTGTTCTGCACCTTGTTCATGGCTGCACCTCTTCGCTGGCTTCGAGCAGGAACTCATCGGCATAGACCATCAGCCACTGCGCCGGGAAACTGATGTACGCCGTGCCCTGCGGCACCGGTTTGTCTTCGGCCAGGCGCACTTTCAGCGGTGCACCGTCCAGATCCAGGGTCATGATCTTGTAGGTACCGAGGTCTTCGACGTGTACGACCCGCGCCTGCATCGCGTCATCAAACGGTTCGTCCCACACATGAATGAACTCGGGGCGGATGCCGACCTTCAGGTTTTTCCACTGGCCATGTTCGATATGCCGTTGCAACGCGTCGGACAGCGGCAGATGGGTCGAGTTGAAACCGACGCCGCCCGGTTGCGGCTGCACCTCGATCAGGTTCATCCCGGGGCTACCGATGAAGTAGCCGACAAAGGTGTGGCTCGGCCGTTCGAACAATTCCCGGGGTGTGCCGAACTGGACGATCTGGCCGCCGTACATCACCGCGATCTTGTCGGCGAAGGTCGAGGCCTCCAGTTGATCGTGGGTGACGTAGACCATGGTGATGTTGAATTGCTCGTGGATCTGCTTGAGCTTGCGCCGCAGTTTCCATTTCAGGTGCGGGTCGATCACTGTCAGCGGCTCGTCGAAGAGGATCGCCGAGACGTCGTCGCGCACCAGACCACGGCCCATGGAGACTTTCTGTTTTTCGTCAGCGGTGAGGTTGCGTGCCTTTTTGCTCAACAGGTTTTGCAGGTCGAGGACTTCGGCGATTTCCTGCACCTTGCTGTGGACTTTCGCCTCGGCCATGCCCTGATTGCGCAGCGGGAAGGCCAGGTTGTCGAACACCGTCATGGTGTCGTAGACCACCGGAAACTGGAAAACCTGCGCGATGTTGCGCTTCTCCGGGGTCAGGTCGTTGACCGCTTTGCCGTCGAACAGCACGTGCCCCTGAGACGGGCTGAGCAGGCCGGAAATGATGTTGAGCAAGGTCGACTTGCCGCAACCCGACGGCCCGAGCAAGGCATAGGCGCCGCCCTGCTCCCAGATGTGATCCATCTCGCGGATCGCGTAGTCCTCGGGCCCGGCGGGAGTGCTGGTGTAACTGTGGGCGAGGTGTTGCAAACGGATTTCGGCCATCAGGCAACCCTCGCGACGCGCCGGCCCGGTGCCTGCACCAGACGGCCCTGCGCATCGAACACAAACAATTTATGGGTCGGGATATAGATGCGGATCGGCGCATCGACGTCGTATTCGTGAACGCCCGGTAAGTGCAGCACCAGCAGGAAATGCTCGTTGCGCACGTGCAGGAAGGTTTCCGAACCGCTGATCTCCGCCACCTCGACGGTCACCGCCAGTTCCAGGTCGTCGTCGTTGCTCGGCACCAGCGAGATATGGCTTGGACGCACACCGAAACGGAACTCGCCTTCGCCCACCGGGCGCAGATCGACGTTCAACGGGAAGTGCACGAAGTTGGCGAAACTCACTTCATTACCGGCGATGCGTCCCGGCATCAGGTTGATCGGCGGTTCGGAGAACAATTCGGCGGCGAGCACCGTTTGTGGCTGGTGATAGACCTCGGTCGACGGGCCGCTCTGGATCACCCGACCTTCGTGAAGAATGGTGGTGGTGCCACCTAGCGCCAGCGCTTCGTTGGGCTCGGTGGTGGCGTAGATGGCGATGGTGTGGCGCGCCTTGAACAGCTCGCGCATTTCCTGGCGCAGTTCTTCGCGCAGTTTGTAGTCGAGGTTGACCAGCGGCTCATCGAACAGGATCAACTCGGCATCCTTGACCAGCGCCCGGGCCATGGCTGTGCGCTGTTGCTGGCCACCGGAGAGTTCCAGCGGATAGCGCTTCAGGAACTTCTCGATGCGCAGCATCTTCGCGGTTTCCTGCACCTTGCTCTGGATCTGCTCATCGGAGATCCCGGCCTGGCGCAGCGGCGAGGCAATGTTCTCGAACACCGTCATGGTCGGGTAGTTGATGAACTGCTGATAGACCATCGACACGTTGCGCAGACGCACCGGGCGTTGGGTGACATCGACGCCGTTCATCAGGATCCGGCCGCTGTCGGGCTTGTCCAGACCGGCCATCAGGCGCATGAGGCTGGTCTTGCCGGACAGCGTGCGCCCGAGCAGGACGTTGAAGGATCCAGGTTCGAATTTCAGGCTCGCATCGTCGATCCAGGTCTGGCCCTCGACGGTGCGGCTGACGTGCTCCAGGGTGAGTGACATGGCTCGGCCTTTTTATTATTGGAGTCAAGCGACGTGTGCAGTAGAGCGACATTCGTGCCAGAAATCCCAAGCCGTTGATTCGCCGCGAAAATCGCCGAAAACGCGGGTAAACCACCTTCATTGCTGAACACATTTGAACAGTTCAACGATTGACAATGAACAATAGTGAACAACACTCTATCGATGCTTTTCGGGCCCCGAGGGGCCTCATAACAATAATAAAAACGCTGCTTTCAGAGGCTGACTGTCATGGCCGCACCTGTCCCGCCGCTTTCCCACGAGGCCATCGTTCAGGACTCCTGGTCCCGTTGCCGCGCCTTCGGCCTCAAGCATCAAAGCGTCCCGGCGTTCGATCAGTTGCCCTCCGCCGGCATCGCCCGGTTGCTCGACAGTCACCATTCGCTGGTGCAGACCACCCACCAGGAAGTGCTGCCGTACTACGAGAACATCCTGAGCAATTCCAACTGCCTGATCATGCTGGCCGACAATCAGGGCCAGGTCCTGACGTCCTGGGGCACCCAACGCTTTATCGAGCCGAACCTGGCGCGGGGGTTTCAGGCCGGCGCGAGCTGGATGGAACGCTCAAGCGGCACCAATGCGATCGGCACGGCGCTGGCCTGCGAGCAGGCGGTGCACATCGAGCACGATGAGCATTTCCTCAAGGCCAACCGTTTCATGACCGGCTCCGCCGCACCGATTTTCAACGCCGAGCGCAAGGTCATCGCCGTGCTCGATGTGTCCAGCGACAGCTATCTGCCGCCCTCGCACACCCTCGGCATGGTCAAGATGATGAGCCAGACCGTGGAGAACCGGCTGATCCTCAACCTGTTCCATGGTCAGCACTTTCAACTGACCTTCAACACCGGGCTAAACAACCTCGACAGTCAATGGGCGGGTCTGCTGATTTTCGATGAGAGCGGCCAAGTGCTTTCGGCCAACCGCCGGGCCGACAATCTGTTGGGTGTGCGCTTGTCGCGGGTGAGTGTCGAAAGCCTGTTCAAAGTGTCGCTACTGGAATTGCTCAATCAGCCTGACGGCTTGCCGTTTTCCTTGCAGACGTCGGGCCGCAACCGATTCCAGTGCCTGTTGAAACGACCTAAACAGGCACCGATTCAGGCGCGGGTGTTCGCTGAAGCCAAAGCCACCGAACCGACAGTGGCCGCCCCCACGGCCATCAGCCTGAGCACCCTGCACTTCGGCGACAGCCGCGTGGAAAAAGCCGTGCGTCAGGCCGAACGCCTGCTGGAGAAAGATATTCCGCTGTTGATTCACGGTGAAACCGGGGTCGGCAAGGAAGTGTTCGTCAAAGCCCTGCATCAGGCCAGCTCTCGCAGCAAACAGGCATTCATCGCCGTGAACTGCGCAGCGATCCCCGCCGAACTGGTGGAGTCCGAACTGTTCGGCTACGAGAAAGGCGCCTTCACCGGTGCCAACCAGAAAGGCAGCATCGGCCTGATTCGCAAGGCCGACAAAGGCACGCTGTTCCTCGACGAAATCGGCGACATGCCGCTGCCAACCCAGGCCCGCCTGCTGCGGGTGCTGCAGGAGCGTTGCGTGCAACCGGTGGGCAGCAGTGAATTGTTCCCGGTGGATCTGCGAATCATCTCCGCCACCAACCGTTCATTGCGCGAACAGGTGCAACTGGGGCGGTTTCGCGAAGATTTGTACTACCGCATCGGCGGCCTCACCCTGGAGTTGCCGCCGCTGCGCGAGCGCAGTGACAAGCAGGCGCTGTTCAAGCGGCTGTGGGAACAGCATCGCGAACCGACGCAGTGGGCAGGACTGAGCCGCGAAGTATTGGAATTGTTCGACCGTCACCCGTGGCCGGGCAATCTGCGTCAGGTCAGCAGCGTGATGCAAGTCGCGCTGGCCATGGCCGAAGAGCAACCGGTAAGGCCTGAGCATCTGCCGGATGATTTCTTTGTCGATCTGGAGATGGAGCCGCTGGATACGCCAGAGCCCCTGGGGATCGATCTGAATGACAGTGAGGCGTTGAATCGGGAGTTGCAGGCGGCCGGCGGCAATATTTCCCATCTGGCGCGGCGGTTGGGGGTCAGTCGCAATACGCTCTACAAGCGCTTGCGCCAGGCTGAGTGATCGTGGGCCGAAGGCACGTCAAATCGTCGCTTCCACATTAAATTTTCGTCATCTGCGGTTTCGTCCACGACACGAATCCCCTGTGGGAGCGAGCCTGCCCGCAATGACGCCAGTGCGGCCATCAAAAACCATCCAGCCCACCCATTGACCACACCGACCAGACTGTGACGAAATGTTTCAGCTTATCGCTGCATACCTTTGATCCAGACACCTCCCTCCTCCTGCCCCTCACAGGACACGCTCTTTGACCAACATCTGCACCACCGGCCTTGATACCGGCTTTGCCTCTCTCGATTACCTGCAAATCGGCATCCTCGGCATCATTCAAGGCATCACCGAGTTATTGCCCGTTTCCTCCACCGCCCACATGCGCATCGTCCCGGCCTTGCTCGGCTGGCCGGATCCCGGCTCTGCCTTTTCCGCCGCCATGCAGATGGCCGCACTGGCGGCGGTCATCAGTTACTTCTGGCGAGACGTGAGTCAGGTTGTCAGCGGCAGTGTCGAGGCTGTGCGGCAGCGCGATTTCAACAATCAGTGGTTCATCCTGGCGGTGGCCATCGTACTGGCGACCATTCCCATCGGTATTGCAGGCCTGGCCTTGTCCTCGACGCTCAACGCCTGCAACTCGCCGTTGCGCGGTTTGATGGTGATCGGGATTTCCTGTGTGGTGATGGCGATTCTGCTGGCAATCGCCGAGCTCACGTGCCGCCACCGTCGCACCGTTGGTGAAATGCGTTTACGCGACGCGCTGATCGTTGGCATTGCGCAAATCGGAGCGCTGATTCCTGGGGTTTCGCGCTCCGGGTCGACGCTGACGGCGGCGCTGTTCCTCAATTTCAAACGTGAAGAAGCAGCACGCTTCTCCTTCCTGCTCGGGCTGCCGGCCATCGCGCTGGCGGGTTTGAAGGAGTTGTGGGTGTTGTTCCATGCGCAACTGCCGGCGCAAGCCTGGGCGCATCTGATTTTCGGTCTGGTGGTTGCCAGTATCTCGGCGTTCTTCGCGATCTGGGGCCTGATGCGCTTTCTGGAGAAGTTCTCCACCTGGCCTTTCGTGATTTACCGCGCGGTGCTCGGGATTTTCCTGATCGTCGCGGTCAGCACCGGGCTGTTGAGCTAAGGCCCGCCAAAAAAACAAAACCCGCCTGGTGCGGGTTTTGTTTTTTGTGCCTTCGTACAACACACGTTACCGGCAGGCCGGTTCAGCACTCGTGGCGGATACGGCACCCAATGTACGCAGCCCGACCAGCACCACTATCAGCATCGCCAGCCCCGCGAAAATGGCGACGCCGAAACCTGCCCGAGCGCCATAGGCATCAATGATCAGACCCGAGAGCAAGCCACCCAGAGCGACGCCGATGCTGATGCCAGTGGTCATCCATGTCAGCCCTTCGGTGATCCTCGACGGCGGGATGATGATCGTCCCCAGCTTCATGACCACGACCATCGTTGGCGCAAACGATATGCCGGCGATAAACAGCATCGCCGAGAGGACATAAACGTCAGGTGAGAACAGCGGCAATACGCCTGTGATGGCCGTGACCAATATCCCGATAAAGAACTGCTTTTCTATCGGCAGGGAAACCCTCAAGGCACCGAACGTCAGGCCCGCCACCAGTGAACCGAACGCATAGGCGGCGAGGATGAAGGTCGCAGAGGCAGGCCAGCCTTGCGCATTGGCGAAGGCAACAACGGCGACATCGATCGAGCCTCCGATTGCGCCCATCGCCAACAGCGCCAGTACGATGGTGGGAACGCCGGGAATCAGCAGGGTTGAACCGGTATGCCGAGTATGGCCCACAACAACCTTGGGTTCGGTCTGACGCTGCAGGAGAAACGCCGTCACCCCGACGGCCAGCAGCCCGACCGCGACAAGCGGCCCGGCTTCGGCAAAGAAGCTCACGCTCAAACCGATCGCCAAGGGTGGGCCGACGATGTAAGCGAGTTCGGTCAGTACCGTATCCAGAGAGAACGCCGTGTGCAGCTGCGGCTTGCCCCGGAACAGTTGCGTCCAGCGTGCCCTGATCATCGACGGCATGCTCGGCATGGTGCCCGCCAATGCAGCCAGGATAAAAAACAATGCCGCCGGCGCCCTCATATGGACGGCGAAGATCAGCGCCAGCAACATGCCGATGCTGAACGTCGTCACGACAGGCAGCACACGGCTTTGGCCACGCTGATCGACGAGTTTCGAGATGTACGGGCCGATCAGTGCATTGGCGAGGGTAAACGTACCGGCGACTGCACCGGCCAGCCAGTAGACACCGGTTTGCTGCACCAGCATGGTAATGATGCCAATGCCGATCATCGCCTGCGGCAATCGCGCAATAGAACTCGCGAGGATCAGCCCGGTGGCGCCGGGTGTAGATACAAGTTCGCGATAGTGATTAGCCATGATTCCTCCCTTCCGGATTCGCCGCTGATGAGCGTCCTGCCGCGTGCGCTATCAAGACCTATGCGAATACCAAAAGCAATCACAGGCTTTCATTTTGACAACCAAGGCGAGCATTGTTAGATCGTTCCCACGTCGAGGCGTCGAACCGTCTGCGTGGGAATGCCTCAATGGACGCTCCGCGTCCGCTTCGGCATGGGACGCGGAGCGTCCCGGGTTGCATTCCCACGCGGAGCGTGGGAACGATCAATCTCCCAAACAGCAGAAAAACAAAAACCCGCACAAGGCGGGTTTTGTTTGTAGCAATCACAACAATCAGTCAGCCAGACGCCAGGTCGTGCCGCCCTTGCCGTCTTCCAGCACCACGCCCATGGCGGTGAGCTGGTCGCGGATGCGGTCGGATTCGGCCCAGTCTTTACCGGCACGTGCCGCCAGACGCGCAGCGATCAGCGCGTCGACTTCAGCCGCATCCACGCGCCCTTCGGCGCCGGCTTGCAGGAAGTCATCGGCTTCGAGCTGCAACACACCCAGCACGCTGGCCAGTTCTTTCAGGCGCGCCGCCAGACCGGCCGCCGCATCGAGATCGCTCTCGCGCAGACGGTTGATCTCACGCACCATCTCGAACAGCACCGCGCAGGCTTCCGGCGTGCCGAAGTCGTCGTTCATCACCGTGGTGAAACGCTCGACGAACGCTTCGCCGCCAGCCGGAGCAACGTTCGGCAGGCCTTTCAACGCGTGGTAGAAACGCTCCAGTGCGCCCTTGGCGTCCTTGAGGTTGTCTTCCGAGTAGTTGATCGCGCTGCGGTAATGGCTCGACACCAGCAGGTAACGCACGACTTCCGGGTGGTACTTGTCGAGCACGTCGCGAATGGTGAAGAAGTTGTTCAAGGACTTGGACATCTTCTCGCCATTGATACGGATCATGCCGCAATGCATCCACGCGTTGGCGTAGGTCTTGCCGGTGGCCGCTTCGCTCTGGGCGATTTCGTTTTCGTGGTGCGGGAACTCGAGATCGCTGCCGCCGCCATGAATGTCGAAGGTCTCACCCAGGCAGCAGGTGGACATCACCGAGCACTCGATGTGCCAGCCCGGACGCCCGGCGCCCCACGGCGATTCCCAGCTTGGCTCGCCCGGCTTGACGCCTTTCCACAGCACGAAGTCCAGCGGATCTTCCTTCGCTTCGTCGACCTCGATCCGCGCACCGATGCGCAGGTCTTCGATCTTCTTGCGCGAGAGCTTGCCGTAGCCCATGAACTTGCCGACGCGGTAGTACACGTCGCCATTGCCCGGGGCGTAGGCGTAACCCTTGTCGATCAGGGTCTGGATCATCGCGTGCATGCCAGGGATGTGATCCGTGGCGCGCGGCTCCATGTCCGGCTTCTTGATGTTCAGGCGCGCTTCGTCTTCGTGCATCGCCGCGATCATGCGCTCGGTCAACGCTTCGAACGACTCGCCGTTCTCGTTGGCCCGGTTGATGATCTTGTCGTCGATGTCGGTGATGTTGCGCACGTAGGTCAGGTCATAACCGCTGAACCGCAACCAGCGGGTCACCAGGTCGAACGCGACCATGCTGCGGCCATGGCCCAGGTGGCAGTAGTCGTACACGGTCATCCCGCAGACGTACATGCGCACCTTGTTGCCATCCAGCGGCTTGAAGACTTCTTTGCTCTTGGTGAGCGTGTTGTAGATCGAAAGCACGATGGTTCCTTAAGACTTGATCACTGGCCCCACGAATCACGCAGGGTCACGGTACGGTTGAATACCGGCTGACCTGGTTTCGAGTCCTTGATATCCGCGACGAAGTAGCCTTCGCGCTCGAACTGGAAACGGTCTTCCGGCTGTGCGTTGCCCAGCGAAGGCTCGGCACGACAACCGGTCAGCACTTGCAGTGAGTCAGGGTTGATGTTGTCCAGGAAACTCGCGCTGTCCTCGGCCTTCTCCGGGTTCGGAGAACGGAACAGGCGATCGTACAGACGCACTTCGCACTCGATGCTGGCAGCGGCCGGCACCCAGTGGATCACGCCCTTGACCTTGCGGCCTTCAGGGTTCTTGCCCAGGGTGTCCGGATCGTACGAGCAACGCAGTTCGACGATGTTGCCGTCGGCGTCCTTGATTGCTTCGTCGGCACGGATCACGTAGCTGCCGCGCAGACGCACTTCGCCGTTCGGCTCCAGACGCTTGTAGCCCTTTGGCGGCTCTTCCATGAAGTCATCGCGGTCGATGTAGATTTCACGGGCGAACGGCAGCTTGCGCACGCCGAGTTCTTCTTTCTGCGGATGACGCGGCAGTTCGAGGTTGTCGACCTGGTCTTCCGGGTAGTTGGTGATCACGACTTTCAACGGACGCAGCACGCACATGGCGCGCGGGGCGTTCGCGTCCAGATCCTGACGGATGCTGAATTCGAGCATGCCGAAATCGACCACACCGTCGGAACGGTTGGTGCCGATCATGTCGCAGAAGCTGCGGATCGACGCCGGGGTGTAGCCACGGCGGCGGAAACCCGACAGCGTGGACATGCGCGGATCGTCCCAGCCGTTGACGTGCTTTTCATCGACCAGTTGCTTGAGCTTGCGCTTGCTGGTGATGGTGTAGTTGAGGTTCAGACGGCTGAATTCGTACTGACGCGGGTGCGCAGGTACCGGCAGTGCGTCGAGGAACCACTCGTACAGCGGACGATGGCTCTCGAACTCCAGGGTGCAGATCGAGTGGGTGATGCCTTCGATGGCGTCCGACTGACCGTGGGTGAAGTCGTAGTTCGGGTAGATGCACCACTTGTCACCGGTCTGATGGTGATGGGCGTGGCGGATGCGGTACATGATCGGGTCGCGCAGGTTCATGTTCGGCGAGGCCATGTCGATCTTGGCGCGCAGTACGCGGGCACCGTCCGGGAACTCACCGGCGCGCATGCGGGCGAACCAGTCCAGGTTCTCTTCGACCGAACGATCGCGGAACGGGCTGTTCTTGCCCGGCTCGGTCAGGCTGCCGCGGTATTCCTTGGCCTGTTCAGGCGTCAGGTCGTCGACGTAGGCCTTGCCGGCCTTGATCAGTTCAACGGCCCAGTCGTGCAACTGGTCGAAATATTGCGAGGCGTAGCGCACTTCGCCGGACCATTCGAAGCCCAGCCATTTGACGTCGCTTTCGATCGCGTCGATGTATTCCTGGTCTTCCTTGGCCGGGTTGGTGTCGTCGAAACGCAGGTGCGTGACGCCGCCGAACTCCTGGGCCAGGCCGAAGTTCACGCAGATCGACTTGGCGTGGCCGATGTGCAGGTAGCCGTTGGGCTCAGGCGGGAAACGGGTGACGATCTGCGTGTGCTTGCCCGAGTCCAGGTCTGCCTGGATGATCGGCCGCAGGAAGTTGACCGGCACGGCAGGGCCGGACTTGGCATTCGAGGTAGGGTCGACAGTGGGCTTGCTCATTAGGATCCTTGACTTACATGTGCGCGGCCGCAAAGAGGGGCCAGACAAAACAAAGCCGCTATCATAGCCGATGCTGTCAAGGGGCTGACAGAGCAGGCCTTAGAAAGGAGCGCATTTAATCGCAGGGATTTGAAAAACAGCCTCGAAATTCGCGCCTGTCACGCTAAACTGCGCACCTTGGCCGAAGCAGGCTGAACCGGTTGCGGGGCCTGAGGCTCCAAAACCACGAATTCCTTATAAAGAGTACTGACCATGACTCAAGTCAAACTGACCACCAACCACGGTGACATCGTCATCGAACTGAACGCTGAAAAGGCCCCGATCACCGTGGCCAACTTCATCGAGTACGTCAAAGCCGGTCACTACGAAAACACCGTTTTCCACCGTGTCATCGGTAACTTCATGATCCAGGGCGGCGGTTTCGAGCCAGGCATGAAGGAAAAGAAAGACAAGCGTCCAAGCATCCAGAACGAAGCCGACAACGGTCTTTCCAACGACAAGTACACCATCGCCATGGCCCGCACCATGGAGCCGCATTCGGCTTCCGCGCAGTTCTTCATCAACGTGGCCGACAACAGCTTCCTGAACCACAGCGGCAAGAACGTTCAAGGCTGGGGCTACGCGGTATTCGGTAAAGTGACCGCCGGTACTGATGTTGTCGACAGCATCAAGAAAGTCTCGACCGGCTCCAAGGCTGGCCACCAGGACGTACCAAGCGACGACGTGATCATCGAGAAAGCCGAGATCATCGAAGCGTGATATTGCTGATTTCAGACTTGCATCTGGAAGAGGAGCGCCCGGACATTACCCGGGCGTTTCTGGATTTGCTCGCCGGACGCGCCCGCTCGGCGAGTGCGTTGTACATTCTGGGCGACTTTTTCGAGGCGTGGATTGGCGACGATGCCATGACCCCCTTCCAGCGTTCCATCTGCCAGGCCCTGCGCGAACTCAGCGACAGCGGCACGGCCATTTTTCTGATGCACGGCAATCGCGACTTCATGCTCGGCAAGGCCTTCTGCAAACAGGCCGGCTGTACGCTGTTGAAGGATCCAAGTGTCGTGCAGTTTTACGGCGAGCCGGTGCTGCTGATGCACGGCGACAGCCTGTGCACCCGCGACGAAGCCTATATGAAGCTGCGCCGCTACCTGCGCAATCCGCTGAGCCTGTTCATCCTGCGCAACCTGCCCTTGCGCACCCGCCACAAACTGGCGCGCAAGCTGCGCAGTGAAAGCCGGGCGCAAACGCGGATGAAGACCAACGACATCGTCGATGTCACGCCGGAGGAAATTCCGCGGATCATGCAGGAATACGGGGTGAAAACCCTGATTCACGGGCATACCCACCGACCGGCCATCCACAAGTTGCAGATCGGTGATCAGGCGGCGAAGCGGATTGTGCTGGGGGATTGGGATCGACAGGGCTGGGCGTTGCAGGTGGATGAGAATGGGTTTGCGTTGGCGCCTTTCGACTTCGCGCCGCCGCCTTCACTGCCCGCACCTGCCACCGTTTGATGATCGTTCCCACGCTCTGCGTGGGAATGCCTCAATGGACGCTCCGCGTCCGCTTCGGCATGGGATGCGGAGCGTCCCGGGCTGCATTCCCACGCAGAGCGTGGGAACGATCTCGCCGACTCAGTGACCGCTGGCCGCCGGGCCTGCCTTGGCAGCAAACGGCGGCTTCGCCAGCCAAACAATCAAGATCAACCCCATAAACCCCCACCCCAGCAGCGTGAAGTAATCCACGGTGGAGAGCATGTACGCCTGACTCGTCAGCACATGATCAAGCTGCGCATACGCCGGATTCCCCGCCCCGCCCAGATTGTTCAGCGCTTCCCGAGTCGCCGGCTCATAGGTGCTGATGCTTTCACTCATGTAGGCATGATGTTGATCCGCCCGGCGAATCCAGATCCAAGTGGTCAGCGACGCTGCAAAGCTACCGCCCAGTGTCCGCAGGAACGTCGCCAGACCGGCGCCGTCAGCAATCTGGCTTGGCGGCAGGTCCGACATCAGGATGCTCAAGGTCGGCATGAAGAACAGCGCCACGCCAATGCCCATGAACAGTTGCACCAGTGCGATGTGCTGGAAGTCCACCTCGTTGGTGAACTCTGCGCGCATGAAGCAGCTCAGGCCGATCGCCAGGAACGCCAGCCCGGCCAACAGTCGCAGATCGAACTTGTGCGCGTACTTGCCGACAAACGGTGACAACACCACCGGCAAAATGCCGATCGGCGCCACCGCCAGCCCGGCCCAGGTCGCGGTGTAGCCCATCTGGGTCTGCAACCATTGCGGCAGGATCAGGTTGATACCGAAGAACCCGGCGTAACCCAACACCAGCACCAGCGTGCCGATGCGGAAGTTGCGGTGGGCGAACAGGCGCAGATTGACCACCGGATGCTGGTCGGTCATCTCCCAGATCACGAACACCGCCAGCGCAATCACGGAAATGGCCGCGCCGATGATGATGAAGTTCGATTCGAACCAGTCCAGGTCGTTACCCTTGTCGAGGATCACCTGCAGGGCACCGACGCCGATGATCAGCGTGATTAGCCCGACGTAGTCCATCGGTTGACGGCTGGTGACCACCGGGCGTTTCGCCAGTTGCGAACGCACCACCATCACCGCGAACACGCCAATCGGCACGTTGATGAAGAAGATCCACGGCCAGCTGTAACTGTCGGTGATCCAGCCACCGAGAATCGGGCCGGCAATCGGCGCCACTACCGTGACCATCGCCAGTAACGCCAGGGCCATGCCGCGCCTGGCGGGCGGATAGACCGCGATCAGCAGCGTCTGGGTCATCGGGTACAACGGCCCTGCCACCAGCCCTTGCAGGACACGGAAGCCGATCAGTTCAGGCATCGAGGTGGAAATACCGCAGAGGAACGAGGCCAGCACAAACAGCATGGTGGCCCAGAGAAACAGCTTCACCTCGCCGAAACGCCGGCTCAACCAGCCGGTGAGCGGCAGCGCGATGGCGTTGCTCACGGCAAACGAGGTAATGACCCAGGTGCCCTGCTCCGAACTCACGCCGAGGTTGCCGGAAATGGTCGGCAGCGCCACGTTGGCGATGGTGGTGTCGAGCACTTGCATGAAGGTCGCCAGCGACAGGCCGATGGTGCTGAGCAACAGGCTGGGCGGCGAAAAAGAGGCGTTATTGCTCATCGCGAATCCTTTGGAGCTGAATTTTTTGGAGCGAGGGCAGGCGCCGCGCCCGTCAGGGAGCGCGGCGAAAGGATTGGCGAATCAGCGTTGCGCGGTCTTGCTGACCGCAGCGCTGTTGTCGTGGATCAGTTGCGCGATCATCGCGTCGGCTTCACCCAGTTGGCGGTCGTAGACGCTGGTGCTGAACGAGGCCTGTTGCGGCGGTTGCTGGGCCAGTACCGGGCCGCTCTGGTCATGCAGGTTGACCTCGACATTGGTCGACAGACCGACGCGCAGCGGGTGCTTGGCCAGTTCTTCGGCATTGACGTGAATCCGCACCGGTACTCGTTGCACGATCTTGATCCAGTTACCGGTGGCGTTCTGCGCCGGCAACAGTGCGAACGCGCTGCCGGTGCCCGCACCGAGGCTGTCCACGGTGCCGCTGAATTTCACGTCGCTGCCGTAGATGTCGGATTCGATGTCCACCGGCTGACCGATGCGCATGTCACGCAGCTGGGTTTCCTTGAAGTTGGCGTCGATCCACAGCTGATCCAGCGGAATCACTGCCATCAGCGCGGTGCCCGGCTGCACGCGCTGGCCGAGTTGCACGGTGCGTTTGGCAACGTAACCGGTAACCGGCGCGATCAGCGTGCTGCGAGCGTTGGTCAGGTAAGCCTGACGCAGATCGGCAGCGGCCGACATCACGTCCGGGTGCGACGAGACCACGGTGTCATCGACCAGTGCGCTGGTGGTTTTCAGTTGCTGCTGGGCGTTGGCCAGGGCGTTTTGCGCCGAGGTCAGGTCGTCGCGAGCGTGGGACAGTTCTTCCTGGGAAATCGCGCCGCCGGCGGCGAGGTTTTTCCGGCGATTGAAGTTGTCCTGGGCTTTCTGCACGTTAGCCTGTTGCGCGTTGACCTGGGCTTTCATGCCGTCAACGTTGCTGTACAGGCCGCGAACCTGACGCACGGTGCGCGCCAGTTTGGCCTGGGCACTTTGCAGACCGACTTCGGCGTCGTTCGGGTCGAAGTTGATCAGCACCTGACCTTCGTGAACCAGATCGCCGTCGTCAGCACCAATGCTGACCACGGTGCCGGTCACCAAAGGGGTGATTTCAACGACGTTGCCGTTGACGTAGGCGTCATCGGTGCTTTCGTTCCAGCGCCCGACGAATTCGTGATACGCCCAGACGCCGGCACCGGCGAGGGCAACCACAACGGCCAACACCACCAGCATCACTTTGCGTTTGCGCGGATTGCCGGTGTCGGGGGTGTTGTCTTGAGCTTGAGTGTTTTCGGCAGTGGCCATGACAAATACCTTGAATTAGTTGTGCGTGGTGGCTGGGCTGGCGTTGGCGGTGGTCAGGGTTTGCCCCTGAAAGCCGCCACCCAGCGCTTGCATCAGTTGAATCGACAGGTCGATCTGCTCGGCATTCAGGTTGGCCAGCTGACGCTGGGCCTGCAGCAATTGCTGCTCGATGCTGAGCACGTCCAGGTAGTTGCCGATGCCGGAACCGTAACGCTGGACCACGGTGTTGTAAGAATCCTGGGCAATGTCGGTCGCGTGCTGCTGGGCGCCGATCTGCCGGCCGATGTCACGCAACTGGTTGATCGTGTCGCTGACATCGCCCAAGGCTTTCACCAGGCTTTTGTTGTACTGCGCCACGGCCAGGTCGTAGTCGGCGTCGCGTGCATCGAGGTTGGCGCGCAAGCGTCCACCGTCGAAGATCGGCAGCGAAATGGTCGGAGCGATGTTGAAGAAGCGGCTGGCGGACCCGAACATCGCGTCACCCAATAACGATTCGGCACCGGCGGACGCCGTAAGGTTCAGGTTGGGATAGAAGCGGGTCTTGGCCGAGTCGATGTCCTTGCTCGCGGCCTCGACACGCCAGCGCGCGGCGACCAGATCCGGGCGACGACCCAGCAGTTCCGCCGGCAGAACAGACGGCAGCGCTACGGCACTGGCTTGCAGGACTTTCGGTCGGGCGATTTCGTTGCCGCGATCCGGGCCTTTGCCGAGCAACACGGCCAGAGCGATTTTGGCACTGTTCAGGCGCTTTTCGGCGTCGATCAGGCTGGCTTCGGAGCTGGCTTCCAGGCTTTGGGTCTGCTGGAACTGGTACTGGCTGTCGATCCCGGAGCTCAAACGGCGCTGGCTCAGATCGAGCATCTGCTTGGTGCGCTTGAGATCTTCGGTCGCCAGGTCATAAACGATGTGCGCCTGACCCAGATCGCTGTAGGCCCGGGCCACGTCGGCGGCGAGGGTCAGTTGCGCGGCCTGACGGTCGACTTCAGCCGCGCGAGCCTGGCCGAGTGCGGCTTCCCAGGCGTCACGCTGACCGCCCCAGAGGTCGAAGTTGTAATTGAAGCCGGCGCTGATATTGCGCGTAGTGGCGTAGGCGTCGCCCTGCCCTCGCGGGTCCTGATCCTTGGCCAGGCGCGAGCGCGTAATGCCGGCGCTGGCGTCGAGGGTCGGGTAGCGCTCGGCATCGGCGGCATACGCGGCGGCGCTGGCCTGATGGGCGCGGGCGTCGGCGATCTGCATGTCCGGGCTGTCGTGCAGGGCTTCGCGAATCAGACCGTCAAGCTGCGGATCGCCGAGGCTGGTCCACCAGTCGCTCTTCGGCCACGCGGCCTGGGACAGAGTGACGCCATTGAGCGATTGCCCGGTCTTCAGGGTTTTCGCATCGAGGCTGGCGCCTTGGGTATCGAGGCCACTGTAGTTGGCGCAACCGGCGAGGATCATCGCCGACAGCACCAGTGTCAGGCTGCTGCGCAAGGTTTTACCGCTCATTGTGTTCACCTAACCGCTGGATGGTGATCGGGTCACCGGCCGCCAGCAAAATTTTCTTGAGGATGTATTCCAGGGTTTTCAACTCGTCCGGGGTCACGGCGCCGGCCAGTTCGTTCATGGCGTCGGCACCGATGTGCGGCAGGCGATCGGCCAGTTGCTGGCCTTGTTCGGTGAGTTTCAGTTGCACCTGACGGCGATCGCCTTCGCTGCGTTGGCGAATCAGGAAACCTTTCTGTTCCAGGCGGTCGAGCATGCGGGTCATCGAACCGCTGTCCAGCGACAGGTGCCGGCACAGCTCGGCCGGGGTATCGACGCCGAACTGGGCCATGATGATCAACACCTTGAACTGCGCGGCAGTGATGCCGTGGGGTTCCATGTGGGTGTCGATGATCTTGTCCTTGAGCAAGGCCGCACGGCCGAGCAACAGGCCGAGATGGCAATGCTTGAATTCGTCTGGGGTGAAATGCTTCATGTGCTCACCTAATAACTGCCTAGGCAGTGAATGTATGTCGAGATGTTACTGCCTAGGCAGCGAATGTCAACGTAATAGTTAGGTTGCTTTGTAATTGGCGGATAAATGGCTGGGCGAGCGTGGCTGAACTAGGGCGCATTGCACGCCGATTACGCTCAAGATTTGTCAGTGGGATGATTCATCGATGGCGGCTGAACGGGATGAACTTCGCGCCCACGCAACGCGGTCGCCACATACCCGCAGGCGCGCCTGGCTCCCGCGTAAATGCCGTGCCAGCCCGGCGGCGCCGGCTCGATGGCGGCATGCAATGCCAGCGCATAATCGAGCACCAGCCCGGGCGTCCAGGCCATCGCCTCGGCGCGCTTGCGCACCTGGGCCGCGACCCAGAATTCCGGGCTGATGATGACCCGGGCAAAATCCAGCATGCTCGAATGGCCCCGGTTCATCGCGCCTTCCAGCGCCGCTTCCAGGCTATGCGCGACGGCACTCGAACAATTGCGGCTGGTGAGGTTGTAGGTGGTGTCCTGCCGATAATCCGTCCAGAACGCATGAAGCCGTGCCGCGTCGAAATGCACGAAACTGACCTGAGCCGAGGACGGACACCAGTCGGCAACCTCGCTCGCATAGTCCTGCAGAAACCTGCCTGGGACATCGTTGTTCGGCGTGGCCCGCAGCAACCGCACGAAATCCCCCGCCGAGCGATCGATGTCGTCCAGCGGGTAATGGCTGATGTAGAGGTCCGGCCCACATTCCAGTGCCGCGTGGCCGGCGGAGATGACGCCGTTGATGTCGACTGCGGCGATATAACGGTTGAGCAGCCGGTTGCGCACCAGTGTGTCGTCAACGGTGCCGCTGGGTGTCCAGACATGGATGACCAACGCGTCACCGTAGGCCGGATTGCACACCGGGGACGGCGTCACCGGCGTATGCCCGTTCTTGAACCGCAATGCCTGCTGCAACAAGGCACAACCCGAGAGAAAGATGCTCATGCCAATGCAGAACGGCACTGTCCCCTTGTAAAGCGTCGGGTACGGTTCGAGGAGGAACAACGCGAAGCCAATCTCGAACAGCGCCACCAGCAGTGACACCTGCCAACCGACAAAGCGCACCACCACCGCAGCCGCCAGACGAAAACCGCCGTCGAGCAGAAAAGCCACACCGAACAGCACCGCGAGAATCACCCCGGCGACATGTTGCCGGTCGACGATCAGCAGCCCCAGCAGCAGAAAAGCCAGGCCCCGCGCCCTGCGCAAAACCGCCGCGGTGCCAGCTTGCGGGGCCGGCACCAGCAGAATGATCAGGGCTTCGAGCAACAACAGATAGCCGAACACATGCAGCGGGAAATACAGAACGCCGTCCAGCGCATCGATGAAAATGGCCACGCCGGCCGCGCCCCAGACAACGCCGGTCAGCGCCAGTGCTGACCAGCGCCGGCGGACAAAGTCGTTACCGAGCAAGACCATACTCAAACGGACCATAGGCGCCCCCGGGGCGTTTCGGGCAGCCGCACTTTGCAGCCATCAAGCTGAGGTCAGTCTAATACATCAAAAAAGAGCCGGATCGTGGTGACACGATCCGGCTCTGTAGGAATGCGGTCTAGAAGTCCCGCTTGTAGAAGATATCCAGCGAACTGGCCACGCCGCTGGCGGCTTCCAGGTAGACCTTTTTGCTCAGCTTGTAGCGCAAGGCGATGGTGTTGGCCGGTTCGAACACGCCGACGCCGTAACGCAAACTGAGCTTCTCAGAAATATTGCCGCTGGCCACCACGCTGGTGGTGTTGCCGCTGCCCTGGGTGTCGAGCTGGAAATCCTGAATCCCCAGGTCCTTGGCCAGACCGCTGGTGACCCCGGAACTGCCCATCAGGCCCAGACCGAGCGCCGCTTGCGCGAGCATGTTGTTGTCCTCGCCGGTGGTACTCAGCGGACGCCCCAGCACCAGATAGGACAACGCCTGCTCCTGGCTCATCGCCGGCTCGGAGAAGATCTGCGTGGTCGGCTGCTCGGCGCTGCCGCTCAGGCGAATACCGGCGATCACATCGTCGGTCTGGCGGATCGCTTCGATGTCCAGATACGGCTGATCGATCGGCCCGGCAAACAGCAGACGCGCGCGGCGCACTGTCAGGCGCTGGCCGTAGGCGCGGTATTTACCGTCGTTGAGCCACAGCTCGCCACGGGTGTCCAGGTTGTCGCCGATGTGCACATGACCTTGCAGGTTGGCGGTCAGGCCGAATCCGGCGAAGCTCAGCTTGTCCTCACCGACCACCACATCGATGTCCATCTTCATAGCCATCGGCGGTTTGCCCTCTTCGGTCTGCGCACCGACGATGATCGTGTCATCGGAGACTTTCACCGTCGATGGCGGCAATTCGCGCACGGTGATTTCGCCTCTGGGCACCAGCACCTTGCCGGCAATCGCCAGCTCATCGCCAGCCATGGAAATCTTCAAGTCCGGCGCCACTTCAAGCTTGGCGTAGGGTTCGACGGTGACCGGCAATTGCGTGCCCTTGAGCGCCAGATCCACCACCAGCGCCTGACCCCAGGCGACGTTGCCGCTGAGGCTGCCCTGCCCGGCCTTGCCGCTTTTCCAGCCGCCGTTCAATTGCACGGTTTCCCCGGCGATCACCGCTTGCAGTTGCAGTGCCTGCAACTCCAGTGGCAGTTCCGGGCCGGACACTTCGCCGTCACTGAGCTGCACAGTGCCGTTGACCAGCGGCGCAAGCAATCCACCGGAAATCGTGCCGCTGCCGTTCAGGCGTCCGGTGAGTTTCTCGACCATCGGCACAAACGGCCGCGCCACCGACAGGTCCAGCCCGCTGAGGCGGAACGAGCCATTCAGCGGTTTGTTCTTCGGCAGCGGATTGAGCTGCGCCTGCACCATCAGTTCACCGAGCTTGCCACCGACGAAGTTGAGGTCGGTGTCGATGCGTTTCGGCGTGAGTTTGCTGGTGAGCTTGAGGGTCTGGTACGGGAAGTCCAGCCACTGATCCTTTTCCTTCATGCGCAAGGTGCCGCCGCTGGCGTCGACGCTGATCTGGCCGTTCGGGCCGCTGGCCGGCAGGTCCAGTTGCAGGTCGGCATTGAGCTTGCCCTGCCAGGCGAAATCCTTGGGCAGCCACTGCGCCAGGCTTTCGATCGGGAATTGCTTGAGGTGGTAACGCAGCTTCGGCTCCGGCATCAACCGCTGGTCTTCGCCGCACAGGCTGGCATTGCCGGACATCCAGCAATGGGCGCCGAAGTTGATCTTGCCGTCGGCCAGACGTTCGAGTTTGGCCGGGTTTTGCAGCTTCCAGTCCTGACCGCCGGCCTGAATGTCGCCGCTGGCCAGACGCCCGCGCCAGTTGCCTTTGTCCAGATTGCCGTCCAGGCCCAGCGCAAGTTTCAGCTTCGGCCCGAGCAGGTCGAGAGTGAGCTTCTGATTTTTGATATCGCCCTGAGCGCTGGCGGTCAGGGTGCCCAGCGACGTGTCGCCGGCCTGAATGCCGCTGCCCTTGAGGTCGATTTTCGCCCGTTGCGCGCTGTCGAGGGTGGCGTCGAGGTTGAGGCTTTGCAGGCGATTGTCCTGGAACACCAGTTGCGAGCCTTGCAGATCGAGCTTGCCTTGCGGTGCTTTCAGGGTGCCGGCGACATCGACCCGACCGTTGACCTGCCCGCGCAGCTGCGGCCAGAGCTGGGCCAGACGCGGCAGCTTGATGTCGATCTGCCCCGTGAGCTTCTGTTGCAGGCTGCCCTTGCCATTGATGCTGTTGTCGCCGAGGCGGATTTGCAGGGCATTCAGATTCCACTGCTCGCCCGCGCCGTCAGCCTTGGCTTGCAGCACCGCCGGTTGCCCACGCAGTTTGCCTTTGAGGTCGAGGTCAGCGTTGAGGCTCAGGCGCTCGTTCTTCATTTCGCCCGTGCTTTTCAGTGGCCCGGCCAGGGTGCCCGGCAGCTCCGCCATCCAGTACGCCGGGTTGAGCGCGGACAACTCCAGCGCAGTGTCCCAGGCAATGCCGTCGGCGAACTGCACGTTCACGTGCCCTTCGGCCTTGCCCTGCCCCGCTTCGAGTTTGAATTGCGGCAGGAAGATCTGTTTGAGATTGCCGCTGAACGGGCTGCTCAGGCTGAACGCCCCGGCCGGGCCATCCAGCGCGGCGGCGAAATTGCCAAGGTATTGGCCGTCGGTGTAGGAGACTTCGCCGGTGAACGTGCGCAAGGCGACTTGCGGCTCGTCGATCTCGGAATAGAGCCGATGCCACGGGAAATCCTGCCAATTGATGTTGGCCTGGGCGCTGAGGCCTTTGCTCCAATCGACATTGCCAGTGAGCTTGAGGCTTTGTTTGTCATTGGCCGTCAGGTCGAGGCCGGCGATTTGCGCACCCTTGGCGTCAACCTTGCCTTTGAGCAACAGCGCTACCGGGCCTTTATCGGCCGGCAACGTCGCATTGCCGAGGAGTTGGTAACCATTTTTCAGGTCGCCTTCGCCGGTCAATACCAGTTGATTGAGTTGCAGAGTGTCCGGCAGGTCGGCGCTCGGTTTGAACGCTTCCGAAGTGATGCGCACCTTGGCCGGCAGGTTTTCCGCCAGCGGTTGCAGCTCGCCAGTCAACTGGCCGTCGAGGTAGCCACGGCTGTCGGCGTGCAGGTTCAGGGTCTTGAGCAGATCGCCGTCGACTTTGAGTGCCAGCGTCCATGGGCCGGTGCCCGGAGACGGCAGGGTCAGATCGCCGGCGATGTTCAGCGGCCAGTTGCCGGTCGGTTGCAGCAGGCCGGACAGATTCAGGCTCAGGTCGTCGCGTTGCAGTTTCACGCTGTCGATCTGCATGCCCTTGGCAGTCCAGTGCGCCGCGAGTTGCAGGCCTTTGAGCTGTTCGCTGCCATTGAACAACAGGCTGCCGACCTGAACGTCGCCCAACTCGATGGCCACGGGCAATTGCAGATCCGGCAACTTGATCGGGCCGCTGTCGGTGGTTTCTTCGCCGGGCGGGAATTGCAGGCTGACCTGATCGGCCTTGAGCTGTTCGATGCACAGCGTCATGCGCGTCAGGCACAGTGGCGACCATTCGAAGATCGGCTTGCTCAGCTCGACGCGGCTGCCGTCCTGCTGCCACAACAGATGATCGGCGCTCCACTGCCCGCCAAGACGCCCCTGGAAATTATCGACACTCAATCCCGGAACCAGCCCCAGCACCCAACGGCTGCCAGCCTGGGTGCCGAGCACAACGGTAATGCTCAATACAATCAGCAGCACCAGCGACAACAACGCCAGCGCCGAAATTTTCAAACCACGCTTCACAGCTCAGGCCCCATGGAAAAGTGCAGCCGGATGCCGCCATCGTCGTCCAGCGCGTGAGCCAGGTCGAGGCGGATCGGCCCCACCGGCGAAACCCAGCGCACACCTATACCGACCCCGGTCTTGAGGTTCGGCAGTTCGAGTTTGTTGAAGGAGTTGCCCTGGTCGACGAAGGTCGCGATCCGCCATTTTTCAGCGATCGAGTATTGATATTCGACGCTGCCGGCAATCATGTAGCGCCCGCCGATGCGGTCGCCCTCGGCGTTTTCCGGGGACAGGCTCTGATAGTCGTAACCGCGCACGCTCTGATCGCCACCGGCGAAGAAGCGCAGCGACGGCGGCACCGATTTGTAACCGTTGGTGGCGCTGCCGCCGACCTGCACCCGCCCGAGGAAGCGGTGATTGTCGAACACCGTGGTCAGGCCTTTGATCAATGCGGTGCCATATAAAAGGTTGGTGTCCGAAGCCAGACCTTCCTTGGCCACCTTGGATTCAAACGTCAGGCGATAACCATTGTGCGGGTCGATGCGGTTGTCGCTCTTGAGGTAGGAATAACTGACGCCGGGCATCAACAGGTTGCTGAGACCGGAGTCGTCGCCCAGTTGATATTCCTCACGCTGCCATTTCAGCGAAATCACCCGCTGCCAGCCGCTGGGCAACTTGCTGTGCCATTCCGGGCCGAAGGTCAGCAGTTTGCTGAGGGTGTCGGAGCCGTCGATGTTTTCGTACTGATAACCACCGGCCCAGCGCAACTTGTCGGTCAACGGTGGGTCCAGCGGAATGTCGTAGAACAGACCGACGTTCTGCCGTGGCGCCGAGAGTTCGGCTTCCCAGCCATAACTGTCGCCTTGCGGGTTGACCCAATGGCGAGTCCAGTTAGCCTTGATTCGCGGGCCGACGTCGGTGGAATAACCGAGACCCAGGCCCATAGTGCGCGGCTTGCGGGTTTCGAGTTTGACGTCCACCGGGATCACGTCGTTTTTCGCGGCGGTCGGTGCGGCGTCGACCCGCACGCCTTCGAAATAACCGCTCGATTGCAGGTCTCGATTGAGTTCGGCGATCAGCTCCGAGTCATACGGTTCGCCGGCCTTGAACGGCACCATGCGTTGCAGCAAGTCTTCGTCGAACGGCGTGTCGCCCGCGAAGCTGACTTTGCCCAGCGCATAACGCGGGCCGCTTTCATAGATCAATTCAACATCGGCGACCCCGGCGCGGGGATCGACCATCAATTTCTGGCTGGTGAAGCGGCCACTGAAGAAGCCATAGCGCGACGCTTGATTCTGGATCAAGCGCTTGGCGTCTTCGTAACGACCATGGTTGAGCACGGCGCCGGGCTTGAGCACGTCGCTTTTCGGTACACGAAAGGCTTTGAGGGCGGCAGCGGGTCCGTCGACCCGCACGGTGACATTGCGCAGGCGAATCGGCTCGCCGGGATCGATGTTCAGCACCAGGCGCGGTTTTTCGCCGCCCTTCACGTCACTCTCGATGTGCGGCTGGTAGTAGCCCAAAGCCTGGGCGGCCTTGCGCGCCTGCTCTTCGGCGCCGCGACTGAAGCGCTGCAAGGCTTCTTCGTCACGATCGCCGAGGCTGCCGATATAGCCTTCTATATTGGCTTTGAGTTCATCGTTGGACGGTTTGATCCGCACATCCAATTCACTTTGCGCCAGCGCCGCACAGCTGGTTAACAGCATGAGCACGCCACTGGTAAATCTTCCTGGAAACTTCATAGGCGCGGATGCTATCACGGGCTTGGGAGCGTGATAGAACAGGAAATTTCCCAAAAAGTTCGATGGTTATCCCGTTGCAGTTTGTAACACCTGCGGGTTGGCGTGGAAAAACACGTGCTCGCGCACCGGTCCGACGGCGACTTCGCCGATTTCCTCATAGCCCTGACGCTTGTAAAACTCCAGGTAGCGCGGGTTGCCGGTATCGAGGATCACCCCTTGGGAGCTTTCGTCCACCGCGCACCAGTTGTGCACCGCTTGCAGCAGTTGTTCGCCGAAGTGTTTGCCCTGAAATTGTGGATGCACACCCAGCAGCGGCAGCATGTGTACCGAATCGGTCGGCACGCAGGCTTCAACGGCGGCGTGATATTCCAGATAACGCCGGGTGCAGCGGAAACCGGTGCTCAACACCATGCGCAGACGCCAGGCCCAACTCTCGGTGACGCCCAGACGACGTTGCGGCGGTGCGATCAGGGCGATGCCGATCAAGCGATCATTGACCAACAGGCCGATGGCCGGCAGATCCTGCAGGAAATGCTGTTTGACCAGTTCCCGCACCGTGGCACGCACCCGTTGTTCGTAGCCCGGACGTTCGGCCTCGAACAGATAAGCGAAGGTCGGCTCATGACGGTAAGCCTGATACAGCAAGGATCGCGCTTCACGGGAATAGCCGCGGTCGAGCATGTGGATGTCGGCGATGGCGGTCGAGGTTTCAGGCATGACGGTGATTCTCCCTGGACGGGACTCAACAGGCCCCGTTCTTGTTATACGAGCCTTGGGCTGAAGGGATCGTTCCCACACCCGAAAGACATTAGCAGCGCATATGGACTACCGCCACGCTGGCCCAGATCCTACATGTCAGCTAGCATCGCCCTTTTGCCAGGACTGCCGACCATGAAGATCGTTTCCTTCAACATCAACGGACTGCGGGCCCGCCCGCATCAGCTGGCGGCGCTGATCGAAAAGCATCAGCCTGACGTCATCGGCCTGCAGGAAACCAAGGTCCACGACGACCAGTTCCCGCTGGAAGAAGTGCGGGCCCTGGGTTATCACGTGTATTTCCACGGACAGAAAGGCCATTACGGCGTTGCGCTGCTCTCGCGCCAGGAGCCGATTGCCGTGCACAAAGGCTTCGCCACCGATGAAGAAGACGCTCAGCGGCGCTTTATCTGGGGCACTTTCGCCGACGCCAACGGCGTGCCGGTGACGATCATGAACGGCTATTTCCCACAGGGCGAAAGCCGCGACCATCCGACCAAATTCCCCGCCAAGCAACGCTTCTACAGCGATCTGCAAGCACTGCTGGAAAGCCAGTTCAACAATGAACAGCCGCTGGTGGTGATGGGCGACGTGAACATTTCCCCGGAAGACTGCGACATCGGCATCGGCCCGGACAACATGAAGCGCTGGCTGAAAACCGGCAAATGCAGCTTCCTGCCGGAAGAGCGCGAGTGGATGGCCCGCCTGAAAAACTGGGGCCTGACCGACAGCTTCCGTCACCTGAACCCAGATGTTACTGACACCTTCAGCTGGTTCGACTATCGCAGCCGTGGTTTTGAAGACGAGCCGAAGCGTGGTCTGCGCATCGACGTGATTCTGGCGTCCCATGGCTTGCTGCCACGGGTGAAAGCGGCCGGCGTGGACTATGAACTGCGCGGGATGGAAAAACCTTCGGACCATGCGCCGATCTGGCTTGAATTGAGCTGACCAGCCTGAAGCAGAAGATCACAGCCAGCGGTTGTGATCTTCTGCCTTGTCATCTTTCAGAAACCTCACTGACTTAATCTCCCCGGCAATCCCCTTGGCTGCATTCGGTGCCGGCATGACCCTGCGCGTTCTGTTCGTCTTTCTCCTGAGTGCCTGGCTGCAGGTTTCGGCCGCTGCATTGCCCATTCCCGAGAACGGCCCGGTCCTGCGTATCCAGGGTTCCAACACCATCGGCGCGGCCCTCGGCCCGGCACTGGTGGAAGGCCTGCTCAAAGAACAGGGACTGTCAAAAGTCCACAGCGAAACCCCGGACACCGCCAACGAACAGCGAGTCGTCGGCCTGACGGCTCAAGGTAAACGGGTCGTGGTGGAAATCGCCGCCCATGGCTCCAGCACCGGTTTCACGGCACTCAAAAGCAACAGCGCCGATCTGGCCGCCTCTTCTCGTCCGATCAAGGACAGCGAACTCGCCAGCCTGCAACCCCTCGGCGACCTGAAAAGCCCCGGCGCCGAACAAGTCATCGCCATCGATGGCCTGGCGATCATCCTTCACCCCGCCAATCCGCTGAATCAGTTGAACACCGAACAACTGGCGCGCATCTTCAGCGGCGAGGCGAAGACGTGGGAAGAGCTCGGTGGCAAGGGTGGGACGATTCATCTGTATGCGCGGGATGATCAGTCCGGCACCTACGACACGTTCAAGGAACTTGTCCTCAGCCGTCGTGGGAAAACTCTGAACAACTCGGCGAAACGTTTCGAATCCAGCGAGCAATTGTCCGACGCGGTCAGTGCCGATCCGCAAGCCATCGGTTTTATCGGCCTGCCCTATGTGCGCCAGGCCAAAGCCGTGGCGATTGTCGATGGACAGTCCCTGGCGATGTTGCCGCTGGCCAGCCTGATCGCCACCGAAGACTATCCACTGTCGCGACGGTTGTTCTTCTATTTGCCACCCGACAGCCTGAACCCGTGGGCCCGGGCGTTGGTGGATTTTGCGCAAAGCCGTCAGGGCCAGGCGATTGTTGCGGCCAATGGCTTTATCGCCCAAACCGTGCACGCCATCTCGGTTACGCCGAATGCGCTGATGCCCGAGGGGTATCAATCCCTCAGCCGGCACGCCCAGCGTCTGACCGTGAACTTCCGCTTCGAAGAAGGCAGCGCCAGCCTCGACAACAAGGCCCGCCAGGATCTGGCCCGGGTGTTCGACTATATAAAGCACCACGAGAAGACCGACCGTGCAGTGACATTGGTGGGGTTCGGCGACGCCAAGGACGATCCGGCGCGGGCGGATTTGCTGTCGAAGCTGCGGGCGATGGCGGTACGTCGGGAGCTGGTGAAGAACGGCGTGGTGTTGCGCGAGGTGCGCGGGTTTGGCGCGCTGATGCCGGTGGCGACCAACAGCGGGGATGAAGGCAGGATCAAGAATCGGCGGGTCGAGGTGTGGGTTTACTGAGCGTCGAACCAGTGATCGTTCCCACGCTCTGCGTGGTAACGCAGCCATGGACGCTCCGCGTCCACTGTGACGCGGAGCGTCACGGTATGCATTCCCACGCAGAGCGTGGGAACGATCACCGGCTTGACGCCTAGACGTGGGAACGATCAGGGGTGAAGTGCTGGATCAGCGCTCGCTGCGCAGCATTTCCTTCGGCACGTACTTGCCGATCTCGAATTTGCCGATCGCCGCGCGGTGCACTTCGTCCGGGCCGTCGGCCAGGCGCAGGGTGCGCTGCATGGCGTACATGTAGGCCAGCGGGAAATCGTTCGACACCCCAGCCCCGCCATGGATCTGGATCGCCCGGTCGATCACCCGCAACGCGACGTTCGGTGCGACGACCTTGATCTGCGCGATCTCGCTCTTGGCAACCTTGTTACCCACGGTGTCCATCATGTACGCCGCCTTCAGGGTCAGCAGACGTGCCATGTCGATTTCCATCCGCGAGTCGGCGATCTTGTCGACGTTACCGCCCAGGCGCGCCAGCGGTTTGCCGAATGCAGTACGGCTCACCGAACGTTTGCACATCAGTTCCAGTGCGCGCTCGGCCATGCCGATCGAACGCATGCAGTGGTGAATCCGGCCTGGGCCAAGGCGACCTTGAGCAATTTCGAAGCCGCGTCCTTCACCGAGCAGGACGTTTTCGTACGGCACTCGCACGTTGTCGAACAGCACTTCGGCGTGGCCGTGGGGTGCGTCGTCGTAACCGAACACCGGCAGCGGACGGACGATCTTCACGCCGGGGGTGTCGACCGGCACCAAAATCATCGAGTGCTGGGCGTGGCGCGGAGCGTCAGGGTTGCTCAGGCCCATGAAGATCAGGATCTTGCAGCGCGGATCGCAGGCGCCGGAAGTCCACCATTTCTTGCCGTTGATCACCCACTCATCGCCATCACGCACGGCACGAGCAGCCATGTTGGTGGCGTCGGAGGATGCGACGTCCGGTTCGGTCATCGCAAACGCCGAGCGAATCTCGCCGCGCAGCAGCGGTTCGAGCCAGCGCTGTTTCTGTTCTTCGTTGGCGTAACGCACCAGCACTTCCATGTTGCCGGTGTCCGGTGCCGAGCAGTTGAACGGCTCGGGGCCCAGCAGCGAACGGCCCATGATTTCCGCCAAGGGCGCGTATTCGAGGTTGGTCAGGCCGGCGCCGAGCTCCGACTCAGGCAGAAACAAATTCCACAGCCCTTCAGCCTTGGCCTTGAGTTTGAGTTCTTCCATGATCGCGGTCGGCTGCCAGCGGTCGCCCTCGGCAACCTGCCGTTCGAACACGGCTTCGGCCGGGTAAACGTAAGTGTCCATGAACGCGGTCACGCGCTCACGCAGTTCTTGCACCTTGGGCGAATAAGCGAAATCCATGAGCAATTACCTTTTTTCGGCAGGTTGTTTAAGTCATGCAATCGATGCTAGAACAGCGTTGATAATTTACCTAGCCTATTCTCGGCGTGTATAAACATTCATCACCGATATATGATTGGTTGATTTTCCGGGCAGCCCTGACCTGTACCCTCCACCTATAACAAGAGAGCCGCGTAATGAATCTGAGCAAGGTCGACCTCAACCTTTTCATCGTCTTCGACGCGATCTACACCGAAGCCAACCTGACCCGCGCCGGGCAGATTGTCGGCATCACCCAGCCTGCGGTGTCCAACGCCCTGGCGCGGTTGCGCGAGACCTTCAACGACCCGCTCTTCGTACGCACGGCCCAGGGCATGGTGCCGACGCCCATGGCGCAGAACATCATCGGCCCGGTACGCAACGCGCTGTCGCTGTTGCGGGTATCGGTTCAGGAAAGCCGCATTTTCAACCCCTCGCAAGCGGTCAAGACTTACCGCATCAGCATGACTGACCTGACCGAAGCGGTGATTCTGCCGCCGCTGTTCCAGCGCCTGCGTCGCCTGGCGCCGACGGTGATCATCGAAAGTTTCCTGTCCAAACGCCGGGAAACCACCAAGGAACTGGCTGCCGGACGTCTCGACTTTGCCGTAGATGCGCCGCTCAACACCGACCCGCAGGTGCGCCACGTCAAGCTGATGGAAGACCGTTACGTCTGCGCCATGCGCAAGGGTCATCCGCTGGCGACCAAGGAAAAATTCACCCTCGACGATTACCTGTCGCTGACCCACATTCATATTTCCAGCCGTCGCAGTGGTCTGGGCCATGTCGATCTGGCGCTGGGCAAGATGGGCATCCAGCGCAAGATCGCGCTGCGCTCGCAGCACTATCTGATGGCGTCCCAGGTGTTGCAGCAGACCGACATGGTGATGACCGTGCCGGAGCGTTTTGCCCGTCGCCATGACCTGCATGCGTTCAATCTGCCGGTCAACGATGTGCCGCCGGTGGAAACCCATTTGTACTGGCACGAAAGCACCGATCAGGACCCGGCCAACCGCTGGATGCGCGAGCAGATGATCGAGCTGTGCCAGCAAGTGACAGCGCACGAGAAGAAGCTCGACAAGCTGCAGACGCCCGCCACTTGACGTAAACGTCAACCTGCCATTAGCTTAGCGCCAAGACCTTATTTCGAGCGCTTTCATGAGCAGCCAGACCTACAGCATTTCCGATCTCGCCCGCGAGCTGGACATCACCACCCGGGCGATCCGCTTCTATGAAGAACAAGGCCTGCTCAGCCCCGAGCGCCGAGGCCAGGAACGCATCTATTCGCCGCGCGACAAGGTCAGCCTGAAGCTGATCCTGCGGGGCAAGCGCATCGGTTTTTCCCTGGCCGAGTGCCGCGAGCTGATCGAGCTCTACGACCCTTCCAGCGGTAACACCAAACAACTCAACAGCATGCTGGCGAAAATCAGCGAACGCCGGGAACAGCTCGAGCAGCAACTTCTGGACATCGAACAGATGAAACTGGAGCTCGACACCGCCGAAGAACGCTGCGTGCAGGCGCTGGAGCAGACGCTCAAGAGTCAGCAAGTCGCGCAGTAGTCTCCCGACAATTACAACAGGTCAACGCCATGTCCCTCCCCTCCCAAGTACGCCTGATCGAAGTCGGCCCGCGTGACGGCCTGCAGAACGAAGCCCAGCCCATCAGCGTTGCCGACAAGGTGCAACTGGTCGACGCGTTGAGCGCTGCCGGTCTCGGCTATATAGAAGTCGGCAGTTTCGTTTCGCCCAAGTGGGTGCCGCAGATGGCCGGCTCCGCCGACGTGTTCGCGCAGATCCAGCGCAAGCCCGGCGTGACCTATGGCGCACTGGCGCCGAACCTGCGCGGTTTCGAAGATGCGCTGGCCGCCGGGGTCAAGGAAGTTGCGGTGTTTGCTGCGGCATCCGAAGCGTTCTCGCAGCGCAACATCAATTGCTCGATCAGCGAAAGCCTGGCGCGGTTCGCACCGATCATGGAATCGGCGAAACAGCACGGCGTTACCGTGCGCGGTTACGTTTCCTGCGTGCTGGGTTGCCCTTATGAAGGCGAGGTCGCCCCGGAACAAGTCGCCATGGTCGCCCGCGAGTTGTATGCGATGGGCTGCTACGAAGTTTCGCTGGGCGACACCATCGGCACCGGCACTGCTGGCGCCACCCGCCGGCTGTTCGAAGTAGTGTCGAAGTATGTGCCTCGCGAGAAACTCGCCGGCCACTTCCACGACACCTATGGCCAGGCCATGGCCAACATCTACGCCAGCCTGCTGGAAGGCATCGCGGTGTTCGACAGCTCGATCGCCGGCCTCGGCGGCTGCCCGTACGCCAAAGGCGCCAGCGGTAACGTCGCCACTGAAGACGTGGTGTACCTGCTCAACGGCCTGGGCATCGAGACCGGTATCGACCTCGACGCCTTGATTGCTGCCGGCCAACAGATCAGTGCAGTGCTGGGTCGCCCAACCGGTTCGCGCGTGGCCAAGGCTCGTAGCGCACAGTGAGGGGATGGTGTTACCGCCGAGCGCGAAACGTGGGCACAAGCGAGTAACACGGAAACAAATTGTCTGGTTTTGCCTGAAGGAAAAATCCTTCAAAAATCTCAAACCCTTGATTTACAAGGGTTTTGAAAAGTTGGCACGGCTTCTGCTATCTCTATGGCATAACAAGAATAAAAAGCAGCAAACCAATAAAAATAAGACGTACCGACTCTGACATAACAAAAACAACACGGCAGAGACGCAGCTAACAGATTTTTTTGGAGAAGGTGTGCTTTTCAGGGTGTTCCTCGGAATGACCCGCAACCGGGCAGAGAACAATAAAACTACCTTCAGGTAGCTCCCGAATCGGTTGGATCGCCTAGCGAGAAAGCAGATCAGCGCTCAAAAAAATACGTTTGCTCTTGACCCCGGATGGGGGTCGCCAAAAACAGCGGTAAAGGGCCACGGTTGCCAAAAACAACAACAGACCGCCCCTCAATAATAAAAAAGAGCACGCGACGACAAAATTAAAGGGGAGCTTCGGCTCCCCTTTGTGCTGTCTGGCGTTCTGAAATTGTCCGCGACTGATCTCCTCCCCCCATCTCGATCTTCCTGCAAGCGCTCACTCGGCAAGATCTCAGTGAGGCAATTGATCTTGTGCCTCAACATCCAGCCCCCCACATACAAGTAATCCCAACAAAAACACGTAGGGTTCACGGCTTTCGCTGTGTGTAAACACGACGCCGCATGGGCGTTTAAAGTACACGAACCGTTACGCCATAAGGGCTACAACACCTTGCGTCGTTGCCTACGCGTACGCCAGAATCCGCCGGCTTACGCGGCTATGGGGTGGGCTATATCGTTTCCCTGTCACTGAAAAACAGTGATCGGGTTTGGTAGCCCGTCTGTAATAGCTGTATGGCAACACCGTATGCAGTCCCTTTTTGGGGCTCTGTTTTATGGTGGTCATGCGTGGGGCTCATTCGTGAGCGCCGGGTTCCTATTGCAGCCGGTCTACCAACCCGCGTATGGCCGCCACCCATCGTTTGGTGTCCAAGACCGTCATTCCACCGTTAGAAGATCCGGTGTCCCCCTACGAATTTCCCGATTCAAGAAAACTCCACGACGCGGCCGAACGCGCCCTCGACTATTACCTGACTCCCGCAGCCCGGATCATGGCCACGCCCTACACCCCGAACGACATGTTCATGGTCAACCCGCAAACCGACACGGAGTCCTTGCTGGCCAACGCCTGCGAATCCCTCGCGTCAGCCACGGTCATGCTCGGTGACTTTGCCGGGATGCTGGAAGGGCCGAACCGCAAGACCCTGCTGGGCATTGCGCAAGTGGTGATGTTGGGGGAATTGGCGGTGAATCAGGCATTGGAAAATGTAGAGGTAAAGCAATAAGCGCTGCTTTCGAAGCCAGGGTCCGCGCCCTGGCTTCGAAGGCTCTGATCGATATAGAAAGTTGAAACTGTGGGAGCCAAGCCCCCACAGATTGGTTCTGTCAGCCCTCGTTACCGCGCAACTCCTCGATACTGATCTCGCGCATCCGGAATTTCTGGATCTTGCCCGTCACCGTCATCGGAAACTCCTCGACGAATTTGAAATGACGCGGCGTCTTGAAGTGGGCGATGCGTTCCTTGCACCACGCTTGCAGCTCTTGTTCGGTGGCGCTGTGGCCGGGATGGAATTTGATCCAGGCGACGATTTCCTCGCCGTAGCGTGAGCAGGGAATGCCGATCACCTGCACGTCCGCCACCGCCGGGTGGGTGAAGAAGAACTCTTCCAGTTCACGCGGGTAAATGTTCTCGCCGCCACGGATGATCATGTCCTTGTTGCGGCCGGCGATGCAGACGTAACCCTCGTCGTTCATGCTCGCCAGGTCGCCGGTGTGCATCCAGCCCGCCGCGTCGATGGCTTCGGCGGTGGCATTCGGGTTGTTCCAGTAGCCGAGCATCACGCTGTAGCCACGGGTGCACAGTTCACCGATGGTGCCGCGTGGCACCGGGTTGCCAGCCTCGTCGATGATTTTACTTTCGAGTTGCGGCTGGGTGCGGCCGACGGTGGTGACGCGCAGTTCCAGCTCGTCCGATGGCCCGGTCTGCAGGGAGACAGGGCTGGTTTCGGTCATGCCGTAGGCGATCTGCACTTCGCTCATGTGCATTTCGTTGATGACCCGGCGCATCACTTCGATCGGACAAGTCGCGCCGGCCATGATCCCGGTGCGCAGGGTCGACAGGTCGAATTCGGCGCGCTGCGGCTGATCGAGCATGGCGATGAACATGGTCGGCACGCCGTACAGCGCGGTGGCTTTTTCTTCAGCCACGGTGCCCAGGGTCAGCAGCGGATCGAAGGCATCGTTGGGATAAATCATGGTGCTGCCGTGGGTGATACAGCCCAGGTTGCCCATGACCATGCCGAAGCAGTGATACAGCGGAACCGGGATCACCAGGCGATCGGCGGCGGTCAGGCCGAGGCTTTCGCCGACCATGTAACCGTTGTTGAGGATGTTGTAGTGACTGAGGGTCGCGCCCTTGGGGAAACCGGTGGTGCCGGAGGTGTACTGGATGTTGACGGGCTGATCGAAGTGCAGGCTGTCGCTGCGTTCACGCAATTGTTCTGGAGAGACACTGGCGGCCAGATCTGCCAGTTGCGACCACGGGAGAAAACCCGAAGGCGGCTGGGGATCAAGGCTGATCAAACCGCGCAGCTCCGGCAGGCGCTCGCTGCGCAGTTCGCCGATGGATTGCCCGGCCAGTTCCGGCAGCAAGCCTTGCAACATGCCGTGATAGTTGGAGCTCTTGAACGCGCCCGCGCAGACCAGCCATTGGCAACCGGATTGCTTGAGCACGTATTCGAGTTCGGAGCTGCGGTAGGCCGGGTTGATGTTGACCAGGATCACGCCGATCTTCGCGGTGGCGAACTGAGTGATGCACCACTGCGCGCAGTTCGGTGCCCAGATGCCGAGCCTGTCGCCGGCCTGCAAACCCAACGCCAGCAGGGCTCTGGCATGCACGTCCACCGCGTCGGCCAGTTGCCGCCAGGTGTAACGCTGCTGCTGATGGCGCACCACCAGCGCCTCGCCGTCCGGGTACTGCGCGACGGTCTCGTCGAACTTCTGCCCGATGGTCATCGCCAGCAAGGCTTTGTCCTGGGAACCACGGGTGTAGCTGCGCTGCGGGTTTGCACTGGGTTGATCCATGACGACCCCTATTGTCTTTATTAGTGGGTGTTGGACCGGAGCCATATGAGCTCCGACCATTCAGAACTGGCCCTACTCTCGCTCAAGTTGACGTTAACGTAAAGGGTGATTGACAGCCATTCGTCACAGGCTTACGTTAACGTAAAGGTGAGAACTGAAACGCCCTTCTCCCCACCCTACAAAAAAGCCAAAAGGTGACCCATGAGCTACCCATCCCTGAACTTTGCCCTCGGTGAAACCATCGACATGCTGCGCGATCAGGTTCAGTCCTTTGTCGCCAAGGAGGTCGCTCCGCGCGCCGCGCAGATCGACAGCGACAACCTGTTCCCCGCCGATCTGTGGCGCAAGTTCGGCGACATGGGCCTGCTCGGCATCACCGTGCCGGAAGAGTACGGCGGCGCTGGCCTGGGTTACCTGGCGCACGTCGTGGCGATGGAAGAAATCAGCCGCGGCTCCGCTTCCGTGGCGCTGTCCTACGGCGCCCACTCCAATCTCTGCGTGAACCAGATCAACCGCAACGGTAACCACGAACAGAAATCCAAGTACCTGCCGAAACTGATCAGCGGCGAACACGTCGGCGCACTTGCGATGAGCGAACCGAACGCCGGTTCCGACGTGGTCTCGATGAAACTGCGCGCCGAAAAACGCGGCGACCGCTACGTCCTCAACGGCAGCAAGACCTGGATCACCAACGGTCCCGACGCCAACACTTACGTGATCTACGCCAAGACCGACCTGGAAAAAGGCCCCCACGGCATCACCGCGTTCATCGTCGAGCGCGACTGGAAAGGCTTCAGCCGCAGCAACAAGTTCGACAAGCTCGGCATGCGCGGTTCCAACACCTGCGAGCTGTTCTTCGACGACGTCGAAGTGCCGGAAGAAAACATCCTCGGCGTGCTCAACGGCGGCGTGAAAGTGCTGATGAGCGGCCTCGATTACGAGCGCGTCGTGCTGTCCGGTGGCCCGACCGGGATCATGCAGTCGTGCATGGACCTGATCGTGCCGTACATCCACGACCGCAAGCAGTTCGGCCAGAGCATCGGCGAATTCCAGCTGATCCAGGGCAAGGTCGCCGACATGTACACCCAGCTTAACGCCAGCCGCGCCTACCTCTACGCCGTGGCCCAGGCCTGCGAGCGCAACGAGACCACGCGCAAGGACGCCGCCGGCGTGATCCTCTACACCGCCGAACGCGCCACGCAAATGGCCCTGGACGCAATCCAGATTCTCGGCGGCAACGGTTACATCAACGAATTCCCGGCCGGCCGTCTGCTGCGTGACGCCAAGCTGTACGAAATCGGCGCTGGCACCAGTGAGATCCGTCGCATGCTGATCGGCCGCGAACTGTTCAACGAAACCCGCTAAACGGAGCTGTCCATGGCTATCCTGCATACCCAGCTCAACCCCCGTTCAGCGGAGTTCGCCGCCAACAGCGCGGCGATGCTCGAACAGGTCGACGCCCTGCACACCCTGCTTGCCCAAGTGGCTCAGGGTGGCGGCGCGAAAGCTCAGGAACGTCACACCTCGCGCGGCAAACTGCTGCCGCGTGAGCGGATCAACCGCTTGCTCGATCCAGGTTCGCCGTTTCTGGAAATCAGCCAGTTGGCCGCCCACGCCGTGTATGGCGAAGACGTGCCGGCCGCTGGCGTGATTGCCGGCATCGGCCGTGTGGAAGGCGTCGAGTGCATGATCGTCGCCAACGACGCGACCGTGAAAGGCGGCTCGTACTATCCGCTGACCGTAAAGAAACACTTGCGCGCCCAAACCATCGCCCAACAGAACCGTCTGCCATGCATTTATCTGGTGGACTCGGGCGGCGCCAACCTGCCGCGCCAGGACGAAGTGTTTCCGGATCGCGAGCACTTCGGGCGGATCTTCTTCAACCAGGCCAACATGAGCGCCATGGGCATTCCGCAGATTGCGGTGGTCATGGGCTCGTGCACTGCGGGCGGCGCGTATGTGCCAGCGATGGCCGACGAAGCGATCATGGTGCGCAATCAGGCGACGATTTTCCTCGCCGGCCCGCCCTTGGTGAAAGCTGCGACCGGTGAAGTGGTCAGCGCCGAAGACCTCGGCGGGGCCGATGTGCACTGCAAGACTTCCGGGGTCGCCGACCATTACGCCGAAAGCGATGAGCACGCCCTCGCCCTCGCCCGCCGCAGCGTCGCCAACCTCAACTGGCGCAAGCTCGGCGAAGTGCAGCAGCGCGCGCCGATTGCGCCGCTGTACGCCAGCGACGAGTTGTACGGTGTGGTGTCGGCGGATGCCAAGCAACCGTTCGATGTGCGCGAAGTGATTGCACGACTGGTCGACGGTTCGGTGTTCGATGAATTCAAAGCGCTGTTCGGAACCACGCTGGTCTGCGGTTTCGCCCATCTGCACGGCTACCCGATCGCGATCCTCGCCAACAACGGCATCCTGTTCGCCGAAGCCGCGCAAAAAGGCGCGCACTTCATCGAACTGGCCTGCCAGCGCGGGATTCCGCTGCTGTTCCTGCAGAACATCACCGGCTTCATGGTCGGCCAGAAATACGAGGCCGGCGGCATCGCCAAACACGGCGCGAAACTGGTGACCGCCGTGGCGTGCGCCAAGGTACCGAAATTCACCGTGATCATCGGCGGCAGTTTCGGCGCCGGTAACTACGGCATGTGCGGGCGGGCCTACGATCCGCGTTTCCTGTGGATGTGGCCGAACGCGCGGATCGGCGTGATGGGCGCCGAACAGGCGGCCGGCGTGCTGGTTCAGGTCAAGCGCGAGCAGGCCGAACGCAGCGGCCAGGCGTTCAGCGCCGAGCAGGAAAGCGAGATCAAGCAACCGATTCTCGACCAGTACGAAGAGCAGGGTCACCCCTACTATTCCAGCGCACGGCTGTGGGACGACGGCGTCATCGACCCGGCGCAGACCCGCGATGTGCTCGCCCTGGCCTTGTCCGCGTCGTTGAACGCGCCTATCGAACCGAGCCGCTTCGGCGTGTTCCGGATGTGATCGGGAGAACCTCATGAGCGACTTCAACACCCTCGAATTACAGAGCGATCCACGGGGTTTCGCGACCCTGTGGCTGAGCCGCGAAGAAAAGAACAACGCGTTCAACGCCGAGATGATCCGCGAACTGATCCTGGCGCTGGACAAAGTCGCCAGCGACGCCAGCCTGCGTTTCCTGCTGGTGCGCGGACGCGGCAAGCACTTCAGCGCCGGCGCGGATCTGGCCTGGATGCAGCAATCGGCCGAACTCGATTACCACACCAACCTCGACGACGCCCGGGAACTGGCGGAGCTGATGTACAACCTCGCCAAACTGAAAATCCCGACCGTGGCCGTGGTGCAAGGCGCGGCGTTCGGTGGCGCGCTGGGTCTGATCAGTTGCTGCGACATGGCAATTGGCGCCGATGACGCGCAGTTCTGCCTGTCGGAAGTGCGCATTGGCTTGGCGCCAGCGGTGATCAGCCCGTTCGTGGTGCAAGCCATCGGCGAGCGCGCGGCGCGGCGTTATGCGCTGACGGCCGAGCGTTTCGGCGGTCAGCGGGCGCGGGAAATCGGTTTATTGTCGGAAAGCTATCCGGCGGCCGAACTCGAGCAGAACGTCGAACAATGGATCGACAACCTGCTGCTCAACAGCCCCGCCGCCATGCGTGCCAGCAAGGATCTGCTGCGTGAAGTCGGCAACGGCGCCCTGACCCCGGCCCTGCGCCGCTACACCGAAAACGCCATCGCCCGCATCCGCGTCAGCCCGGAAGGCCAGGAAGGTCTGCGGGCCTTTCTGCAGAAGCGTCCGCCGAACTGGCAAGCCGCAACCACCACCAAGGAGCCGCGTTGATGAGCGCACCTGTTCTCACCACCCTGCTGGTGGCCAACCGTGGCGAAATCGCTTGCCGGGTCATGCGTACCGCCAAGGCGCTGGGCCTGACCACCGTTGCCGTGCACAGCGCCACCGACCGGGAAGCGCGGCACAGCCGTGAAGCGGATATCCGCGTCGATCTGGGCGGCAGCAAAGCGGCCGACAGTTATCTGCAAATCGACAAACTGATCGCGGCGGCCAAGGCCAGCGGCGCCCAGGCGATTCATCCGGGTTATGGTTTTCTTTCGGAAAACGCCGGGTTTGCCCGCGCCATCGAAGCGGCGGGCCTGATCTTCCTCGGCCCGCCGGCCTCGGCCATTGATGCGATGGGCAGCAAGTCCGCTGCCAAGGCTCTGATGGAAACGGCCGGCGTGCCGCTGGTGCCGGGCTATCACGGCGAAGCCCAGGATCTGGACACCTTCCGCGATGCTTGCGAGCGCATCGGCTATCCAGTGCTGCTCAAGGCCACTGCCGGCGGTGGTGGCAAGGGCATGAAGGTCGTTGAAGACGTCAGCCAACTGGCTGAAGCGCTGGCTTCGGCCCAGCGTGAAGCGCAGTCGTCGTTCGGCGATTCGCGGATGCTCGTGGAGAAATACCTGCTCAAGCCGCGCCACGTGGAAATCCAGGTGTTCGCCGATCAACATGGTAATTGCCTGTATTTGAATGAGCGCGACTGCTCGATTCAGCGTCGGCACCAGAAAGTCGTCGAAGAAGCACCGGCACCGGGCTTGAATCCGGAACTGCGTCGGGCGATGGGTGAAGCGGCGGTACGTTCGGCGCAGGCTATCGGTTACGTCGGCGCCGGCACGGTGGAGTTTTTGCTGGACGCTCGCGGCGAGTTTTTCTTCATGGAGATGAACACGCGGCTGCAAGTCGAACACCCGGTCACCGAGGCCATCACCGGCCTTGATCTGGTGGCCTGGCAGATTCGCGTCGCCCGTGGCGAAGCGTTGCCGATCACTCAGGATCAGGTGCCGCTGAACGGGCATGCGATTGAAGTGCGGCTGTATGCGGAAGATCCTTCCAATGATTTCCTGCCGGCTACCGGACGCCTCGATCTGTATCGCGAATCCACCGTTGGACCGGGGCGCCGCGTTGATGCGGGCGTTGAGGAAGGCGATGAGATTTCGCCGTTTTATGACCCGATGCTCGGCAAGCTGATTGCCTGGGGCGAGGATCGTGAGCAGGCGCGGTTGCGGCTGCTGAGCATGCTCGATGAGTTCGCGATTGGCGGGTTGAAGACCAACATCAACTTCCTGCGGCGGATTATCGGTCATCCAGCATTTGCATCTGCCGAGCTGGATACCGGGTTCATTCCTCGCTATCAGGAACAGCTACTGCCAGCGCCTGTCGCGCTGAGCGATGAATTCTGGGATGCGGCGGCGCAGGCTTTTGCGCAGAGTTTGCCGGGGATGACTCGGGAAGATGATCCGGCCTCGCCTTGGGCGCTTCACAGCGGCTTGCGCGCGGGGTTGCCACGTGAAATCACTCTGCATTTGAGTTGCGAGGGGCAGGATCGGGCGCTCACGCTCGGTGCTGGCGGCCATGCAAAATTGATCGGCGAGCAACTGGTGATCGAGCGCGATGGTTTGCGTCGTCAACTGCGTGCGATTCGTCGTGGAGAAGTTCTGTATCTGCAATGGGATGGCGAGTTACGACGCATTGAAACGTACGACCCGATCAGCGCTGTCGAAGCCAGTCACAGC
Organism: Pseudomonas sp. GW821-FHT09E04; assembly: GCF_059416185.1. Lineage (NCBI taxonomy): Bacteria > Pseudomonadati > Pseudomonadota > Gammaproteobacteria > Pseudomonadales > Pseudomonadaceae > Pseudomonas > Pseudomonas sp. GW821-FHT09E04. Next base: position 1,274,556 of record NZ_JBWKOR010000001.1, read on the forward strand.
CATCAGGGCGGTCTGACTGCGCCGATGAACGGCAGCATCGTGCGGGTTCTGGTGGAGGCCGGGCAATCGGTTGAAGCCGGCGCTCAATTGGTGGTGCTGGAAGCAATGAAGATGGAACACAGCATCCGCGCACCCCATGCCGGTGTGATCAAGGCGCTGTATTGCCAGGAAGGCGAAATGGTCAGCGAAGGCTGCGCGCTGGTCGAGCTGGAAGAGGCTTGAAAGGTGGATCGATCCTACACATTGTGAGGATCGATCTGACTAGTACTTGGCCGATGCCTGAACCACGACACCGATAATTCGGCACTCGTCGGTAAACACGGCTTTCGGCCAGGTCGGATTGAGCGGCATCAGGTAACGCTGGCCGCCCTCTTCGATCAGTTTGCGGAAAATCGCTTCATCACTGTCCTGCCACTGGGCGATCACCAGTTTGCCGGGCTCCGCCTCCACCGCCGGATCCACCAGGATCAGCATGCCCTCACCGATGCTCTGCCCGGTGGGCGCAGTCATCGAGTTGCCCATTACCGTGAGCCAGAATGCCGGGCCACGGGCGTGGTAATCCGTCAGTTCGAAACGTCGCTTGTCCTTGCCGCTCGAATAGGCCGGTTGGGCTTCACGGGCCTCGATCGGGGTTTTCCAGTCGCTGACCGGATAGCGGAAGTAAGGGTTGTACTTCTGCGCCAGAGGCATTTCGTCGTCCTTGTCGACTTGCGGTTCGCGGATCACTACCGCGACTTCGAGAAACTCCATACCCAGCGCTTTCAGCACGCGGTTCATCTGCGTGATGCCGGGCTCACGGCGTTTGTTCAGCCAATGGCCGATACCGCCCTGAGACATGCCGACGCGCTCGCCGAGTTCGACTTGAGTGACGTTGAGTTCACTCATTTTGGCCTTGACCAACTCAATCCATTTATCCATGTGCGGCACCATACGTGCCCGTCCCGGGCCATCAAAACACATATTGTAGTATTTAAATTCTGGTCACAAATACTCTAGGTACTATTCTTGGATCACGGATTTGAATCGACCAAGGAGTGACCTTTCACCATGAACATCACCAGCAAAGACCTGCCCGACCTGCAAATGGACACCACGTTCACGTCTGCGCAAGGATGCGCCGCTGCGCAGCGGGCATTGGACTATTACTTGAAACCGGCTGTTTCAGAACCGGATGTGGAAGAACGCTTTTTCGGCGTGAACAGCAACCTGAGTGGCGAAGAATCCCTGGTCCACGCCTCGGATTTGCTGCGATGTGCAGCGGCCACGGCATTCAAGGCAGCAGACGGCTTGCAGGGTGTCAGTCGGGATTTGGCTTTTTCGGTCGTGCACATGGTGGACATGGCACGAGCGATGGTCGATCACTCGCTCGATGGCGGTGTTCGCTGAAGACGGACGGGAAAGAATTTTCCAATCGCGCAGATAAAAACGTTTGACTTGCAAATGATAATGATTATTATTGCAAGCAGCTGGTCGCGAGATCAGTCGATGGACCAGAGACCTTAGGTCGGTCTTCTGGACTATCTCCTCATCAGGCTAATCACGGTTTTTGACCCGGCTTTTTGCCGGGTCTTTTTTTTTGCCAGTTTTCTGGCTTGTGGCTTCAGGCTAATGAAGTCTTTGGGTGCTGCAAATTCGATGGCGCGGATAATATCAAAAGAATATCGCTTGGCAAGAGAACCCCGCCCGCGTTAGGGAAAAGTAATGCCAATTAGCACTTGAGAATCAATCGCACAGCTACTAAGCTGCATCCGCGTCATGGAGGACGCCCCCCGCCACACCCCGCAATTTCCCTCGGTTTCACCCCTGTCTTGCGTGTAAAGTAGCCGCCATAAAAATCATATTCAGGAACCGATTATGACCGTGGCCAAATCTTCGTTCGACATCAGCGCCAACTTCGACAGCGGCAACATCCAAGTCATCGACATCAGCAACCCGCTCAGCCCGGTTCTGGCGATTCGGCCAGATACCCGCAGCGCCCACTTCCAGTGGTTCCACTTCAAGGCCAGCGGCCTGCATGTTCATCAGGAACATTGGTTCCGCCTGGTCAACGCCAGCCAGTCCTCCTACAACAAAGCCTGGACCGGCTATCAGGCCGTCGCTTCCTACGACCACGTCAACTGGTTCCGCATTCCAACCCAATTCGAAGGCGACAGCCTGCGCTTCTGCCTTGAAGCCGAGCAGACCCACGCCTGGTTCGCCTACTTCGAACCCTACAGCCGTGGCCGTCATGACTGGCTGATCGAGCAAGCGCTGACCAAGGCCGGCACCGAACTATTGGCCACTGGCAAAAGCGTCGAAGGCCGTGACATTCAACTGCTGCGCAAAGGCACTGGCGCTGAAGGTCGACGCAAGATCTGGATCATCGCCCAGCAGCATCCCGGCGAGCACATGGCCGAGTGGTTCATGGAAGGCGTGATCGAACGTCTGGAGCATCACAACGATCCAGTGCTGAACAAGTTGCTGGAAAGTGCCGATCTGTACCTGGTGCCGAACATGAACCCGGACGGTGCCTTCCACGGCCACCTGCGCACCAACGCCATGGGGCAGGACCTGAACCGCGCCTGGCAGAACGCCAGTCAGGAAGTCAGCCCTGAAGTCCTTTTCGTACAGCAGCAAATGGAAAAGTACGGCGTCGATCTGTTCCTCGACGTACACGGCGATGAAGAAATCCCCCACGTGTTCACTGCCGGCTGCGAAGGCAATCCGGGCTACACCCCGCGGATCGAGAAACTCGAAGAACACTTCCGCAGCCACCTGAAACACACCACCAAAGATTTCCAGACAAAGTACGGCTACACCCGCGACGAACCGGGCCAGGCCAACATGACCCTGGCGTGCAACAGCGTCGGCCAGAAGTTCGACTGCCTGTCGCTGACCCTGGAAATGCCGTTCAAAGATCATGATGACGCACCGAACCCGCTCACCGGCTGGTCGGGCCAACGCTCGAAACAATTGGGCAAAGACGTGCTGACCACCATCGCCGACATGGTCGACACCCTGCGCTGATCCCCCCCTATTTTTCGCCACATGAAAGATCGCAGCGTGTCTGCGATCTTTTTTTTGCGCTGCACTTTTACCCAATCAGGTTGCAAAACAAAACTAGATTACTTACCGTCAATCCAGTTTTAATTTAAAACCTGAAAAGGAACCGGGACATGAAAGCTCAAACACTCGGCAGCGGCGTGGTGTTGCTGTTCGCCATTGCCTGCGGTCTGGCGGTGGGTAACGTGTATTACGCTCAACCGCTGCTGGACGCCATGGCCGAAGCGTTCAACCTGTCGCCCGCCAGTATCGGCATCGTCATCACGCTGACCCAGGTCGGCTACGGCGTCGGGCTGATACTGCTCGTGCCGCTCGGCGATCTGCTCAACCGTCGGCGCTTGATTGTCACGCAAACCCTGTTGTCCGCCGCGGCATTGCTGATGATCGCGCTGGCAACCAGCAGCACCTGGCTGCTGATCGGCATGACCCTGACCGGTCTGCTCGCCGTCGTCACTCAAGTGCTGGTGGCCTATGCCGCAACCCTGGCCATCCCGGCGCAACGCGGACACGTCGTCGGCATCATCACCAGCGGCATCGTGGTCGGCATTTTGCTCGCGCGCACTGTGGCCGGCGGGATGGCGGATCTGGCCGGTTGGCGGGCGATTTATCTGTTGTCCGCAGGGCTGACGCTGGTCATGGCGTTGCTACTGTTTCGCGTGCTGCCCAAGGACGAGAGCCCGCAACCGGCAACATCCTATACAGTGCTGATCGCCTCGGTGTTCCGGTTATTCCAAGAGGAACCGATACTGCGACAACGGGCGATTCTGGCCCTGTTGACCTTCGCCAGCGCCATGGTCCTGTGGACGCCGATGGTTCTACCGCTCGCCGCCCCGCCGCTGTCGCTTTCCCACAGTGAAATCGGATTGTTCGGACTGGCCGGCGCGGCTGGCGCACTGGCGGCTGCAAGAGCTGGGCGCTTGGCGGATAGAGGGTTCGGCCAATGGGTCAGCGGCCTGTCCTTGCTGCTGATGCTCGGCTCATGGCTGCCGATTGCCTTTACCCAATCCTCGTTGTGGGCGCTGCTGCTCGGCGTGATCACTTTGGATCTGGGCCTGCAAGCTGTGCACGTCACCAGCCAGAGCATGATCTACAGCGTCCGCCCGCAGGCACAGAGCCGACTGACCGCCGGCTACATGCTGTTTTACTCGATTGGCAGCGCCGTGGGCTCCATCGCCTCGACGGCCATGTACGCCTGGGCAGGATGGCCGGGTGTCTGCTGGTTGGGTGCCGGAATCAACATGGTCGCGTTGTTGTACTGGTGGCGAACGCTCGCACCGCAAAAACGTGGCGAGCAGACTTGCTCCCTCGCCACGCCAGATTAACGTCCGTGGTCAGTCGCGACTCCGTCCCCGCAGCATGCTGTCGAGCACCTCGTCACGGCGCACCCAACCATGGAACAGCGCCGCCGCCAGGTGCAGCAACACAGTCAGAAACAACAGATACGCCAGATAACCGTGTGCCTTGCGCAACAGCGCAAACACCTGGGCATCCGCCGGCAGGATCGACGGCAATTGCAACGAATGGCCAAGCATCACCGGATCCCCCGCCGCGCTGATCATCGCCCAACCCAGCAGCGGCAACACCAGCATCAGCGCGTACAACAACACATGCGACGCCTTGGCCGCCATCACCTGCCAACCCGGCAAGTCCTCCGGCAGCGGCGGCTGACGCGTGCCCAGTCGCACCAGAATGCGCACGATCACCAGCAACAGAATCGCAATGCCAAGCGGTTTGTGCAGGTTGATCAGCCATTCATGCCGCGCCGATACCGAGGTCACCATGCCGGCGCCGATAAACAGCATGGCGATGATCATCAGCGCCATCAGCCAGTGCAGCAGTCGCGCCAGCGGATTGAAATGCGTCGGTGGCGTTCTCATGGGCGAGCCTCCTGTTTGGCGGCGGGCAGTTGGCTGACTTCGCTGGTGCGACGCAGGTAGGAATCGGCGTAACCGGCTGAACGAGCGGCGAGCAGCGGGTCGTCGGAACCTTCAATCCCGGCGGGCAGGACCAGTGGGTCGTAGTTGATGTCACGGCATTCGCCGCTGAGCTGCGGCTGAGTCTTTTCCAGCACCAGGGTGCCGGCGTTCAGCACTTTGCGACCGGCAGGCCAGGCCTTGCTCGCGTCGTTCACCGGATCGTCGGCATTGGCCAGGGTGATGTTCAACTGAAAACGCAGCGGTCCTTCGGCCAGGTGTTGCACCAGATCCTTCTCCAGAAAGTCGCTGCCCTCCGGCGCCGTGGCCCCGGCGGGATCCTGCGCCAATGGCGTCATGCTCCAGCGCACGGCTTGCTTCTTGCCACTGGCATCGACCAGATAGAACGCGTTGACACTGTTGTAGGTTTCCGTGACATAGCTGGCCGAAGGCTTGGCACCCTTTATCCAGGTCAGGAACGGTACGGCTTCCGGGTGCGAGGCAAAGAACGCCGGGACCTTGGTCGGGTCCGGTTTGCCGGTCGCCGGATCCGGCGATTGCGCCTGCTGCAATTGATAGAACGCCTCGGGCGTGCCGACCGGGAACACCGGCATGCTGTTCATCCCGGTACGCCACTGCTGGCCGTTGGCCTGAGTGAAACGCAGCGCCAGGCTGCGAATCGGTACGGCGCTGTCCGGTGCATAAGGACTGCCCGCCGGCAACGCAAATCGCCCGACCACCGGTGTGCGTGGCTCGTTGAACACCTGCGCAACGGAGAACGGCCGCGCTTCACCGCTGCTCTCGAAATGTCCGATCACGCACACGCCCTTGGCGTGGTTGCGGCGAAACCCGGGATGCACGCCGTTGTTCTTTTCCAGCACATCGACCAACGCCTTTGGCGTCAGGCGTTGTGGGTCAAACGAGCCATGAACGTAGGCAAACGCCCCGGCCACTGCTGCGACCACCACGGCGATACCGCCAAGACGCAACACCAGGCTCGCGGCACTCAGTGGCGGGCGTTGTGGCCCGCCGGGCGGTGAGCTGCGATCAACCATGAAAGACTCCAGGGCCATCGGCCACAAGTAGGAAGAATCAGCAAGACGCACGCCATCAGGATTTATTCCACGGCCCGGTATTTATTTTTCCGAGCGTGGAATAACCTCGAATGCCGGGCGTCTTCCTAGTCCACAGCGTAGTGACTAGCAGAACTTCATGAGCGAATTCGACGAACAACTGAGAGAAATCATTCCCAGATTGCGGCGCTTTGCCGTGTCGTTGACGCGCAACAGCAGCAGCGCCGATGACCTGGTGCAGGCCAGCCTGGAGCGCGCCCTGTCCAGTTGGGGTGACAAACGCGCCGAGGGCGATCTGCGCGCGTGGCTGTTTTCGATTCTGTATCGCCAGTTCCTTGATGCGCACCGACGCTCTCGGCGCTACGCGCGGATGCTCGAATTCTTCACTGGCCGCGATGACGCCGAACCCTCGGTAGAACGCACCGTGATTGCCCAATCGACCCTGCAAGCCTTCGATCGTCTACCCACCGAGCAACGCGCCCTGCTGTTGATGGTGTCGGTGGAAGGCTTGACCTATAAGGAGGTCGCCGAGATCCTCGACGTCCCCACCGGCACCGTGATGTCGCGCCTGTCCCGCGCCCGCCAGGCTCTGCGCCAGCTCAGCGACGGCGAAATCAGCAGCCCTTCCTTGCGGATACTCAAATGATCAGCCTGCCCCCCAGCGAGCGTGATTTGCACGCCTACATCGACCACCAGCTCAGCGACGCCGACCGGCGTGTGCTGGAAAACTGGCTGGCCAGCCACCCCGACGACGCTGCGTTGATCCGCGCCTGGCAACAGGATGCCCAGCACCTGCGCGCCGCCCTCGGTGGCGCCCTGCAACAACCGGTCAACCCGGATCTGGACCCGGCACTGATCCGCCAACGGCTCAAGCATCGATCACGCCGCCAATGGGCCAGCGCAGCCGTGCTGCTGATAGCGGTCAGCATCGGCGGTATCAGTGGCTGGCAAGCCCGGGAAATGACCTTTGTACGCACGGTTGCGCCCATGACCGATGCCTTGCAGGCGTACCGTTTGATCGCCCAGCAAGGGATTCTGCCGGCGGACTACAAGGTCGGCGGCGAAGGTGACATGCAGCGCTGGCTCGACCGTTACTTCACCCAGGCCAATCGCCTGCCGGACCTGACGGCGGCGGGTTTCCGACCGGTCAGCGGACGCCTTCTGAGCACTGAAGAAGGTCCGGCGGCGATGGTGATGTATGAGGATCGCGCCGGGCACAAAGTGAGTTTCTACGTGCGCCCGCCCGGGCCGAAAAACACCTTCCTGCCACGCGGTAGCCGACTCGACGGGGATTTGCAGGCCGAATACTGGTCCGGCGAAGGTTACAACTACGCGATGGTCAGCCCGACCGACACCCCGGCAGCGCAGCTCCTCAAGCAGACCGTGCGCTTCTGATCGGATCAGAAGCCGACATCCAGTACCACGTTGTCCAGATAGGTGCCGGCGGGCGGCGTGGTCTGATCGGTGTAGATCTTCGCGTTGTAGTTGAAGATCTGGCTGCCGGTGCCCAAACCATTGCCAGGATTGACCTCGGCATCGCTGCTGGCCCGTCGCTCCGCACCGACACTGCCCCAGCGAGTGGTGCCGGCGCTTTTGAAAATGTCGTAGGCCAGGTAATTGCTGCCGGAAATCATTCGTCGTCGACCGCCGACACTGATCGCGTTCTGTCCGTCGTTCAAACCCACGGTATAGGCGCTGCCCTTGGTGCAGGCCAGGTTGATGGTCTGACCGGTCACCGGGGTAAACGCACTGATCACCGGAGCGCTGCCGAAGGCGATGTTGGGCGCAGTGATGGTGCAATCGTTGGCCACGGTCAGGTTCACCGTCAGCGTCGTGGTGCCGCTACCGATATCGCGCCCCAGACACACCGAGCCGATGCCAATCCCGGAGCAGTAGTTCCAGTTCCAGAAAATGCTCAGGGTTTCGGTATACACCCCGGCTGCTACGTTGCTGCCGATGGTGGTGCCGAAGTACAGCGGCACGGTTTTCGGCACCGTACCACCGAGCAATCCAAGCGCATCGATGATGCCGTTGCGGGCGAAGTCGTAGGCCGTGCCGCGGGTCAGCGGGTAACTGGTGCTGTTATTGGCGTAGATCGTGTAGCCGATGACGTCGCCGGTCGGCCCGAGCAAACCACTCTGGGTCGAAGTCACCGTGGCCCAGAAGTGGTCGCTGGTGCTCAGCAAGGACAGTAGCGAGCCCGTACAGCTCAAACCACCGTTCAGCGTGGAACTGGGTTGCGAGGTCGTGCGAACTGCAATCGAACTGATCGTGCCGAACGCGGCCGGTGTGGTGGTGACCACCGAACACAGCGCCTGCGCCGCCCCCGGCAACGTCAGCACCAGCCACAGACAGAGCCGAACCCTCGTCATTGGCACACCAACGGACCGATCAGCGGCACCTGATCCTGTTGCAGATCCACATTGAACTGCGCTTGACAGGTCTTGCCATCCGCCAGGGTCACCCTTAATGAGTTCTGTGCTTGCAGGTTTTCCAGATAGACCAGCCCATCCCAGCCCACCACCGTCCGCGCGCCGCTTTCCTCGTGCAATACGCCGCTGCCCAGCGGCAGTTCCTGCTGCTGCGCATCCACCAGCACGATGCTCGCGGCAATCACCCGGCTCAGCGGAAATTCCAGCAGATAACCGCTGCCACGGCGCACGGCAATGCGCTGTTCGACATTCGGGCTGCGCACGTTGGCCGGCAAGTTCAACGGATCGATTTCGTATTTGCCGCGGTAGTAGGCACTGCTCCACGGCACCAGCAAGTGGCCGTTGCGATCCGTCTGACCGACCTGCTGATTCTCGTAACGCACCGGAACATCCGCATAACCATCGGTACTGACCACCACGAAGGCATCGTCGATGCGGTTGGCCGCAAACACTTGATGATCCATCCACACCAGCGAACCGCTGGCATCGGCCCAGCGGGTTTCCGCATCCGAGGTGCCGTAGACACCGGCCTGCAACTGCACCGATTGCAGACGCCAAGTCACATCGGCCTGACGGTAATCAGGCCCGTCGCCGTTGGCATAACCGAGATTGAAACCTACCCCGCCCTGGGACGGCACGGCACGGCTGTAGTTGACGCGTTGTTGCGTCTGCCCGGTCTTGCTGCGCTCGCTGCTGATGGCCAGGCTGCCGCGCAGATCGAACGGGATCACCAGTTGCGCCTGCACCGCCCAGTTGGCATCGCCGATTTCGCGGTTGGCCGACAGGTAGAAACTGCTGTTGTGCCATAACGGCTTGCTCCAGCTCAGGTTGAGCAACCGCGTGCGGGTTTCGTCCGCCGCCCGGATATCGAAATAACCGACACCCAGACTGCCCCACCGCTCAAGGTTCAGGCTCAGGGTCGCCTGCTCGCTACGCTTGCTGAGGCTGGTGTAAGGACTGTCGACCACCGTGAGGTCGGCGTACTGGTCGCGGCGTTGCAACCGTTGCCAGGAAAAGCTGAAACGCTGAGCGCTGTACTGATAACCGAGACTGAGTTGCTGACCACCGTCACCGTCAAAACGGCTCTGGCTGATCGCACTGTTAAGGACCCCGAAATTGCCCAGCCGCAGATTGCCACCGAGCCCGCCGAGGGTCAGTGAATCGGCCGCTTCGGCGTGGCTTTCCAACGTGAAGCTGTCGCTGATGCCATAACGCAGGCTGCCCGACGTCACGCCCGGCCCGTAGCTGAAATCCTTCAACCCGTAATCACGTCGCAGCGTACCGGCGCTGACCGAGAAATCGCTCAAGCCCTTTTGCAACAGGCTGCTGGTGACATAGAAAGGCACGGTGGTCGATACCTGCCGACCCAGCGCATCGGTGGTCACCACCACGGCTTCGCCCGCACCGTTGATGAACGGAATGTTGGTCAGCGTGTACGGCCCCGGCTGCAAATCGGTGCTGCTGGACTTGTAGCCATTGATGAACAGGTCCACCGAGGACGGCACCGCCGCTTCACCGGCGAACTGCGGCAACGGGTAGGTCACCAGGTCCGGGCGCACCGCAAAATCCCGGGAGAACTGCACGCCGCCCAGACGCACCGAGCTGCTCCACGGCAAGGCGCCGCTGACCACGTCCCCCGCCTCGTAGGTCAGCATCCGCTCATCATCGGAGAAGCGCCATGTGGTGTCGTAGCGCAGATACCCGTTGCTCAGCGTGCTGACCGAATCCCCCGACAAGGTGCGCCGGTACTGCCCGGTGTTGGACAGCGTGCCCCAACTGTCGAACACCCGCACCTCGTTCCATGCCGCCAGATAAGTCCCGGCGTCATCGGTGTCGTTGAGGTACAGGTCATAGTTGAACAACGCGCCGAAACTGCTCAGCGCCGGGGTGCGCGGGTAGACCTGACGGTTACCGATGAATTGCTCCGGCAGCCAGTCCGGCGGCACGTCGAGCAGCAGTCGCTGGCTGACGCTGTCGTAGTCGCTGTGCAGCCCCGGCAGACCATCGAGATCGACTTCAGCCCCCGCACTCTCGGGCAGTTTCATACCGGTGTCACGCAACACACTGGCCGGCAGGAACAACCGCCCGCCGCGCTGCTCCACCGCCACCACCCGACCGGTATTCATCTGGTTGACCACCAGTTCCAGAAACAACTGAGCATCGCTGACGGCCTCCATGCCGCTGGGAGGCGGCGGCAGTTCGCCGGCCCCGGATGGATGAATGAACATCAGGCAACACGCGCCGGTGACAAGCCACAACGGACGCTGAATACGGCGAGCCCATCCCGGACTCATTAGCGTGTTTCGTCCGTCAATGGACTGGTTCCTCCTGAAACCGCTGTTGCCCGCCGGCCAATCGCTTGCCTGGCGGCCCCGCACTACCCGACCCGCAGGCCGCCATCGCTACTTCGCCGGAGCGATGCTCTGCACTTGTGCTGCGCCATTGATCCGTCCCGCCAGTTCCCCCGCCACAGGTCCCGGCGCCGGCCAGCGCATCACCGCGCCGGGCAACACATAACCCAACAGCCCTTCCGCCAGCGGCTTGCTCTGCCCGCCCTGCTTGAGCGCAACATCGGTCAAGCGCGCATGCACCGCGCCCTGATTGCGCACCTCCACATAAGGCCGGCCATCCACCGCCACCGTGCGCCAGCTCAATTGCGGCAGGCCGATGCCTTTGGGATCACGCTGACGGGTCGTGTCTTCCTTGCTCCACAGCCCCGCGCCGTAGGCGAACAGGGGCACCGAATAGCGCATCTGGAAGCGGATCGCGGCGGCGGTTTTCCCGGCGTCGGCGGCAGGAGGCTGGGCCGAGGGAATTTCGTCGATGATGATCCGGTAGGCCAGTTCCTGGCCGGGCGGGACTTCTCTGGTCCGGGTCAGGCGCACCAGTTGCTTCTGCCCCGGCTCGATCTTCGCCACCGGTGGACTGCCGATCACGTCACGCTGGTTCTGGTATTGCTCCTGGAAACCGTTCTGGCTCCAGCCGAACACCCTGATCTGCAGGTTGGCGGTTTCGCTGCCACGATTCTCCAGCCACAGCGCACTGGCCTGCTGATCGGCTTCGAGCACCGGATCGATCGGCCAGATCAGCACCGAACTGGCCGCCTGCGCCTTGACCGCAGCGAGCAGAGCCCACATCAACATCGCGCAACGCACGAGCCATGGCCGTGACGTGATAAACCCCATAAACCCGCTCCTTGTGCCTTGCATCACCACGACAGCTGCACCTGCAACACGTCGCTGTATGTCCCCCCAGGCTGATTGCCCGGCAATTGCACCTGACCGTAGATCGGCAGGCTGATGTTGTTGGCGTCGCTATAGGCCACCGCCACGGTCTGGCCGATGCCCAGACTCTGGCTGTAGGCCGCATCGCGAAACAGCGCATACGCCACCTTCGCACTGCCGCCACTGATCTGCATTCGTCGCCCGCCGCTGTTGTACTGACCGCCATCGACCGTCATGTTCAGCGTCACCCCCGGCGTGCATTGCAACTGCACGCCACCGGTCAATGCCACTTGCACCGTGCCGGTGGCCAGGGCGGAACTCGAGCCGAAATTCAGCCCGCCATAGTTCGACACGCCCCCCACCACCAGGCAGCCCGGTGTGATCGTCGCGCTGACCTGAAAGCTCTGGCTGGTCACCGCCGCCAGCGGCAACGGCACAGCCCCCGCGCACAGCACCAGCAGCGCCGCACAGCCATGCCGGCCCATGGCACTAGAACGTCAGTTCAACGGAAATGGTGTCGGTGTAAGTGCCCGCCGGCAGGCCGGCCTTGCCCACCGCCTGACCGTAGATGTTCACGGTCTGCGCCACACCGGTGCTGGCGGCGAGGTTGATCACGCCGTCGATGGCCAGCAATTGCGAGTGCCCGGCATCGGTGTACAAGTCGTAAGGCACATAGTTGGCGACACCGTCGTACAGCGCGCGGGTGCCACCGGGCGACAACCCGTCATGGGCACCAGCCCGCACCTTGACCGTCGGCGTGGTGCCGGCAGAGCAGAGAATCGACAACGCCCCGCCACCGCCGCCCAGCACTTGCCCGGTGGCCGTAGTGAACAGGCTGTTGGCGGTGCCGAAGTTCAAGGCACCGAAGTTCAGGCCGGAGGACCCGCCGGAACCATTGACCTGGCAACTGCTGATCAGGATCAGGCTGGAGGTGATCTGACCGGTGACCGTGGTAGCGGCGTTGACGCTGGAGGCCAGCGTCAGGCCGAGCAACGACAAACCTATCCTTGATGCAATCGTACGCATGGTGTCCTTCCTCTACGGTTTACCAATCGAGCGTCACCGTCAGGGTGTCGGTGTAGACACCCACCGGTACCGCACGGGTGTTCGCCACCACCGAGCCAAATACCGGGATGGGTATCTGCGCGCCGCTGGTGACAGCGAAATTGTGTTGTTGGCCGATGCTGTAACTCTGGCTGCCCGAGGCATCGAGAAACAGTTGATAGGGAATGGTCTGGCGACCGTTGCTCAAGCGCCGGGTGCTGCCGTCGCCATGGGCGCCACCGTCGATGGTCACGGTGAAACCGGTCACCGACGGATTGCAGGCCACGTTGAGCCGGCCGCTGCTGTCATTGGCCAGGCTGGCCTTGATCGGCGCATTCCAGGTCGGGCCCTGCTGGCCGAAATCGAGTTTGCCGAAATCGCCCACCGGGCTGGCGATGCTGGACGAATTGGTCACCTCGCAGCCGGCGATCAGAATCAGCCGCGCATGAATCTGCCCGTTGATCGCGGCTTGCGCGTCCTCGGTGAGCAACAGCAATGCGCCTGTGGCGACTACCAGCCAGTGCTTGCCTGTCATTGCGTCCCTACTCCTTCTGATCCTTCAGCATCACTCGACCTCTGCGTTCGTCATTGAACGTCGATTTCCTGTTGCATCCGGCTCGATCACCAGGTGACCGTTACCTTGACCAGATCCGAATACCGGCTGACACGCGGGACTTCGGCCATCCGCTCGATCCGCCCGTAAAGCGGCAACTCAACCGAACCGCTGTCCGGCACCCTCCCGGTGACCGGCACGTCCACCACCAGCGGCACTCGCCGCGCGGCGTCCTGATACAAACGGTAAGGAATGGCTTTGCCACCCGCTTCGCCTGCCATGTAGCGCACTTCGCCCGTCCCGCCGTGCAGGCCGCCATCGACGCGCAACTGATACGGCGTGTCCGGGTTGCATTCCAGGCGCGGCAATCGCGAATTGATCAGCGCCGCCCCGAGCGGCCCGGCCGGATCGTCGAGGCGCGCCGTGCTGCCGAAGTCGAGCACGCCCAGTTGCTCGATACCGGCTTCGCGCTGCTGGCCGATCAACTGGCAACCGCGCTGCACATCGACGCGCACCTCAACCTGCAAGTCAGCCGCCTGCACCGTTGTTGCGAACCCGCCCAGCAATGCCCAGACCATCCCTGCATTCACTGCCCGTTCCTTGATGGCGACAGCGTCTGTGTCGTTACAGTGTTTCAGGTTAGCAACGGACGCCGATTGCGCCAGTCGATTGGATCCACTGATCGGGCGGGATTTGTTTCGAAAGATTGGCGATCCGGCACGCCAGGACGCTGAAAAAACCTGTACGCGCCGCAGAATGCTGTCCAGAAAAGTCGCCGGCCGATAAAGCGCAGTGGAAGGAAAACTATCCGTCTGGTTACACTACGCCGCCGCGCTCGGGGGGAGCCGGCCTGACGATGACGGAGTGACCTCACCGTGCCCGCCCGACCGCCCGAACGTTCGCGTCTGTCACAACGCCTTTCAGGATTACGCCGCTTGTTCGGCAAGCGAAACCTGGCCAGTGCCGGCCATTGCGCCAGCGCCCAGTCGATTCGCGATTATTTCCGGCACAAGGCCCATGGCCAGGGCTACACCCTCAGTCACAGCCAGCAGCGGGTGATCGACTGCATGGCACAGCAGGCCGGCCTGTTGTTCGGCCCTTCGGCGCAAACCCCGCCCAGTCTTTACCTGCACGGCGCCGTCGGGCGCGGCAAGAGCTGGTTGCTCGACGGTTTTTTCCAGGCGTTGCCGATCCAGCAGAAACAGCGCCTGCACTTCCATGAGTTCTTCGCCCGCCTGCACCAGGGCATGTTCAAGCATCGCGAACAGGAGGACGCCCTCGGCGCCACCCTCGATGAGTTGCTGCAGGACTGCCGGGTGCTGTGCTTCGACGAGTTCCATGTGCATGACATCGGTGACGCGATGCTCATCACCCGCCTGTATAAAGCCCTGTTCCAGCGCGGAATCCTGTTGCTGGTGACCTCCAACTATCCGCCGGAAGGACTGTTGCCCAACCCGCTGTACCACGCGCGGTTCAAACCGGTGATCGACCTGATCAATGCCCGCATGCAGGTCATGGAAGTCGGCGGCCCCCACGACTACCGCAGCCAGGCGCGCAACCACGCGCATCAGCTGTTCACCCAGGGCCATTACGTTTGGCCAGCCACGCCGGCACAACGTCTGGCGCTGGACTTGCCGCCACGCGATACCGCGCCGCAGCCGTTAGCGGTCGGCAACCGGGTTTTACAGGCGCGTCTGTGCACAGGCCGCCGCGTCGCCTTTACCTTCAATGACCTTTGCGAGCAGCCCACGGCCGTGATGGATTATCTGGAACTGTGCCGGCGCTTCGACCAGTGGATCATCGATGAACTGCCGGAACTGGACGCATGCTCGATTGCCGTCCAGCAGCGCTTCATCAACCTGATCGACGTGCTCTACGATCAGGACAAACACCTGACGCTGCTCGGGCAGTTGCCTCTGCACGAAAGCCTGGCCGGCAACGCCATTGACCTGGCCCGCACCCGCAGCCGGCTGGGGCAATTACCGGAAGTGCGTGAACCGGCCTGATTTGCCGTTATCATGCCGCCCATTCCCGGCGTCACTGCGCCCTCTTTGATAGCGACCCATTACATGCACACCCTTGCTCAATTGCGCGCCGGCGAACTGTCGGGCATCACCCGGCTGGACCTGGTCGAAGGCTTGACCGAGTTCCCACCCGAGATCTTCGACCTGGCTGACACGCTGGAGGTGCTCAACCTCAGCGGCAACGCGCTGAGCAGCCTGCCTGACGACTTGCATCGCCTGCGCCATCTGCGCGTGCTGTTCTGCTCCGATAACCGGTTCACCGAACTGCCTGAATCCATGGGTCAGTGCCAAGCACTGACAATGATCGGCTTCAAGGCCAACCGGATTGCCCAGGTCTCCGGAACCGCCCTGCCACCGCGCTTGCGCTGGCTGATCCTGACCGACAACCTCATCGAAACCCTGCCCGCCGAACTGGGTGAGCGCCCGCTCCTGCAAAAACTCATGCTCGCCGGTAACCGTCTGTGCGCGCTGCCGCCATCGTTGAGCCAGTGCCATCGACTGGAGCTGATCCGCATCGCCGCCAACCAGTTGACGGAACTGCCGCAATGGCTGTTGACCCTGCCGAGCCTGACGTGGCTGGCCTACGCCGGCAACCCGCTGGAAACCGAGGCCGACGCCGCCGCACTGGAAGCCACGCCGCTGATCGACTGGTCGACCTTGCGCCTGGAGCAACGGCTGGGCGAAGGCGCGTCCGGGGTGATTTCCCGTGCGTCGTGGCAGCCGGTCGGCCAGCCTGAGCGCTCGGTGGCGGTCAAACTCTACAAGGGCGAAATGACCAGCGACGGCTCGCCGTTGCACGAGATGAACGCCTGCATCACCGCCGGGCTGCACCCGAACCTGATCCGGGTCGAGGGCCGCATCGGCAATCACCCCGATGGCCAGCAAGGACTGGTGATGCAACTGATCGATCCGAGCTATCGCAACCTCGCCGCCTTGCCGAGCCTGGCCTCCTGTTCGCGGGATATCTACACCGATGACTGCCGGTTCAGTGCCAATGTCGCCTTGCGCATCGCCAAGGGGATTGCGTCGGTCGCCGAGCATCTGCACGAACAAGGCATCACCCATGGCGACCTCTATGGGCACAACATTCTGTTGAACGATCAGGGCGACTGTCTGCTGGGGGACTTTGGCGCGGCGTCATTCCATGCCACCACGGACAACCTGGAAACCCGCGCACTGCAACGCATCGAAGTGCGAGCGTTCGGGATTTTGCTGGGGGAATTGCTGGCACGCATCGACTCGGGTCTGAGTGCGGATCGGCGTGAGGTGCTGGAGGCGCTGGAACAGCGCTGCTGTCAGCCGGATGTGCTGGCGCGACCGGGATTCAGTGAGGTTGTGCAGCAGCTGGAAGCGTTGTAGCCGCTACACCGCCATCGCGAGCGAACTCGCGATGGCGGCATCATTGACGCAGCGGATCAGCCGGCCAGGCCGACGAACATGTCCTGCACGTCGTCGTGGTTGTCGAGGCCTTCGAGGAACGCTTCGACTTCAGCCATCTGCTCGTCACTCAGGCCGCTGACCGGGTTCTTCGGCTGGTAGCCCAGCTTGGCCGACAGCACGGTGAAACCTTGCTCAGGCAGGGCTTTCTGCACCGAATCCAGGTCGGTCGGGTCGGTCAGGAACAGGGTTGCGCCCTCTTCGCCCGGCTCGAAATCCTGGGCACCGGCTTCAATCGCGGCCATTTCCGGATCGGCGTCCGGGGTGTCCGGCGAGGCTTCGATCATGCCGACGTGGTTGAAGTCCCACGCGACCGAACCGGAAGCGCCCAGTTGGCCCTTGCGGAACGCCACGCGGATTTCCGCCACGGTGCGGTTGATGTTGTCGGTGACGCACTCGACGATCAACGGAACCTGGTGCGGAGCGAAACCTTCGTAAGTCACGCGATGGTACTGAACGGTCTCACCCAGCAGGCCCGCGCCTTTCTTGATCGCGCGGTCCAGGGTTTCCTTGGGCATCGAGGCTTTCTTGGCCTGTTCGACCACCAGACGCAGGTGTGCGTTGGTGGCGGTATCGGCACCGTTGCGGGCAGCGATGGTGATTTCTTTCACCAGTTTGCCGAAGATCTTGCCCTTGGCGTTGGCTGCCGCTTCTTTGTGTTTAACCTTCCACTGTGCGCCCATTACTCACTCTCTTGATCTGTGGCGCCGAGACATCTATTGGCCGACGCGTGGCGCCAAGTTTATACGGCCTAAAGTCGGCAATCGACCAAAAATTCCGTCACGTGTCGACATCTTCTACACACCTTGTAGGGCGATTCTGAAAAACCGGTTTGTCATGACCATTTCGCACTGCGGTTTCGTACCCTCTGTGGCCCGTATGACCCGACAGAGCCCGTCCGAATGCTCAATGACAAGGAAAGTCCCTTTACGCTGACCCTCCTCGAGGGTGGCCTGTGCCTGCCGGTACTGCGTTTCAGCGGCCACGAAGGCCTGAACCGGCCCTATCGTTTCGAGATAGAAGTCCTTGGCCTGGCCCCGGCCCTCGCCCCCGCCACCCTGTTGCATCGGTCGGCCTTCCTGCAGTTGAGTGAAGGTCATGGCCTTCACGGCACCCTTCATAGCGCCAGTTGCGAACATCGCGGTGCCCATCGGATCGGTTACCAAGTGGTGCTGGTGCCGCACCTGCAGAGGTTGGAGCAGCAGCCCAGGCGCCGGGTGTTCACCCGGTTGAGCGTGCCGGACATTCTCGAAAGACTGCTCACCGAACATCGCCTGCCCGCACACGGTTACCGGCTCGACCTGACGGTGGGACACTATCCACCGCGTGCGTTCTGCATCCAGTACGACGAGACCGACCTCGCACTGTTGCATCGACTGTGCGAGGAAGAAGGCATCCACTATCACTTCGAGCACCGGCCGGATGGCCATGTCGTGGTGTTCGCCGACGACAGTCTGAACCTGCCGCAGCCCCCGATACCCGTGCCCTTCTGTCCAGAGAACGAGGCGCGCGCGCCCACTCTCAGTACGCTGTTCCTGCGTCACGACGCCGTCACGGCGCAGGTGTCACCCACCGTCCGTGAACGCGGGCAACCGAGCAACGACGATGAGGCGGCCAATCACGCGGTGACAGGCGTCATCCCCCTGCGAGGATTCCCGCCCTCCGGGCAACGCCACGCCGATCAACGCAGCCGTCGCCAACTGGAACGCCAGCGCTGTCAATACCGTTGCATTCAGGGTCGCAGCGATTGCACGCAATTGCTCAGTGGCCATCTGTTGCAGGTTACGGATCATCCGGTGGGTGCGTTCAACGAGCAGTGGCTGATCACCGAATTGCGCCATCAGGGGCAGCAGCCGTCGATTCTCGACCCGATGTCCACACCTCGCCGTTATCACAACGACTTCACCGCACAGCCTTGGTCGACGGAGTATCGCCCGCCGCTGCGGCAACCGCGCCCAAGCATTCCGGGCTATCACCCGGCGCAAGTCCTGGGCTCGCCCGGGCAACCGCCGCAGCTGGACGATCTGGGCCGAATCGCCGTCCGGTTATGGCCCGGGCCGGCACAGAAAGCCGACAGTGACGGCTTATGGCTGGCAATTGCCATGGTCGGTGCGGGCGGCCGGATCGCCAGGGAAGCGCTGCCGCGTGCTGGCAGCGAAGTATGGGTGAGTTTTCTCGACAGCGATCCGGATCGACCGATCCTGTGCCTGGACGTCAGCCAACCTCGCCCGGCGCGCAAAACCCCGGAACCGCACGACAACGGCTTGTTGCTCGACTGGCTGCTCAATCGCACCCCGCCTTCGTCCTGACGTTCAACCCTTGTCAGCCTTGCCGGCGGCGGCGGCGAATTTCGCCAGGCGTACATCGAGGTGCCGAGGTCGCCGCCCGTGATCCTCGGCGCGCTCCTTGCGGCGAATGGCGTTGCGCACCATCAGCGAACCGAGATAGCGGATAGGCTCAGGCGGAAAGTAACCCAACGGCCCGTTAACCAGCGGCGAACGCGTCCACGGGTTGTCGAGACCTAGCACCAGCGAGGCGAGAATCTGCCCGCCCATGTGACACGGTCCAACCCCACTGCCGGAATAACCGAACCCGTAGAACACGTTGCCGCTGGCACTCATCTGGCCGAAAAACGGCAGGCCGGTGACCGAACGATCCGACGGGCCATTCCACGTTGCGTCGACCTTCACATCGGCGAAGGCCGGGAAAAAATCGTCGAGGCTGCGCTTGAGCAACCCGGCGTAAGGCGATGGTTGATCAAACACCGGCAGCATCCGCCCGCCGTAAGCGAAGGTGTTGCCGCCTTTGCCGAGCATGATCCGGCCGTCCGGGGTGTTGTGGTAGTAGTGAACGAAAATCCGCGAATCAAGCACGGTCACGCCGCTGGTCAAGCCGATTTCCTGCAACAGCTCCGGGCGCGGCTCGGTGATCAGCATGTCGCTGGAGACAATCGCCACGCTGCGTTCGAACTGCGGAAATGCACGGGCCATCCAGGCATTCATCGCCAGCACCACGCGGTCGGCGACCACACTGCCGCTGGCCGTCTGGAGACGCGCCGGACGCCCTTCCTCCAGTCCGGTCATCGCTGTGCTCTCGTGGATTTTTACGCCCAGTTGCAATGCTACTCGCCGCAGCCCACGCACCAGCTTGCCCGGCTGCACACTGGCGGCAGCCGGCGAGAACCAGCCTTCCAGATGCTTGTCGGAACCGGCCATGCGCTGAACATCGGCAACCGGACGTTGGGTGAACGAGTTGATACCGTTGCGCTCAAGCGCCGCAATCACCGCATCGGTCGAACCGCATTGCGCTCGGTTGGTGGCGGTATAAAGCGTGCCGTCCAACCGGTAATCGGCATCGACGCCGTACTGCTCGCAGAACTCGCCGATGGCGTGGATGCTGCGTTCGGATTCCTTGACCAGCCGCACCGCTTCCTCGACGCCGAACAGCCGCTCGAGGGTGAAATACTTTGCCGACCATGACAGCGCACAACCGCCATTGCGCCCACTGGCACCGGCGCCGCAGATGTCGGCCTCGATCAGCAACACCTCGAGTTCGGGGTTCTGTTGCTTGAGCATGATCGCCGTCCACAAACCAGTGTAACCGCCCCCGACGATGCACACGTCGGTGCGCACTTCGCCTTGCAGCGGCGGGCACGGTTCGGACGAATCGAGTTGCAAGGCCTGCTCCAGCCAAAACGGTCTCATGAAAATTCTCCAGTCAGTCGGCCACAGCACAGCCTGCCGCGAATGCCGCAGCAGGCCGCGAGGCAGGGATTGTTCAGTTACGCAGGGGTTTGATCGCCAGGGCCCGATTGGGCACGTAGGCACGCGGTTCCATGACGCCGACCGGGCGGCTGTTCCAGTGTGGAATCAGCACCAGCGCCGAGAACAGCGCGCAACCGGCGAACACGATGAACACCGTCACCGAGTCGAAGTAGCCCGGCAGCAAACCACCGAGCACCGCACCGACCGAGCCGCAGCCGTTGACGAATCCGGCGGCGGTGGCGCCGGCCTTGGCCTTGCCGAAATCGATCGCGGCCGCGCCGCTGATCATCGAGTCAGGGCCGTACAGGGTCAGGCCCATCACGAACAGCAGCGCCACCACCAGCATCACGCTGCCGGTGTGCAAGGCGCCCATGAACAGCGCCAGGGTTACGGTCAGCGCCAGCAGGCTCAGTACGCAGGCCGGCATGCGTCGGGCGCCGAACAGTTTGTCCGAGGCCATGCCGATCATGATCGGACCTAAAAGACCTGCCAGTTCAAACGAGGTCGGAATGATCGCCGCGCCGACCTTGCCCACGGTGGGCATCTGCTCGAAGACGATCACCGGGCCCCACAACAGAATCGCGTAGCGCGCCGGTTTCAGCAGAAAGTACGCCAGCCCCAGCACCAGCACCGTGCGGTTACGGAGGATTTCCTTGAGCGGTTCCCAGACGCTGAGTTTGCTGTTGGCTTCGGCTTCCTCGGCACTGATGACCGGCTCCGGTTCCACCGCCGGCAGGCCGACATCTTCAGGTTTGTTGCGCTGAAAGATGAAGAACAACACCGCCACCGCCGCGACCACCGCCGCACTGGAAATGAACGCCGCGTGCCAGGTGCCGACCAGCGTGTACGCCCACCAACCGGCGAACGGCGAGGCCACCAATCCACCGAAGGCGTAGCAGGAACTCCACAACCCGAGCACTCGCCCGCGCTGTTCCGAAGGGAAAAAACTGCCGAGGTTCTTGCACAACCCCGACCAACCGGTGGACTGCGCCAGGCCCTGAATCAACATGCAGGTGGCGAAGATCGGCAAGGTCGCAAAACTGCCCATCACCAACGCCGCCGCAGCGGAAATAAGCAACCCACCGAGCACCACGACCCTTGGACCAAAGCGGTCGGCGAGCATGCCCCAGGTGAACTGGCCAATGGCGTAGGCCGCCAGGTAAATCGCGTCGAGGTTGGCCATGGCCATTTTGTCGAGCATGAAGGTGGGGTCTTCGGCGATGCCCAGTTTGGCCACCGAAAAGGCTTTGCGGGTGAAATAGAACGCGGCGTAAGCGAGCCAGGTAACAGCGAAGATCTGCATGCGCCAACGCGCAAGGGTGCCGATGTGCTTGTTCATTGTGGTTCTGACCTCAGGGTGTGAGTGTGCCGGCAGAATCGTTAAGTAAACGCCTGTGTTTTTTATTGTTGAGCACTGCGATATCACCCCGTCCCTTCGGCGATACCGGTCAGATGAGTCCTGGTGTTGCACGCACAGGCTCATGGCCAGCGTCGCTGCCCGACCGGGCAGTCAGCGTTGGCGTGAGCCGATCAAAGCAATTACTGTTTAATAAATAAAATCGATTTATCGTATTTCACACATAAGCTCAGCTTGTTAATGGAGTCTGCGATGTCTGTTTCCCACGCCCAGCTCAAAGCCTTTCACGCCGTGGCCGTGCACGGAAGCTTCACCAAGGCCGCCGAGCGGCTTTATCTGACGCAACCGGCGATTTCCGATCAAGTGCGCAAGTTGGAAGAGCGCTTCGGCGTGTTGCTGTTCCATCGCAACAAACGCTCGGTGCGCCTGACGGATCTGGGCGAACGCCTCCTGGCAATCACCCAGCGCCTGTTCGTGGTCGAGGCCGAAGCCCAGGAGCTGCTCCAGGAATCCCAGGCTCTGCAGACCGGCAGCCTGATTCTGGCCGTGGATGCGCCGGTGCATGTGTTGCCGCAGATCGCCCGGTTCTGCGAGCGCTACCCGGGGATCAGCGTGAAGATCGAAACCGGCAACACCGATGAATCGCTGTTTCGCCTGTTCAACTATCAGGCTGATCTGGCGTTGCTCGGGCGCGATGTCAGCGATGAACGCCTGCTGTGCGTGCCGCTGCGCAACGATCCGATGGTGGCATTCGTCTCGCGCCATCATCCGTGGGCCAAGCGTGAATCGATCTGCCTGGAAGATCTCGACGACACGCCGCTGGTGCTGCGCGAACACGGCTCGGTGACCCGCCAGACCCTGGAAGAAGAAATGGCCCGCGCCGGTTTCCGCATCCGCCCGGCGATCCAGGTCGAGGGCCGGGAAGCCGCGCGGGAAGCGGTGGTCGTGGGGATTGGCGTGGGCGTGGTGTCGGCGGCGGAGTTTGGCGCTGACTCAAGGGTTTGTGCGCTACCGATCACCGATTGCACCCGGCGTTTGACCGAGACATTGGTGTGCCTGCGGGAGCAGAGTTCGCGTCGGGTGGTGGCGACGTTTCTCGAGATGGTGCGCGAGAGTCTTGTTCAGACCGGCGCCAATCCGAAAAACGCCTGAATCAAGCGCAACTCCCGCCGCCGCTCCACACAGCCGATCATGTGCCGGTTCACCAGCCCTTCTCCCGCGATGGGAATCGCGACGACACGGGGGTCGTGGCTGACTTCAACCGATGACACCACGCCAACCCCCAACTCAGCCGCCACCGCTTCCGTCACCGCCTCGCGGCTGTCGAGTTCCAGCAACACCCGTGGATTGACCGACGCCTGCGCACAGGCCTGATCGAAGGTGCGTCGGGTAATCGAACTCGGCTCGCGCAAGACCATGATCACCTGATCCAGCTCCTTGAGCCTGACTTCGCCACTGCGTTTCGCCCACGGATGCCCGGCCGGCACCAGTGCGCAGATCCGCGATTCGCTCAGCGCTTGCAGGTGCAGGCCCTTGCGCGGCTCGACTTCGGTCAGCACCGCCACGTCCGCATGTTCGGACAACAACGCCGCCAACGTTTCCTGAGCGTTGCCCAACCGCAGGTTCACCGTGATCCCGGGGTACCGTGCCCGCAGGCTGGCGAGCATCGGCATGACCATGTGCGGACCGTCCGCCGCCACCTCAAGTCGCCCGGTGAGCAACTGCCGGTTGGCTTCAAGCAGCGCCTGGGCCTCTTCGGCCATGCCGAACATCGCCCGGGTGATCGCCGCCAGTTTGGTGCCCTCCTCGGTCAGCTCGACCCGGCGTGCCGTCCGTCGCAACAGCGTGATCTGGTAATGCTCCTCCAGCGCCTTGATGTGCCCGGTGACCGCCGGCTGGCTGATGAACAGGCGTGCGGCGGCACGGGTGAAGCTGCCTTCCCGGGCCACGGCGTCGAAGGCGCGGAGCTGGAACAGGTTCATGAATAACCCTCACTGATGGCTGGCATAACAACAAACAATTTGATTGATGATCCGCCGAATTGCAACGTATGCCCCGTAGCTTCATCCCACAGCGCTATCGCGAGGACACACGAATGAGTACTGCCGCACCCATCCTGCTCACTCCCGGCCCGTTGACCACCTCGGCCCGCACCCGCCAGGCGATGATGGTCGACTGGGGTTCATGGGATGACCGCTTCAACCAATTGACCGCCAGCCTGTGCGAGCAACTGCTGGCCATCCTCAACGGCGCCGACAGCCACCACTGTGTGCCTTTGCAGGGCAGCGGCACCTTCGCCGTCGAAGCCGCGATCGGCACCCTCGTCCCCCGCGACGGCAAGGTGCTGGTGCTGATCAACGGCGCCTACGGCAAGCGTCTGGCGAAAATCTGCGAAGTGCTGGGCCGCTCGTTCAGCACCTTTGAAACCGCTGAAGATGAACCGACCACCGCCGCCGACGTCGACCGCCTGCTGCGCGCCGACAGCGACATCACCCACGTCGCGCTGATCCACTGCGAAACCAGCACCGGCATCCTCAATCCACTGCCGGAGATCGCCCAGGTCGTCGAGCAACACGGCAAACGCCTGATCATTGATGCCATGAGCTCGTTCGGCGCCTTGCCGGTGGATGCGCAAAAAGTCCCGTTCGATGCACTGATCGCCGCTTCCGGCAAATGCCTGGAAGGCGTGCCGGGCATGGGCTTCGTGTTTGCCCGCAAGCAATCCCTGGCCGCAGCCGCCGGCAACTCCCATTCGCTGGCGATGGACCTGTTCGACCAGCACAGCTACATGAAGAAGACCGGCCAATGGCGCTTCACCCCGCCGACCCACGTGGTCGCGGCGCTGCACGAAGCCCTGCTGCAATACAACGAAGAAGGCGGCCTGTCGACACGGCATGCGCGTTACGCCGCCAACTGCCAGGCGCTGATGGAAGAGATGGGCAAACTCGGCTTGCGCAGCTTCCTGCCCGCCGCCATCCAGGCACCGATCATCGCCACGTTCCATGCGCCAAAGGATCCGCGCTACCAGTTCAAGGACTTCTACGAACGGGTCAAGGCCAAGGGGTACATCCTTTACCCCGGCAAGCTGACCCAAGTCGAAACCTTCCGCATCGGCTGCATCGGCCACGTTACCCCGGCGCAGATGCGTGAAGCCGTCTCGGCAGTGGGTGAAGTGCTGCGCGAGATGGAAGTGCTCGACATCTGATTCATCCGGCCCGCTCCCCCATTTGAATTGCATTGCCCACTCAGGAATTTGATTGCCATGAACTACAACAACCCAAGCAAACTGCAAGCTGCCATCCTCGACTGGGCCGGCACCGTGGTCGATTTCGGTTCTTTCGCACCGACCCAGATCTTCGTCGAAGCCTTCGCCGAATTCGACGTCCAGGTCTCCATCGAAGAAGCTCGCGGCCCGATGGGCATGGGCAAGTGGGATCACATCCGCACCCTGTGCGATCAGCCGCAGGTTGCCGAGCGCTATCGCAAGGCGTTCGGCCGCACCCCGACCGATGACGACGTCACCGCAATCTATAACCGCTTCATGCCGCTGCAGATCGAGAAAATCGCCGAGCACTCGGCGCTGATCCCCGGCGCACTGGAGACCATCGCCAACCTGCGTCAGCAAGGGATCAAGATCGGCTCCTGCTCGGGCTATCCGAAGCAAGTGATGGACAAAGTCGTGGCACTGGCCGCCAGCAACGGCTACATCGCCGACCACGTCGTGGCCACCGACGAAGTGCCGAACGGCCGCCCATGGCCGGCACAGGCCCTGGCCAACGTGATTGCGCTGGGCATCGACGATGTCGCCGCCTGCGTGAAGATCGACGACACCGTGCCGGGGATTCTTGAAGGTCGTCGCGCCGGGATGTGGACCGTGGCGCTGATCTGCTCCGGCAACGCGCTGGGCCTGGATTACGAAGGCTACCGCGCACTGGGCAGCGACGCGCTGGCCAGCGAACGCAAGCGCATTCACGCGCTGTTCGAAGGTTCGCGTCCGCACTACATGATCGACACCATCACCGATCTGCCGGAAGTGATCGCCGACATCAACAAGCGTCTGGCCAACGGTGAAATGCCGCAAAGCAGCTGATAACGCAGCCTGCGGCAAACAGAAACGCCAGTGTCTGCGCGACACTGGCGTTTTTTTATGGGCAAACCCCTGATTTCGCGCAATGAAAGAGTTTTTAGACACGCGCAAATCGGCCAAAGCGGATTACAGTTAAAGCATGCCGTCGCTCAAGAACGGCACGTTTCGACCCTGATCCGTGAGGAAATACCGTATGCCGTGGACAAGTTCCGAATCACGCTACAGCACCGTGTCAGTCCTGTTGCACTGGTTGATGCTGGTGTTGTTGGTGCTGGTGTATGCCAGCATGGAATTGCGAGGCATCTTTCCCAAGGGCAGTGGTGGCCGCTCGCTGATCCGTGAAGCGCATTACATGCTCGGCCTGACCGTGTTCGTGCTGGTGTGGTTTCGCCTGCTGGCCCGCAGCATCGGCCCGGCACCGAAAATCTTCCCGGCTTCACCGCAATGGCAGACCGCACTGGCCCGACTGATGCACTGGGCGCTGTACCTGTTCATGATCAGCATGCCGATCCTTGGCTGGCTGATTACCAGCGCCGAAGGTCATCAAGTGATGTTCTACGGTTTCGACCTGCCGTTGCTGGTGCAAGAGGACAAAGCCTTCGCCAAACAGGTTGAACACTGGCACGTGTTGATCGGCAATATCGGCTACTGGCTGATTGGCCTGCATGCGCTGGCGGGGCTGTATCACCATTATGTGGTGGGCGATAACACACTGCTGCGGATGATGCCCAAGCGCAACCAGGTTTAGCCATCGAATCCACGCCGGCCCTGCAAGCCGCCGGTGTGGACGAAGATCAGTCGCGTTCCACGGGCAAAGCGGCCCGCCTCGATCTGCTGTTTGAGTGCCAGCAAAGCCTTGCCGGTATAGAGCGATTCGAGGGGAATGCCGCTGGCCTGTTCAGCCTGTGCGATGAACTCAAGCAACGGCGCATCGACTTTGGCGAAACCGCCACGGCTGGCGTCGATCAGTTCGTAGCCTGCGATGTCACCGACAATCGCTTCGACGTTTGCAGCGACGCCGTGATCGTCGGGCACGGCCATGGCGCCATACACCGGGTGTTTACCCGCCTCCGCCAGAACCAGTCCCGCGAGCGTGGTGCCAGTGCCGCACGCCAGCCACCAACCGTCATGGTCGTCCCAACCGAGCTTGCCCAGTTGCTCACTGACCTGATCCTTGAGTGATGCGCAACCCTGTGCGCCAGGCAATCCGCCGCCACCTTCGGGCACCGGATGCAGCGTCGGATATTGCGCCAGCCACGGCTGCCAGAACCCCGGCTCGTGCCGCGCCCGGTAGCCACCAAAACCGAGCCAGTGCAGCTGCATGCCGAAGTCCTGTAGATCCCTGACCGTCGGCGTGTCCTGCGGATGCCCGCGAAGCAAACCGACCGTTGCGAATCCCAAGCGCTTGCCCGCAGCAGCCAGTGCATGCAGATGATTGGAGTGCGCACCGCCCAGGCTGATGATGCCTTCGGCGCCCGCACGGTCGGCGGCTTTGAGGTGTTCGACGAGTTTGAACCACTTGTTGCCGCTGATCAGCGGATCGATCCGGTCCAGACGCAGAATCGCGACTTCAATGCCGGCGGCAGTGAGCCAGTCCAAATGAAGGGGTTCGAGGGGGGCTGGGGCCAGCCAGTCGGTGGGAGGCAGAAACATGAAGGCCGGCTCTGTGCAAAGAGCCGGCATTCTAGGGTGGATCAGAGCTCGGCGGCCAGACGCGAACCCTGATTGATCGCACGCTTGGCATCCAGCTCGGCCGCCACATCGGCGCCGCCGATCAGGTGCACGTTCTGCCCGGCTGCCACCAGCCCTTCTTGCAGCTCGCGCAGCGGATCCTGGCCAGCGCAGATGACGATGTTGTCCACCGGCAGCACTTGCGGCTCGCCGGTTTCACCGATGCGGATGTGCAGGCCTTCGTCGTCGATCTTCAGGTACTCGACGCTGTTGAGCATCTGCACCTGCTTGTTCTTCAGACCGGTGCGGTGAATCCAGCCGGTGGTCTTGCCCAGACCGTCGCCGACCTTGGACTTCTTGCGTTGCAGCAGGAACACGTCACGGGCCGGTGCATGCGGTGCAGCCTTGATCCCGGCCACACCACCACGGGCCTCGAGGTGGGTGTCGATGCCCCACTCTTTCCAGAACGCAGCGCGATCCTGACTGGTGGCCACACCTTCATGGACGAGGAATTCCGACACGTCGAAACCGATACCGCCGGCGCCGATCACCGCCACCCGTTTGCCGACCGGTTTGCGCTCGAGCAGCACATCCAGATAGCTCAACACCTTGGCGTTCTCGACACCCGGAATCGCCGGCAGGCGCGGCGCAATACCGGTCGCCAGGATGACTTCGTCGTAACCGCCCTCTACCAGTTTCGCCACATCGACTCGGGTGTTCAGGCACACCTCGACGTTGGTGGTCTGCAACTTGCGTTTGAAGTAGCGCAGGGTTTCGTAGAACTCTTCCTTGCCCGGCACACGCTTGGCGACGTTGAACTGACCGCCGATTTCACCGGCCGAATCGAACAGCGTCACCTGATGCCCGCGCTCGGCGGCAACAGTGGCGGCGGACAGACCGGCAGGGCCGGCACCGACCACGGCAATCTTCTTGATCTGCTTGACCGGCAGGTAGTTGAGCTCGGTCTCGTGGCAGGCACGCGGGTTGACCAGGCAACTGGTGAGCTTGCCACCGAAAGTGTGATCGAGGCAGGCCTGGTTGCAGCCGATGCAGGTGTTGATTTCGTCGGCGCGGCCTTCGGCGGCCTTGTTGACGAAGTCCGGGTCGGCGAGGAACGGACGCGCCATCGACACCATGTCGGCATCGCCTTCGGCCAGGATCTGCTCGGCGACTTCCGGGGTGTTGATGCGGTTGGTGGTGATCAGCGGAATGCTCACCGAACCCCGCAGCTTGGCCGTGACCTTGCTGAACGCCGCACGCGGCACTTTGGTGGCGATGGTCGGAATCCGCGCTTCGTGCCAGCCGATACCGGTGTTGATGATGGTCGCGCCGGCCTGCTCGATGGCTTTGGCCAGGGTGACGATTTCTTCCCAGGTGCTGCCACCTTCGACCAGGTCGAGCATCGACAGACGGAAGATGATGATGAAGTTCGGGCCGACCGCTTCACGCACCCGGCGAACGATTTCCACCGGCAGGCGCATGCGGTTTTCGTAGCTGCCGCCCCAGCGGTCGGTACGGTGGTTGGTGTGGGCCGCGAGGAACTGGTTGATGAAGTAGCCTTCGGAACCCATGATTTCCACGCCGTCGTACTCGGCGGTCTGGGCCAGTACCGAGCAGGTGACGAAATCGCTGATCTGTTTCTCGATACCTTCCTCGTCCAGCTCTTTGGGCTTGAACGGGTTGATTGGCGCTTGAATGGCGCTCGGGGCCACCTGTTTCGGGCTATAGGCATAACGGCCGGCGTGGAGGATCTGCATGCAGATCTTGCCGCCCGCCTCATGCACGGCGCGGGTGACGATGCGGTGCTTGAGCGCTTCTTCCTCGGTGGTCAGCTTGGCTGCACCGGAGTACACGCCGCCCTCGTCGTTCGGGCCGATACCGCCGGTCACCATAAGGCCAACGCCGCCACGGGCACGTTCGGCGAAGTACGCCGCCATGCGTTCGAAACCACCCGGCTTCTCTTCAAGGCCGGTGTGCATCGAGCCCATCAGGGTGCGGTTGCGCAACGTGGTGAATCCCAGATCCAGCGGGGCCAGCAGGTGCGGGTAAGTGGCGGTCATCGGTAACTCCACAGCGAGCGATCACGGAAAATGCGGGAGCTCTGCGTCCCCCGTCAGTCATGTTCGACAGACTAAGAGTCGCATCGCTGTCACTCAATGACCGTAACTGACAAGTTATTGATCCAAATGCGCAGCGCCCCTTGGCAAGCGCAGGCATGGGCCCTACCCTAGTCGCACACCCTGTACCCGGCTGTTGTTGGATTTCATGCGCAAACTTTTGTACCTGACCTTTTCCATGGCGCTTGTCGCCGCGCTTACCTTCTACGCCATGTGGGCGGCTGACCGCCCGGCCGGTCATTACCTGTCGGACCTGCGGATCAAACTGGCGGTCGATCAGGGCACCCGAGCCGACCGTGGCAACCTGCTGGGGATTCAGCCGGAACTGTTCCCGACCGACTATCAAAGCTCCGAACGCCTGCACCGCAAGCTCGCCGCTTATTTGCAGCAGGCTCAGGATCAGGGTTTGCTCAATGAAAAAACCATCGTGGTGCTGCCCGAGCATGTCGGCACCTGGCTGATGATCAGCGGCGAGAAAGACGAGCTGTACCAGGCCCCCACCCTCGCCGAAGCGATGAACTGGCTGGCCGCCAGCAACCCGTTGCAGTTCGCCCGCGCCTGGCTCACCGCCAGGGGCAGCAGCCGTCTGGATGACGCCCACTTGCGGATGAAATCCCGAGACATGGCCAAGGACTATCAGTTGCTGTTCGGCGGTCTGGCCAAGGAATTCCACATCACCCTGGTGGCCGGCTCGATCGTGCTGCCGGAACCGAACATCATCGACGGCCGGCTCAAGGTCGGCAGTGGCGCGCTGTACAACACCAGCGTGGTGTTCGGTCGTGACGGCGCCCCGCTCGGTCAGCCACAGCGGCAGATGCGCCCGATCTTCGATCAGGATGACACGACACCCTCCAACGATGTCTCCCGGATCAATGTGATCGATACCCCGGCCGGGCGCCTCGGCGTGCTGATCGGCAACGACAGCTGGTACCCGGACAACTATCGCAGACTCGACGAGCAAGGCGCGCAACTGATTGCGGTGCCCGCGTTCGTCATCGGTCATGGCGTGTGGGATCTGCCCTGGCAGGGCTACAGAGGCTTGAACGCGCCAGACTCGGTCAGCCTCAAACCGGGAGAGGTCAGCGAAGGCCAGGCCTGGCACCGCTTGACCCTGACGGCACAACCACCGGGCAGCCGGGCGATTGCCGGCATGAGCGTGTTCCTGCGCGGACAGTTCTGGGACAAGCCAAGCTCCGGGCAGAGCTTCCTCAGCAGCAACGGCCAGCAGTTCGCCGACGGTGAAGCCCGTGGCGCGCGCTTGCTGAACCTCTGGTTGTAAACCATGAAGCCGCTGCCAATGCGCCTCGGGGATCTGTCAGTAGGCTTCGTCCATAGCCTGGCCGATGCCGTGCGCAGCCATGACGCCGACCCGCAACCGCTGCTCGAACAATACGGCCTCGACGCAGCACGACTGGCCGAGGCCGGCGCACGCCTGTCGATCCCGCGCTACATGCGCCTGGGCCATGGCGCGATCCAGTTGACCGGCGATCCGGCACTCGGTTTGCGCATGGGCCAGCTCAGTCGCCTGAGCCAGGCGGGATTGGCCGGCGTCACCGCAGCGCAGGCACCGACCGTGCGCGAAGCCGCCCGCTGCCTGACTCGCTTCGAACCGTTGTACGGTTCCAATTATCGCGGCCAGTCGAGTTTCCACGAGGATGCCAGCGGAGCCTGGCTGCGCTTCTACTCGATCAGCCCGTACAACGCCTACAACCGCTTTGTGGTGGATTCGATCATCGCCGGCTGGCTGCATCAGTTGTCCAGCGTCAGCCCCGAACCGCTGCGCGCCGAACGGATCGAGATCGAATTCGACACCCCGGATTATCGCGACGCATACGCCGTACTCGGCGACTGCCCTGTCCAGTTCGGCGCCGAGCACAATCAGCTGCGTCTGAGCCTCACCAGCCTGGCCGCACGCAACCCGGAGCATTGCCCCAGCACCTGGAAGCATCTGCTGCAACTGTGTGAACGGGAGCTGGAACAATTGACGCGAACCCGCAGCCTGCGCGAACGCATCACGCAATTGCTCGGACCGTTGCTCAATGGGGGTCGTGAACCCGACCTGGAAGAAGTGGCGGCGCGCCTGAAGCTGCCGACCTGGACGTTACGGCGAAAACTGGCCGAAGAAGGCACGCAGTTTCGCGCGATCCTCAACGACACTCGCCGTGATCTGGCGATGACCTACATCCGTGACACTGAACTGGCGTTCGGTGAAATCGCCTACCTGCTGGGTTTCGCCTCGGCCGAAGCTTTCCAGCGCGCCTTCAAGCGCTGGAACGGCCAGACGCCGGGCGAGTTTCGCCGCAGTCACCGCAAGACCGGTTGAAGCCTCAGAGCTCGGTGGCGTCTTCCGCAGGCTCCGGTGAATCCAGTTCGCAGGCCTGGAATTCGAGCAGTTCTTCTTGATAGTCATCCATCGTGTAATCCCCCTAACTGCTTTGCTGAAATGGCCTGGAGCAAATGACCAGTGCCTCGAGCATAAAGTGCCCGTATGAAGGAAAAATGAAACGCAGCCTTCATGAAATAAACGTAGCAGGCGGTCAGGGATTTATCGCGGGGATATTTTCAGAATGTGTGAACCGACATTTCAGATCACACAGAAATCGAAGCGGGAGCGACGTTGCGTCGCTCCCGCAACCGATCAATGCCCGGTTGGCATTGCCGGAATCGGCTCGGACGGCGGCGGCAGATCCGTCGGATTGGCCGGAGGCGTGATGACTTCCGTTGCCGGCGCTGCTGCTGGAACCAGCTCCGAACCTGGTGCCGGGGTGATCGGTGCTGCTTCAGCCGGTGGAACGACCGGCTCTGAACTGACCGGAGCCGGCTCTGCGGGGGCCGGTGTCGCAGCAGGTGCGGCGGCCGGGGCTGGGGCCGGAGTCGGTTCAGCCGCTGGCGTCGGCGCCAATGCGGCCGGCGCTGCCTTAGGTTCCGGCACGCCCAGATCGGCCTTCGGCTTCTCGGTGATGTGCGCAGCTTTCTTCGCATCCGCCGGCAGGAACAGCTCCACCAGGGTGAAGAAGCGCTCGTAGAATTTCTGCGAGGACACGGTTTCGCTGGCCACCTTGACCATCGAGTCGTCAGAGGAGCCGATCGGCATCGACACCGAGCCCAGCACGCCAACCCCCAGGCTGGCCGAGTTGTTGGTCTTCTTCAGCGCGTAGCGGTCCTGCAAGGCGTTGGCGAATACCGTGGCGTGGTGGCCAGCGCTACCATCATCGGCACACACGACGTTGAAGCTGATCTCCAGGTGGGTTTCACCGGTCTGCTGGAAACTCTTGTGTCCGCTGACCAGTTTCGGGTCGCTGCTGGTGATGATGTAGCCCTGGCTGAGCAACGCCCGGCGAGCCGCTTCGCAACTGGCGGTGTCGGTGACCGGGTAATTGCGCGAAAAGGTGCCAGAGTCGTCGAAGTTCTCATGCTCGTAGATAGGCTTGTCCTTGGAGCAGCCGGCAGCGGCGGTCAGCAACAACGCCAACCCGATGAAACGCACGGGAATAGAATTCAACATTAAACATCCTGAGGGAAAAACGGTCCGGGGCGTATTGTGCAACATATCGCTGCCCCGCGGCGTACGGATTAGTGTCTTAAAACAGTTACAACTCTACCGGTCATGGGTGCAGGGAAAAAGGCAAACCGGCCAATGGTCGATGAAAATCCTGTCACCCAGTGATTGATAGGCAAAAAAAAGCCCCGAATGTTCATCCGGGGCTCATTTTTTGTCGCTCAGTCAGGCATCAGAAACGCTTGATGTCCGCTTCGCTTTCCAGCTGCTTGCGGTACGCCGCGAAGTCCTGCTGGCCTTCACGCGAGGCAAGGAAGCGACGGTATTGCGCTTTCTCTTCATCGGTCGGCGCAGCGGCTTCGTTCACAGCGTTCAGGCGCACGATGGTCAGGCTGCCATCAGGCAGTGTCACACTGCTGAAAGTCGGCTTGTCCTTGCCTGCCGGTTTCGGCATGCGGAACAGTGCTTGCAGCACGGCTGGATCAACACCTTCCTGGGCGCGGGTGGCCGCCTGGGTCACTTTCCAGTTCTGACCGTCGATGGCCTTGTCCAACGGAGTCTTGCCATCACGCAGACCGGCGATCAGTTGCTCGGCCTTGGTCTTGGCAGCAGCGCTGGCGTGCTCTTTGGCCAACTGGGTGCGAATGGCAGTCGCCACGGCTTCCAGCGGCAGTTGCGCAGGCTTGAGGTGCTCCTTGGCGCGCAGCACGATCACGGTTTCCGGATCCAGCTCGATGGCGGTGCTGTTGGCACCCTCTTCCAGTACTTCGGTGCTGAACGCTGCAGTCACCACGGCGCGGTTGGCTGCAACACCTTCACCACCTTCACGGCCGAACGGCTTGGAGGTGTGCACGGTCAGTTTCAGATCCTGCGCCGGCTGAGCCAGGTCAGACGATTCGAACGAAGAGTCTTCCAGTTGCTTGGTCGCCTCGACGAAACGCTGCTCGACCTGCTGGGTTTTCAGCTCGCGGGTCAACTTGTCTTTCAGGCTGGCGAAAGTCGGAACTTCCGGTGCTTCGACGCCCAGCAGCTTGATCAGGTGGAAACCGAAGTCGGTGCGAACCGGCTCGGACACTTGATCCTTGTTCAACGAATACAGGGCTTTTTCGAAAGCCGGATCGTAAACGCCAGGACCGGCATAACCCAGGTCGCCGCCATTGTTGGCCGACCCCGGATCCTGCGAGAACTCCTTGGCCAGCGCTTCGAACTTCTCACCCTTGGCCAGGCGTGCCTGAATGTCTTCGATCTTCGCCTTGGCCTGAGCCTCGGTGGTCTTGTCATTCACTTCGATCAGAATATGCGCCGCACGACGCTGTTCCGACAGGTTGGCGATCTCTTTCTGATACGCCGCCTGCAGGTCTTCGTCCTTGACGGCGACCTGGTCGAAGAAGGAAGCCTTCTTCAGCTCGAGGTAATCGATGACCACCTGATCCGGGGTCATGAATTCCTTGGCGTGTTCGTCGTAGTAAGCCTTGACCTCATCGTCGGTCAGCTTCACTGCCGCCGGGTCAGCCTTGATGCTCAGCGAGGCGAAGTCACGGGTCTGTTTTTCCAGACGGGCGAAGGCCAGCACTTGAGCGTCAGTCACGAAACCGCTGCCCGCCACACCGGCGCGCAACTGGCCGATCAGCATTTCCTGAGCCAGCATCTGGCGGAATTGCATGCGGCTGTAGCCCAACTGACGGATCACCTGGTCGAAACGGTCGGAACTGAACTTGCCGTCAACCTGGAATTCAGGTGTTTGCAGGATCACTTGGTCCAGCGCCGCTTCGGAGAAAGCGAACTTCGATTTTTCTGCGCCTTGCAGCAGCAGCTTGCGATCGATCAGACCCTTGAGGGCCGATTCGCGCAGCATTTTTTCGTCGAGCAAGGAAGCATCGAAGTCCTTGCCCAGCTGTTGCATCAGCTGACGGCGTTGCATGTCAACGGCCTGGCTCAGCTCGTTCTGGCTGATTTCTTCACCATTGACCTTGGCCGCCTCGTTGGTGTGAGTCGTGGCCTTGAAAATGGCGTCGAAACCGGTCAGAGCCATCAGTGCAACGATGACCCCGATAATGGTCTTGGCAATCCAGCCTTGTGAATTGTCCCTGATATTCTGCAGCATGCGTCCCCCAGAAACGGTTGAACTTCAAAAATTAGGCAACCGTGGAGCGTGGGTAGAATCCGGATAGAAGAAAGGCGCATCCGAGGATGCGCCTTCTCGTAACTGGCGGAGCGGACAGGGCTCGAACCCTCGATCCCGGTGTAGCAGGCAATTATTCCAAACCGCCTGCTCTACCGCTCCGCTGCCAAGTCAGGCATGACCCCGACCCGGATGGGTAAAAACCTGAATCAAACTTAGTTGACGGCTTCTTTCAGGGCTTTACCGGCTTTGAAACCTGGCTTTTTGGCAGCAGCGATTTCCAGAGTCTTGCCGGTCTGTGGGTTACGACCAACGCGAGCTGGACGATCAGTTACGGAGAAAGTACCGAAACCAACCAGAACTACGGAGTCGCCAGCCTTGAGAGCGCCAGTGACGGATTCGATTACAGCGTCCAGCGCACGGCCAGCAGCAGCTTTCGGGATATCAGCGGATGCAGCGATAGCATCAATCAGTTCCGACTTGTTCACTCTAAGTCCCCTTATATCTATTTGAGTATGATTCTAAGTTTTTTGGTGAAAGCAAAAACGAGTGCTGAATGGCCTACAGACACTTAAGAGCCGCTTTATAACAAGGGCTCTAAAAAGCTGTCAAGGAAGCCCCCCAGGCAAAAGCGTATTAATGCGTGCTAATTCTTTCCTTAGAGTCAGACTCACGTTTTTCGTCCTTGGCAACTATCTCCGGAGCCACATCCGGCAAGGGCTCCGGCGCGTATTGCAGCGCAATTTGCAGGACCTCGTCAATCCATTTAACCGGTTTGATCTGCAGATCCTGCTTGATATTGTCAGGAATCTCCTTCAGATCGCGCACGTTCTCTTCCGGAATAATCACTGTCTTGATTCCGCCACGGTGAGCGGCCAGCAGTTTTTCCTTCAGACCGCCAATGGCGAGGACTTGACCACGCAGGGTGATCTCGCCGGTCATGGCGACATCGGCACGCACAGGAATACCCGTCAAAGCCGACACCAGCGCAGTACACATGCCTACACCGGCGCTAGGACCGTCTTTCGGCGTAGCACCTTCCGGCATGTGAATGTGGGTGTCGCGCTTCTCGTGGAAGTCCAGGGGAATGCCCAGGCTCTTGGCACGGCTGCGCACCACGGTCAGGGCCGCAGTGATCGATTCGACCATTACGTCACCCAGCGAACCGGTCTTGATCAGTTGACCTTTACCCGGTACGACAGCGGCTTCGATGGTCAGCAGTTCGCCGCCGACCTGAGTCCAGGCCAGGCCGGTCACCTGACCGATCTGATCCTGTTGCTCGGCCAGACCGTAGCGGAATTTGCGGACACCGAGGAAGTGTTCCAGCAGATCAGCTGTCACTTTCACCGAGAAGCGTTTTTCCAGTGCATGCTCTTTCACTGCCTTGCGGCAGACCTTGGCAATCTGCCGCTCGAGGCCACGCACACCGGCTTCACGGGTGTAGTAACGGATGATGTCGCGGATCGCTTCCTCGTCGAATTCCAGCTCGCCTTTCTTCAGGCCGTTGGCTGCAATCTGCTTTGGCGACAGGTACTTGACGGCGATGTTGATCTTTTCGTCTTCGGTGTAGC
Organism: Pseudomonas sp. GW821-FHT09E04; assembly: GCF_059416185.1. Taxonomy (NCBI): domain Bacteria; kingdom Pseudomonadati; phylum Pseudomonadota; class Gammaproteobacteria; order Pseudomonadales; family Pseudomonadaceae; genus Pseudomonas; species Pseudomonas sp. GW821-FHT09E04. The sequence continues at coordinate 1,311,486 of NZ_JBWKOR010000001.1, forward strand.
CCGGCAGACGGATCACTTCCATCCGGTCGAGCAGCGCCGGCGGAATGTTCATCGAGTTCGAGGTGCACAGGAACATCACATCCGACAGGTCGTAATCGACTTCCAGATAGTGATCGTTGAAGTTGTGGTTCTGCTCCGGATCGAGCACTTCCAGCAACGCCGACGCCGGATCGCCACGCATGTCGCTGCCCATCTTGTCGATTTCATCGAGCAGGAACAGCGGGTTGCGGACGCCCACCTTTGTCATCTTTTGAATCAATCTTCCTGGCATCGAACCGATGTAAGTCCGACGGTGACCACGGATTTCCGCTTCGTCACGCACACCACCGAGGGCCATGCGCACAAATTTGCGGTTGGTGGCATGGGCAATCGACTCCGCCAGCGAGGTTTTACCCACACCCGGAGGACCGACCAGGCACAACACCGGGCCACGAATCTTCTTCACGCGCTTCTGCACAGCGAGGTATTCAAGGATGCGCTCCTTGACCTCTTCGAGGCCGTAGTGATCGGCATCGAGAATGTCTTCAGCACGAGCCAGGTCCAGACGCACCTTGCTCTGAGCCTTCCACGGCACCTGCACCAGCCAGTCGATGTAGGAACGCACGACGGTGGCTTCAGCCGACATCGGCGACATCTGCTTGAGTTTGTTCAGCTCGGCAGTGGCCTTGGCCAGCGCGTCTTTCGGCAGGCCAGCGGCATCGATTCGCTTTTTCAGGTCTTCGATTTCGTTGTGGCCTTCGTCGCTGTCGCCGAGCTCTTTCTGAATGGCCTTCATCTGCTCATTCAGGTAGTACTCGCGCTGACTGCGCTCCATTTGCTTCTTGACGCGGCCACGGATGCGTTTTTCGACCTGCAGCAGATCAATTTCAGCGTCCAGCAAGGCCAGAACGTGCTCGACACGTGCCGGCAGCTCGATGATTTCGAGGATTTCCTGCTTCTGCTCGATCTTCAGCGCCATGTGCGCGGCCATGGTGTCTACCAGACGGCCAGGCTCATCGATGCTGTTGAGCGACGACAGGACTTCAGCCGGGACTTTCTTGCCCAGCTGAACATATTGTTCGAACTGCGACAGCAGCGTGCGCACGAAGACTTCGGACTCGCGCTCAGCGGCGTCGACTTCATCAATCAGCGACACTTCGGCGCGGCAATGGCCGTCGACTTCGCTGAAACGCTCGACAGCGCCACGCTGCTCGCCCTCGACCAGAACCTTGACGGTGCCGTCAGGCAGCTTGAGCAGCTGCAGAACGGTGGCAATGGTGCCAACGCGATACAGAGCGTCTTCTCCGGGATCGTCGTCAGCCGGGTTTCTCTGGGCCAGCAGCAGGATCTGCTTGTCGCCCGTCATCGCGGCCTCGAGGGCTTCGATGGATTTCTCGCGCCCCACGAACAGCGGGATAACCATGTGCGGATACACAACGACATCACGCAATGGCAGGAGAGGCAATTCGATGGTGGTCTTCATGATTTCGCCTCTACGGCGGCCATATGGCCGTAATCAGATGGAATTAAGCTTGAAACCAAGATGGGGGCTGCTTCCAAAAAAAACAAGCGCTATGAGGACGTTAAAATTTCTTAAAAAAAAAGAGGCCCGAAGGCCCCTTCTTTATTCCAGCAGACTGGACGCTTAGGCGTCCGGCGCTGCCTTGGCAGCCGGCTCACTGTTTTCGTAGATATACAGTGGCTTGGACTTGCCTTCGATCACGCTTTCATCGATCACGACTTTGCTCACCTCGGACTGCGAGGGGATTTCATACATCGTGTCGAGCAGCACACCTTCGAGAATCGAACGCAGGCCACGGGCACCGGTTTTACGTTCCAGGGCACGTTTGGCGACCGATTTCAGCGCGTCGGAACGGAATTCCAGATCCACGCCTTCCATCTCGAACAGCTTGGCGTACTGTTTGGTCAGGGCATTTTTCGGCTCGGTGAGAATCTGCATCAATGCAGCCTCATCCAGCTCGTCCAGCGTCGCGAGGACCGGCAGACGACCGACGAATTCCGGGATCAGACCGAACTTGACCAGATCGTCAGGCTCGACTTCACGCAGGGATTCACCGACTTTCTTGCCTTCTTCCTTGCTGCGTACTTCTGCGTTGAAACCGATGCCACCTTTGGTGGAACGGTTTTGAATCACTTTCTCCAGACCGGAGAACGCACCACCGCAGATGAACAGGATGTTACGGGTGTCGACCTGCAGGAATTCCTGCTGCGGATGCTTGCGACCACCTTGCGGCGGAACGGAAGCGACCGTGCCTTCGATCAACTTGAGCAAGGCCTGCTGCACGCCTTCACCGGAAACGTCCCGGGTGATCGACGGGTTGTCGGACTTGCGCGAAATCTTGTCGATTTCATCGATGTAGACAATGCCCATCTGGGCCTTTTCCACGTCGTAATCGCACTTCTGCAGCAGCTTCTGAATGATGTTCTCGACGTCTTCACCCACATAACCCGCCTCGGTGAGGGTGGTTGCGTCGGCGATGGTGAACGGAACGTTCAGCAAGCGGGCCAAAGTTTCGGCCAGCAGGGTTTTACCGGAGCCTGTCGGGCCGATCAGCAGGATGTTGCTCTTGCCGAGTTCGACGTCGTCAGCCTTTTTGTCACGCTGGTTCAGACGCTTGTAGTGGTTGTACACCGCTACCGCCAGAACCTTCTTTGCACGCTCCTGACCGATTACGTACTGGTCAAGGATGCCGCTGATTTCTTTAGGCGAAGGCAATTTATGCGCGCTGCTTTCGGCCTGTGCTTCCTGCACCTCCTCACGGATGATGTCATTGCACAGGTCGACGCACTCGTCGCAGATAAAGACCGAGGGGCCGGCAATCAATTTGCGCACTTCATGCTGGCTTTTGCCACAGAAGGAGCAATAGAGCAGCTTGCCGTTGTCCTCGCCGTTGCGGGTGTCAGTCATTCGTTCGATCCAAATCCGATAGGCTTGCAACACAAGATGAAGGCTATTGCGGGCTTTTTCAAGCCCGCCGCTGATCGGACCAGCCGACCAGGCCTATTTCGAGCTGCTTATTTTAAGCTGGACGCTGGTTGATCACTTCGTCGATCAAGCCATATTCCTTCGCAGCTTCTGCACTCATGAAGTTGTCGCGGTTGGTATCGCGCTCGATTTCTTCCAGAGTGCGACCGCTGTGCTTGGCCATCAGCGTGTTGAGACGCTCGCGGATGAAAAGGATTTCCTTGGCGTGGATTTCGATATCCGACGCCTGGCCCTGGAAACCGCCCAGTGGCTGGTGAATCATCACACGCGAGTTCGGCAGGCAGAAGCGCTTGCCCGGAGCACCTGCGGTCAGCAGGAATGCGCCCATGCTGCACGCCTGGCCGATGCAGGTGGTCGACACGTTTGGCTTGATGAATTGCATGGTGTCGTAGATCGACATGCCCGCAGTCACCGAACCGCCCGGGGAGTTGATATAAAGATGGATGTCCTTGTCCGGGTTTTCCGCTTCAAGGAACAGCAATTGCGCACAGATCAGGTTGGCCATGTAGTCCTCTACCGGACCCACCAGAAAGATCACTCGCTCCTTCAGAAGACGCGAATAAATGTCATAGGCGCGCTCGCCACGAGCGGACTGCTCGACAACCATCGGGACCAGGCCGCCGGCGGCCTGGATATCAGAGTTCTGCTGAATATACGAATTTCGGAACATGCTCTGCAGTCACTCCCAAATAGTTATGTCTTGAATACGCATAAGCCAGCTCGAAAGCTGGCTTATGGTGTGTGCTTCTAACGCAAAAACAATCAGTCGGCTTTTGGAGCTTCTACCGGCTTGACCGCTTCTTCGTAAGAGACCGATTTGTCGGTCACACTGGCTTTCTGCAGAACAGTATCCACAACTTGTTCTTCCAGCACAACCGAACGGACTTCGTTCAGTTGCTGCTCGTTCTTGTAGTACCAGGACACAACCTGCTCAGGCTCTTGGTAAGCCGAAGCCATTTCCTGGATCATTTCGCGAACGCGGGCTTCGTCTGGCTTCAGGTCGAATTGCTTGACCACTTCAGCCACGATCAGACCCAGCACAACGCGGCGCTTGGCTTGTTCTTCGAACAGCTCGGCCGGCAGTTGGTCAGGCTTGATGTTGCCGCCGAACTGCTGAACAGCCTGCACGCGCAGACGGTCAACTTCGTTGGACAGCAGAGCCTTTGGCACTTCGATCGGGTTGGTGGCCAGCAGACCGTCCATTACCTGATTCTTGACCTTGGATTTGATCGCCTGACGCAGTTCACGCTCCATGTTCTTGCGAACTTCGGTGCGGAAGCCGTCGATGCCGCTTTCCTTGATACCGAACTGGGCGAAGAACTCTTCGTTCAGCTCTGGCAGTTTTGGCTCGGAAACGGTGTTGACGGTCACGGTGAACTCGGCGGTTTTGCCAGCCAGGTCCAGGTTCTGATAGTCCTCTGGGAAGGTCAGGTTCAGAACGCGCTCTTCGCCAGCTTTAGCACCGACCAAGCCTTCTTCGAAGCCTGGGATCATGCGGCCGGAACCCAGCACCAGCTGAGTGCCCTTGGCGGAACCGCCAGCGAACACTTCGCCGTCAACCTTGCCAACGAAATCGATGTTCAGTTGGTCTTCGTTCTGGGCAGCGCGATCGGCCACTTCGAAACGGGTGTTCTGCTTGCGCAGGATGTCCAGCATCTTGTCCAGATCGGCGTCAGCCACGTCAGCGCTCAGACGCTCGACGGTGATGCCTTCGAAGCCGGCAACGGTGAACTCTGGGAACACTTCGAATACGGCTACGTATTCCAGGTCCTTGCCAGCTTCGAGCGACTTAGGCTCGATCGACGGCGAACCGGCCGGGTTCAGCTTCTGCTCAACCACAGCTTCGTAGAAGGAGGACTGGATCACGTCGCCGATCGCTTCCTGGCGCGCATCAGCACCGAAACGGCGCTTGATTTCGCTCATTGGCACTTTGCCTGGACGGAAGCCAGCAATCTTGGCCTTTTGGGCAGTCTGCTGCAGACGCTTGTTGACCTGAGTCTCGATGCGCTCAGCCGGCACGGTGATGCTCATGCGGCGCTCAAGAGCAGTAGTATTTTCAACAGAAACTTGCATGGATATTCCTCGTTGCACAGACGTTAGCCGGCCGTTTCCGACCCAAGAATCAAGGGCATGCATTCTAGTGGGTCAAACTCAAGAAGTCACCCTACTGAAAACGGGTAAGAAAACAGCAGGCAATTTGAAGGCGGGGACAAACGGTTGCGCCTCGCCCTGTTAGCAAATACAGCCAATCAAGCCAGGGCTCTGCGCCAACCTCTTCTATATATAGAGGCGGTTGAATCATCTCCCTGACAGCCAACCTCGCAAGCAAGGTCGGCGGGCAGCGCAGCATCATCGAGCAACATTAATACGACGAAGCGCCCTGCCCTGCGACCCGAAACCGGCAGTCGCCGAAATACTCGAAACCGTAAAACAAAAAAGGCGCCAGACTGTTAAGTCTGGCGCCTTTCGAAATATGGGGTGGACGATGGGGATCGAACCCACGACAACGGGAGTCACAATCCCGTGCTCTACCAACTGAGCTACGCCCACCATATTGCGTGCCAAAGAAGCCAAACAACTTCTTTGTAGAACTTCACCCTACCAACGGCATGAATGAAGCTTTGATTGGTGCGGATGAAGAGACTCGAACTCTTACGCCTCGCGGCGCTGGAACCTAAATCCAGTGTGTCTACCAATTCCACCACATCCGCGGATGAAGCTTTTTAAAGCAAAGGCGCCAGACTGTTACATCTGGCGCCTTTCGAAATATGGGGTGGACGATGGGGATCGAACCCACGACAACGGGAGTCACAATCCCGTGCTCTACC